>JBEKWM010000001.1:0-660303 GCA_049513025.1 Sedimentisphaerales bacterium
GGCGGGCAAGGCGGCGGTGCTGGCACCGGTGGTGGTGGGGGCGGCGGTGGGGGCGGTGGTGGCGGCGGTGGTGGCGGTGGCGGTGGTGGTGGCAATAGCACTGGAGGCACTTACTATGAAGAATTCGGGGAGACCGATACAGATATCGATAGGCAAACCCTTAGTGCCGAGGCCCTTGACCGGATAAATGCTCTCGTTACTCTCATTCAGAATACGGTTGCTCCCACGAGCTGGTATGATGCCGGCGGAGAGGCAACCATAACCGCTTACGAAAGCAAAAAACTCGTTGTTTCGCAGACGCCTGAGAACCATCTTGAAATAGTCAAGTTGCTGCTGGAGATGCGTAAAGCTCTCGGACATCAGGTTTCCATTGAGGCCAGGTTCCTGGTAGTCGGCGAGAACTTCCTTGAGGAAATCGGTCTCGATTCCTGGGGCAATATATATCTCAGTAGTTTAGGCAGCACCTCCCAGTGGACTACGCAGTCCTCCTTTGATATGGCCGAGCCCCAGGCGACGGGCGTAACCGGCAGTTTTGATATCAGCAAGAGTCCTGTTCAATTCCCGCCTGGTTATCCCGCAGCGTCTCCGCAGTCCATATCCCAAGGCGCTCTTCTGGGCTACTTTGGCGGCAAGTTCGGCGGCGTGCTTGACGGTCTCGAAGCGAACTTCCTCATCAGGGCAACCCAGGCGCACCGCGATTCCGAGTCGCTGGTCGCTCCGAAAGTTACGGTGCTCAGCGGCGAATCCGCTACGCTACAAGTAAGGCGAACTATTCGCTCTCCCGCGCCGCCGGACATCAGCTACAACAATTACAGCGTTGGCGGCACTAGCGGCACTGGCGGTATTGGCGGCGGCACCAGCTCCCTCCAGAACAACACCTTCTACATACCCACAGGTCCTACTCTTAATATTACTCCGACTATCACCCCCGACAGGAAGCACGTGTTGCTTAATATAAGCGCCGAACTGTGGGATTTCCTGGGCTACGAAACCTCATTGGTTGATGCGCCCTTCCCGGGCAACGGTACCGCAGCCCCTGTGGTTCTTCAATATCATGTGACGCTGCCTCAGACGGAACGCTCCAGGGTCAGAACAAGGGTCAGCGTGCCAGATGGCGGGACGCTGCTGCTCGGCGGGTTGAAACAAACGGCCGCAACAGAGACAGAGGTAGGCGTGCCCGTGCTAAGCAAAATACCGATTATCGGAAGGTTATTTACTAACCGCAGCAAGGTTGCCGACCAGAAAATTCTGCTGATTCTGGTCAAGCCAACAATTATCCTGCAGGAGGAGGCCGACGCGGAGGCCATCGCGGCTATGGAGAGCCAGTAATAGGGGTTCCATCAAAAAAACTGTCCATATACGCAGAAAAAGTGTAACGAATTACCAGGAATGTGGACTTGAATAATGGCTGGACCTGGTGGGCAGCCATAAATTGGTGGCTCGAGATCGCGAGGAGCATAGTAAATGATAAATCGCAAGATTTTGATTGGCTTAGTGGCCTTATTGGCCGCAAATTCTTTATTGTTGGCTGACCAGCCCGCTTATAAACCCGGCGTCATTCTTGTGCGTTTTGCAAATGACCCAAACACTTCAGCCAAAAACACTATACTGAAATCCGTCTTGGGTACTACCGGCTCACCGGTCAAGAGTGAATACACGCTCGTCCATGGCCTGACGCTGGTCTCGCTGCCGGCGGGTGTGTCCGTCGAAAATGCCATGGCTTCTCTAAAACAATCGTCATCCGTTATGTATGCTGGACCGGATTATGTATCACACATTTTCGTCGTTCCGAATGATACGATGTTCAGCAATTTATGGGGGATGCACAATACAGGACAGGCCGGCGGAACATCAGGCGCGGATATCGACGCTCCCGGAGCGTGGGATATCTCCACCGGCAACGGCAATATTATCGTTGCGGTTACCGACACAGGTGTCGATTATAACCATCCTGACCTGACCGCCAATATGTGGACCAACGCCAACGGCTTCCACGGCCATGATTTTGTCAACGACGACAATGACCCAATGGATGACGAAGGCCACGGCACTCACGTTTCTGGCACTATCGGCGCCGTCGGCAACAATGGACTTGGTGTGGCCGGCGTATGCTGGCACGTCAAAATTATGGCGGTAAAAATCTTGGACGCCAATGGTAGTGGCTCTCTATCAGATTCGATATCTGGCATTCAGTATGCCGTATCGAATGGCGCTAAGGTAATTAACGCCTCCTGGGGGTACAGTCCGGGGGTGCCGGTCAGTTATTTGCAACCTCTTTATGACGCCATTGCTGCCGCGAGAGATGCCAACGTGATTTTTGTTGCCGCAGCGGGCAATAGCGGCAACAATAACGATGCATCGCCGGTATATCCTGCAAGTTTTGACCTCGGTAACGTCATCTCGGTAATGGCCACGACTAACACCGACGCTCAGGCGTACTATTCAAACTATGGTCTTATGACGGTTGACCTCGGCGCACCGGGCGGAGGCGGATTAGGTGGCACAGGTGATATTCTCAGCACGTACCCCGGCGGCGGGTATATGTATATGGCAGGTACCTCAATGGCCTCTCCGCATGTGGCGGGGGCGTGCGCATTGTTATTATCAATTGACTCTACATTGACCGCTTCACAGGTTAAACAAATCCTTTTGAATACCGTTGACAAGACCCTGCCGGGCCTTTGTGTATCAGGCGGTCGGCTGAACCTGGCTGCGGCGGCTCAGGAAGCCCAGCACGACACCACTCCTCCCACCCCGAGTACCGCCGGATGGCTTACGCCGCCGGTGGCGACTGGTCTGCATACTATTGCGATGGAGGCCCTAAACGAAATAGACCGTTCCAACGTCGAATATTACTTCGAATGCGTCAATGACGCGAATATAAACAGCGGCTGGGAGCCAAATACGCTTTATGTATTCAAGGATCCCGCCGAGAGTAAAATCAAACACGGCAAAACTTACGGCTTCAGAGTCAAGGCGCGTGATAAATCGACAAATCACAATGAAACCGCCTGGTCAAACACGATGTATGCAACTACTGCAGCCGTTACAGATAACCTGCCCCCTGCGCCCAGTCCCGCTCAATGGGCTATACAGCCCATATTGATTCGGCCGAGCCCGCTCGTCCTCCGTATGAAAATCAAGGGCAAGGGCACCGATGAAAACGGCGAGCTGTTCAAATACCAATACTACGATACCTTGACACCAGGAACAGTTATTGACAGCGGCTGGAAGAACAGCGCCGACGGAACTATGCCTGATATCACTTCCGGTATCACGCTAAATCACACATACGTCTTTAATTGCAAGGTCAAAGATAATCTTGGAAACGAAACGGGCTGGTCCCAACCCGATGTTTATGTAACATTGACAACCGCAACTGGCCCCAGAATTCTGCACGTACCCTCCCAATATTTAACTATCCAGAGCGCTATCGATGCCGCAAATACAGGCGACATTGTCGAGGTCAGCCCATACCCGGTTCCTCCTTATTACTACCAGGGTATTAATTTCCGCGGCCTTTCGGGAAATATAAACCTTCGCTTTCACGGCAAAGCGATAACCGTAAGAAGCACCAACCCCGAAAATCCCGATGTGGTGGCCGCAACCATTATCGACTGCAACGGCGCCATAGATCCCACTGGGCCGAGGAGAGCTTTTATTTTTGATAACGGTGAAGGCCCAAGTAGTATCCTTGCCGGCTTCACGATAAGAAACGCTTATGTAAAAGCCCATCAGGGCAGAAACGGTGATGCTAATCTCCCCGACATAAACGCCCTTCCCGGTTATACTGCTGCAGGCGCGGCAATACTTTGCGGGCCTAACCCTGACCCCTGCTTCGTATTAGGAATACCTGACAATTGGGGTACCGGTACCGGCAGCCCTACTATTCGTAACTGTGTCTTCATAAATTGTATCGTAGAAGGCGGCAACGGCGGTCTCGGAGCCGATGGTAACGACGGCAACGATTTCCAGGCTGCCGACCCTTGTGCCACTCCACCTGCCCCATCGAAGCCTGCCACGCCCGGTCAAAGTGGAGGCAACGGCGGCGACAGCGGCTCTGCATTAGGAGGGGCAATATATTGTTCTTCTGGAAGTAATCCCGTTATTAAGAATTGCACCATCACAGGTGGTTCTGCCCTGTCAGGGTTGCCCGGCAACGGCGGCAACGGCGGCAACGGCGGAAATGACCCCAATCTTGGCCCGGCCGCAGGCGGTAATGCCGGTAGAGGTGCTGACGTCAACTTTGTCGCGGGCGGCGGCATTTGCGCTGTTTTAGGCAGCAATCCCACGATTATCGGCTGCATTATTAACAATTGTAATGCACATGTAGTAACCTCTTATGGCTCGCCAGGATCACCGGGAACCGGCAATCCGAGTGGCCAGCCCGCCTATGGCGGCAATTTTGGCCAAGCATATGGCGGCGGCGTCTATGACGCGGTAGGAAGTGCCGCAGTTAATATCAGCTCTACCACTTTTACTCAGAACAGGTCACAAGAAGATACAGAGGGGGGGATATATAAAGATGGTTACGGCGGCGGTATCTGCCTTGATGTATACGGCACAGCAACTACAACAATGGCCGACTGTAACTTTACCGGAAATAGCTCCGATACTGTTGGAGGCGGTATCGTCTATGGGGGTGCAGGGGGATTAGTCCTTCAAAACTGTAAGCTGACGGGCAATACTACGGTCGTCGATGGTGGCGGCATGGCTGGATTTTTTGGCGGCACCGGTACTTTCGAGGCATACAACTCCAATATCACGGGTAATACCGCCGGCGCCGGAACTAATGCCGGCTACGGAGGCGGATTTTATCTCGATACCACCATTGCGACAATCGATGATTGCAACTTTAGCGAAAACCAGGCCCAGGAAGGCGGCGCAATCGCCGGCGTCAACCTACAGGTTGATATTCGCGGCACTGATATAACCAGCAATTCAGCAGTCGCCCCCAGCGGCATAGGCGGCGGACTTGCCTTGTGGAATACAACCGGTGAAGTTGCCGATTGCACTCTGAAAAGTAACTCTGCCGCCGAAAACGGCGGCGCCGTCTTTTCGGAGGGCTGGGTAACTTTACCCCTCGATTTCAGCAATTGTCTTATTACTGATAACACTGCTAACTTCGAAGGCGGCGGCTTGTCCAATAACAGCGGCGCCTGGATGCAGTTGCATAACTGCACCATCGCGTACAATTCCGCCACGGACTCTGTACATAGCGCAGGCGGAGGCGTAAGCGACGCCGAATACTTTGCCTGGGTCGAAATCGAGGACAGCATCCTATGGGGTAATTCCGCCCTAAGTGGCCGGCAAATAGCCGTTGGCTCAATTTTCGGCTCTTCACCCGACCCCGGCGGACCTTTCGCTGACGTCGATGTCAGCTACAGCGACGTCGAAGGCGGCGAAGGCCAGGTATATATCGAACCCGGCGCATATGCGGCGGTCTGGTGGATGTACGGCAGCTTCGACGCAGACCCCTTGTTTGCAGAAACCAGCGTCAGTGAAAGAACCTACTATCTCAGCCAGATGCCGGCGGGCCAGCTCACCAACAGCCCCTGCGTCGATGCCGGAGATATTTTGGCCAGCGATCTGGAATCAGATGTCGACCCCACGCTTAACACACGTCTTACCACGCGTACGGACTTGGTGGAGGACACAGGCACCGTCGATTTGGGCTATCACTATAAGACGGGAACTCCAACACAATATCAGTTGACTACCGGGGTATATAATATCGGTCACGGACAAAACGGCCGGCTTAACGCCCAATCTGACGGCGACAACCCATTTGATATTAACGACCCCAACACTCAGTCGGTCAATCAGGGAACTGAAGTAATTCTCACGGCGATTCCGGAACCGAACTACAAAGTATGGTACTGGAGCGGCACCGACGACGACACTTCGACGTCTCCGACCAACACCGTTTTGATGAATTCGGATAAAAAGGTCGTAGTCGCGTTTCAGCCGAAGGGAATGTATTATTACCTGACTGTTACTATAATAGGCCAGGGGTCCGTTATAATCGACCCCAATAAGCCCCTGTATAACTTCAATGAGGTCGTCAATCTGACTGCCGTGCCTGCCAATCCTTCGAATGCTGTCTCCTGGACGGGAACAGACGATGATTATTCCGAGGCAAAAACCAACACTGTAACTATGACAACCCACAAGACCGTTACGGTCAGATTCTACGCACCCAGAATCCTTTACGTCGGCGGCAACGCCAACTATCCTATAATCCAGCAGGCGGTTAATGACGCCAATGACGGTGATATTGTAATGCTTACACCCGGAACATATGTTCTCGCCGAACCTCCTCCTTCCGGAACGACGTCGGCAGGGTACACCGTCGGATATGACTGGCCATATCTTTTGATAAACAAGGATATTACTTTGACCAGCACCACCCCTGAGAATCCTGCGGCGACCAGCATAATCGCCCGTATAGACGTATGGAACGTCTCCCGCCATTGTATCATTCAGGGAATAACCATCCGCGATACTACCTACTGGGGCACCGACCTCTTTGACCCGAATGGGAATTGGAAAGTGACCACTCCGACAACTCCGGGTACTGACGGCCAGCCCGGTCCTGAGACACCCGGCGCAGGTATAACATTGAACGGCCGCGCCTCGCCCACGGTTCGCTACTGCGTATTCTCCAACTGCATCGCCCGCGGTATTCACGGTGCCGACGGCTCCGCCGGAGTAATCCCCGGAAATATATATAGCGGCAGCGGCGGCCCTGGCGGCATGGCGCTGGGCGGCGGCGCTTACTGCGGCCCCTCAAGCAATCCGCTGTTTGAAAATTGCCTGTTTACCAGATGCATTGCGCGAGGCGGCGACGGCGGTAACGGCGCCGCTGGCTCTACGACTAACTATCCGGGGCATGGCGGCGGCTGGGGCGACAAAAATGCACCCTGGTGGCAATACCAGCGCCTCGATTATTGGAAATACAGCGGCTACGGCGGCGCGGTTTTCTGCGATGATGGCTCTACGGCGGAGTTTAACGACTGCAGTTTTAGTAATAATATCGCCATCGGCGGCAGTTGCGGCATAAGCGGCAATAATCCCTTTGTGCCCGGCTGGCCTTACTCCCATTACAAAATACAGTCCTTCGGCGGCGCAATCTACGCAAGCTCCGGCAGCGCTCCCACTTTTACCGGCTGCAGCTTTATTAACAACACCGCTGATATCAACGGCTCGCCTACCTATACCAGTGGCGGCGTTACCGTCGCTGCCTATCCGACTCTCAGTTACGGCGGAGCCGTCGCTTTTGAAAATGGCGCCGCCCCGCTGTTTACGAATTGCTCATTCCAACAAAACCTCGCTACCGTAGGCGGAGCTATGTATCAGGACGAGGCGTTCCCCGAGATTATCGGCTCCGATTTCATTGATAACTCCGCCCTCTACGGAGGCGCCATACTCTTCTCCCAGGGCATCTCCGAGATCAGAGAATGCAACTTTATCGGCAACGTAGCGACTTTTGAGACCGCCCAGGGAGGCGCAATAACGGCGCTGGGCGCCAATATCGAAGTCGTTGACAGCAACATTGCCAATAACCACTCCACAGGAAGCGGCGGCGGTATTTACCTGTCAAGCAAGAACATTGACGGCAATGAGTTCGAAGGCGGCAACAGCATATTAATCAAAAACTGCCTGATAACCGGCAACATCGCAGATCTGGATGGCGGCGGTATTTCCGCCAGCTGGTACTGCGACACCAACGTTGTCAATTGCACGATTTTCAATAACAGGGTTTCCGGTTTGGGCGGTGGTCTGTTTAGCTCCTACGGCAGCTATGTCAACATCCTCAACAGCATAATCTGGGGCAACCAGGCCGGCATCGGCTCAAGCGGCAGTCAAATCGCCGTAAGCGGCATTGAGCCGCCCGCGGGCATGCAGGTGCTTTACAGCGACGTCCAGGACTCAAACGATCCGTGCGCGTGGAGCAATAATATCAATGCCCTGGACTTCGTTATCTGTTTCGACACAACCGGCAGTATGGGTGGCGATATTGATGCGATCAAAACGGCCGCCAGGCAGATTACTAACGCGATTGCCGCGCAGTATGCTGATTACCGGCTTGCTCTTGTCGATTTCCGTGATTACCCCGACGGGAACCATGGTTCCCCAGGCGACTGGGCCTACAGAGACAGGGTGAAGTTCACAACCGATGCTAATATACTTATCAGTGGCCTTCAGCCAATGGCTGCCGGTGGTGGGGCAGATACCCCTGAAGCGATATATACGGCATTGATGCATAGTATCGATGCCAATGCTCTTGTGGCAAGATTAACAGCCAATGGTTATGCGAACTATATTGACCCCAATTCCCCCGGGCTGGGTGATTGGCGCCAAGGCAACAAGGTTATGAGGGTGATTCTGGTTTTGAGCGATGCGCCGCCGCACGATCCGGAGCCATATACGAATTATGTACTTAATGATATTATCACGGCTGCAAACAGCGAAAACCTGATTCATATTATTCCCGTGGTAATTCGTGGCGACCCAGATGCAGAAAACGCTATGAGGCCTGTAGCCGTCGGAACCGGTGGTACACTCATTTTGGCCACGGACTCCAATACGGTACGGGACGCCGTTCTCGGTGCAATCGGTCTATTATCGCAGATACCAGCCCCGATTTTCATCGGGCCAAACAACACAATCAACTGGGACCCGAGCACGTTTACCTGGTGGCCTGATAGTCACAATATCAACGCAGACCCCCTGTTTATTGGCGGTTTCTTCCTCAGCCAGATTGACGCGGGCCAGCTCATCAACAGTCCCTGCGCGGATGCGGGTAGCGATAACGTCGACAGCCCTGATATCAATCTTTCCGGTTATACTACCAGAGTCGACAGCGTGCCTGATGTTTGCACAGTGGATATGGGTTATCACTATCCGCCTTTTGTGCCCGTGCAGTATCAGCTGGGCATCAACGCTACTGGGCCGACGATTATCAGCCCGGTCAGCAACCCATCCAACTGGTTCTGGTTCACGACGGTTCATTTGGAGGTCAGCACTCCGCCGACCGGCTACGAGATCCTCTGGAGCGGAACAGACGATGATACGCTCACCGGCACCGAGAATACTGTGCTTATGAATACAAATAAGACGGTCACTGTGACCTTTGTAAGGAATACCTGCGACCTGACGGTTATCTCGAATAGCGGAGGCACAGTTACGCCTGCCAGCGGTATTTATTCTCGCGGGACGGCGGTCACGCTTACCGCGACACCGGCTGCCGGTTATAGAATTGAGAGCTGGAATGGCACGGACAACGATGGTTTGTTTACCCGAACCAATACTGTTACAATGAGCGGAGACAAAACTGTCAGGGTCACATTCAGTTTACCGCAGACAAGGACCGTTCCTGGCGATTTTACTACGATTCAGGCGGCGGTCTCGGCGGCCCGTTCAGGTGATGTCGTAAGCGTCGCCAGCGGTGTATATCGCGGCAACCAGATTACAATCAACAAGGAAATAACTATAGTAAGTACGAATCCTGACGACCCCTGTGTGGTCGCAGCGACAATAATTGACTCGACGGGATTTGCCAATCAGGCGATTGAATTTGATAGCGGGGCGGACAGTAACACTGTATTGGATGGTTTTACCATTACGGGAGGCACTTGGTACAGAGTAGCTTCTCAGGATGCCACAGTGGCCGGCCAAAACGGGCCTGACGGCGGCGGCTTAGCGGGCGGGGCGGTATATATCAATTCTGGCGCAAGCCCGACTATAAAGAATTGCGTAATCAGAGACACGACTATAACAGGTGGTAATGCAGGCAGCGGCGGTAATGCAGATGCTACTAATCCTGCGGGTCGCGGCGGCTGGGCCGGCTGGGCAAGAGGCGGCGGTATCTATATTGCACCTTTCGCCAACCCGACCTTAATCAACTGCACTATCACTAATTGTACGGTTGTTGGCGGCAATGCCGGTAACGGCGGCAATTCTTCAGGTTCAGATTATAGAGCGGCGGATTATGAGGACGCCAATTACGGCGGCTCGTATAGTAATCCTTACCAAAATGGGTTCATTCCTCCCCAGCCGTGGTGGGCACTTACAAATTCCGACGGCCAACAATATATCGGCGACTACAGGTTCTACAGCGGCTACGGCGGCGGCGTTTTCTGTGACGCAAATTCCGAGGCCAATTTTATCGACTGCGATATAACAAATAATACCGCCAGGGGCGGTATGAGCGGTGTCGGAGGTACAAGGCCGCAGGGTATTGTAAGTGCTGACCCAGTTACCGCTTATAGAATACCCAGCTATGGCGGGGGAGTGTATTGCAGTGCAAACGCAGATATTAATTTTGTCGGGTGTATTATCAGTGGTAATGTCGCCCCAAGACCCGATGCTACTTACCACACAGACCCGTATTTAGGCCACGGCGGCGGCATCGCCTTCGAAGATACCGCGAGTATTCAGCTTCAAAACTGCACGATAAGCGACAATAACTCGGCGGTGGGCGGCGGCGTGTTCTGGTCGGGTGGCGAGCCGCAAGTGCTGGATTGCGACATAATGCGTAACACCGCGTACCTCGGAGGCGGTATTTATGCAATGGAAAGCGCAGGCCAAATCAGAGGTTGCACGTTGCGCAATAACTTTGCCGGCGTATCGCCCAATGATGTTGATGTAATCGCGGGCCAGGGAGGCGGTATATTCGGCTCGTCGATAGACTCAGTGATTGCCGATTGCTTCCTGACTAATAACACTTCTTCGACGTCGGGCGGCGGCATATATTTTTACGGTGTTAGCGATGCTAATACGATAATCAGGAATTGTCTGCTGACAGGTAACCAGGCGGGCCGTGACGGCGGCGGTATTTCCACCAACTGGGGAGCGGTTGTCTCGGTCGAGAACTGCACGCTCTACAATAACCAGGCCACCGGCGCGTTCGGCGTCTCCGGCAACACGGGATTCGGCGGCGGCTTGTACTGTTCTTACGGAGCCCAAACCGACGTCAAAAACAGCATTTTCTGGGACAACAACGACGTGGGTTTGCTCGGTAATGAGATTGCCGAAGGGATAGGCTTCGTCGAATCCGGAACAACCGGCGAATATTATTATTGCGGCACCGTCAGCGTGTCATATAGTGATATCGAAGGCGGTCAGACAGGCGTGCTTGTGAGCGATGGCTGCCCGCTTATCTGGGGGCTCGGCAACAGAAATGTTGACCCGTTGTTTGTCAACGCGGTCGGCGGTGACTTCCACCTTCAGCAGATTACCGCGGGACAAATGGTCGATAGCCCCTGTATCAATGTGGGCGGAGACCTTGCCGTATCACTTGGAATGTTCAGGTATAGTACCTCCACGCTTGGCACGTCCGACACGGGAATTGTTGACCTTGGTTATCATTACCCCATATCGGACTATTGCAGGAAATGGGACCTGTACGTGGATAATCTTATCGACTTCAGGGACTTCGCAGTTTTTGCGTCGACGTGGGTTGACGATTTAGGGGGTGTGGGGTACGGAATAGATGACCTGAAGGAGTTTACATACTGCTGGCTGGAGGAGTTGGGAGAGGATGTGAATGCTCCGACACCAAATCCTATGACCTGGGCAATCCCGCCTCGCGCATTAACCGGGAGCTCGGTTACAATGACAGCCAGCACCGCTGTCGATGCGAGCGGACAGGTTTATTACCAGTTTGAAGATGTAAACGGTACGCCGACCGCCTGGCAGGTTGACCCCTGCTATATAGCTACGGGCCTCAGCCCAACAGGTGAGTATTGTTTCAGGGTCAGGGCGCGAGACAAATATAATAACAAAACCGCATGGTCCGAGGCGGCATGTGTAAGCAATATTGGCGACGTCAACGCACCGACGCCTGCTCCGATATTTGTCGCCGTAGCGGCCCAAAACATCGCTCGCACTGACCCGAACACTGCCAGCGGGCAGTTTGAGTGGGACCCGACTACCTACCAATGGGATTGGTGGCACAGGGTCATAGTTGATGTGACCGGTGTAACTGATAATATTACCCCAACAAGTGAACTTGAAGTTCGTTTTATCTGCAGCAATTCTTCTTACAGCAGCGATAACGTGATTCCGGCGACGTACCGTCCGATTCTTATAGGTCACCCTGTTGCTATTGGAGGGAGGGTTGTTTCAGGTGGTTCTGTTGTTTCCGGCAGCTACCGGCTGACGTGGAACGGAACCAACCAAATTGTCTATGAGGTGTATGTTGATGCAGTCGGCGGTTCGTACGGCAGGCAGTTGAGCTGGCATGTGTGCGTCTATGATGCTTCTCAAAACGCGGCGTGCACCGGTACGCATTCGATTCCGCAATAGCAGCGGGCAGTGTTGAAATGGTGAAAATAAAAGGCCCCGGTGAAAACCGGGGCCTTTTTTATTGCATTTATTTTGCGTAGTGCAGGTCTTTTATGTGCTGGTAGCCATAGTGAGCAAGCAGGTGGTCGAGCAGCACGATAGCGGTATAATTTTCCGCGACGGGCCAAATCCTTGCCGTAATCGTCGGGTCCCGTCTTGTTATCGCCGCTAATTGTTTGGTTTCGAGGGTATATTTGTCGATGGTATGCTGCGGCTTTGCGATTGTAGGCGTTGGTTTGACGGCAAGACGAACGACTATCGGTTGTCCCGTCGCCAGGCCTCCGGTTATGCCGCCTGCGTTGTTGGAATCGAAGACCACTTTACCGTTTTTGGCCTGCATCTGGTCGTTGTTCTGGCAGCCGGTCATATCTTTTACTGCCATACCTGCACCGACCTCGACCGCCTTGACTGCGCCGATACCGAGCATCCTGCCTAATTCAGCATCGAGCTTGTAAAAGACGGGTTCGCCCAATCCCGTGGGTACTCCCAATGCGACTACCTCCACCAGGCCGCCCGCTGAGTCGCCGCTGGCGGAGATTTTGTTGCAGGCGTCGGTCATCGCCTGTGCGGCGTCAATATCGGGGCAGTTCAGGATGTGATGGACGCCGTATTTATTTTTGACTTCCTTTGCGGTAATTTTCGGCGTTTTATCGCGTATGGCGTCGATTTCTTTTTCGATTTGCGCGAAGACAGCCGCTTTTTCGAGGAACCGCATATTCATATTGACCCGGCCTTTGACGTAAATTTCCTGGTAGAACGGGTCAAGGTCGCATCGCATCTTTTTGTAATTCTCGGTGTATGCGAACGCCTTATTATGGTCGATATCGGGACATCGGACGCCTGCGATTTCCTTTACATAGGCGAAGATGTTTATGCCGCATTTTTTGAGGACTTTTTTTGCGACGTAGCCGGCGGCGACGATGGTCGAGGTGTATCGTCCGCTGAAGATTCCTGCGCCGATTGAATCGTCGTCGAGGCCGTATTTGACGAATGACGCCCAGGATGCGTGGCCGGGGCGAGGCGTGCGGTTGGTGTCCTGATACTGCTTGACGTGAACGAAGTGCCGGTCGAGATTCGGTATCAGGATAGTCAAAGGCGTGCCGTTGGTATGGTTTTTGTTGCCCGCGTTTTCAATTGTGTCTTCGGCGTTTAGCCCCGTGTAGATAATTGGCAGGTCCGGCTCTTTGCGGGGGCTGGATAGCTCATCTGCGCCGGGTTTTCGCAGGAGTAAATCCCCGTAGATTTCCTGCTCCGAGAGCGGCATTGCCGGCGGATGGCCCTGCACGACAGCCGTGAGGCCATCCTGATATGACCCGCCCGCGACCGTTACCTGAAACATTCTTCCAATATGACAACCAATCATTTTATTCTCCCGTTATTTCAGTTCCATATTTGCGCCCAGGTTTTGCATCAGTTTAGCATATTCCGGGAAAGTAACACTCATTGCCTCGGCGGTTCCGATTGTGCACTGGCCTTGCATCGCCATAGCGGCAATCGACAAGGCCATTACGATACGGTGGTCGCCTCTGCCATCGAGAACGGCCGGTTTTGGTTTACTATGTTTGATTATAAGGCCATCAGGCAGTTCCTCGGTATCGACGCCGAGTTTTTTGAGTTCTTCAGCCATACATTTAATACGGTCTGTTTCTTTTGCCCTCGCCTGCGGGACGTTTACGAGGCGAGTTTGGCCTTCGGCGAATGCGCCGACGACCGCCATAGCGGGCAGGGCGTCGGGCGTGGCGTTCATATCGATTTCGATGCCTTTAAGCTGCGATTGCCGGACCGTTATCGAATCATTGCCAATCGATATGTCAGCACCCATTGCCTTTAGATACTCGACGACGGCTTTATCGGGCTGGCTGTCGGAAAAGTCGAGACCTTTGAGAGTTATCCCATCGCCGACAAGTGTTGCTGCGCACAGGAAGAACGTCGCGCTGGAAAAATCAGCGGGGACAGCCGAGTCGAAGGATTTGTATCCCTGAGCGCCCCGGATTTTGAAATGCCGCAGATTATTGTTCTCGTATTTAATGGATTGCTTGTCGAGCCAGTCGAGTGTCATCTGAACGTATCCCGGCTCGTTGAGCAGTGTGACGTTAATCTCGGTATCTTTTTCAGCAAGGGGCGTGCACAAAAGCAGCGATGTGAGATATTGGCTGCTGAACGCGGCGATTGATGTTTTGCCGCCGATTAGCCGGCCTGTTACGGTTGCGGGGGCTTTGCCGTTGTTTTTGGTGGCGACGCATTTTGCACCCAGTTCGTTTAGTGAGTCAATCAGCGGCCCGATGGGTCGCGACTGGATTTGTTCATCGCCGGTGAAGTTGGTTGTTTGCCCCGCAGGCGCGAGGGCGGCAGACCCCATAGCAATACGGAGTGTTGTTCCTGAGTTGCCGACGTCTATGATTTCTTTGGTGGCGAGGACCTGCCCCGCGATGCCGGTAACCTTCCAGCAATCGTTATTTGAGGTGTCTATTTTTGCGCCCAGCGAACGGTAGCAGGATACAGAGGAAAGGGTGTCGCCCGAGGCGAGCGGGCTGCGGATTGTGCTTGCGCCTTTGGCTAATGAGGCGATTGCCACGGCGCGAATTGTGTGAGATTTCGAGCCGGGAATAACCACTGTACCCTTCAAGCGGGATTTTCCTGCGATTAACTGCATAGTGGGCGGTATTTTAACCGATTCCGTGCAGCTTGTCGTGATAAAAAATAACCCGCCGATAAGCTAAATGCCGACCGGCGGGTTGTATTAGCATCTATGATTTTAGTTCCAGACCTTGACGCCCGGGGCTTCTTTGCCGTCAGCGCCAACGACACGGAGCATAAACTGGTATTCGCCCGTGTCCTGGTCAACTTTGATTAGGAGCAGATTTTTGCCCTTGTTGAGTTTTACCTTATGTGTTTCCTGGTCCATTTCCATTGCGCGATAGACATGCTGTACGGAGATGAGCTGGTGGTTAATCCAGAGCTTGTAGCCGTCATCGGAGCCAACCCTGACTTCGACATCTTTATCCGCGTCCGAATCGAGCCAGCAGGCACAGTAACACAGAATCTTTTCCTGGTTGCTTTCGATTTTGAGATGAGCGACGTCGCCGAAGATGATATCGGTGCCTGTTGTCGCATAAGGCAGGAATTTAACGGTTGCGCTGCCGTCTATGCCGCCTCCTTTAATTTCCATTCCATTTGTTGGCGTGAAGGCCTCTTCGCCGCCATAGTTCTTCAGGTAATCGACATTGAACCCGGTATTGTCAGGTCTTTCACCGGGGTTGGGGAATACGCCGCAGATAAGCCAGTTGACGACAAAGCCCTGTTCTTCCGCCCAGTTCTTTGCAAGATTGAAGGGGCCAAGTGTCGGGCCAGCGACTGCAGCGGCTGGTTTTTCCGCTGGTTTTGGTGCAGGTGCTGGTGTCTCCGCTGCCTTTGCTGGTGCCGGTTTCACAGCGGCTGCGGGCGCCTTTTCAGCGGTTGCGTTTACCTCTTTTGCCTTGGGGCTGGCTGCCTCTTCCTGGCATCCGGCTATTACAGCGCACAGGGCTGCAAGGCACAACACTAACATCATCGTGCGAAATTGACTTTTGTTCATAATCCAACTCCTTTCCAAAAATTTTGTCTGTAAGATAGCTCTAACCCAACACCACATCGGCATTTTATCCTGACTTGCCGTGCCCGTAAGCTAACAATCAAAGACGAATCGTGCAAGAGATTTTTTCTTTTCATTCAGGCTGTTCGACTTGGCTCACCGCAGGCGGTTTGCAGTTGATTTTGTGCCCGAAGGACGGCGGCGGCGTCGTTTAAGACCAGTTGTTTGACTAAGCCGGCCGGGACAACGAGCAGACCCATATTGAAGACCTTTTCTTCTACCATTGAGGCAACGGTTCTGGCAATGGGCCTGTGCAGATGGTGCTTAGTGACTAAGTATTCGACAATCCGGGATTTATTCCATCTGCTTCTGGTCTGCTCCGAATGGTCTGTATAAAGGTTATCGGCATCCGATAGTCCGCTGTGCCCGCCTCGCCCGACGAGCGGGCGAGTCGAGGCGGGCCTGCCCCGGACAACCTCAATGCGACAGCGTTTTAGCTTTCGCTCGAAGTGATGTTCGCTAAGTGCGACCGCCGCCTCCTCGAAACCGGTGCCGGCGAGAACCGTCTCTATTACCGAAAGAATCTCGCTTGCGCTGATGGCCCGGTTTGTGGCGTTGCGGTAAAGGAAAAACGTTACTGCCTCTGCAAGCTCCTGTGCGGCGGTTATATCAGATTGCCCCGCTGCGCCGAGGGCGTTTGCGATGGAGCCGATGACCTTGGTATGAAGGTACGGCTCCTTTGCGCCGTCGGTCTTGATGACCGTCAATTTTGGCGTCCTTGCCGTCATAATTGTTTTCCCGCACAATTTCCAATGCGGCCACGGGCTTTTAGGCCGTGCCACTTACTGAAAGAGCTTCGGCTGTCCTGCCACGTCGGGCTGCGATATTGCCTGAGTTATTTCATCAATAAACTCGCCGGCGTCTTTGAAATCGCGATAGACGCTGGCGAAACGAATATACGCCACTTTATCAACGTCACGAAGATGTTTTATAACGCTCTCGCCGATGAATGAACTGGTTACCTCCTTGTCGAAATTTCTGAATATGTCTTCTTCCACCTTGTCGGCAATCTGGCGAACCTGCTCGGCGGAGACAGACCTTTTATAGCAGGCCTTCTGAAGTCCCGCTATAATTTTTTCCCTGTCGTAAGGAACGCGGGAGCTGTCCTTTTTTATAACGTACATTCTGAAGCTCTCGCTGGTTTTTTCGTATGTGGTGAAGCGTTTGTTGCACGCCAGGCACTGGCGTCTGCGCCGGATGATTCGCCCGCCGTCGCTGGAGCGTGAGTCGATTACTTTATCCTGCTCTTCTTTGCAGAAGGGACATCTCACGGCCTAATCCCGCCTCGCTTTCAATCAAACCGGAAAACCGGTTTTCAAACCGCATACACGGTTACAAGCAGCAACCGCATTGTAAAAGCCCTGCGCTGAATGTGTCAAAGAAAATCCGTGCAGAATCGCATTAACTTTCGGCGGGTCCCGTTAGAAAAAATCGTGATACAGAAGTTTCCAATAAATCGCGGATTTATAACGGGGCGGGTCTGATTTTACTTTTGACAAGCCCGGTCAATCAATTAGCATAGGCATCATATTAGGGAATCTGATTTTAAGGAGCAGTTAAATGGCATCCAACAGCAGTCAAATATCACGTCGGGAGTTTTTAGGTAAAACCACACAATTCGCGGCGGGGGCTATTGCGGCAGGAATGCTGACCTCCTGCGCGAGACCGACAGCGGTTACCGGCACAAAAGGCGGCGTCATTGGCGCCAATGACCGTGTTAACATTGCGATAATCGGGGTCAGAGGCCGGGGTATGAACCAGGCGGAGGGTTTTGCCAGAATCCCGAATGTTAAAATAAAAACGCTATGCGATATTGACGCGAACCTTTTTGCCGAGCGGGTCAAAAAAGTCGAGGATATTCAGCATTTTGCGCCCGCGACCGAGCGGGACCTTCGACGAGTTTTCGAGGATAAGGATATAGATGCTGTGACGGTGGCTTTGCCGAATCACTGGCATGCGCTTGCGACGATTTGGGCCTGCCAGGCGGGTAAGCACGTTTTTGTCGAGAAACCCTGTTCGCACAATATCCGTGAGGGGCGGAAAATGGTTGAGGCGGCGAGCAGGTATGGGCGAATCGTCGAATGCGGCTTCCAGAATCGCTCACTCAGTAATGTTCAGCAGGCAATCAAGTTTCTCCACGACGGCGGAATAGGCGAGGTTTATATGGCTCGCGGACTGTGCTACAAGGCACGCGACACGATTGGCAAGGTCCCGGACGGCATCGGAACCGGCCCGCAGTATAAGTACTCCGTCTGGAACAATCCGGGCGTCAACTACGACGCGGATTATATGGGCAGGGTTGACTATGATATGTGGCTCGGCCCCGCGCCGCAGAGGCCTTTCAATTATAACCGCTTTCATTATAACTGGCACTGGAACTGGGATTACGGCAACGGCGACATAGGCAACCAGGGGCCTCACCAGTTCGATATCGCACGCTGGGGGCTGAATAAAAACGAGCACCCGGTCAAGGTTTCTTCTCTGGGCGGGTATTTCGGGCCGGAATCCGACCAGCAGACGCCCAATACGCAGTCGGCGGTTTTCGAATACGCGGACGGCAAGATTATGCAGTTCGACGTTCGAGGGATTTACTCCAACGACGAAGCGGCCATTTTCGACGCGATAAAAAAATCTGAGACAGTTGCCGCGGACCCGAACATGGCCCCAAAAACAATTGAGGAGTTCACGAAACGCCAGGAAGGCGTCGGCGTGGGCAATCTTTTCTACGGCACAAAGGGCTGGATGTACCTCAATGGCTCGGTATGGAAGACGTATTTCGGCAGGAAAAATGAGCCGGGGCCAAGTTCCGAGACGCTGGAAGAATCGGCTAATCCGAACGATCCGGCGGGCGCGGGGTCACAAGGCCATTTCGAGAATTTTATAGCCGCTCTTCGCAGCGGCAAAAAAGAGGACCTCAATTGCCCTGTCGAGACCGGCTTTATGTCAACGACGCTGCCTCATCTGGCGAATATCTCGTATCGCCTTGGCAGGACGGTTGTTTTTGACGGCAAAAAAGAAAAGTTCGTCGCTGACAATCGTGCCGACAAAATGCTGACCCGCAACTATCGAAAACCTTACGCTGTACCGGAAAGAGTATAACGCCCTTTTTTATTGCGATTCGGCTGAGAATCCGGTATAATAGCGCCGGAATTATTGTTGGGAGGCAAAGGGTTTGGTTATGAGGAAGGTCATTTTGACATTTCTAATCCTTGCCGTGGTGTCGGTCTATCTTGCCTGCCCCTCTTTAGCGGGGGCCAAATACTCCGGCGGTACGGGTAACGTCGGTGACCCATACCAAATCGCTAACGTTGCCGACCTTATGACACTGGCAAACGATGCCAACGATTATTCCAAATGTTTCATTATGACTGCTGATATCAATCTCGACCCTAATCTGCCCGGAAATAAGGTTTTCGCGACCGCTGTTATCGCTCCTGATACGGTTAACTCAGGCATCAATTTCGATGGAAATCCATTTAGAGGTTTCTTCAACGGAGCAGGGCATAAAATCAGCAACCTTACAATAGATACTAACGGAGCGGAAAATGATTACCTGGGCCTTTTCGGCTTCATAAGGGACTGCGTTATAAAGAATGTTGTTCTTGAAAATGTTTCCATAACCAGCAGCGGCTTCTCGTACTACGTTGGAGGGCTGGCGGGAAAACTCTACAATGGAAGGATAATCAATTGCAGTTCGAATGGGAAAATCGCTGCCGAAAAATGGTCATATTACATAGGCGGGCTGGTGGGAAATAACTTAGATGGCAGCATCAGCTATTGCCGTTCGGCAAGCACTATTACATGCAATCTCCGCGCAGAGGACTTCGGCGGCCTGGTGGGAAAAAGCGATTCCGGTGATATAAGCTATTGTCTTTCATCAGGAACTATCTCCGCCGGGTACGATTCAACCTCCATCGGCGGACTGGCAGGAGCAGTTTACAGCACCAGTATCAGATATTGTATTTCAATAAACGCTCTTTCTGACGGCGGCTCGACAAGCGGCGTTGGCGGGCTGGTGGGATACAATAGCGACGGCACTATAAGCAGCTGCTATTCGGCCGGCGATATCACCAGCGGAGACGAGGCATCCTACATTGGCGGATTTACGGGAGCTCAGCAAGGTGTTGTCGCCAATAGTTATTCGACAGGTGATGTTACTGTCGGAATTAATTCGTGGAGTATTGGCGGGTTTGTGGGGGCTTTTGGATGGGCCGGGGCGGGGGGAGATACCCAAAATTGCTATTCGACAGGAATTGTTACCGCCGGTGCTGGATCAGGACCGTTCGGCGGATTCGCGGGAACGCACTACAGCGGAAATATCAGCAGCAGCTATTTTATTGATGTGGCCGGGCCTGATAACGGTTACGGTGAGCCGCTTACGGATTTACAGATGAAACAGCAAGCGAGTTTCACCGGCTGGGATTTCGCAGGCGTTTGGTCTATAAATGAAGGCGTTAGTTGTCCGCTTCTGAGATGGTCGATAATGAATCCCGCGTTCTCCGGCGGTTCAGGCAGCTCTGATGATCCCTACAGGATAAGCTCAGTTGATGACCTGTTGATTATGGCAGCAGATATGAATGAATATAACAAACATTTCGTGCTTACTGCCGATATCGACCTCGACCCTAATCTGCCCGGCAACTCCGTATTCTCCGCTGCTGTTATTGCTGCAAGCGGTACCAGCTTTGTCGGGACATTTGATGGTGCCGGGCACAAAATCACCAGCCTGACTATAAACGGTGTCGTAAAGGAGTATTTGGGTTTGTTCGGGTACAGTTTCGGCGAGATAAATAATCTTCGGCTTGAAAATATCGCTATCAGCGGAGGCGGGGCAGATTATCTTGGCGGGCTGGTGGGATATAACGATGGCGACATAAACAATTCCTATTCTACGGGTATAGCATCTGATGCGTGCAATATCGGCGGGCTGGTAGGAAGCAGCGGCATCTATAGCAGAATCATCAGTTGCCATTTTACCGGTATCATAACCGGCAGCGATGGCACAACAGCGGTCGGCGGTTTGGCAGGAAACAGCTACGGCTATATCAGCAATTGCTATTCTGCGGGTATTGTCACTGGCGGTGATGGGGCATCGGCCCTCGGCGGCTTGGTGGGATGGGCCAATGGCAGCTGGTCAATCGTTGGTAATATTATTAATTGCTATTCGAGTTGCAGTGTCACCGGCGGTGCTGGATGCATGGCGCTCGGTGGTCTGGTAGGATTGCCCAGCGGCTCTAATATCATTAATTGCTATTCAACAGGCAATGTAACCGGCGGTGATGGGGCATGGGGGCTTGGCGGTCTGGTGGGATATAACGACAATTGCTATATAAGCAACTGCTATTCGACGGGCACAGTCACCGCTGGAGATTCTTCAGATGGACTCGGCGGCCTTATAGGATATAGTGAGAGCGGCGCAAGCGGCAGTTATTTTCTGATCACAAGCGGACCGGATAACGGAATCGGGACGCCGTTGACGGATATGCAAATGAAACAGCAGGCGAGTTTCGCCGGGTGGGATTTTGTGTGGGAGATGGCCAACGGGTCGAATGATATATGGGCTATATGCGAGGGGGTGAGTTATCCGAAACTTGCATGGCAGTTTACCACTGGCGATACGAATAATGACAAGAACGTGGATTTCACCGATTTTGCCCTGCTGGCTAACAAATGGATGCAGGCCGACTCGAATCTTTACTGCGGCGGAACAGACCTCACCGGTGATGGTTTGGTTGATATGTTCGACATTGCTGTTTTTGTTGAAAACTGGCTTACGGACTTATAATTAGCAATCCGAATTCTTCTACAAATCTGCCTTCAGCGGATAAACCACGCCTGCCGCTGTTAGACGTCCCTTACGGGAGGCGGATAAATCCCGTGAGGTATTAACCTTGCCCGCAACCAGCCGGTAATACGATGTAATTTTATCTCACCGGATAAACGTTTGACAGTTCGGGTTCGGCAATCTACAATCCTCATCTTGGCAGCGGAAGTGCTCTGTGCGGAATTTTTATAGCAACGGAATGTCCGCCGCAGGCGGATAAATAAATGGCAGGCACGATAAGAGAAAATACGGGAAAGCCGGCGAGGAAGCGTCTTGAGACGGTAACCCCCGCTGCTGTCTTGCGACAGCAAGACGCGGGGGCGGCGTTGACCAGCAGGATAATGCCTGAGTCGCTTGCCGCCGAGGCGGCGGTTCTCGGTTCGATGATTATTGACCCTGCCTGCATAGGGCAGGTAGTTGAGATGCTTGGCCGGGATTCCTTTTATCGGGTTGAGCACCAGTTGATTTACGACGCGGTGATTGCCCTTTACGAAAAAAACAGGGGCGATGGTATCGACGGCGTTCTGTTGCGTAATGAGCTTGAAGGCCGCAAACAACTCGAACAGGTTGGCGGCGTGGAATACTTAGGCAAGCTTGCCAATTCAGTTCCCAGCTCCGCCAACGTCGCCTATTACGCGGGAATCATAAAAGACAAGCAACTGCAACGCGAGCTGATTCAAACAGCGACTGACATACTAAATGATGCCTATGACCCCACAGGAGAGTCCCTTGCGAAACTCGATGAGGCCGAGCGGCGAATCTTCGCGATTACCGACAAACGCACCGCCGGGCAGGCGATAGGCATAAAAGACCTCGTTACGCACGCATACGAGCTTATCGAGAAACGTGACGGGAAACACATTACGGGACTGGCTACCGGTTTTATGGCGCTCGACCAGTTGACCTGCGGGCTGCAAAACGGCGAAATGATTATAATCGCCGGCAGACCGAGTATGGGTAAAACCGCCCTTGCGCTCAACATCGCGGAAAATATCGGTGTTGTTGAGAAGACGCCCGTTGCCATTTTCTCATTGGAAATGGGCCAGCAGCAGTTGGCCGAGCGGTTCCTGTGCAGCGTGAGCCAGGTTGAGAGCCAGCTTGTGCGAAAGGGGATGTTGTCCACGGAACATTATCGCCGGCTCGTCGATGCCTGCGGCATACTTTCAGCCGCCCCCATATTTGTTGATGATACCTCGACGCTGACGCCTCTGGAATTACGGGCGAAGGCAAGGCGTCTGAAAAGTCAGTATGACATAAAATGCGTATTCGTCGATTACCTGCAGTTGATGCAGCTCGGCAATTCTCGTGTCGAATCGCGTCAGCAGGAAATCACGACTATATCCCGCTATCTCAAGGCCCTTGCCCGCGAATTGAATATCCCCGTTGTGGTGCTTAGTCAGTTGAATCGTTCGCCTGAAGGTCGTGAGGGACACCTGCCGAAGATGAGCGACCTTCGTGAAAGCGGCAGTATCGAGCAGGACGCCGACGTTGTTATGCTGCTGCACCGCGAGGATTATTATCACAACGGAGAAAAGGATTACGAGCCGAACAATATCGCCAACGTGATAATCGCCAAGCAGCGAAACGGTCCGACGGGGACCGCTGACCTTACGTTCCTGGATAAATTCACGCGGTTTGGGAATGCTGCTTCGTTTGTGGATGAACCATCCACGGCTTTGCAGCAGGAGCCATCCAGGGAAGAAACGCCGTTTTGATTAGCGAAAAGCAAACTACAAAGACCTGAAGACACGAAGTAAAAAGGTAAGAAGAAAAACTTCGAGTCCTGGTATCTTTGTGGTGAAAGGGAAAAGTGAAAAGACATTGGCGTAAGATTTCGATGTTGGTATGTTTTGCCTTGGTTTGTGTTCGGCCCGCCTGTGCTGCTGACGCGAATTCTGCCGGGCCGGCAGGCGAGGATACCAACCAGATAACTTCTGCTGTTCCGGCAGGCGAGGATACCAACCAGATAACTTCTGCTGTTCCGGCAGGCGGGGATTCCAACCAGATAATCTCTGCTGTTCCGGCAGGCGGGGATTCCAACCAGATAACTTCTGTTGTTCCGGCAGGCGGGGATTCCAACCAGATAACTTCTGCTGTTCCGGCAGGCAGGGATTCCAACCAGATAACTTCTGTTGTTCCGGCAGGCGGAGATTCCAACCGGATAATTTCTGCCGGTCCGGCAGGCAGGGATTCCAACCAGATAATTTCTGCCATTCGCGTGGAAGGCAACGTCAGCGTAAAGGCCTCCGAAATCCTCACGAAAGTCCGCACAAGGCAGGGCGACATATTCAATCCGGGCGTCACAGCGGAGGATGTGAAGCGGATAGCCGAAGTCAAAGGCGTCGAATACTGCTATTACAACACCAAACCGGTTGACGGGAATATCGAGCTGACATTTGTCGTTGTCGAAAAAAATCTCATAAGGTCGATTGAGTTCGTTGGCAATAAGGCGTTCAAGGGTAAAAAGCTGCAGGAAAAGCTCGGCTTTAAGGTGGGCGACTATCTTGACCCGGTCCTGGCGCATACCTACGCGACCACTATCCTTGAGTTTTATCGCCAGAGTGGTTTCCCATACACCGAGATAACGCTCGATACCGCAAAATTATCCACCGGCAAGCTGGTTTATACCGTCAAGGAAGGCCCACGGGTAAAAATCGATTCGGTAAAATTCAGCGGCAATAAATTCCTTAAATCGGGCGAGTTGAAGAAGGCCGTCAAGGCCCGCACCCGCAGTTGGGTATTGTTCCAGAAATACTACAACGAAGAGGAACTTAACGAGGACGTTTCGAAGCTCCAGCGGGTATATCAGAAAAAAGGGTTCCTTAACGCCAAAATCGAGGCCCAGCGGGAGTTCAACGCCGACAAGAGTAAAATCCGCATAATCTTTGCCATCGAGGAAGGCATCGCTTATTCGGTTGAAAACACCATTTTTACCGGCAGTGAGCAGTACGACAGCAAGAAGCTGTATGAGCAGTTGACGCTGCTGAACGGCCAGACCTATAACGAGCAAATGGCCGAAACCGATACAAAGCAGCTTACTAAGTTATACAGGGGAACCGGCTTTATTGACGCGAAGGTCGAGCGGGGCATCAAGTTTGTTTCAGACAAGACGGTTGATCTCGAATACACGGTCAAAGAAGGCGGCCGTTTTCGCATAGGCCAGATAACAATCACCGGCAATGAGCAGACCAAGGACAAGGTTGTTCGACGTGTACTCGACGAGTACGACTTCCAGCCGGGCAAATGGTATAACGGCGATATCGCCCGCGGGGACGGTAAAGGCGAACTCGAAAAAAACCTCCAGCAGACTCTGCTTACCGAACGCGACGGGGCGACAATTACGCCGTCCGGTTCAACCCCCGGTCAAAAGGATGCCCAGGTCAGTATCATTGAGGGCAAAACGGGTATGATTATGCTGGGCGCCGGCGTATCCAGCGACAGCGGCGTTATGGGCCAGATTACCTATGAGCAGAGAAATTTAGACATCGGCGATAAGCCCAAAAGTTTCGAAGATTTTGTCACAGGCAAGGCCTTAAAGGGGGGCGGGCAAACCCTGCGAATCGCCCTGCAGCCGGGTACTGAATTGAGCACATATTCCGTCAGTTTTACCGAGCCATACCTCAACGACAAACCCATCAGTTTGGATTTGGCCGGCTCGAGCTGGGAAAGATGGCGCGAATGCTATAACGAAGACAGATTAAAAGGATTTGTCGGCTTAGGCAAGCGAGAGAAAGACAAGTGGCAGGAGAATATCGGGTTACGCGTTGAAAATGTCAGGATAAAGGATATTGACAGCCAGGCACCAATCGAAATAAAGGATGTTGCGGGCAATAATCTTCTCACGGGCGTCCGGCTTGGTGTCGGCAGAGACCTTACCGATAACAGGTTCAATCCTTCAAACGGTCAGAATTTCGACGTCTCTTATGAGCAAGTTGCCGGCGACTTTACTTTTGGCATCGCCAGCGGCACCTACAGGAGATATTTCACCCTTTATGAGGATTTGGCCGAGCGAAAGACCATTCTGGCCACCAAACTTTCGGTGGCGACCGTCGTAGGCGATGCGCCGCCCTTTGAGAAGTTCTACGCCGGCGGCAGCGGCTCCTATGGTATCCGCGGTTTCCAGTATCGCGGAGTGAGCACAAGGGGCCTTCAGACAAATGTTGTTGAACCGAACATTCCGCAACGAAGAGACCCCATTGGCAGCGACTGGATATTCCTGGCAAATGCTGAAGTCGCTGTTCCGCTCATCGGTGATAATATAGCGATGCTGTTTTTTATTGACAGCGGCGCCATTGATACCGGCGGTTACCGCGTCGGCGCGGGCACCGGTTTTCAGATAATGATACCGCAGTGGTTCGGGCCTGTTCCTATGCGGTTCGAACTTGCAGCGCCCCTGATGAAAAGCGAAGGCGATAGGACGCAGGTCTTCAGTTTCTCCGTGGGAACCTTGTTCTGATGTCCAATTTATTGGGGCAGGGGGGTTTGCGGAATTCTTAAATCTTTCGTAAAATACTGCTGCGTATGGATTGATAGTCGGTTATTGGTAATTGATGGTTTACCAGTATTGCTTGGAATGTCCGAACGGTGCAATAATCAATGAGAAAGGGAAAATTATGAAGCTTAAGTCAATCATTGTTATGGTTCTTGTAATAGTAATGTCAGGTTTCATTATGAACGCCTGGGCCGCTGATAATAAGTGTCTCAAAATAGGCGTCGTCAGCGTCCGCAAGATATTTCAGGATTGCAAGCGCAACACGAAGTACAGACAGGAAATGTCGGCCGAGCGAGATAAGCTCGAAGCGGAACTTGAGAGTTTGTCCAAGGATATAGACGCCAGCAAGAGCAAGTTGAAAATGCTGAAACCTGGCAGCGCGGATTATTTATCGGGTATGAAGGATGTGCTCGATAAACAGGGGAGTTTGCAGGCCAAGCAAGAGTACTTCAAACGCCAGATGGATATGCGCGAGCAGGCCGTCATTGAGCAGCTTTTCAAAGACGTCGTTAAGGCAACCGGTGAGGTCGCGAAAAATAAAGGATTCGACATGGTTCTCGAAAAAAGCGAGCCGGACCTTCCGGCTTCCAACTCAAATGAGCTTACGCTGACAATAAGCACGTACAAGGTCTTGTATAACGCCGGTTGCGAAGATATTACTGATGCAGTTATGGCGAAAGTTGACGCGAATTCGATATAAGAATCACCGCCATAAGAAGGCATTATGGAACTAACGGTCAAAGAACTGGCTAATCGACTTGGGGCAGAGTTAATCGGCGATGGGGCTGGCATCATTCGTTCGGTTGGGCCTGTCGGCTCCGCGGACCAGACGACGCTGACTTTTCTGGCGGACGAAAAATATCGCGCCTCGCTGAAGGACTCCCGTGCCGGCGCCGTGATAGTCGCCAGGACAATCGAAGGGTTTTCGCAACCCCAGTTGCTTGTGAAAAATGTAAACGCGGCTCTGATTGAGGCGTTGAAGATTTTTTCGCCGAAGCTTCGGCCTGCCGTGCCGGGCGTGGACCCGGCCGCTAAGATTGCCGCCGGCGTTAAAATGGGCAAAAACGTATCGATTGGTGCCTGTGTTGTTATTGAAGACGGTGTCGAAATCGGCGATGATACGATTATCGCTGCTGGATGCAAAATCGGCCAGAACACCAAAATCGGTCGGGCCACGCGGCTCGACTGCAACGTCGTTATTTATCACAACTGCACAATCGGAAATAATGTTGTAATTCAGGCCAATACTACAATCGGTTCCGTTGGCTTTGGCTATTCTTTTATCGACGGTGCTCATCGACTAATCCCGCACAACGGCGTTGTTGTTATCGAAGATTATGTTGAGATAGGCGCCAATAGCTGCGTTGACAGGGCAAAATTCGGCGAGACGCGAATCGGCGCCGGGACGAAAATAGACAACCTCGTTCAGATTGCTCATAACGTCATTATCGGCAAGTGCTGCCTGATAGTAGGCCAGGCCGGTATAGCCGGCAGTAGTAAGCTCGGCGACGGCGTTGTTCTGGGCGGGCAGTCGGCAGTGGTTGACAATGTCGAGATTGGCGCCGGTGCGATGGTCGGTGCGCAGGCGGGCGTGATTAACAACATCCTGCCCGGCAAAAAAGTGGCCTGGTCGCCTGCGATTGACAGCAAGGAAGCGCTTCGCGCGGTAGCCAGCATCCTGCGGCTGCCCACAATCATCGAGCAGTTCAAGAAATTATCAGCGCTCGTTGCGGCGAAGGCCGATGGAGACGCGGTGAAAGATTTGGAAGAACGTGTCAAAAAGTTAGAACCGCCGCGCCGCAGCCGGGAGGGTTGATAAACTTGAAACCACGAAGACGCAAAGCCACGAAGAAAAAATAAAGTAAAACAAAAAAAGAAATATTTTTGTCCTGGTGTCTTAGTGGTGAAGACAAAAAAATGAAACTGCAAAAGACGATAGCAACCCCGACAGCGCTTAGCGGCAGGGGCCTGTTTGGCGGCAAAGAGGCGTCGGTAGTTTTTCGCCCCGCCCCGGTCGATACCGGCGTGGTCTTCGTCCGCACCGATTTGGCCGAGCCGGTCCGCATCAGGGCTATCGCCCCCAATATCGGCGAACGAACCCGCCGAACCACCATAAAAAAAGGCCCCGTCAGCATCGAGACCGTCGAGCATTGTCTGGCAGCCGTCGCCGCCCTTGAAATAGATAATCTCACTATCGAAATCGACGCACCTGAACTGCCCGCGTCGGATTGCAGCAGCGGAGAGTTTTTCCGGCTGCTCAGTCAGTCGGGCCTTGTCGAACAGGAGGCGCCGCGGCACGAATTCACAATCCAGGAACCTATTTTCATCACCTCTGGCGACGCTTCCATATACGCGCTTCCCTTTCCGGACGATACGCTGAATATCACATACGACCTTGACTACGGCGGACACACCGGAATCGGGAGGCAGATTTACAGTTGTCGCCTCACTCCCGACAGTTTCGAGAAAAACCTCGCCCGCGCCAGAACGTTCCTTCTTGAGGTCGAGGCCAGGCAGTTTCAGGCGCATGGTATGGGGACACACCTTACGCCAAGAGATATTCTTGTTATTGATTCCGACGGCCCCATTAAAAACTCCTACAGATTTCCGGATGAATGTGTCAAACACAAAATAGTTGACCTTATCGGCGACCTTTTGCTGGTCGGCAGGGCAATCAAAGGCAGAATCGTATCCTATAAAAGCGGCCACTCCCTGAACCATCAGCTTGCGCACAAGCTATACGAGGCCGCCGAACGGCAGGAGCGCACCGCCAAATTCGGTACCGACGCCCTGCTCGATATCCGCGCAATCGCCAAAATCCTCCCGCACCGATACCCGTTTTTGCTTGTTGACAAGGTAATCGAACTTGAAAGCGACAGCTTCATAAAAGGTATAAAAAACGTAACCTTCAATGAGCAGTTTTTCCAGGGACATTTTCCCGGCACGCCCATTATGCCGGGCGTTCTTATTGTCGAGGCAATGGCCCAAATATCAGGCCTGCTGTTTGCCCAGCGGCTTGAGCACACAGGCAAGCTGGCCTTTCTTCTCAGTATGGATGGTGTTAAGCTTCGCAAGGCCGTTGTGCCCGGCGACCAACTTGTTCTCATATCGGAGGCCGTAAAAAGCCATACGCGAAGCGCCCATTGCAAATGCAAGGCGATGGTCGGCGACGCGGTTGTCGCTGAATGTGAGCTCAAGTTTATGCTCGTGGATAATGACAAGCTATAGAACATTAAAATCGAAATACAGGATGCCATAATGAAAAAGGTTCATACTACCGCGGTTATTGAGGACGGGGCCATTATACAGGACGGTGTCGTAATCGGGCCTCACTGCTTTGTCGGCAGCGGCGCATCAATCGGCGAAGGGACTGTCCTCGAAGCCAATGTCGTCATTGATAAAAACGTCCGTATCGGAAAACGTAATCATCTGTTTCCCAATTGCGTAGTAGGCGGACAGCCCCAGATACTGAATCTTGACCCCGGCGCCAAAATCGGCGGCTTGGTAATCGGCGACGACAACACAATTCGCGAACAGGTAACCATTCATCCGAGTATGCACCACGACTCCCTTACTAAAATCGGCAATTCCAATCTGATTATGGTTGGCGTGCATATAGGCCACGATTGTATTCTTGAAGACAAAATCGTCCTGAGCAACTTCACCCAGATAAGCGGCCACTGCAAAATCGAAACGGGCGTCTGGCTCTCAGGCGTCGTCCTGCTCCATCAGTTTGTTACTATCGGCAGATGGTGCTACGCCGCCGGCCTTGCGGGAATCAACAAGGATGTTCCGCCTTTTTTGATTGTCAGCGGGCACTATCCGCCGGAAGTTCGGGGCATCAATAAGCGAGGCCTCAAACGCGCAGGACTGAATGAAAAACAGCAGAAGGCAATCAATGATGCTTACAAGCGTCTCTACCGCGATGACAAAAAGCCATTGTTGCATAAGGCGAGAGAGATGGCCGAAGAAAAAGGTCTTGATGAAAACGTCCGCGATATGATTGATGCCATTCTAAAAAGCAGCGAGCATCGCTACGGCAGATATCTCGAAAAATTCAGGTAGCGGAAAAAGGGGTCAGGCCCTTTTTTTCGGGGTCTGACTTGCTCGGCCATTAAAAGGATTGATATGGATAGATTACGAACCGCGGTTGTTGGCGCAGGCAAGATGGGTGAAATCCACGCCCGCGTTTACTCAGAGCTGCCCCAGAGCAATCTCGTCGCCATTGTCGATATCGACGCCGACAAGGCAAAACGACTGGCGAAAAAATACCGTTGTGAATCAGCCCAGAATGTGACCGAACTGATTGGGAAAGTTGATGCGGTAACAATCTCCGCCCCGACCACCGAGCATTTTGCGCTGGCAAAGCCGTTGATTGAGGCGGGCATTGCAGTCCTTATTGAAAAACCACTCGCGGCCGACGTGGGTCAAGCGAGAGATATTGTCGCACTCGCCAAGAGGACCGGCTGTCTTGTCGCCGTAGGTCATTCCGAACGATGCAACCCTGTTGTTCAGGCGATGAAACGGCTGCAAATCGAGCCGAAATTTATCGAGGCGGCGAGAATAAGTCCCTATCCTTTCCGCTCAACCGACATCGGTGTCGTCCTTGATATTATGATTCACGACATCGATATTATCTTGTCACTTGCCGCGAGCAAGGTAGTCAAAGTTGACGCAGTTGGGATAGGCGTAATTGACCCCCAAAATGAAGATATTTGCAACGCCAGAATCGTGTTTGAAAACGGCTGTGTCGCCAATGTTACCGCGTCGCGGCTTGCTCTGAAAACCGAACGCAAAGTCCGGGTCTTCAGCAAACAGGCGTACCTCAGCGTTGATTATTTCAAAAAGACGGGCGTGGTAATCAAAGCCGCCCCGAATATAGACGTTGTCGAGAAAATCAGGCAGCTCAAAAAAAGCGGTACGTTCGCTTTGCTTACCGCCGGCTGGCAGGACCTTCTGCACCGCGAAACCCTCGATGTTGACGACAGAGAGCCGCTTCGCCTTGAGCAGGAGGCGTTTCTGCGGGCCGTTGCCGACAAATCTCTTCGGCCCGAAGTCATCGCCGAAGAAGGTCTTGCAGCAATGGAATGCGCTGCTATGATTCTCGAATCTATGCGGCAGCATAAATGGGAATGATTATTTACTATTGATTAACGTTTAAGGGTGTTATATGAAATATGGCAGGAACTCAGGTGTTTATTTGTTGGGTGTGGCGGCGGCTGTAATGGTTTTTGTGTTCGGCTGCCCGGCGGAAAAGAGAAATAACGAGGGTCGAACAATGGTAAAACTGGAAACCACAAAAGGCGATATTGTGATTGAAGTCAACGAAACGGCTGCCCCGGTAACAGTCGCCAATTTCCTGCGATACGTTCAGGAGGGCTTCTATGACGGGACGATATTCCACAGAGTCATACCCAATTTTATGATTCAGGGCGGCGGTTTTACCCCTGATATGAAGCAAAAAACCACCCGTCCGCCAATTGTTAATGAGGGCAAAAACGGCCTCAAGAACAAACGCGGGGCAATCGCGATGGCCAGAACCAATGACCCAAGCAGCGCTACCGCACAGTTCTTCATCAATCATGTTGACAATACCAATCTCGACTATTCTGCTCGCAACCCCGGCTACGCGGTCTTCGGGCAGGTCGTAGAGGGTATGGATGTTGTCGATGCAATCGCCAAGGTCAAGACCGGGACAAAGGGAATGTTCCAGGATGTTCCTGACGAGGCGGTCATTATCAAATCCGTGAAGGTTATATCGAAAAAATGATCGTGGGATAAAACCTTGATTTTTTGAAAGGGGAAACAGATGAGCAAAATCGTAAAGGTAAGTTTGATAATCCTGGCGGTTTTGCCTGTCCTGTGCAACTGTGGAACACTCGCCGCTGATAAACAGGAGGCAGACGCACAGACGAAAATCGAAAACCCATACCATGGGGCACGTGTTCTTGTTGAAGCCCTTATAGTCGAGGTCAAACCCGAGGCGATTGAGAAGGCCGGCGTGGGACCTTTGAGCAAAGAGCGGGCCACGGCGGCGAAAATTCTGGAGATTATCAAAGACAAGAACGCCGGAAGGATACAAAGCTGCGAGAAACTGGCAATGGTTAATCCTGGCACTGCGAGTATGCATGTTTCAGGCAAAAAGGAAATTCCCTCCGTCGCAGATACTAACGGCAGAGCTACTATGCTGGCTCAGAACGATGTCGGAAGCGACATGTTAGCAGAACTTATAATAGAACCCGACGGGAGGATATTTATTGGTTTCAAGGTGGATATCAGGATATTGAATGCCGATTCCCGGACGGAAAACCAGAGGTCTGAAGTTCTGAACTGCTCCTGGAATAGCAGGGTGTCAATGAAATCGGGCATACCTGTCATAGCAAGCGCTCTTGAGAACAAAGACAAGGTGACATACCTGATTCTTCGGGCCAATATCGAACAGGATAGTTTGCCTCAAACGCTCCAGAATAAGAAATGACAGCCGAGCAGATAATAAAGCGTTTTAAGATGCAGCCGTTGCGGCAGGAAGGTGGTTACTACATCGAAACCTACCGTGCAGCCGAGCAGTTGAAAAAAGAGATTCTGCCTTTTGGGGTTTCAGGCGACCGCAATATCAGCAGCGTTATCCTTTATCTGCTCACCGCCAAAACCGTATCGCTGATGCATCGGCTCAAGTGCGATGAGATGTTCCATTTTTATCTGGGCAATCCGGTAACAATGCTTCAACTGCACCCCGACGGCTCAAGCGAAATTGTTACCCTCGGCCACGATATATTAAATGAACAAAAAGTTCAGGTCCTTGTCCCCAAAGGCACCTGGCAGGGGGCGTTCATCCAGCCCGGCGGCAAATTCTCGCTTATGGGTTGCTCCGTCGCTCCCGCTTTTGACGAGGCCGACTTTGAAATCGGCGACAGGGAGACATTGCTCGTTAAATACCCGGATATGCGGGAGCTTATCCTGCACCTTACTCACGCACACTAACGCTAACTGAGTTTTGCCTGCCCAACCAATTGGTGCGCCAGCCGGCTCGGTTCAGGCAATCGGTATTTTGTCGTGCACTCCAGAATAATGCTAATCGCATCTTCCAGCGTGCATTTGTGCCCGACTGAAACAAACACCGGCTTGACATTTGCTCTTGTCCGCAAAACCACGCCAATCGCTTCTTTCTCATCCAGTAGTTGGCTATAATTGCCCTTTAGCCGACCCGGTTCTTCGAATGTCCCTGTCAGCCGACTCTTTGCGCAGCCAATTGTTGGTTTATCAATAAGCAATCCTATGTGTGAGGCAATTCCCAATCGCCGGGGATGCGCAAAACCCTGACCATCGACGATGAAAACATCGGGCGTGTTTTTTAGTTTCTCGATTGCGTCGATGCACGCCGGTGCCTCTCGAAACGACAATAAACCGGGTATGTATGGGAAATCGACTTTTCGAGTTGCGGTTATTGTCTCAATAGTTGAAAAATTTGACAAGTCAATCACTACGGCCGTCGCGAAGATTCTTTTACCGTCTTTGCTGAACGCACAATCCAGCCCGGCGATTATTTTGGGTCTTTTCTTCATTGCGGCAAATCGCACCCCTTGTGCCAGCCGAAGCTGTAATTGTCTTGCTTCTGCGCAGGACAAATCCCATTCGTGCAATTTCCTCGTTTTCATTCTGGTGAATATATTAGGTCGCAAAACAAACCCCTGCAAGGGTTTGTGAAGAATTCGTGTTTGTTATTGCAGCCAGACCTGCGTAAACAGGTCGAGGTCGTCGATATTAACTATTCCGTCGCCGTTAAGGTCGCTTGTTTCATGGGTTACGCTTTTTTGCCATTCGCCCGCCAATACGGCGAAGTCGCTGAAATTAACTATGCCGTCAAAGTTAAAGTCGGCTTTTTCCGCCAACCTCGTATTCCCCATTCGCATCCAGTCGTTGCTGAATAGCTCTAAATCAGATATATCAACGATTCCGTTGCGGTCCAGGTCGGCCGGCAGTTCACTGCCTTTGGCCAACCAGTAGCTGGCAAACCAGGCAAAGTCATTATTATTCGTTATCCCGTCGTTATCGATGTCGGCGAGCAATCTCCACTCCTCGGGCGGAACACTTGCCTTGACTGTCCCGCCTGCTGCTCCCATATTAATCCGAACATTTGCAGATGTGATTCCTTCGTTACCGAGACCTGAGCCAGGATTGCCGGCATCAATGCAGAGGCTGTTATTTTTACCCTCGCTCCATCCGTTAGCATCGTCCCACTGCCATATCCGGCTTTGCAGGTGATAATTATTGCTGTCAGGATTTACAAAGCACGGGTCTGTATCCAAGTTTCCCGGCCCCCAGACGACCGGGCAATTCGTTTCGGTGGATATCTCTGTTTTTCCGCCATCGATATCGTTGTACAATACCTTTAGTGATGAAGGTGTTGATGCGCCGGCTAACGCAATCTCGTGCCCTGATGGTGCGGTGTTATTCCATAAAATCGAATTGCCCAGGGTCGCGCCGCTGTAATAATCGCAGAACAGGGCGCCTCCTTTCGATAAAGCGGTGTTTTTACTGAAGGTGCAGTTTGAAATTACGGCGTTGCTGTCGTAGCAGTAAATGCCGCCGCCTAAACTTGAAGCGGTGTTGTTTGTGAAGGTGCAGTTTTTTATCGTCGGATTACTGTTGCACCAGATTGCTCCGCCAAAGGTCTGATAGCCGTTGATAATCGTCAGTCCCTTGACTACGGAGTTGGCATCTTCGCCTGTGTGGAAATAAAATGCCCTGTGCTTATTTGCTGAACTGCCCTGGCAGTTAATTACCGTCGTTGTTACCGTATAAAAGCTGTACGGCTCAATCGCCCGAACCGTAATCGCCTTGCCTTTGAAGTCCAAATCTACGTTTCCGGTACCTGTATATGTCGCGGGTGTTGGCACAACGTGACCCGGCGAAGCGATGGTATCAATTGCCTTTTGTATTGTTTTGAAGGGAGCGTCCGGGCTTCCAAGGCCGGTGCTGTCATTACCGGAAGGCGATACGCATACCCTTACCTGCTGTTTGTAAACATAAACATAGTTGTTGCCGGAATAAGGGCACTGCGGCCACCAGGACAGTGTCGGCAACTGCACAATCTGGTCAACTATGTTCATCCCGGATATGACCTGTCCGAAAACGCAATACCCGGAATTATTTGGGTTTTGATAGCCACGGTCGAAAACAATATTGTTTGCGTCATTTATGTAAAACTGTGACGTTGCGGAATTCGGGTCTGATGTTCGTGCCATAGCGACCGTTCCACGCAAATTGCTTAATCCGTTGTAACTCTCGTTAATTATTGGGGGACGAAGGCCCTGAGTCCGCTGCGTGCCGCCTGGCTGATACCCCCCGCCCTGCATTATACTAAAATTCGCGTCGTTTACCACGCGATGAACGATAAGCCCGTCATAAAAACCGCTGTTGACGTATTGCAGAAAATTATTGACGGTAATAGGCGCCTGGTTCGGGAAAAGCTCGATGGTGATATCGCCCATTATCGTTTCGATAACGACCTTGGGCGTATTTTGACCTGGTGTATAGGGGGGCGCACCGGCGGCGACAGCTGAAAAGACAAGTCCTGCTGCAAGAGATAAAAAAATAAAATGTTTCACCCTCGACCTCTTTACCCCAATTATATAAAAATCCCGCCATCCCTGGATGATTTAGTAGTCTAATAATTATACCAGATTTGCCCCAAAAAGTCAAATGCCGTAACTGCTTTTGATGTAAGTGGTTACGTTGGATGCGGCAGCGAAAAGAACCGGATTGTCGTGGTGGTAACCGCCTCGATAAACTTAGCCAATTCCATACCCCTGAGCCCGGCGATAAATCTGGCGGTATGGATAAGCAGCGCTGGCTCATTGACCTTCTGTTTTCGCATCGGCTCAGGCGATAAATACGGGGCGTCCGTCTCAATCATCAGCCGGTCGAGTGGGACGTATTTTGCGACCTCGCGGGTTGTCTCGGCATTTTTGAATGTTACTACCCCCGTCATGGAAATATACCAGCCCTTGTCCGAAATAATTTTTGCCTGCTGGAGATTACCAGAGTAACAATGAAAAACCAATCCCTTCAGGCCCGACTCGTGCGCTTCCAGAATCTCCATCGTCTCATCAAATGCCTCCCGCGAATGAATCACAACCGGCAGGTTCAAGTCCTTTGCGATTTCAAGGTGCCGTGCGAAGCTGTCCTGCTGTTGCTGGGGCGACGAAAAATCGTAATGCAAATCCAGCCCCGTTTCGCCGATTGCGACTACCTTTTTATTTCCGGCAAGGTCTTTCAGTTGGGTGATTGTCTGCCTGTCTGCTGATTTTGCGTTGTGAGGGTGAATCGCCACAGCCGTGAACATATTTTCAACCCGGCCTGCCAGTTCCACTGCTTTTTGGCTGTCTGCCAGGTCCGTTCCAATGGTTATCCAGCTTGTAACGCCGGCGCTGGTACTTCGCTTGAGGACGGCATTGGTATCCGCGAACGGCTCATAAGTCAAATGACAATGTGCGTCTATTAGGTTCATATATCTATCTTACGAAGGCGTTTTTGTAGTGGCGGAATTCGGCTGGGCCGCGTTGGCCGAGCGTTATGGTTACAATATCGAAGCGGTATGGTCGATTCTCGATTTCGTTGGTTGAGATAAAATACCGTGCCGTCCTTGTCATCTTGTCCATCTTTGGCTTTGTGATTACCGATTCGGTCGGGGTAAAATCTTCATCGGCTCTGGTTTTGACCTCGACAAAGACAATTGACCGGTCGCTATCCACCATAATCAGGTCGATTTCGCCGGCCTTGCAGGCGTAGTTGCGCGTAAGCGTTTTAAGGCCTTTTCGTTTGAGGAATTTCTCGCATTGCCGCTCCCCCCATTTGCCGAGCAGCTTAATATCCTTGAGCAGCTTGCTCCTCTGGAAAATTAATCCGAGCAAAAATCAGCAATCCTTAAACCTGTCCTGAGCTTGTCGAAGGAGCTGCAATCAGCAATTATTTAGCTTACTACAGTATGTTCGCTGTGTTCCTGGACCAACTTGGTTGACTTGCCCGTTCGCTCGCGGAGGTAATACAGCTTTGCTCTTCTGGTCTTGCCGCTTCGAGTCGCTTTGATATCGGTGATATTGGGCGAGTGCAGCGGGAATATCCTTTCGACGCCTTCGCCTGCCACAATTCTGCGAACCGTGAAGGTCGAGTTAATGCCCCGGCCTTTGCGGGCGATTACCGTGCCCGAAAATATGCCGATACGTTCCTTTTCGCCTTCTTTTATCCTGCAATGGACGTCAACCATGTCCCCGATTTCAAAATGCGGAATATCCTTCTTCAGGCATTTGCTTTCAACTTTGTCGAGCAACTCTGTCTTCACTTTATAACTCCTGATATTTACTAAACTTGCGACAAAACCAGCGGGGCTGGGTTTTCTGCGAGCAATTTGCGCCCGCCCTTAAAACCAGCGATTATAACCATTTTGGCCGCAATAACAAGCAGTTTTTAGGCCTGATTTCGCAGTTTTTTGTAGTTTTTCAGCGACGACTCGGCAGCTTCCAGCGGCGGATACGCTCCGGATTCTTCTTCGATGATATACCACTGCGTCCCGCCGGTTGTTTCGCAGACCTCGAAGAGGTCTTTCCACTTTACATCGCCTTCGCCTATGAGGACTTTTTTATTGGTTGCGGAAAATTCCTTGAGGTGAATCGTCAGTGAACGCCCCGGATACTTTTTCAGGACAGCAACCGGGTCGGCCTTACCCTGCATCGCGTTGCCCGTATCGAGCTGCATAAACACTTCTTTGCTGGTGTTGCCGAAAAGGATATCCCAGGGTGCCTCGCCGTCAATCGGCAAAAAATCTCCCTGATGGGAGTGATAGCCGATGTGCACGCCTTCACTTCTTGTCTTGTCCGCTAATTCATTGAAGGTTTTAGCTTTCGCCAGCCAGTCGGCTTTGGTGTTAAGCTGTTTTCTGTCGAGCCAGGGCACAATGACGAATTTATTGCCGATTGTCCGGTTATATTCCATAGTCGCCGCGAGTTTTTCATTGGTGAGCAAATCGATTGCTGTATGTGAGCCGCTGCAAAGCAGGCCGTTGTCATCGAGCATTTTGCGGACGTCCTTTGCCGAATAGTTGAAAAAGCCCGCGAACTCAACGCCCTTATAGCCCATTTTAGCTACTTTTGCGATTGTGCCGGGGAAATCCTTCGCGCATTCGGTTCGCACCGTCCACAGTTGCAACCCCACCGGTATATTGCGTTTTGACGCCCCCATCTTTTCTCCTCCTTTTTGGGTTGTCTGTAATGCGCACCCGCCAACAAACAGCACCAGTCCCGATTTCAGAATCATTCGCCGTGACAAGTTTTCGCTTTTCATTTTTCACCTCATTTTCATTTTTTTATCCGCCGGACGCAGGGCGGATTTATTTCTGTTTATCTTTTAACAAATCCGGACGGTTTTGTCGAGTCCTTTCGAGCGATTGTTGCCTGCGCCATTTCTCGATTTCGCCGTGGTGGCCTGAAAGCAGAATCTCCGGCACTTTCATCCCCTGAAACGTTTCAGGCCTTGTATATTGCGGATACTCCAGGCCGCCTGCGGTGAGCGAGGTCGAACCGCCGTTTGCGGCTTCGCTGAATGTCTCATCTTCGGCAGATTCACCATCGCCCAGCGCGCCGGGCAGCAAACGAACAACCGCGTCGATAATGACCATCGCGGCCAATTCCCCGCCCGAAAGCACATAGTCGCCGATTGAGATTTGCTCGGCGTTCAACCCCGTCCTGATTCTTTCGTCGAATCCTTCGTAATGCCCCGCGATGAGGATGAGCCGTTTTTCGCCGGCAAGTTCAGTGGCTAATTTTTGTGTGAATGGTTTGCCCTGCGGGGTGAGCAGGATTACACGGGGCTTATCTGGCGACAGTTTTTCGACCTGTTCAAAGCAGTCGAAGACCGGCTGGCACATCATCACCATTCCCGGTCCGCCCCCGTATGGCCGGTCGTCAACCTTCTTATGTTTGTCTTTGGAGAAATCCCGGATATTCGTCAGGACAATATCGACGATGCCCGCTTCTTTCGCCCGTTTGAGTATCGAGTGATTCAGCGGCGACTCGAACATCTCCGGAAACAGCGTTAAGACATCAATCCGCATCGTCGACATCCTGCTATGAAAACCCCCGGCTTTTGGCCGGGGGTTTGGTATGTAATTTTATTTTACGCCTGCGTCTTCCGGCCGTTATTTCTTCTCGCTTTTGGGTTTTTCTTCGGCCGGTGTTGCCTGCGGTGAGCTTGTCGAACCCGCGCCCGCAGCCGGCTTTTCTTCGGTCTTGCGTTCTGATTTCAGGAACGGCAATCCGGCCGCCCTTGCCCGTTTTCTCGCTAATGCCCGGCGGGTCTTCCTTTCAGCCGCGTATTTATGCTTGATACCCTTGCGGAGCAGTATCTCTGATACCGAGTCCGAAGGTATCGCGCCTTTATCGAGCCAGTACTTGGCTCGTTCAATATCCAGAACCAGTTCCTTTTCGGCGTTCTTTTCGAGGGGGTCGTAATATCCCAGTTTCTCGATAATTCTGCCATCGCGGGGCGTGCGGGTATCAATCACGTTTATCCTGAAAAACGGCCTGTGCCGCCTTCCATGCCGCGACATCCTGATTTTTACTGACATAATCTTCTCCTTTTAACTACGCCTATAATCAATTCCCGCTTTGGCCATACAAATTGGCCACGGGACACGTTAGCCGGTAAAACCCGGAAGTATAGCAGAATTGCGCCCCGACAGCAACGGCTTTTTTGGCTATCTGTGCCTCTGAAAACCGCCGCGGTTCGCCAATTATCGGGGATTTTTGCGGTGCAGAGCATAGCCGTTGATGAAAATGGCGAACAAGGCGGGGTCAACTTTCGCGTCGTCAGCTATTTTACGCACCTGGTCATCGATAAGATTCGCGGCTTTTGCCTTCTCGTCAGCGGTCATAATCGCTACCGCCCGGCGTAATTGTTCCAGCTCCTCCGCTGTGGGGCTTGCCAACATACCAAGCTCACTTATTTCAACGTTATCCCTGAACTGCTCGCGCACAATTCGACCGTATTCATTGCCGGCGAACTGTGCGAGCTTATCGAGGTACTGGTCGATTGAGATGTTTTGGGTTACCGCCGTATTTTTTTGCCTCTGCGGATTATGACTTGTTTTCTTCTGGAGCGTTGTTTGATTTTTTTGCCTGCCGTCATCGCCGCGCCTAAAGATTCGAGATTAAAACCGCCCGAAAACATCGCCTTCAACCCGGCCATTTTCCCGCCCGACAGCGACTTGAGCATGTCCCTGCTTCGCACAAACTGTTTTACCAGCCCGGATACATCGTGCGGCTGTGTCCCTGAGCCGGCGGCAATCCTCCTGCGTCTCGACGAGTCAATGACGTCCGGGTCCTGGCGTTCCTGGAGCGTCATCGAATAAACTATCCCCTCCATCTTCTTTAGTTCATTCTCGTCGAAATCCATATCGCCCATTTCCGCGGCGCCCGGCATCATCTTCATCAGGTCTTTCATTCCCCCCATTTTTTTGACTGCCTGCATTTGCTGGAGGAAATCATCGAACCCGAAGCTGCCCTTGGCCATTTTTTCCTGCAGTTTCACGGCCTCTTCTGCGTCAAACTGCTCATGTGCCCTCTCGACCAGCGTAACAATGTCACCCATTCCCAGGATTCTGCCTGCCATCCGGTCGGGGTGAAATTCTTCGAGCTTGTCTAATTTTTCGCCTACGCCGATGAATTTTATGGGTTTGCCTGTTACTGCCTTTACGCTAAGTGCCGCTCCGCCTCTGGCGTCGCCGTCTAATTTGGTCAGGATGACGCCGTCTAATTCCAGGCGGGTGTTGAATTCCTTCGCGGAATTGACCGCATCCTGTCCGGTCATCGAATCACATACAAGGTAAATCTGGTGCGGCTGGACGGCTTTTGCGACGTCGCTTATCTGCGTCATCATTTCTTCGTCGATGTGCAGCCGACCAGCGGTATCCAAAATAACAACATCAGCACCAGTTGTTTTGGCGTGTTGAATAGCGTTTTTCGCAACTTTCACCGCGTCCGTGCTTTGCTCGCTGTAAACCGGGATATTCAACTGCTGGCCAAGGGTGACCAACTGGTCGATAGCAGCCGGCCTTTGCAGGTCGTCGGCAACAAGCATCGGCTTCTTGCCTTTATCCATAACGTATTTGGCCAACTTCGCGGCGGTGGTCGTTTTGCCGCAGCCCTGTAACCCTGCCAAAAGTATCAGCGTCGGCCCGGGCGAGACGTAATAAATCTGCGTATCCACAGGCCCCATCAGCTTGGTCAGCTCATCGTTGACTATCTTGACGAAAACCTGTCCGGGGTGCAGCGACTTGATTACCTCCGCTCCGATGGCCGCCTGGGTAACGTCCTTGCAGAATTGCTTGACCACCTGGTAGTTGACGTCCGCTTCAAGCAGCGCCTTGCGAACGTCGCGCACCGCGTCCGAAACGTTGGCCTCGGTAATTCTTCCTCTGCCCGACAGCGACCGAAACACGGAACCGAATTTTTGCGTCAATGCATCAAACACGAGTTTTTATGCTTTCCTGAATTTTGATAAAGCCATGCCGGGAAAACCATCCCCGACAATAAGATTATAGGTTCATCCGCCTGTTTTTTCAACGTCCAAATCCGTCTCCGCGGACCACAGGCAGGCACAGACAAATCTTCTTATGGTTAAGGAATTTATAGCTGCCTGTCGCATATTATGCGATTGAATGCTGTATCCGGCGGTGTTTGGCCGATAAATCCATTGACGAATTTTAAAAAACGGGTTAGTATGCTTCGGCAGGGATAACCCAAATTGTGCAGGAGTTAGACCTTGTTTATGAAATTTTACCTCAGAAAAGCGTTGTGGTGCGTAACTTTAGTATTGCTTCTGGCTGCATTCGGCTGCGGCGGCCCCGGCAGGCGGACCGCTAAGAACAAATCCGCCGCCGACAATAACGGGATAGACGATACCATCGGTATGTATGCGGAGATATTCGCTTCCGATGCCATACCCATAAGCGGCTATGGTTTGGTAGGGGGGCTTAACGGCACGGGTTCCTCTGAATGCCCCACGCAGATTAGAACTTACCTCCAAAAATACATCCTTCAGCGCCTCGCCGGTGCCAAAGTTAATGTCGAAGACCTTATCAGCAGCCCCGATACCGCCGTCGTAATCGTCGAAGGTGTGATTCCGCCCGCCGCCTCAAAAAATCAGCGGTTTGACGTCAGGGTTACCGCGTTGCCCGGCACACAAACGACCTCTCTCGAAGGCGGCTGGCTCTATGGCGTTGACCTCTTTGAGACACGTCAGGTCGGCATGGGCATCAAACCCCTCGCCACCGCCGAAGGCCCTGTATTCACCGATTCCGCAATTTCCGGCTCGCAAGACCCCAGGACCGGCTACGTCTTGGGCGGCGGCACGGTTGTCGAAGAGTACAAAGTCAATCTTGCCCTTCGCCTGCCGGACTACCGCATCGTCAGTCAAATCCGGAATCGTATAAACGAACGCTTCGGCTACGAAATTGCCGTGGCGCTGGCGCCGGGCAGTATCGAGCTGCGAATCCCGACAAAGTATCTGGAGGCAAAAGGCAGATTCATCCAGCTTGTCAGGGCCACGTACCTTGTGGGATCGCCCGAGCTTACCGAGAAAAGAATAATGACCCATATAGAGAAGCTCGCGGGCTCCAAAGATAAAAACGCAAGCGAAATTGCCCTTGAGGCCATTGGTAACGCCGCAATGCCGAAACTTGCGGCACTGCTTAATTCCTCCGACCCGGAAGTCCGCCTCCGGGCCGCTCGATGTATGTTCAACCTCGGTAACCAGAAGGGCAGGGAGGCGCTCTGGGGCATTGCCACCGACAAAGAATCTTCCTATCGAATAGAGGCAATTGACGCCCTGGTCAATACCTCCGCCGGGCAGGACGTCACCTCAATGCTTCAATCGCTGCTGCGAGATGATGATTTGTCCGTTCGCCTTATTGCCTATGAGAATCTCGTTCGCCTCAAAGACGTCACCGTCTCACGCAAACTGATAGCCAACAGCTTCTATCTTGACCAGGTAACCCAGACCGGAAAACCCGCGATTCTGGTTTCTCGACGAATCCAGCCCCGCATCGCGCTCCTCGGCTCTCCCATATATTGCCGAAGCAACATTTTTATTGAGACGCAAGACGGAACTATCACTATAAATGTGCCCGCGGGCGAAAAATATGCCACGATAATACGCAAACACCCCAGACGCCCCGATACAATTATCCAGTTGAAAAGCTCCCTTGACCTTGCCGACGTCATCGAGACATTGTGCCGGGAGCCGTTAACCCCAACAGCGCAGGGGGGCCCGGGACTTGGTGTCCCCTACTCTACTCTCGTCGGGCTCATTAGCAAAATGGTTGACTCAGGCGCCATCCAGGCCGAATTTTACGCTGGCCCACTCCCAAAAACCCTGCCAAATATAAAGAAATAACATCTCTTCGACCGATAATGTTAAAACGAAATGTAAGAACCGAATTGAAGGACTATGACCAAAAGCAAAAAATATCGGACTAAGTTTGCTTCGCTGGTCGGGTTTTGTAATAATAATAATTTTGAAATTATAGGACTATACGGTTTTGAGTGTCCTGGTTTTTGCGGCAGAAGATCGCAAAGGCAGGAGGGTTTCCGATATCCTTTGCTTATACCGGCTTGTGCCTGAATCTTAAGGATTTATAAATGCGACTTGAAAAGGTTATCCTCGACGGCTTCAAAAGCTTCGCAGACAAGACGGAATTTGTATTTTCAGCGGCGGTAACAGGCATTGTCGGCCCCAACGGCTGCGGCAAAAGCAATGTCGTTGATGCCGTGAAGTGGGTGTTCGGCGAACAAAGCGCAAAAAGTTTGCGCAGCGGACGAATGACCGACGTCATCTTCAGCGGCAACGCCAGCAGAAAACCCGCGGGCTGCGCAGAAGTCAGCTTGTTCCTCGCCAATACCAACGGCTCTGAAACAGGCCGGCTGCCCATCGACGCCGACGAAGTCCAGATTACGCGACGCATCTACCAGAGCGGCGACAGCGAATACCGCATCAATAACAAACTCTGCCGGCTAAAAGACGTCCGCGAATTATTTATGGATACCGGCGTCGGCGTCAGGGCGTATTCCATTATCGAACAAGGCCAGGTCGAACGTCTCCTCTCCGCATCATCCGTCGAAAGACGCGTGATATTCGAAGAGGCGGCCGGCATAAGCAAATACAAGGCGCACAAGGAAGAAGCCCTCCGTAAACTCGAACGCACCGAACAAAATCTCCTTCGCCTTGCTGATATTGTCAGTGAGGTCGCCAGCCGGCTACGAAGCGTCAAACTCGCCGCGGGCAAAGCCAGAAGCTATGTCCAGTACACTCAACGGCTAAAAGAGCTTCAGGTCAATTATTCGCTGGCGGAATTCGACAAAATCTATAAAACCGCGGCCCAGAAAAAGGCTGCCCTCGATGAAGCGGAGAAGAACTTTGCCGTGTCCGCCGCGGATGTGGCAAGGCACGATGCCCTGCTCGGCGAGATAGGCCAGCAGATAATCGATACGGAAAACAGCATCAACCACACCGACAATTCGCTTGTGGCCGTGCAGAGCAAAATCGAGCAGCAAATGCAGCGGATAGAATTCCTGCGAACCAGAATCAAAGAGTTTGAACAGAGAAAGGCCGCTGCCGTCGCAAGGGCGCAACAACTCGCCGAACAAAAAAGCGAGTTCACAATCGACCTCGAAAAGTACCAGGCACAGCAGCAGGAAAACGAACAATCCTTCGAACAGTGCAATCGCGACGTCGAACAAACCAGTCGGGAAATCGCCGATATTAACGCCCGGTATTCATCGCTCGAAGCCGAACTTGAAGATGAGAAATCAGGCATAATAGATATTGTCCGGCATACCGCCCAGCTCCACAACGAGCTTCAAAGCATATCCGTATATCGCACCAATCTTTCCTCTCAGAAAGACCGTCTCGCGGGTCGCGCCCGGGTCGCGGGCGACGAGCTTGAAAAGCTCCTGACGGACAAGGCGCAGTGTGACGCGAGATTGAACGATATCGAAACCGTTATCGCCGACCTCACAAAAAACCTCGACGCCAAACGCGAGGAATCCGATACATGCATCGGTCGCGCCGAGGCGGATAAAAAACGTTTAGCCAACAGCAAGGAAGCTAGAAGTGCACTGGCCAGCGAGCTTGCCGTTCTTACCGATATGGAAAACCGCCGGGAGGGCGTCAAGGTGGGGGCAAAACGCATTCTCGAAAACCAGTCGCAGTTCGATTATGTCGAAGGAATTCTCGCCGATATTATCACCGCGCATATTGATTATGCCGCCGCGGTTGAGGCCGCTCTTGAAGACAAGACCGATGCTGTGGTTATCGCATCGACTGAAAAGTTACTGGCGGGTAAAGACGCCGTCGATAAGCTCGATGGCCGGGTCCACTTCATAAGCGCAGACAAAATCGAACCATTTGTGAATACCGATGACCTCTCGACGCTATCTGGCGTGAAGGGTCGTCTTGTTGAGTTTGTAAATTACCAGCCCAAACACGCCTCTCTCGTCTGGGCATTGTTAGGCAAAACTCTCATTGTCGATTCCATCGACAAGACCGGGCTATTATCCGAAACGCTCGGCCCGGATTACAAATTCGTTACTCTCAAAGGCGAGTTCGCTTCGGGCGATGGCTTCATCAAACTTGGCCCCCTTGGCCGGGCCGCTGGCCTCATTTCTCGAAAAAGCCGGCTTCGCCAGTTGCAGGACACTATTACCAATATCACTAATGAAATAGACACGCTTCAAAACCAGATTGACGAGGCCGTCCGCACGGGCGACCATCTCACGAAACTTTGCAAAGACCTACGCACCGCAGTTTACGAGGCGAATACCGAAAAGACACAGATAAACTCGAAACTGGCAGCGCTCGAAGAAAGTATAAAACGGCTCAGTGAAGAGCAGCCCCTCATCACGGGCGAAATCGACCAGCTCGAAAAGCAAATCGCGCAGTCCGTCCAGCGGGAATACGAGTCAAAGCAAAAGCTCCAGGAGCTTGAGACTGTCAACAATCAGCGTAACGCCCGAATCGGCCAGCTCCAGGGCGATTACTCGAATCTCAAGGGCAGCCAGCAGTCGCTCACGGAGAAGCTGACCGACCTTAAGGTATCGCTTGGCCAGATATCCGAGCACCGCCAGTCATTGATACAAACAATCCAGTCGCTCCAGACCCAGCTTCAAGCCAATGCCGGGGCGGTTGCGGCTGCCGAATCCGAAATCAAGAGTTGTGCCGACCAGACCCTGGCAGCCCAGACCGACATTCTCGCTTCCGAATCGGCTGTCTCTGAGTTGTTCAGCGAAAAAGACCAGAAGCAGCAGAGCAGTTCTCAACTGCACAATCAAATCGAAGGTCTGCTTGCCGAGCAAAAGAGCAATGAACAAACGCTCCGCGACAAGCGCGCTGGGCAAAGCCGAATCGAACAACAGATAAACGAACTAAAAATTGAGCTTGGCCAGCTTGATGTTCGACAACAGGACCTCATCGCGAGGGTCCGCGACGAATTGCAGCTTGACCTGCTCCAGTCCTACCAGAATTATCAGGATACCACCGTTGACTGGGAAAAGGTGCGTGAGGAAATCGCCGAGCTGCGAGGCAAAATCGAACGACTTGGCAACGTCAATCTCGATGCAATCCAGGAACAGCAGGACCTTGAACAGAGACACAGCTTCCTTTCGACACAGGTCGAGGACCTCAATTCCAGCAAGGGGCAACTCCAGCAGCTAATCAACCGTCTCAACAAGGTCAGCAGGGAAAAGTTCCTTGAGACGTTCGAACTTGTCCGCGGTCATTTCCAGCAGATTTTCCGCAAGCTCTTCGGCGGCGGAAAGGCCGACATTATTCTCGAAGCAGCCCCCGATATCGATGTTCTCGACGCGGGCATCGAAATAGTCGCGAAACCTCCCGGAAAGGAAACCCGGAGCATCTCACTATTGAGCGGCGGCGAAAAGGCAATGACCGCCATCGCGCTATTGTTCTCCGTATTTAAGGCAAAACCCTCTCCGTTCTGCTTCCTCGACGAAGTTGACGCCGCCCTCGATGAGGCTAATAACGAACGCTTCGACGCTATCGTCAGGGAGTTCCAGAAGGAATCCCAGTTCATCATAATCACGCACTCCAAGCGCACGATGAGCGTTACGGATATGCTTTATGGCGTGACTATGCAGACGCAGGGCATCAGCAAGAGAATATCCGTCAACTTCGACCATTACAGTTCCGAACCCGCTGCCGCGTAATTTTTTACATTCGGCGTTCAATGTTGAATGTTGATTGTTCGGCGTTTTTCTCGCCTTTGACTATCGTTTCGCCTGAATCTATAATATCCCTGTCTATTTTAAGGATCCAATTATGGAAACGATTTTGCTGGTTATAGTGGCTGTTCTGCTGGCGATAGTTTTGATTCACCAGTTCAGCACCAGTTCAGCCAACAGGGATAAGCTCACCCAGCAGCAAACCGCTGTAACATCTCTTCAGCAGCAACTCGATTCCATTTTGAAGTCGGCTGATTCCACCCGGAACACCCTTCAGGATTCTCTTCAAAAAGGTCAATCTACGCTGACCCAGGGCCTGCAATCTTCAACGGATACGCTCAGCAAACTTAACAATCAAATCGGTCAGTTAATTACCGCCAGCACGCAGATGCAAAAAGTAGGCGACGACGTAAAACGCCTTCAGGAAATTCTCGCAAGCCCGAAACTGCGGGGCGGTCTCGGCGAATGGTCGCTTGAAAATCTGTTGGCACAAACCTTGCCGAAGGACAGTTATAAAATTCAGTATTCCTTCAGGGATGGTCAGAAGGTCGATGCCCTGATTCATTTGGCGGGCTATAACGCCCCAATCGACGCCAAATTTCCGCTTTCGAGTTTTGAGTTGCTTCTCAAGGCGGAGAGGGACGATGAACGGATTCGTCTGCGAAAACAGTTTCACAATGACGTCATCAAGCACATCGACAAAATCGCGGCAAGTTACATCAGACCCGCCGAAGGCACACTTGATTTTGCCCTTATGTATATCCCCGCCGAAAACGTCTATTACGAGGCGATTATCAAATACCCTGACGACGCGAAGGATATTCTCCAGTATTCGCTTGATAAAAAAGTCGTCCCCGTCTCGCCGAATCTGCTTTACGCGTATCTGATGACGGTTGTGATGGGGCTTCACGGGCTGCAAATCGAAAAACAGGCATCCGAAATACGCCAGAACCTCAAAACACTCAACGCTTCTTTTACCGATTTCACTGGAACTTGGGACGTCCTCGGCAAACACCTCCGCAACGCCTACGTCCAGTTTGACGAGGGTCATAAAAAATTGGACAGGTTTGGTATGGAACTCACTAACATTCAACAGGAAGATAACAAATGATTTTCGATGACAGTAGAATGATTAAATACCGCGTATATACCGTATTGATTCTCACATTGCTTTTCGCTATGCCCGTTTTGTCCGCGGACAAGTTTTATGATGGGTTCAGGAATCCGCCGATGTCCGCCAGGCTGATTATTCGGTGGAACTGGGACGCCAACAGTCCGGGCGAGCAGGAAATCATACATCAGCTTGATGTCTTCAAAAAAGCGGGCTTCGGCGGCGTAGAAATAGTCCCCGGCATAGACGTAAACGCCCAATTGCTCAAGTTTGCCGCCGACGCCGCAAAGCAACGGGGGATGATTGTGGATTTGTCACTTGGCTCAACCCTGGGCGGCCCGTTTATCTTGCCCGCCGAGCAGGGCCAACAAATCGCGATAAGCAAAAAGCAATTTACCGGGCCGACAAATTCAGTTGTGAATGTAAATGACCTCGTCAGCGGCGTCGACCCGAATCACAAGCTGATGTTTTTGCGTCTGATTAAAACAGATGTGTCAAGGTTCACGCCCGGCGAAGAGTTAATTGAAAAAATAAAGCCCGACGGGGCAGTGGCCATCGATATTAACGACACCAACAGCCATACTCTTTACGCGGGCGTTCTGCACTCCGGTACAAATGCCATTGGCGTTCCCGCCCTCGATTTGCTCAGCAAGCAGGCCGTGGAAAAATATCTTAACAATATCTCCGCCAAACTTGGCCCCGCCCTGGGCGGCAAACTCGGCAATTCCGTCCATTCCATTGTATGTCCGCCTGTCGAACTATCTGCCTCAAACTGGACAAGCGATTTCACCCAGTATTTCTTTAAGCGATGTGGTTACGACGTAATACCCTACCTGCCGATTATTCTCGATGATGGCTTCCCCAAGGCCAAGACCCGTTTCTACGATACTATCCGCCGCACACGTTATGATTTTTACGCGACTCTTGCTGAGTTGTACCGCGAACGTTTCACCATGACCTTCCAGAACTTCTGCCGCGATAATGGCGTCCTGTTCTGTGTCCCAACAGGCCCCGTTGATATCCTCGACAGTTGTTCTGTGCCCTCCGATATAATTCAGAGTTATGCCTCACCGGACCGCTTTAGCCATAACGCCTGGGACAAAATCGCTTCCTCTGCGGCGCATCTTGCCGGCAAGTCCCTCGTGGCCGGCGAAGCAATAATAGGCGTTTCAGACAACCTTGAATCAGTAAAGAGAAACGCAGACATTGCTTTTGTTTCAGGAGTCAATCAATCTATTCTGGCCTGTGGTTCTTTTCTGGACGAGCGCAATCCCTGGTGGCCATATGCGGAAAACTGGACCGAGCGTGATGCCCGATTGTCTTATTTGTTTCAGAACGCCCGCCATCAGGCCAGAATCGCCATTATTTGTCCGGCCGGCGACCTCTGGAGTGATTGCGGCTCATCAGAATCAAGGATGGTCAACTATTTCTGGTACCTGTTCCCGCTCGGGCACGCCCTCAATCAAAATGGCTACACCGTCGATTACGTCAGCGAGAAAATCTTCACGCAAACTACCTTCGAAGACGGCAAACTTCACTTTGGCTCACAGACCTACGATGTCGTAATAGTCCCCGATGTATTCTCAATGGAATTCCTTACCGCCAGAGCCCTGCGTTTCTTTGCTGAGAATGGCGGCAAAATCGCCTTCGTCGGACAAGCGCCACTAACCGCGCCTGGCTTCAAAGACCTCCTCCGGCGCAGTGTCCCCATCGAGATAACGATGGGCCATATCGAGAAAAGTGACCCCAACCGCGTCGTATTCCTCCCCGCCCCTGACAAGGACAAGGATAACCTGCTCTCCTGGACGTCCGACCTGATGAAAAAAATCAGCGTTTTACCAACCGTCAAAATTTCTTCGCCGAGCGACAAACTTCTTTTTATCCATTATCTTGCCGAAGGCAGGGATATATTCTTTTTCACCAACATCGATAACGTCGCCCCCATATCTTTCCGCGTGGATTTCAATACCGCCGGCAAAACACCCTGGATCTGGAATCCCGATACCGGTGCTCGCGGCGTATTTGCCTATGGCGACAAAAAGAACACTCTCGATATCCGCATCGAGCCGGCGGAATCGCTGCTTCTGGTTTTTGACCCGAATATGAAGGCAAAACCCGCCAAGCCGCAGCCCGCGGTCGATTTCAATGACGGACTCGAAATCAAAACTAATTGGCAGGCAGAATTTAGCAACTGTATGACAGGTGAAAAATTAACGCTCAAAATCGATAAGCTATCCGATTTTGGTGCGGACAAAGAACCCCGCCTAAATACCTTTGCGGGCACTATTTTGTATCAGGCCGAATTTGATGCCCCCGACAAAAAACGAACTGTTCTTGACCTTGGTAAATGCAGTTATATTTCAGAAGTAAAACTAAACGGCAAATCACTGGGTATGCGCTGGTATGGGCGGCACATCTATGATACCGCCGATGCGCTTAAGAAAGGCAAAAACACCATCGAAATCAAGATAACAACTTCATTAAGCGATTTGAAAGCGAATCCCGTCTCCGCAGGTCTGATTGGCCCCGTGCGATTATTAAAAACACAGTAAAAACGTTTGCTTTACGAAGATAATCGCTTCTGGTAAGCAATGATGCCGGCTGTCTTTATATGCGCGCCTGAACAATCCTTGAAAAACACACATCTTTCTGATACACTCTGTCTGTAAGTCATCATTGCGATTAAGTCGTGAAATATAGACGGGACTGTATCTAAATGCGAACTTCTGCACGGACGCAAAATAAATCATCCGCCAGTGAACCGCTCCATAGAAATCATCGGCGTGCCAACTCCGCTGATAAAACTTGGGTCATAGCTCTGCCCGACCCGCGCGCAGACCAGCTCGCCAAATCACTCAAGGTTTCGCCTTTGCTCGCGCAACTGCTCATAAATCGAGGTGTAACCGACCCGCAATCCGGCTCCGCTTTCCTCAGACCCAAACTAACCGACCTCATCAGCCCCGAACTGCTTCCGGGTGTTCGTGATGCCGCACAAAGGATTAAACAGGCCGTCACACAAAAACAAAAAATCACAATCTATGGCGACTATGACGTCGATGGCATCACGGGTGTCGCTATTCTCTGGCAAATCCTCACGTTCCTCGGCGCAAACGTCGATTACTACATCCCGCACCGCATCGACGAGGGCTACGGCCTCAAAGTTGACGCCGTCGAATCAATCGCCAACGCCGGCACGCAGCTCCTCATCACCGTTGATTGCGGCATCACCGCTCATGCCGCCGCCGAATTGGCGAAAAAACTCGGCCTCGACCTGATTATCTCCGACCACCACCAATTCGCCGACACGCTCCCGCAGGCGTTTGCTATTGTCCATCCGGCGCTCGATAAATCCTATCCCAACCCCGACTCTTCCGGCTCTCTCGTCGCCTTCAAGCTCGCCTGGGCCGTCGCGGACATCTTCAAAACCGGCGCCAAGCTCAGCCCCGAAATACGCGACTTTATGCTTAATTCCACGTCCCTGGCGGCGATGGGGACTATCGCTGATGTTATGGAACTCCGCGGCGAAAACAGGACCCTGACCAGTTTCGGCCTTAGCTTGCTTTCCGACCCCAAATTACCCGGCCTGAAGGCGCTCATCGAATCTGCCGACCTCACCGGCAAAGGCCTCGACAGCTACCACATCGGCTTTCGCCTTGCCCCTACGCTCAACGCCGCCGGCAGAATCGGCCACGCCCGCCTCGCCGTCGAACTGCTTACTTCCACCTCGCTTGCCCACGCTACGCAGGTCGCCGAGTATCTCAAAAGCCAAAACGCCCAGCGTCAGCGGTTCGAACGAAAAATCTACAACCACGCCTGCCAGCTTATCGCCGAACAAAACCTCGACAAGCCGGAAAGAAAAACCATCGTGCTGTCCGACTCCTCCTGGCACAGCGGTGTCATTGGTATTGTCGCCTCCAGAATCGTCGATAAATTCTTCCGCCCCGCGATTATGATTAACTCCGGCTCAACACCCGCACAGGGTTCCGCTCGTTCCGTCCCCGGCTTCGATATCCTCGCTGGAATCGCCGCCTGCTCAAAACACCTTGTTACCTTCGGTGGTCACAAAATGGCCGCGGGAGTAACAGTTCTGCCCGAAAATATCCAGAAGTTCGCAGAGACCATCGAAAACTACGCTCAACACCACCTGCTCGATGAACAACGCGTCAGCAAGCTCCATATCGATGCGCTGGCGTCGTTGTCCGAGTTTAACTACGAAAGTGTTACCGAAATGCAAACCCTCGGCCCGTTCGGTCAGGGCAACCCCGAACCCCTGTTTGCCACAAAAGGCGTCCGCCTCTGCGGGCCTCCTCGCAGGGTTGGGACAAACGCCGACCACCTCCAGCTTGCCGTCACCGACCACACCAATTCAATCCGCTGCATCGGCTTCCGGATGGGCTTACTCGAAAAAAAGCTCCTCGAACACGAGTGTTTTGACATTGCTTACCACGCCGCGATTGATTCATTCAACGGCAACCGCTCCGTCCAGTTGGTTATTGAAGACATCCGTTTCGAATAATGATTTCACTTTCCGGGTTCGACTGTAATTTTTTCAATCCTGAATTTACCTAATGTTGTTGCCATGTTGAAAAAGTTCACCGGCTCGCCGTTGCCTGATGCCAGTGCGATATGCCCCGCGTCGAATTTGCCTAAGCCGCCCGCTTTGAATGCCGAATCAAGCCCGACCCATTTGTCGCCTATATACGCCTCAGTCCAGGCGTGTCCGCCAAAGCCGGTTTTGCCCTCAAAATCATTCACGTATGCCACGCCCACTGTTACTTTTGCCGGTATTCCCGCCGCCCGGCACATCGCCGCGCACAGGACTGCGAATTCCGTGCAGTCGCCTCTCCTGCTCACAGCGACCTCTGCCGCCGAGGCGTATCCAACCGACAAGCTTATATTCTTTACGTATTTCGCCACAAACTCCTCGATTCTTTTTGCCGCTTCAGCCGAATCCTTTGCGTCGCCCACCGCTTGTTTCGCCAGTGCGATTATATTCGCGTCGTCGCTCTGCACAAATCTGCCTGGCTTTATCATCTCTGCGATGTTCGCGTCTGTCCTCTTATATGGTAGTATCCCGCCCGTTGGCATACTCACTGGTTCGACTTTCACTATCACCGTTCCATCTTCGAGTTTCTGAACCTGCTGGTTATCGCTTGACGGTATCGTAAGATTCGTCGTTTGAGCAGTCGGTTTCAGGTAATATGTAATCGATTTTGCAGCCCCTGCATCTTCGATCGGCTCTGGGCTTGCCAAAAACATCTTATCTATTATTTCAGCGGGCTGGTTGTTGCTCATCGCGAATTCCTTTGTGCAGGCCAGCATTTCCACGTTCATCCCTGCCATCGGCATTATGCTTTTTAACGCCCGTAACTGCCCGTCCACATAACCCGTCGAAACAATCTCTCCAGTCCCGGGCATGCTCATAACCGTTTCAACTTTTGTCAGCGGCACTATCCTGCCCAGCAAATCTACATCCTGCTTTGCCCCGACTTTCACGCGGGTATTAACAGCGGCCATTATTCCAGGGCTGAACACGTTTACATCGTAACTTGTGCCTTCGTTCAGTTTTTTCTCCAGCTCAATCAGGCGAAGCCCCTCCGCCATTACCGCACCCTTAGGCCATACAATAGTGCCTTCCTGTACGGCTCCTATTCCTGTTGTCCGGGTCCGGACGGTTCCGTCTTTGCCTACAATCCCCTCTGTTTTCATCGTTACCATTCCCATATCCTGTTCGGAGGCAAACGATATCGGCTCTCCCTTTACCGTTTCAACGCAGATTTCCTTTGTTTTCAGGATGACTGTTTTTCCCATTCGATTTAATGTCATATAGACCGTATCTGTTGTTGTAACCCGATCGCCTGCCACGACCCTGCTGTATATCGCGTGTCCGACCTTCGTCCCATCCACGAATACAGCGTAGTATTCGACGTCATCCGTCCGTCCCCACGCCAAAACCGTTAATTGCAGAACGATAAGCCCAATTGCGAAAATTTTTGCCTTCATAATCAACTCCAAAAATGTCGTCCCGTTTCAAATATGTTCTGATTAGTATAAACCATCCGTTGCATCCGGCAAGTTATCATTCTAAAATACTCCGAACGCTATGAATTTTGATGAACTATTGAAACTTGTTCATTCGGGCAATTCACCCCGGCTGTGCGATGATTCCCGTATCATCGAACCGGGTGATATCTTCGTCGCCGTCAAAGGCCCCGATGTCGATGGCCACGATTTCATTCCACAAGTCCTCGCCAAAGGCGCAAAATTCGTCGTCTGCCAATCACCTTCTTCCATTGTCATTCCCGCGCAGGCGGGAATCCAGGTTATCACCGTCCCCGATTCCTCTCTCGCCCTGGCCGCTCTTGCACAGGCTGCCAATGGCGACCCTGCCGAGAAACTCACCAATCTCGCTGTTACGGGAACCAAGGGCAAGACCACTGTAACCTTTCTCGTCCGCTCCTGTTTTCAGGCCGCCGGGCAAAAATGCGGCTTAATCGGGACCGTTATCTATGATAACTGTATTGATGTCTCGCCTGCCCCTCTCACCACCCCCGATTGCCTGACTATCGCACAATCGCAGGCACAGATGCTCAAAGCCGGCGCAAAATATATGGTCATCGAAGCCAGCTCCCACGCCCTCGACCAGAACCGTCTCGCCTCAATCAATTTTCACGCTGCCGCCTTTACCAATCTCACAGGCGACCATCTCGATTATCATAAAACCACCGAAAACTACTTGGCCGCAAAATCGAAAATCTTCGAATCGCTTTCTCCCGACTCAACCGCTGTTCTTAATAAACAATCCTCTTACTCAGAACAAATCGCCGCGGGCACTAAAGCCAGAATACTTTGGTTTGCTGTTGACGACGAAGCTGACCTTTCTGCGGAAATTCACTCAATCGATGGCTCAGGCACTACGTTTACCCTTCGATATCAGGGGCAAAGCATTCGCATAAAAACGCCTTTGCTTGGCCGATTCAACGTCGCTAATCATCTTGCCGCCGCGGGCCTGTGTCTCGCCGCTGGTCTTGACCTCGAAACCGTTGCCCGTGGCTTATCTGCCCTCGATGCCATCCCCGGCCGGCTTGAGAATATCAAGCCAGATACTCCTTTTACCGTTCTTGTCGATTTCGCTCATACCGACGACGCTCTCGATAACGTCCTTTCCACTCTAAAGCCGCTTTGTAAAGCCCGACTCATCGTCGTATTCGGCTGTGGAGGCGACAGGGACAAAACAAAAAGACCGCGTATGGCCAAAGTCGTCGAAAAGTTCGCCGACCTGGCAATCGTAACAAGCGATAACCCCAGGACCGAAAATCCCCACGATATAATCAGTCAAATTGTCACCGGCTTCGCAAACCCGAACTCCCCCAAAATCAAAATCGAACTCGACAGAAAAAAAGCGATAGCTCTTGCAATTGAATCAGCACAGAAAAACGACGTTGTTATCATTGCCGGCAAAGGCCACGAAAACTATCAAATCATCGGCAAACAAAAATTTCCCTTCAGCGACCAGCAAATTGCCTTCGAGCTGCTCAAAAATAAAAAATGAAGAAACTCTCAATTGAAAACTTGGCCAAAATAATAAAGGCGGACCATAGAGCGCTGGGCACAAGTTATGACGTTACTGATGTAAGTACTGATTCACGAACGGCAAAGCCCGGTGACTGTTTTTTTGCCATTGTGGGTGAGAATTTCGATGGCCATAATTTTTTAGCTGATGTTTTTGCCAAAGGCGCCGCCTGTGCCGTCGTCAGTCAGGATATTCCGCCCGACAGGTTTCCTGGTAAAGCGATTCTTCGGGTTTCCGACACAATAAAAGCCCTCGGCGACCTTGCCCGCTGGTATCGCCTGGACTGCAAATTCAAGGTCGTCGCAATCACCGGCTCAGCCGGCAAAACGACAACAAGGCAAATCGTTTACCATGTTTTGTCGCAGCATTTCAAAACGTATCAGTCCCCCAAAAGTTTCAATAATTTTATAGGCCTGCCTTTAACCTTGCTGGGGGCCGAGCCGAATCAGCAAATTATCATTGTCGAATTAGGTACCAGCCACCCCGGCGAAATTGAATATCTGACCCATATCGCCTTGCCGGATATCGCCATGGTTACCAATGTTTATCCCGCCCATCTCGCCGGCTTTGGCTCCGTCGAAAAAATAGCGGAAGAAAAATTGGCCATATCCAAAAACCTTACCCCCGCCGGAACACTCATCATCAATGCCGATTGCTCCACTCTGCTCGATTCCGCCCGCCGAGCCAGCTTAATCTTCAAAACCTTCTCTTGCAAAGAGTCCGCTGATTACCTCGCACGCGATATTTCTATCGGGCCGCTTACAAGTGTTTTTACCATCAATGGTGTTTCCGTCGAAATCCCGTTGCCCGGCCGGGGAAATGTTGAAAATGCCATTGCCGCTTGGGCAATTTGCTTATCCCTCGGCATCTCCGCCCGCGATTTTGCTGACGCCCTAAAAACCATCAGCCCCGTATCTATGCGGACTGAAATGCTTAAGATTGGCTCAGTTACCGTCATCTCCGATTGTTACAATGCCGGCCCCGCCTCGATGAAAAACGCCCTTGATATCCTCGCAAACCTCGCCGACAGTCAAAAGCGCAGGGCTGTTTTTATTTGCGGCGATATGGCAGAACTTGGTGATTCCGAACAATTTTTACATCGTCAACTCGGCGAACAAATCGCAAAAACGGGCGTCAACCTTCTCATCACCCTCGGCAATCTCGCTGCCCTCGCCGCCGATGCCGCTAAAACCAAAAGACCAGACACCCAAACCCGCTGTTTTGCCGACCAAACAGACCTTTGCAATAACTTACAGCTTATGATAAAAGATTCCGATATAATACTTGTCAAGGGCTCACGAATTAATAAGCTTGAATTGGTTGTTGATAAATTGAAAAAACTCTTCAGTGAACCCCGATAAATCGGGACTCACTGGTCACGGAAGACGAGAATAGAATGATTTATCATCTTCTTTGGTTTTTCCGAAATACTGTTACGCATCGACTGGGGTTTTACGCCTACCAGGATGTGATGTTTCGCGCCTTTGCTGCGCTGCTGACGGGTCTGGTTATCGCGTTGGTGCTTGGCCCGCCGCTTATTCGCTGGCTTATGCAAAAAAAAATCGGCGACCGCCCCGAATTCCACCACGCTACTCTCAATGAGCTGACCAAGCAAAAAGCCAATACCCCGACTATGGGAGGCCTCATCATAATTGCCGCCGTCCTCGCCTCGACCATTCTCTGGGCAAAACTTAACAATCCCTTCGTTCAGAAGGCAATCATCATTCTTTTCTGGTTCGGTGCCCTCGGCGCTGTTGATGACTGGCTCAAACTCACCGCCGAATCACGCCATCGAAGCAGAGATGGCCTCAAACCCTGGGAAAAAATTCTCTTTCAGTTCGGCGGCGCGGTCCTCATCGCCTCCTTCCTCTATATCGACTTTGCCAATATCGAAGATGGTCGAAAATTCTGGCTGCCTTTCTACAAGCACGGCCTGCCCCTCGCCAACTGGATGTTCATCCTCATCGCCATTCTGTATTTGTCCGCCACCAGCAACGCCGTCAACCTCACCGATGGTATGGATGGCCTCGCCGCCGGCTGCACCGGTATCGCCTCATTCGTCTTGGCAGTCCTCTGCTACGTCGCATCCGAAACGATGAGCCGAACCTCGACGGCCACATGGTCAAGCTACCTGCTCTTGCCTGCTATTCCTCAGGCAGGCGAACTGGCCGTGTTCTTCTCTGCCATTCTCGGCGCGGTCCTCGGTTTTCTCTGGTATAACTGCCACCCCGCCCAGGTCTTTATGGGCGATATCGGTTCATTGCCCCTCGGCGCAGCTATGGGATACGGAGCGCTTGTCACCCGAAACGAAATACTCCTGCTCATCATCGGCGGCGTCTTTATGATAGAGCTTTTCAGCGTCGTCCTCCAGGTCGGCTATTTCAAATACACCGGCGGCAAACGCCTCTTTCGCTGCGCTCCCATCCATCACCATTTCCACCTCGCCGGCTGGTCCGAACCCCAGGTCGTCGTTCGTTTCTGGCTTATCGCCGCCGCCTTCGCCGCACTTGCTTTGGCAACCCTCAAAATCCGCTAAACAAAGCTAATCGCGGTAAATCTAAAATAGAAAATAGTAAATGGGAAATTTTTTCGTTATAATGCCCTTCCCCTTGCAGGGGATATTATGCTCGATGAACAACTCACATCTGATTTAGAGCCGGAGGCGCCCAGACCGCCCAGAATCGCCCTTATCGCGTCGCGACAGACGCTTGCCGAATATCCTTCCTATCTCAAGCACCTGCTCATAGGTCTGGTGGATGAGTCCGTCCCCGTTATTCTTATTTGCCCGCCGGTCGGCAATGTTGACTCTATCGTCCCTCCCGCCGTCGAGGTTGTCCGGCACCCCGCAATCGATATACCTTTTATGCAATATTACAACAACCGCTTTCTCCTCGACAGGGTCGGCAAATTCAAACCGGAGATACTTCATTGCCTCTGCGAAACCTCGGCTTCACTGGCGCGATGGCTCGCCCGCAACCTTAATGTCCCCTATCTGCTTAATATAAATTCAATCTCTTCGCACTGGTCTGCTATTACGTTTTCCGCGACTCGTTGCGCAAATATCATCGTGCCCGCCAGGACCATCGCCGACCATTTCATAAAGGCCCACCCCAAAGTCGCGGACCGCCTCCGACAAATCGATATCGGCACCTTCGTTGACGACTCCACCGCCTGTTTTGCCCATCCCGAACACCTGCCCGGCATCGTCGTCTCGCCGCCCATCGATAATCCCGCCAATCTTGATAATATCTTCCAGGCGCTCCATCGCCTCACTGTCGATGGTTGCCAGTTCATTGTTGCGATTATCGCCGCCGGTTGCCCCGAAGGACCGCTCTGGAAGCAGCTTCGCTTCCTTGGTCTTCTCCATGCGGTTACTATTGTTCCTCCTTCGCTTGGCCTCTATTCCGCCGGTTCCGCCGCCGACATATTCATCGTGCCCCGGCCGTCAGGCAGTTTCAATATGCTGCTGTTGGCCGCGATGAGCGCCGGCTCCGCCGTCGCTGCTTCAAAAGGCGGCGTTGACGACCTCATTATCGAAGATAAAACCGCGTTCACCTTTAACCCCGATGACCAGCTTAGTGTTTATAATTGTCTTAAACGGCTCTTTGACAGACCCGATGAAGCCCGGCGTTTGGCTGCCGACGCCCAGCAGTTCCTCCGCCAAAACCGCCACGTCAGCGGTATGATTGCTTCAACTCTTTCCCTCTACAGGCAGGCCGTTTGCCCCCAGACCCCTGCAAACGTCTGATATTTGAAATAAATATAGGTGCCGGGACGTCTTACTTCCGGTTGTTTTCGTGGATAACGAGAATCCTTTTAATGTTTTTTTGAGGAGAATCGAATTATGAATAAGAAAGTGATTATGGCGGTTGTGGTGCTGGCGTGTGTTGTGCTGGCACCGATTGTTATTGCAGCAGAAGGGGTCGTAGGCGAGTGGGAATTCAAGAGCCAGATGCCGGCCAGGACTTCCACGGCGACTATGACGATTACCAAAAACGCCGACGGCAAACTCGCGGGAACGTGGTCGGCACAATTCGGCGAAAGTACCCTGTCGGATATTACTTTCGAGGCAGGCAAGGTGAAATTTGTCCAGACCAGCAACTTCGGTGGCCAGGAAATGAAGACGGCCTACGAAGGCACCCTTGAGGGCGGGAAACTCAAGGGGACAGGCAAAGGCCAGTTTGGCGAGGTTACATTCGATGGAACTTTGCAGGGAGAAGCAAAAACCGGAGCAGATGCGATTGTCGGCGAGTGGCAAATGAGCGTAAATATGCCCGCAAGAGATAACGTGGAGAAGTTGACCGTCACCAAGAACGCCGGCGGCACGCTGACAGGTAAATGGGAAGGACGAAGGGGAGAAAGCAAAATTTCGAATATGAAGTTCGAAGGCGGGAAACTTACTTTTATCCGCGCCAGCGATTTCGGAGGCCGGATAGTTGAGTCGGAATTTGAAGGGACAGTTGAAGGGGACTCGATAAAGGGCGTATTCAAGAGCGACAGGGGCAACAGGGATGCCAATGCCACCCGCATAAAATTGGCTAAGCCGGATGAAGGTAAAAAGGCGGAGCCGAATAAGCCGCCTGCTGAAAAGAAACCCAAATAGCAATAGACCGATTCTGGTTCTGTTGCATTATCACCAAAATTTAGCCCCCCGATTGTTTGTCGGGGGGTTTTTATTTGCGCCTATTGTTAATAATATCGAGCACTTCGGCGGGGGTGTTGATGAGCACTTTTGCGCCGGAGGCGAGGAGTTCATCGGCGGTTCGATAGCCCCAGATGCAGCCGACGGGAAACATCCCCGCGGATACGGCCGTTTGCATATCGGTGCTGGTATCGCCAAGGTAAAGGAATTGTTCGGGCGGGATTCGGAGTTTCTTTACGATTTGCAGTGCCATAGCGGGGTCGGGCTTTAGAGGAACGTCAGGCAATGCGCCCTGGACGATTTTGAATTGCCACTGCGGAAGTATTTTTTCAACCATAACCTTTGTGAAGCGGTCATTTTTGTTGGACAGGATAACTAAAGACAGGCCGCGATGCAGAAGTTCCGTGAGCAGTTCTGGTATGCCCGGGTAGGGGTGGGTGTTGTCGCCCCAGCATTTGTCGTAGATTTCTTCCGAATATACCGCGACTTTCCTGACGAATTCGGGGTCGCGGACGGATTCTGGCAGGGCACGCCGGGCCTCGGTCTCGACGCTTTCGCCTATGAAATGCTTATACGCGTCAACGGGATGAGGCGAAAAGCCGAAGTGAACGAGGGCCTTGTTCATCGCGTCGGCGACGTCAGTCAGCGTATAAAGCAGCGTGCCATCGAGGTCAAACAAAACAGCTTTGAACATCTTTGCAGTGTCCGTGTTATGTGCCTTCGCCGAAGTCGGCGAGGTATTTGACCTGCTCAGGCGTCAGCTTGTCAATCGAGATACCCATCGATTTAAGTTTCAGAGTGCATACGATGTTCTCGATTTCGACGGGTACATTATAGACGGCGGCGGTCAGCGACCGGGCGTTTTTGACGACGTATTCCGCCTCGAGCGCCTGCGTGGCGAAGGACATATCCATCACCGAGGCGGGATGGCCTTCTGCGGCGGCGAGGTTTATCAATCGGCCTTCGGCCAGAAGATATATGCGTTTATCGTTTTTGAGGACGTATTCATCGACGTGCTTGCGAACGCCGCGGAGGACCTTTTTGCTCAGTTTTGCCAGGGCCGGTATGTCGATTTCGACGTTGAAATGGCCTGAGTTGGCGACGACGGCGCGGTCTTTCATTACGCGGAAATGTTCTCTGCGGATGACGTTTTTGTTGCCGGTGAGTGTAACGAAGAGGTCGCCTGTTTTGGCGGCCTGAGACATCGGCATAACGTCGAAGCCATCCATAGATGCCTCGATTGCCTTGATGGGGTCGATTTCAGTAACGATGACGATTGCACCCAGTCCTTTTGCCCGCATAGCGAAGCCCCGGCCGCACCAGCCGTAGCCGACGACCACGACCTTTTTGCCGGCGACCAGATAATCTGTGGCGCGAATGATGCCGTCAACGGTGGATTGACCCGTGCCGTATCGGTTGTCAAAGAGGTGTTTGCTTGCGGCGTCGTTAACCGCGATGACCGGGAATTTCAACCTGCCGGATTTTTCGAGGGCACGGAGACGAATGACGCCCGTTGTGGTCTCCTCCATACTCGCGATGACGCGATGGGCCTCTTTGGTTCTGCTGGTGTGCAGCTCGGTAACAAGGTCTGCGCCGTCGTCAAAGGTGATAACGGGTTTGTGGTCCAGTGCCGCGTGAATGTGTTTGTAGTATGTTTTGCGGTCTTCGCCGCAGATTGCGAAGACGGGTATCCCGAAATCCTTAACAAGGGAGGCGGCGACGTCGTCCTGGGTGCTGAGCGGGTTTGAGCCGCACAGAACAAGGTTTGCGCCGGCTGCCTTGAGTGTTATGGCAAGATTGGCGGTCTCGGCGGTAACGTGAAGGCAGGCGGAAACGTTTTTGCCGGCCAGCGGTTTTTGCTTGGCGAATCTCTCGCGGATTGACGTTAGAACGGGCATATCATTGTTGGCCCAGAGAATTCGCTTCTTGCCCACAGGGGCAAGCGACATATCAGCTACATCTGATTTCATTTGTGTTTCCTTTCGAGTAAAAACACGAATTATACATATCGGATGCCCAATTTTCAAGCAGAAACGTTGACATATTGCATTTCGGCCGGGTTGATTTTCGCCGGCAGGGGGGGTATAGTAAGAGGCTTGTATGTTCGAATGTTTGTTTTGAAGATTCAGAGGTGTCAGCTATGCCGGTAAACCAGCGTTATGGTTACTTCGATAACAAAGCCAGGGAGTTTGTAATCACTAGGCCCGACACCCCTATCCCCTGGATAAATTACCTCGGCTGTCAGGATTATCTCGGCATCATATCCAACACCGCGGGCGGTTACAGCTTCTATCGCGACGCCCGTTTGCGACGTCTGCTGCGATACCATTACAATGCCATACCAAAGGATAACCCCGGCAGATACATCTACGTCTGCGACGGCAAAAAAACGTGGAGCCCCGGCTTCAAACCAGTAAAAACAAAACTCGATGATTACAAATGCCGACACGGACTCGGCTATACGGTGATTGAAGGAGCATTGGATGGCCTGAGGGTCTCGACGACGTATTTTGTCCCAATCGATACCAACGCCGAAATCTGGTCCGTGGCGGTAACCAATGAAAGCCGAAAGTCAAAGGATATCGATTTATTCAGTTACGCCGAATTCTGTCTCTACGACGCCCTCGATGACGCCACCAATTTTCAGCGAAACTGGAATATAGCAGAGATGGAAATTGAAGGTAGCGCGATATTTCACCGGACTGAGTATCGTGAACGCCGGAATCATTTTGTTGGTTTCTGGTGCAGTGAGAAAATCGCCGGTTTTGACACGATGCGGGACGCCTTCCTCGGTCGGCTCAATGACTATGGCTGCCCCGATGTCGTAAAACGTCGTCAGGCGACAAATAGCGTCGCGCACAGTTGGCAGCCGGTTGGCTCACATCAGGTTAAACTGTCCCTGAAACCGGGCCAGACCAAACGCCTGCATTTTGTCCTGGGCTATGTAGAGAACCCGCAACAGGAAAAGTTCTCATCCCCGGGTGTTATAAACAAAAAGAGATTCTACGAGACAATCGCAGGGTTAAAAACCGCTGGCCAGGTTGATGCCCAGTTGAAGAAACTCAAAAACTTCTGGGCGGACGCGCTTTCGGGTTATCAGGTCAAAATCGACAACGAGCATGTCGAGCGAATGGCCAATATCTGGAATCAGTACCAGTGTATGGTAACGTTCAATCTCTCTCGTGCGGCCAGTTCATTCGAGACGGGCGTCAGCAGGGGGCTTGGCTTCCGCGATTCGAATCAGGACATCCTCGGCTTTGTTCATATTGTTCCCGAACGTGCCCGGCAGCGAATAATCGATTTGGCCTCGACGCAGAATCACGACGGCTCATGCTATCACCAGTATCAGCCGTTGACCAAGAAGGGTAACGCCGCCGTGGGCACCGGCTTCAGCGACGACCCGCTATGGCTGGTTGTCTCGACTTCCGCGTATATCAAGGAAACCGGCGACTGGACGATTCTCAGTGCTCCCGCCGGCTATCAGGATGTCCCCGGCAGTGAAAAAAGCACAACACTGATGGACCACCTGCATCTTTCGATGAAACACGTTCTGGACCTCCGCGGTTCGCACGGCCTGCCCTTGATTCAGCACGCCGACTGGAACGACTGCCTCAACCTCAATTGCTTCAGCAACAACCCCGGCGAGAGCTTCCAAACCAGTGGCGACATCGAGGGCGGCAAGGCCGAATCCGTAATGGTCGCCCAGTTGTTTATTTACGCAGCAAAAGAATTGACGGGCATACTGGAACACCTCGGCCAGAAAGACAAAATCAGTGAATACAACCGCCAGGCGGACGATATGCGAAAAGTCATTCTCAAGCATGGTTGGGATGGCAAATGGTTTATCCGCGCTTACGACCATTTCGAGAAGCCGGTTGGTTCCAAGGTTTGCGATGAAGGAAAGATATTCATCGAAACACAGGGCTGGGGTGTTATGGCGGAAATTGGGCTTGATGACGGCAAGGCTCTCGCGGCGCTCGACAGCGCCTGGCAATATTTGGCTGACGCGAATGGTATGGTCCTCAATCAGCCCGCCTTTACATATTATCAGGACCGCCTTGGTGAGATAACCTCTTATCCGCCCGGCTACAAGGAAAACGCCAGCATTTTCTGCCACAACAATACCTGGGTCATAATCGGCGAGACAATAGTCGGCCGGGGCGACAAGGCATGGGAGCTTTATACGCGAATCTGCCCCAGTACCAAGGAAGACAAAGCCGACGTTTATAAGTGCGAGCCGTATTGCTTCGCGCAGACGATATCGGGGCACGACAGCCCGCTGCCGGGCGAGGGAAAGAACTCATGGCTTACCGGCACTGCTTCCTGGAGCTTTACGGCCCTGGCGCAATACATCCTCGGCGTTCGGGCCGAGCACGATGGACTCAGGATTGACCCCTGTGTGCCGCCGGATTGGAAAAAATTTACTATTACGCGCAAGTTCAGAGGGGCGACATATAAGATAAAGGTATTGAATCCCGACGGCGCAATGAAAGGCGTAAAGAAAATGTTAGTCAACGGCAAAGAAACCGCTGGCAATGTCGTCGGCGTATTTAAGCCGGGCAGAGTTGTAAATGTCGAGGTGTGGTTAGGATGACAGCGGGTGAAGATAAAACGCGATTTAATTGTTAAAAGGCGAAGGAAGTGTTCAATGAAACTTGACCCGACGAAGATGAAAAACTGGGAAATAGCCGAGGTGGCTGAGAACAATATCAAATCGATTTTCCAGTTGGCAGAAGAAATTGGGCTACAAAAGGACGAATTGCTTCCTGCGGGCCATACTTTGGGTAAAGTCCACTTTGCGAAAGTGCTCGACCGGCTTAAAAACGTTCCGACGGCCAAATATATCGATGTTACTGCCATCACACCGACGCCTTTCGGCGAAGGTAAAACGACTACGACCATTGGTCTGATTCAGGGCCTTGCTAAATGCGGCAAACGACCGACCGGCGCAATTCGCCAGCCAAGCGCCGGCCCTACCTTCAATGTCAAGGGTGGAGCCGCTGGAGGCGGTCTTGCACAATGCCTTCCTCTTATTCCGTTTTCAATCCGCCTGACCGGTGATATCGACTCCGTCACCAATGCGCATAATCTTTGTATGGTAGCGCTTACCGCTCGAATGCAGCACGAAAGAAACTATGACGACGAACGGCTCGCGAAAAGAAACCTTCGACGGCTCGATATTGACCCCGATTCCATACAAATCGGCTGGGCGATTGACCTTTGTGCGCAATCGCTTCGTAATATAAGAATAGGTTTGGGCGGCAAAAACGACGGCGTCGAAATGAATTCCGGTTTCCAGATAACGGTATCCAGCGAGGTTATGGCCATCCTCGCGATTTCGAAGAACCTCAGGGATTTTCGGCAGCGTATCGCAAGAATTGTGGTCGCCAAGGACCGCAAAGGCAATGATATAACAGCCGCGGATCTTGAGGTGGACGGCGCAATGACTGCATGGATGCTCGACGCACTCAACCCTAACCTGCTTCAGACGATGGAAGGCCAGCCGATTTTTGCTCACGCAGGCCCCTTTGCCAATATAGCCATAGGCCAAAGTTCGGTAATCGCCGACCTCGTTGCCACAAAACTGGGTGATTATCACGTAACCGAAAGTGGCTTTGGCGCTGACATTGGCTACGAAAAATTCTGGAATCTTAAATGCAGAATTTCCGGGCTTAACCCCTGTGCCGTGGTCATAGTCGCGACTGTTCGCGCATTGAAAATGCATGGCGGCGGCCCGCCGGTCAGGCCAGGCGCGCCTCTCAGTGAAGAATACACAAAAGAACATCTCGACCTGCTCGAAAAGGGCTGCGAAAATCTCATAGCCCATATCGAAATAGTAAAAAAAAGCGGCGTCAGGCCGATTGTGTGTATCAACAGCTTCATCGCTGATACCAAAGCCGAACATAAGCTCATCAAAAAAATCGCCGAGCAGCACGGTGCTGTCGCGATTGTTTCTGAACATTGGCTCAAAGGCGGCGAGGGCGCTATCGAATTGGCCCAGGCCGTGATTGATACGTGTGAGCAGAAAAACAACTTCAAGTATTTGTATGATTACGAGCTTCCCCTGCGAAAACGGATAGAGCTGATTGCCAAGGAGGTTTACGGCGCCAACGGCGTTTCGTATTCCGAGATCGCGTTCGAAAAGCTAAAAGCACTGGAGGCAAATCCGGCGACGCAGAAGTTTGGATTGTGTATGGCAAAGACGCATCTTAGTTTGTCTTACGACCCGGAATTCAAGGGCCGACCCATCGGCTGGGAATTGCCCATCAGGGATGTTCTGGTTTACAAAGGCGCCGAATTTATCGTGCCGCTTGCGGGTGAGATAAAACTTATGCCCGGCACCAGTTCGGACCCGGCCTTTCGACGTATCGATGTCGATGTGGATACCGGAAAGGTAAAGGGACTTTTGTAAATAATTGCTTCGGCGGAAACAGAAATATGACTGCGAAAATAATTGACGGCAAACAAATAGCCGCGGATATGCGGGCAAAACTCAGGGCTGATGTTGCCGGACTTGCCAAAAAAGGTGTTGTGCCGGGTCTCGGCGTCATTCTCGTCGGCGACGACCCCGCATCAAAATCATACGTTGCTGCCAAGCAGAAGGCCTGTGAGGAAATCGGCATCTACTCCGACGACAATCGCCTGCCCGCCTCGGTTTCACAAAACGAGTTAATGGCGCATATTAATCGGCTAAACAAAGACCCCAGAATACACGGCATACTGACGCAGTTGCCTCTGCCCGACACTATCGATGAATTGGCAGTGCTGATGGCAATCGACCCCGCCAAAGATGTGGACGGGTTTAACCCCATAAACGTAGGCAAAATGGTAACAGGCCAAAAGGCGTTCCTGCCCTGCACCCCTCACGGTGTCGTCCAGCTTCTCATTAAAAGCGGCGTCAAAATCGAAGGCGCCAACATCGTCATTGTCGGTAGAAGTAATATTGTCGGAAAACCCCTGGCAAATATACTCATCCAGAAAAGCCCCCTCGGTAACGCTACTGTAACCGTGTGTCATACTCGAACCAGAAACCTCGCGGAGCACACAAAAAGAGCTGATATTGTCATTGCCGCCGCGGGCTGCCCCAATACAATCACTGCTGATATGATTAAAGATGGCGCGGTAGTCATTGACGTCGGCGTTAATCGCGTTGAGGACTCGACTAAGAAGGCCGGCTATCGTCTCGTCGGCGACGTTGATTTCGATAATGTAAAAGAAAAGGCCTCGCTCATAACCCCTGTCCCCGGCGGCGTCGGCCCTATGACGATTACAATGCTTCTCTACAACACCGTCGAATCCGCGAAACGCGCAGCGGGTCTGTTGAAATAATTTACTTTATAATCCTCAACTGCTCCCTGTCCGGAAGTTTCGGAAAAAGCCCTCGCGGCGAAATTTAATGAGATGATGCGTAATGTCCAAGCACCTTGATATTTTCTAAAGGCGTATCACGAGTTACTTCGCATCCCGCCCCGACTATGAAATTTTCGCCCGCCTCTTTGTGACAGTTCTCAACCGCCTTGTAAATATCCTCAGGCGACGCGTCACGCAGCACCGAAACAGGATTGATATTGCCGCAGATGACCTGTTTTTGTCCCATTTTTTCTCTGGCCAGCGAAACGGGAGAGGGATAATCCAGGTCAATCATTTCCGCCCCGAGCCGGCCCATCCCTTCCAGAATCTTCCGTGTGTCCCCGCATATATGCAGCCGGACTGCCGCGCCGAGTTTGTGAATACCATCCACCAGTCGCTTTTCGTATGGCCACACAAACTCCTCATATATCCTCGGCCCCACCAATGATGCCGCCGCATCACCTATCCCCATCAAATCCACACCAGCTTCTACCTGCGCTCCGGCGAATCGCAATCCAAGTTCCGTCGCGAACTCAAAAAGTTCCCTCACAAATCCTGCGTCCTCAAAAAAATCCGTCATTATCGTATTGATGCCACGCAAATCCGCGCCCTCCGCGCAAGGCCCTTCAATCCATCCCTCGATAATCTTGTCTTTTCCCACCTTTTTTTTGAATAGAGCTGCCGCTTTTATTCTGTCGTGCATCCGCCCGCCTCCCAGCGGGTCCGGCGCCTTCAGTTTTGCCAATATGCTTTTATCCGCAAGCAGGGCGTTACTTTCATCGATATCAGGGGGCGAATCCTCGTGAAAAATAATCGCCGCGCCGCAATCCGCTGCCTCGCGCGTGGGGTCCGAAATGCAGCCGACGTGGTCGAAGCCGAATTCCTCCGCTACCCGTAACTGCCCCTCAACCAGCACCCGGTAGTCCGTCACGTAATCGTAATACTTCCTCCCGATGCGGCCCGCCGCGAATTGCATCGTAATCGGCATACAGGGTAAGTGGTCTGGCTGTTTGTGCCCCAAAACCGCAGCCACCCTTTCCCGACTCGTCATTTTTATTTCCTTGCCGGCAAACAGTTCTTATTGCCCTTTTACATTCATTTGTATTGAGTAAAAGGAATCTCTGGCGGTGATGAACAGCGTTTTGCCGTCTTTGCCGCCGAAGCAGATATTTGAAGTCGAATTGGGAACGCTGATGTAACCGATTTTTTTGCCTTCCGGGCTGACGATATTAACGCCTTTGCCTGACAGGTCCGTCAGGTACAAATTGCCCAGCTCATCGAGCTCTATTCCGTCAGCGCCAATGGGGACAAACAACTTTTTATCATACAATGTGCCGTCATCTTTGACTTTAAATACAAATGTTTTGCGCCCCGAATAGTCAGCGACGTAAAGCAGTTTGCCGTCTTTCGTGCCGACGATGCCGTTGGGGCCGAGCATATCCTCGATAACGAGGATTGGCTCCTTCGAATCCGCCGGCAGATAAAAAACGTAGCTGCCGGCCAGTTCTGATTCGCCTTTTTTATACCCCGGGTCGGTGAAGTATATGCCGCCTTTTTTGTCCCGCCAGAGGTCGTTGGGGCTGTTGAGCTTTTTGCCTTTGTAGTTATCGCAAAGAACGGTTGCATTGCCGTTTGCGTCAATGCGGGTGATTCTCCGGCTGCCGCCCTCGCAGGCATACAGGTTGCCCTTATCGTCGATATCAAGGCCGCTTGTGCCGCCTGAATTTTCTCGGAACGTTGAAAGCTTGCCCGCCGTGGCGGGTTTGCCGTCGAGAGACCATTTGTGAATTCTATTATTCGAGACATCGACGAAATAAACGTTTCCCTGCGCATCAGCGATTGGTCCCTCGGTAAAGCCGAAACCATCCGCTAACTTTTCGACTTTTGCGCCTGCTGTGACGACTGATTTTGTCTCCGCTGCGGCGGGCCAGGTAACGCCTCTGGTTCGCATTTTAACCGCGTAAAGGGATTTTGATGCGGTGATGAAAAGGGTATCCTGGTCTTTGCCGCCGAAACATACGTTGCCTGTCCACCGCTCGGGTATTTTGATATGCTCGATTTTTTCTCCTGCAGGATTGAAAACGGTCACGCCATTACCGGTAAGATATACATTACCTTCGTTATCGATTGTCATTCCGTCGGAACCCATATCGCAGAACAGCTTCTTATTGGATAGTGTGCCGTCAGGATTGATTGTATAGACGTATGTCTTGCTTGCGCCTATGTCGCCCACATAAAGCAGTTTGCCGTCGGGCGTTCCGATTATCCCGTTGGGCTGAACCAAATCATCGGTGACGCGAATCAGTGTTTTGCGGTCTGGGGCGAGGTAATAAACGTGCTCGCCATCCATTTCTTTATTCGGGTCAGCCCAGTAGTTCCTCCTATAATATGGGTCAGTGAAGTATAGGCCGCCGTTTGGATGCCGCCAGAGGTCGTTTGGGCCGTTGAGCTTCTTGCCCTTGTATTTTTCGACCAGAACGGTCATTTTGCCATTCTGGTCAAAGGAAACGAGCCGATTATGCAGGTCGGCACAGGCGAGCAGCGATACGCCGTCGGCGTCGAAATACATCCCGTTTGAGCGTTCGCAACCGGTTAAAAAGGTGGACAATTTACCATCGGTTGACCAGATATAGATTTTGTCGTTTGGCTGGTCGGTGAAATAAACATTGCCCTTGGGGTCCGCGGCAGGGCCTTCGGTGAAGGCAAACGCGCTGCTTAGCTTTTCGACATTCGCATCGGGAGCGACTACTCCAGCCGCAGCCATCGAACTCAAAGACAACAGCATAATCCCGGTTATCAAAATGACTTTCATCGTATTATCCTTTCAAAAGTTTGGAATAGAATACCGCCGTTGTCAGGTACAGTAAATATAAAAGAAACCACTCCCTTGGGGATGCCTCCCGTAAGGGATGGCCAAGCCATTACGGCAGGATTACGAGGGTATTTTAGGGGGTATTATGGCCCAAAACCGTGAAATAAGCCGTTTTTTTTGTGTTTTTCACGATTATATTGACAAAAGCGTGAATGAAACGTATATTATAATTATGGCAAAGGTATTACATGTTTTTAATAGAATCAGTCACCTCAGAGAGCGGTATTATGCCGCGTCTGTCGGGAAGCAATCGCTTATAAAATTATTGAGCGAAGCAGAGATTGCCGAACAGGTCTATAACTCCAATGCCATCGAGAACAGCACTCTTACCCTTGAAGAAACAGAAAAAATCCTTTTGCAGATAGACCTCGACAGATACATCACCGAAAGGGAAATCTTTGAGGCCAAAAATCTCGCGAGGGTAGTTTCGTATATTGATACAAAAGCCAAAGAGCAGGAGCTTACTCTGGAGGTTATTCTGCTGCTTCACAAAATGCTTATGGCAAATATCCGGGATGATGTCGCCGGAAGATTTCGGCGGGAGGGCGAGTGGGTTCGGGTCGCCAGCCACATAGCGCCGGACCCGAAAGAAGTGGTTGGAAGATTGGAAAAAATGCTTGCAGGGTATAACGCAAGCAGTCATGAAAATATTATAAAACGTATCGCGCTTCTGCATCTTACTTTTGAATATATTCACCCGTTTGTCGATGGTAACGGCCGTATCGGAAGAGTAATAAACAATTATTTGCTTATACGAGAGGGCTTTGTGCCGGTGAATATCAAGTTCATCGACAGAAAAATGTATTATGATGCGTTTAATGAGTTTGACGAAAAAGGTGCCTCGGGGATTATGCAGGAAATAGTCGGCAAGGCGCTTACGAACAGTTATCACAAACGGCTCGCGTATCTGGAAGGCGCTCGCATTATGACCCTTGCCGAATATGCCAAAGAATATAAAGTATCGCACTCTAATTTGATAAATAAAGCGAATCGCCAGACCATAGAAGCATTTCTCGAAAAAGGCGTCTGGAAGATTGGCGTACCTCAGAAAAAATAGTTTATGAACAAGGCCTGACCTTCCCCCTTTATTAAAAAACAAAATGTCATTCATTGCAAGAGAATTAGGATTAAGTGTGCAATCCGTTAAAATAGAGAATTGCAAGGTAATAAAAAATAATCCCCGATAAATAACATAGATTCTATGAATAAGGCCGAGACAAGAACAGGATATATTGACCTTGCCTTAGGAGAGCAAATTGGGGTGTGCACAAATTTTATTTCGGTGCGTAATTTTAGTGGTATAATGCACAAAAGCGAGGTTAGATAGCATTTGAAAAGTATATATGGGGGCGAACGGTTTCGACCGGATGTCGGAGAGTCGAGCTGCATACCCAGGACGCCGGTTGGCCTGGTTAATCATTCCGGCACTAACTTTAATTGGCAACTACCAGTTGCAAATGGCCGCCTAAATAGGCGACCCGTCCTTTCAGGTTGCGCCTGCGGGCCTGATTCGGGCGTAAAGAAGTGGGCTGCTCTCGTCGGAGCTTTCGGGCCGACGGGTTAAGACAAATCCCGGAATAGCCGAAGCGATGGGCCGTCGTTTGCCTGTCGTGGAGGCGATAAAATCCAAAGACGACTAAGTGTGTAGTACGCTCGTCTTGAAGCATACCGGGACGGGGGTTCGAATCCCCCCGCCTCCAGTTGGCCTTTGGCCAACAGAGCATTTGAACAGGTGAGCAGTCGAACAGGAGAGCTGACGCAAATGCGGTCTATTGTTCAACTTTCTAATGCTCAAAAAAAATAAAAATCAGTGTTCCCAAATCCGCGCAGATTTTCTGCAAACCACGACCCGTCCGGGCTGCACAAACAATGGCTGTTTTGACGATATATGGTTGTGCGTTAGAAGCCATTTCATAACTTGGCAGCAAGCCGCATTATCAGTATTGAAATCGCGGATTATCGGGGCTATGAAATGTGTTCTAAGGAGAAAAGAATGATAAGCATAAAGGAATTGAGACGCAGTTTCGGGTCGATTATCGCGGTTGACGGCGTTTCGTTCGACGTCCAAAAAGGCGAAGTGCTGGGCTTCCTCGGGCCAAACGGCGCGGGCAAGAGCACCGTGATGCGAATGCTTGCCTGCTACCTGCGCCCCGACAGCGGCACCGCGACGATTTGCGGCTATGACATTCTCAAAAACCCCCTCGAAGTCAGAAAAGCAATCGGCTATCTTGCCGAAAACGTTCCCGCCTACAATGAGATGACGGTAGGGGGAGTGCTGAACTTCGTCTGCGACGCCCGGCAAATCACCGGCAAAGCACGCAGGCAGGCGCTCGACCGTGTCGTCCCGATGTGCGCAATCGAATCGGTTTATCATCAGGTGATTGACACACTCTCAAAGGGTTACCGCCGGCGAGTCGGGCTTGCGCAGGCGCTGATTCACGACCCGCAGGTGCTGATTCTCGATGAGCCGACCGACGGCCTTGACCCCAACCAGAAACACGAAGTGCGACAACTCATCGGCAAAATGGCAAAGGAAAAATGTATCATCATCTCGACGCATATCCTCGAAGAAGTCGAGGCAATCTGCGACAGGACCATAATCATCGCACGGGGAAAGATTCTGGTGGATTCGACGCCGGAAAAACTTCGCCGGGAATACAACTGCTCGCTCGACGAGGTATTCCGAAAAATAACCCGAAGCAAGGTGGCCTGAACGCGCGGCGATAAAAAGTTTTTTACTGGAGTATAAAATGAGTGGTTTTAAGGCGGTATTCAAAAGAGAATTAAAGTCATATTTCACTACGCCGATTGCTTATGTCTTCCTCGTGGTGTTTCTCTTTTTCTCCGGCTATCTTACTTTCAAAAACGGCTTCTTCGAGATTCGCCAGGCGGATATGACGGCGTTCTTCGTCAATATGCCCTTGTTGTTTGCCTTCTTGGTGCCCGCGACGGCTATGCGGCTCTGGGCCGAGGAACGCAAAACCGGCTCAATCGAGCTTCTCTTCACGCTTCCCATTACCGTGATGCAGGCGGTCCTCGGCAAATTCTTCGCCGCATGGGTATTCCTTGTAATCGCCCTGATACTGACCTTCCCGATGGTCATCACGGTCTTTTATCTCGGCCAGCCCGACCTCGGCCTGATAATCACCGGCTACCTGGGCAGCATCCTTATGGCAGGCGGGTTCTTGGCGGTGGGCTGCTTTTTTTCCGCGTTGAGCAAAAATCAGGTAATCAGTTTTGTGCTGTCGGTCGTCGCCTGTGCCGTGCTCGTTTTCGCCGGTGTCCCCACGACGATGAATTATCTTTCCACGTTCCTCCCCGCCGGGCTGGTGACGGCGGTCGGAAATATGAGTTTTGAAACACACTTCGAGTCGATTCAGAAGGGCGTCCTCGAGTTCAGGGACGTCTCCTATTTCCTCTTTCTGATTGTTGGCTGGGTGGCTGCCTGCGCAGTTGTGCTCGAAGAAAGGAAGGCGGGCTGATGAGCAGAACAATAAAAGTGATACTCGCGGTGATTTTTGTCCTCTTGGTAACCTTCAGCGCGATAAGCATATTCCAGGACCTCGGCAAACGCCTGAAAGTCGATGTCACTGACCACAAACTTTATACGCTATCGGCGGGCACCAAGTCGATTCTCGCCAAACTGAACCAGCCCATAAAACTCAAGCTCTACTACGCCAAAACCGCCGCGATGAAAGGCCCAGACCAGATTAAGTACTTCAACAACTACTATGAATTCGTCAAGGCCCTGCTCGAAGAATACGTCGCCGCCTCAAAGGGAATGGTTGCTCTTGAGATAATCGACCCCAGGCCGTTCTCCGATGACGAGATGGAAGCCGCCCGCAGCGGACTCAAAAGATTTCCCATAACCGACGAGGAAAATTTCTTTTTCGGTCTTGTTGTCCAGACGCAGTTCGGCGCCGAAAAAACAATCCCGTTTTTCTCTCCCGACCGGCAGAATTTCGTCGAATACGACATAAGCTCTCTTGTAGATACGGCCGTCGCGCGTCAGAAAAAAAATATAGGCGTCCTCAGCTCGCTTCCCGTTATGGGCGAAGTCAGCGACTATATGGCGCAGATGATGCTGATGCAGGGACAACAGCCCAAAATGGCCTGGACCATTATCGAGCATCTCAAACAAAAATATGAGGTCAAAAGCATTCCCGCCGACACCAATGAAATTAACGATGTCGATGTCCTTCTTGTTATTCATCCCAAGAATCTTCCCGTCCAGACGCTCTTCGCGATAGACCAGTTTGTTTTGAAGGGGGGCAGGACCATTATCTGTGTTGACCCCTACTGTTACGCCGACCAGCAGCAAAACCAGATGGCGGCGATGATGCAGCCCGACAAGGTTTCGCAGGCGTCAAACCTCAATAAGCTGCTCAATACCTGGGGGCTTGATATGCCCGAGCTTGTTTTTGCCGGCGACAGGCAGTTGGCGCCGGGGACGTCAATGGCCGCCAACCGTGAGTCGGAAAAAATTATCGGCTTCCTGAACCTCACTCCTCCAGCTTGCTTTAATCGCAGCAGCGTCATTACCGCCCAGCTTAACAGCGTCAGGGTTTGGTTTGCAGGGGCGTTAAATGTAATCGACTCGCCAAATGACGTTACCGGCGCTGGTCACATCGAACGAACTCCGCTTATTATGACCACCGCAAAAGGCAACACCTTCAAGGCCGCCAGCCCCTATGATTTACAGATGCTCGACGCTTCGGCCCTTATGAAAAATTTCTCCGATGGCACTCAGCCCGTGGTTATGGGCTATCTGCTCACCGGCAAATTCAAAAGCAGCTTCCCCGACGGTATTTTAGCAGTGTCCGATTCGCAGGCCGAAGATGCTAATAAGCCAGGACCCAAAACGCGTATTATGGGCCTTGTCTATGCGACGGAAAATTGTGCCGTGGCTGTGTTCTCTGACGTCGATTTCATAACCGATCCGCTCGCCTATTATCGCAACCCCATTTTCGGCAACATCGTCGTCGGCGACAACAGCGCGCTATTGATGAACACAATCGACGACCTTTCCGGCTCAACCGACCTTATCTCAATCAGGTCTCGCGGCAATTTCAGAAGACCCTTTACCGTCGTTGACCAAATCGAGGAAAAAGCCGAGGCCGAAACCGCTGACGAGGTGGCCAAACTCAACGACGAAATTACCGGTTTTGAAGATGAATTAAAAACGCTCGTAACATCCGCTAACGAAAAAGAAAAACAGGTCATAGGAAACTCGCTTGCCCGCAAAACAAAAGACCTCGAATTGAAAAAACTAAAGGCCAGACAGCAGTTGCGGCAGGTCAAAATGCAAAAACGCCAGCGAATCGAAACCCTCGGCAACAGGCTGCGGGCCTTCAATATGCTGGCGGCGCCGGTGGTAATACTGCTTATCGCCGTTGTGCTCGGCATTAAGCGCAACGCTATGAAAAGACACTACATCAGCCACGCGAGCGACGCCTGACGTGGCAAGGAGTTAATGATATGAGTAACCGTAATTTATCGTTGCTTGGTTTTACTGCGGCCGCTATGGTGGCCTTGGCGGTCGTGGTCGCGGGTATTGGCGACAGACCATACGCCAAAAAAGACCAGACCGCCTATCTTATCCAGGGACTTGACCCCGACCAGGTCGCGCGAATCACAATAGGAAAACCCGGCGAAGAGGTAATTCTCAATCGGCGAGGTGCCAATTTCGTGGTCGCCAATCTCGACAACTACCCCGCGCGGACAAGCGAAATAAACAAGCTCATCACCACCTGCCTGGATATTCAAACCGCTGAGCTTTATACCGATAATCCCGCCAACCACAAAGACCTCGGCGTCACGGAACCCAACGCTGTCGTTCTGGTTAAATTCTATAAAGCCGCCTCGGCGGACAAAACCGATTTGTCGCTGCTCACAGGCCTCATCGTGGGCAGGCAAAAACAACAGGGCCGGGGCATTGGGTACATCAGGCGGGTCGATGATAACAGGGTCTATGTTGCCGCGGCACAGATACCCATGATAAAAAAGCTGGCGATGGATTATGTCGCACAGGGACTTACCAGCGTAAAGAGGGAGGACATCAACTCGATAACGGTAAGCTGCCCCAACGATACTTACCTCCTCAGGCCCGGCGACGACGACAAAACCGTCATACTTGAGAACCTCGCCGAGGGCAAAAAGCTCAACAATGTTATCGCCAACAGGGTCTTCACTGCCCTTGCGAATTTGAGTTTTGAGGACGTCAACGCCGAATCTTCAAAGCGGGGTTTGCTGTTTGACAGAAGATACCTTTGCCGGCTGAAGGATACCACTGTTTATTCCATCTGGCTCGCCAAAGACGCTGGCCTGTGGTTTGCCAAATGCGACGCCCGGTTCGCCGACCAGACGCCTGTAACAAAAACCCAGGGCGAAGTCGAATCGGATGAGCAGTTGAAAATCAAAGAAGCCAAACTAATCGCACGTGATGCTGCGGAAGAATTTTCGGAAACACATAAGGGTTGGGTATATCAAATCCCCGACTATTTGGCTGCGAATCTCACAAGGACCTCCGCCGAGTTGCTCGAAACCGGTAAACCAGTCCGGGCGGAAGTTAATGAATCGCCCGATACCAACACGGGGAATGAATAATCCGTCGTTTAGACGATTGTATTCAGCCCTGGGTTTGCCCGCCGTATGCGCAGCATCCCTTACGGGAGGCGTGGTTTACCCGCCGTTAGTTTGAAGGACAGCCGGTTTTTTCTTAAACGCACTTTTGAAAAAACCGCTCTGTTTTAAGCTCCAGCAATTTTAGATTATACTTATGTTATCGACCAACCCAAAACTCGTACCAATTCTTTAATTTCTTGGTTTGAACCATTTGCCTGATAATAGCCAAAGTCGCCAAGCAATCACCAACGGCGGTGTGGTCTAAGCCTTTCAGCTTATGCCACCTGTAATTTCCATGATAATCATCCCACTCGCCTATGAATCGAGCATATTCAAGCATAGCACAATGCCAGTTTCCTTTAGGGAAAAATCCGCCACTGATTTGATAGCTTTGCTTGTATAATCGGAGGTCAAATTCGGCATTGTAAGCAATAATGTCCTTGAGCCCGATAGACCGATTCATTATATCCTTGAGCTCTGAAAACGTAGGGCAATTAACTAGTTCAGTCATAGTGAGTCCATGAACATCCGTCGCATCTCTTGAGATAGATTTTTTCTTTTGAGGGCGAATATTTTGGTTTAGAAGGGTGTTGCCATTGATATCTATTATTCCTATTTGGATGATTTCGTCATTTTTGCCAAGGCCAGTTGTTTCGGTATCTAAGATTACGTATCGACTTTTGTTGTCGAAAATATTTCGCGCCCAATCTATGGCATCTCTTTGGTCGGAATAATTTGGGTGCATATAGCCTTCTCTCGGGTTTGTTCAACAAATGTTGGCAATGTAATTATTCGCTAACAGCCCAATTATACCTTTTTTATCCTAAAGCACAAGTTTTTTGCGGTATTGTTTGTCGTGGAATATCCCCCTAATTATCCTTATAGAGTGACAGAATCTGTCACTCCTGCATTTTACCCAGATTAACACCAGATATCAGACCTTATCTGTCCGGCTTTGCGAATCGTTCAATTTCTCTCTCGGCCTGAAATCCGAGCAGGTATAATCTACCCAGCGGATGAATGTTATTTTCTTGCGATCGTTTGTATTCTCCCCTTTTAATCTGATGCAAAGACCCCAGGTATTTATGCCAAACATATTATCCCTTGTTTCAAAATACCGGCAGTTTTTGCAAATCGCTTCCATTTTGTCAGCCGCTACAAAATCTTTCGTTTTAGGCAAATCAAGTTGGGGCAAAGAAAATCCTTTATCGTTGCTCCACTTCCAGCAGATATGCTTGTGTGGAAGCTTCTGCTTAGATTACGTTTTTTATACGGTCAAAGGCGCAGAAGGACAGGAGGGCCATCCTTCTGCGCCCCAGCCGATATCGCGCAGAAATACTCCTGTGAAAAAAATCCTGCTATATTGAAAGGCGGCTGTTGTGATGAAATGTTGACGGGCAATGTTACGTTTATCATTAATTTGAACTTCTATGCCAGCATTGTACTGCTTAAGGGAGGGACTCTTCGTCCCAAAGCTTAACCGGCTAAACACAAAACATGCTACCTAAATGCCGAAAAGTTTTGGCGCTCTTTTGAATCACATAATCCAGGAAAAACAAAGGCGCCATCAAGCCCAGTTTCGCCATCTGCCAGTAAGTGAGAATATTGCAGTTGTGCACGGTCGTGAGTATCTTGGTCAATTGTCCTGGTCGAAACATAAAACGATTGCGAATCTGATTGCGAATACGCCCAAGCCTCTTCCTGTCAAATTTCTGTGAATAGACTTTTCCATTTTTGTTGATCCAGTAGCCAGGCATGCTTTCCACCAACTGCCGCAACGGGGTGAACTTGTCCACGCGAAGTACACTCAGGTTGATCATGTGTACTCCAAGCTCTCTGGCGAACTCAGGTATAGCCATCATTTCTTCCTCAGTCTCACCAACATTACCATAGATGAAGTAGGCATGGTAAAAGAAAGGGAACTGCCGAAATACCGTAAAAGCATCCCGAATCTGCTTTGTGTTAAATCCCTTGTTGAGCTGTTCGAGGATCCTATCGCTTGCCGACTCGATACCCAGCAAAAGCATTCGAAACCCCGCGCGGTATGCTTTTTCCAGCATGTGCGGGTACCTAGCCGCCTCGATTCTTGCATTAGCGAAGTACAGTTTATCGATGCCTCTCTCGATGATTAAATCGCATATACGCTCGACGCGGTCCGGGTTAACGAAGAAGTTGTCATCAGCAAAAATGATCATCTTTCCCTTACTGGCTTCGATTTCATCTACCACCGATTCCGGCGACCGAGCGATATAATCACGCTTCTGTCCCAGAGGATTCATGCTGAATGTACAAAATTTGCATTTGTATGGACATCCCCGTGAACCGAGGATAGTGTCAAACTCAATTGGCAACAGACGTATGCCATGAGCGACAGGGAAGTAGCGGCTTTGTCGCAGGCTCCGGTCCGGCGGAGCGATATTTTCGATAGGCTGGAGTGGCCGGTTTGGGTTGTGAATGATTTTACCATTATGCCTGTAGGACAAACCAAGAATCCGGTCCCACAGTTGTCCGTCTGCAAGCTCTTGAATAGTCTGCTCGCCCTCCCCGCGGACAACAACATCGACGTTGGGGCATCGTAGAAAAATGTCCTCCACATTGTCGGTTGCCTCCCGTCCGCCGACAACGGTCGTTGGAGCAGAGGGCAATTGGCTGATATAGTCACAAACTTTGTTGTATTGTGCCCTCCAACTAATACTGATGCAAATCAAATCGATGTTTCTTTGGATAAACTCGGACATCTTCCGAGGTGATTGCAGAGACCGCTTATGACGGAGATCAATTAAGCTGAGTTGGTCTACGTGACCTTTTAAGGCGGTCGCCACGTACTCCAACCCTGTCGGCGGAAAGAAGTCCATACCTGTACCCCTCTTCCCCGAATAATAAGGATTTAGGCATAGTGCATGACGATACTTATGATACTCTGCCATATTTTACGTTCCTGATTTCCAGAATTAGCTAATCTGCATAAGCGATATGCTTCTTACCGCGTAATGCAAGCAGACAAAATGGTCCATTTTACCAAACAAAAATATTCGAAGTTCATTAAGAATCCGGCTGTAAGTGTAACTATAGACCCTTAAGGTCCTGGATTTCCCATTTAAATCTGCTTGGCTACGCAACCAAGCCTTTTAATTTCACAATTATATCAAAATCTTACTCAAATTACCTTTTTTGGCGATTTTTCACCTAACTGCCTTAAAATTAACGACTTACCCGTCTCCGGCGGATTTAGGATTTCTATCTACCCGCAATACGCGATACTCACGACGCACGACGGTCTCAATACCCGCCGGGCCCGGAAAGGCCCGTGTATCGTCTGCTGCCTGTCGCAAGCTCCGGCATTCCCTCTGGCCAGATGTTGAACATAATCGACTGCTGGCCAAGTGAAGCGTCCGTGCTAAATGACAACGACCAAAATACCCGGTTGTAATGCCTGATGAGTATTATTTTACTTTCCACGTTGGCCCCGTAGGCAAAATCATACTGCTGCGAAAACACAATCGTATATCGCGGGTCGAGAATATAACTCGCCGCGAAGACAAAAGCGTTGGACCCGTGCTCGTCGAGCACCTCGACGTCACGCAGATACCTGAGGCCGACGTAATAGCTCAAATCGGGCCATCTCGTCCGCGAAAAGCCGATATCGAACTGCTCAACCGTCCCGCTGTGAATGTCATAATACCCATCGCTCAGCAACGCCGTCGTATCGCTTATCTGCCACAAATAATCCGCGTCGTAATAATCTCTCACTGGCCCGTATGTCTCGAATTTCTTAAGTCCATGGTCAATGTCGCCTTTTTTGTCGATGTCGCCATTCAAAATGCCGGGCATCGAATACGTTCGCAAAGGCGTCATCGGATTATTCCATAAATATCTGTATGGCCCCGAATCCGGCGTCCTCTCCTCATTGTCCGCAAACCACGTCCCGCCCAGATTCAGCCGCATCCAATCTACGGTTCGTTCATCTGGCCCTCGCTTTGTCTGTAATTGCTGCGACAGTTCTAAATGCACCACGTCGTGCTGCTTCACTACGGTGTCGCTTTCTCCGTAAATCGACGTGTCCACTTCAGGCCTTACGATATGACGCAGGCCCTCCAAATCCCACAGCCGTGACTTGACATTAGGATATGTCTTCCAGTATTCGCTCGACGCCCGCACTCCTGCCTCGCCAATCCCAACAGTGTTTTTGTTGGGGTCGCCGTCCGGGTTACTCCCATCTACCATCGACCGATTAAATCCGCTCCGCTCGTCGTAACCCACTGTCCCTGCCACAAACGGCACTGCCTTTATCCCGCTCAGCCACATCGGCATATCAAGCTCAGTCCGGTGTGTCCCAAACCCGAATACTTCCTCGTTCATCGCCGTCGTGTGGTCTTCGCCTATCAACTGCCGATATGCTCCGCCCTGCGTATCGCTGTAAAGCGTCATCCTGTCGTCAAAAATCGATTGTCCCGTCAGGTGATACTCGCCTGTTGGCGCCTCTTCTAATTCGTCAGCGAAATTATTGATTCGCCCCTTGGCCAAAAACGCAAGACCCCAGTTGTCTTCAATTCTTTTCAGGTGGACATACGTCTCGCGGTCGGCGTCGGTGTTATACTCTTGCCTGTGGTAACTTTCAAGAAAGTTTTCGTCCGATTCGTAGTCAATGCCTGTGGTAACCTGCCAGTTATAAGGCATAAACTGCCGATGCACCCAGTCGAACCTTCCCCGCAAATCTTCCGGCGGTTCGAGGTTTTGCCTGAAGTCAACCCGCCCCAGCCGGTCCTCGCCCCTGTCGTCTATCAGGTAACCGCTAATCTTGCCCAATCGATTCTCCTGGGCGTAATCCACGTCCATTCCTGTGCCGACGCCCCGTTTGCTGAAGTAATCCAAATCAAACGTTCCATTGGTTCCATCCGGCTCGCGCAGGCCCAATAGGCGCGACAAATACCATCGGCTCTCCACCGTCGTTCCCCAAGTACTGTCGTTGCCGATGCGCACACTCTTTAGGGGCATGTCCGGCCTTTCCAGGTTACTTCGCATAAGGGGCCAGTAAAATACCGTCACGCCTTCCGATTTGAGCCGGACATCGCGCATCTGCGCATCGTAGCTGCTATCCTTAATCTGGTCGCTGGCTGACCTGGACTGGTCTATCGTTGTCGTATCGGTAATAAGTATGCTCGATGCCTCCAGCGAAACCTGGGGCACGGCAAATTCGCTGGTCGTCAGGACCGCGTTATCAGCCGCGAATTTACCCTCTGCCAGCTGCCTTATCCTGGCCGCACGAACGTAAATCGGAATCCCGCGCTCGATGTCAAAAGTTCGTATCGTCGCGTTGACCGCCAGCCCTCTTTTATTCTCGAAATCATAATATACCTCGTCTGCCCGTATCGTCCGCAGGCCTTCCGTCATCACCACGTCGCCTCGAACGTAAATTGTCTTTATCGCCCCCTTGGCCCCGACGTCCTTTACCTTGTCCGACTCCTCGTCCGTGTTAAGTTTTTCCCCTGAGTAGAATACAACCGCGTCGTCCGCCTGCATCTCCAGCAATCGGCCGGTCTCGTCCTGTTTTTGCCACAAGTAGAATCGCCCGAGTACCGTGGCGAACTCCTCGCCTTTTGTCGAACCGCCCCATTCGATGTTGGGCTCCTGCTCTCCCGCCGGCGCCAGATTCACCGGATATTTTATCTTTACCTGCTGCGGGATTTTTTCGATTGCTGTTTGCGGTTTTTTCGGCGGGCCAAACATCTGGTCAAGAAATCCAAATGCGTTGAATTCCCGTTTGTCCTCGGCTGCCGGCGTCGCGGTCGGCCTGGCAGGGGGGCGATTTGTCCTGGCAGCGTTGGTTCCTGAGATTTGTTCAGGTTGTGCTGCCGCGGGTGATACCTGTGCCGGCGAGACCGCCCCGCACTCATCCGCGAATGTTTTGTGGACCTTCGCGGTCGCTGCGAACGCCTGATTGTAAAACTCCCCGCCGCGAACATCGCTTTTCTCAATTGTTTGGGCGGTAACGAACACCTCGCCGGTCGCCTTGAACCGAATTACTATCGCCTTGCCTTTTTCGATTGTTTCCCAGTTAAGGCCCACTAAGCGAGTGCCAGCGTCTCTTTTCGCGGAAACCCTGTCCGACACGTAGCACCAGGCGCCGACGTTTTTGTGTTCGGGGCTTCTCTTGAGCCAGACGACCGCCTTTTCGCCGGCGAACGTGTCCGCGCCTGCCGTAATCGAAAATCTGCCCTCGGCGACAAGGACGTTTGTGCCGTTGGCGTCGTGGTAATTAGTTAATTTGTCCGCGGTGATTTGAACGTCGCGGCCCGCGAATGCTTTTGCCTGCGTGTTGTCAATCGCGTATGCCGAATTAACCGGCATATACAGTGCAATCGCAATTAAAATCAGTTTTGCTGTCTTTGCTCTCACTACATATTCCCAGGATATTCACCGCGGAGAACGCAGAGACCGCGGAGAAAAAACATAATAACCTCTGCGCACCCTGCGTGCTCAGCGGTAAAACTTAGCAAGATTATACTCAACCGCAACCCTAATGCCAGTGGAAACCCTGCGAAACCAGCGGACAGCGGGTAGCGTGTAGCGGACAGTTAAGACACAGGAGTTTCGGGTCCCCGCCAAAGGCAATGCGGGGATCTCCGCCCGCCAAACTGACTGGCGGGTAAACTGCGCTACGAGAAATTTAACCTTGCAAACTCGCCGTGGTGCTTTTTCGCCGCCTGGTCATACGCCTTGGCGGCGTCGATTTCAGTGTCGAATCTTCCAAGCCATATTGTTTTCCCATTATTCCTGATATTGGCAGCCCACTGGCTTCTCCTCTTGTCAAAATGAACCCCAACATATTGTGACGTGACCTTTGTTTTTATCTTTGGCTTGTTGCACTGGTTTTGTGAGTGAGTCGCCAATCGCAGATTGGACCTTCGGTTATCGAGTCCATCGCCGTTTTTATGGTCAACGAGAAGGCCATCGGGGGCATTCATAATCTCCCTGTGAATCGAAATCATTTTTGTTTTGTCAGGTGCAATTTTGAAGCTCCTGAGGGCATATCTCCCTTTGAGGAACCATTTGAAATTGCAAAGACGGTAGTAATCCTGCGGGTCGAGGATTGCGAATTCGCCTTCGCCGAGGTAAATCCGGCGGAAGGTGTAGCCGAAACGGAGAAGGCGATAGGCGAGAAGGGGACAGGTGAAAATAAAGTCGAGCCAGTTTGGAACTTTGATTGTAATAGTTGACATTTCTTTCTCCCATCTTCGTTCGGTGTTCATTGTTCGTTGTAGCTATGAACTATGAACTAAAAACTCATAACTACAGAGGAACACAGTTCCTCTGTATATGGCGCGAACTTGCGCGCTTTTGACGAAAAATCGCAAAAAGAGCACAGGCGCAAAAGTGCACAAGTGCCTACGTAATAAGGAGTAAAAAAAATTTTCAGAATTTTGGATTTGAGCAAAAAACACTTGCGCGAAAATGGTGAACAAATGTATCATACAAACGTTTCATACAAGCGTTTTATACGACTTTTTTAGTCCTGTTTTATGTCCTTATTTCGCAATAGGTTACAGCTAAAGACCTGCCCGAAAAACATGCAAAAAATGGCCACAAAAAGGCACAAAATTGCAATAATCCTTGTTTTTACACTAAAAACGGCACTTAGCAATAGTTAGCATTAGTATGCAGTAGTATGTGCTTATATGTGGTAGTATGCAAAGGGTTTGGGGGCAGGCACAGGTTGACCAAGTTGGCCCCGTTAGGATTGTTGCCCTTCCTAATGGGAAGCTCATCAATGGCAGACTTCACAAAGCGCATTGTGGTCAAATGCCGTGGCTCTATTGACATGATTAAATAAATTTCCCATAATGGCAAAGGCCTATGATTAAAGAATATCTAAATAAAGTGTTTCTAAAAGACATCATGCAAGTCTTAAAAGAATTGCCTGACAAAAGTGTTGATATGATCTATGGCGATCCGGATTACAATGTCGGAGTGAAATATGGCGGCAAATCTTACACTAAGGCCTTTGATGAATATATTCAGTGGTATATCGATCTCTCAAGGGAATCATTAAGAGTTCTAAAAGATACCGGAAATATGTTTTTAATAAATTATCCCAAGCAGAATGCATATTTGCGGGTTAAATATTTAGACGACGTTTGCTATGAGGTGTTAGATTATGTTTGGGTTTATAATACAAATGTAGGTCACTCACCTTGTCGCTTTACTACCGCACACAGGAGCATCCTGCATTGTAGAAAGACATGTCATGCCAAATTTTACAAGGATAATATAGCTGTCCCCTATAAGAACCCCACAGACAAGCGTATTCTCCAGAATTTAGCCAACGGTTCAAAGGGCAGGATGCCTTATGATTGGCTTTATTTTGATCTGGTAAAAAATGTAAGCAAAGAGAAGACATTTCATGCCTGCCAAATACCTCAAGGGCTCTCGCAAATGTTGATTGAATCGTGTACGAAGCCAAAAGATGTTGCGCTAATTCTTTTCGGCGGCAGTGGTTCAGAAATAGAGGTTTGCAAAAATCTTGGAAGGCAGTACATTTCAGCGGAGATTGATGAAAAGTACTATGAGGTTATTCAAGACAGATTGAAAAACGGTAGAATAGACCACAAATACCGGTTGATGTTAAGAAAAGATTCTTTAGAACCCCAGTTCATATTTTCAGAAACTTATTAGTCTGGATTTATTTGGCTTTAACAAGCCCACCACATACCCGTATAACTTCAGCATTTGAAGCCGGAGATATCCCTCGTTGTTTAGCGAAGCCGTCGAATACGTCAGAGAGAGCAACTTCTCCAAGCATATATCCTAAGATACGGATATGCGTAAGCAGCGTATTAACTCTTCCCGTTTTAGATATCCATTCTTCATCAGTTCTTATGCGATAGTTTCTATAATAATATTTGCAATCTTCGTTCCAAACTAACAGTTCGTTATAAAAAAGGAACGCTTCCAAGCTCATATTGCCCCATCTGGGACAGGCATTATTCAAATATGGTAATACTCCTTGAGGTGATTGCCATTTAAATAACGCGGGGAGTTTTACTTTTCTCTCGCGATGGAATTTAGGTTCAGCCCTTTTATATAACACGTCGCGTTCTTTGGTATTGAAAATGTTATCGCCCTGTATATGGTCGAGCATAAAAGCCATTCTGTAGAACAAAGTAGCCAGCACGCGAAGCACATCTTTTCTGTCTTTTTGTGTAATACTGTTTGCCGTCTCAAAAATAGTAGCCCATATGCCGCCAAAACTCATACTTTCATGACGTTTATTATTTTCCTTAAAGTACAACTCTGGTCGGAAATCCCAAGGTTTTTGGCCAACAGATTCTTTCCCAGGGTAGTGTATAAATATCATCTCTCCATCTGCGGTTGTGTGTATTAATAATTGTTTTTCTTTTTTCCCGTACGATAGCCCTTTTCTTGGCAAATTCTCGATCCATTGAATATTAGATATACGTCTTTGTGCAACTGGCGCAGTTTTCCCCGCACTTTGAATCGTGGTTTCCAGATTCAACGCCATCTCTGTAGGAATATCTTTTTTCATAAATCAGGAACTATTTATAGTTTTTTCAATAATTGCGGGACGGTTACCTTTAAAGCATCAGCAATCTTTTTTAAATTTATTATGGATATATTTCTTTCACCACGTTCAACACCGCCGATATATGACCTGTCTAAGTCGGCTGCCAGCGCCAATGCCTCTTGCGACAAGCCTTTCTTTTGGCGAGCTTGTCTAATGGATAATCCCACCTTCTTAAGATAAACATTTTGTCCCAAAGAGTTCTTTTTCATAATAATGGAGAATACTTTAGTATGTTGCGGTAGATATATCCACGGACTATAAGTACCATATACGAATTTGCCCCCGAGGGACGAAAGTGATGGGGAAATAAATGATTAAGGCGTAAACTAGTGACAGTTAGTTATTCTAACCACTTCCCTTGAATCAGGGAAACTTCTTTATCTCTCTACGGATCTCTTCTGAAATCGCAAATCCGCGATCAGTGTCTAAAAAAAGCTTAACAAAACCGGATTCCCGCCTTCGCGGGAATGACAAAAAGCGAATATGACCCCGGCCACAGGAGCCGGGGCTAACCATCGGCGGCGGGTGGATGAGGAGATCTGCGGTGTAAGAAACAATGTTTATGAGTCGCACAAACAAAAAGACAGGAGCATTTCAACTCCTGTCTTTTTTAACTCGTATTCAGCAGACAGTGTCAGCAGGTTTTTGCCGGCCACGGGATTTATGTGCCCGGTGCATCCTTTTTATTACGCTCCTTTTTTGCGTTTTCTTTTAATTTGGCCCATTTGGCCTGCTGTTCGGGGGTCAGGAGCGCATTTATCTTTGTGTCTGAGGCCTCCCGAATGCCGGATATTTTAGTTTGCTTTTGCTCCTTAGAGAGAGAATTGTCCTGCATGACAGCTGTAATATCATTGACCTCGGTCGCCAGAATCGGTTTGATAGCGGTCTTCTGTGCGTCCGTGAGGTTCAGTTTTTCAGCGAGCATAGCCAGCCGGTTATGGAATTCTTCACGCATTCTGTTGCCCGCCTGCCCCTTCATTTCGGCAAATGTTTTCTGCTGTTCGGGTGTCAGCAGCGCGTTTATCTTTTCCCTGCTGCTGTCCCTAATTTCTTTGACTTTCGCTTGTTTTTGTTCATCTGAAAGCGAACTATCCTGGTGAACGGCCTTTATTTCGTTGGCCTCGGTCGCCAGAATCGGTTTGATGGCGGCCTTCTGCGCGTCCGTGAGATTCAGTTTCTCGCTAAGCTCCTGCAAAAAGTCGCGAGCGGGCCTTTGTGCCGGACCTCTATTCCTGTGCGCAGGCGAATTGGAATCCGGGGCAGGCGCCGCAAAAGCTACGGCACAACCAAAAGTCAGTGCGGCCAAAATTACCATTGTTTTTTTCATGCAATCGATTTTCATATTATCATCCTTTCCACAATCAGCGGTTATTAAAAGTGATAAACTGTTTATCTCTTCGATTACTGACGCTTGGGAACCTGATAATATTGCATTTGCATTCGAATTATTGCGATATCTCGGCAATTAGCAAGGGTTTGGAGGCAATAGGCGGGAGTAACCCTGCCATAAATGGCAGGGCTAACCAATATAAAGAAAAACCCCGTCACACGCCAAGGGCGATGATGACGGGGCTAATTATTTTAAGGAAGAAAAAACTTGTTCGACCAACACTTGATTTCTCTGCCGGTTTGAGGCAGAATTAGTTCATTGTTCGGTGTTCGTAGTTGGTTGCAAGGGACTCAAATATGGCTAAACAGGAATACTCAGCGTATCAGAAAAGCGTAATAACGAACTACTACAATAACCGCAGCGATATTGCCCTGGGCAAGTTAAGCGAATTAGTCAGCGAATTGTTCTTAGCCGACACTGACGCCAAACGAGACCGGCTGTGGGAGCGTGCGCATAAGGCGATGGTCAACCTCAAAATCCCGCCCGCAATCATCGACCACATAATGACCAAAAAGGACGTCAAAATCTTAGCCAAAAACCTCAACGAATGGCTCGCCAAGAAGTAAGGGGCGGCCTCGCAAATCCGCCAAACGGACGGCGGACCCGCCTAAAGGCGAGGTCTCGCCATCCATAAGGGATGGCGGACAAGGGCCAAATAACAGTCCCAAAAAACACCTCAAAACCGCCAAATTCAGCTTTTCCGACCCCCTTTTTTTGTCGATACACTCCCTGCGGATATTAGTGCGTGCAGTGCTTTTTGAAATCCTGATTCCAGAACTTATAATTTATATGGTTTTTGATAAGGAGCGGAAAATGGCGGTCCTTCAGGAAAGCACAAAAGTTGTTCACGAAATCACAAAAAGCGTGTATCCCACCGAGAACAGTGGGCAGTTGAGTATCCAGGATATGCTCACCTATTTTGAGCAGATGGGTACGATGCGGGTTTCGGACCTGCACCTCAAGGTTGGTGCTCCGCCCACCTATCGCGTCGATGGCGACCTCGAAAAGCTCAAAGGCCCGGCGTTGACGCAGGAAATGGCCGAACAGTTAATATTACCCCTGTTGAGCGATACGAGCATAGGCAAGTTGCGAGAGCGGCACAGTGTTGATTGCTCATATCGGCTGGCCGCAACGCACTTCCGAATCAACGTCTTCAAAGAAAATGACGGCATCTGCGCGGCCATTCGTGCGCTGTCAACCGATATAATAGCGGTGGAGAGGGCCGGATTTCCCAATGATATCTGGAAGGACATTATAAATCGCAAACACGGCCTCGTATTGGTTACCGGCGTAACGGGGGCGGGGAAATCGACGACAATCGCATCGCTGATTAACCGCATAGCCGAGGAACGCGCCTGCCGGATAATCACCATCGAAGACCCGATTGAATATATTTTTGAGCAGAAGCATTCGCTGGTCTCGCAGCGGGAAATCGGCAGGGACGTATATTCGTTTACCGACGGCCTGCGCTCGATGCTCCGCGAAGACCCCAACATAATCTTCGTCGGCGAAATGCGCGACGCGGAGACAATAGCGATGACGCTTATGGCGGCTGAGACGGGGCATTTGGTTTTCTCGACGCTGCACACAAGGGACACCGCAGGGACAATTATGCGCATCCTGGATTACTTCCCGCCCGGCAGGCAAAACGAGGTGCGAAACCAACTGTCACTGGGCCTGGCGTATATCATCAGTCAGAAACTCATTCCGCGAAAGGACGGTAAAGGCCGAATCGCCGCGATGGAAGTTCTTAATAATAACTACGCCACCGCCAACCTCATAAGAACAGGCAAGGTCGAACAGATATATTCGCAACTCCAGACAAAGACCACAAATCGGTACGATGAGAAGATGATTACGATGGAAAGACACCTTGCCCGATTAGTCAAAGATGAAAAAATCGACATAAACGAGGCCCAGAAATGGGCCAACAACCTGACTACCTTCGCCGAGGCAATGAATCTCGAATAACGGACTGCACATTCCACGGCAGTTTGAACCCCTGGCTATCCGGGGGTTTTTCTTTGCGCCGGTTTTGATGTCACTTTACCAGTTTAGCGATTTGGCGGATTGTGGGGGACTTAGTTTTAAGTTTTATCCGCCTCGTCCCTTTGGGACGGGCGAGATCTCGCCAGAGGCGGAAGTGTTACACCCCACTGCTTCGCTTTGCGAAGCAAAGCGTGGGGGCGTGAGTTTTAAGTTGAGGATGCTAAATAACTATTTGTGGCCAGTAACGACGATATTCAAATCCACCTGAACCTGGTCCCATGCGCCTTTAGGGGCGGTTACGGCGTTTTTATCGCCCGAGGTCAGGACCGGCTTGGGGATGGTTGTCAGTTCGGGCATCGGCCGCTCCGTCGCGGCGAGCATTTTTTCGTCGGGCATAATCTGCTCGACGCTGTTTAGCATCGCGAAATCCTTCGCAAGTTTTACACGATTAGCGATTGTGTCCTGTCTGGCAATATCGGCAATCTGCTCCGGCTTTACAGACGCGACGGTGACATCCTGGCCGACGTTATCGGTGCGCACAATCAGTGTTGTCGAATCGAATTTTGACCACACCGTCGCCAAATCGCTCATCATTGCCTCAAGGCCGCCTCTGCTACAAAGGATTCTGTATGCGCTTTTGCCCGGCTGGTCTTTTGTCGCTTCGTATCGCAGCCAGGGGCTTTCTTCGAGGAGCTTATTTACATAGGCGTCAACAGCGGTAAAGTCGGCGGTTTGCAACTGGAGCGAGTACAGGCCTATGCCTGTTGTGTCCTCAGCTGCGGCGACGGCAACGGCTTTTTTCGGTTCTGCAGATATTACTGCCGGCTTGACGGTGGGTGCCGGCTGCACCGCGACGATTGGCGTGGCGGTTCCCTCTGGTCCGACAATTTTATAAACTACCGCGCCAAAAATACCCACAAGCCCAATTATTATTGATGCCGCCAGGACCTGGCGAACGAACAGGTGCCTTGCTCCTCGCCGAGTTTCGATATGCTTAGATTTACTTGTGCCGGCCGAATGGTTTCGCAGCAGTTCTTTGATTCCTGCGACCACCTCGGCGGGCGGTTCGGCAGGGGGTAAAGAGCTTACCATCGCCTTGCATCTTTCGAGTTGGCGTAAGCGTTGTGCGATAGTGTGGTTTTCGCGGACAAGGCGCTGCACCTCTGAGCGTTCATCAGCCGACAACTCGTCGTCGATGTAACTATTCAGCAATTCCTCAATTTTTGGGTTTTGTTCAAAATTCATAAGGCCTCCAGAATCTGCCTCAACGCAGCGCGGGCCCTGCTGAGCCGGCTTTTGACCGTACCAAGCTCTGTGCCCAGCACTTCCGCGATTTGCGCGTAATCCATTCCTTCGATATCCCTAAGCACAATGACTGCTCTGTGTTCGTCATCGAGTTTGCGAATTCCTTTTTGGAGCAGTTCGCAAAGTTCCCTGTTTTCGGCGATTTGGGCCGGGTCAGGGGCCTTATCGTCTGATAATATCGCTGCCAGACCCTGCCTGGCCTGTTCGTCGCCCGCAGCCAGTTCGGCGTCAAGCGAGGTAAACCCGACCGTCGCCTTTCTTTTGCGGTAATTCAGCGTCAGGTTGACCGCGATTCTGAACACCCAGGTGTAAAAGCCGCTGCGGCTCTCGAACTTACCAATGTTCTCTATTACTTTGACAAACGTATCCTGGGTTAGTTCCGCGGCGTCGCTGGGATTTGAGCAGATTTTCAATATGAGGTTGTAGATTCGGCCCTGGTATTTGCAGACGAGTTTTTCAATGGCGTTGGGGTCGCCCTGACGCCATTTTTGCACCAAAATCGTATCTTCGACGTTTATATGTTGACTGTGTGCCACTCGTTTGGCCCTTATCAGACAAACTTCAACCCCAAGACCCCCTCCGCAAAAAGTGAGGTCGTTAAATTCGAGGCATATAATCACAGATTAGGTCTTGCAGGTCAATTGAATTTACGGATTGGTCGAGGAATGAGAGGCAAGTCGGCGGGGTTAGAATTTTTTGTTCAAATCGGAAACCGATATAATTTCAACGCCCTTATCTTTTAATTTCCCTACAACTTCCTTGTCCATTCTTCACAAAATCACCTTTCAAGAGCGCAATAGGGTAATTAGCGGCATAATCGATTGCGAGATAATGTTTGCCCGACAATTAAAAGTTGTTAAGATGTTTCCAAGGTAAATTGCTGCAAGGAGTTATGGGCTTATGAAAAGTTACAGAAAAGAGCTTTGGTTCAATACCCAGACCAGGCGAGAGTTGATTAACATTACTTCGCAGGTCGAGCAATGTCTTGCTGAATCGGGCGTCAAAGAGGGCCTTTGTCTTGTCAACGCGATGCACATTACCGCAAGCGTTTTTATCAATGACGATGAGCCGGGTTTGCACCAGGATTTCGAGACGTGGCTTGAGAAGCTTGCGCCTGAAAAGCCGTATTCACAGTATCACCATAACGGCTACGAGGATAACGCCGACGCGCATTTGAAGCGGACGATTATGGGCAGGGAGGTTGTCGTCGCGATTACCAACGGGAAACTCGATTTTGGTCCGTGGGAGCAGATTTTTTACGGCGAGTTCGACGGCAAGCGGAAGAAACGTGCATTAGTCAAAATCATTGGAGAGTAACGGTTAGCCCCATGGATTTCCGCAATATTACGGCGGATTTTACCGCGTTTTTGAGCTAAAATAGGCGTTCGTCTGAGAAAAAGCGGGGAAATAACTAATATTTCAAGATTTTATCTTGACCTTAAGGGTGGGGGAATGGATATAATATACGAAATGAGGTAGGTCTTTTTTCTGGACTTACAAGAAGGAAGAACGGGAGCGATGAGAAGGAAGGAAAGAGAGAGAATTGGTTTTGTACTCGTACTCAGAATCAGTATCCCCCTTTTATTTTCCGCAACATCTGTCCCCGTGATTTAAAATTAATTTATTAATATTTTTGGAGGAGAGAGTTTTATGAACATTCCAAGTCGAATAGTGGCCTGTCTAATTGTGATGATAGTGACCGTAACAGCTCAAGCGGCACCAGATCCGTGCTGGGTCGTATTTGCCACGCCCACCAGTGCGAGCGTAACAGAACCAGCCGCCTCCGCTACTTTAACCGAGACATGGGATCTCCAAAACCATTTTGGCCATGCGGTGGATGTATACTATAATACTGTAATAACGTCGTCTCCGTTTAAGGTATTGAGTACTGGATTTGACAGTGACGGTACTGATACGCCAATAGCAAATTTAGTAAGCATCACGCCTGCACCACAGAATGTGCCTGGTGCCGGTTGGTATTCAGTAGTGCCGGATAATGCTCATTACGTCGTGACATTCACAGTAACCCTTCCGACGGATACAGATTCGCCAAACCCAAAACCACCTGAACCTGACAAGGACTCCATAACGGTTCAACTTGATATGCTTTTTAGAGTGCATGGTGGCGCCCAGTGGAGCGACGAATACCCCACCGCCATCTACACGTATGAAGTCAAAGACGTCGGTTACATCCCAGAGCCGGCCACGCTCGTCCTCCTTGGCATCGGTGCCATCGGCCTGCGTGCGAGGCGAAGACAGGCGGCGTAGGGCAACCAAAGCAATCGACTGGTAAACAATTGAGCCATCCATGTGGGTGGCTCTTTTTATTGGGGCGCAACCCGCCACATCCGGGATTATGGTCTCGCCATCTTAACGATTGTAATTCGAGGAAGATTATGATATTACCGTCGAACCGGATTGGATTATTCGATGGCATTGATACTGTTTTTAATTCAGGTATTTATCATTTCGATATCGGGTGCGATGCAGCCGGGGCCTGTTACGGCGACGGCGATTACGATGGGGACACGCAACCGATGGGCGGGGTCGTTGCTGGCAGTAGGGCACGGCATCGTTGAGTTTCCCCTGATGGTTTTGATTATCTTCGGCCTGGGCGCGATTTTTCAAAAGACCTCGGCCCAGATTGTCATTGGTATCGCGGGCGGTCTTGCTTTGCTTTATATGGCATACGGGATGTTTAAAACGGCTTCGCATCCTGTGGCTGCCGGGGAAGGCGCAAGAAAAGATAAGCCAATTCTGGCGGGGATAGTTTTAACGGTCTCTAATCCATATTTTCTGATATGGTGGGCGACTGTGGGGCTGGGACTGGCAATAACTGCGACGAAGTTCGGCCTGCATGCTTTCGCGTTGTTCGCGATTGTTCACTGGTTAGTCGATTTGCTCTGGGTTACGGCGTTGTCATTGGCGAGTTTTCACGGCACGACGCTGTTCGGGCCGAAGGTCCAGCAGCGAGTTATGCAGGTATGTGCGGCGGCGATGCTGTTCTTCGGTTTGTTTTTTCTCTATAAAGCCGGTGTGATGCTGATTGCTTAACCGGTCTGGTTGTCTTCATCGCGGATGAGTTGCGTGACGTTGAACTGCGAGAACATTTCCTGCTGTGACTGTGCGACCTTTTGCAGGCCCGCGGGCACGTCCGCGGACTGGCCAAAACTCGCCAGCGAGATGGCGGCGGCGATTTCGGAGAGTTTCATATCGTCAGGGGATTTGGCGGGCAGGAAGCCGTCCTTTGGTTCGGATACCCGTATTAAAATGCCCCTTGCCACGAGGTGCGACAGGATCTTTTCCGCGAATTCGGGCGGCATATTGAGTTTGCTCGAAATTGTTCCCGCTTCGACCGCGCCGTCGCCTGCCTTAAAGGCGGAGGCGATTTCGCCTACCATATTCATTATGGTCAGGTCGTTAGCGATAAAATAATCTTCCTGTTTTTGGGCGGCAGCGATTTCAGCGGCATCGAGTGTGCTTATGTGCTGAGTGGTATATGTGAGCTGAAGACCGAAGAGGACAATGAACCAGCTAAGATAAATCCAGAATACGCCGAGGGGTATGAGGCCGAGGACGCCGTAAACCTCGTTATAGGGGATGAATTTTACGACGTAGAGCTTGAAGCCCCATTTGGCCAACATCCAGACAAAGGCAGCGATAACCGCTCCCCATATCGCCGCCCGTACCTTTACCTTTGTATTCGGCAAAAGAAGATAGAGCAGGAAAAATCCGGCGACCGACGATAAGTATGAGACCACGACGGGTGCCGTATGGGAGAGGACAGTTTTTTGGAGCTGGTTGATGGCGGCATATTTTGTGGCGACGTATATCGCGGTAGCAAGGAGCAGGGGGCCAAGAGTCAACAGCGCCCAGTAATTGACGATTCTGTGGACGATGCTTCTGCCCCTGCCGACGCCCCAGATTTGGTCAAACGCTCCCTCGATAGTCAGCAGCATCATCAAAGCCGCAAATATAATCAGCACCGCTCCCAAAATAGCGATTGTTCCCTGATTGAACCCAGTGAATACCTTGGCGACTATCGTATCCAGATTGTCGGTTAGTTTTATGTTGGAATTAGGATTTGCGGGGTCGGGGTATTCGATTGTGGAAAGGTGCAGTTGCGAATAAACGGCGTCCTTGATTTTCTGGCCGGCGTCCTTATAAGCGGGGAGGAACTGGAAGACCATCAGCATTACCACCGCCAGCGGGACAAGGCCGAACATTGTGTAATACGACATCGCCGCGGCCTGCTGGCCTGAACGGTTTTTCTTGAGCAATCGAAAACAGTGAATCCAAAGTTTGATTTGAAAAATGGCGAACCGACCGATTCTGCCGACATGGGCTGTCGGGGTTGACAAGACCTTATCAAACATATTTTAGTATCTCCCGGTCTGAGTTACTATTCGTTTACTTTTTGCGGGCACCTTGCATCAAAAGCTCGAGGCCCGTCTGGACGGCCTGATCCTGAAGCATCTTTCCCAGGTCGAGCTTCGGATTATTGGGCGTTCCCTTGACATAGGCGGTTATTCTCTGCGAGCTGCCCTCCTTGCCGACCTTGGCCAGCTTGCCGGTTGCGCTGACCGGCAAAGTAACGCTGAAACTTTCGATTTTTCTGTTGGGGTCGATGGGTACACTGCCGCTGAAGTTGATTGGCATAGTGCCGATATCCATCTGCATATTGGGATATTTAACGAAGCCATTTCTGACGGTGAAAGGCGTGGGGTGAAGCGTAATCAATTGTCCATCCGATGTGCCGGTGGCGGTCAATATCGCGCCCATCAATCCCGTTGACTGCATTTTGACCTGTGTAAGCGAGATTGTGCCCGCGATATTGGCGTCTTCCGGTTTGCCGCCGTTTATCGGCACAGCCAACTGGTCGCACTGGAAATTCGCGGCGCCGGTGATACTTGATACGTCGAAGAAGACGGGGTTTACTTTCGCGAGGAGTTTGTTGGCCATTTCCTTGTTTATCTGAACGTCCTTGATTATGCTCATCGGGCCGGGCGTTCTGAATATAGCGGGTTTTTGTTTGAAGTCGGCTGAACCGCCGAAATTAAGCTGGCCGTTGTTGACGACGGAGGTGAACGGCGCGATGGTCATCAAACCCTTATCTACTTTTATATCCACGTTGGTTGTGCCGACGCTGAGCCCCATGTAACCAACCTTGTCGAAACCGACTTTGGCCTGGGCGTTGAGGTTGGCGAGCATCTGGTTAGCATCTTTCGTGGGATATTTGCTCGCGAAACTAATCGAATCCTGTCGTTTGCCTTCGATTGTCAGGCCCGCGGGCATAAAGGGGGACAGCATCGCCGTAATCGTCTTCCAGTCGTAATCGAGCTTTGCGGTTCCCTGTATGGAGCTGTTTTGTCCCTCGATTTTCTGCTGGAAGCTGGCTTTTATTTTTATGTCGGGGCTTGTAATCTCTGCGTTGTTGAGAACAAGCGTTTTTGTCGTCGGATTCACCTCGGCATCAAGGACAATCGCGACGGAATTCTGCATAAAGGCCTCTTTGCCGGGGGACTTCACCAGCAAGTTGGTGATTTTTGTTGTGTCGGTAGTTATTCTGTAGCCGCCATTTTTAAAAGCGGCGGTTATATCCGACTCGACCACACCGCCGAGCACCACGTCCTTTGAAATGGCCTTTGTCATTACAAGGTATGGCTGGACTTTGGCGAGGTCCAAACCTTTTACGGAGGCGGTAAGTGAAATCGGTTCTTTGACGTCATTACCCATCGGGAGACGTCCGTCTTTGATGCTGAACTGTCCCAGGCTGGTGTCGGCCTTTAATTGTTTTACCAAAAGAACGTTGGTTTGTTTGTCAATCGCGGCGATTACATCGAGTGAGGCGTTCGGCTCGTTGACCGTTATATCGGCGGTGGGACTTACCCGCAGATTCGATATATTCGACGAACTGATAGCCATCGTTGTTTTGCTGTTGTTGGTTATCTGCCCTTTGCTTGCGACCTGGCCGGCGAGTTTGTATTTACCGAGGTCGGCGAACTGACCAAGCTCGCTGGCGAGCTTGGCGAGGTCTATCTGCGTATCGTAATTAAACGTTTCGGTATTGCCGGAGCAATTGATGGTCGCGAACGCCGAGGAGACGCCGATTTTTTCAAATTTTATTTTTTCGTTTTCGGCGGATATTTTTGCCTGTGCCTGAATCGGCTCGGAAAGCGATATCGGTTTGCCTTCCATCACTCCGGCCAGGCCTTCGACGCTTACCTGCCCGGCTAACATTTTGACGCCCATTTCATTGATGGTCTGGACGCTGCCTATGAGCTTGCCGCCCGTCAGCTTGGTTTGTTCTTTGAGGCCGAGCGTTTTGGGCAGCATTGCCGCTATCGCCGGCAGGTTGCATTCGAGATTCGCCTTCAATTCGTTTTTCGAACCCTGTTTCATAAATTCCGAAACAGACGCCATATTCATCGGCGCCGTGCCGTTGGCCTCGGCTTTGAGCCAGTCGGTCGCAAAGCTCATTTTTTCGACGTTGACAAGATTTCCCTGCTGGCTCATTTTCACCGCGACGTTCAGCGTGCCGGTCTTTATTTTATCACCTTTCAACTGCGGGGCCGTTATCTCAAGTCCGCTGCCTGTTACGTCAAGGCCGATGTTTTCTATCACTCCCTGTTTCAACTCGCCCTTCAAATGCGCCGAAACTATCCCCTTGGCGCCTATATCGACGCCCGCAATTGCCAATATCGATTCCAACTGGCTCAAATTCAGGTTGTTGACTTCGACTGCCATATTTCCGCTTGTCTTTTTGAAGTCCCAGTTGCTGCCCGGGTTCACATCGCCTTTCGCGTTTAGCGTCGAGGTTGTACCCTGCCCGGCGATGCTGGCGCCCATCTCCAGCGTTGTCTTTTCGCCCGGCGGTCGTAAATTCACCGCGCTGTTTATATTTGAAATCTCAACGGAACCGCGGCTGTCTTTTATTTTTATGTCCCCATCCCTGACGACAAGGTCTATTTTTTTGATTGGCACGCCGGCTGAGGATTTAGCGTTGCCTTTGGCTGCCGGTTTAGCGGCGGAGGCAACGGCGCTCTGCTTCATTTTATCGACGTCTATTTCCACTTTCGGCCCATCGATAACCGTTTCGCCGAAAGACAGGTTGCCCGTCAACATCGCGCCGTAATCGGGCATGGTCGAGACGCCTTTTACGGCGACGGAAATGCCCTGGTCGGCGTTTTTGAAGCTGATATTGCTGACGCTGATACCCTTAAACCAGCTCATCGACAGTTTCGCGAAATCGATGGCTCCTGCGCCGGAGGCGTTGGCCTTCGACAGTATCATTTTGCGTGCGCTTTCACTGGAGACATACGCCGGCACGACGAACGCCACCAGCACAATCAAAAGCAGAAGTAAAATCAGCACTGTGCCAGCCACGATTTTCAGTATCTTTTTGCCGGTTTTTTTACCAGTTACAGTTTTGTTGTTTTCTGAAGGTTCCATAAGGCAATCCCCAAAAATGTTTCAAATCCATCAAATCCATATCATTCAGAGAGAATCAGTGCAATGTAAGGAAGGATAACAGGCTCAATTGACTCTATCCATTGTCCATCGGCCTCACTATCAAAAATACAGGGTCGGCAGGTATCATCCTTAATTTGCCGTCCAGACCATGGCTAACTTTGCATTATTTCGTCCGACTTGTGTTTGACCACGTGGTCAAGTTTGTCGGTGTACTGCTTGGTTAAATCGTCGAGCTGCTTTTTGCCCTTCTCAAAGTCGTCTTTGGTTATGAGCTTGTCCTTTTCTGCTTTCTCAAGCGATTTTATTTCGTCTCTTCTGACGTTGCGAACGCTTACCTTTGCCTGTTCGCCCATTCCCTTTATCTGATGCGTCAACTGCATCCGCCGTTCCTCGCTCAGAGGCGGAACGCTCAGCCGTATCGTCTTGCCGTCCGTCATCGGCGTCAAACCCAGGTCGCTGGCCAATATTGCCTTGTCTATATCCTTGATTGACCCCGGGTCGAAGGGCTTGACCAGAATCATATCCGGCTGGGGTGTTGACAGAGCCGCCAGCGCCTTCAAAGGCGTGGGGTTGCCGTAATACTCGACCCTTATATTTTCAACCAGCCCCGTCGATGCCCTGCCAGTGCGAACACCTTTAAGCTCGTCCTGCAGGACATCTACCGCCTTTTTCATCTTGGCTTCGCTGTCTGTTATTATCTGCTTAACGGGCATAGCTCGCCTCCTGCCTCTAACAAATCACGGTTCCTACCGGTTCGCCGCGAATCGCTTTGGTTAAATTGCCTTTTTTGAAGATGTTCAGCACGATTATCGGTATTTTGTTGTCCCGGCACAAGCTGATGGCCGAATGGTCCATTACGCGAAGATTCTTTTCGAGGACCTCCTGGTATGACAGTTTGTCAAAAAGTTTCGCATTGGGATTTTTTTGGGGGTCGTCGCTGTAAACGCCGTCAACCTTCGTCGCCTTTATCAGTACGTCGGCGTCAAGCTCCGCCGCCCGCAGTGCCGCGCAGGTATCGGTGGTGAAAAACGGATTGCCTGTCCCGCCGGCTAATATCACGATTCTGCCCTGCTCAAAGTGCCTCATTGCTCTTCGGAGAATAAACCGCTCGCACATTGCCTCAACTTCTATCGCGCTCATCACCCGTGTCGTTGTGCCAAGTTTTTCGAGCGTTTCCTGCAGTGCGCAGGCGTTGATAATGGTCGTGAGCATCCCCATATAATCCGCGGTATTTCGCGGTATCATTGTTTTTTGTGAAAATTTTTCCCCCCTGATGAAGTTCCCCGCTCCCACCACGACGGCCACCTGAGGACCGAGGGTATTAATCTCGGCAATTCTGGCCGCTATCGACTCAAGATGCTCGCCGTCAATTCCGAAACCGCCTTGCTCGCAAAAACTCTCCCCCGATAACTTAAGCAGCACCCGCTTGTATTTGCTCGCTGGCATTTATTTTGTTTCCCATATCCTTTGGGTCGGCGAAAATATATCCGACAAACCGCTTATCCGACGTCGAATCTAACGAATTGCTTTATCGTCGCCTTGCCGCCTGCCGACCTGGCCGCGTCTTCCAATACCTGCGCCACTGTTTTTGTATCGTCCTTTACAAATTTCTGGTCGAGCAGGCAATTGTCCTCGAAAAATTTCTTCATTTTGCCTTCGACGATTTTATCTACGATGTTGGCCGGCTTATTCTTCATCTGGTCGGCGTAAATGTTCTTTTCCTGCTCAATCACCTTGAGGTCGATGCCTGATTTGTCCAGCGCAAGGGGTTTTGTGGCGGTAACGTGCATCGCGATATCGGCGCCGGACCGCTTTAACTCTTCTGAGGAGGCCACCTTCGGGTCGCTTGCGGTGATTTCCAGCATTGTGCCGACTTTCTTGTTGAAGTGCACGTAAACACATATAAGTCCGTCGCCAGCGAGCCGGAATTTGGCGAAGTCACCGACTTCCGTTTTTTCGCCGGTTTTGCTTACCAGCTCCGTGATAACGTCGCCGAACTTTTTGCCGCCGACGGCTGTCTCCAGAACGTTCTCGATTCCGTCATTTTTGGCGCAAGCCAGTCCGTATTCGGCCAGTTTATCCGCCGCGGCCTTGAAATCATCGCTGTTGGAGACAAAGTCCGTCTCGCAGCACAGCGAGGCCAGCACCGCAGTCCTGCCGTCCGGGCTTGTTTTGCTGACGACCAGCCCCTGAGTAGTTTCCCGCTCCGCACGTTTGGCTAACGTCGCAAGGCCTTTTTTCCGCAGCATTGCCATTGCCGCGTCAATGTCGCCGTTGGCCTCTTCGAGCGCCTTTTTGCAGTCCATCATACCCTGGCTGCTCATCTTGCGAAGTTTAACTACCAGTGCTGCCGGAATCTCCGCCATTTCAAAAGCTCCTGCTAAAACCCTTTTTCGGTTTATCGCTTTCTGATTACTGTGCCTGTCCGCCGTTTGTTTGGGGTGTTTCGCCCGTTTCTTCAGGCGCCGGCTCGGCTTCCGTCTTATCCGCACGCGCCATTACCGTTCTTTTTGACCTGACGTGCTTGGGTTTGGACGCGACGTCCTTGCGAATCGTATCCATTGTTTTGCCTTGGGCTACTGCGTCGGCAAGCTCGTCCAGTAACAAGCTTATTGCTCTTATCGAATCATCGTTGGCAGGAATCACCACGTCCACGGTGTCGGGGTCGCAATCGGTATCGATTATACCCACTGTCGTTATGCCGAGTTTCCTGGCTTCCCGCAGGGCGAGATATTCTTTTTTGCCATCGACTACGATAACGACTCCGGGCAGCCGGCCCATCTTGCGTATCCCCTCCATGTTGCCTTTTATTTTCCGCAGTTCGCGTTTTAGCCGAGACGCCTGCTTTTTGCTCTGCGACTCGAGCGTTCCAGCATCCTGCATCCCTTCCAGTTCTTCCAGCCGCTGAACACGCGACCGTATCGTCCTGAAATTCGTGAGAGTTCCGCCAAGCCATCGGTCCGAGACGCAGTGCATTCCGCACTTTGCCGCCGATGCCTCAACCGCTTTTTGCGCCTGCCGCTTGGTTCCCACGAAGACGACGTCCTTGCCCGAGGCCACTACGTCGATGAGCAGTTTCTTCGCAATCACCAGACCCGCCAGTGTTTTGCGCACGTCGATAATGTGTATCTGCCCGCGTTTGCCAAAAATAAAAGCCCCCATCTTGGGGTTCCATCTGTTTGCGCTGTGTCCGAAATGGACGCCTGCACTAATCAACTCTTTTGCCAACTCTTTAGCCACAAAAACCTCCAAAAACCTTAGTTAAACAGTCACCTATTGATATCAAACGCCGAAAACCAAACACAGGAATCTAATCCAAGTCCTGCGCTATGTCAAGTCCTTTTGCCACATTAGAGATACTCTTATATACCTGCCGACCGGGTCCAAGTAAAGCAAAAACCCCTATTTTTCCGGCCGTGGCAGGTGAACAGGGGGTAGATATGCGGCAATGGCGACTATCCGCAACTTTTGGGCTGCTTGATGGGGAATACTATGCTGCCGGGCTGCTGCATAGAATGTCAAAAATTCCTCAAAAAAATTGTTGAATCCGGGAACGTCTTGATATATTTTGTCACTGTGTAAAGGGCGCTTTTTTAACTATCCTCGAAAGAGCGCTTTTGGTAAACGGCGAGGAATCAGTAGTGTGGGTTAAAAGGAGAAGAACGTGGCTACAGGTAAAGTAAAATGGTTCAATGAGAAAAAAGGTTTTGGTTTTATTGTTCCCGATGACGGCAGCGAGGATGTGTTTGTTCATCACTCCAAGATTGCTGCCGAGGGTTTCAGGACGCTAAAAGAAGGTCAGGCGGTCGAATACACTCTCGGCCAGGGCAAGAAAGGCCCGGAAGCGACAGACGTCAAGCCGTCCTAAAACGGTTTGCCGTGCGAAAAACCTGTGGTCCCGCCCAAAAAGCGGGACCTTTTTTATAGCTTACCGCACTTGGCCGGGCAAGCCGGCTAATCAAGCGGCATTGAGAAGTAATTCTCGGCGTTGTTGAAGCAGACGTCCTCGACCATTTTGCCCAGCAATTGCATATCGTTGGGCAGTAACCCCTGCTCAACATCGCCGCCGACGATGTTGCAAAGTATCCTGCGGAAATACTCGTGGCGCGGAAACGACAGGAAACTCCGCGAATCAGTTGTCATACCGACGAACCGGCTCAAAAGCCCCATATTCGAAAGCATCCCGAGTTGCTCTTCGATGCCGGTCTTCTGGTCTAAGAACCACCACGCCGAGCCGTATTGTATTTTGCCCGGGCAGGAGCCGTTCTGAAAGTTGCCCGCCATAGTTGCCATAACCGCGTTGTCTTTGGGGTTGAGGTTATACAAAATCGTTTTCGGCAGCTTGCCCGCGGTGTTCAATCTGTCGAGAAACATCGCCAAAGGCCGGGCTATATCAAAATCCCCGATTGAATCGTAGCCGGTGTCAGGTCCGAGCATATTCAGCATACGGCTATTATTATTTCTCAATGCCCCAAGGTGCAATTGCATAACCCATCCGGCCTCCGCGTCCATACACGCCAGCTCGAACATCATTGCCGATTTGAACTTCAGCGATTCGCCGGCCTCAAGCGGCTTGTTTGTCCTGATTTTTTCAAAAATTTTCGCAATCTCATCAGCACCGTATTGTTCCGCGTATGTTGTCTCAAGCCCGTAATCCGACAGCCGGCAACCCTCATTGTGAAAATACTTGTGCCTGAGGCGAATCGCTTCGATGTATGAATCGAAAGTGCGGATTTCGCCGCCGCACAGTTGACCGAGCTTATCTATAAATACATTCAGGGCCGGCAAATCCTCGGTCGCAAAAGATTTATCAGGCCTAAACGCCGCGTAAACTTTTAACACGGGCGAATTTTCGCGGATTTTCCTGTGATGCACAAGGGTATCCAGCGGCCCCTCGGTTGTGCATATCAGCTTGACGTTCATTTTGCCGAGCAGTTTAAGGACACTGAAATCCGCTGACCCCAGCATTTCACTGCACGCGTCGTAAATGTCTTTCGCGTTGTCTCCGTTGAGCAATTCATTTATGCCGAAATATCGTTTCAGCTCCAGATGGGTCCAGTGATAAAGCGGGTTTCGCAGGATAAACGGGACGGTTTGCGCCCATTTTTCAAATTTCTCGCAATCGCCCGCGTCGCCGGTGATGTATCGTTCGTCAACGCCGTTGGCTCTCATCGCCCGCCACTTGTAATGGTCGCCTGCCAGCCACGCCCTGGTTATGTTTTCGAACAGGTGGTCTTCGGCAATCAGTCCCGCGGGCAAATGACAGTGGTAATCATAAATGGGCATTTGCTCGGCGTATTCGTGATAAAGCCGGCGAGCGATTTTGCCTTGCAGAAGAAAATCTTCGGTTAAAAACGTTCCTGCCATTGACGTTTACCCCTGAGGCGGTTTTGTGTCTGTCGGCGGGGCGTCTTCACGTTTGTATGTCGGCTTTTTGAATTCGGCCAGTTTCTTCGCGTAATCCGCGACTGAACTTGACGCCTGCTGGTATCGCTCAGACCGCACCTTCGGCCTTTCCTTTTCGAGCTTGCGTTCACGCCACTCCCAAATCCCATACGCAATCCAGCCGATAGCGACAAGCACCGCGCCTGCTATGATTATCTTCCAGAACAAATCCATAAGAGTTCCTGTGAAAATATCGTTAAAAACCTGGTTCTTTCACTTGCCGGAATATACACGATGGCCCCATTCAAGTCAACTTGCCGACCGGCCAATTGCCACGGCAAACTCGTCGGAATCATCAGCAGAACCGACACAATGGCTTACATAATGAAAAAACACTCGCGGTTTTTCGGTCAGAAACCAAAAGGTCAACCTTCAGGATTATAAAGTTAATCCTGCTAATTTGGTTTCCTTGTCTTGCCGGTTAGTAACGCGCATATAATTCCAAGAAAAAGACCTGCCGCTCCCGCTGCGGGGACAGGTATTTGCCATGGCAAAGTATCCGGCGTCTGCGGCGTTTTGGCGTAGTCAACTAATTGTAGCCCCGATACATCAGGATTGTCTGAAAAACTCCTCAATTCTTCGATTTTCGCTCGAACTGCATCCAGAGCTGTTTGTCTGTTGTCTCTGATTTCTTTCCCCTTAATGTATTGTATTCTGCCTTTTTCCAACTCTTCCTGTTTTTTCTCTGTCTCTTCGCGCATTTTCCTGAGTCCAGCCAATCGACTTTGCGCTAACTTGATTTTAAGTTCCAAGTCCTTTATTCCACCGGTCTGGTTCGGGTCGGACTTTCCGGAAGATAATAACTGCTGCGGCTGACTTAGAAGTGCGTCGCGATGAGTTTGAAGCTGGTCTGCATTCAGGGCGCAATCATCCTCCTGGTTCTGAAGGCGTATCAGTCGTGTGGTGATGGGATGAGGATAGTCGTGCTGCTCCAGGTCGGTAAAACCATATCTGCGACGAACATCATCCAGCGTGCTTCCGGCCAAATCAAGGTCTCTTTGAAGGCGAACTTGATTCTCGTCGAGAAACATAAGATGAGATGTGATTTGTTTGTGTTTTTCAGCCAGTTGTGTTCGCAGAAACATATCGGCCATTTCGTTCACTATGACGGAGGCATCTTTGCTATTGCCGCAGGTCATCGATATCTTGATAAGGTCGCTGCTGCGTATGGCCTTGGCGCGAAATCGCCTCTTTAAATCCGACACCCCTGCTCTCAATCGTTCATCTTTGGTTTTACCAAGCCCCTGAAACCATTCGGTTTGCTGAATTTTGTCCCTGTCGATAAGCGATTCCAAAGTGTTCTTGTGTCGAATAAGAGTGACTGTCGAGCCCTTTTCTGTGCCCGGCAGGACCCTTATAAAGGTCTCCGCGGTGTATTCAGGTCGCAATTGCGGCACAAGAAACCAGATAAGCCAACCAATTACTAATCCCAAAACAAGAAATGACAAGAGAATTGTTACTGTTCGCATACATACCTCCCGCAATAGCACATTACGAACCGGTTAACCCTGCATTGAACTCAGCTAACTATTACGTGACAATACGTAATTATTTTATCCTTGTTCATCGGTAATAAAAGAACAAAGTATAAATATTCCGGATTATCCCTGAAATGGATAAAAGTCCTCGATGCTGTTTTCCGTAAATCACTGGTCTGGTTAAACGGTATATGCGGACGAGCTTGTATCGCCGCCCCGGCCTGTCCAGTTGGTATGGAAAAACTCGCCCCTTGGCTTATCAACCCGCTCGTAAGTATGCGCGCCGAAATAATCTCTCTGCGCCTGCAACAGGTTCGCAGGCAACCGGTCGTGACGATAGCCGTCGTAAAACGCCATCGCCGCGCTAATCGCCGGAATTGGGATTCCCAGTTTGACCGCTGTTGTTACTACTCTTCGCCAGGATGTCTGTGCCTTTGCCATCGCCCGTTTGAAGAACGGGTCGAGTAAAAGGTTTTCGAGGTTCGGGTTTTTGCCGAATGCTTTTTTAATCTCACCCAGGAATACCGAGCGGATAATGCACCCCCCACGCCACATCAAGGCGACTCCGCCGTAGTTGAGATTCCAGCCGTATTCCTTCGCCGCGGCTCGCATAAGTTGATAACCCTGCGCGTAGCTTATAATCTTCGACGCGTACAGCGCCTTTCGCAAATCGTCGATGAACCTTGCCTTGTCACCCTTGAACTGCGCCTTCGAGCCTTTCAAAACTTGTGATGCCTTTACCCGTTCGTCCTTCAAGGCCGACAAACATCGCCCGAATACCGCCTCGCCTATCAGTGTCAATGGCTGACCCGAATCCAGCGCGGCCACAACTGTCCATTTGCCCGTGCCTTTTTGCCCCGCTGTGTCCAAAATCAAATCGATGACCTCGTTTCCCTGCTCGTCTTTGTAAGCGAGGATATCCCGCGTAATCTCAATCAGGTATGAGTTCAGTTCGCTCTTGTTCCATTCCGCGAGGACCTTGTGCATCTCGGCGTTACTCAACCCCAGCCCTTCCCGCATCAAATGATATGTCTCGCATATCAATTGCATATCGCCGTACTCAATCCCGTTATGCACCATTTTCACAAAATGCCCCGCGCCGTTTTCGCCGACCCATTCGCAGCAGGGTTCCCCATTGTCCGTTTTTGCGCAAATCGCCTGGAATATCGGTTTGACATTCGGCCAGGCCGCCGGCGACCCTCCCGGCATAATCGACGGCCCGCGCAATGCGCCTTCTTCACCGCCCGATACGCCCGTGCCGATATACAGCTTGCCTTTGCTCTCTACGTATTTGGTCCTGCGAATCGTATCCGGGAAATGCGAATTGCCGCCGTCGATAATTATGTCCCCGTTATCAAGAGAGGGGAGCAGTTGCTCGATGAAATCGTCCACCGCCTGTCCCGCCTTGACCATCAGCATTACCTTCCTCGGCGTTTTAAGGGTCGCCGTCAGTTCTCCGATTGAGCGACAGCCGATTATCTTTTTACCTTTTGCCCGCCCGTTTACAAAATCATCAACCTTCGAAATCGTCCTGTTGAAACACGCGACGGTGAATCCTTTGCTCTCCATATTCAAAATCAGGTTTTCGCCCATTACCGCCAGCCCGACCAATCCGATATCCGCCTGTGTCATTTTATGATTTCCTTCCTAATTAAAATTTAGCCCTTCAACTTGTCCGCCTATGGCGGATTGATTGGGGGGTTACTATTCTCTTATTCTTGGTATAGAACCGTCCGACAATCTATACAACGTCTCGCCCGCGTTATGCACAACCAAAATTCCCTTATCTTCTTTGTTTTCATAATTTGCGATGTCGATTTGTTCCGGGTCCATATAACCGAGGTTTATCTTCTTGCATCGCTCCCTGCTTATCCCCGTTGCCAGCACGACGTTGATTCTCGGTTTTTCCACGCCGTTGTTATATGTGCCGATTCCTTTGACGTGCGTGCAGTGAGCTATCGCGCCTAACGGATAATCCTTGAATTTATCCCACTGCTTGAGGAAATAATCTCGTGTATGATAGCCGACCTGCTCGATTGTTTTGCCGTGCGTTACCGAAACCTCTTTGATATGCGGCGCGTAAATAATCAGCATTCCCCCGTCTGCAATCACCGGCTCCAGCTTATACATCACCTTGCCCGCCGTCCATATCTCGTCATACATCTTCGGTGCTATGCCCAGCACCGTTTTGTAGGGCTTGTCCTTATAAACAATATGAACTTTCGCCGACAAATCCGCAGCCCTTTCCCACGCCTCGACGCAGTCGCCGATGAATATCCCCTTGAATTGCTCCTTGTCCGACACTATCGCAAACAGCGTGTGCGGTGTTTTTATGTATGATGCCGCGTTCTCGACGACCTCACGAGTTGCTGTCCACTTGTTGCCGTTTATCGCAGGGTTGGTTATCACCGCGCCAAGCCAGTGGAAAAAGTTTATGATTTGAGGCCCCGCAACGCCCGGGAAGATATATTTGTGCCCGCCCGAAAACCCCACTACCTCATGCGGGAATACAGGCCCGATGATAAAAAACTCATCGTAATCAAAAACCAGTTTATTAACCATGACCTCAACCTCTTCGCGGAAAAGTCCCTTGGTCAGCCGTTCAATCTTGTCGGCGTGAATCTGGCCTGCGAATTTGAACATCTCCGGGTTATCCCACTGGTGATTAAAAAACTTCACCGCTTTGTATTTGCCGTTTCGCTCCTTCTGCGTCATTGTCAGCCGGGTACAAATCTGTTCTTCGCTTATTGGCTGATGAGTCCCCAGCGCGACCAGCACATCCAGCCGGCTGACTTCATTGCCGATACAATCGAAGATGGCCTTGAATACTCCGCCCACCGGCCCCGACCGGGTATTATCCGGGACAATAACAAGAACGCTTTTGCCGGGGTAATCCCTCTTGCCGAAATACTCCGCCACCGCTTCCTGCATCTGCTCTTTGCTTATGACGCCATCCGCATATTGCCGTTCAATTACCATATTTCACTTTAACGCAGGTTGTGTCCTTCGTCTTTCGGTTACGCTGCTCGTTTCGTAAATCGTCACACGGTTGCGTCTTTGACACCGATTACCGATTAACGCAACCGATACGAGCCGCGTAACCACAACCGTTTAACGAGTAAATCATTTCTCCCACGGCGGTTTGCCTGGCAGGGAATTCTCGAATTCCGTTATCAGCTTCTGCTCGTATCCGCCCGCGAACCGCCCCTTGATAAACCTGTCGAACGCCTCATTATAAAATCGCTTCCACGACTCTGTCTCTTTGCCGGGCACTATCGGGTAAAACAACGCATCGTTCGCTTTTGCTGCCTTCAGGTCGCCCGGAGCATCGCCAACCATTAAGATATGGTTCTTATCGTATCTGCCTTTCGTCGCATATTCAAGATGCTCGGCCTTTGTTCCCATCTCCTGGCCTGCGATGACCGCGACGTATTTGGCGATATCGTGTTCCTCCCATTCCCGCACTAACGCCTCTCCCGGCGTTGCCGATACCACTATAACGTCCGCTTCCGGCTGAATCTTTTCCAGGCACTCCTGCACATACGGGAAGGGCGGTATTCCTTTTACGATATCCGTTACCGCCTGGTTCACCTTTTTGCTCCAGTCCAGTACCTGTTCTAATTCTTTTTTCACCGCCGGGTCTTTCGCCGCCTCAGCCGCCTTCTTTAATCCGTCATTGCTCAGGATGCTCTTGGGGTCATCTACCCACGCGAAATAATGAGGCAGTTGCGGAACCTTAAACTTCCTCTGCTTGACGTGCGGGTGATTCGGCAGTAATTCCGACAAAATCCGCTTGAGCGTCTTGTGCCTGTTCGCCCCGCGTGTCTTGCTGAACAAATCCGCAAAAACCCTGCATTCCCTCGCCGCCTCCGCCACCGGCTGTAATCCGAAACACGCCACCGTCCACGGACAGAAACACTCCCGCTGTTTTATCCCCATCGTATCGAACACGCACCCGTCCGAATCAATCCCCACAAAAAATTTCTTCGTAACCTTAAATTCCTTCAACGTTGCCGCTGCATCTGCCATTACAATCTCCATCAAAAATCATAAATCCCTAAACCCCGCTGAACGCCGAGAATCCGCCATCTACCGGCACAACAACCCCCGTCACAAATTTCGCCGCGTCGCTCACCAGCCAAAGCATCGTCCCTGTCAGGTCATCAGGATTACCGAATCGAGCCATCGGGGTGTGCTCGATTATTGTTTTGCCGCGAGGGGTCAACTTACCTGTTTTTTCATCGGTCAAGAGGAACCTGTTCTGTTCCGTCAGGAAAAACCCCGGCGCAATCGCGTTTACTCGTATGTCCTTCGAGTAATTCTGATTTATATGCACCGCGAGCCACTGTGTAAAATTGCTCACCGCCGCTTTTGCTGCCGAATACCCGCAAATCTTCGTCAATGGCCTCATCGCGTTCATACTCGATATATTCAGTATCACCCCCGAACCGTTCTTCGCCATCTCTTTGCCGAAAACCTGGCTTGGCAAAAGTGTCCCCAGAAAATTCAAATCGAACACCCCGCGAATCGCCTCCGCTGGCAAATCAAAAAATGCCATACTATCGGATGTCGTTGCGTCTTTCTTATTGCCGCCCGCGCCGTTTATCAGGATATCTACCCTCCCTAACTTGCCTGCGATTTTCTTCCTCGCAGCTTCTAATTGCTTTTTATTCAGCACGTTACATTTAATGGCTATAGCGGTTCTGCCTTGCTCCTTAATTTCATCCGCGACTTTCTTTGCCGCATCTAAAGATAAATCAATCACCGCGACTTTTGCACCCGCGCGGGCCAATGCCTTTGCCATTTGGCCGCAAAGCACCCCACCCGCACCCGTTACCGCCGCCACCTTACCAGTCAAATCAAATAATGCCTTCATAATTTATCCCCGAATTTAGCCGATAAAAATCGGCTTAATGTGTCGCTGATAAATATTCTCCATCACCATCGGTCTGATTATACCCTCGCATTTCGACACCGCATGCGTAAAATCAGCTTTCATCTGGGCGGCGACTTTGTAACCGACGTGCAATAACTGCCGCAAATCCGGATTATACCGCCCGCACGACTGGTCGTGCCGAAGCGCCTCCGCGAATCGCCTGCCGTTCCACTCCGCGACAACCTCAGGATTCGGCAGCCTGCCCTTATCAATATCAATCACCGTCGCGTATGGCTTCGTCAGCTCATCCATTCTCTCAAACGTCTCCGCGTATATTCGTTTCGCAATTATCAGATACTCCTCACCAGCCAACGCCAAACCTGCCAACTCCTCAAGCCACGTTGTCCCCGCCGTCTTGACGTGCAGCCCAGCGTCAAGTTTCCTCAGCGTCTTGTTAATCGCCCCATAAATCGAAAACTTGTCGCTGCCTGAATGAACGCTCAGCTTCAAATTTTTCGGCAGTCCGAATTCCTCAACCGCGTATGCTACTATCGCGACATCCCGCTCGAATTCCCTCGCGAATCGCTCGACGTCGCCGACGTAATCGACTCCCTTGTTGAACCTGCCCGAAAACTTCGGTGCAATCGTCTGGACAGGTATTTCTTCCTGCGCCGCTGCCGCCAAAATAAAGAACAATTCTACTGGCGTCTGAGGCATTTGCGTCTCATCCATCGACATCTCGACAACAAAATTCCCCACACCCTTTTTAGATGCTATATGCCTGTATAATTTTCCCGCCTGTTTGACCGCTGTCAGGTACTTGCTCGCTATCACCCGTACCAAACTCTCGCCGACAGCCAAACTTTCCTTGATTTCAGGGACAGACAATCCGTCGATATATTTCACGCAGCTGTCGATAAATCGGTCAACCTCATTCTTCTGTGCCGGCTGGCCTATGTAATCCGCAACATCAAGCGTGAAGAAATCGCTCCATTTAATAAACTCGTCAACATTGCCGGAATTTATATGGTCCGCATCGACGTAGTAATTGCCGACCCACCCCATCCCCCTGACTGCCTCATCCGCCTCCTCGCGGACATCCTCAGGCGTCGTCCCGATTATCGTGTGCTCACGATGCGACTTGTTCCAGACAGGCGTTACCTCAACCCCCGCCTTGTCTGCCTGCATTACCGCTGAAAGCAGGGCATCTCCCTCAAGCCCGAACCTGTCCCCAATCCCGAATGAATATTTGCTCAGATTCATAAGTAACTCGGCAACTTTTTCTCAACCCACTTCTTGGCCAGCCGAACATAGACGGGCAGCCCGTCCTTGCCGACCGTTATCGGCGCTTCACCCTTAATCAATGGCCCGATATATCTACGACACGCCTCGGTGATATGATTGCCTTTTTCGTTTATGAACTCCTTGGGCACTTTCTTTTCCCCGTTTGCCACGTCCTTCAGTTCCGCAAACCCCGTCGTGCACTTGTATTTGGCGCCCTTCTCTCGCACCAGGGTTATCATTTTCCCGTTGACCCCGCTCATCGCCGCCTTGACCGCCGCCTTGCCGCACATATACGCCTCGTTGATATCCGTCAGCGACGTGAAGTGCATCGCGCTTCTTTGCTGCGTTCCTAATTTGTTCCAGCGTGCCTTTATGCCTGCTTCTTTTTCGATAACGACCTTGAGCATATCCGCCACGCCGCCAAGTTGAACGTGCCCGAAGCTGTCTTTGCCGAATCCGGCGCTTTCTGCGGTAATGTAATTGCCTTTCTCGTCTTTGAGCCCTTCGCCCACGATGATAAACACCCTGCCGAATTCCTTGTAAACTTCTTTAACGTCCCTGATTAACTTCTCAAACGTAAACGCCGCTTCGGGCATATAAATAAGATGCGGCGCGTCTTGCGGCTCTCTTGCTGCCAACCCTGATGCCGCCGCTATCCACCCCGCGTTTCTTCCCATTACCTCCACGATGCTGCACGTATCAAAAGTTGAAAGCGCCTCGTTGTCCTTACCCGCCTCCATTGCGCAGGTCGCCACGTATTTTGCCACGCTCCCGAATCCCGGACAGTGGTCCGTATATGCCAGGTCATTATCAATCGTCTTGGGTATCCCGATGCAGACAAGCCCATAGCCGCGTTGCGCCGCTAATTTATTCACCTTGTCCGCCGTATCCATCGAGTCGTTGCCGCCCGCGTAGAAAAAGTATCGTATATCGTGCGCCTTGAAGACGTCCAGAACACGGTCGAAATCCGATTGTGCCTGGTCGAGCGATTTGAGCTTATACCTGCACGACCCCATCGCCGCCGCAGGCGTCCGCTTCAGCGCCTCGATTACCGATGCCTTCTCCGCCGAGGCGTCAAAAAGCTCTTCCTTCAAAACACCTAATATGCCGTCGTGTGCCGCCAGCACTCTCCCTATCTTTTTGGTTTTCGCCGCTTCCTGAATCACCCCGCACACACTCGAATTGATTACGCACGTCGGCCCGCCCGACTGTGCCACTATCGCGTTTGCCATTACCTTTGCCATATTTTTATCATCTCCAAAAACCCTAACTATTTATACCTTGTGCAGCCCGAAATCAAGGAAAATTCAAAGCGATGTTAAATGTCGGCAAATAAAAAAGGCCCCGCGATGCGAGGCCTTTCTTTGGCGTCAATTGTTGGTGCTTATTTTGGAACTACGTTTGTCGCGCAGGGACCCTTTTTGCCCTGGCCAACTTCGTACTCAACCTTCTGCCCTTCGCTCAAACTCGAGTACCCGGATGACTTGATTTCCGAGTGGTGAACGAACAGGTCCGGGCCGCCGTCGTCGGCTACGATAAACCCGAACCCCTTTTGATCATTGAACCATTTTACTGTACCTGTACTCACAACAATTCTCCTTGGCCTGTTACCTGGCCATCAATCTACTATATGCCTTTCATAATTTTTTGGGAGGATATCCTTAGAAAGGTGAAAAGATATGCCCTACAAGATATCCATTATACCACAAATTTACCCGTCCGCCACAAAAATAATAAAAAATTATTCAAAATTCCAATAAAATCGCCCATAACCTCGAATCTGGTCTTATATTGCCCTGTGATTCGACTCAAAACTCAACACCGGGAACTTAAAACTGTTTTTATCCTAACAATTATTTCGAGAAGTAATTTGCTTTTACCCAGTTGGAGTTCAGAATGAAATGGACGGCGATGAGGCCAAGCAGAACGGCGCCGCCGCCTTTGTGAAAAATCTCGAATGCCTTACGCGGCAACTCATCGAGAAACAATACCGTTACCGCCTGATTGATAAAAAGCACCAGCAAAATGGGGTTCAAAATCTTATGCAACGTATTTTTTTTCATAATCGCCCCTTTCTAAACTAAAAACTCAACGAAGTCGTCGTTCCAATACAGGCATTTTAATTTGATTGGACGATTACGACAAGCTACAATTAGTTTATGTTCAAGCGAAAGAAAACCAGAACGATTGACGCAGGCGGCGTGAAAATCGGGTCATCGGCGGCGGTTGTTATCCAATCGATGACCAAAGTGCCGACCACCGACGTGGGCCGGTGCGTCCGGCAAATAAATCAACTCGCGGAAGCCGGTTGCCAATTAGTTCGTGTGGCTGTGCCGACCCGCGCCGATACCATTGCCTTTGCCCAAATCGTCCAACAGGTAAATATCCCCCTGATTGCCGACATTCATTTCAGCCCGCAGCGGGCCATCGAGGCAATTGAGGCGGGGGCGGCGAAAATCCGGCTCAATCCCGGCAATATAAAAAATCGCGACGACATCCTGCGAATCATAGACGCCGCGAAAATGCACAAGGTCGCAATCCGCATCGGCGTCAATGAAGCGAGCATAAGAGACCTGAGAAAACCGGACGTTGTTTCCGGCAAACGGGTAGCGTTAATGCTGAAGGAGTTGAAAGGATACGTCCGACTTTTTGAGAGCCGGAGCTTTTCGCAAATCGTCCTCAGCGCAAAAAGCAGCGACACGATTCGAACTATCAAAATCAACAGGCGCATCGCCGAGACATTCGATTACCCAATTCATCTGGGCCTGACGCACGCGGGACTACCTGAAGATGCCTGTGTGCCATCTGCTGTTACGCTCGGCACACTTCTCGCGGAAAGCATCGGCGACACCATACGCGTTAGCGCAGCAGGCGACCCTGTTATCGAAACCGGAATCGCAAAACAAATTCTCATTTCGCTGGGACTCTATTCTGCGCCCAAATTACAACTGATAGTTTGTCCGACCTGCGCCCGGGCTGAGATTGATATAGCCCGGCTTGCCCGCAAGGTAAAACAAGCGGTTATCGCAATTGATAAGCCCTTCGGCAAAGCTCAGGGCAGGCCGGTGCGTTTAGCGGTAATGGGATGTATTGTCAACGGGCCGGGGGAGGCGGCAGACGCGGACTTGGCCGTATGTGCCGCGAAAAACAAGGCGTTCATTTACCGTAAAGGGAAGAAAATCGCGACCGTTGCAGAAAACGAGATTATCCCGATGCTGATGAAACTACTGAAAGAAAAACCCCTAGGTGGGCCCGCCTGCGGCGGGTAAACCCAGGGGTTAATCAATAAATTCAAGTCGAATTTTTTGGCGATTATTGTCCGGCATATCCTTCGAATTTGCCGAAAACCATTTTTCCGGCGGATGTTTGAAGCGAGCTTGTTACCGCAATGATAATATCTTTGCCGATTTTGCCGCGGGCCTCCTCGACAACCACCATCGTGCCGTCGTCGAGATAGCCGATACCCTGCTGAGGTTCTTCGCCCGGCTTTATGATGCGAACCTTCATATTTTCTCCGGGCAGGGCAATGGTCTTGAGCGAGTTGGCCAGGTCGTTTATATTCAGGACGTCCACTTCTCGCACGGCCGCAACCTTGCTGAGGTTATAATCCGTTGTTACGAGTCGTCCGCCGCAGTTTTTGGTGAAGGGAATCAGCTTCTGGTCAACACCCTTTACGCCTTCGATGTCCGGCACAACGGTGTCGTCGATGGTTATATCAATCGAGGAATTCGTCTGCATCTCCTTGAGTATATCCAGACCGCGTCTGCCGCGGTTGCGTTTCAGTTTGTCCGCCGAATCAGAAATCAACTGTATCTCGTTCAAAACGAATCGCGGGACAATCAGCGGCGAGTCGAACAGTTTGCTTTTATACAGGTCGGCGATTCGGCCGTCGATAATCGCCGACGTATCCAGCACGAAAGGCCTTGCTCCTTTGGTCTGCTTTGTAAACTCGACGTATGGAATCACGAATCGCACGTCGTCTTTTGTGCGTATGACAATAGTGATAATGATAAAGCATATACATATTCCGAGCATCCATTTTATGGCCGTGGTTGCCGTCGGGCTAAGTGATATCCGATAGATATCGATAACCATATCGAACACCTGGGTCAGCGCCCAACTGACCACTATCCCGACAAGCAACCCGAAGAAGATGCCCGCCAGGGCCGCCAAAGATTTCTTGGGTGTCATGATATCCACAAAGAATGCCGCTGCCACCAGTACGAGGCCGCTCCAGAGTATGGCGTAGAAATTGGCCCGGCCCTTCTCGATCGAAATCTCCGGCACCGTCAGATTTACCAGAAGAACAGCAACAATTATGACGACAAAAAACGCCCTCATAGTCCATAGCAACATACCTGCAACCTCCAAATTTTATAATGTATTTTTATATTAGAATTTACCTGCTAACAATTGTGTCTGTCCTTTGCTTTTGAATTCTGCCTTTTGCCTCGCATCCGCTAATAGCCCAGTGCCTTTTGTGCCCGGTCTGCGTCTTTGGCGTTGACCACCACAAACAAGTGGTACCGATTGTCGCAAACCATTGCTGCGCCGGTAATTCCGCGGATGTCTTTTTCGGCAAGCCGTTTTAATACGTTTGCCGCCGCACCCGCGCGGTCTTCGCCGCCGATGATGAAGCCGGTCGCCTCAGTTATTTTTATCCCGGCTTCACGGGCAAAATCCTCAAAACTTTTCGGGTCCTTTGCGCTTACATAGACACGGCTGTGATTGTCGCTGCAGGAGAACGCCGAGAAGCACAGGTAATCAACGCCTGACAAACTGCTTTGCGCCAGAAATTTCTGTAAACTGCCGGGTTTGTCCTCAATATCGACGCAGTGGACGGCGACTCGCTTAACGCTCATTTCCGTACCCTTTCATTCCGAAAATATTTCGCCTGAACTACATCATCCTAATCATCGCCTGTGCGTTGTCAACACCAAAAATTTTTACCTGCCGCTGAACCTTAACCACATTGCATCCATATCATCCGGAATTATCCAATTTACTCCCTGGTTTTCATAACAACCTTCGTGCCGAACGAAAGCTCGCTCTTGAGGTCTTCAGGTGAGAGGTCCCTTGCCGCTCGAACGGCCTCTGAAGGCCCTTTAATGGTGAACGCTATGTTGTTGTTCTTTGTTTCCCAGTCAGCGACGTATTCGCCGAGGTAAGTAAAGCCGTCCAAGGTCGTTTTGCTTATGACCGCGCGGTTACCCAGCGGCAGATAAGTTGGGAAAGCGGGGATGCCTATGCGTCCATCGCGGGGATTGAACCAATATTCTTCGCGGCGTCCGGATTCGGTATCCGTCAGGATGAGCAGATATTCCCCCTGCTTAAGTGAGTACACTTTGGCTGAAATCAGCGGTTTGCCCGGGACATTAACGTCGTAGGGTGACAAAGTGACGATAACAGGATTATGGCCCCACACATACAGGAAGAGCCAGGATACTAAAAACGAGAGTATAAACGCCGTGACCAGGATGACTGTTTTTCCCAATTTCATTTTTTATCCCGCCATTTTTCTCTTCAAATAGAATCTCGCCCGCCGAGTACTGCCGCGGCAATCATTTTGGCGGCGTTTTTTCGAGCGATGTTTTTGCAGGCATTTTTCATTTGCAGGCGTTTTTTTTCATCTTTTAGCAATGGTTCAAGCTCCTCCCAGAGCCAATCCCGCCGGTCTTTTTCATCGCCGATGTCATCCACGATAACCGCCGCGCCCGCTTCGACGAGCTTGCCGGCGTTGAGGTACTGGTGCATATCCTTGTGATACGGGTAGGGCATACAGATGCTGGGCACACCCGCCGCGGCATATTCGGCGACACTGACGGCGCCGCTTCTGCCGATGACGATGTCTGCCGCGGCGAGCAGGTCCGCCATATCGTCATAGTAATCGACGACTTTGTTCCTTACAGGGGCGTTTGCGTAGCCGGCCTTGACCTGGTCGAAGTTTGCCCTGCCCGTTAAATGAACTATCTGCCAGGAATCCGCGTAATCCGCTAATTTGTCGAGCAACGAGCATACGGTCCTGTTTATGTTTTGCGAGCCGGTTGAGGCGCCTGTTATGAGCAGAATTTTCTTTTTGCCGTCGAGGCCGAGGGCATCTTTTGCTTTTTGCGGATTCGGTTTTTCAAAACTGTTTCGCAGGGGACAACCGGCGACGGTTACTTTTGTTTTTTGCCTGCCGAAGTATTCGGTGGTTTCCTCGAACTGCACAAAAATTCGTTGTGCCCATCGCCCGATGAGCTTATTGGCTTTGCCGGGGATGATATCCACGTTGAGCAGGAAGAGGGGTATTTTTGATTTGTAGGCCGCCCGGCAGACGGGCGCGGCGACGAATCCGCCGACGCCGACGACGACCGGATTATCGCATTCGGCCATCGCGTCGGTTGCGATTTTTTGACTTGCCAGGAACATTTTGCAGAAATTTAAAAATTTGTCCGGCCTGATTGAAAGACCAACTGCGGGCATGGTGGTATATTCGAAGCTGGTTTTTGACAGGACGTGTTTGTCGATATCCCGGCTGCTGATGAAGAAATGAATTTTCGCAGTTGGATCGAGTTCGGCAATCTTCTCCGCTACCGCAATCGCGGGGTAAATATGTCCGCCCGTTCCTCCGCCGGCAAAAAAGACACTTTTACCTGCCATCATCTCTCCTCTCCGGCTCTCGTCTCGCCGCACCGCGATGCGATATTCAACAGCATGCCTATTGCCGCGGCGGACAGGAGCATACTTGTTCCGCCTGCGCTCACGAAAGGCAAGGGCAGCCCCTTTGTCGGCAGGACTACTGTGACGACGCCGATATTCAAGGCGGCCTGCACTCCGATCGCCAGTACGATGCTTGTCGCGAGCAGCTTGCCAAACGGTTCTTTACAGCGGTTTATTACCATAACACCAAGCACGACAAATAGGATGAATAGCGCTATAACCGTTAATGTTCCGACCAGGCCCATTTCTTCGCCGATAATCGAGAAGATAAAGTCGGTTGTGTCTTCAGGAAGATGGCCATACTTGCAGACGCCCATTCCCAGCCCTTTGCCGAAAAATCCGCCGGAGCCAATTGCGATGAGCGACTGACTGGCCTGATAGTTTGATGAACCGGTCCACTGGTCGGGGTGCAGGAAAGCCAGGATTCGCATTCTTCGAGTTGGCGAGGCGAGTATCGCAGCGGCAAAACCAATCGCGGCTACCGGCAATGGCGCCACCAGATAACGCCAGTTTGCTCCGCCTATGAGCAATATGAAAAAGGCCAGCAGGGCAATCAAGGCCGCTGAGCCGAAGTCCTCGATGATGATGAGTCCTACCACCAGCCCCAGCGCCATACAAACCGGCAGAAATCCCTGTTTGAAGGATTTGAGCCGGTCGCCGTATTTCACGCAGAAAGCCGACAGCGAGAAAATGACCGTCCACTTTGCCAGTTCCGATGGCTGGAAGCTGATTGTGGCAGGGCCCAGCGGAATCCGGAGCCAGCGCCTGGCCTGGTTGATTTGAGTGCCGATATGGGGCACTAACACCAACGCCAGCAAAATCACGCTTATACCGAATAAGTAGGTCATCGGCGAACGCCATAGTCCATTGTCAAAACCGAACCGATGATAGTCGACTCGGGATACCACCAGCATAACCACTACGGCCAAGGGGAAAAACAGGGCTTTTCGCAGGTTGGCCGACTCGTAAAACTGCGACAGATTGACGCCTTTGGCAACCTCAACCCCTGCCGAAAAGACAAATATTGTTCCTATTGCCATAAGGGTGATGACGACCGCGCCGATACGCCAGCCCAGCCCTTCTTTATCGTCCATTTCAACCAGTGTTGTCGCCATTTCAGCCATCGCAGACCGCTACCTTGAAAAAACAGGGTATTCTTCTTCTATTGTCGGCTTGCCTGCCCAAATCGCACCAAAAAATCGCTTTTGCCTTGAATACCCGGCTTTTTACCGGAATTTCCCTTGACATTTTCCCCGGGACCGGGTACCCTATAATCACCCTGTGAAGAAGGGGCAAACTGTAGCTCAAGAGTGATTGCCTGTGGAGTTTTTCTAACAGGATACAGGTAGGAGCAGGAGAAACAGTTATGAGAGGAAAAAACACACTTTTTTCAGCAGCGGTAATTCTATTGGTTCTGGGCAGTCCCGTTTTTGCATATCGCGAAGTTATCGACCTCGGCACTCTCGGCGGTTATCAGTGCAGCAGCGCCCAATCTATTAATGACAGTGGTCAGATTGTCGGATATGCTTGCAACAAGGATGTTTATGGTAGTGTAACCAATCAGCGCGCCTGTCTTTTTGATGCTTCAGGCGGCGGAGCCAATACAAACCTTGGAACGCTTGGCGGTTTCCAAAGTTGCGCCTATTCAATCAACAACAACGGTAAGATTGTCGGCCAGGCTGCTGACAGTAGCGATCCGACCCCCATGAGTTCGCCTTATGCTTGTCTTTTTGACTCTACAGGCAGTGGAAACAATAAAAACCTGGGAACACTCAGTGCCTTTTCCTCTGCCGGGATCGCTTATTGCATCAATAATAATGGTTATATTGTAGGACAGGCGAGCAAAAGTGTTGTTTCGGGGGGCGTCATTATGACCCATTCAACCGCGTGTGTTTTTGACCAGACAACGCCTTGGTCTAATCATGACCTCGGATCGCTTGGTGCCAGCCCAAGTTTGGCTTACTCCATCAACAATAGTCAACAGATTGTCGGTTATTCTCAGAGCGTATCCGGTGGCAGATCCGTTGGGTACCGTGCCTGTCTTTTTGATCCTCATAGCGGCGGGGCAAATGTAGACCTCGGAACTCTCGGCGGGAGGGAAAGTATCGCCTATTCCATCAATGATTCAGGCCTGATAGTTGGCTCAGCTGATTATAACTTTTCCTACCCTAGAGATCATGCCTGTATTTTCGACTCTTCAGGTAGCGGTAATAATACCGATCTTGGAACATTAGGCGGATTACTTAGCGATGCTTTGTTCGCAAACAATGAAAATCAGATTGTGGGATACGCTTCTGACAGTTCCGGTCAGCGAAAAGCATGCCTTTTTGATTCTACGGGCAATGGAAATAATATAAACTTGAACACTCTAATAGACCCCTCTTCCGGCTGGATACTGGAAAGTGCTAACTGCATAAATAATAACGGATGGATTGTAGGTTACGGAACTTATAATGGCATAGACCAAGCCTTTCTACTTACGCCTGAGCCGACGACGCTTTTATTGTTAGGCCTGGGCGGATTGATTTTGCGAAAACGAAAATCGTATTAAAAACGATAAGCAGGAGAGGGATTATGAAAGCTAATACACCCGTTTTTTCAGCAGCGGTAATTCTTTTGGTTCTGGGCAGTCCCGTTTTTGCATATCGCCAGCTCATCGACCTCGGCACCCTCGGCGGCACTGACAGTAAGGCACTTTCCATCAATGACAACGGTCAGGTTGTTGGCTCTGCTTACAATCTTTCCGGCAACCAGCATGCCTGCCTTTTCGATTCCACGGGAAATGGAAACAACATAGACCTCGGAACTCTCAGCGGACTTCCTAATAGCGGTGCTGCTTCTATCAATAACAGCGGTCAGATTGTAGGTTCAGCAGGAGATTCTTATGGTATGTCTTCTCTTGCGTGTCTCTTTGACCCGACAGGCGGAGGAGCCAATATTGACCTCAAATCCTTAAACTCCCAACGTTATTTGGGCGGCGCTAGTTCCATAAACAACAGCGGTATAATTGTCGGCTCCACTCTTGATAGAAATAACGGTATTTGTGCCGTTATTTTCGACAATACAGGCGGAGGAGCAAATAAAGATTTGGCACATCACATATCTTATAAAAATTATACGAGTTATGCAGATTCCATTAATGATGCCGGCAAGATAGTCGGTAGTGCCGTAGTGTATTCTGGTCCTGCTTATTATCAGCATGCTTGTCTTTTCGATGAAACGGGCGGGGGGGCAAATATTGACCTTGGAACGCTTGGCGGTGCGGAGAGCTGGGCTTATTGCATTAACAACAACGACCAGATTGTTGGTTATTCTTATATTTCCCCCCCCGGTCCTCGTGGTTTAGGAAATAAGCATGCCTGCCTTTTTGATTCTTCAGGCTTCGGAGCTAATATAGACCTTGGAACGCTCGGGGGCAATAACAGCGGTGCAGATGCCATTAACGACATCGGCCAGATTGTGGGCTGGTCTGAAGTTCCTGGTCAGATATATCCTCATGCCTGTATTTTTGACCCGACAGGACAGGGCGGCAATATAGACCTCAATACCCTCGTTACTGCTCCATACGGCTGGGAACTAAGTTATGCTAATTACATAAATAACAACGGCTGGATTGTCGGTATTATGATGAATCAGAATGGTGATTATCATGCTTTTCTGCTTACGCCTGAGCCCGCCTCCGCATTGATAATGGCTGTTGGTGCTGTAATTGCGGCTTCTCGCAGAAGGCGAAGATAATTTGATGCCGGATGTTTGTTTCGGCGGGTAAACCCGCGACGCTTTTACTGTTCGGCCTGGGCGGATTGATTTTGCGAAAACGAAAATCTTCTTAAATATTTTTGGAGGTAAGTAAAATGAAACGGCTACACAAAATGATTTTAATATTAATACCATGTCTTTCGTTGATCTTCGTAACCAGCAGGTCGCAAGGAGGCGTAGCACTCCTTAACTGGGAGGGAACGATAACTGCAAATGCAAAAGCTGGAAGTGTGCAAAAAAGCGATATCAAAACTTATTCAGCTGACGCATTAGCAACTTACACAAACCCTCCCCCAAGCTTTGCCACTGCTTATGCCCACGCACAGGCGTCCATATCGGATGGTCAGATTGCCTCGTTAAATGCATCATTGGATTCCTGGGGATACCATGCAGTCGGTAACGCCTCTTTCTCAATCGCAGGTGCTTTCACAATAGGTTCGTCGTCCGAATTTCCAGTGGGAACGCCATTAAATTTAACAATCTCTGGAAATATAGTAGCGTCTAATTTTAATAATCAACTATACAGAGATGGCAGTCTGATATGGAGCAGTATATCAACCGGAGGTTCATTTGCTGACTCTTGCCATGTTTTTGCCGGTGAGAATCTTATTCTGAATAGTAATGGGACGGCTGTTGGTACTACATACAGCCAACAAATAGTTTTTGAGGTTGTGCCCGAGCCCGCCTCCGCGCTATTGTTAGTCATAGGTGCGGCGTTGCTGCGAAGGAAGAAATAGGAATCACAGGCATCCGCCTTTATTTCTCAAACGTATCAATATAAGAACCTCTAATGGATTTGACCTGCATTTTTAATTTCTTTTGAGCAAAGGGGAAGGGTATAATCCGTCACTTTGAAGATTAACCGCAGAGACCGCAAAGCTCGCAGAGATTGATTTTAGTTTCTCTCTGCGGTCTCTTCCGTAAGGGATGGCCAAGCCACGCGTACTCTGCGGTAAAAAAGGAATTGATAACCCAATGTTCGAGATAGTGGACAAACAGACGCTCGGGCCGAATGTGACCCGGTATGAGATAAAGGCGCCGCGAGTCGCCAAGTCCCGGCTGTGCGGGCAGTTTGTAATCGTCCGGGGCCTGGAACATTCCGAACGCATACCGCTGACCATAGCAGACGTTAATACCAAGACCGGAACTATCACGCTGATTGTGCAGACGGTCGGCAAAAGTACGCTTGAGATGACAACGCTGCAAAAGGGCGGATACTTCGCGGATGTTGCGGGGCCATTAGGCCAGCCAAGTCATATCGCCAAATACGGGACAGTGGCGGTAATCGGAGGCGGACTGGGGACCGCGGTCGTATATCCGCAGGCGGTCGCGCTGCGGGAGGCGGGAAACAAGATAGTCAGCATTATCGGCGCACGCACCAAAGAATTAGTCATTCTCGAACAACTGCTTGGTTCGACAAGCGACCAGTTGATTGTCATAACCGATGATGGCTCGTCTGGTAAAAAGGGACTCGTAACCGACGCGCTGCGGGAACTTGTCGAAAACCCCCAGACCAAAGTAGATGCTGTTTACTGCGCGGGCCCTGTAATAATGATGAAGGCGGTAGCGGAACTTACCCGGCCACTGAATATCCCGACTATCGTAAGTTTGAATCCGGTTATGGTTGACGGTACGGGAATGTGCGGGGGCTGCCGGGTAACAATCGACGGCAAACGCAAATTTGCCTGTGTCGATGGTCCCGAATTCGACGGCCACAAGGTTGATTTCAATGAGCTGATGGACCGGCTCAAGACCTATAAGGGACACGAAAACAAAAAATACGAAGAGCATAAATGTAAGATTCAGACATAAGACACAAGACCACAGACACAAGACAAAATAAAAAGGCAAAGCGTGAGTAAAGAACCGGACAAGTTGACAGCCAAAGAGCGAATGGCGATACCGCGACAGCAGATGCCTCAGCGTGACGGCATAGAACGCAGCAGGGATTTCAAAGAAGTCAACCTGGGTCTGGCGGAGCAGGTCGCAATCCGCGAGGCACAGCGATGTCTTCAATGCAAAAATCCAAAGTGCGTCGAGGGCTGTCCCGTTGGTATCGACATACCCGGTTTTGCAAAGCTCATCGCGGAAGGTGATTTTCTCGCTGCGGCGGAGCTGGTTCGCAAAGATAACGACCTGCCCGCGGTAACGGGACGGGTTTGCCCGCAGGAAATTCAGTGCGAAGCGTTATGCGTGCGATGCAAAAGTGGGGCGCCTGTGGCTATCGGCTGGCTCGAACGATTCGTCGCGGATTACCAGATGCAGAAGCAGACTCAAGACCCCAGACCCCAGACTCCAGTCGGGATGAAGAAAACCGGCAAGAAGGTCGCGTGTATCGGTTCGGGGCCGGCGGGCATTACCTGTGCGGGCCAGTTAGCCAAACTTGGTTATGATGTAACTGTCTTTGAGGCGTTTCATAAGGCGGGCGGGGTGCTTGTTTATGGCATACCCGAATTCCGTATGCCCAAGAAAATCGTAAGTGCTGAGATTCAGAATCTCAAGGCGCTGGGCGTAAATATCGAGACAAACGTCATCGTGGGCAGAACGGTAACGATACCGCAGCTTATGAATGACGAAAAATTCGAGGCCGTTTTTATCGCCGTCGGAGCGGGGCTGCCTGAGTTTATGAATATCCCCGGTGAGAATTTCAAGGGTGTTTACTCCGCCAATGAATACCTTACTCGTGCCAATCTTATGGAGGCATACAACCCGGAATCGGATACGCCGATTATACGGGGTAAACGCGTTTGCGTTATCGGCGGCGGCAATACCGCTATGGACGCGGTGCGAACGAGCAAACGATTGGGCGCGGACGAGAGCATAATTGTTTATCGTCGCAGCAGAAAAGAAATGCCCGCGCGGGTCGAGGAAGTTCATCACGCGGAAGAGGAAACAATCAGGTTCGAGATGCTGACCGCGCCGCTGGAAGTTCTCGGCGACAAAGACGGCTGGGTGCGCGGGCTAAAATGTATCAGGATGCAATTGGGCGAGCCGGATGCTTCGGGCAGACGCAGGCCTGTGCCAATCCCCGGCTCGGAATTCACAATCGATTGCGACCTTGTGATTGTCGCAATAGGCATTGGCGCAAATCCGTTGCTGACCAAGACGACACCGGGGTTGAAACTCAACAAGTGGGGCTATATCGAAGCCGATGAAAATCTTATGACCAGTATTCCCGGCGTATTCGCGGGAGGCGACATTGTCCGTGGCTCGGCGACGGTCATTTTGGCGATGGGCGACGGCAAAAAAGCCGCACAAAATATTCACAAATACCTGTCTCGCTAATCGGCGAAGGACAGCCAACCCTTGACCAAACGCCTTATTCCTGCTAATCCTTATTATATGTCAGTGAATTTTAGCCAGATACCTGAAGTGCTTGACGAGCTTCGTGCGGGCAAAATGATTATCCTTGTGGATGATGAAGACCGCGAGAATGAGGGCGACCTTGTCTGCGCTGCGGAAAAGGTTACGCCGCAGATTATCAATTTTATGGCGAAATTCGGGCGTGGGCTGATTTGTCTGCCTTTGACGGGCGAGAAATGCGACGCTCTCGCGCTTCATCCACAGGTCCAGGATAACACCGCCCGTCTGCATACTGCTTTTACGGTTAGTATTGACGCGGCGGAGGGAATTTCGACGGGCATCAGCGCGGCGGACAGGGCGCACACAATACAGACGGCGATTGCCGACAAAACGAGGCCAGCAGATTTTGCCCGGCCGGGACATATATTTCCGCTTCGGGCACGTGAAGGCGGGGTGCTGGTTCGCGCGGGGCAGACCGAAGGTGCGATTGACCTGATGCATCTGGCTGGTATGAAGCCGGCGGCGGTGATTTGCGAGATTATGAACGACGACGGGTCGATGGCCCGTGTGCCGCAACTGCTTGAATTTTGCAAAAAGCATAACCTGAAAATTACCTCGATTGCCAAGCTGATTGAGTATCGCCTTCAGCGGGAGACGCAGGTCAAGCGGGTCGAGGCGGTGCATTTGCCGACCGATTTTGGGGATTTCAAACTCATCGCTTACGAATCGCTTTCCTCGCCTGAGCCGCATCTTGCGATTTGCAAAGGCGGGGTAGGCGAGCTGGATAAATCGGGCAAACCGATTCAGCACGATGAGCCGGTTCTTGTCCGGGTTCACTCGGAATGTATGACGGGTGATTTGTTCCGGTCGCAGCGATGCGAATGCGGCAGGCAGTTAGAAGCCGCATTGCAGTTGATTGAAAAGGCGGGCAAAGGCGCATTAGTTTACCTCCGGCAAGAAGGCAGGGGCATCGGCCTGACAAATAAACTTCACGCGTATAAGCTCCAGGAGCAGGGCTTTGATACCGTGGATGCGAATATCGAGCTGGGCTTTTCGCCGGACAAACGCGACTACGGCATAGGCGCACAGATTCTTCGCGACCTGGGCCTCAAGCAGATTAAAATTCTCACCAACAACCCGAAGAAAATCAATCGGCTCGAAGTTTACGGCATAAAAATCGTCGAGCAGATTCCCCTTCAGGCAACCCCAACGCCCCACAATATCGACTATCTTCGCACCAAAAAATATCGCTTCGGTCACATCTTGGACAACGATTTGTAACCCTTCGCCTTCAGGTAATACAAAGATAGTTGCTCGCCCGGTTATGCGTTATTCGTAATTTCAGCTAAAACATGATTGCGAAGACGATCGACAAAATCATGGATTTTCTTTATGTCCCTAGGCGCATAGTACGGCGTGAGATAATATTGTCCATTTGAGAGTTTCTCCACATTAGCAAGCTTTTTGGGTTCTAATGGTATTGGATATCGGGAAGCCCAAATGGAGCTACGAGACAATCGGCATAGAAGCTCTTCCTCTGATGTATCAAGTTTGAATTTCGATTTGGATGCTAATCGGGCGAGCACGTGATCATTAAGATATCCCGGCAGTTTGGTAAGAAGCCAACCCTTTAACCCTTTTTGATTTTGATGGACTAGTAAGGCCTTAAAGTAGTTTTCCAAAGCATACGCTATCAATAAAGAATAAGCTCCTTGTACATATTTACGACCAGAAGTGTTGACTGGGTGGTTGTGTTCATCGAGTTTTATCTCAGACCAGTATTTTACAACCTCTATCTCAAGGACATTAGCCGCATCAATCAACTCATCAGCCATCCTAATCCACAAACTCGTGTCTGTGAGTCGATTAGAAAAGTCGATTTGTTGCCAACGTTGGGCAGGTGTAGGTAGATTATTTGCCATTATCGTGATCCTATTTTTGTGTAAAGCATTTTAAATAAACACAGAATAGCGTAATCATATTTTACAAAACTTAATCTTTTTACGCAGAGGATTGAGCTGTCTGTAATTTACGGAGACCAAGGATGCCTTGTAAGAGTAACGCAACTACCACGATTGGAATTACTAGGTAAGGTACAATTGGTACGTCAGGCGGTAGAGTTTTTAGCAAGTATATTGAGGACATTATCATCCAAATAGCGAGTAGTCCGAAACAGACAACAGCTGTCTTTTGTTTTCTACGCTTCAGCGACCAAGCATAAATAAGGCAGAGTGCGAATAACGGCGACATCAATATATACGTAAACCCCATAAACGACAGTGCAAATTGCCAAGTTACGGACTCGCCTCCCTTCAATAACTGGTCATATGAAAAGAGCGATCCTGGGGCAAGTATAAGGGGAAAAATCAAAAAGAACGCTGTTCCTCTGGCGATTTTAATTTGTTTTTCAGCTTTCATTGATTTATCCTTTTCAAAGAAAATCAATTTGTTAATCCCGCGATAGCGGAGCCGATGAGGGTGGCGTTATCGTTCATACTTTGACCTTTTTCTTATTTGTTCAATTCTTCCCGGATGGTTTGCGGCAGGGATGCTTCGAGCTGGGGGAATTTTTCGATGATGCGGAAGATATCGGCCAAATCCTTTTGCCGTTTGCTTTTGCGTCTGGTTTTATCCGAATACGCCCAGACCTTGCCCTGTAACACGTCTTCGATTCGTGCGACTCTTATCGTATAACCGAGGACGTTCCTGCCATCGGCATTTGAAATAAACTTTTGGTAACGCGGGTCTGACTGAAGTTGAATCCGCAGGTCGGAGTTGGCGCTGGTGAGATTGACGCTATGCTCGAATTGCTCGATTTTTAGCCCTTGTTCTTTGGCGGCTTTGCAAATGGCACTGACATCTTCATTGGCTGCGACGACGTCCATATCCAAGCTCACGACCGGCTCAACATAAGCGTTTACGGCAAGTCCCCCAATCAGGCAATACCGCGAACCCGTTTTGGAAAGGATGTCCAGAAAAACTTGGATAATATCAGATTTTCCGTTTGCCATCCGTTTGACGAATTCTTTGCCAGTCATAGCATTTGTCCTTACGCCGAAGATTTAAGTTCTCCTGTTCCTTATTATTATAAGTATAGGCGGGGAAAGGCAAGTAAAAAGGCAAAAATGTGGACATCCCTTCAAAGGGATTTTAATTCGTTAATCCCGCGATTGCTGCGCCGATGAGGGTGGCGTTATCGACGCTGATAATCTCATAATAAATGCCGAGTTTGTTTTCGAGGTATTGCTTGAGATAAAACTCGACGCGGGGTTTCAAACCCTTCATTTGGTAAAACGTTGTGCCTTCGGCGACGATGCAGATTGGGTGCGAGGGGTCGGTTCCCTGCCCGGATTTGATTGCCATAGCGGAAAGGTTAATCGCGGTGAGTTTGGCGGCGCGTTCGGTTAATCGGTCAGCTATATAATATAAGGTAAGGGAGTCATCGGCATTGCCCTGTTTGGCGGCGTCGGCGAGGGGGTTGTTGCCATAGGGATACAGCAGGAAGGTGTTCATATCTTTTGTGTCGAGTTCGGAGATTTGCCAAAGGGCGTTTGCGACGGCTGTTGAGAATAGATTGTTATCACAGGCCTTGTGAATTGTGGCCAGACACAGGGGGCCGAGGTATGCGCCGGAAATCATCTTCTCGAATTTGTGGACGCCGGGGTTGACGGTGGATTTATCGAAGGCGGCGTCTATTTTGCTCTGTTTGATTTTGCCGAAGTTGCCGGATTCGGTATTGATAATCTGGCTTTTCAAAAGGTCGAGATTCTTTGTCTTTTTAATATTGCTGTTTTTCTCGACGTAGCAGGTATTGGTGCCCGTGCCGAGGATGAAGCCGATGTATGAGCCGAAGGAGCGGTTCTGGTAGCCGACGCCCGCGAGAAGGGTAACGACGGTGTCGTTGAGGAGGATGATTTTTTTGTCGCCGCCGAGGCCCATAGACGCAAGCGCGCGGTTGAGGTTTTCGCCGATGAATTGACCGACGACGTCTTTGGCTTTTATTTCTTTTGAGAACCTGATTAGCCGGCCGTCTTTATTGGGGAACATTTCGACGGCGTATGAAAAGCAGAAACCGATATTTTGTGCTGCGCCTGTGACATCCTTGAGATAGCCCGCCATAATCTTGAAGAATTCGTCTTTGCCGATTTCGTGCTGCACGCCGGGCATCTTGTACAGGCGCAGGTTTTCCATAATTGCTTTTTTCTGGTCGTCGAAATAAACAGTGGCGACCCGGAAGTTTGTGCCGCCGGCGTCAACGACGATTACGCGTTTGTTCGTGGGGACATCGGCACCGACTTCGATATAGGTGGGAATCATATCGAGGGTGCTTTTTTTGCCGGCAAGTCCTCGCTGCATCTCGGACAAAAAGGAATCGATTACCAGGTCAATATCGACATCGAGGTAATCCATCTGGTATTTTCTAAGAAAGCGGACGACGTTTTGCTTTATTTTCTTCATTCGCATTTATCTTTCTATTCAGCGTATCCGTTCGGATATTTGCTGTGCCACTTCCAGGCGGATTCGACGATTTTTTCGAGGTTTGTCCATTTGGGCTGCCAGCCGAGTTCGGTTCTGGCTTTTGTGGAATCGCAGACAAGTGCCCGCGGGTCTCCCGGTCTGCGAGGCGATTCGATGACCTTGAAGTTTTTCCCCGACACTTTTTTAACGGTATCAATGACTTGTCGAACAGAATAACCCTTTCCTAGCCCTAGGTTGTAAATCGATTCGGCCTGCTTATCGAGTTTTTTCAACGCCAGCAGATGAGCGAGGCAGAGGTCTTCGACGTGAATATAATCGCGGACGCAGGTGCCGTCGTCGGTTGGATAATCGGAGCCGAAGATTTTGATTGCGTCCGTTTTGCCCATAGCCGCGAAAATAGTCAGCGGAATTAAGTGCGACTCGGGCTTATGGTTTTCGCCGAGAGTGCAGTTGTGTCCTGAACCGCAGGCATTGAAATATCGAAGCGCGACGTAATGCAATTTGCCCGCGACGGCCTGATGGTGACACATTTTTTCGGCGGCCAATTTTGTCTCGCCGTAGGGATTGATTGGATGCGTCGGCAAATCTTCCGTAATGGGCTGCTTGTTGGGCATTCCATAAACCGCGGCGGTGCTGCTGAAAACGAATTTACCTACGCCCGTTGTTTCCATTGCGCTGAGAAGCGTCTGTGTATTGGAGACGTTGTTTTGATAGTACTTGAGGGGATTGGTTACGGATTCGCCCGCTTCGATGAACGCGGCGAAGTGCATCACGGCCTCAATTTTGTGTTTTTTGAGGGTCGCGGTCAGCAGGTTGAAATCAGCCAAATCACCCTTAACGAACTCGCATCCTTTTATCGCGGCCGTATGTCCCTTGCTTAGATTATCGTAGATGATTGGCTGATGGCCTTCGGCGGCGAGACAAGCTGCCATATTGCTTCCGATGTATCCGGCTCCGCCGGTGACGAGTATTTTCATTTGTTTGATTCCTTTTTGGTTGCTGCGAGTTGTTTTTTATCCGCCGTCAGGCGCGACTCGATGCGTTTCAAAATCTCGGTTTCGAGCTGGTTATCTCTGCCGAGGTCTGTCCAGGTCAAGTTTGATTTCTGCTCATGGCCGAGTTTGAACTTTTGGACAGACCTTTGGTCCGGGGACATTACGGGACGGTTCTGTCCGGCGGCGCTTTGGGGCAAGCTTAACCGTTGAGTGGTTGCTTTGCAGTTGATGCAGAGTTGGCCGGCTTGTTCGCTTATGTTGATTTCGACTGCCCTGCGGATACTGTGCAGATCGGCTTCGGTCTGGTTGAATGAGCCGACGCTGTCTGCTCGCCATAATTCAAAGGACTGTGCACCTGAAAGCGGAGCGGTTCTTATATAGCCGGCATCGACGTCGAGCTTTTCGATACTAAAGTGCATCCCGGCGAGCACCTGTTCTGCGGCCGTCATCACGCTTGTTTTGGTCGCAGCCGGCGGGCAGAGTTGTTCTATTGTCTTTGTGTATTTGTTTTGCGCGCAGCCGGCCAGCCAAAAGAGCAGCGAGCAGGCAAACAATTTGTTCAATATCGATTTATTCATTCTTAATACCTCAATCATTCCGCCAATTCAGCATTTGCGGATGATTATATTGTAAGTGCGAAGCGGTGTTAAAGGGTTTTTTGAATAATGGTCGATGAAGTTGATAGCGGCACAAGTTGATTTTACCGCAGAGCACGCCGAGAACGCAGAGAAAAAATATAAAATAAGCTCCGCGAGCTTTGCGGTCTCTGCGGTAAAAGTGAGTAATCTATGCTTTCAGTTCAGACACAGACAATTGCGAACAAACTTGACGAATTGCCATTGGGTCGGCTGGTTCGGGACTTTTTAGGTTACCTGACAGTCGAGGGGGGGTTGTCTGACAACACAATTCAGGGTTATGGGCGGGATTTGAGGGATTTCCTGGAATTCTGTAAATCCGGCAGAGTTAGCGAACCGAAACAGATTACGCCCGCTCTGATACAGAAATATATGATAACGCTGGCAAAGGGCGACAGGGCGGAGTCGTCGGCCAAGAGGGCGTTAGTGGCGATAAGGATGTTTTTGCGGTTTGGCAAGCTAAATGGGCTGGTTGAGGATGATTTTACGGGGATTCTGGAGGGGCCTAAGCTCTGGCAGCGGCTGCCGGTTATATGCTCCAAGAAACAGGTAGTGGATTTGCTGGAGGCGCCGTCGCCGAAAGAGAAGTATTACCTGCGCGATAAGGCGATTCTGGAATTGCTTTACGCGACCGGGGTCAGGGCCAGTGAGGTTGCGGGCTTGAAGATATCGGATTTGAATCTCGATGTGGGGTATTTGCGATGTATCGGCAAGGGCAGCAGGGAACGGGTGATTCCGCTTGGCAGGGTGGCGGCTGCCGCGACGCGGGAGTACCTGAAGGATATGAGGCCGAGGTTGGCGAAGTCGTTTAGTGGAGATTTTTTGTTATTGAGTCGAACAGGCAGACCTATGGGCCGTATCGAAATCTGGCGTCTTATTAAAAGATATGCGGCCCGCGCCGGGATGCCGAAAAATTTGACGGTGCATACGCTGAGACATTGTTTCGCGACGCACCTGCTGGCAGGCGGGGCGGATTTGAGGAGCGTTCAGGAAATGCTTGGGCACGTGGATATATCGACAACGCAGATTTACACGCACGTTGACCAGGAGAGGTTACGGGAGATTCACAGGAAATATCACCCGAGACCGTAGATTTATAGGACTATTTCAGAATCGGCGGTTGACGTGTGTGATTATATGGGGTTATCATCGGGGTCAAAGGCCGTGATTACGAGTAACCACTTCAAGAAAGTGTTGGTAATAATGATAGAACGAGCATATTTGCTGGTATTGGTTTTATTGGTTTTGGCGGGATGTCAGCAGGGGGCGACTAAGGTTGATAATAATATGATGGCGCCGACGGCGGAGACGTCGCCGAGGGGTGAGACGGACACGCAACTGAAGGTAAATCAGGAGGCGCTGTTGCGAGGCGCCACGGAAGATGTGCGTCTGGATGCCGCGACGGTGATGCTTTTCAGTGACAGCACCCGCGCAAGGCAGGTATTGATAGAGACGTTAAAGCAATCGGAGAATAAACAGGCGAGGATGGCGGTTTGCAGGGCGTTGACGGTCAGCAGGGAGACCAGGAGGTCCGTGAGGAACAAGAATGATTTTATTGAGCCGTTAGCGGAGGTTTTGAAAACGGAAGAGGGAAATCCCGCCAAATTCGCAGCAGAGGCAATGCTGATTTTCGATTATGACGCGATAGCGAATGTTCTGGAGCCAATGGCAAAGGACGAATCGATGCCTATCAAGGCGCGATTAAACGCGATATACGCAATGAAGGTGCAGCTCGATATAAAAGCTATAACGCGGATAGCTGAGCTTGTAGAGGACAAGGATAAGCAGGTTTCAGTCGCCGCAGGTGATGCGCTTCGGTCGTTAGGCATACCCGTCAGCAGGGACGCGAGGAGACGGGCACAAATTTTGAGCGACCTGCGAACAAACGGAATGGAACGGTTTCAGCGGGACTGGCTTATTCGGCAGGAATCGCGGGTAAACGACCTGGAGAAAGAACGTGACCAGTGGCGGAAACTATATCTGGGTTCGCTAGACAGGATATATGAGGGACTCGGCGAGGAGGGGCAGCGAGGTAAATTCCTGATAGAGCAATTGAACAATTCCGAATCGATGATTCGACTGTGGGCTTTGGATAAGGTTTCGCAGTGGCGGATTGGGACGCAATCAAAATTGCCCGCGGAGCTTGGCCCGGTTTTGGTAAAGCTGGTTTCCAGCGACAACAGGGACGTGCGTCTTGCGACGGCGAAGCTGCTTTCACTGACGGGCGAATTAAGCTCGGCGGAGCGACTGGCGGAGCAGTTCAAGGTTGAGCAGGATGAAGAGGTCAAGCTGGAATTATTTGTTGCCCTTGGCGCGGCGTGCCATTATGCGCTTGTTCCCACCTCCGGGAGTCAGCTTTCGCCGGAATTGCGAAAGCAGACACTGGAATGGGCGTCTGGATACTTAAACGACGAGGATGCCAAAAAGGCGCACAGGGGGGCAGAGGTAATAAGGAAACTGATTGAGCCGGGCGGCCTTGCAGATGACGAAGTCGCAAAATATATGGACCTGCTCGTCGAAAGATATGGCCGGGACAAGCAAACCGGCAACAGCACTCTGCGTGGCGATTTGCTGGGAACAATGGCGCGATTGTGCGGACAGAACGTTTACAAGCCGGAGTCGGCCAAGCGATTCGCGGGGCTTTTCGAACAGGCGTTGAGTGATGAAAGCGACTTAGTCAGAGAGGCGGCAGTCGATGGCCTTATTTGTGTTGACAGGCCAAGGGCGCTCAAATTACTGGCGAAGGATTTTGTTAATGACCGCAGCCAGATTGTCAGAGACAGGGTTATGGAACTGGCGGGGGAAGTGGGCGGCAAAGACGACCTGTCGTGGTTGTGGGACAAGCTGGGAGCTAATTCTGAAGGCAAGACGGCGTGGCAGGCGATGCTTAAGATATTTAACAACTGCGACGTCAATGTTATTGAGGACTGGATTGGCAGATTCGATTCCCAGGCAGGCAAAGGGAAGCTGTCCGACGAGCAGTGCGTATCGTTTTTTGAACTGGCGGAACGCAAGGCGGTTGCGGAAAACAAGGCGGAAATGATAAGGGCCACCCGGGAAAAGCTGGCACAGCTTTACACAAAGGCGGGGCAGTTTGAGCAGGCGGCGGAGTATTTGGGCAAGTTGCGGGGGTCAGCCAAAACCGCGGAGCAAAAAGAGGCGATTTTGGGGCAATTAGTGGATGTATATCTGCGCTGGCCAAAGGTGGAGGCGGCGACCCAGATTGTTGGTAACTGTTTGCTGGAAAAGGATTTGGGCAACGACAATGCGGTTATTCGTTCAATTGATGTGTTTTTGGATAATCCGTCGGAAGGGTCAGACCCCAATATGGTGTTGAAATCACTGCGGAGAATAAAGTCGGCTGACCAGCGTCCTTTGTGGCATCAGCACCTGGCCCGGTGGGGCAAACGGTTCGGTCCGGCTAAAGAGGCGGAGGACCCAAACGGCGGCGGATAGCAATACTGATAAAGGCGTTGATTTTGCGGGGGTGGCTGTTAACGGCCGTCTGAAAAAGACGGCCTATATGAGAGGGGGTAAAAAAAATTACATTTTTTTATTTTTTTATGTTTGCAGGTTGACCCGGATTTTTGTAAACTACCCTACTCACAATTAGGTTAATGACGTTTGTTTGGCTGTCAGTGCAGGATTTGTTGTGCAAAGACGGCGTGGTTTTGAGGCCTGCGGCTGAGCGTGGGGACTGTTTTTAGTTCCCGCCTGTGTTTTTGCGCGGCGCAGAACTTGTGTTTAAACTGCTGCTGTAGCTCAGTTGGTAGAGTGCGTCCTTGGTAAGGACGAGGTCATGGGTTCAAATCCCATCAGCAGCTAAGTGCAGATATTTCGGGCTGAGGCAACGGCAAGAACAGGGCCGGGCTTGGCTGGAAGTTGATTCTATAAGAGTCAGTTTAATTTGAAGCGATGTTATATCAGAAAACAGGAACAAGGAAATAAAAGTGCTGATTGGAGGTTCATATAACCATGGCTAAGGCGGTATTTGAGAGAACGAAGCCCCACGTCAACGTCGGAACGATTGGACACGTCGACCATGGCAAGACGACGCTGACGTCGGCGATGACGAAGGTAATGGAACTGCAGGGATTTTCTAAGTTTAAGAGCTATGATGACATAGCCAAGGCCTCGGAGTCACAGGGCCGACGTGACCCGACAAAGATTTTGACGATTGCGACCGCGCACGTCGAGTATATGACAGCAAACAGGCATTATGCCCATGTTGACTGTCCGGGCCACGCCGATTACGTGAAGAACATGATTACCGGCGCTGCCCAGATGGACGGAGCAATTCTTGTGGTCAGCGCTTATGACGGCCCGATGCCTCAGACCCGCGAGCACATACTGCTTGCCCGTCAGGTAAACGTGCCGAAGATTGTGGTATTCCTGAACAAGGTTGACCTGGTCGATGACAAGGAGCTTGTTGACCTGGTTGAGATGGAAGTAAGAGACCTCCTGAATAAGTATGAGTTTCCGGGCGACACGACCCCCATCATTCGCGGTTCATCGACCGCGGCACTTGCCGCCAAGTCGATAGATGACCCCGCTTGCGCGCCGATAATTGAGCTGCTCAAGGCGATGGATGAGTATATTCCAATTCCGCCGCGACAGGTTGACAAGCCATTCCTTATGCCCGTCGAAGACGTGTTCAGCATTAAGGGCAGAGGAACGGTCGGTACAGGCAGGATTGAAAGAGGCGTTGTCAAGGTCGGCGAAGAAGTGTCCATCATCGGGCTTTCCCCTGATATTCGCAAGACGGTGGTTACGGGCGTGGAAATGTTCAACAAAACGCTCAATGAAGGACAGGCAGGCGACAACGTCGGGTTGTTGCTGCGAGGCGTCGAAAAGAAAGACCTCGAACGTGGACAGGTCATTGCCAAGCCGGGAAGCATTACGCCGCACACGCATTTCATGTCGGAAGTTTACGTTCTGACGAAAGAGGAAGGCGGAAGGCATTCGCCGTTCTTCGCGGGATATAAGCCGCAGTTCTATTTCAGAACGACAGACGTGACCGGCAGCGTCAAGCTCATACAGAGCAGAGAAGGTAAAGCTGCGGAAATGTGTATGCCTGGCGATAACATCGCGATGGAAGTCGAGATTATTTCGCCCATAGCGATGGAAGAAGGCCTGCGATTTGCCATTCGTGAAGGCGGCAGGACCGTTGGAGCAGGTGTTGTAACCAAAGTTATCGGTTAATGAACGATTAAAAGACGGCACAGCAGGGTCGTATGGCAAAAAAAAGCAAAAGGGAAAATGTTTGGCTTGAGTGCAAGGACTGCGGGCAGCGCAACTATCGAACCAACATCAGTGTAGTTGACGGCACGCCCAAACTGGAGTTGAAGAAGTTCTGTAAGTTTGAACGCAAGCATACGACTCACAAGCTGAAACGGAAATAAAACGGGTTTGGCGCAAAGAGCAAATGATAGGCCAGTAGCTCAATTGGCAGAGCGTCGGTCTCCAAAACCGAAGGTTGGGGGTTCGATTCCCTTCTGGCCTGGTGTGTGGCCAGTCGTCGACGCTCCGGAGCTTTCGCCTTTGTCCTGATAAAAGACATTGGGGTTATGGCGGGCAAAACACGGATGGCGATTAAGCGGTCAGGCAAGGATTCGGGTGCATTATGGGTTTGAGCGTTTATAAGCGTGGCCAGGGCAGATATACGCGGATGATTAGTGCATTTGGCGGCGCGGCGATAGTGGCAATCGGGTGTTTGCAGCTTTACCGAACACTTGACGCGGCGGACATCGGTTTGTGGATTGAGACAATGGTGCCCGTCGGGCTGTTTATCGCCCTGTCTGTATTGATGATGTGGATGGTTAACAATCCCAGCATCGCTGACTTTATGATTTCTGCCGAAGGCGAGATGAAAAAGGTCAACTGGTCCACCAGGCAGGAAGTAGCGGTTTCGACGGTTGTTGTGATTTCGGTTGTGATTATCCTGGCGGTGCTGCTTGGTGTCTCGGATTTTGTTCTTCAGTTGTCTGTAGGATGGCTGGTGCAGTAAAAAGCGGCCGCAAGCCGGGTTTCAGAGCATATTATGTTATTGAGTCGGGGCGTTTTGATGAAATGGTACGTGCTGAGAGTTGCATCCAATAAGGAGATGCACGTAAAAGAGGTGCTTTCGCAGAAGGTCAATGCGGCCGGCCTGACTGACATCATCGGCAGGATAGAAGTTCCCGTCGAGAGGGTCAAGAAGGTTCGCGGCAACAAGCAGACCGTCCACAAGCGCAAGTTGTACCCCGGCTACGTTTTTGTGGAGATGGAAGCCGCCGAGGGCGGGAAGGTGCCTGAAAGGGCGTGGTTTGTAATAAAAGAGATTCCCGGTGTCGGCGATTTTGTTGGTACGGAGGGTATTCCGACGGCGATGCGGGACACCGACGTCTCGAAGATGATGCAGGAGGTTGAAAAGCCGGAGGAAGCACCGAGCATCAAGGTGGACTTCAAGAAGGGCGACCAGATTAAGATTCGTGAAGGGCCGTTCGAGAGTTTTGAGGGGACAGTTGAGGCGATTGACCAGGACAGAGGTATTGTAAAAGTGATAGTGGAGATATTTGGGCGAAGCACCCCGCTGGATATAGAGTATTGGCAGATTGAGAAGGTGTGAAGCCGGTTCAGCGGCGATCCAAGTGCCTGTTTTGAGGTTGAATAATGGCAAAAGGGAAACCAGCAGCAAGAAGCGGCGTTAAAGAGGTAATGGTCAAGATAAAGTTGCAGGCGTCCGGCGGGCAGGCGACGCCGGCCCCTCCGATTGGTCCCGCGCTTGGCCAGCACGGCGTCAATATCGGGCAGTTTGTCTCTCAGTTCAATGAGCGGACAAAAGAGTTGAACGGGACGACGGTGCCTGTCGTGATAACGGTCTATACGGACAAGACATTCACCTTCGAGGTGAAAAGTCCGCCGGCGGCAGTGTTGTTGAAGCAGGCAGCGGGTGTGGCCAAGGGCAGCGGCGTGCCGAACAAAGAAAAGGTGGGCAAGGTTACGGCTGAACAGATTCGCCAGATTGCACAGACAAAAAGCAAGGACCTCAATGCGTACAGTTTGGATAAGGCGGAGAAAATTATCCGCGGTACCGCCAGGAGTATGGGTGTTGAGGTTGTGGACTAATAGAAAAGTAAACCAAAGGCGATTCGAGACATAAGAATTATGATAATTAGCAGGGGCAAAAGATACCGCAAAGAGGCAGAGCAGGTCAGCGAGGCGCCGATTAGTTTGGCTGATGCGGTGGCAAAGGTTAAGACGTTTAACTCAACGAAGTTTGACCAGACGATTCAGTGCATATTCTGGCTCGGTATCGACCCGAAGCAGTCGGACCAGATTATCCGCGGCGCGATATCGCTGCCTCACGGGATAGGTCAGCAGAAGAAGGTCATTGCATTTTGCGAGGGGGCCGATGCAGAAGCGGCAAAGCAGGCGGGCGCTATTGAGGTAGGTGTAGACGAGCTGGTTGCCAAGGTAACAGCGGGCTGGTCGGATTTCGACGTGGCGATTGCCTCAACGAAGGTTATGGGCAAGGTAGGCAAGCTGGGTCGAGTTCTTGGTCCGCAGGGCAAGATGCCCTCACCCAAAAACGGCACGGTAACTGCTGACGTCGCTACCGCGGTGCGTGAGTTTGCCGCGGGAAAGGTCGAATTCAAAAACGACACGGGCGGAAACGTCCACGTTGTGGTCGGCAAGGTGAGTTTTGACGCGCAGAAACTGATAGACAACATCGACGCGGTTATATCGCATATCAAGAAGATTAAGCCGATCAGCTCAAAAGGAACTTATATAAAGAAGATTAGTATCCACGCGGCGATGAGCCCAGGCGTGTTGATTGCCGTATAGGCGGATTTGGGCTTTTGTTGTGCGCAGAGATTCGCTGCGCATAATGTGTTTGTGAAAGAATCAGGCAGGTGAAAATATGAGCAAGGTCGTAAAAGATTTACTGTGTTCGGAACTGGAAAAAAGAATCGTTAACGAAAAGGTTACCGATTTTATCGTTATCAGCACGCAGAATGTAAACGGCGTTGAGAATAACGTGATGCGAGGGGCGCTTAAGAGCAAGGGCATTAAATTATTGGTCGTTAAGAATGCCCTTATGAAAAGGGCACTGACGAAGCTGAAGATGGAATCAGCGTCGTCGCTTTTCGTTGGGCCTTGCGTGGTCGCATACGGCGGCGACAGCATAGTTGATACGGCCAAAGAACTGAGCAACTGGGTTGGCAAGGTGCCGGCGATTCATATAAAAGGCGCATATCTTGAAGGTGATGCACTGGACAGCAAGGGCGCCGCGGGGCTTTCGAAGATGCCGAGCCGGGTGGAATTGCAGGGCAGGATTATTATGCTGGTCAAGTCGCCGGCGGCGAGATTAGCCGGGGCGATTGGCGGACCTGCCGGGAGAATAGCCGGCTGCATAAAGACGATTGTGGACAAAGGCGAAAGCGCGGACAAGCAAGCCGCATAAGGGGTAACTTAAAAACGAATACAAACGGCTCAGGTGGCTGCCTCCGAGTGAGGGAGTTAAACGGGACGGCGTAGTCCCGGCTACCATCGGGCAATTCGATATAGGAGTTCAATGAACATGTCAGAAGAAACAAAACAGGCAAAAAGCTGGAGCGACGAAACAAAGAAACTTGGCGACGCGATTGTAAAGCTGACACTGATGCAGGCCAAGGAGCTTGGTGATTATCTTAAGGAAGAGTACGGCATAGAGCCGGCGGCTGGCGGCGCGGTAATAATGGCCGGCCCGGCGGCAGCAGCGGCTGAGGCAGCCCCTGAGAAGACGATGTTTGACGTTATCCTCAAGGCAGCCGGCGACAAGAAGATTCAGGTCATCAAGGAAGTAAGGGCATTGACATCACTGGGCCTCAAAGAAGCGAAGGACCTGGTTGACGGAGCTCCGAAACCGGTAAAGACCGGCATAAGCAAGGACGAGGCGGAGGCCGCCAAGAAGCAACTCGAAAGCGCGGGAGCAACGGTAGAAATCGCCTAACGAATGTAAGTGTGCCCCGAAGAGGGCTAAAGACATTAATCGGGCAGTGTAAAAGTTGCCGTTTAATTCGGGACTGAAAAATGGCTGAATTGAAAGTTCGTAATTTCGGCAAAATGCGCGAGAAGGTTGCAATCCCTGACCTTGTGGTCATACAGAGGAAGGGCTACGACGAGTTTCTGCAAAGGGACGTCGCCCCGACGAAGCGTGCGCGCAAGGGACTGGAAGAGCTGTTTCGCGAAACCTTTCCGGTAGAAAGCTACGACAAAGGGACAATACTGGAGTATCTTTTTTACGAGCTTGAGCAGCCCCGGTACAACGTAAACGAGTGCCGGCAGTTGCGTCTGACATACGGGTATCCCCTGAAGATAACCTGCCGGCTTCGCAACAAGGACGGGCAGGACATAGCTGAGCAGGCGATATATCTGGGCGAGATACCCGTGATGATTGGCGGCGGCGAGTTTGTCATCAACGGCGCCGAGCGGGTTATCGTAAGCCAGCTGCACAGAAGCCCCGGCGTTGATTTTCTGGTCGAGAGCAAGGAAGGCGACCGCATATTGCACGGCGGCAGAATTATCCCGGAACGCGGAAGCTGGATAGAGATAAGCGTTACGCACAAGGACGTGCTGGTGGTTAAAATCGACCAGTCGAGCAAGATTCCCGCCACGATTTTCCTGCGGGCATTAAGTCCCGATTTCAGCGAGACCGAACAGATAATCAGGCGGTTCTACGAGACCAAAGAGGTCCAGAAGAACAAGCTGACACCCGATATGTGGGTGGTGCGTGACATCGTCGATACCGAAAGCGGCGAGATAATCGTAAAGGCGGGCGCTCAGATTGGCGACAAGGTTTCGATAATTCAGCAAAGTGAGATAAAGAAAATCGAGGTAGTCGAAGGGTCGTGCGATGCGCTGGTTTTCAACACGCTTGCGGAAGACGACTGCAAGAGCCACGAGCAGGCGTTGTTGAAGTTTTACATCAGGTTGAGGCCCGGTAATCCGGCCAACCAGGAAAAGGCCAACCAGTTCTTCAACGAGAAGTTTTTTGACGTTAACCGATACCGGCTGGGCAAGGTTGGCAGGTTCCGGCTGAATCGTAAATTCGGGCAAAACGTCGGCGAAACCGAGATGACGCTGCGGGCCGAGGATTTCATCAATGCGGTGAACTACATAATCGGGCTGCGGAATAACAAGGGCGAGGTTGACGATATCGACCATTTGGGTAATCGCCGGCTTAGGACTATTGACGAACTGGCTGGCGGCGAAATTCGCAAGGGGCTTTTGAAACTTCGCAAGACCGTGCAGGAACGAATGAGCACGATGAAGGAAGGCGAGCAGCCCCTGCGGATAGCGGACCTGGTCAATTCCAAGAGCGTGTCGAGCAGCATCAACTTTTTCTTCGGGCGCGGAGAGTTGAGCCAGATAGTGGACCAGACCAATGCGCTGAGCCAGTTGACGCACGAGAGACGATTGTCGGCGCTTGGACCCGGCGGGTTGAACAGAAGGCGAGCGGGCTTCGAGGTCCGCGACGTGCATATCAGCCACTACGGCAGGATATGCCCGGTCGAGACGCCTGAAGGCACAAACATCGGTCTTATTAGTTCATTAGCGATATTCGCCACGGTTGACGAATACGGTTTCCTGCTGTCGCCTTATTACAAGGTCGAAAAGGGCAAGGTAACTAATAATGTTGTCTTCCTGCGGGCAGATGAGGAAATGAAGGCGATATTTGCTCCGCCCAGCGCGGTGGAACCCGAGACAGGCAAGATACGTGAGGGGATGGCGCTGGCACGGCAGCGCGGGGAGCTTGCACAGGTATCGCACGAAGAGGTGAACTATGTTGACGTCTCGCCCAAGCAGATTGTGGGTTTGTCGGCTGCGCTGATACCGTTCCTCGAGCATGACGACGCGAACAGAGCGCTGATGGGTTCGAATATGCAACGGCAGGCGGTGCCTTTGCTGAGGTGCGAGCCGCCTCTGGTCCAGACGGGTATGGAGGAGATGGCGGGACGGTATTCGAGTATGGCTGTTCGTGCGCAAAAAGCGGGAACGGTCACTGCGGTCGATGCCACCAAGGTCGTCATCAATCATACGGATGAATATAAACTGGAGAAGTACTTCGGATTAAACGAGCGGACGTGTCTTAATCAAAAGCCGGTTGTAAAGCTGGGACAGAGGGTTGAGAAGGACCAGACGCTGGCCGACGGCGGGGGTACTGTCGATGGCGTGCTGGCTCTGGGCAGAAACGTGCTGGTCGGTTTTATGTCTTACGAGGGGTTCAACTTCGAGGACGCGATAATTGTCAGTGAGCGGTTGGTCAAGAACGACAGTTTCACAAGCATTCATATCAATGAGTTTGATGCTGAAATACGCGAAACGCCGCTGGGCAAGGAAGAATTTACCGGCGATATTCCAAATGTCAGCGAAAAGGCGTTGCGTAATCTCGATGAGCATGGCGTGGTGTTCGAGGGCACGAGGGTACAACCGGGCGATATTCTGGTGGGTAAGGTTGTGCCGAAGGGCAAGACCGAGCTTACACCGGAAGAAAAACTGCTGCACGCGATATTTGGCAGAGCAGGCGAAGATGTGAAGAACGATTCACTTGAACTGCCCAACGGTTATGAAGGGGTTGTAATCAAGACCGAGCGGTTTGTGCGGCGGGGAGCAGGCGGCGAGGAAGGCAAAAAGGCGCTGAATGCCCAGATAAGAGAGCACGAAAAGGATGTAAGGACGAAGCAGTGCGTGATATTCAGGCAAATGGTGGGCGCGATTCATGAGAAGTTTGAGGTCGATATTATTGACCCGTCCAGCAGACAGAAAGTCGGTGTCAGCGAGGATGACGAGGTCGTTTACGAACAGGTTACCAACTGGGACGTTAAATGGGTCAAGCCGGCCGCGATGCGCGAGAAGGTGGAAAAACTTGCGGACAAGTTCCTTGAGAAAATCAGGGCCCTTGAGGAGGAAGGCAAAAGGCGTATTGAACGGCTGAAGCACGGCGACGAGCTGCCCAGCGGCGTGATAGAAATGGTCAAGGTGTATGTTGCGACCAAGCGGACTATGTCGATTGGAGACAAGATTGCGGGTCGCCACGGCAACAAGGGCGTTATTGCGAAGATACTGCCCGAAGAGGATATGCCGTTCCTTGAGGATGGCACGTCGCTTGACATACTGCTCAACCCGCTGGGGGTGCCGAGCAGAATGAACGTGGGGCAGATTCTTGAGACGCACCTTGGCTGGGTGGCTAAAGTATTGGGATTCACGGCGATTACGCCTGTTTTCGACGGCGCCAAGGAGCAGGACATCGAGCAACTGACCGAAGAGGCCAACGGATTAATGAGTCGGCGAAAGGTTGAGCTTGAGAAGGCGAATCAGGCGCCCTCTGATGAAGAGCTTTTCGTTCAGGTTCCCAAGTCGCTGAAGACGCAGTTGTATGACGGGCGGACGGGCGAACCGTTCGACCAGCAGGCGACGATTGGATACATTTATATAATGAAACTGCATCACCTGGTGGACGACAAGATTCACGCGCGTTCGACGGGTCCATACAGTTTGATAACTCAGCAGCCGTTGGGCGGCAAGGCACGGACGGGCGGGCAGAGATTCGGCGAAATGGAAGTATGGGCTCTGGAGGGTTATGGTGCGGCTTATACGCTGCAGGAAATGTTGACCGTCAAGAGCGACGACGTTGAGGGCCGGACCAAGATATACGAGTCGATGGTTAAGGGACGCAATACCCTCGAAGCGGGGACGCCGCTTTCATTTGACGTGCTGTGCAATGAAATAAGAGGGCTGGGTTTGAACATTCAGCTTGAGAAGAAGCGGCTGGGAAGTACTGTTTTGTAAGTTCGACAGGCGGTCGTGATAAAAGTCGTTGGTTATATGGGCAATAGGGTCGTTTCCGCCACGGGCGGATAAAAAGGAGCCAGAGATAAATGATAAGCAATATCTATGATCGGATAAACGATTACGGTTCGGTCAAGATTTCGCTTGCCGGCCCCAATGATATTCGCAGCTGGTCGTTCGGCGAGGTTCGCAAGCCCGAGACAATCAACTACCGGACGTACAGGCCGGAGAAGGACGGGCTTTTCTGCGAGCGGATATTCGGGCCTGAGCGGGACTGGGAATGCGCGTGCGGCAAGTACAAGGGGACGAAATATAAGGGAATAATCTGCGACCGCTGCGGCGTGAAAGTTACGCACAGCAGGGTTCGTCGCAAAAGGATGGGGCATATCAATCTTGCGGCTCCATGCCTTCATATATGGTTTTTCAAGGCCGTTCCGAACCAGTTAGGGACAGTTCTGGGAATGAAAGGGTCGGACCTTGAGAAGGTAATCTATTATCAGGATTATTTAGTTACTGACCCCGGGCAAAGTCCGCTCAAACTTGGGCAGTTGTTTACTGAGGATGAATACCGCGACGCGGCCACCAAGTACGGCAACAGTTTCAAGGCGTTGATGGGTGGCGAGGCGATAAAGACCCTGCTGGCCCGGCTTGATCTGGAGGCCATCAGCACGGAGTTGCGGACTGCGATAGGCAAGACCAGCAGCGTCCAGCGAATGAAGGATTTGAGCAAGCGTCTCAAGACAGTGGATGCCATCAAGAATAGCTCCAACAAGGCGGAGTGGATGGTGCTTGAGGTGATTCCTGTTATCCCGCCTGATTTGCGTCCTTTGGTGCTTCTGGAGAGTGGTAATTTTGCGACCAGTGATTTGAACGACCTTTACAGGCGCATAATCAATCGTAACAACCGGCTGAAAAAGCTGATGGACCTCAATGCGCCGGAAGTGATTATTCGCAACGAGAAGAGAATGCTTCAGCAGGCGGTGGATTCGCTGATGGACAACGGCAGATGCCGCAGGCCGGTGCTGGGAAGTAATAACAGGCCGCTGAAGAGCTTGAGCGATATGATAAAGGGCAAGCAGGGTCGATTCAGAGAGAACCTGCTTGGCAAGCGAGTAGATTATTCGGCTCGGTCGGTGATTGTGGTAGGGCCGACGATGAGATTGCATCAGTGCGGGCTGCCGAAACGGATTGCGCTGGAGTTGTATCAGCCGTTCATTATCCGCCGGCTTAAGCAAAGCGGGTTGGCAGATACTATCAAAAGCGCCAAGAAGATGATTGAGCGGCGAGGCGAGCAGATATGGGATATCCTGGAAGAGGTGATTCACGAGCACCCGGTGTTGCTTAACCGAGCGCCGACTTTGCACAGGATGGGCGTTCAGGCGTTCGAGCCGGTGCTGGTGGAAGGCAACGCGATAATGTTGCATCCGCTGGCTTGCAAGGGGTTCAATGCCGACTTCGACGGCGACCAGATGGCGGTGCATCTGCCTTTGAGCGTAGAGGCCCAAACCGAATCGCATACACTGATGATGACTACGAACAATATTTTCTCACCTGCCAACGGCTCGCCGATGGTCGGTCCTTCGCAGGATATGGTGCTGGGCAATTACTATCTTACCAGTATGCTGCCGGGCCAGAAGGGTGAAGGCAAGGCATTTGCGGGTACATTCGAGGCGATGCTTGCTTATGATATGGGCAGGGTTGCCCTGCATGCCGTAATCAAGGTCCGGATAGCCAAGCCCGTTGTTAAGGAAGGCGAGCGGGCAAGGGATTTGAAGCATAAGGAAATTACAAAGCCGATTGTGGTTGAGACAACTGCGGGCAGATGTATTTTCAACGATATTCTGCCTGCGAAGATGCCTTTCTATAACTGGACGATGGGACAAAAGCCGTTGGGCCAGGTAATCAGTGATTGTTACGCGATTGCCGGCAGCGCGGCGACGGTCGATTTGTTGGACAGGATAAAAGAAAAGGGGTTCAGACACGCGACTCTGTCGGGTCTTAGCTTCGGCTTAGTGGATTTGAAGATTCCGCCCAAGAAGAAGGACATTATCGACGAGACGGAAAAGCGGGTCAAGAAGATACTGAAGAACTATCAGGCCGGCGTATTGACCGAAGGCGAGCGGTATAACCAGGTTATCGACGCCTGGACCAACGCGCGTGTGGCGGTAACCAATGAAATGATGAAGGGTCTCAAGGAGGACAGGAAGGAAGACGGTTCGCCGCATTTGAATCCGATTTATATGATGAGTATCTCCGGCGCCAGAGGCAGTGTTGACCAGATTCAGCAGCTTGCGGGTATGCGAGCGCTTATGGCCAAGCCCAGCGGCGAGATTATCGAGACGCCTATTAAGTCAAACTTCCGCGAGGGATTGACGGTTCTTGAGTACTTCAGCAGTACGCACGGCGCCAGAAAAGGTCTTGCGGATACGGCGTTGAAAACAGCCAACTCCGGGTATCTGACGCGCAAGCTGATAGACGTGGCTCAGAATATGATAGTTACCGAGCGGGATTGCGGGACGCTGCAGGGCATTACCAAGAGCACGGTTGCCAGGGGCGAGCAGGTTGATGTGCCTTTGACTCAGCTTATCATCGGCAGGACCGCAAGGGACAACATTCGCAACCCGATTACCGATGAGATGATTGTCCGGGAAAACGAGGTCATAACGCCTGATGCGGCCGTGAAAATTGAGGCGCTTGGGCTTGATGCAATCAGGGTCAGAAGTCCGCTGACGTGCGATAGCCCGTTCGGCATGTGTGCGAAGTGTTACGGCTGGGATATGAGCACTGGGCAACTTGTTGAAGAAGGCCTGCCCGTTGGGATTATAGCCGCTCAGTCGATTGGCGAGCCGGGCACACAGTTGACGCTGCGGACGTTCCACACCGGCGGAATTGCCTCTCGCGCCATTCTGGAGCGTGAACAAAAAGCGACTCATCCGGGCAAGATTAGTTATCGCGATATAAACGCGGTAGCGTTCAGCGGTGAGGACGGCAGTTCGAGGGCGGTTGCCCTGAAGCGCAACGGAGAAATCGCTATTTTGGATGACAAGGACCGCGAGCTTGACAAGTTCAAGGTTCCATACGGAGCGATTGTCAGAGTCAAAGACGGCGAAGAGGTCAAGAGCGGAGCGATGTTGTTCGAGTGGGACCCGCACCGCACGCCGATATTGGCAGAGGTTTCGGGTTTGATTCGTTTTGTGGATGTTATCGACGGCGAGACGATTCGGCTTGAGGAAGAGCGCAAGGGACAGACCGGCAAACCCGTCATAATCGAGCACAAGGGCGACAAGCACCCGCAGATTATGATAGAGGACGCTGATGGCAAGATTCTCGACGTGCACTATTTGCCTGCCGGCGCCAGAATAGAAGTCCAGGAAGGGCAAGAGGTCCAGGCGGGCCAGTTGCTTGCTCATCAGCCGAGGGCTACCGGCGGAACGCAGGACATCACGGGTGGATTGCCGCGTGTGACGGAAGTATTTGAGGCACGCAAGCCCAAGGACCCTGCGGCCATAGCGGAAATCAGCGGACGCGTTGAGCTAAAGAGCGACAAACGCAAGGGCAAGATGACGATTATTGTTCGTTCCGAGTCCGGAATGGAAAAAGAGCACCATGTGCCGCGTGACAGGCATCTGAACGTTCACACCGGCGATATTGTCGAAGCGGGCGATACGTTGACCGATGGGCCGCTGGTGCCGCACGATATTCTGCGGATTAAAGGCGAAGAGGCGCTGCAGAGATACCTGATAGGCGAGATTCAGAACGTGTACCGCTCGCAAAACGTGACAATCAACGACAAGCACATCGAAATAATTTGCTCCCAGATGATGCGCAAGATTGAAATTGAGTCGGTAGGCGACAGCGAGTTTTTGCCCGGCGAAGTGGTTGATAAGTTTGGGTTCCGCGCGGAGAACACGCGGCTCAACGACAGCATCAAGATATCCAGTGTCGGGGAGGCGACCGAGCTTAAAGAAGGCCAGGTTATAGAAAAGGCCAAGCTGGCGACCATCAACGAGAAGCTGGAGACAATAGGCGGCGAGCCGGCGAAGGGCAAAAAACCGAGGATGGCGACCGCCAAGACGCTGCTTTTGGGTATTACCAAGGCGTCGCTGCGTTCGGACAGCTTTATAGCCGCGGCCAGCTTCCAGCAGACGACTAAGATATTGACTGAAGCGTCGTTAGCTGGTAATATAGACAAGCTCTGCGGTTTGAAGGAAAACGTTATACTTGGCCATTTGATACCTGCGGGCACGGCGTTCAAGCCGTATCTGGAATTGAAAATCAAGCACCTTGCCGAGGCACCGTTGCCAAAGGAATTCAAAGAGGCCGGTGAAGTTGAAGATGCCAAGGCGGCTGAGTCGCGTAAGGACGCGGCTGTCAAGGAAGCCCTAGGCATTAAGTAGTTTTTATAGACGTTGGAGTGATAGAGTTATGGCGACAATGAACCAGTTGGTAAGAAATCCGAGAGCCAAATCAAAAGGCCAGAAAAGACGGTCGGATATAAGCGGCTCACCCCAGAAACGAGGGGTATGCCTGATTGTCCGGACGATGACGCCCAAGAAGCCCAATTCGGCTTTGCGGAAGGTTGCGCGTGTTCGGCTGACCGACGGCAAAGAAGTGACGGCTTATATACCGGGAATTGACCACAACCTGCAGGAGCACAGCACGGTAATGATACGAGGCGGAAGGGTGCGGGATTTGCCGGGTGTTCGTTACCATATTATTCGCGGGGTGCTGGATTGTGCCGGCGTCGCCAACCGCAGGCAGGGCAGAAGCAAATACGGTGCTAAGAAAGGTAAATAGTTTACTGTTACGATTTGAGTAAGAGGCAGCGAGGAATACAAGAATGGCAAAGAAAGCAACGGCATCAAAAGAGCATTTGAGACCCGACGGCAAATATAACAACAAGCTGGCGGGGAAATTTATTAACTGCCTGATGTGGGCAGGCAAAAAGAGCGTCGCGCAGCGTATATTCTACGGGGCGATGGACATTATATCCGAGAAGGAAAAAGCCGCGCCGGCGATTGAAATTTTTGAGGCCGCCGTAAATAACGTCAAGCCGGCGATTGAAGTTCGCAGCAAGCGAGTTGGCGGCGCAAGTTACCAGGTTCCAATGCAGGTAAGCTCGAGGCGTCAGCAGTCGCTTGCGATACGATGGATACTCGACGCATCCAGGGGCGCCAAGGGCAAACCAATGTGCGAGCGGCTTGCGGCGGAACTGCTTGAGGCCTACAACAAAAAAGGCGGCGCGATGATGATGAGGGAGAATGTGCACAAGATGGCGGACGCCAACAAGGCGTTTGCTCATTTCGCGTGGTAGCAAGAGCGTTTTGAATTGCCACGGTGCCTTGCGGCAAAAACCGTGGCAGTTTTTTTTATACTTATTTGTGTTTGTTGTGGCGGTCTATTTGAGATGATGTTAGACGAACTTAAAAAGTTGCGCAATATCGGGGTTATCGCTCATATTGACGCCGGGAAGACAACGGTGTCGGAGCGGATTCTTTATTACGCCGGCAAGACCTACAAAATGGGCGAGGTGCACGAAGGCACGGCGGTGATGGACTATCTGGAGGAAGAACAAAAAAGAGGGATTACAATTACTTCGGCGGCTACAAGATTCCCGTGGGAGGGCGCCGAAATCAATTTGATTGATACGCCGGGGCACATTGATTTTACGGCCGAGGTCGAAAGGTCGTTGCGAGTGCTTGACGGGGCCTTGATGGTTTTCGACGGCAGCGAAGGGGTGCAGGCGCAAAGCGAGACGGTGTGGAGACAGGGGCAGAAATACGGCGTCCCCTGCCTTTGCTTTATCAACAAGATGGACAAGGTTGGCGCCGACTTTGAAATGAGCGTCGATAGCATTAGGGAAAAACTCGTCGCCAATCCCCTTGTTTTGCAGCTCCCTATAGGGGCGGCGGACAGTTTCACCGGCGTTATAGACCTGGTCAAGATGCACGCGGTTATTTTCGACCTGAACAAGCTTGGGGCGAGTTTCGAGGAAATTGAAATCCCGGAGAAATATCGCGGCAGGGCGGAACAAGCCAGGCATACGATGCTTGAGCATGCGGCTGAGCACGATGAGGAAATGATGGACAAATATGTCCACGATAAACCGATAGAGGAGGAGTTGATTCACAGGGCGATAAGAAAAGGGACGATTGCCAACAAACTGCACCCGGTATTTTGCGGGTCGGCATTGCAATATATCGGCGTTCAAAGGCTGTTGGACGGGGTTGTGGCGTATTTGCCATCGCCGCTGGAAAGGCCCGCGATTGTTGCCCATACGCCCGGCGATGAGGAAAAGAAGGTTACGGTCAAGTGCGACCCCGAAGGCAGTTTAGTCGCGCTTGCCTTTAAGATTGTCAGCGAGCCGCACGGGGACCTGAATTTTATCAGGATATATCAGGGGACATTAAAGTCGGGCAGCAGGGTGCTCAACGTTACTCGCGACAAGAAAGAAAACATCACGCGGCTATTCGAGATGCACGCCAACGAGCGCAAGATTCTTGAGGAAGCCCACGCGGGTGATATAGTTGCCGTGGTTGGCCCCAAGCATACGATTACGGGCGACACGCTTAGCGACCCGAAGAAGCCGGTTCTGCTGGCGAGCATAACGTTTCCACAGACGGTTATCAGTATGTCGATTGAACCGCGGACGTCTGCGGACAAGAATAAGCTGGGGGAAGCACTTGCGTCGTTGCGGCGGGAGGATCCCACTTTTGAATCGAGGGTTGACCACGAAACCGGGCAAATGGTTATCAGCGGGATGGGAGAACTTCACCTTGAGATTTTGCAGCATAAGCTGTTGAAGGAAAAAGGGCTGGATATCAGGGTAGGCAGGCCGCGGGTGGCCTATAAGGAGGCGATTACAAAGCCCGCTGAGGCGGAAGGCAAGTTTGTTCGCCAGAGCGGCGGCAGGGGGCAGTATGGGCATGTTATTTTGCGGGCGGAGCCGATGCTGGGTGAAGATGGGCATTGGAGCCGCGATATAGAGTTTGTAAACGAGGCAGGAGGCGACAGGGTGCCAAGGGAGTTTGTCGGGGCGGTTGAAAAAGGTGTCGAGGACGCCATGGGGACCGGGGTACTTGCGGGCTATCCCGTTATGGGAGTTAAAGTTACGTTAATTGACGGCTCATATCATACGGTGGATTCATCTGACATTGCATTTGAGCAGGCGGCAGCAATTGCGGTTAAAGCAGCGCTCGAAAAGGCAGGCCCCGTGCTTTTGGAGCCGGTTATGAAGGTTGAAGTGGTTGTTCCGGAGGCCAATTTTGGGGTGGTGCAGTCCAGCTTGCTTGCCAAGAGGGGATTTATTACGGACTGCAGGATTCACGGTAAAATCCGTACAATCGACGCGAAAGTGCCTTTGTCTGAGATGTTTGGGTATTCCAGCGAGATAAGAAGCGCAACGGCAGGGCGCGGCACGTTTACGATGGAGCCGTGCAGCTATGAGAAGGTGCCTGAGCAGATTGCCGAGCAGGTTATTTCGCTATAAATAAAAAAAGTATTTTTGAAATTTTTTTCGTAAGTTGTTGACGGACGTCAGGCCGTATGTTAAATTACTTGTTTTTCAGCCGTAGCGAGCATTGCCAGGATGGCTTTGCGATTGACGAGTTGGGCTGTAACACGTCTGCGAATCGTGGTCGTCAAGGACGGTTTTATTGATGGTTTGTTTTAATTAAGGGGTACAGCTGGGGCTGCCAATAAGTCCCGTAAGTCTGGGATGCGTTGTCGGTTTGGCGAATAGTCAGGTTTCAACGCAATCTGAAAAGTTTAGAACCCCGATTCGTTAAGGAAGGCGATTGTGGCGTCGGATGCCTGTGACCGCAGGCGTTTGACGACGAGGTCAGGTCCTTCCTGCTAAAAAGGCAAGACAGGTCGCTGAAGCCGGTGAAATTATCCGCCGGTGGCGGTGATAGCGGAAGTGTAGTAATCGCGGTCAAAGGTACGAAAAAAACAGGTTGCAGTAATACTGAGAATTTGGGCGCAGTTTTATGGCCGGTGAGACAGAAAGAATAAAGATAAGGATGGAGGCATACGACCACAGGATTCTGGACGCCTCTGCGAAGGAGATAGTGGAGCACGCCAGAAGGACCAATGCTCGTATCAGCGGCCCCATTCCTCTTCCGACAAGAATCGAAAGATATACTGTGCTGAGAAGTCCTCATGTTGACAAGAAATCACGCGAGCAGTTTGAGATGCGGACACACAAGCGTCTGATTGACATTCGCGAAGCGAATGCACGGACGGTTGAGGTGCTTAATCGGCTGGTAGTGCCGGCCGGTGTTTTCGTAAAGATTAAGGCATAATAAAGCGGGTCAGTAACAGGGAAGACAAAAGTGGCAATGCTGCTTGGGAAAAAGGTTGGAATGACGCAGGTTTACGATGAGAAGGAACGGCTGTTGCCCGTTACGGTCATACAGGCCGGCCCCTGTGTCGTTATGCAGGTAAAGACCGTTGAAACGGATGGCTATAATGCGGTGCAACTGGGTTATGACGATACGAAAGCGTCGCGCAGGACAAAGCCCGCAATTGGACACGCTGAAAAAGCCAAGACCCTGCCAAAGAAGTATATCAGGGAGATGCGGCTTGCGGGCGATGCGAAGGCGGAGTTGAATCAGGGCGACTCGGTAACGGTTTCAATTTTTGCCGAGACGAAATTTGTGGACGTCATCGGGACAAGCAAGGGCAAGGGATTTGCCGGCCCGATGAAGCGATACCATTTTGGCGGTATGCCTGGTTCGCACGGTACCGAGCGTAAACACCGTTCGCCGGGTTCTCAGGCGGGTTATGGAACGGACCGTGGTCACGGCGGAGACATAAAGAAGGGCAAGAAGATGGGCGGGCACATGGGCGCTAAACGGATTACGGTCAAGACCCATCGCCTTGTTTCGATAGACCAGGAAAATAACCTGCTGGTAATCAAAGGGTCGGTGCCGGGGCCTGCGGGTGGTTACGTTGTAGTGAGAACTTCACAGAAGAATAAGGTATAGATATCAGCGCAGGGATTAGCGGATGATTAGCTTATCTGTATACGATAAAAACGGTAAAGAGGTCGAGAGCTTGAAGGTTGACGAGTCAACGTTCGGTGGGCGCGTGAGGTATTCGCTGCTGAAGCAGGCGATAGTGATGTACCAGGCGAACAAACGGGTGGGGACAGCGGCGACGAAAAGCAGGGGTATGATTGAAGGTTCGACCCGCAAGATTTACGCGCAGAAGCACACCGGTAACGCCAGGGCCGGCACAATCAGGACGGCCAAGCGGGTTGGCGGCGGCGTGACGTTCGCGAAAGTTGCGAGAGATTTCAGTAAGCAGATGCCTAAAAAGCAGAGAAAACTGGCAAGGGATTCGGCGATACTGTCGAAACTTTTGAGCAATAATGTGGTTGTCGTTGACCAGTTGAAATTTGAGAAGCCCAAGACCAAGGACTTTGCGAATATACTGGGGAATCTTAAAATCGATAGAAGCTGTCTTGTGATAATCGGGGAGTACAACGATACGATTTGGCGTTCGGCGAGGAACATAGCAAAGGTGTCGGTGATGCCTGTGGTCGAGTCAAACGCGGGGGACATTTGCAGACATACCAAATTGCTGTTTACCAAAGAGGCGTTCCTGTCTCTTATTAACAATAATAAGTCGAGTGAGAATTAGCTACTGGCATTATGAAAGACCATAATATCATAGTTCGGCCATTGATTACGGAGCAGGGGACGCACCTTGCCGGCAAGGTAAGCGCGTATGCGTTTGAAGTGAACAAGGACGCCAACAAGATGCAGATAAGAGGCGCTGTTGAGCGGCTGTACGCGGTGAAGGTTGACAAGGTTAGGACCGCCAACAGAAAAGGGAAATTCAGGCGCAAGGGCAAAACGATGGGTTTCACGCAGGACTGGAAAAAGGCCGTTGTGTACCTGAAGCCCGATTATCATATAGACCTGTTCTAATAAAGAGAGCAAGAGAAGCAATATGGGAATTAAAATATACAAGCCGACGAGTGCAGGACGCAGGAACAGTTCGGTCAACGATTTTGCCGAGCTGACCACCGACAGGCGGGAAAAGACCCTGTGTGTTCGCATAAAGAAATCAGGCGGCAGAAACCACAGCGGTATGACGATGGTGCGTTTCAGAGGAGGCGGTGCGAGGCAGATGTACCGCCTCATTGATTTTAAGCGGGACAAAGACGGCGTGAGTGCCAACGTGGCAAGCGTGGAATACGACCCGAACAGGAATTGTTACATATCATTACTGCACTACGTTGACGGCGAAAAACGGTACATATTGGCCCCGGAAGGCGTAAAGCTGGGCGATAAGGTTGAAAGCGGCATGGTTTGCGAGCCGAAGGTCGGCAACGCGATGCCGTTAGAGGCGATTCCGAGCGGTCTTGAAGTTCATAATATCGAAATGTCAGCCGGTCAGGGCGGCAAGTTAGTGCGTGTTGCCGGCGGGGCGGCGAGAATAATAGCCAAAGAAGGCGACTGGGTAACGCTTCAACTGCCCAGCGGCGAGATGCGAATGGTTCGCAAGGAATGCCGTGCGACAATAGGCAAGCTGAGCAACACGGACTATCAGAACATCAGGTGGGGTAAGGCGGGACGGACAAGACATAAAGGTCGCAGAGGTCACGTTCGCGGCAAGGCACAGAACCCGGTAGCGCATCCCATGGGCGGCGGTGAAGGCAGGAGCAACGGCGGACGTCATCCCTGCTCGCCGACCGGCGTGCTGGCAAAGGGCGGAAAGACAAGAAACCCGAGAAAGGTCAGCAGCAAGCGGATTATTCGGAGACGCAGAAGCAGCCCACATGGACAACAGGAAGTTTGATGTGAAGGATGTTATCGAGGCCGGTTAGCCGGCCTGAGGAAATCGAATGGGAAGATCGCAGAAAAAAGGGCCGTATGTTGACGTAAAACTGTTTGCAAAGGTTAACAAACAGATACAGACAGGGTTGCGCGACCCGATAAAAACCTGGGCACGAAGGTGCACGATAACTCCGGAATTCATTGGTTATACTTTTATGGTGCACAACGGCAAAATGTTTCACAAGGTATATGTTACCGAGGATATGGTGGGGCATAAACTTGGGGAATTTTCGCCGACCAGGGTATTCAGAGGCCATTCAACAAGGAAGGTAGAAGAGGCACCGGCAGCGTCAGAGTCGAGGTAAGGTTTTGAATAGCTATGTTGAGTTCCGAAAAGTTAAAAAAACTTAGTGGACAGCGGAAAATAAGCGTGGAGCAGTTGGCCGGGCAGCTTGTAAGGGCCGGGCTGGATAAGCAGGACGCCATATCGGCCGTGAAGAACTGGCAGCACGGTTTATTCAAGCCGCTACCCGGTAGCGAAGACGTTAAGCGTCTGGCGACGGCGCTGGGTGTTGAGCCGAATGATATTGCCGGCTGGTGTTCAACGTGTCGGTATGCTCCATTCGCACCTCGCAAGGCACGGTTAGTTACGCAGTTGATAGCGGGTCGGAAGGTGCAGGACGCGCTGGATATTTTGAAGTTTACGCGGAAGCGTGCCGCGGAAATGATAAGCAAAACGCTTCGTGCGGCGATTGCCGACGCTGATGAGCAGGAAGCGGACGTGGATAATCTTTATGTGAGCGAGGCGCGTGTGGATGACGCGGGCGTTCGGATCGGCACCAAACGATGGATCGCCAAGGACAGAGGCAGGGCGCATTCTCTTACTAAAAAGGGTTGTCATATACATATTACGGTAACGCAATCGTAAAGGCCGATTCAGAGGCGAATTAAACTATGGGTCAGAAGGTATCGCCAATAGGTTTCAGGACGGGAATAACCAGGGGCTGGCAGAGCACGTGGTTTGCCTCGAAGGCGGACTACGGGACGTTTCTTGTCGAGGACCAGGTTATTCGCAAGTTCATCGACAAGAAATTTAACCGGCAGATGCCCAAGGGCGGCGTTGCGAAGACGGAAGTAATCAGGACCCGCAACGAGGTAACGGTAACACTGCACAGCGCAAGGCCCGGGGTAGTGATTGGTCCGCGAGGCGGCGAGGTTGAGAAGCTGCGGGAAGAATTGGAAGCGTTGACCGGTCGCAAGGTAACCGTCAATGTCGTTGAAGTAAAGGACCCGGACCGGAACGCTTTTCTGGTTGGCGAGGCGATGGCCGAGCAGCTTTGCAAACGGGCGTCTTTCAGGCGCACGATGAAGCAGTTCTGCGATGCGGCGATGAACGCCGGCGCCAAGGGCGTGAAGATTATGTGTTCGGGCCGACTGGGCGGGGCTGAAATAGCAAGGCGTGAGACGCAGAAGAAGGGAAGTATCCCGCTGCACACTCTGGACGCGGATGTTGATTATGCTCAGGCCCGTGCCGAGACGACATACGGGACGATAGGTATCAAGGTGTGGATATACCAAGGTCTTTTTGGCGCGCAGCAGGAGTCTAGGCAGGCGCCTCGTCGTCGTCCGTTCAGGCGTGAGGATTCAAGCGAACCGGCGACTGGGCATCATAGGCAGGCGGGCAGCGTGCAGACAGATACCGCCGCACCAGCGGTCGAACGACCTGAAGGCGGAAGTCCACAGGGGAGTTGACGGTCGAAACGACGGAATTACAGGATTTATAGATTAGCGTAGGGTATACAAAATGGCATTGATGCCGAAAAGAGTTAAATACCGTAAGAGCCAGCGTGGCAAGATGAAGTGTAATGCCAGCAGGGCCAATTATGTTGCGTTTGGCGAGTACGGTTTACAGTCGCTGGAACAGTGCTGGCTCGAGGCCAAGAATATAGAGGCCGGTCGTGTTGCGGCGACGCATTATCTGCAGCGTGAAGGCAAGGTGTACATCAGGGTATTTCCGTACAAGCCGGTTAGCGCCAAGCCGCTTGAAACGCGAATGGGTAAAGGTAAAGGTGAGCCGGCGTTTTGGGTGTCGCGAGTCAGGCCTGGAGCGATTCTGTTTGAGGTTGGCGGCGTTGATGAGGAATTGGCCAAACGGGCGTTGTTGCGTGTGGCGCACAAGATGCCGATAAAGTGCAGATTAGTCCGGCGCAGGCGCACGGTGGGATAAGGGTGTACAGATGAAGGCACAGGTTTATCGTGAAATGAGTACGGATGAGCTTGAAGGCAAGGTGCAGGAGTTGCAGCGGCACGTGTTTGATTTGCATTCGCAGGCGACGACTGAAAAACTACAGGATTGCCGCGCGGCGATTAATGCGCGTCGTGATATAGCGAGGATAAAGACGGTGTTGCGTCAGCGCCAAATAGAGGCCAAACCGGCAGTAAAGGCCGGCGGTAAGGAATAAGAAGGATGCAGGAACACAAGGCAAAGACAACGAAAGCGGTAGTGGTGAGCAAGGGCGGCAGCAAGAGCATAAAGGTTGCTATAGATTACGTGTACAGGCATCCGAAGTACGGTAAGACCCTTAAGAGGCAGACGCGGCTGATAGTTCACGACGAGCGTAACGAGGCCGGCGTGGGAGATGTGGTCGAAGTGACCGAGTGCAGGCCGTACAGCAAAACTAAAAGATGGCGTCTCGTTCGCATTTTAACAAAAGCGGTTCAGGAGCAGTTGCAATAATAGCTGGAAAGTAAAAGATGATACAACAAGAAACAATGTTGAGTATAGCCGACAACTCCGGCGCAAAAACGGCACAGTGCATCAGGGTTGTAGGCAAAAGCGGCGCTCACGGCAAGTTCACGCGCGCGGTGGCGGGCGTCGGGGACATCGTGTGCGTGGCGATAAAGAAGTGGCTGCCCACCTGTCAGCTCGACAACAAGAAGGTGCACAAGTGCGTTATCGTTCGCACCAAACATCCGATAAAACGGGCCGACGGCGGCTACGTGCGGTTCGACACAAACGCGGCGGTTATGATTGATGAGGAAGGCAACCCGATAGGCACGCGTATTTTCGGTGCGGTTGCCCGTGAGCTTCGTGAAAAGAACTATATGAAGATTGTCTCGCTGGCAAGCGAGGTTGTTTAACAGGCGACAGGATACGGCAGATGGCGATGCACGTTAAAAAAGATGATATGATACAGGTGATAGCCGGCGACTATAAGGGTACGACGGGGAAGGTGCTTCGCGTGCTGCGAGAGGAAAACAAGGTAATCGTTCAGGGTATAAACCTGGCGAAGAAGCATGTTAAGCCGTCGCGAAAGAGTCCTTCCGGCGGGCGGATAAATATCGAGCAGCCGATACATATAAGCAACATTCAGCCGGTCAACCCGAAGACATCAAAGGCCAGCAGGGTGCACTATGAGATCGGCAAGGACGGCGGCAAGCAGCGAGTCGCCAAAGACGGCACAAAAATAAGCGTAATCAGACATCCGAAAAAGAAATGAGCAACGGTAAATAACGATGGCACGTTTGAAAGATTTATACAAGTCGAAGGTTGTCGGGGAACTGGTAAAAGAGTTCGGGTATAAGAACCGAATGGCGGTGCCCCGCTTAGAGAAGATAGTCGTTTCGATGGGTGTCGGCAAGGCGGCGCAGGATAAGAAGTACATTGAGCTGGCCAAGGCCGACCTGACATTGATAACGGGACAGATGCCGCTGGTGTGCAAGTCCAAGAAAAGCGTCTCGAACTTCAAGGTTCGCGAGGGGCAGGAAACCGGGTTGAAGGTTACCATGCGAGGCGAGCGGATGTACGAGTTTATGGACCGGCTCATCAGCTTGGCGATACCGCGAGTTAGAGATTTTCGCGGGCTTAATCCTCGCGGTTTTGACGGTCGAGGTGCCTATTCGATGGGATTGAGTGAACAGACGGTTTTCCCTGAAATCAACCCGGTGAAGGTTGAGTTCCAGCAGGGTATGAACATAACGTTTGTAACGACGGCTAAAAGTGATGATGAGGCAAGACGGATGCTGGCGCTGTTTGGTATGCCGTTCAGGGTCCAGAAGGCCGATTCGAAGTCGCAGCAGGCGGAACAGGACTAATTTGACTTATAGAACAAGTTAAGGATTTTAGCAGGTAACTATGTCTACGAAGGCCCTTGTTAACAAGTCAGAAAAGAAACAGAAGTTCAAGGTAAGGCAGTACACTCGTTGTAAGATTTGCGGCAGGGCCAGAGCTGTTTATCAAAAGTTTAAGATTTGCCGGCTTTGCTTCAGGAAGCTTGCCCACGAAGGCAAGATACCCGGAATCAAGAAGGCGAGTTGGTAAAAAAAGATGCCGGATGAGCCGGTAGGAGTACAAGAGAACCGAATATGAGCTTGAATGACCCAATAGCGGATATGTTGACAAGAGTTCGCAACGCTGCTCGGATAATGAGCAAACAGGTGAACATCAGGGCCTCGAAGGTCTGCGTGGCGATTGCGGCCGTGCTGAAAACGGAAGGTTACATAGAAGACTTTGATAAAATCGAGGACGGCGCGCAGGGAATATTGCGGATTACGCTGAAATACGACCAGACGGGCCGTTCGGCTATTGAGGAAATCAAGAGAATAAGCAAGCTCGGTCGGCGGGTTTATTCGTCGGTTGACGATTTACCCTGCGTTATGAACGGGATGGGCATAGCCATAATCTCGACAAGTAAAGGACTGATGAGTGATAAGGGCTGCCGGCAGGCGAAGATCGGCGGCGAGATAATCTGTACGGTGCGTTGATGAGTCGAATAGGCAAAAAACCAATAAGTATTCCTTCCGGCGTGAAGCTCGAGCAGAAAAGCGGGCAGGTGAAGATATCAGGGCCGCTGGGCAGTATTGAAGTGGCCTGTCGCCCGCAGATAGAAATTCGGCTCGATAAAGCGACCGGCAATATAGTGGTTGATAATAAGAACCCACAGGTTCGAGAGGACAAGCAACTGCACGGGACAATGCGGGCGCTGCTTGCGAATATGGTTGAGGGAGTGAGCAAGGGGTTCGAAAAGAAGCTCGAGGTATACGGGACGGGCTATACCGTCAAGGAACAGGGCAGCAAATTAGTTCTGCAGGTGGGTTTTGCCAACCCGATAGAGATAGCAATACCGCAGGGCGTTAAGGTGAAAATAGACGTGGCGGCAACCAGAGGCGATGATACACCGGCAAAGTTTAGTATGTCGTCGGTGGATAAATGCGTGCTGGGTCGATTTGCCGCGGACGTGCGAAAGATAAGACCGCCCGAGCCCTATAAGGGCAAGGGGATTCGTCGCGCCGGCGAAGTTGTGAAACGCAAGGTCGGCAAGACGTTTACTTCAGGCACAGCATAATCGAGGATTGATTGATAAGTAATGAGAAGGAAAAGCATACAAAGAGCTGCACTAAGACGTAAGTTTCACGTGCGCAAAAAATTGCATGGAACGCCTGAGCGGCCGAGATTGTCGGTATTCCGCTCAAGCAGACACATATACGCCCAGGTGATAGACGACATGGCGGGGTTGACCCTTGCTTCCGCCAGCACCAAGTCGAAGACGCTGCGTGACAAAATTGCCAAGACGGGCAACAAGAAGGCGGCGGAACTGATAGGCGAGGCGATTGCCAAACAGGCGATGGGTGTGGGCATCAAGTGCGTGTGTTTCGACAGGGGGTCATACAGATATCACGGCAGAGTAAAAAGTCTTGCGGATGCGGCCAGAAAAGCGGGACTGGTATTTTAATGGCAATAGTAATGCGGTAAGTCTGGAGAAAAAAATTGGCAGCAGAACCATTTAGACCAGGTGAGCGAGAAGAGTCGCCGTTGGAAGATACGGTGGTTAAAGTGTATCGTTGCGCCAAAGTGGTAAAAGGCGGGCGTAGATTCAGCTTTGGGGCACTGGTGGTTGTTGGTGACCGTGCAGGGACAGTCGGCATCGGTTATGCCAAGGCCAACGAAGTTCCGGCGGCGGTTGAAAAAGGTATAAAAGAGGCGAAGAAGGACCTGCGAAAGGTTCCGCTTTTGGGCCATACGCTTCCTCATCAGGTTATGGGGAAGTTCGGTGCAACGCGGGTAACGCTGGTGCCGGCCAGCCCGGGAACGGGCGTTATCGCCGGTTTGAGCGCGCGTGCGGTACTGGAATACGCAGGGGTACAGGATGTGCTTACCAAGGTGTACGGCAGCACATCGGCCAAGAATGTTCTGAAGGCCACAATGGACGGATTGATGAAGCTTCGAACCAAGGAAGTGATTGAGCGGCTTCGAGGCGTGGAAGTGCAGCCGGTAAAAAGGTGGTGATGATAGATGTACGAGTGGCAGATAACATCTGTTGCGGGTAAACATAAGGCGCGCAAACGTCTGGGCAGGGGTTCAGGCAGTGGTCACGGCAAGACATGTGGCCGGGGACACAAGGGCAGCCGGAGCAGGTCTGGCGCAAGGCGGTCCGGGCAGCATGAAGGCGGACAAATACCGATGTTCAGGCGGATGCCTAAACGCGGCTTCAGCAACTTCGATTTTGCCCAGCGGTACGAGGTTGTAAATGTATCACAATTGGAGAGATTTGAAGACGGCAGCGTCGTGAGTTTGCAGCAGTTTTCGGACGTCGGCCTGATTGACAGCGGCAAAAGCAAAGTAAAGATTCTCGGAGGCGGAGCGTTAACGAAACGTCTGCAGGTGACGGCGCACAAATTCAGCAAGGCCGCCGAGCAGAAAATTACCGATTGCGGAGGAACGGTGCAGCTTGTATAGCGAATCGTTCATAATTTTAGGGATTATTGTCGGCCAATAACACGAAGATGCTTAAAACGGTAGTCAACATATTTAAGATAGCTGATTTGCGGAGCAAGCTGTTGTTCACGCTGGGGATGTTGGTTATCTATCGCATCGGTTTTCATATCCCCATACCCGGGTTTGATATTAATGCGATAGTGGATGCGGCAGGCGCCCGCGACACGGACAGTCCCTTCGGGCGGGCCGCTGAGATGATGCAGATATTCACGGGCGGCAACCTTGATAACAGCAGTTTGTTCGGTCTGGGTATTATGCCGTATATCACGGCGTCGATTATTTTGATGCTGGTGCAGGAAGTGGTGCCGGCTTTGAAAAAGTTGCGGATGGAGGGGCAGACCGGCTACAAGAAGATACAGGAATATACGCGGTATCTGACGGTGCCGATTTGCGTGATTCAGTCGTGGATGTATATGCGGCTGCTGGGCGGCTACACCTATCCGGGAATGCACGTGCAGGCGGCGATTATGGGCGTCGTCGGTATGACCGCCGGTACGATATTCCTGATGTGGGTTGGCGAGCAGATTGATGAATACGGCATAGGCAACGGCATCAGTTTGATAATTATGGCAGGTATTATTGCCCGTATGCCATGGGCATTGCGCAAGCTGATGCTGTCAGTATCCTTTAATGTCGCACCTCCTCCCGGCAGTATCGGTCCGACGAAGATTCTGATTCTTATATGTGCGTTTGTTTTTGTTGTTGCAGGCGCTATTTTGATAACGCAGGGCCAAAGACGCATACCCGTTCAGCAGGCAAAGATGATGCGTGGTCACCGGATGTATGGCGGCCAGAGGCATTATTTGCCTTTGCGGGTTAACCACGGCGGTGTGATGCCGATAATCTTCGCCTCGGCGTTTATGTCCTTTTTGCCGGTGATTGTGGTGCAACTGGGACGGATAGAGATGGTTGCGCGTTCAACGATATTCATAACTATCCAAAACTCTTTGGCCCCGCATGCGTTCACCTACAATATCATATATATGATTTTGATATTCCTTTTTGCGTATTTCTGGGTTTCAGTTCAGTTCCAGCCCAAAGACCTTGCCAAGAATCTTCGTGATGCGGGCAGCTTTATCCCCGGATTGCGTCCTGGTCGCAGAACCGCAGAGTATCTTGAGACGGTGATGACGAGAGTGACTTATTACGGCGGGGCATTTTTGGCTGTAATCGCGGTGGTGCCCTCAGTGGTGATGGGACTGTTGGGCGTTGACTGGCGAGTGGCTACATTTTTGGGCGGGACGGGGCTGTTGATTGTCGTCAGTGTTTCGCTGGACTTTGTTCAGAGGATAGAAGCCAGTTTGCTTATGCACAGCTATGAAGGATTCAGCGAGACCGGCAGAATAAAGGGAGCGTATTCATGAGAATTGTGCTGCTTGGCGCTCCCGGTGCCGGCAAGGGTACACAGTGCAAGTACATAGTAGAAAAGTATGGTTTGCTGCATCTGTCGAGCGGTGACATTCTCAGACGTCACAGAGCAAAGGGAACAGCGCTGGGCAAAAAGGCCCAGCAGTTTATGGATTCCGGGGCGCTTGTGCCGGATGATATTATTATAGATATGATGATTGATGAAATCGCCAGGGCGCCTGCGGGCGGTTACGTGCTGGATGGTTTCCCCCGCACGGTAAAGCAGGCGGCGGACCTTGACAAGGCGCTTGGCGGCAGGAAGCAGAAGATAGACGCGGTTTTGAATCTGCAGGTGGACGAAAAAATTATTGTCCTGCGGATAACCGGCAGACGGATTTGTCCGAAATGCGCCGCGGTTTATCATGTTGAGAATTTAAAGCCCCGCGTTGACGGGGTATGCGACAAGGATGGTAGTTTGCTTTTACAGCGGCCGGATGATACTGCTGAGGTTGTGATAACTCGGCTGAAGAATTATAACGAACAGACGGCGCCATTGGTTGATTATTATAAGCGAAAAAATACTGTCTATGACATCGACGCCAACGAAGAAGCAGAAGACGTAAGAGACCTGATATTCAGCAAGTTGGCCTCTTTGGCTTGATGTGTGGTTTTTTAGATGGCTATAACGCTTCGCAGCAGACGTGAAATTGAATTGATGCGTGATGCAGGCGCCGTTGTAGCGGGTGTTCTTTCAAAATTGCAAGAGATTGCCAGGCCCGGGGTGAGCACGGCTCATCTGGATGAGGTGGCGGCAAAACTGACGTCCCAGGCGGGAGCGCAGCCACTGTTTAAGGGGGTTCGCAGTCCCTATGCCAGGACGCCGTTTCCCGGAGTGATTTGCGCGTCGATTAACGAGCAGGTGGTTCACGGGATACCGTCGAACCAGGTAACGCTCAAACCAGGCGACATTCTGAGTATCGACTTCGGCGTGCGGCTTCGAGGATATTGCGGCGACGCAGCTGTTACGGTTGCTGTCGGCGAGATATCCGTGGAGAACCGCCGGTTGATGGATATCACCAAAGGGGCGCTTGATTTGGCGATAAGAATGGCTGCCCCCGGAGTTCGCTGGAGCAAAATAGCGAGCGAAATACAAAAGATGGCAGAATCGGCGGGTTTTTCGGTTGTGACCGAGTTTGTCGGACACGGAATCGGAACCCAGATGCACGAAGAGCCGAGAGTGCCAAATTTCGTCAGCGATGAGCTTTTGGCGAATGACATTGTCCTGGCAGAAGGAATGATTTTGGCGGTTGAGCCGATGATTAACAGCGGCGTCGGCGACGTTCGGACGCTTAAGGATGGCTGGACGGTTGTAACTGCTGACGAAAAGTGTTCGGCTCATTTTGAACATACTATAGCGATAACCGGTCGCGGATGTGAAGTGTTGACGTTAAAGTAGGTTATGACCAAAAAAGACGCAATAAGATTGCAGGCAGAAGTGCTCGAAGCGCTGCCGAACGCGATGTTCAAGGCCAAACTTGAGAACGGGCATCAGATTCTGGCGCACGTTTCCGGCAAGATGCGGATGCATTTTATCCGGATACTGCCGGGCGACACGGTTACGGTTGAGATGTCGCCCTATGACCTGAACAGGGGCCGGATTATTTTGCGAAATTAGACGATTGGTTGTGTAGCGTTTTTACAAGGCGGATTTAGGCAATGAAAGTAAGAAGCTCAGTAAGACGTATTTGTGAGAATTGCAGGATTGTGCGTCGCAAAGGCGTTGTGCGCGTGATTTGCAGCAACCCCCGTCATAAGCAGAGGCAGGGGTAGTTTGGCGGTCACGGCCTGAATGTAATTTATAAGGAGCAGATATGCCGCGTGTTGTTGGTATTGATATTCCAAATCAGAAGGCAATGTGGATTGCGCTGACCTATGTTTACGGCATAGGCAGGCATACCGCTAAGGAAATTTTGCGGGAAGCTAAGGTTGACGAGAATACCAAGGCAGGCAAGCTGACCGAAGACGAGTTGAGCCGAATAACACAGATTATCGAGCGCAGTTACGTCGTCGGCGGACAGCTTCGCAGGCAGGTAACTCAGAATATCGCCCGTTTGCGTGACATTGCCTGTTACAGGGGCGTTCGTCACAGGAAAGGGTTGCCTGTTCACGGCCAGCGGACGCGGACCAATGCCAGGACGCGCAAGGGGCCGAGGAAGACGGTTGCCGGGAAGAAGGGCGTGAAGGAAATACGAGGATAGTTTTTTGTTTTCATAATTTGGTTCGCGGAGTTTTTTGAACAATGGCGAATGTCGTAAAACATAAAGTCAGGAAGAATATAGCAAAAGCGGTCGTTCACATAAAGGCGTCTTTTAATAATACGCTGATTACGGTGACGGATGTTGAAGGCGGCGCGATTTGCACGAGTTCGGCTGGTTGTGTCGGCTTCAAGGGTGCGCGTAAGAGCACGCCGTTTGCGGCCCAGCAGGCGGCGCAACGTGCTGCCAGCGCGGCTATGCGCAACGGCGTCCGTGAGGTCGAGGTGAGAGTGAAAGGCCCCGGCCCGGGACGGGAATCCGCGGTTGCCGCGTTACAGCAGGCGGGATTGCGAATATCATCGATTGAAGACGTAACGCCGCTGCCACATAACGGGTGCCGGCCTCGCAAGCGCAGGCGAATATAATTTTGTGTGTGGTTGTTGGTGATTAAAAACAGTGGTTTGTATTAGAGAATATTAGGAGCTTGGCTGGAACAAATGGGACGTTACCTTGAATCATCTTGTAAGCATTGTCGTCGCGAGGGCATCAAGCTGATGCTGAAGGGCGGCAGGTGCGAGACGGCGAAATGCCCGGTGGAAAAAAAGCAGAAGAATCTGGCGCCTGGAATGCACGGCTGGCGACGAGGCCGGATGAGCGAATACGGCGTTCGGCTTCGTGAAAAGCAGAAAGTAAAGCGATACTACGGTATTTTCGAAAGCCAGTTTATGCGGTATTTCCACCAGGCCGAACGGCTGAAAGGCAACACGGGTCAGACACTGTTGCAGCTTTTGGAAAGACGCCTGGACAACGTGATATACAAGTTGAATTTTGCGCCGTCGCGGAAAGCCGCTCGGCAGTTGATTACTCACGGGCACATACATGTCAAGGGGCACAAGGTCGATTTGCCGGATTACAGCGTCGATGTAGGCGACAAGATTACGGTAAAAGGTTCGGAAAAGAGTGTTAAGGAAATCAAGCAGCAATTGGCGTTGAACCCGAATTTCACGACACAGGGCTGGTTGCAGCTGGATCGTGATAAGCCGGAGGCGACGATAGTGGCAGTCCCGACAAGGGATGATGTGCAAATTCCTGTAGAGGAACAGTTGGTTGTTGAGTTCTGTTCGAGATAGTTTTGAATTGGCTGATTTTGAGGAGGCCAGTATGCGAATTACATGGCGTGGTCTGGAGTTGCCGACTCGTGTTGAGCGCGACAGTAAAATAGCGAGCGACAGGTATGGGAAGTTTTATATTGAGCCGTTCGAGCGAGGTTTAGGCACGACCATCGGCAACAGCTTGAGGCGGGTTTTGCTCAGCTCGCTTGAAGGCAGCGCGGTAACCTCCATCAAGATAGCGGGCGTCAATCACGAGTTTACCTCGATAAAGGGCGTGATGGAGGACGTGACTGATATCGTTCTGAACGTCAAGAATCTGACGGTCCGACTTCAAACGGACGGGCCGAAGATGATGAAGGTTGCCGTCAACAAGGCGGGCGTAGTGACTGCGGCTAATATCGTTGCCGACCCCGCGATAGAAATCGTGGACAAAGACAAGGTCATAGTCACTTTGACCGAAGACGTGAAGTTCGAGATGGAGATGGTAGTTGAAAGCGGTCGGGGCTATATGCCTGCTGCGGAGCGGCTTGCCGCGGCCGACAGATACGAACAGGAAGTCGGCAGAATAATGCTCGATGCCGTGTATTCACCCGTCACCAGGGTTCGATACATTACTGAGGATACGCGAGTTGGACAAAAGACGAATTATGACCGGCTGATACTTGAGGTATGGACCAACGGGGCAATTACGCCGGATATGGCGATGGTTGAGGCGGCCAAGATTCTGCGCAAGCACATCAATCCGTTTGTGCAGTATAGCGAAATGGGAACCGAAACAGTATCGGGTGAAGTGACGGTTGACCAGCCGCAGCCCAAAGTTGGCGAAGAAATGCAGACCAAGCTGAATATGCCCATCCAAGAGCTTGAGCTTTCGGTTCGGGCAAACAACTGTCTCGAATCAGCAAAGATCGAGACCGTCAGGCAGCTTGTCAAAATGACAGAGGCGGAACTGCTTGAGATTCGCAGCTTCGGCAAGACCAGCTTGCGCGAGGTCAAAAGAAAACTCGTGGATATCGGCTTGTCGCTGGGAATGACGGGAATAGATTGATTTTGATTTGCCCCGCGTTTTGACGGCGGGGCGGAAAAGGGGATTTTTAGTTTATGCGTCACAGAGTCGCAGGCAGACAGTTAAGTCGAACAAGCGAGCATCGCATAGCGTTGCGTCGCAATCTGGCGGTAGCTCTTTTTGAGCATGAGACGATTTCGACGACTATCCGAAAGGCAAAGGAAGTCAAGGGTTTCGCCGAGAAGCTGATTACGCTTGCCAGAAAGGGAACATTGGCGTCCAGACGGCGGGCAATCTCGATATTGGGCGACCGTGACATAATCAAGGAGGAACAGGGTCAGCAAGTTCGCAAGGGCACGATAATCGGCAAATTGTTCAGCGAGCTTGGTCCGCGGTATCTGGATAGAAAAGGCGGATATACGCGAATTATTCACCTGGCAAAAAGACGGCTTGGCGATAACGGCGAACTGGTTTTGCTCCAGTTGGTTGGCTCCGAGCACGTTGAGAAAAAACCGAAGGGTGAAAAAGGCGAACATTCGAAGGCCAAGCAGAAAGCCAAAGCTGCCGCCAGCGCAAAGCAGTAATTTTTTATTAAGTGTTCGGTGAGGGGACCGACGAATGAGCGCTCAAGAGTGCATTTTCTGCAAGATAGCATCCGGCCAGATACCAGCGGTCAAAATCTATGAGGACGAGATTATCGTCGCATTTCTTGATATTGGTCCCATCAGCGATGGTCATACGCTCGTGCTGCCTCGTCAGCATTTTGAAAAGGTACATAATTGTCCGCCTGAACTGCTGGGACAAATCTGGACTCGTTTAGGCAGGATTGCCAATGCGGTTGCCTTGGCGACCGGCGCTGATGGGTATAATGTGCTTTGTAACAACGGCAGGGCTGCGGGACAGATTGTGGACCATTTGCATTTTCATATAGTGCCCCGCAAGACAGGCGACGGGGTTTTTGCGAAGTGGCCATCGTATAAATATGGCCAGGGCCGGGCAGAGGCGATTGCCGAGAAAATCATAAAACTTCTATAAACGGTTTTATTCTTGCTGAAAAGACAGTTTGGTGGTATTATTTTTCAAATGACCGCGGGGTAGAGCAGTCTGGTAGCTCGTCGGGCCCATAACCCGGAGGTCGGAGGTTCGAATCCTCCCCCCGCTACTGGTTTACAGAGATAACTTCCTGACCAACGGGAAGTTATCTCTTTTTCTTTACACCCAAATTGACCCGCTATTAACCTCCGACCTATAGAAGAACCCGTGTCCTACTCAAAAATTCATCCGGCCGTAAAAGTTGACGTTATTTGGATTCGGAAGGGGGAAATTGCTCATTGGCAAGTTGATATTGACTGATTTGGAAGGGGCTTTCTCTGGCCGGAACGTGTTTTTTTGCTGAATCTTCATTGTTGGTGCAGACGTTCTCTGTTTTGCTTGATAACAAGAGCATGATTTGCATTCAGGCAACTCGGCTGTAATTGTGATGCAGGCCGCCGAGGATGGCTTTGCTAACGATATTGCCATTGGTTTGAACAGGGCGATGCACGGGCGAATCCTTCTCAAGTGACATATGTGTTCTGCTGATGTTGTAATATTCATTGATGTATTCATCCATCACACTATGCAGATGTCTTTCATTAAGAATAATCATGTGGTCAAGACACTCTCGGCGTAGCGTTCCTATTAACCGTTCGGCGATAGGATTTTGCCAAGGTGAGCGTGGAGCAGTAGGCATATCCTCTAACCCAAATTTCCTTATATGTATTTTGAAATCTTCACTGAAGATTTTGTCATTGTCACGTATGACATATTTTGTCGTTTCATCAAAAGCAAACGTTTCTCTTAACTGCTGAATGGCCCATTCTGCTTGTGGGTTTGGAGTGATGCCGAAGTGCAATATTTTGCGTCTGTCATGCGAAATAGCGACAAATACGTGTATTGATTTAAAAAAGATTGTTCGTATTACAATAAAGTCAATGCCTACGATGTGCTTTGCGTGATTTCGCAGAAAGGTGAGCCATCGCTGTCGCTTGCCATCATCGGATATAGGCTTTCGCATGTACTTTTCGACGGTATTATCGCAAACGTTAAACCCAAGTTTTGCAAGTTCACCTTGGATTCTCTGGGGTGTCCAAGTCTGGTTTTCTCTTTGCATTTTTCGAATAAGCTTTATAAGTTCCCAGTCAATCGTTGGCCTGCCAACTCTGCGAGACTTCCATTTCCAGTAAAGTTTGAATCCTTTGTGATGCCAGCCAATAACTGTCTGGGGTTTGACGATAATCAGTGCGGATTTCCAATGGTCCCAGATTTTGAACAGCCAGGCCCAAAAGATACGGTCTGGTTTTTTAAGTTTCGGCTTTTTGTTACGACCCAGAACTTCCAATTGGTGACGCAGGGCAAGATTCTCAAGGACAAGATTGGTTTTATCTGTGAAGATGAGCCTTATAAGGCCGAAGATAAGTTTTGCTATTAATTTAGACATTGATTCTTCCTGAAAATTCCTGTAAAGTCTAATCTAAAGGAAATTGCGGAATTCTACATAAGTCCTTGTAAATAAACATAAATACCCGCTTTCACATTTTTCCCATTTCAAACTGACCCATTACCCATTCTGAATGTGCTATTGAGAGCTCGCTTTGCAGCCGTCGGAAAATTCGCTTGTAGCACTCTTCACCTGACCGCTATACTATTGAATACTATGGGCCGTATCACACCGCCTTCGGGTCCTTCCGAGGGCGGTGTTTCTTTTCTGGTTATGGTCCCATCGGTTTTCAGAATCATTGGGCCTACGGGATACGATGTTCCCTAGCTATTCCACCTACTGATAATTCGGAGTGTTGACTTGGCGGCAAAATATATTGATAATTGGAATAAGCATGATGGGCATTCTGAACTTTATATAGGGAGATGAATAGTGGCTAATAATAAAAAAACTGGGAGCTTTGAGCGACCGATGAAAATAAAGGTTTTACTAATCTCTTCAAGTCCGCATACGGAAAAAAGCAGAACCTTTTCTTTGGCCAAGGATGTCTTAGAAGGTCTTTCGCAGGAAGGGGCTGATATTGAAACTATCCATTTACATGATTTCAGGGTATTTTTCTGCAAGCATTGTGAGCAGTGTCATAAGAATATCCTGCATTGTCCCTTGCCGGATGATGTGCACGTAATCCTTAAGAAGATGCTTGAAGCAGACGGGATTATTTTGGCCTCACCCAACTATATAAATCAGGTGACCGCTTCAATGAAGGCACTATTTGACCGTTCGACTCATTTTATCCACTGTAAGAGGCTATTAGGTAAATATGTCGCTGGGGTTGTTTCTTCGGGAAGCGGACAAGATAAGGAGGTTCTAGATTATATCGAGTATTATGGGCATACCTGCGGAGCCCAGTATTCAGGAGGGGTATCCTGTGCCGCACAATCGATCAGGGAAAAGAAAAAGGAAGCCATTAAAATGGGCAGGAAACTTGTCGTGGATATTCAAGAAAAAAAGACTTATCCGGAGCAGTTAGAACTTATTGAGAAAGGTAAGCAGCATTTCAAACGAATAATCGAGGCAAGAAAAAAAGAGTGGGCAGGAGAATACCAGTATTGGCGAGATAAAGGCTGGTTATAAAAACTGTTTGACGTATCAGCAGCAATTACACAGGATAAGACACTTGAAAGAAAAAGCTATAACGAATATCATATCCGCGAAGCACAAACCAAATCAAATGACAAGCAGGCAACGTGTACTGGCTGCACTCAATCACCAGCCGGTTGACCATGTTCCGGTTGATTTAGCGGGAACTCACTGCAGCGGGGCACAAGTAGGCGTCGTAACACAACTACGCAAGGCGCTTGGACTTGCGAAAAAAGGGGAGCGAGTAAAGGTAATCGATATATATCAGATGCTCGGCGAAGTTTCACCCGATTTGATTGAGATACTCCAGCTTGACATTGTGATGCTGCCTGCAAGGTGGAATATGTTCGGCTTTGAGAACGCCGACTGGAAAAACTGGCGGACCTTCGACGGGACGGACGTTCTTGTGCCTGGTAAGTTCAATACCAGACCGGAGGCGAACGGAGATGTTTTGCAATATCCGCAGGGGGACACTTCTTCGCCGGCTTCGGGGAGCATGCCGAAGGGGGGATTCTACTTCGATGCGATTATCCGGCAGGAACCGATTGACGACTCGAAGCTCAATCCTGAGGACAATCTTGAAGAGTTTACCATTCTCGGCGAAGATGATCTGAAGCACTACGAGAAGCATGCCGGCGATTTGCACAGCAATACCAGCCTCGCGATTGTTACAAGTTTTCCCGGAACAGCTTTCGGGGATATAGCACTTGTTCCTGCACCGTTCCTGAAACACCCAAAGGGCATTCGTGATATTGAAGAATGGTATATCAGCACAGTGACGCGAAGGGGCTATATCAAAGAAGTATTTGCGCGACAGGCGGAGATTGCGGTTGAGAACCTGAAGCTTGCCTATCAGGCGGTCGGGGACAAAATACACATCGTCTGGATGGATGGGTCGGATTTATCAAGCCAGAACTCTCTTTTCTGCAGTCCCGAGGGCTACAAAGAACTATATCTCCCTTATGCAAAGAAAGTTAACGACTGGATACATACCAATACAAAATGGAAAACGATAAAGCACTGCTGTGGCGGGTGCGAACCTTTGATTGATGGTTTTATCCAGGCGGGATACGACATACTCAATCCCGTTCAATGCTCAGCGGCCGGCATGGACCCGCAGCACCTGGTTGACAAGTTCGGCGACAGGATTGTTTTCTGGGGAGGCGGGGTCGACACACAGCAAACACTGCCATTCGGCACTCCGGGCGAAGTCGCCAGGCAGGTCAAAGAACGCGTCAAGATATTCAGCCAGAAAAATGGTTTCATTTTTAACACCATTCACAACATTCAGTGCGGGACACCCGTCGAGAATGTCCTCGCAATGTTCAGGGCGCTGGGCAGAAAGGTTTGAGCAGCCATGAGAATCGACAGACAAGCAGTTGCCGCGGATGTTTCCGAACTTGCGAAAGGGGCGGAAAGCACGCTTTATATCTGGCTGGTTTGCATTGTGGCGGCGCTGGGTGGACTATTATTCGGATACGACACGGCGGTCATTTCAGGCGCGATTGGTTTCCTGCAGAAACGGTTTGAGCTTGACCCGAAATGTACCGGCTGGGCGGCGTCATCGGCGCTTCTTGGATGCGTCGTCGGGGTGGCCTTTGCCGGCGTTTTGAGCGACCGTCTTGGGCGAAAGAAAACTTTGATTGTCGCGGCAATTCTTTTTTTCGTTTCGGGTATCGGCACGGCCTTGCCGAGAAACCTGGCGGAATTTGTAATATTCCGTATTATCGGCGGGATTGGTGTAGGGGCGGCGTCGATAACCTCGCCGATGTATATCGCCGAGATATCTCCCGCTCGAATTCGTGGGCGTATGGTTTCGGTTAATCAATTCGCCATCGTATCGGGGATGCTGCTGGTCTATTTCGTCAATTATTTTATCGCGCAGTTCGGCGACGAGACATGGAACGTTCATTTTGGCTGGCGGTGGATGATGGGTTCGGAGGCGGCGCCGTCGGCAATGCTGCTTGTGTTGATGTTTTTCGTGCCGGAAAGTCCGCGATGGCTGACCAAGCAAAACCGCGAGGAGGAAGCCCTCGGAATTTTAGTGAAAGTTGATGGGCAAAGACACGCTCAGACGGAAATGGCGGCAATAAAAGAAACGATAGCTCATGAAAGCGAGTCGGTGGCACAGTTTTTCCAGCCGGGGCTGAGAATCGTTCTGCTAATCGGCGTTGTCTTGGCTGTCTTGCAGCAGATTACCGGCATAAACGTCTTTCTATACTACGGGCCGGAGATATTTAAAAAGCTTGGTACGGGCACCGATGCGGCTTTGCTTCAGACAATGGTCGTAGGGGCGGTAAATCTTATCTTCACAATTATCGCAATCTGGACTGTCGATAAACTGGGACGCAAACCCCTGATGATAATTGGCGCGGCCGGGATGGGAATCACACTGTTTGCGATGGGACTTTCTGCGTTCCAACAAATAACCGAACTGTGGTTCCTTGTTTTCATACTGGGCTATATGGCCAGTTTCGCTCTTTCGGTCGGGCCGGTTACGTGGGTAATACTTTCGGAAATATTTCCGACTAAAATTAGAGGCAGGGCGATGGCCGTCGCCGCAATCTTTTTGTGGGTCGCAAATTATTTCGTCTCACAAACCTTCCCCATGATGAACGAGAATGCATGGCTCGTGGAAAAATTCAATCGGGCTTTTCCATTCTGGATATATGGCGGCATGTGCGTGGTCCTCGTTATTTTTGTTTTGCTGTTTGTGCCGGAAACGAAAGGCAAAACCCTCGAAGAGATAGAAAAACACTGGCATGGACAGCTTCACAATCGATGCCGAAGCAAGTAACAATAAGGGGAAAAATTATGGTCGGCAGAATAATTTCACTCCTGGCGTTCGGATTACTTGCAGTTTTTTATGCGGGTCGGGCCGAGGCGCAAACACAGCGGACCAAACCAGAGGTCATCCTCACTTCATCCAATCCTGCGGAGCTTGAGCTCCTGGCTGCCAAAGAAATCCGAAGGTATCTGTATCTGCGAACGGGCCGGCTGATAACTATAGCTGCCGATAGCCGCCGGGAACCGAACTGCGCAATCGTTGTTGGTCGCAAAGACAGCGATATAATCGCGGGATACTCGCAAACTAATGGCGAAATCAAATCCATGGCGGACTCACTTGCTAACCAGCAGTATTTTATAAAAACGCTGACAAAAGATGGGAAACGGCACCTCTTGATTGCCGGTGGCGACGATATAGGGACACTATACGGAGCCTATCGATTTATCGAACTCTTCGGCGTGCGTTTCTATCTTCACGGGGACACAATACCCGATGCAACAGTACCTCTCGAACTGCCCGATGTAAATGAAACGGGCGGGCCGCTGTTCGAGCTTCGTGGCATTCACCCATTTCATGATTTTCCTGAAGGCCCCGACTGGTGGAACGAAAACGACTATAAGGCGATAATTTCTCAACTGCCGAAACTGCGAATGAACTTCTTCGCCCTGCATACCTATCCGGAGAAAGGTCCCAACGCCGAACCTACCGTGTGGATTGGACTTAGTGAAGATATCGAGCCGGACGGAAAGGTCAAATTCAATTATCCGTCGAGCTATAATAACACCCTTCGCGGCAACTGGGGTTATGCGCCAAAGAAAACGAGCGATTTCAATTTCGGCTCTTCGGTGCTGTTCGAACGTGACGATTACGGGCCGGAAGTGATGTTCGGCTTGATGCCTGAGCCAAATACACCCGAAAAAAGTAACGAGTTGTTCAACCGGACTGGCAGTATGTTCAAGGAAGTATTCGAATACGCCCACAAGCTTGGCGTTAAAATCTGTGTTGGTACGGAAACGCCCTTGGTAATACCGCAGGCGGTTAGAAATCATCTGGCCGAACAGGGCAAAGACCCTAACAATCCGGCGACCATAAAGGAGATTTATCAGGGTATGTTCGAGCGGATAAAAAGGACTTATCCTGTGGACTACTACTGGCTTTGGACGCCTGAGGGCTGGACATGGGAAAAGGTAAGGGATGAGCAGGTGGAGGCAACCCAGCGCGATATGCTTTTGGCCGTCGAGGCGGCAAAGGCGGTCAATTCACCGTTTACTATTGCGACCTGCGGCTGGGTGCTCGGCCCGCCGAAGGACAGGGCTCAGTTTGACCGCGTGCTGCCCAAGGAAATCCCGTTTAGCTGCATCAATCGTCAGGTTGGTTTTACTCCGGTCGAAGCGAACTTCGCCAGGATACAAAACAGGCCCAAGTGGGCGATACCATGGCTTGAGGACGATGGAGCTATTGCCTCGCCACAGCTCTGGGTAGGAAGGATGAGAAGAGACGCTGTCGATGCCCTTGGGTATGGATGCACCGGACTGATGGGGATTCACTGGCGGACCCGCGTCTTGGGACCAAACGTATCGGCTTTGGCAAAAGCGGCGTGGGAACAAGGCGACTGGAGCAAAGCGGCGAAAGACCAGCCAGCGACAAAACTACGGAATTTACCAGCCGGAGATTTCTACCTGGACTGGGCAAAGACGGAGTTCGGACCTGAGGCCGCGGAAGAGATTGCCGGGATATTTACCCGCCAGGACTGCAAAGGATATACTATGCCTCGCTCATCGGAATGGGTTGATGGTCCCGGAGCGATAAGAGTAAACAAGACCGACTGGAGCAAGGAAGCGAAAAAATACGCCTTTGTTGACGAATTCGTGAAACTGCGCGGAAAAATCAGGGGCAATGGCAATATCGAGCGGTTTGATTACTGGCAGAATACGTTCCAGCATGCGAAGGCGATGAGTGAGGTTGGCTGCATGCTTGGTCGGCTCGATGAAACCGTAAGCCGGATAGAAAAACAGAGCGACCCGAAAATCAAAAAGCAGTTGGCCGAGAAAGAGGCGCTGCCGCTGAGAAAAGAGCTTGCCAAAAAGTGGGGCGAAATGGTGACATACCTTTTGGAGACGGTTTCGAACACGGGCGAAATGGGAGCGATTGCCAACATCGAGCAGCATTCGATGAAACGGCTGGGGCTTCTCAACAAGCACGACAAGGCCCTTGAGGAAATTCTCGAAAGGCCCCTTCCCGAAGACATAAGGCCCTGGAAGGATTATCGCGGCGAACCACGAATCATTGTGCCGACTGTGCGGGGCAATCTGACAACCGGTGAAAATCTGGAGCTGAAGGTAATCATTTTGTCCAAAACAAGCGCCGGTGAGGCGTTCTTGTACTGGCGACCTATGGGTCAAGGCCAATATAAGAAGCTCTCCCTCGAACACATCGCTCGCGGCGTTTACACGGCTCTCGTCCCGGCAGCGGATATTAACGGCAGAGACATTGAGTATTATATAAAAGCCCAGCTCGGCTTCGGCAAAACACTATATTTCCCTGCCGCCGCTCCGGATAGAACCCAGACGGTCGTCGTAAATTAGTTGAATGCAAAGCCGAACCGGACAACTGTAAGCCGGCAGGTCGGCGACAACGGCAGCCAGCCGACTTCTGTTGAATTTATGGCCGCCTGCTCTGTGCTGGAGATAAGACAAATTTTCGCCAGCTACAATAATTCCAAAGGCAATGCTGATACTGAACAGGTGATGCGGAGGTGGCTGATTATGCCAGCCGTGGCTGAAGGCAGGATAGGCCTTAAATCCATGTCAGGGTATGGAGGTGTGACATTCGGTAACGCTTTGATGGATAAAGAATTTCGCGTTTTGGCGGTGTCCAAATAGCGACAAAAGTGCCATTAATTTCCGGCCTGATTTGCCAAATATCCGGTATCTCCTGGTCCTTATATGATGCCCCCGCTATTTGTCCCTCCCAGAAATTACATCCGGGCTTTTAAGGCCGAGCAGACGGCTAAGTTTTTACTCGGTGTATAGGATTTACTGTTTAGGCACAATTGGCTTGTAGAAATGTTTTTGGCAGGTTTGAGTCAAAAAATCTCAGGTATTTATGATATGCGCAGACCTTACCTGTAGTTGTGGGATAAAATCGGTTGGTCTTTTATGTGAGCTCTTGCTCAGCACTCTAACTCGTAAGAGTGCAAAAAACGACATACACCAAACATGTTATTATACTGCATCCATGGCATAACCCGCAAGTCCCCCATTCTGAATGTGCTATTGAGAGCTCGCTTTGCAGCCGTTGGAAAATTCGCTTGTAGCACTCTTCACCTGACCGCTATACTATTGAATACTATGTCCAAAGAAACGGTTGCGCAAGATAGTACAGTAATTGCCTCGGCGCAGGCCGCTGTCGCTTTGCACGGTCGTTTGGTATCTATTGATGCTCTGCGCGGCTTTGATATGTTCTGGATAGTCGGCGGCGATGCGATCTTCAGAAGTCTACAGAATATCTCCAGGAATCCCATAACAGAGTGGATTAATCTGCAGTTGCAGCATTGTCCCTGGCAGGGATTCCGCTGTTACGATTTGATTATGCCGCTGTTTCTGTTCATAGTCGGCGCGGTCATGCCCTTTTCAATTAACCGCCGGCTGGCCGCCAGCTCCGGTAAGCTCGCTGTCTATAAGCATATTCTTTTGCGCGTTATTATCCTGTGGCTTCTTGGCATGATTCAGGACGAGCTTTTAGCTTTTGATTTGAACAAAGTCAGGTTATACAGCAACACACTCCAAGCCATTGCCTCGGGCTATCTTATTGCGGCCGTCGTCATGCTGCATTTCCGGCCTAAAGTGCAGTACCTGATATTCAGCGGCCTGCTGCTGGCGTACTGGGCACTGCTGACTTTCGTACCGGTGCCTGGCGTTGGCCCAGGTCAACTCACCCCGCAGGGCAATCTGGCCATCTACATCGACAAAACACTCATGGGCCGATTTCAGGATGGAACCGCATACACGTGGATTCTCAGCAGTATGACATTTGCCGCCACAGTGCTGATGGGTGTATTTTCAGGCCGATTCCTTCGCCAAAATCGCGGTGCTTATTCAAAGGTAGTCTGGCTGCTCGCCGCCGGCCTTGCATGTCTGCTGGCGGGTCTGGCCTGGTCAACCTTCTTTCCCATCATCAAGTACATCTGGTCCAGCTCGTTCGTGCTCTTTGCCGGAGGAATCAGCCTGATATTACTTGGTCTGTTCTATCTGGTTATTGATGTATGGGGCTATAGGAAATGGGCTTTTGGTTTTATCGTCATCGGTTCAAATGCGATTGTGGCTTACATGCTCCCGACCTTTGTTTCTTTCAGAACAATCGCCGGCTTTTTCGTGAGGGGGCTTGATAAATGGGTCGGCGGCTGGACCGAATTTACTCACACTCTCGCCGCGTTCTTCGTGCTGTGGCTGCTGCTGTTCTATCTTTATAGAAACAAGACTTTTGTGAAGATTTAATGCACAGCAAAAGGCATCTGTCAATTCTTTCTTTTTTTGCTGAGTATCTCCAATAATTCGCGTCTGGTTTGTCTGAATGATTTTACATCGCAATTGTATTTATCGATACCCTGAATGTGTTTTGAAACAAGTATCATCGCCGCCGCAGGGTCATTTTCACGGAGCATGCACAAAAGTTCATAATCTGCCACGCCGTCTCGCATCGTTTCAAACCGTATCGAATCAAGCGGCCCGTCGACACCGGGATATACTACCCACGCATCTCCGCCTGGCAACCCCGAATCTTTTATCGCCGTTTCCTTAAACGGGTTGCCGCTCCAGAAATTGTATCCCCAGTGCAGATAACCCGTAAGGCCGTAATAATAATTTATCCAGTGCAGAATCCGCGTTTTCCAAAGCGGCTGTTCGATAAACCGATTCGCGTATTCGCCCTGCGGATACATGCAAGTGTAAAACCAGACCTCTTCGCTTGCCGCTTGCCTCTGTTTGTAATAAAGGTAATCGTCTTTAAGAAAATTCATCTGTGGCACCCAGATATCCACAAAACCCGCCAGTTCTTTTGTATGGCATGCCTCGATTATTTTAAATCTCGGCGCATATTTTCGCACCAGTTTGGCAATTGCGACATAGCTTCGAACATTTTCATTAGTCGGCTCGTCCGCAATGTGCTGCATGTAAATTTCCAGCCAGTTCTTTTGCTTCAAATGTTCGGTTAATGCAGGCAGAAATTGCGAGTAAAATTCATCAGCCTCTGCGCTGCACGGGTCGCAGCCGACCTTGACAAAATTTCCATCCTTAATTTTATAAATGTACGCCTCGAACTGATTCTCCCATTTATCCTCAATCCTTCCGCCCAGATGACTTCCTTCAATTCGCCCGATAACACCTTCATCTATAAATATCTCAACCGCCTTATCAAAACGAGCGAAATCGAATCTAAGCCTGCCGCTCTTTCCGACCGAATACTCTGTTAGCTCCAAGGCCGACAGCCTTGCAACATTCTGCCGATGCTCCGCCATATCACGAGCGTATTTTCTTAATAGCTCCCAGTACACCGGCGAGTACTGCTCCAAATCTGCGAGGTTGGCATTCGTTGAGGGGTTTGTTCGATACTTGCTCATATAAAACCAGTTTGTCAGCCAAAGGCGTGATTTGCCGACAACAACATCGTAGACCTTAACCGATACCGGAACTTCTATCATCTGCGCCTTGCCGTTCATCAGGCAGGTAATCTTCATATCCCCTGAATACACCCCCGCCTTGGCCGTCGTTGGCACCACAATAGTTATCCAAATCGGCTGATTTGCCTTGGCCTGCACATCTATCGTTTTATCTTCGAGTAAAAAATCCGGAAAGTCGGCCGGTGGCTTGCGAAGCTGATCGGATGGTGCCTTTTCAATCGGACAGCCGACGTGCACATATCCGACAAATCGTACTTTGATATCATCGAGCTTTACGTTCTTATCATTTTGAAGTGTCAGAGATTCAAGTGTCGCTTTTAATTTTTCTATTTTCCAATCGCCGCAAACAACTATCTGCAGCGAGGCCGTCTCCCCTCGCGCAACCTCCGCAACCGCCTCATCGGATACTGTTATCCGTTCATCCCTGAAAACTTTTGTCAGTGGGTCAGCCGTCCAGACTTTTACCGCAGACCTGCCGCATCCTGTCACCATAAGGATGGCCGCTGAAAGCATACCCAAAAGCACTTTTCGCACTCTTCTCACCTTTCAACCTTTTCACGCATTCGCACCATTCCTTTTCTCTTGGATGTGATCAAGGCATATTTTACAGTGGCGTGTCCAACCTTCCAACTAAAAGCACTTCCACATTTTTTCCACCCTTCACACCTTTCAACCTTTTCACGCATTCGCACCATTCCGCCGACTTTCGTAGGGGCACAGCATGCTGTGCCCGATTATGTAGCGGTTATGGACACGTCCTCCATCTTATGAGTTTTTGGATTCTTGACGCTTATCGTTGGCCTTTTCAGCCCGCAATGCTTTCGCTCCATCTCTCCCTATGTCACAGTCGAGGCAAGGCCATCCTCAAGACCGAACTCCTTCTGTAGAAGCTCATGCACTGAGCGGACGATGAACGATACTACCGGTTTCCCGTACTATAAAAAAACTCATCTGATGCTAAGTATCCGGGAAAGGTGATCTTACAAGCGGCATATTTTGCTGAAATTGGTCGGTATTCATTCGGTTCTGCGCTACAATTCCCGCTTTTTACAAATGATGTGTGAGACCTTATAGGATGGCTGCCTATGTCTGCCGTGGCTAAAGGCAAGGTAGGCCTTAAATTCGTGTCAGGGTATAAAGGGGTGACATTCGCTAACGGTTTGGCAGATAAAGAGTTACGCATTTTGGCAGTGCCAGAATAGCGATAAATCCGCCATTGATTTGGGGCCGATTTGCCAAATATTCAATATCTCCAGGTTTTTATATGATGCCCCCGCTATTGCTTGTAACATTTTGCAGGCCAGTCAGTTACGACTGGCCTTTTTCGTTTCTTTTTGTCACTCATTTTGAGCTTAGGCGTGCCGGACGCTTGTTTAGGCGTGTCTGTAATGTCGGGGGAAATGGCCTGAAAGTAGCGTGAAAGGCATGACCACAGGAGATGAGAAGTTGACCGACAAGCAGCAGGTGTTCGTGAAAAAGTGTTGTGGCAACGAGTGGAACGCGAATAAAGCCGCAATCACGGCAGGATACAGTCAGAGACCCATCTCGAAATCCACATTAAATTAAGAAGCTATCCAATTTTTGTTGTTTAACGGGAAGCACTGCATAACTCTACCATCCACCACACCTATTAATATCCAATTTAACACTTTGGAAGACACTTTTGTGCCTTTCAATTCCACGATAGTATCGAAATCTTGTTCTAAAATATAGCGCAAGATGAGCTTTGCTACGCTTTTTTCTCCAAAGAGCTCTATTACGCTCGGCTCAAAATCGTTTGTTTTGGGCAGATATAGGGGCTACGAGTCCGCTTTCAAAAAAATATCACAAAAAGGAGCCAAATTTAAAATAATTATCTTGACTTGCGTTACGGAACTGCTAAACTTCTATCTTCATCTTGCTTGCCGAGGCCCCCCTCAGAAGGGGTAAGCGTTATCACTCGTGTTTCCCAACTTGTAACCGTTAGCCGCCCATAGTCCGTCAAGAAGTAAAATCTTGCCGCAATTAACAAAGGCAGGAAGGATAAATTATTAATGAAGGTTTTTATGTTAGGGTGGGAATTCCCGCCCTATATCAGCGGTGGATTAGGGACGGCCTGTTACGGTCTGACTAAGGCGATGGACGAGCTGGGTATAGAAGTTACGTTTGTTCTGCCTAAGTCGAGCACGAGTCACCTCGCCGGCCATGTTAACATACCAAGCGACCAGCCTTATGCCTTCAAAAGCGTAAGATTTCTCATGATTTCTTCGACACTCAGGCCTTATGCCCAAGTTGCCACTGTTCCCGCGAGCTGGCAGCTCGGCTGTTCGGCAGCTCAACAAACAAATGCACCTGCCAATATTGGTCTGGGACAAATTGACGACCCGAACAATTACGGCGGTGATATCTATTCGGATGTCCGCGGATATACTGACAAAGTAGTCAGAATCGCTGCAACCGAACAGTTCGACGTAATTCACGCCCATGACTGGATGACATATCCTGCCGGCGAAGCGGTGTCACGGCAAAGCTATAAACCTTTAATCGTGCACGTCCATTCAACGGAGTTTGACCGTAGCGGCGAACACGTCAATCAGAAGGTTTACGATATTGAACAACAGGGCATGTACGCGGCGGCAAAGGTTATAGCGGTAAGCAACCTTACGAAAAACACAATCCTGAAACATTACGACGTTCCATCAGAAAAAGTGGAAGTGGTTCATAACGCTGCGGAGCACAGCGGCAATGAATCTCAGCACATTCCGCTGAACGAAACGGATAAAATTGTCCTTTTCCTCGGCCGAATCACAATGCAGAAAGGTCCGGAGTATTTTCTTGCCGCTGCAAAAAAAGTCCTCGAAGAGATTAATAACGTCAAATTCATTATGGCGGGAAACGGCGATATGATGCATAGAACTATCGAGCTTGCAGCCCGGATGGGTATCGGGCACAAGGTTCTCTTTACCGGCTTTCTGCGGGGAGAGGACGTCGACAGGGCCTATCAAATGGCCGACCTCTACGTAATGCCTTCGGTTTCCGAGCCGTTTGGAATTGCTCCTCTCGAAGCCATGAACCGAAACGTGCCTGTTTTGATCAGTAAGCAAAGCGGCGTCGCCGAAATAGTCAGCCATGCTCTCAAGGTCGATTTCTGGGACATAAATGAAATGGCCAACAAAATGATAGCCGTTCTTAAACGACCATCTCTCCAGAAAACTCTAAGCAGGAACGGCTTTCACGAAGCGAATAAGCTTAACTGGGAGGATTCTGCTATGAAAGTAAAGAAAGTCTATGAGGAAGTGATTGCTAAGGCGCAAAGTGAGGAGAAATAAGTATGGCTTCGGTATGTTTTTACTTTCAGGTGCATCAGCCGCAGAGGTTACGGCATTATACCGTTTTTGACTGCGGCACTAATTACTTTGACGACCATAAGAACGCCGAGGTCTGCAGAAAAGTGGCAAATAAGTGTTACCTCCCCGCCAATCGGCTCATGCTCGAGTTGATTGAAAAATACAAAGGAAGATTTAAGATATCTTACAGCATTACCGGCGTATTGCTGGAGCAACTTGAGTTGTATGCGCCGGAAGTAATGACTACATTCAAGCAACTGGCCGCCACGGGCTGTGTGGAGTTTCTCGCCGAAACTTATTACCACAGCTTAAGTTTACTGTACTCAAGGGAGGAGTTCATTGAACAAATAAAGGCCCACAAACAGATTACCAGGCGACTCTTTGGGCAGACGCCCCGCGTTTTCCGAAATACCGAGCTTATTTACAACAACAGCTTACCGGTTATCATTGACCAAATAGGCGGCTTCGATGCGATAATAACCGAAGGTGCAGACCATATCCTCGGATACAGGAACGCAAATTTTGTTTACCGTCCGACCAGCTCAACCGGACTTAAACTCCTGCTGAAGAATTACCGGCTCAGCGACGACATAGCATTCCGGTTTTCCAACCGGGACTGGTCAGAATGGCCTTTGAGGGCGGATAAATTTGCCAGTTGGATAAACCAAATCAACGGCAATGGTTATGTGTGCAATCTCTTTATGGATTACGAAACCTTTGGCGAGCACCAGTGGCAGGACACCGGGATATTCGATTTTCTGCGCCGTCTGCCGGAAGAAATCCTCAGGTACCCGGACAATAACTTCAAGACACCTTCGGAAGTAATAAAGGCCTACAGTGCTGTTGGCACAATAGATGTCCCTCACACCATAAGCTGGGCAGATATTGAACGGGACCTCTCGGCCTGGCGAGGTAACCCTATGCAGGAAAACGCACTGACAGAACTCTACCGGCTCGAGGACAAGGTCAAACAAACAGGCGATCTGGACATTATCGCTGACTGGAGAAAGCTCCAGACATCGGACCATTTCTATTATATGTGCACAAAGTACTTCGCTGACGGCGACGTGCATAAATACTTCAACCACTATGATTCGCCGTATGATGCCTACATCAATTTTATGAATGTCCTGGATAATCTTAATTATAGATGCTCAAAAATTCCAGCACAACCCGAAGTGGAATCTCCGCGTACTGCTCATCAGCAAATGGCGGTAGTTTGAAGGCATAGATAAAGAAAACCATTAATAATTTTTTTGTATCGGAAAGGAAGTAACGATGGACTTTATTGGAACACAAAAGAAGGTGAAAACACAGACTCCAGCATCCACGAAAATTACACAGGCACCCAAGGCAAAAGCGACGTCAATGGCCGAGCTCATCAGGCAAAAGGCCATATCGTTAGGCATTCAGCCAGGCCAAATGAATAAAGTTGAACTTATTCACTCTATCCAGAGGGCTGAGGGCAATAATCCTTGCTTTGGGACGTCAAATGGCCGGTGCCCTTATACGGGCTGCTGCTTTATGGCGGACTGTCTGAAAGTTTAAGAGTCGGCATAGGAAGTGCACGCACTGGGATTTGTTATTAGAAAGGCCATTACTGTTAGGGCACTGATACCTTAACTTACATAAAAAGGGCCAAGATAAAATATCGGTCAGGCTCGGCTGCTATGATCGAGTCGCGTCGTGGCAGCGGCGCAATCTGTCGATGCGCCATAGCAGGAGGCGAGTACCTCAAACATAACTAACAGAAAATTGATTTGATGAAGAGTTTGTATGATAAACTCAAACGCTACATGGATAGACGAGCACACGCCTGAGTTGAAAGGCAAGATTCTGGCTACCCTTTCTATGGAAGGTTGTATACCTGAGCTGAAAGGAGATGCCCGCGAAGCGAACACCAAAGGCGGTTTGGGAATATATTTCGGCGATAAGCTCGAGGGTCTTAACGCGATAGGGATGGACAGAGCTTTTGGTTGCATGCCCCTTTATAGTAAGCGACTGGTCCAGTCAATCAGAGGTGGGAGGCAGCATATTGAATATAGAGATGTTTCTTATAAGGACCAGCCGATTGGGCATGTCATGGACAAGAGAGGAAAGCCCCTGCAATTTGATGTGTGGGGTTGGGATGAGAAGAACACCGCCCAGGAGCGGCAATACCATGTAGATGTATATAGCATAAGCCGCGGAGGGACACCCCTTCACGGCTTCTATTGCCCTGAGGTATTTGACATCCTTTACCCGGACTACAAGACGCATCCAAGTAACGGCATGGAACATCGCTTTCTGCAGGATACTGTTTTTGCTGAATGCGTCTACGAACTGTTCAAAAGCATGGGGGTTGTGCCTGATATCCTACACCTTAACGAAGGTCATGTTGCAGATAGCGCCGCAATAGTAAAGGGCGACAAAGTCTTCGATAAGACAGCCGTAGTCTATACAAACCATACGGTTGTCCCAGCGGGCCTGGAGAAATTCTGCATCGGTGAACTTGTTGGCGGCGACGTCGCAAGAGTGCGTTACGCGATGAGGTTCCCTGGCCAGAGCTGGCAGAGGTTATGGAGGAAATTTGTGGTAGTGAAGGATGGCCAGATGTTCATAGACTTCTCCAGGGGCGCTCTTGAAATATGTGATGCTGCAAATGGTGTAGGCAAGGAGCATGCTGACATTACTGAGAGCCTGTTCCAGTGTCATGACAGAAGGATAGAGGCCATACTCAACGGTTCAGGTGACACATGGGTCATGGACGAGCTGTTGGAAATGGGACTCAAAGGCATCAAACCGGGTAAAGAAACACTTCTGAGAATAAGCACAGAAGGCAAAGCATTATCTTTAGCTGAAGTCAAAAAGAGAACGGCCGGTATGACCAACAAAAGCGGCCAAATCATCAGCAAAAATGGCGTAACGCTGGATACAGACTTGCCAACCGTATGGATGGTAAGGAGAATGGTGGAATACAAGAGCCAGCTGCCAATTCTGAAGGACATTATCCATGTTATATGCGCGGACAGGGATGATGAAGTTGACACAATCTGGGGGAGGACGAATGGTCTGGGTATGCAGGTTGTTGTAGGTGGGATCGCACCGAAAGGGTCCAATGAAGAGGGGTGGATAAAAGAGTTCATTGGCTGGATGCAAAGGCCTGAGCTGAAGGGGAGGTTTGTTTATGTGCCGAATTCAGATACCGTACTTCTCAGGATGCAGGCCATTGGGGCCGACATATGTATCAGCTGTCCCCTGCCGGAGAAAGAGGCATGCGGCACTTCGGACCAGCGTTCCGCAAGGAACGGGGGTATAAACATCGCTACACGAAGTGGCGGCCCCCCAGAATACATTAGAGAAGGCAGAAACGGAATGCTGGTCGGCCCATATGAAAGCAACGAGGATTTTTACAGGAGAGCGCCAAAGGACATTCTGGATAAGCTCAAGCAACTGTCTGACATATACTACAACGATGACAGCTCGTGGCTGGACATGAAGCTTGAATCATATCTGGCAAGTCCAAAGGTAACTGCTATTGCAATGGAACAAAGGTATGCCAATATGTATGCACAAGCGCTCCATGTAAGGGAAGATATCATCCGCAGCAGAGACCTGGGACCCAATAATATGCTGGATACTGAGGAGCATACAAACCTTATGCTCAGACTGCAAGAAGCGGCGCGTGATTTCCTGTATCGTGACGTTGCACTTGAAGATAACGCTGCACTGAAGGGTTGGACTGTCATTACCGGTTCGCCGTATTTCGACCAAAGACACGGCGGCCAGCTCTACAATTGGGGAAGAGACGCCATGGTGGCGCTTCCCGGCCTTTGCCTTGAAAGGGAAAGGTTTGATATGTTCAGGAATGTCATGAAGAACTATCTGAGGTTTGTCAAGCATGGCATCCTTCCCAACATTGTCGGCAATGGCTCCAGGCCAAGATATAATAGCATCGATGCATCTTTGTGGCTGCTCTGGGCAATGGGCAAGTACCTTGACCGCACACATGATTACGCCTTTCTGGATGCAATGGTTTACAGAAAATTCCCCCAGAACGAAACAGCCACTGTCCAGGATATGCTGGAAGAAATCATAGACACATACCGGCATGGCATAGAGTTTGAGGATAGGTGGCAAGAGGATGGCAATGAGAAATCCCAGACAATAAGCATCCGCATGGATAGCGACTGCCTCATTTCAGCGGGCAATGAGAACACTCAGTTGACCTGGATGGATGTGAAACTCAAGGGTTGCGGACCGGTTACAAGCCGCCACGGTAAAGCAGTTGAAATAAACGCGCTTTGGTACAACGCCTTGAAGGTGATGGAGGGTATACAAAAGCGCAGAGGCGGCGAAAGCGGAGAATATGCACAGCTGGCGGGGAAGGTGAAATCCGGTTTCACGAAGTTCTGGAACCAAGAAACCGGCTGCCTTTACGATACTATTGACGGGGACCCCGAACAGGGCAGGAAGATAAGGCCGAACCAGGTCTTTGCAGTGGCCTTTGGGTTGCTGGATGCCGACAAGAGCCGGGCTATTATGGGCAAGGCAAGGGAAGAACTGCTTACGCCTTTTGGCTTGCGCACACTCTCACTGCATGACATGGATTACTGCCCCCTTCACAACAACGAATACTCCTACCACCAGGGGACCGTCTGGCCGTGGCTTATTGGCGGCTTCATTGAGGGCTGCATAGTTGCTTACGGTAGGAAAGAAACGCTTAGGATTCTGGATGGCATAGGTTACTTTACCACTCTTTCAGAAATGCTGGGAGAATTCAAATCCATACCTGAAATATTTGACGGCAACTGCCAGTCGGTTTATGAGCCCAGGGACAGAAAGGGATGCAAATCACAAGCATGGAGCGTAGCAGAATCATTACGTGGGTTGTCATTGCTACTCTTCCCACGTGATAATTCACGGGATGCAGAGCAAAAGGTCGTCAGCAGCAAGGTTATCTATGAGATGGTTGTTAGGGATTATCATGATGCTGAAAACCACGTGCATGGTCTTTCTGCCGCTTCGGAAGAACTGCCGTTCTTGGCAAAGTTGGGGGTCGAATATGTCTATCTTCTCGGTTTGATGAAACATACCGGCTACCCCTTTGGTATAGTGGATCCGTTTGACATTGATAAGAGCGCCGGCAGTTTTGCGGATTTGGATAATTTCATGTCCGTTGCCCATTCGCTGGGATTAAAGGTCATTGCTGACTGGATGGCAAATCAGCATGTCTCCAAAAACAGCCCCCTATGCAAAGCTCATCCTGATTGGTTCCTATATACGGATGCTAAAGACGGCGATTATTTTGCCGGCAAAGGCATGCTGTTATGCAGGGGCATGGATATGCGTGGCAATGAGAAGAACCTCGCCTTGGTTTCAGCAACCGATGAAGTTCCTTTAAGGGGTTTCCCCCGGCGTTGGAGTTCCCTTGCACAGCCTGACCTTTCGCATCCCCAGGTCAGGAAACATGGGCTTGATATAGGCCGTTTCTGGCTGGCTAAAGGACTGGACGGTTTCCGCATCGATGCTGCACTTTCCACGTTCCCAGACAAGATAAAAGAAAATTGGGGACTGGATGTCGAGGACAACCTGACACGCTTGTTCATAGAAAATGTGCGCAGTATTAAGCCGGATTGCTTCATTATGTTTGAGGGCTTTGAAAGGTTGGAAGAACTCCTGCAGCTTGCTAATAACCAAAACTGCGCAGTGTATAACTGGCAGCCAAGGAATCTGGCTACCGATGCCCTTGAAGACCCGGGCAAGCTCCCCATGTTAATATCCTATTTAAAGGAGCTCGAACATACGCAGCAGATTCGGGACAACCTGATAAACCTAGGCCCGGAACACGACGCTTTTGATTTTGGAGACCCATGGGCAAAACTCTGTTACAGGCACAGGTTATTGATGCATTTCATGTACGGCTTTATGCCAGGATACATACTGGTCTTTAATGGTGATGTATTTGGCAGGCAACACCATTACAAAATAGACCCAGCTAAAACATCCCCTGCACCAAGGGTTGCCGATGCCGACAACGGCAAAAAGGAAACAGCAAGAAGGCTCTTTGGCCTCCGTAAAGAGTATCCGTTATTAGTTGAAGGGGACTATAAGGTCTTGGAGAATGATGAGCACGATGTAATCTGTCTGGCCCGCTTTGACGAGAGCGAGATTGTGCTCGGCGTAATCAACCCGAATTTAGGTGCCAAAGAAGTGGTGTTTTCTCTTAATGACATCATAGACGGCCGGGTAAATCCATCGAATATCAAACAGGCCTATTGTACACAGGATGTCGTCCTTCTTAAGAATGATGCAAAGGGCTGGATCAGCGAAATAAGGGACAGCCTACCAGCAGAAAGGTTGCTCCGGGAAGGGTTATACGTGGGAATCGACCCAATGTCATGCCAAGTTATCAGGCTGCGACTGAATGTGTGATCGAATACATTTTATGGATTATCAAGGCGGCGGGCTAAGGTTTTAGTAAATATAGCGTTGCGAACGGTTGGTTTTGTTCGCAAATACTGGGCTTGTGATCACAATATGCTTAACAGAGGGAGTGTAAGAGCAGAGTATTTGGTTCGTCTTTTTAATTTCGCCTGCTGGGGTTGATTGATTCCTTCGACTGCCCATAGAAACGGTAAACCTTCTCTGGTGTTTATCACATCTATGGCCGAATCAGCCGAGCAGCATTTTCCCTCTCAGCGCTATCAAACAGGCCCCCGTACTATAAAAAAACTCATCCGATGTTGAGTTTTTGGGAAAGCTTGACATTAAAGCATCTTATTTTGCTGAGATTGGTCGTTTTTCCTTTGGTTCCGCGATGTGATTCCTATGTCGGAAGCGTCCTGGCGGGCTTTTGAATTCATACAGGATGATGGCCTGATGGGTGGGATGAATACTTTTACAGTACGGGGAGCATTACAAGCAACCATACCTTTGTCAATCGCAAAAAGCCATCACCCTTGACGGGCTTATGTATCACGTTTTCGCAGCAATAGGCCGCCTAAACCGAGAATTAAAATCGTAGCGGGCTCGGGAGTCAAATCGAGGCGCATGGATGAATCGCCTGGTACCCAGGTTTGGCCGCCGTCAATACTCAGCTCGGTGAAAACATCAAAGAAGCTGTCGATGCGATACATTCCGGAACCTATATCGGTGATTGTGGTTTCGCCAGTTGATGCGAGAGTCGGACTTTCACGAATGAGCATATCACTGGTTGCAGGAATTAACATCTGAGTTAATTCGTTGTTGAAAGTTCGTGTGCCGCCATTCTGCCCGACGCCTGAAAGTATAAATTCAATCTCAACGTCAGGAATGTCAAACAATGTTGGGGCGCCATCAATGCTCAGTTCGACGAATACATCGAAGAAGCTTTCTATGTGGACCGTATCACCAACAGGCGGTGGCGGGCTAGAATTGCTCGGCTTCAACCATTTGATTCTTGCAAGCTTGTAGCTGGTTGTGTATTGGACGGTAGCGGAACCATTAGGCGCCCACTCGTCAGTGAGCGGGGACATGCTGTCGCCGGGGAAGAATCCCGTGGCATAAGCGGCGCTTGCTAAAAAGGCGAACAAAAGAATTGGGATTGGCAGGAATCTGTTCATCTCTCTTCTCCTAAAATATAGGCATTTAATTAACGACCCAATCAATAGGATATTATAAATCGTGGTTACAGATAATGTCAAGTAAAAAACAGCATATTATTAATTATTTATGTATTGGCCGTACCATAAAAAACTCATCTGATGCTAAGTTCTTGGGAAAGCCGACTTTAACGCAGCTTATTTTGCTGAAATTGGTCGCCTTTCTTTTGATTCCACGCTATAATTCCTACGTTGGGGGTGTCTTGGCGGGCTTCTGAAGTCATACAGGATGGCGGCCTGATGGGTGGGATTAATATTTTTACAGTACGGGATCGTCTGGGATAAGAACTAAGTAGAAACGCAAAAAGAGTCGTTGAATATGGCTTTATTAAGAAATACTACTATACTTTGGCCTATTCCTTAACGGGGAGCAGTATAGACCCTCCCTCGACTATGCTCGGGACAGGTAAGGCACGAAGGAATATTTAGCGGATAGCGTATAGCGGATAGTAAAGACAAAAGGCAGAAGATGGAAAGAGTGTTGAATTTTGGAAGAATGTTAAGAAAAGAACATCCAACATCGAACATTGAACAAAGAACTATCACTCCTTATCTTCCGGGATATCGACGATGCGGATGCAGACCGGCTTGTCGCAAACGGCTTTCAGGTCGGCGAGGCCTTTGAGGGTGGCGGTGATTTTATCCTGTTTGTTCGGATGAGTGGTAATTATGAGGGGGACATTGCTGTCGGGGCCGGGGATTTCGTGCTGGAGGACGCCTGAGATGCTGATGGCGTTGTCGGCGAGGACTTTGCCAATCTGCGCGAAGACGCCGGGCTGGTCCTTGACCATTAAGCGGATGTAGAACCGGCTGACGAGGTTATCGATTTTGTCAATCATCCCCGCTATTTCGGCGTGCGGTTTGAGATTGAGATTTTTGAAGGTGGTCGCGGAATTGCCGAGGGCTACTTCGATAATGTCAGCGACAATCGCGCTGGCGGTCGGCATCATACCCGCGCCCCGGCCATAGAACATTACGTTACCGACTGCGTGGCCGAAGATGCTTACGGCGTTGAATGAGCCGTCAACCTTGGCGAGACGATTTTCCCTGCTGATAAATGAGGGATGGACGCGGAGGGAAATTCGGCCTTTATCATCTTTTTCAGCGATAGCTAAAAGTTTTAGACAATAACCCATTTCGCCGCCGAATCGGACGTCGTCTTTGGAGACGAGCTGTATGCCTTCGACATATATGTCGTTGGTTTCGATTTGACAGCCGAAGGCGATTGAGGCCAGTATCGCGAGCTTGTGTGTGCTGTCGCCTCCTGATATATCGAGGGTGGGGTCTGCTTCGGCGTAGCCCTTTTGCTGTGCCTGTGCCAGTGCGTCGGCGAAATCTGCGCCTTTTCCGGTCATATTTGAAAGGATGTAATTGCAGGTTCCGTTTACGATGCCATACATTGCCTTGATGTCGTTGGCAGCGAGGCCCGTTCGGATTCCTGAAATAATCGGTATGCCGCCTGCGCAACTTGCCTCGAAGGCGATGCAGCGGTCATTTTTATGAGCGGCTGCGTAAAGCTCCGCGCCGTGTTCAGCCAATAACGCCTTATTTGCGGTAACGACGTGTTTGCCCGCGGAGAGGATTTTTAGCTGGATATCCTTCGCGATTTTGGTTCCGCCGACGAGTTCGACGCCGATTGAGATTGATTTGTCATTGAGGAGCCGGTTAAGGTCGTTAGTGAGCAGGCCATCGGGCAGTTTGACGGGGCGGGGCCGTTTGAGGTCGGAATCGACCACGCAGGCCAGCTCTAATCGCAGGCCGGTTTTGGCGGCGATAGCATTAGCGTTTTCGAGGATAATTTTAGCGACGCCGGCGCCTACGGTGCCGAAGCCGACAAGACCGATTTTTATATTCTTTTCCTGCATATTGCATTTTCCCAATAAAGACCGTAGTTTATGAATTTTGTGGAAGATAGTCAATTATGTTATTTGCAGGCGTGGTTCGATTATGGGATTACATAGATTTTATTGCGATTCGATAGACGGGCCGAGGGTTGAACTTGAGGGGATGGAAGCGCACCATCTGGCAGTACTGCGGCTGGGGGCGGGCGATAAGGTTGAGCTTTTCGACGGCCTTGGCGGGCTGGCGACGGCGGTAATATCGGCAATTCGGAAAAATATCGTTACCCTCGAAATCGAGGATGTCCGGCGGAGTGAAATGCCGAAGTCGCGACGCATTATTATTGCGGTAAGCGTCCCCAAGGGTGAGCGATTCGACTGGCTGATTGAGAAATGCACTGAACTGGGTGTTGAGCGGATATGCCCGGTGATTTTCGAGCGGACAGTGAGGCAGCCGGGGAACCCGAAGGCAATCGACCGATGGATGAACCTGGCAATCTCGGCGGGCAAGCAATGCAAGCGGCTGTTTTTGCCCCAGATTGACTCGCCGATGAATTCGCAGGATTGTATCGAAGCGATAAAAAAAGACAGCCCAAACTGCCGGATTCTGGCGGGGGGTATGTCGGGTGATTGCGTGCCATTAGCCGGACGACCCTTTGGCCCGGATGATGTCGCTGCCTTGATTGGTCCGGAAGGGGGCTTCACGGAAAATGAGGAGGCGTTTTTGAAAAGCCGGGGCGTTCAATTTGTGCGATTGGCCGACACGATTTTGCGAACCGAAACCGCCGCCATTGCCTTCGCGGCGATATTGGCAGCTCAACGGAGTCAGACACAATAATCAGGAGGTTTGATTATGCCCAATACATTTCTTGAGAAGATAGAATATAAAGTTGAAGAGACGGCGATGGGGACGTGGATGCGGTATGGCTACCAGAACGGGACGAGCTTTCACGAGTTCAAATCGCACATTGGGTTGCTCGGTTTGCCGTTGATACATTACACATACGGCAGAAACCCGGAAACAGGAAGGCGGGTGGTCGCCAAAGGTGTAATCGCCGTCGGACGAATTGCCTTTGGTATTATCGCAATTGGCCAGATGTCAATTGGATTGATTGCAATAGGGCAATTGGCAATCGGCTTTTTGTTCGGCCTGGGGCAATTATCGACGGGTCTTGCGGCAGTAGGGCAGGCGGCCATAGGCGTTTACTTTGGCTTGGGACAATTAGCTGTCGGCCAAGTCGCTATAGGGCAATTAGCGTATGGTAAATATGTCCTTGCGCAGTTCGGCTTTGGGGAAAATGTTTTGTCGATAATGCGCAGGGATGAGCCGGCGTTTGAGTTTTTCAAATCATTTCCGGGGGTAAAGAATTTTTTCCATTAAATCGCCAGGCCTGCGAGGATTCTGTCGAACTCGGTGGGGTTAAAGAAGGCCGAGGGGCCCTGGGGGTTGTGCTTGGTGAGCATTTTGATTGTGGCGGCGAATTTTTTGTCGAGCTTGGCGATAAAGCAATTATTCTGGATTCCAGATTCAGGAGGAAGGACAATTTGATAGGCGTGAAGGGTGAGTCGTTCGATGAGTGGTTTTTCTTCCTGAAATCTGCCTAAGCGGTAATCTCTTTTGAATTCCGAGAGCATAATCGGTTCTCTGCCCGCGTAGAGCGGGTCGATGGCTAATGGCAGGCCGATGCTGGCGAGGTGAACGCGAATCTGGTGCGTTCTGCCCGTCAGCGGGGTGGCGGCGATGAGGGAGACAAGGCCGAAGTTCGCGAGTAACCGCCAGTTGGTTACGGATTCCTTGCCGCCCCTGCGGTCGATTATCATAAGCTCCGGCTTTTTTTTGCAGGGGGCGATGGGGGCATCTACGACGCCGTCCGGCTCGAGGGCTGCGCCTTTGACTATGGCGAGGTAGGTCTTTTTGACGGTTCGATTGAAAAAATAATCTGCGAATTGCCTTTGAGCGGCCCGGTTCAGGGCGAGAATCATCACGCCGGAGGTGTCCTTGTCAAGACGGTGAACGAGGCGCAGCTTGGCGGTCATTTCCTTGCCCAACTGTTTGGCGAGCAGGTCGGTGAGCTGGGGCTTGCCCGAACGGTCCTTTGTGACCGATACGCCCGCGAGCTTATTTATGACGATTATGTTGGCGTCTTCGTAAATTATTTCAATATCTTTTTTCTGCATCTGGTTTCCTTACTGCATTTCTTGACGCTGGGATTCATATAGCATATAGTATTTGGCGGCAAAAGTGTAGTGTTAAGGACGAAGGACAATGAAGATACCGCCTGTAAAAGGGACGCGAGATTTTTATCCTGAGGAAATGGCCTTGCACAACTGGATTGTGGATGGCTGGAAGAAGGCCTCGATTCGCAACGGCTTCGAGGAATACGACGGGCCTATCTTCGAATATCTCCAGATGTATCAAGTCAAAAGCGGCGAGGAAATCGTCGAGCAGTTGTTTTCCTTCAAAGACCGGGGCGAGCGGGACCTGGCAATCAGGCCCGAAATCACGCCGACGTTAGCGAGAATGGTGAATCAGAAAATCAACGCCTTGCCCAAGCCGATAAAGTGGTTTTCGGTGCCGCGATTATGCCGGGCGGAAAGACCGCAAAAAGGTCGTCTGCGTGAATTTTTCCAGTGGAATATCGATATCATAGGCGAAGACAGCGTTCTTGCGGACGCGGAAGTAATTTTTACGACAGTTGATTACCTGCGTGAAGTCGGCCTTACGCCGAACGATATAAAAGTGAAAATATCCAGCAGGAAACTTTTAGCTGCGGTTTTGAAAAAAATCGACGTTCCCGATGAGAAGCTGAATCCGCTTTATACTCTCCTGGACAAGAAAGCGAAACTGCCCCCGGAGGTATTTTCGGCGACGCTGACCGAGCAGGTTGGCGGCGATATGGCGGGGCGCATCATCGCCTTTATGGGGTCGCAGACGGTTACTTCTATTGAGAATATTGTAAAAGCCGACGCCGGCGACCCGCTTGAGGTTGCCATAAAGGAGCTTGAGGATTGTGCTGGCTGGTTAAGTCAGATGGGGATAAGCGATTACTGCGTCTTTGACCCGGGCATTGTCCGGGGCCTGGCTTATTACACAGGCATCGTTTTTGAGGTGCATGATATTCAGGGCGACCTTCGGGCAATATGCGGCGGTGGAAGATTCGACAATTTGCTGCACGACTTTGGTGGGCCCAAAATTTCGGCAACGGGGATGGGGATGGGCGACTGCGTTCTTGAAATATTGTTGCGAGAAAAAGGTCTGCTCGATAAGAAAATTACGTCGAGGATGCTTGATTACTATGTCGTGCCGATAGCCGGGGGATTTTTGGCCGAGGCGGTAAAACTGACGGCGAGTTTGAGAGCAAAAGGGTTTAAATCGGCGTTCAGTTATAAGGCCGCGGGCTTGTCGAAGCAGTTGAAAAATGCCTCGGAGCAAAACGCGAAATACTGCATTATTTTCGGCGACGAGTTTAAGGCAGGCAATATCGTCGTGAAAGATATGGCGACCGGGCAGCAAAAAACTGTTCCTCTTGAGGATTTTCTCGGAAACCCTGAAAAATTTTGATGAAAGAATCCGCACCCAATCATTACGAAAAGGCCTTTGAAAACTGGCTTATTGATAATCACATCGAGTATGTCCCAGCGGGCGACCAGCACAAGCCGGTCTTTGAGCGGTCCAGCTTAAAAAGTTTCGATTTTCTCCTGTGCCCGTCGTCGGGCAAAAAGATAATAGCGGAGGTAAAGGGCAGGCATTTCAAAGGCACAACGCTGGCGGGTTTGTCGCGTCTGGAATGCTGGGTTACGACGGAGGATGTCGATGGTCTGTCGGCGTGGCAAAAAACGCTCGGGGACGATTACGACTCAGCATTTATTTTCGCCTACCGGTTCCAGAATATCGATGTGGATTTCGACGGCAGGGAGATTTTCGATTACAACGAAGATAAGTACCTGTTTTTAGCCGTGCATTTAGCTGATTACATCAGGTATATGAAACAAAGAAGCCCCAAGTGGAAGACCGTAGCGCTTGCCGCCGACAAATTTCGCCTGTGCGCACAGCCCGCTACGGCTTTGATAAGGTAATTTTCTGCGACAATTTTGGCGTAGAATTTGCGGTTGCGTGCTGGTAGAATTTGCCGAATAATCGGTTTTAAAACAAAAATAGCGATTGGAGGAAATTGAAGATGTTCAGAAACTTGCTGTGTTGTGTGATAGTGGCGGTTGTATGCACCGGGTGTGTAAACATTCACGCGGATAAGAACTGCGCGATGTCGAAAGCCGAATGTCAGAAGGCATGCTCGAAGGAATGCCCGAAGATGCTGAAACACGTTGTGCTGTTCAAATTCAAGGAAGGGACAACGCCTGAGAAGATAAAAGAAGTCGAAAACGCATTCGCGTCTTTGCCCGGGAAAATCGACGTTATCAAAGGTTTTGAGGCGGGAACCAACGTCAGTGTCGAGAACCGTTCGGAGGGCTTCACGCATTGTTTTGTTGTGTCGTTTCTTAATGAGGCGGACCGTGACGCGTATTTGAATCACCCTGCCCATAAGGAATTCGGCAAATCACTCGGCGGATGCATCGATAAGATTCTCGTCGTTGATTACTGGAACAGATGAGAATAATCGCCGGCTCAAAACGCGGAATGAATCTGTTCAGCCCGCCGGGCAGGGATTCGCGTCCCATTACCGACCGGGTAAAGCAGTCGCTTTATGACGTGCTGCAAAAATATGATTTGCCCGCGGGCAAAACGGTCGCGGATATTTTTGCGGGCGTCGGGTCTATTGGCCTTGAGGCGCTCAGCAGGGGGGCGGCGTTCGTAACGTTCGTCGAGCAGAATCCCCAAATCGCCCCGGTTCTTAAGCAGAATATCGAAAAGGCAGGGTTCGCCTGGCAGTCGAAAATAGTTAAAATCGACGCCTTCAATGTTGCCTGGCCCATTGATGCCGAGCATCTGCACTATGACCTCGCGTTTGTTGACCCGCCTTATGTTGATTCGGCCAATACGCAGGTGGGCTCGCCGCTGGCGACGCTGCTGACTCGTTTGAGTGAACGCGTCTCGGCGGGCGGTTTCGTTATTGTTCGCACGCATCGCGATACGGTCTTGTCGCAATCGTACGGGCCGCTTAAAATCATCGAAACTCGCCAGTGGGGCAATATGGCGGTAACAATACTAAAAAAGACATAAGGCAAATGACCAATAAACAGGCGGCAATTCGGATAGTCAGGCAGCTGAGGGACGCGGGCTTTGAGGCGATGCTGGCGGGCGGCTGCGTCCGCGATATGCTTCTGAAAAGAAAGCCCAAGGATTACGACGTCGCCACCGATGCAAAGCCCAATGATGTTACAAAACTTTTCCGCAGGACGCTCAAGGTCGGCGCGAAATTCGGCGTTGTCGTTGTTCTAATCGGTAAGATTCAAATTGAGGTCGCCACGTTCAGGACCGAATCCGGCTACGCTGACGGCAGACATCCCTCAAAGGTGCGTTTCACCAGTCCGCGAGAGGACGCCGCTCGGCGGGACTTCACCATCAACGCGATGTTCTTCGACCCCATCGCCAAAAAGGTGATTGATTACTACAAGGGACAGGCGGATTTGAAGGAACGCATAATCCGAACCGTAGGCAAACCAGCCGAACGATTCGGCGAAGATTACCTGCGTATGCTGCGGGCGGTGAGATTCTCAACGCAACTTGGATTCGCAATCGAGCCAAAAACCAAAGTTGCGATATGCGACGGGGCGAAAAACATTACCAAAATCAGCGGCGAGCGAATCGCCGCGGAACTCGAAGGCATTTTAGTCAGCCCTAACCGGGCCGAAGGATTGAAACTATTGATTGAGACGGGTCTGGCGGAATTTATCTTCCCCGGATTTTGCTGTCCCGGCGCGGGATTTGCGGTTCGTATGCTTGCTAATCTGCCCAAAAGAATCGATTTTGCTTTAGGCCTGGCGGGGTTATTCGCCGGCTTCGAGACCGATTTCGCAATTGAAAAATGCGAACCGCTCAAGCTCAGCAGGAACCAGGAAAAGCAAATCGGATTCCTTCTGGATAACCGCGGCAGTTTGCTGAAGGACTTGTCGTTGGCCGAATTGAAATTGCTGTTATCTGAGCCGTATTTTGAAGACATTTTCGCCTTGCAAAAGGCCATTCAAAAGGCGAGCAATCAAGGCGTCGGCCCGTTAATCAAATTGCGAAGAAGGATAAAACAATTAAAAGGTGTGGAGTTACGACCTAAGCCGTTATTAAATGGCCACGACCTTATTGCCCTCGGTGCCGTCCCCGGCCCATCGCTTGGCCAACTCGCAAAAGAAATGTATATCTCGCAACTGGAAGGAAAATTGCAGTCAGCCGATGAGGCAAAACAGTGGGTTACCAAATGGCTGCAAGCGCACAAGCGGTAGGGTAGCAGATAAGGAGTTACTTTGCGAACTTGTAGCTTATCAGTTTGTAAACCAATTTTGCGGCTAAGAAATCGGGGCCTTTGTTGTTTTTATTCGGGCACATTTCAACGACATCAAAGCCGGTAACGTTTGTCTTCCGGAATACAGGCCTGAGCAAATCCAAGACCTCATACCACAAAAGTCCGCCCGGCTCAGGTGTGCCGGTCGAAGGCATTATCGACGGGTCAAAAACATCCAAGTCAATCGTTACATAGACGTTGCCCTTGAGCAGTGATAAGACCTTTTTAATCCAGCCGGTCTTGCCTGCGATGTCTTCAGCGAAAAATATATTGCTCTTTTTGGCTCGCGGTTTTTCACAGGCATCCATACTGCGTATGCCGACCTGGATGGTTTTGCAGACATCCTGTGCCCTTGCCATTATGCAGGCGTGGTTGCATTTTGAGCCGTGGTATTCGTTGCGGAGGTCGCCGTGTGCGTCGAGTTGCAGGACGGTTAATTTGCCATATTTTTTCACCTGTGCCTGTATCGCGCCGATGCTTATGGAGTGTTCACCGCCGAGCAGGACGGGGAATTTGCCTTTTGCCAGATGTTCGCTCACGCGTTTTTCGACGGCGGCAACCATTTTCTCCGGTGATTTGTTTTTCGTTACGGGCTTGTCGGTGAATATCCCGACTTTATACGGCTCAGAGTCGCTTTCGATGTCGTAGTTCTCTACGGTCTGGGAAGCTTTTATTATGGCCGCTGGCCCTTTGTTGGCCCCCTTTATCCAAGTGCTTGTCCCGTCGTATGGCACAGGGATAATAGCAACTTTGGCCCGTGCCGGGTCGCGGTATTGATTTGGGATGTCACTTAGAAACACTGCTTTTGCCATTGGCCTTGCCAATTATCCTATATTATCTTCTTTGTGGTGAGTATTAATCGAACAGGAACATCGCGATAGCCACGGTTGTTGTCCAGAGGTCTCGCATACCGCGTGCCGTCTGCGTGATGTTTGTGGTTCTGATTAACAGGCCGCTTGATTTGTAAACCTGTTCTTTTTCCGACCACGCCTTGTTGGGGTCAACTTCGAGGCCCAGCGTCGTTCCGAGCATTCCGGCCGCAAGGTCTTCCGAGAAATCGGCGGCCTCGTGCTCGTTCATTCCGTAGCCGTGGACTTCGCTGAGGTATCCCCAGTTGTTGCGGTCTTTGGGGACGGCCAGCCCGACGGACGAGCCGATAAGACGCCCGTGTTCATCGGTATCCGACCTTGCCATAACGCAGTAGCTGATTTCGCCGGGTGTCAGCCGTTTGAGACCGACTTCCCTGCTGACAACCTTGCAGCGGGGGGGCAGGATTGACGACACCTGCACAAGGTTTTGCTGCGCCACACCGGCCGCTCTTAACGCGTCCTCGAATGACTTGAGCCGATACTTATGCCTTCCAACACCCTTGGTTAGAAACACTCTCGTAGGAACGAGATTTCTCATTTTGTTCTCCTGTATCCCGGTTTTATTTTCTTATGAACCCCAAAAATGTTAATAACCTTTGCTCTTTAAAAGTTTTAGCGCCGGCGTTTCGATTTGCCGTCCGGCTGCAAGTCGCTGATTATATCTTCACGCAAATCGCTTACAATAAAAATTATTCAAACTTTTTACGCGGACGGTTGGCCTTTGCGATGCCTGGGGTCTGGTACCGTTTCCAAAAAGATAGTGTAACATTTTGTCATTCCCACGTCCTCTTGTCATTCCCGCGAAATTTATCCGCCTGTGGCGGAGCGGGAATCCAGTTTTTAAATCTGGATTCCGGGTCAAGCCCGGAATGACAAGACACGAAAAAGTAAAGATGGATTATCAAGCCATCCCCGGCAAAAAATGTCCAACGCCTGATAATATGGGCCGTGGCGGGGCATTGGGGGGTTTTTTGTTGACAAACGGGCCAATTATCTTTAGTATGGCTGCTCTAAAGACGATTACTACAGATACTTAAGCCCTTATCGTTCCCTAAGGGGGGTGTGGGTTGTAAGTCGCCGTTTTGGCGGTAGTTGCGCGGCGAGACGGCGGATTAAGTTTGATGGCGGCGACACGATTTTGGAGACCTTTTAATGCTTAACAGAAATACTCTTGTCCTGGTTGTGGGTATCGCGATTGTCCTGGTTGCATCAGCATTTGCTGAGACGCTCGAAGGAAACTATAACGATATGCTCCACTACCTGAAGATTGGCCGATTTGACCTCGCGAAGGGTTACGCTCAGGCGGTGCTCGACAGCAATTCTGCGCCGGTTGACTTGTTTGCGTTGGCCGAGGGCAACCCTCAGGGTTACGCGTTGATTATCAAGGCCAAAGAGAGTTCAACGGATACCGAGCTTGTTGGTCTTTGCGGCAAAGTTGTGGATATAATTGAGCAGGGCAGGTTCATACGTCGTTCAGACCCGAAGGTCATCCTCGATGAAATCACCCGGCTAAGCGGTACCGCCCGTGGTCGGCTCAACGCAATCAAACGTCTGCAAAACGCGGGCGAATATGCGATAATGTATATGCTCGACGCCCTCGGCGATGATGCCCGCAAGGCGGAATGGCCGGACATCTCTTCGGCTTTGGGGCAAATGAGCAAAGAGGCCATCAGGCCTCTTGCCGCGGCGCTTCAAACCAATAACGTCGGTGTCAAATCAGAAATCATCAGGGCATTGGGCAAAATCGGGTATCCGCAGTCGCTGCCTTATCTGAAATACATCGCGGAAAAAGATAGTTCCGCTGAGCTTCGCGGTTTGGCTGAGGCCAGTATAAAGAAAATCGACGCCGCGGCATTGAAGGTTCCGGCGGCGCAGCTTTGCTATCGGCTTGGTGAGGACTATTACTATCACGCCGAATCGCTTGCGCCCGCGGCGGACGCGAATTTCGCCAATATGTGGTTTTGGGATGCCAAGAACGCCCGGCTTGACAGCGAGCGGGTTGACAAGCGGTATTTCAACGAATTGATGTCGATGCGTTGTTGCGAATGGTCGCTGAAGGCCGACGACAAGTTCGGGCAGGCAATCGGACTGTGGCTTGCAGCGTTTTTCAAGGCCGAGTCATACGATATTGATATGCCGGCGTATTTCAGTGCAGGTCATGCAGACGCGATGACATACGCGACGACCGCGGGGCCGGAATATCTGCACCAGGCCCTTGCCCGTGCGATGAAGGACAAAGATGCCCAGGTCGCATTGGGCGTTGTAGAGGCGTTGTCGACCACGGCGGGCGAAAGTTCGCTGTTTTATCGGGTAGGTACATCGCAGCCGTTGGCAGAAGCCCTTTCATTTGACTCAAAGGCGGTTAAATACAGTGCCGCGATAGCGATTGCCGCAGCGGGCCCCAAGCAGGCCTTCCCGGAAAGCAAGCTCGTCGTTGCCAATCTCGCGGAGGCGCTGGCACAAAGTTCGGAGCAGCCGACGGACAATATACCTATGTGGAACGGCGAATTGGCGGATTTATACGCGCTTCGCGCCGCGAAGGTGATGTTTAAACTTGCCCAGACCCGCAACCCGATTCTTGATTTATCCGCAGCCCAGGATGCTCTTGTTACGGCGACAAAGGATAAGAGAACGGAAATCCAGATGCTGGCGGGGCAGATACTTGCGCACCTGAATACGCCCGCGGCACAGGAGGCAATAGCGGTGATGGCGATGACTGAGGGCAACTCGAAGGACATTCGCATGTCGGCGTTTGGTTCGCTGGCTGTTTCGGCACAGCTCAATGCCAATCAGCTCGATGACGCGACAATAAACGCTATATATGCCTTAGTCAGTTCAAAGGATATCGACCCCGGCTTGCGTGCCGCCGCCGCCGCAGCTTACGGCGCACTAAATCTTCCGAGCCAAAAGGTTAAGAACCTAATCCTTGACCAGGCACGCAGTTAAGAGGCGTTTTGCGTTTGGCGAGCGGCATTTCGATATTTCCCGAATTTATCGGAGGCGGTAGTGCTACGGCGGTATGACGGTATGTGATTCCGTGGCTGGGGGCTGGTTGGGGCTATACGGTTTATTTAGGTCATTGGTGTCAATCGGCTGAATCGAAGCGGTCCCGGTTTTGGCTTTTGCCTGGGTGCTCTTTGCCGGTTTTATCAACAGGTCCTTAATTGTCTGCTCCGCACTGACGGGGCCTTCACCTGATGCGACGATTTTATCCAAAAAGCTGCACCACCCGACAAGATATGACTGCATTTTGGCTTCTTCAAAGGTTTTTACGTCGAAGCCGAGTTCTTTTACGTACTGTTGTTGGCAGAAAGGCGTGGTGCAGACAATGAGCGTTCCGAAACTCCATATTAAAAAGCCGGTGAGGAATCCGAGAATGCCTGAGCCGAGGGTGTTCACAACGCGAGGGAAGGTTACCTCGAACTGGCCGATGAGCAGGGTGTATGCGATACCATGCAAAATCAGAAACGTTGCCAGCCCGGTTGCCAGCAGCGCCATCGTTTTGCTGTATTGACCGCCGTCCATCGCGGCAGGCAAAAACTCCTCAATCGCGGGGCTTATGCGCACTGCCACGTACACGGCGATGACGAAGTTGAACAGCATCGTCCAGGCGTGGTAGAAGCCCAGCTTTATCGCTGAGTACGCGAAAAGGACCGCTACCAATATGCCTATCCAGAAGAATGCTGTCATAGGATTATCCAACTACCCTGTTCATTTCATCGATACTGGTTACGCCGGTTACGACTTTCAGCAGGGCCTGCTTTTGCAGATTCGATTTTCCCCGCTGGTCGCCTTCTTTTCTAAGATGCTCAATCGGCAATTTATTGTTCGCCAGCCCGTTTTTAATCTCATCGTCGAGGGTAAGTATATCGTAAATTCCGACTCTGCCGTAATATCCGGTTCCGTAGCAGTGCTCACAGCCGACCGGGTCGTATATATTAACGTAGTTGACTTTCTTTTTTTCGAAGATTCTTATCTGTTCCCGGCTTATTTTAGCGGGGGCTTTGCAGTATTTGCACAGCCGGCGGATTAATCTTTGAGAGACAATCAAACTAAGACCCGTTGCCAGCATCAGGGGCGTAACTCCCAAATCCATCAGCCGAATCAGGGAGGAAGCGGTGCTGTTGCTGTGGACGGTTGCCAGGACTATGTGTCCGGTCTGGGCGGCCTGAAGGGCGATTATCGCTGTTTCCTCGTCACGAATTTCGCCCACGACAATCACGTCGGGGTCCTGCCGGAGGATGCTGCGAAGCGACTTGGCGAATGTTATTCCCGCTTTGGCATTAACCTCAATCTGGCTTGTGTTGGGCAGGACGTATTCGATGGGGTCTTCAACGGTTATGACGTTTCGGGTGTAAAAATCAATTTTGTTGAGCATCGCGTAAAGCGTGGTTGTTTTACCGCTGCCGGTGGGGCCGCACAGGAGTATCATACCGGAGGGTTTTCGGATGGCGTTTTCGACGATGGTTCTCTGCTTCTCGGTCAGGCCGACGCTCTCCAGTGTGTATATGCTGGCGTCCTGTTTGAGGACTCTTATCGAGAGTTTTTCGCCGTTGAGGACGCCTGCGCTTGCCACTCGGAATGACACAGTTCCGTCGGGTATTTTGGCGACGAATGCGCCGTCTTGTGGCCTGCGTCTTTCGGAGATATCCATATTCGATATGGCCTTGATGCTGTTGACTATCGCCTGGCAGGTGGATGCGTCTAACTGGTTGACTTCACGAAGTATGCCGTCAACCCGGAATCTTACTATGGAAACGGAGTCGCTCTTTGGGTCTATAAGGATATCACTTGCCCTGTCCTGGAGGGCGTCCCAGATTATCTTTTCGGTCAAATCGAGGATGTGACTGTCCTGTCGTCGAATTTTGCCGTGGCCGTATAATTCCTTAAGCTCGGTGCCCGATGAATCCATGAGTTTTATTAAACTTTCTTTCGAGCCGCCCATAAGTTTTGAGGACTTTACGGTCTCGCTTATTGTTGCCAGCCGGTCCTTTAGCGATTCGAAAAAATTTCCTCGCAGAGGAAGAGGCGTCTTGAGAACGTCTTTTATCAGGAACACCAGCAGCGGTATCGGGCCGAATACCAGCGTGAGGATATTCACGATTGGCTTTCTGCTCTTGGGCACTACGAGGCTGAATTCCACCCGCTGGACGCAGTATAACCCCAGATATACCCATATCACAAGGAGGAGGAGCTTTATGGGATTAAACGCGAATTCCCCTGCCAGTCCAGCGATGGCATTCGCACCTGCAGGGCTTATTAACGCCAGACCCGAATGGTGTGCGGCCTGAAACGATACTGTAAAAAACCAGCATTGCATACCTTCCCTCTAATCCTCTAACTATATCCGGAAGCAATTGCCAATTGCTCCAAACTAACATAATTTCCTCTTGTTGGCAAGGTATTTAGAGGGTATTAGCGTCGAGATTTAAGGGGGAACTTTCCCGTGGTAAGTCCTAAAGGTTTTCGGCGTCTTCCGCCGCCAGCCGTTGCGAAAAATCGCGCCAGGCCTGCATCGAGCGTCTGAGGTTTTCCCGGACGTCGCCGCCTATGCCATAGCCCTGTAATCCTACGGGGCCCGTGAAGCCGGCTTGCTTTATCGCTCTTAAAAACCTGTAAACGTCAAATGTTCCGCGGTCCAGTGTTTCTATTGACCCCGCCTCCGTCGTTCCGTTTATGGTTACCACAAGCAAATAAGGCATCGCCTTGGCCACCGCTGTTTCCATATTCGCGGGTTTGTCGGTTTTGAGCCAGTGATACAAATTGAATACGACGCCGACGTTGCGTCTGTTGCTTTTTCCCGCGATGCGCACCGCGTCTTCAATCTTTTCGAGCCAGAAATTCTCGTGGGGGTATAGGGCGACGGTGACACCGTTTTTGTTGGCAATGTCGGCTATTCGGCTGATTATCGCGACCGCCTGCTCATCGCCGCTGACTGTCGATTTTTGATGCACGTTGCTGGTCATCGCTATCCAAATTGTCGATTTGCGGCCTGCCAGCGACCCGATGCTGTCCTCAATCAGGGGTATGTACTTTTCAGCCGGCTCTTCGAGTTTTATCGTGAAATATGCCCCGAACATTTTGAGGTTTGATTTATCGAGTTCGCCGAGCATTTCAGCAATGCCGGCTGTCCCCTGTGCCGGATTTCCTTCCCAGTATCCTATACCGGCGTATCCAAGCTCTTTGAGCATATCGACCTGTGATTTGGCCGACTTATGCGATTCGTCAATGATGCCCGTGTCCATCGCGAAAAACGGATTGGTCAGTCCCATTTTGTCCGAATCAAGAGGCATGACCCATATATTTCGAAACGCCACATGTCCGTGGTCTCCCTGCAACACCAGCGGTCCCATGGCGAGGTCATTGGGCTTGAAACTGCCTCTGGTGGGGCCGGTCAGCTCAACGTCTTTGTGTATCAGCGTCCCGTTGTGCCATAGTTTTACGATTTTTGCGTTGGCGATTTTTTTCCCTTCGCTGTCGAATCTGGCTGCGCGGAAGATAATATCAAAGGTTTGCCATTGTCCGGGCGGGCGTGAGGCGTTCACTAAGGGCGAATGGCCATCGTATGATTTTACAGGCCGGGTTTCATTCCAGCGAGGATATATCCCGCCGCATTCCCCGCCGGGATACGCCACGTTGGCATCGGCCCAGCTGTCTAATATCTGAATCTCGTATTGGCCCTGTAAGTACACTCCGGAGTTCGAGCTTTTCGGTATTATAAATTCAACATGTATCCGTGCATCGCCGAATTCTTGTATGCTCACAAGCGGCGGGCTTTTGGCTTTTCGTCCGTTGACTATGACACCAGTGCCTTCCCTCACAGACAGCAGGTTTTCGTTGCGCGGATGCTCAAAGGCGTCTCCTACGACGCTCCATTCTGGATTTTGCCGCCACGCCGAAAAATCGGTCAGGGTAATTTTATCGGTTGCTTCGCTTGTGCCGCAAACAAGGACAAGCCATATCGCCAGTGCAGTGCTGATTTTAGTCATCTTTCTCATTCAACTTTCCCAATCAGGTCTCTGATGGCTGCTACCCCATGGCTGTCGCAATACCTGTGGATGCCGTCGATAATTTTAACGGCGCAGTTTGGCTCGACGAAATTTGATGTACCCACCGCGACAGCTGTTGCGCCCGCCAGAATAAATTCAATCGCGTCCGAGGCGGTTCTTATCCCGCCCATACCAAGAATAGGTATCTGTGTGCCCTTTGTTACTTCGTTAAAGACCTTGTTGACCATATAAACGGCAATCGGCTTTATCGCCGGGCCTGACAGGCCGCCCGTGCGATTCGCCAGCACGGGTTTTCGCGTTTCAATATCTATGACCATCGCAGTAAATGTATTGATTAAGCTGAGCGCATCCGCTCCGCCTTCGACGGCCGCCTTTGCAGTAACGGCGATATCTGTAACGCTTGGCGTAAGTTTCACCATCAGTATTTTACTTCCGCAGGCAGATTTTACCGCTGAGGTAATTTCTTTGACCGACGCCGGCTGAGTACCGAAGGTGATTCCGCCTTGTTTGACATTGGGGCAACTGATATTAAGTTCGAAACCAGCTATAGCTTTTTGTTCGCAAAGCCGTTGTGCGACTGCGACGTAATCCTCGATTGTCTCACCGGCGATATTCACAAATACCGCGCAGGACATTTTTTCAAGTGCGGGCAGCTTTTCCGCGACAAATTCATCGACGCCGACGTTTGCCAGTCCGATGGCGTTGAGCATTCCGTTGTCGGTTTCGACTATTCTCGGCGTCGGATTTCCCTGCCGGGGTTTTATTGTAACGCTTTTGGTGATGAACCCGCCGAGTTTGCCGACGTCCATAAACTCGCCCAGCTCGTCAGCGTAGCCGCACGTCCCTGAGGCCGTCCATACCGGATTGGCTAATTTCAGCCCCGCGAACTCAACTGACATATCAATCTGGTTTTCCATTGTGCCTCCGCATTATATTTAGGGGTTATATTCTACTGCCCAAAGGTATATAATACAATCATTTGAATCCGTATTATTACGAACCTTATGAATGTGACGAATAAAAAAGGCAGGGTTTATCTGGTAGGAGCCGGGCCTGGCAGGCTGGATTTGATAACGGTTCGCGGGCTTGAGCTGCTCAAGTGCGCCGATTGCGTCATTTACGACAAGCTCGCCAATCCGGCCCTTTTGAATTATGCCCGTCCCGATGCCGAGCTGCTTGCTGTCCCCAAACGTGTCGGGCCTGAGTCCTTCAGGCAGGAGCAGATTAATAATCTGCTCGTCCAAAAAGCCGGCGAGGGTAAATCCGTCGTTCGTCTCAAAGGAGGCGACCCGTATATTTTCGGCAGGGGCACCGAGGAGGCGGCGGTTCTCGCCCAGGCCGGGATTGATTTCGAGGTCGTTCCTGGTGTTACTGCTGCGCTTGCCGCAAGCTGCTATTCGGGTATCGCTCTGACCGACAGGGCATTTGCCTCCGAAGTGATATTTGTTACGGGCCACGAAGCCGAAGGCAAACAGCAGACAGGCATCGACTGGCAATTACTCGCCAAATTTGCCGGCACAATCGTCTTTTATATGGGGATGGAAAACCTCAACGATATTACCCGTCTGCTTATCGAAAACGGTATGTCTCCCGATACATCAACCGTCGTCGTTGCCGATGCGACGCTGCCCACGCAGAAATTTGTCAAAGCAACGCTGGTGACAATCGCCGATAGCTGCACCCAAAATAAAATCACGCCGCCCGCGCTTGTTTTTGTTGGCCCGACTGCCTCCGGCGACCCACGACTCGACTGGCTTGTTAAATTGCCGCTGTTCGGTAAGACCATAGTAGTTACCCGTGATGCTGTCGGTAACGCCGAATTTGCCGCCAAAATTGCCGCCAGGATGGCTGTTACCATTGAAATGCCCGTTACTAAAATCAAAACGCTTACTGATACAGGCGACTTTATAAAAACTCTTGCCCAAATTAAATCTTATGACTGGATAATCTTCACCAGTTGCAACGGCGTCGAGACCTTCTTCGCCGCGCTGGCAAAACTTGGTAAAGACGCCCGTGTCTTCGGCTCAGCCAAAATCGCCGCCATTGGCATCCGGACCGCCGAGACGCTCGCGAGCTTTGGCATCAAAGCCGATTTTGTCCCCAATGCCTTTACAAGCAAAGACCTTGCCGCGGGGCTTATCGAATTCACAAACCTTCGTGACAAAAAAGTTCTTCTTCTGCGTTCACAAATCGCCTCCGATGACCTGCCGCAATTACTCGAAGCCGCCGGCGCATCGGTAGATAATGTCCCCATATATACCCACGAAAAGAACCTGTGCGATTTCAAACCGCTTTCCGAAAGGCCAATCCACTGGCTCACCTTTGCAAGTCCGTTTGCCGCGACGTGCTTCTTTGAACAATTCTCAGTCGATTTCGTAAAATCTAGCGGTGCCAAAGTCGCCTCAATAGGCCCGGTTACATCGAAAAAGCTTGCTGAGCTTGGCGCAAAGGTTGAAGTCGAGGCATCTGAACACACATTTGATGGCTTACTTGCCGCTATCGAACAGCACGAAATACGAAATACGAAATACGAACGACGAACAACGACTAAATGATAAATATCTCAAAGTTATATTGCGGCCTTGCGGGACAATCCGACCATTTGCGTTACGGCAACAGAGATTCCGTCGGCCCTATCGTTGTCTATAACTGCACCTCCCGCTGCAATCTCCGCTGTCTTCACTGCTACGCCGCTTCCGATTCGACCCGCCGGGATACCGAGCTTTCCACCGACCAGGCGAAAAGACTCCTGAATGATATTCTCGAAGTAAATGCCCCCGTCGTGTTATTTTCCGGCGGCGAGCCACTTTTACGGCCTGATTTGTTTGAATTGCTCGCCGAAGCGAAACGCATCGGTCTGCGAACAGTCATCTCCACCAACGGCACACTCATTGACGGTGACACGGCCGCTAAACTTGCCGAAGCAAACATCGATTACGTTGGGATTTCAATCGACGGCCCCGAAGAATTTCACAACCGCTTCAGGCAGACAAGCGGCTGTTTCAAGGCGACTATGACCGGCTTCGAAAACTGCAGAAAAGCTAACCTGCGGATGGGCCTGCGTTTTACAATCACCAATACCAATAAAGAACAGGTCCCCGCCGTCTTTGATATCTGCAAAAATAACGGCATAAGACGAGTTTGTTTTTACCATCTCATAAGGTCCGGCAGGGCAAAAGATATTGAGGCGCAGGTCGTTTCGTCGACCGATACCCGAAAGGTTATGGACGTAATTTTAGAACGTACTGCCGACTTTGTCTCAAAAGGCCTTCTCGATGAGGTCCTCACTGTCGGTAATCACGCCGATGGCCCATATCTGCTTGTAAAAATGCAGCAGCAGGGTAAAAATATCGACCAGCAAAAGCAGCTTCTTTTATCCAATGGCGGCAACCGCATAGGCGAAAAAATATCCTCAGTCGGCTGGGATGGCTCCGTTTACGCCGACCAGTTCTGGCGAAATTACCCCTTGGGCAACGTCACTCAAAAAACCTTCAAGCAAATCTGGACAAATGAATATGAGCCGTTGCTGCAAAAACTTCGCAATAAATCGAAGTTCGCCGACAAACGCTGCCTCAAATGCAAATGGTTCGATTTGTGCAAAGGCAACTTCCGCTTCCTCGGCTCCGACTCCGCTGATAAGAATTGGCTCCTTGAGCCGGCCTGCTACTTTACTGATGAAGAAATTGGCTTGTAAAAAAGCAAGCGGCTAATCAATCATAAATCATAAATAGCCGTCACTGTTTCGGCGCAATCGATTTTCGTATCGATTCGGTGAGTTGCCGCAATTGTCTTTTCAAATCGGGATTAAGTATCGCGACACTGCCTTTGATAAGGGCTATTGCTATTGTCGTCGGTATGAGCAGGAACAAATAAAGAATGAAATAAGACATACCTGTGAACATCGGCTTCGGCAGCTCGAACCTGCCCGCCGGAGTGTTTATATCGCAGGAAATGCCCGTTGCGGGAACGATTTTTTGCACTATCGCCGGCGTGTTCGTATTGTTGATGGATGCGTTAACGATAGTCAGCACCCAGATTCCTAACGGTATCGCCAGGGCAATAAAAATTATCGCCAGCCCTGTTCTGACTGTGGATATTGAGGAAGTTTCCTGCTGCGATTGCTCTTCAAACATACTCGTCTCCCTGCTTTTAATGCGATAAAAACTTTTCGTTTTTCGTTTTAATATTGTATGATTGTTTCCAAATGAGTCAAGAAGTGATTGCGGTGAGATAATCGGTAATCAATTGAGGATGTTTATGGCTTTTCCAAATAACAGGATGCGTCGGCTAAGAACAACGGATTCAATGCGTCGGCTGGTTCGCGAAACAGCCGTCGCCGTCGATAATCTCGTTTACCCGCTGTTTGTCCGCAAAGGCAACCGGCTCAAAGAACCAATCAAGTCAATGGCCGATTGTTTCCACTTTTCGCCCGATACTATTGTCAAAGAGGCCGAAGACGTCGCGAAACTCGGCATCCCCGCTGTTTTGCTTTTCGGCCTGCCGGATAAAAAAGATAAGATTGGCAGCGAGGCCTGGGCCGAAGATGGTGCGGTGCAGGACGCTATCCGCCGAATCAAAAAAGCCGTGCCCGAACTTGTCGTCATTACCGATGTCTGTCTTTGCGCCTACACAAGCACCGGCCATTGCGGCGTTATCAAAGATGCCCAAATCGACAACGACGCGACTTGTGAACTATTGGCCAAGATTTCGTTATCGCACGCACAGGCGGGGGCGGATATTGTTGCCCCATCGGATATGATGGATGGCCGGGTCAAGGCGATTCGCGAAGCCCTCGAAGCAAATTCCTTCAAAGACGTCGCGATTATGTCTTATTCAGCCAAATTCGCCTCGGCCTTTTACGGCCCGTTCAGGGACGCTGCCGAATCCGCGCCGGACGCCTCTACCGGTCTTGCCGACCGAAAGACCTATCAGATGGACCCCGCCAACGCCCGCCAGGCCCTTGCCGAAATCGCCCTCGATATCGAAGAGGGGGCTGATATCGTTATGGTCAAGCCCGCCTTGTCGTATCTCGATATAATTTACCGTGCCCGTCAGCGTTTCGATTGTCCCATTGCCGCCTATAACGTCTCTGGCGAATATATGATGGTTTGCTCTGCCGCGCAGGCCGGCCTGGTGGACAAGGACGCCGCGATGCTCGAAATCCTCACCGCCATCAAGCGGGCAGGGGCGGACATAATTATTACCTACTTCGCAAAAAAAATGGCGCAGTCCTCCTCCAAATTCGTATAAAATATATGGGCAGAACAGCGGATAACGCTATAATTGTACCTTGCTTAAATTAACAGTTCAATTTGTCATACCTGCGGAAGCAGGTATCCAGTGCGAAAATTGCTGCTCTGGATTCCCGTTTTCACGGGAATGACATAAAGTTTGGAGACCAACTATGTGTGAACAATGCGGCTGTAATAATAGCAAAACAGACACCTTCGAGACGAAGGTCAAAGAGATAATCGAAGCCATCAGGCCGAACCTGCAAAGCCACGGCGGAGACGTCGAATTCGTCTCAACCGAAAACGGCAGCACCGTCAAGGTCCGCCTTCAGGGCGCATGCTCTGGCTGCCCAAGCGCGAAAATGACCCTCAAGATGGGAATCGAACGACTCCTCAAAGAAAAAATCCCCCAGGTCAAAGAAGTCATCGCGGTTGACTAAAAGATTCACACTTGCGAATCTTTTAGTCATTCCCGCGAACGCGGGAATCCATTTTTCGTCCTATACGCTACCCGCTACACGCTGTCCGCTGGTCCCGGAAAGTTTAAACGTGCGAATTCGCCTCGGTATTTCTTCGCGGCTATGTCATACACACGGGCTGCTTCTATTTCGTTTTTGAACCTGCCTAACCATATATGCTTCCCCTTGTGCTTGATTTGGGCAGCCCAATTCTGCGTCGGCTTTTCAAAAGAAACTCCGAGATACTGCGATGAGGCATTCTTCCTCTTTCGATTGTTGTAAGAATTCTGCGCGTGCGTTGCAAACCGAAGATTTGCCCTTCGATTGTCTAACGAATCACCGTTTCTGTGGTCAACCAAAAGCCGTCTATGCGGCCTCATAATCTCCCTGTGCAGTGAAAGAATTTTGGGCCTGTTTTGGGAGTCGCTCACCAGTCGAACGGCATAGATGCGAGGATCATTGCCCTTTCGGCACCAATGGTAATAATTAAACCGATAGAAGTCCTCGGCATCCACAATTGTCCATATCCCTTCGCCTAAATATATCCTGCGAAACTCATACCCGTATTTGCGCCTGCGATAAACCATCGCCGGCCACGCAAAAATCCTGTCTAACCAGTTTGGAACTTTGATTTGAATGGATGTCATTTTTTTCCCCTCGCTTCGTTCGGTGTTCATTGTTCGTTGTAGCTATGAACTATGAACTAAACACTAAAAACTAACCATCTACAGAGGAACACACTTCCTCTATAGATGGTTTGGACTTGCGCGCTTTTGACGAAAAATCCGATTTTTGGGGTGCCTCGAAATGCACTTAAGTCGTTATGGTAAAAGGAGTAAAAAAAATTTCAGAATTTCCCGGATTGGCTAAAAAACACTTGCGCTAAATCGGTGAACAAATGTATCATACAACTGTTTGATACAAGTGTTTTATACGACTTTTTTAGTCCTGTTTTATGTCCTTATTTAACAAGATGTTACAGCCAAACACCTGCCCGAAAAACACGCAAAAAACCATGCTGAAAATGGCCACAAAAACGCGCAAAAAGACGCAAAAAATTCGAGATACGGAGTTGTAAGTATTGATGTAAACTTGGGTTACGTTTGTTAAACGGTTTTTCGCATAGGCGGAGCTAAAAGCGAAATTTGAAAGATTATACTTTGATCAGTCCTGATAATCCCAATGCTAATAGAGTAAAAAATACCCATCCCAAAATTATATGGACAAATCTATAAAAACGTAATAATCCACTCCATTTTCGCTGTTGATAGATATATTCTTCTTCTTCGTGAAAATCAACAACGGGAATAAAACAATCAACACTATACCATAGGCAGTTAAATTTTAAGCCTTTTTTGTTTTCTGGCCGAGGCGTTATAATTTCATTCTTATATCCCACTTTGAATGCGATACTACCAAATAATATAAACCCTATAATCCAATACAAGGCCCTTAATGGTTTATAACCATATCCTGTAGTTGGTCCAAGCAATCGATATAGCAATCTTTTTATGAGGGACATATCGGATATTCTAATTTTATCTTTGGCCTCTTGTGTATATATATAAACAGCTTTGTCCCCGTCTCCAACTCTTTTATAGTAACTGGCTAATTGCTCATAAGGTTGCTCATGAAATTTGTTTTGGAGCCTAATCCATTCAATCTCGCCTTCGGGGGTATTAACGTCTAAATATATACTATTGTACGTTAACCCGTTTAAGTATAGGTTGTTTTTTGATGGCCAGCCATTGGCGTCACTATAAAAATGATTAACATTAGCTAATCTTAAGTCTACAATCGATTTTCCTGCTATAGACAAACTGTCTATTTGTAAACAGCCATTAATTTTTGAACGACTAATTAAAAAGTCGCCGTCAAGACAAGACCCGCTTAGCACAAAGTCCTTTTCAATATTTGTATTACAAGCCATTAAAGCATCTTTTTTCGGATTGGAAAAGTTGGCATCATTACAAAATACTCCGCCCCCGATTACTGAGTTTGATATATCAACAGTTCCTCTTGATATAAACTTGGGGCCCAAACAAATATCCAGAGCCACGTTGAGATTCTGAGCCATCAAAGCAATGTTGCTGTCATTAATAAACATTCCGCCAGAGCAATCAATCCCCCCCTTAATTTTACTGCCTAATATATCTACTTCTCCAGTGCATTCAAATCCATCACGAAGAAATACCGAACCACCAATATTTAGGCCCTGAGCCCACAATGCCTTTTTATTTTCATTTTTGATAATTGCCCCATCACATTCAAAATTGCCTCCAATATTAGAGCCGATCAAATTTACAGAACCAGTTATATTAGCTTTATTCTTAAGAAAAAGAGATCCTTTAATGCTAATTCCATCAGCTTGTATGGCGGCGCCATTACCATTAACAAAATCGCCTCCCAAATTAAGGTGCCCATTAATTATTGCGCCTTGAAGATAAATAGCCCCATGAGATTGAAATTTGTCATATATTTCACAATTTCCTCCAGTAGTTAAATGATTCCCGGAAAAGGTTATGTCGTTTTCATTGGCGAAATTGCTACTCTTACATTCCACAGAACCTATAAACGAATTGTCAAAACTTAATCTCCCATCAACCTTTGTCTCATTGATGAATAAAAGTCCTCCAATAGAAGACCTCATTGCATTAAAATTGGTCATCATCTTAGAGTTATAAATTGATAGGTCGTTGTTAATTTTAGAATTGACAAAACTTGTCTTTCCATTTAAAGAGAGTTCATCTAAATGTACTGAATCATTGACCTGAATCCCTGTGCAGTCTAATACCATACCATTTGGAACAATCGAAATAATTTTTGCGCCATGAAACGACAACGTACCTGCTATTTTAGCCTGCCTCAAATCTATACCAAAAGTATTATTGATGCCATCTAATATAAGATTTCCTTTAACATTTAGACTTAATGCTTGTAAAGAAGGACACCACGTTTCTTTAAGTGCGACAGTCGGAACAGTTGAATAGGACATATCTAAAACCATAATCGAACACTTTTTTAGTGAAATAGGAAACGGAATTTCACAAAAACTTAAATCCATAATTCCACTAAAAGATGCTCCTTCTATTTGTATCCCCTTATTTGTAACAGATTTCATAGCTTCCTTATCAGTGCACATCCAACGAATTGTTTCTGATCGAATATATTGTTCATCTATTACTTTTTTGAAAGTGTTTGGATCTGTCTGCATTAACTTAAAAAATATATTTTGTTCTTCTTGAAATTCTTGGAATTCTTTTTCAAATTCAGGTGAGTTTGGAATTGCTTTTGGGGGCGATGGAAACGCTGGCTTAACAACGAATCTTTCTCCCTTGGATACGGCTTCCAGCATATTGATTTCTGTGGCGCTTAATCCATTAAACCTTACGGTAGCTTTATCTGTCAATTCAGAAAAATGGTCATTCTCTGTTCCTATCGCTGCCTCGTGCCACACAAAGAGCAAAAATGCTGTTATTAAACTTTTTTTAAACATTTATCGAAAGCAAGAACTCCTGAGTCACGATACTTATTTCCTCATTATTCATAAAACCATCTACCGGACAGCAAAGTTGACACCCGCTAACAACATGCGAGTGCAGGCGGTCAAAGGTGCGAACCTGCCCTCCGTAGCCCTTGGCGAAGGAGGGTTTCTCTTTTTGCAGTATATTGTCAAACTGGAAAGAAAACAAGTATTTTAAGAATCCTCATCCCAAAATCAGCAATCAGCAATCATAAATCAGAAATTGGTTAATCCGCAATCTATTTCTTCCTTCTAACTTCTGACTTCTAACTTCTCACTTCTCACTTCTCACTTCTCACTTCTAACTTCTGCCTTTAACAAACTGTCCGCTACCCGCTATACGCTATCCGCTACTCACAAGATGCTTTGCTATCTTGTTCGCGTTTGGCGCTTTTATCACCCCTCTTTCGGTGATAATCGCCGTGATATTCTCCGCGGGCGTAACATCAAAAGCGGGATTGTAAATATCAACGCCATTCGGCGTTACCTTTTTATCACCGCAGAACCGAATCTCATCCGCTGGTCGTTGTTCGATAGGAATGTCTTTACCTGTCTTTGTTTTCAAATCGAAAGTGCTCGAAGGAGCCGCGATATAAAACGGAATTTTATGCGCTTTAGCGAGAACACTCAGGCCATAAGTCCCAGTTTTGTTGGCTGCGTCGCCGTTGCCGGCTATCCTGTCCGCGCCCGTAATGACTAAGTCGATTTTACCATCCCTCATAAGCGCAGCAGCCATATTATCGCAGATAACCGTCGTATCGATTTTGGCTCGTTTCAATTCCCACGCAGTCAGACGCGCACCCTGTAATAATGGCCGGGTCTCATCGACAAATACCCTGAACTTTTTCCCCCGTTTTTTCGCTTCATATAGAACAGATAATGCCGTGCCCTGGCCAGCCGTCGCCAATGCCCCCGCGTTGCAATGCGTCAATACCCCCACCCCGTTCTTAATAAACCTCGCGCCGTTAGCGCCTATTTTATGGCACATCTCGATATCTTCCCGGCAAATATCATTCGCCTCTTTCAAAACGACTTTGCGAAGCTCACATATCGTCCCTGCCTGCCTCGGCGAATCGCAGCGAAGACGGGCTGCGCTGTTTTCAGCGCATTTTACTATCCGCTCAATCGCCCATCGCAGGTTGACCGCCGTAGGCCTGCTGCTCGCTAAGTATTCACAATCCCGTTTCAGGAATTTAACCGCTGAGAACGCGGAGTTTTTTGATATACCCTGTAAACTTAAAACTGCCCCATACCCCCCAGCTACCCCGATTGCCGGGGCTCCCCGAACCGCCAATGTCTTGATTGCATCATATAACTGCTTAACAGTTGAACAGCGAAGTGTTTTGTATTCACCTGGCAAAACCCTCTGGTCGATTATTTCCAAATAGCCATCGACCCCGCCAACCCATTTTAACGTTCTTATAATCATTGTCTCACTCATCATTAAAAATCGACAATCAGCAATCGCAAATCTTGTTATCATTCTTTCTCTTCGGCCTTCGCATCATCTTCCAGCTTTCTCCTGAGGTATTTGCCTGTATAGCTAATCTCATTTTTGGTAATTTCCTCAGGCGTTCCCGTCGCCACAACCGTCCCGCCCGCCTCGCCGCCCTCAGGCCCAAGGTCGATTATGTAATCCGCCATCTTTATCACGTCAAGGTTATGCTCGATAACGACCACGGTATTGCCCATATCAACTAATCGCTGCAGAACATTCAGCAGGTGATGAATATCCGCGAAGTGCAGCCCCGTCGTCGGCTCATCCAGGACATACAGCGTATGCCCAGTTGCCGCTTTGCCAAGCTCCGCCGCGAGCTTCACCCGCTGCGCCTCACCCCCCGACAGTGTCGTCGATGGTTGACCGAGGGTCATATATCCGAGACCGACGTCGTTGAGCATTTTCAGCAGGCGGATGACCGTCGGGAAATTCGCGAAAAACTCAAGCGACTCCTCAATCCGCATATCCAGCACGTCGGCTATATTCTTACCCTTATAAGTTACTTCCAGCGTCTCCGGGTTATAGCGTTTGCCCTTGCACTGCTGACAAGTTACGTATACATCCGGAAGGAAGTGCATTTCAATGACCATCGTACCTTGGCCTTTGCAGTATTCGCAGCGGCCGCCTTTGGTATTGAAGCTGAACCGCCCCGGCTTATACCCGCGAATCTTCGCCTCCCGCGTCTTGGCGAACAGCTTGCGAATATCATCCAGAGCGCCGGTATAAGTCGCGGGGTTACTCCGGGGGGTCTTTCCTATCGGCGACTGGTCAATCTCGATTACCTTGTCAATCTGCGATATGCCGAGGATGCTCTTGTGTTTGCCCGGGTGCTCGCGCGACCCGTATAGCTGTTTCCGCAGCGCCGTCATCAATACCTGATTAACCAGTGTGCTTTTGCCGGAGCCGGAAACGCCCGTAACGCAGACAAAAACGCCGAGAGGGAATTTGACGTCGATGTCTTTGAGATTGTGTTCCGCCGCGCCTTTTACCTCGACGCTTTTGCGAAGGTTGTATTTGCGTCTTCTTGGCCGCAGCCCGATTCTCTTCCTGCCGCCAAGATAATCGCCCGTCAGCGACCTTGTGCAGTTTATAATGTCCTGCAATGTTCCTTCGACCACCAGTTCCCCGCCGTGAGCGCCAGCCGCAGGCCCTATGTCAACGATATGCTCGGCGCTCCTCATAATATCTTCGTCGTGTTCGACCACGATAACGGTATTGCCTATCTTCACAAGCCGCTGCAATATGCCAAGCAGCCGGTCATTGTCCCGCTTGTGCAGCCCTATCGTTGGCTCATCGAGAACATAGCAGACGCCCACAAGCCCGCTTCCCACCTGCGTAGCCAATCGTATCCGCTGCGCCTCGCCGCCCGCCAGTGTCCCGCTTCTGCGGTCAAGCGTGAGGTATCCCAGTCCCACGTCAAACATAAAGCCGAGTCGCGCCTTTACCTCCTTCAATATCTGTTCGGCTATCACCGCCTTCTCTTTTTCCAACTTCAGCTTGTTGAAAAACTCCTGCGCCTTCTCGATGCTCATCATCGACAGTTCGTGAATGTTCTTATTCCCTACTGTCACCGCGAGCGCTTCGGGCCGCAACCTCGCCCCCTCGCACGCCGTGCAGGGCTGCTCGCCGAAATAACTGTGCAGCCGTTCCTTGACATATTCGCTGTCGGTCGCCTTCCATCTCCGCATAAGATTCGGGATGACGCCCTCGAACCAGACGCCGTATTTCTCCTCATCTTCCTTATTCGTGCCGTTCATCAGAAGCCGCCTTATCTCCTCAGGCAGATGCCCGAAAGGCACCGTTTTATCAACGCCGAAATCCCTGCAAAATCTTTTCACCAAGCGGTTATAAAAAATGTTCATCCGCTTGCCGCCCTTGCGCCAGGCGTCAATCGCGCCGTTTTCCAGCGACTTGGTTTTATCCGGCACAATCAATTCCGGGTCAAATTCGAGTATCGTCCCCAGGCCATCGCAGCTCTTGCACGCGCCATAAGGGCTGTTGAAGCTGAATAACCTCGGCGATAATTCCTCCAGCGATGCCTCGGGATGCTCCGCGCAGGCGAACTTCTCGCTGTATATCGACTCAGTCCATTTGTCGTTGCTCTGCCCGCCTGCTCTTGGCGAAACCGAAGGACCCGGCTCCTGAAACAGCACAACGACTATTCCATCGGCCAGCTTCAACGCCGTCTCAACCGAGTCGGCCAGCCGGACCCGAACCGAGTCATTTATAACCAGCCGGTCAACAACCGCCGCGATACTGTGCTTTTTGTTCTTGTCCAGCACAGGGGAGTTTTTGATATCGTAAATCGCCCCATCAACGCGCACCCGCACAAACCCCTCTCGCTGTATGGTGCTGAAAATGTCCTTGTGCTCGCCCTTTTTGCCGCGAATCAATGGTGCGCAAATCTGAACCTTTGTCCCCGCGGGCCGGGCGACTATCCAATCGACAATTTGCGACGAGTGCTGACTGGTGATTTCCTTGCCGCAAACCCGGCAGTGAGGCGTTCCCACCCTGGCGAACAGCAATCTAAAGTAATCGTAAATCTCCGTTGTCGTCGCCACCGTCGAACGCGGATTGGCCGATGCGCTACGCTGTTCAATCGCAATCGTGGGAGGTAATCCCGTGATTTCAACCACCGCGGGCTTTTGCATCTGCTCCAGGAATTGCCTCGCATAAGAACTGAGCGACTCGACGTATTTGCGCCTGCCCTCGGCGTAAATAGTATCAAACGCCAGCGAGCTTTTGCCTGAGCCGCTTATGCCGGTGATGGCCACCAGCTTATCGCGTGGTATGCTCAAGCTGATGTTCTTGAGGTTATGCTCCGACGCACCGGTTATTTTGATTACCTTTTCCGCCTGCTCGCTCATTAAGATACCTTCACAACTATAATGCCGAAATTCATTGATAATCCAAACTTGATATTGTAGCAAAAACGAGCCGCAGATTACACAGATTTTTTTTCGCCACCAAGGCACAAAGACACTAAGAATTTTAGACACAGATTTTTCACCACGAAGGAAAAGAAGAGACACAAAGATTTTTAGACGCAGATTAACGCTGATTTACGCTGTTTTTTTAGCCACAGATTTCACGGATTACACGGATTTAGTCAGCCGGAGGGGCGTATTCGCAGCGGTCATTTCTCGATACTCGTATCTGCGAATGCCCGCTACTTATCCGCCGCCCCTTAGGGGTACCGCCAAGGGCGGAGTGCCGGCTGACTATAAAATGACACAGATTTGCACGTCGTAGGCGGGGCAGATTTGGAGGCAAGTAAAAAGTTAAAAAGGAAATAATAGATGGCTGTTCATAGCTTTCTCCCTACTTCTACAATTCACCTTCTATCTTGCCCAGATAGCTATTTAACCAATTATATTTTTGTTGTTTCTTTATGTCTTTAGATCGCCTATTATTTCGGACAATATCCTTAACTGTTTTAAGTATCTCTTGGTGTTTACTACCATTGCCTTCCGTCCAAATGATAGAATAATTACCATCGTCTGGTCTCCGCAATGTTTCACCGCGAATCCGGGTAATATCCTTATTCAATAAATCCAAAAAACGAACCCCATCTTCATCTCGCCGAATGAAATCTTTCAACTCCCCTCTCTGCCCAAATGGATACGACCGAATTTCCTTGCTATTGATATAGCTGAACAATTTCTCACTAACTATTATTCTGGGATATATAGCTACTTCGGTTTCTAACTCATACGCTTCAATCAGTCCGAGGCCTACGGTAATATCATTATTTACATTTGGCCAGTACATATCACCTATTGTTATTGCTCCACGCAGGCATATTCCCCTTTCCCATAGCCGGTCCTGTAAATAACGAATTACAAGAAATAATTGAGCAATGTTTTCTTCGTTTGTCTGCAAAAAAAATACAATTGTATCTGAAAAGACGCGGCTGCGAATATCGATTGTTCGCAATGGGCCAGGAATCTTGCCTGCATTTTTACCCCCTAAAGAAAATCTCCCACATATCTTGAGAGAATCAATCAAAATACGTAATTTATCAGCGCTGTCCTGACTTTCTATTACCTTAGACTTAAAGCCAAGGATATCAAGAAATGCCACGAAGCATTTTTTTGTTGGCACAGTATTATCCAGAATATTCCTTTGGTTTTCTCGCATTAAATTCTATTTCCTTCTCTAAACACTCTTCGCCTTACTCAACCGATTCCAGATCAACCGGCAGACCGGTCGTTAAACATATTCTTACTTTTTTTGATATTCCTTTGTCGCCACGATGAAATTAGCTAGTGTTTTAGCAGCATTCACTGCAAGTACTGCATGGTGCTTATCAGGACGATATGTGGCAACATGTGCATCACTCATCTTATTTCGAAGACCCGACAGACCTGACACCACACTGGTAAGACCGGATAATATCTGTTTCAACGTATCGGAAATATCTTTTCGGCCCGGCTCAAGATTTAACAGTTTTTGTGTTCTCCGGTAAAGCTTGATTAAATCGCCATCATATTCAACTGCTGCCAAATCAAGCTCTTTTTCAATTTCAACCAAAACTGCTTCCAGCAAAGAGCGAGCATTTGTTATTGCGCCGTAATAGTCCCCCGAAGCTATCTTTGCATCGCATTTTTCTGTCTGTTCCTTAATGAAGGTATGCGCATCTTTTTGGGAATCGTGGAAAGGACTGGAAAATTCTACACTATCACCATCAAGATCGCGAATCTTTACCATATCATTAATAATGGCAACCTCATAACCATCATATTTCAAATAACAATTGAAAGACTCGACCGCCTTATTTATATCGAAATTGGTATTAAGAAATTCACGCGGATCAAAAACATGCCTGATAAGGCCGCATAATGCCTTAATATTCTTCTTTTTGAAAAACTTGATACAGTCTTCTGCATACTTCCATCTGGATGGAAATCCCTGCCCATAAGTATCATTTCGACCATATTCATTGAACATTCTTACCAGTACAGGGCCACTGCGATAAGGTGATAAACCTCCGTCACCAGTTACAATCTTGGCAAGTGCACTTATTGTTCGTTCAGAAATATCCATTATCGCGCATTACTCTTCACAGTCACAATTTTTCCCAGCTAACCAATAGATTATTTCGGATAGCCGATTGTCTGGGCGACAATTATCTGTTCGGGCTTAACTTTAACGGTTTCGCCGAATTTCTTCTGGTCAACCATTCCCCGGACTACTGAAGCCAGACCCTGCGAGGCACAATAGAGATAGACGTTTTGAACCATACAGCCCACTTCGACGTCTCCCCATATTTTTCGTTTTTCTTCTGGGACAGGGGCGGGGCCGTGACTTTCCTTTGGATTTCTTAAGGTAAAGACATAAACGAGGTTGAGCGGGGCGATGAATACGAAATCCTGCATGCCGGCCAACTTTCTAAAATCGCCTTTCGCGACGGGTTTAAGCTCGTGCTTCGCCGCGTCATATAAATAAACGCCTTCAGGCAGCACCACGTAAATATCAACGCAATAAATACCCATTGCTGCCGGCGAAGTGCGTTTGCCGTCAGGCCTGTTTATGCCGTCAGCTGACCAAAGCAGGTCAGACAACTGTTGCAGCGTTACCTTCTTATCCGAGATATCTCGCGTTGACTTTCTTTTCTTGAGCGCCTGCATCAGGGAAATTCCCTTATTCAAATCAGGCGGATTAAGTTTGATTACGTCGTAGGTCTGGGGGACCGGCTGCTGATTGGCCACTGTTGCCTCGTTGGCATCATAGGCAAAGCCGGTATTTGCCGAGGCAAGCACGGTGAGGGCGGGCACGCTTTTTAAGAATGTTCTACGATTCATATATTACTCCAATCCTTGTTTTTGTAACAAAATTCAGATATACCGCACTAATGTCAATTCTACCCTCAAAATCGCGCGAGTTTCAATAAAAAATTTGACTTGCAGCGATGCCTCCGGCAGGTTCGGCGAATCCACTGGCCTGCCATTTTGGCAAATCCATATCAAACACCCTTGGCAGGCGCGGTTTCCTTCAAAAAATCCAAAATCCAGTCATTTTTATCTTGACAACAAGACTTTGGAAGTATAGTAAGTCCTACAGGAATAGAGGACTTGTCGCTTTTGAGGATTTTGCCGTATGCCGTCCGATAGCCGATATGTCAGGGTGCGTTTGCGCTGGGGGCAGAGGGGAGATATCGTATCACACAAATCGTGTCTTCGTTTTTCTTCAAAACCGTGGTCATATTATCACATCTACAATCGTTCAGCTTTCAGGAGGAACTTATGCCAGATAAATACAGGTGTTTTTTAACTCTAACGGGGGAAAACTATAAGTAAAGTCGTTTTGATACGACGGTTTTATAGGAGGAATCGATTATGAAAAAGGCAATTTTAGTGAGTTTGTGTGTGTTGTTTGCGGCCGGCTCAACCGCATTTGGCGTTTACGGTGTAACAGGCCTGGTCAAGGATGAAAGCGGCAATCTTGTCAGCGGGGCATCGGTTTACATAAACTGTTACCCCGCCGCAGGCGGCTCCTATAGTGACACCGATGTAAGCAGCGGCGTTGGCGTTTATTCCGGCGGCTGGGCAAATCAAAACTGTGTGGGCGAAACTATGGTCGTAAAGGCCATTAAAGGAAGCAAATCAGGTTCTGTAACATGGAAAGCCGGCTCAATAGCGGAGGTTAAAAATGTAACTATTAAAACTACCACTCATAGCACGGGAGAATTACATTGTGACCCGCAGCCGGTGCCTATAAGCCAATCCTACGAAATGGTGCCCTCCACGTGCAACCTTTATGTGCAGATGACCTCCGGCCCGGTTTTAGTCAACGGCGGAACCACAACTTTGACATACGACCCCAACGCAGTTTACATTGCCAGCGTGGAACCGATCCCGCCGTTTAATAACAGTTTTTACTATTATGAATCACCTCCCGGCACAATGAATATCACCGCTTATGCCCCGCCGAGTGTGTATGTATCTGTGCAAAATGGAGCGTATCCGACTCCATTCTTCACCCTCCATCTGGTTGCCAATGATTTCAACAATCCCGGCGTAGAAAGCTTTTTTGATGTATATACTGAAATTTATACCGGTACGGGTGTAATTAGTGGTTTCCCCGTCAGGGTCGAGCTTGTCATCGGCGAGCCGAACGCCGCATGCAAACCATATTTCAAGGTTGACACCCAAACCGACTGGGAATACGCCCTGTCGAGCGGCCACGTCTATGCGATGGACTCGCAGGACTGGGAATACTATATGCTCCAGTGGCAAAATTACACAGTCCAGGGCACGCCGTATCCCAGTCACACGTTCCGCCAGGCCAAATCGCCCACCGGCAGTTTGTATGTCTATGGCGGCGGCGGAGGCGGGGGCGGCGGAGCTTTCGACCCCTGTGACGCAGGACTCGTTATGTACTGGGGCAGCCCTTCGAACGGCAGTTACTCAAGCGCGTGGAGGTATGATTACCTCTTGGACCCGGACCTCTCCAACTGCACAATCTCCGTCGCTGTAACCGCGCCTCAATTCAACAAAGCCACAGGCGCTCAGGTTAATCGCGTCTCCTTCGGCCTTGAAAACCCGCCGATTCCGGGAGGCCCCATCCGCGCATGGTATTGGAACTGCGGCGCAGCAGGCAGCGGAGCCCCGATTATCTGGAATACCCCGACCATCATTACCATCGACACATCGAAAACCGGGACCGGCGCAGCCACACCGACCGCTTCTGCTTATGCGAACAACCCCGGCTTCGACATAAAGAACGTCCAGTGGCTGATTGTCGATGAAGACGCAAACTGGGTAGGCGGAGGCGCCCCGGCGCCATCGCCCGGTTCTGGCTTAATTGGTATGTGGAACTACTGGCACTGGCTGACCATTTCGCCAAAAACAACGCTGACCAAGGGTTATTACACCAAGTGGAGCCAGCCCCCTGTCGTAATTGACGCGAATATGCCTCCCACAATTTCCGGCTGGGATGAGATGTCCAACTTCAACCCGCCGAATATCGTCGCCGACGACTGGGAATGCAGCGACAGCCGGCCCATCACCGCCATCCACTGGTGGGGCTCGTTCATCGGTTGGACCCAGCCGTATCCGCCACCGATGATGCCGCAGACGTTCCATATCGGCATCTGGACAGACGTGCCAGACCCCGACCCCTGCAACCACAACAACTTCAGCCATCCCGGCAAACTCGTCTGGGAAAACTACTGCAACAGTTATGTCTGGAACTTCGCCGGCTACGACAAAGACCCGCGACAGGGCGGCGGCGCGCCGCAGGAAGATTCCTGCTTCCAGTTCAACCAGCTCCTCTCTCAGGACCAGTGGTTCTATCAGGAACCCAGTGGCGACCCCAACCATCCGCAAGTTTACTGGCTCAGCATCGCCCCAATATGGGCAAGCACAACTCCTTCCTATCCGTGGGGCTGGAAATCAAGACCGCACTTCTTCAATGACGATGCGGTCGTAATTCAGAGCACAAACCAATGGCCTCTGGTCATCGGCTCAACCTGGCTGAGCGGCTACCCAATCCAGTGGCCCGCCTGGCCAAGCTTGGAAGGAATCTCCTGGGATATGGCCTTCGAGCTTTCAACCAATGAGCCGGGGACACCCAGCGCAGACCTGAACGGCGATGGTATTGTTGACTTCTTCGATTTCGCGATCTTTGCCGACCAGTGGCTCACCGCGGGCCCCTAACCAACTCTGACACATATTATTCAAAAACAAAGGGCCGACCTGATTCATCGGGCCGGCCTTTTCTTTTTCCCATTATCGCGAAACTAAACGCCAAACACTACTTCTTAAGCTTTTCCGCCGTAGGTAAAACCGCAAATGATTTTATCTTCTCTTTTTTAATAAACCTTTCCACAACTTTGCGAATATCTTCCATATTGCTGCCGTGCATCATAGCGAAGATATTGTAAGGCCAACCCTTAAATATTTTCCGCTCGTAGCAATGACTGACAATTCCCAGTGCCGCTAATTTTTCGCCGATTACAATAGCCCGCGATTTTTCTGTCTTGCAGGCAAACATCGCGTTGGCGGCAAAGCCCAGCTTATTATGATTTACCATCGCTCCCAGCCGATTGATTACTCCGCTATGAATCATCTCCGCGATATGCAGCAAACCGTCATAAATTTCAAACTTATCTTTGGAAATAAAATTGAATGGCCGTTTAACTACTTTCAAGCCCTCCTGCAATCCCTTTAATATCCGCGCATCGATAACGCAGAGTGAACAGCGTTCAGCGTTCAGAGGGCAGCGACGGCGGACGGACAGCAATCGTTTTCCGTCGCTTGCCGCGTCGAAACGCGCATCTAATTTGAAAACCCTTTCAACGGGCAAAGTATTGAAAGCAACCCTAAACCGCTTCGATAATTTTTTCAAAATAATTTCAAGACCTTTTTGCGAATCGGCTCGCAGGGTAAACCAGAGGTTGTAATAATGCTCGCGGAGGTAATTATGCGAGACGCCCCGTAATTTATTAACAGCCGAGACGACCTTTTTCAAATCCTCCTGCTCGATATGAGCCGTGACGAGAGTGCTTGCCTTGCCAATCGCCCGCCAGTTTATCGACACGCCGAGGCGTCTGATTACACCGAGCTTGACGAGCGTCCGCGTGCGTTTTAGGACTTTTGCTTCGCTGCTTTTGAGAATCCGGGCGATTATCGCGAAAGGTCTTTCGGCTATCGGCAGCCCCGTTTGCAGCTCATTACATAGCCGCTTATCAAATGCCGAAAGGTTGCTCATTGTCAGCGCCCCCGCCTCGCGCTCGCCTTGCGGCGAAGCCGAGGGGCTGGCGAGTCGAGGCGGGCCCGTTTAGGAACGTATCCGCAGATTGGGTCGCCGGCCAGGTAGTTGCCCATCATTGTCATTGCCCGTGCTTTGCAGCCGCCGCAGACCTCGACGTATTCGCACTCGCCGCATTTGCCTTTATATTCTGCGGTATCGCGGATTTCGTTGAGGAATTTCGATTCGCGCCAGATTTTTGCGAAGTTATAGTTGTTATCAACGAGATTACCCGCCGGGACATCGAGGAAGCCGCAGGTCTGGACGTCGCCTTTGAAGCTAATAAACCCGAACCCCTTGCCTCCCATACATCCCGTGCCTTCGCCGACGAGTCCCCGTGCCTTTGCCTGCTCGCAAATTCTGGCAAATGCGGGTCCGCATGTGACGCGGACGTCGATTTCCTTTTTGAATTTTATACGCAGAAGCTCGTTGAGGATATATTCGTATTGAATGGGGTCGAGGACGGCGTCGTCCATTTCCGTGGCCCGGCCTGTGGGGACAAGCATAAAGGTGTTGAAACATATAGCGCCGAGGCGTTTGGCAAGCTCGGCAATTCCGACGATTTCGCCGGCGTTTTGCTTGTGTATCGTGGTATTTATCTGGAAAGGCATCTTCGCCTTGCGTGCTATTCTCATCGCTTTAATAACCGTATCGAAAGCGCCGGTAGTATCCCGGAAATGGTCGTGGGTTTCGGCAGTGGCGCCGTCGATACTGAAGGATAGCGCCGAAACGCCGGCTCTTTTGAGTTTGGTTATCGAGTCGTCATCGAGAAAATAGCCGCAGGTCGCCATAACGACGCGAAGGCCCTTTTCTTTGGCGTATTTGATAATCTCATACAAATCGGGGCGTTCCATCGGCTCGCCACCCGTTAATATCAGGATGGGCTTGGCGAACTTTGCTATCGAGGCGATTATCTTTTTGCACTGCTGGGTGGTCAGTTCTTCGCTGCCCTGGGGCCCGGCGTTTGCCCGGCAATGCTTGCAGTAATACCGGCACCGCCTTGTTACCTCAAAGGCAATAAGGCGGGGCTTGGTTTGGTCCTTCGTAGTTCGTATTTCGCATTTTGTCTTATGAGATTTGACAACCATAGCGATAACTTTAGTTTATTAGGCGGGGACAGTCAACTGTCCGCGGGCAAAGTGTGCAATTTTGCGTTTTGGGACGTTAAATTCGCCGGGAAAATTGCCGAAAACAATTGACAGAGTAGTGCGTAAGTATTACAATTGAGCAGAATTACGGGATTATGGCCGGGTTTGGAACTTTGTAGGGGCGGGTCGTTGCTGTGGTGGTAACGACAGGCCTGACAAAAGAGGCCCGAAAAGCTATAATTTGCCGGAATATGCTGCGAAAGGAGTATGTAATGAAGTCCGATTCTTCACATTCAGCCGATTCGGCTGGAAAATCCTCAATTCTTAAAACGGGCCCTTCGATTCTTTCGACTGTGCTCAAGACAGGTTCGCTCGGGACAGGCGCTGAGATAGCCGTTCAATCGCTTATTGACCAGGGTGTTGATACGATGTTTGGCTACCCGGGCGGGGTGATATTGCCATTTTTTGATAAGCTGTATGATGCGCCGATTCGTTTCATTATTCCTCGTCATGAGCAGGGCGGGGCACATATGGCGGACGGATACGCGCGTGCGAGCGGGAAGGTCGGCGTGATAGTCGCAACGAGCGGGCCGGGGGCGTGCAATCTGGTAACCGGGCTTGGAACGGCGATGATGGATTCGATTCCGATTGTCGCCATAACGGGGCAGGTTCGCACGGACCTGATTGGTAACGACGCATTTCAGGAGGCGGATACGACGGGTATCACACGGCCTGTTACGAAATACAATTGCATAGTCAAGGAGGTAAAGGACTTGGCGAGGGTGATAAAGGAGGCGTTCTTTATCGCCTCGACGGGCAGGCCGGGGCCGGTGGTTGTTGATTTGCCGGTCGATGTTCAGGTTGCCAAGACCAGCTATGACCCCAAAGTAGAGATGAGGTTGCCGGGGTATCGGCTGAAAACAAAGGGACATTCGCGTCAGATATCAATGGCGGCAGAGGCGATAAATAAATCCGAGAAACCAGTGCTGTATGTGGGCGGGGGCGTTGTCATCGCAAACGCCGGCGAAGAGCTGCGTGCGCTTGCGAAGAAAGCGCATCTGCCGGTTACAATGACGCTATTAGGATTAGGCAGTTACGACCAGAATGAGCCGGAGTCGTTAGATATGCTTGGGATGCACGGCACTGCTTACGCGAATTACGCGGTTCATGAGTGCGATTTGCTGATAGCGGTGGGCGCCCGGTTTGACGACAGGGTTACAGGCAAGTTAAAGACGTTTGCCGCCAACGCGAAGGTTATACACATTGATATTGACCCGGCGAGCATAGCGAAGAACGTTCGCGCGGACATCCCTGTCGTGGGCGACGCGAAGTACATTCTTACCGAGCTGGTTAAACAGGTCGAATATCGTGAGCGCAAGGAGTGGTTTGCGAAGATTGCGCAGTGGAAGCGGAAGTATCCGATGGGCTACGACAAGAAATCGACGAATATAAAGCCGCAATACGTGATTGAGCAGGTTTGCGAATTGACGGGCGGCGACGCGATAATCACGACAGGCGTCGGGCAGCATCAGATGTGGACGTCACAGTTCTACAAGTTCAAAAGGCCGAGGCAGTTTATCACTTCGGGCGGTCTTGGGACGATGGGATATGGATTACCCGCGGCGATAGGAGCACAGATAGCGATGCCGGAGGCGACCGTTGTTGATATTGACGGGGACCACAGCTTTAATATGACGCTGACGGAGCTTCGGACGGCGGTTCAATATGAGCTGCCGATAAAGGTCTGCATTATGAATAACGGGTATATGGGAATGGTTCGGCAGTGGCAGGAGCTTTTCTACAACAAGCGATATTCGAAGAGCTACCTTGCGAATCCGGATTACTCTAAAGTGGCTGAGGCGCTGGGCGCGGTTGGGATAACGGTTGAGAAAAAGGCCGACGTGCCGAAGGCGATTAAGAAGATGCTGACTGAGAAGAAGCCCTGTGTTGTTGATTTCAGGGTTGAGCCGGAAGAGAACGTCTGGCCGATGGTTCCGGCGGGTAAGTCCCTGCACGAGATGGATGGATTAGACCTGTTGGAAAGTATGGCGTAAGAAACGAGAATTTAGAATTAAGAATTTAGAATTGAGAAGTGAGATTCTTATGAAACATATAATAAGCGCGTTGGTTGAGAATAAGCCGGGAGTTTTGGCTCATGTTTCGGGGATGTTCGCGGCGAGGGCGTTCAATATCGATTCGTTAGTCGTTGGTCGAACGGAAGACCCGCAACTTAGCCGGATGACTATAGTTGTAGTTGGTGATGACCGTGTTCTTGAGCAGGTTCGTAAACAGCTTGCGAAGATAATCCCTGTTGTGAAGGTTCAGGATTTTGCGGGTCAGGCGGTGGTCGCCCGCGATTTGATGCTGATAACTTTCGCTGCGCCTGCGGAAAAGAGGCCTGAGATACTGGCGTTGATAGAGACCTTCAAGGGTAACGTTGTTGATATTGGACAGAAGACGATAATGGTGGAGATAAGCGGGCCTGAGGAGAAAATCGAGGCGTTTATCGAGATGTGCCGGCCATACGGGATAAAGAACGTTGCGCGGACGGGGACGATAGCGATGCCGAGACAGGAAAAGACGGCCGGCGGGTCCCAGGAAACCACGAACGAAGATTAAAAGCATAGTAACTATTGGGGCTTTTCAGAACGGCCTTGGCGATGTATAATCTCGGCCAGTGTTAACTATGGACAATTGTTTGGTCGTTTAGAATAGGAGACAAGACGTGTTTAATCATCGCAAGAGTAAGATTAAGAGGAGGCGCAAGAGCGGATTCCTGGTTCGGATGCAGACGAGTAAAGGCAGGAAGATGATAAACCGCAAGCGTCGGGTTGGCCGGTCGGTGAACGTGCGAAAAACCATGAAGTAAGGCAAATATGAAAGGGTAAGCCCCATCCTAACTGGATTCCCGTTTTCCGAAACGGGCTCGTCGCTTCGCTCCGTGTCGCGGGAATGACAAGAGGATATGGGAATGACAAGAGAAAACTGGATTCCCCCTAAGGGGGAATGACAAAACAGATAAGGAGAAAAAGACAATGGCATTAAAGAGTTTTTACGAGAAGGACGCGTCGCTTGCCCCGTTGAAGGGCAAAAAGGTGGCGACGATTGGTTACGGCAGTCAGGGTCATGCTCACAGTTTGAATCTGCGTGACAGCGGCATCGAGGTGTCGGTGGCGGAGTTGCCCGGGACGCCGAATTATAAGATAGCGATAGAGCACGGTTTTAAGCCGAGCGATATCAAGACGGCAATGAAGGGCGCTTCGCTGATTATTATTACGCTGCCTGATGTTGTGCAGGGGAAGATTTACGAAAAGTATATTAAGCCGAATCTTGTGCCGGGGCAGACGCTTGGTTTCTGCCACGGGTTCAATATACATTTCAAATACATAATTTCGCCTAAGGGCAATAACGTTGTGATGATTGCGCCGAAAGGGCCGGGGCATTTGGTTAGAAGTGAATACCAGAAGGGCGGCGGCGTTCCGTGTTTGGTAGCGGTCGCGAAGGACGCGACGGGCGATGCGCTGAAGACAGCGCTTGCTTGGGGTAACGGCATAGGCGGGGCGAGGGCGGGCATCATCAAGACGACGTTCAAGGAAGAGACCGAGACGGACCTGTTCGGTGAGCAGTGCGTGCTTTGCGGCGGGTTGTCATCGCTGATAAAGGCGGGGTTTGATACGCTTGTGGCGGCGGGTTATCAGCCGGAGATTGCGTATTTTGAATGTATGCACGAGGTGAAGCTCATCGTTGACCTGATGTACCAGGGCGGGCTGAGCTATATGCGATACAGTATTTCGGATACGGCTGAATACGGCGACCTGACACGGGGCCCAAGAATCATCACGTCCAAAACACGGGCGGAGATGAAGAAAATCCTCAAGGAAATCACCAGCGGCAAATTCGCAAAAGAGTGGATGAAGGAAAACGCGACGGGGCTTAAGAAGTTCAACAAGCTCTATGAGAAGGATTACAACAGCAAACTCGAAAACGTCGGGCGCAAACTGCGGAAGATGATGAAGTGGATTGACGTCAAGGAAGGCGTGAAACCTCGTTAAACGGCGGCGGTTTCTCCTTCGCTAACCCTCCGTCGCACTGCGTGCTATGTAGGGCAGGAGCTACGGAGGACAGGTGCGCAGCTCGTAATGGTTGCGCGAACCAGAAATATAAGGGCGAAAACATGAAAACGTTAAGAGCGGTGGTTCTGGTGGTGTGTTGTCTGGTTGCGGGATGTTCGGTGGCGACTTTTCTTACGCCTGAGGGGCCGCCTTTAAATAAGGAGATATACTCGCTCTATCGGCAAACGATTCTCAAACAAAGCACAAGCGCGGGTGTGCTGTCGGTTTTTGGGACGCCCAAGTACGCGTTGTTGAGCCAGAGCAAGAGCATAGTCGCCCTTTGCGGCGACAAGAAAAAGGGCAAGAAGATGTGGTTCAATATGGTTTCTTTCGATGAGACCGAGTTGATAGCCAAACGGAAATACGTTTTTATTTCCGATGAGCGTCCGAAGCAGTTGTTCGTTGCGCCGTGGGAGGGCGTGGATTTCGGCTGCCAGATGGTTTTGTCGAAAGAGTTCCTTGATTCGCCATACGCCAACGAAAACGCCAGGCGCATCGCGGTATTAAAACAGGTTGATGCAGATACCCGCAAGGACACAAGCGAGGTCGGCGCGGATAACGCGATGCTGAGTTTGTGCGGGATGATGGCGGGGCAGGGGATGGAGACAGTTCTTACCAAATTAAGCAGTTCGCCCGCGATTGCAGGTCGTCTTGACGAGCCGAACGGTGTGGAGTTCGAGCATATCAACTTCGACAAGTGTCGGCTGCGGATGGTTATTGATAACGACGTTGTAACGGTTAAGATGCGCCTTGGGTCGTTCGGAAAGGGCGGGAAAGCCAGCTTCGAGGGGCTTGGCTCAATGGAGGATTAATCGCTTTTTTGAAATTTTCGGGCTGATACAGCACACGAAAATCAAAAGAGTGGGTCCGTAAGCCGAGTTTTGTTTTAGACGACCATTTATCTAGGCCAACCGTTACCAGTTGGCTCAAGCGACCTACCCGCCGGTATTGCCCGGGCCGGGCACCGGCTGCTTGGTCTTACAGGCGGTGGGGTTTGCCATGCCGGAATTGTCACCAATTCCGCGGTGCGCTCTTACCGCACCATTTCACCATTGCCTGCCCCGATTGCTCGGGACGTCGGCTGTGTATTTTCTGTGGCACTATCCCTTCCCGATAAATCGGGAGGTGGCTGTTAGCCATCACCGCGCCCTGTCCTGCTCGGACTTTCCTCCGGCCCCGAAGAGCCAGCGGCCGCCCGACCCACTCTTTTGATTTTCAATGTGCTATTTATAATGGATTATTTTGTTAGACCCTTTCGACTACGCTCAAGGCAGGCAATCCGGTCTCATTATACCAGAAAGGCGATTATTCTTCGCGTTTAATCTCGGTGTGTTTTTTGAGGGTTTCGTCGTCTGTGTCGGGGAAATCACTTCTGAAATGGACACCACGGCTTTCTTTTCGGGCCAGGGCGGATTGCGCGATGAGCAGGCAGACGGTGAGCATATTCTGGAGTTCCCAGCCCTGCGGGTTGTCGAAGGCCTTATCCATAACATAACGCTGCCAGAAGCGAATCTGGTCGATGGCCTGCCTCATTTCGGGCGATTTTCTTGTGATGCCGACGTTTCGCCACATAAGGGCCCTCAGGGAGTTTTTGACGTCGGAGGTATCGAGGTGCCTGAGTTCGGAATGGGGGATTTGGTATTTGATTATCAACTGGCCGAAGCTGGCGGTTTTGGGGGCTGCCGGCATCTGGCCTGCGATTCTGCCGAAGACGAGACCTTCGAGGAGCGAATTGCTGCCGAGACGATTTGCGCCGTGAAGGCCGGTTGAGGTAACTTCGCCGCAGGCGTAGAGATTTTCGATATTTGTTTTCGCGGCGATGTCAGTTTTGACGCCGCCGACCATATAGTGCGCGCTGGGGCGGACGGGGATGAGGTCTTTGCTGATGTCGATGTCGAAACTGTCGCAGAGTTCGCTGATGACGGGGAATCTTTTGGTGAAGTGCTGCTTGTCGAAGTGACGGATGTCGAGATAAACATGGGTGGATTTTGTTTTGAGCATCTGCGTGAGGATGGCCCTGCTGACGATATCGCGTGGTGCGAGTTCCGCGGCAGGGTTATAATCCTTCATAAATGCCCGGCCTTTGATGTCGCGCAGGACAGCTCCTTCGCCGCGAAGTGTTTCGGTAATCAGTGCTCGAGATGCGCCTGCGATGTAGAGTGTCGTTGGGTGAAACTGGACGAATTCCAAATCCTGCAGGATTGCGTCGGCGCGATAAGCAATCGCAAGACCGTCGGCTGTTGCGCAGGAGGGGTTTGTGGTTTCGCGGTAGAGCTGGCCCGCTCCGCCCGTGGCGAGGATTGTGTTTAGCGCCCAGATTATGCGTGCGCCTTTTTCCTTGTGCCAGCCGATGACGCCGAGGCATTTATGATTGTCTGTCAGCAGGTCTATTGAGAAAAAGTTTTCGATGATGGTGATATTTCGCTGTTGTCTTGCCTTGGCGATGAGGGTCTGGGCGATGATTCTGCCCGTTTCGTCGCCGTGGGCGTGGGCGATGCGCGGGTGGCTGTGGCCTCCTTCGATTGTTGTTGCGATTTGACCGTTGGTGAGGTCGAACGCGCAGCCCCAGTCAAAAAGCTGGCGGATGAGCTGGGGGCCTTGGTGGACGACGAGGTCAACGACTTTTTCGTCGCAAAGGGCGCAGCCGGTGCGAAGCGTATCCTGTATATGCAGGTCGAAGGAGTCGGTTTTATCGAGGACCGAGGCGATGCCTCCCTGTGCGTGCCAGGTGTTGCTGTCTTCGACGGTGCCTTTTGTGACGACGGTTACGGAACCGTGCTGCGAGGCCTCGATTGCTGCGCGAAGGCCCGCGACGCCCGCCCCGATTACCAGGTAGTCGGTCGATTGCTGGTGCGTAGTAACGGAGTCGATATCAACAAGATAGCGTCTGAAGTCCGACTGGAGCATTGAATAACCACCTTTTTTCAAAGAAGACAAGCGTTGCTAAAGTTAAGTTTTTAACGGTTACCTATATTAAATTCGTTTGGAATTATGGTATTGTAACGATTCTTTAAACGGTAGCAAAGAAGGATTATGCAATGATGGAATTGAATTTATTCGGCTGGGTGGTAGTGGCGTTGTGTGCGGTGATGGTCGGCATCAGCAAGACGGGGCTGCCTGGGATGGGAATACTCTTTGTGCCGCTGATGGCAATGGTGATACCGGCGAAGCAATCGACGGGAATGGTGCTGGGGATATTGATTTTGGCGGACGTTTTTGCGGTGAGTTATTACCACAGGTCGGCGATGTGGCGTCATATAATCCGGCTGATTCCTGCGACGCTTGTAGGCATAGTAGCTGGATACTTTGTGATGAAGGTAATCAACGATGCACAGTTGAAGCCGATAATCGGCGTAATCGTTGTGGCGATGCTGGCGGTCAACTGGTGGCGCAATTGCAGGGATGAGGACGTTCCGACGCAATGGTGGTTTGCGGAGGTGATGGGATTTTTCGCTGGGCTGACGACGATGATGGCCAACGCCGCGGGGCCTGTGATGATTGTGTATCTGCTGGCGATGCGTCTGCCAAAAGTTGAGTTTGTGGGGACGAGCGCGTGGTTTTTCTTTATTGTCAACTGGCTGAAAGTGCCGTTCAGTATGCACCTGGGGCTGATTAACGTCGAGTCGATAAAACTTGGTTTTATTATGCTGCCGTTTATTATCATTGGGGCGGTTTTGGGGATAGTTGCGTTGAAGAAGATGCCGCAAAAGGTATTCGAGATTACGATACAGCTTTTGGCGCTGGCGGCGGCGATTAAGCTGTTGTTTTAGCAGATGTGCGTCGGCAAAATGGGTTGCAAAATTACGATTTTGATAGGATTATTAGGGTATGATAGCAGGGCCGGAGAATAGTAAATTTACCAGGGAACGCCAGCGGATGGTCGAGCATGACCTGAGGGAGCGGGGTATAACCGAGGCGGGGGTGCTTTCGGCGATGGGCCGGCTGCTGCGCGAGGAGTTTGTGCCTGAGTCGTATGAGTCGCGGGCATACGATGATTGTCCTTTGCCGATTGGGATGGGGCAGACGATTTCGCAGCCATATATCGTCGCACTTATGACGCAGGAGCTTCGGCTGAATCATTTCTGCGAGGTGCTTGAGATAGGCACGGGCAGCGGGTATCAGACGGCGGTCCTGGCGAAATTAGCGAAACGGGTTTATACGGTAGAGCGGTTCGCGGAATTATCCGCATCGGCGCAGGCGGTTCTTGGCCGACTGGGGATCAATAATATTGAGTTTTATGTAGGCGACGGAAGTGCCGGCTGGCCCTTCGACATTGCTCAGGGCAGGCCTGAGAAAAGGACGTTTGACAGGATTATCGTTACTGCTGCTGTGCCGAAGGTGCCGGAGCAGTTGATTGACCAGCTTGTCGCGGGCGGGCTGATTGTCGCGCCGGTTGGTGAAGGCGGTGCGCAGGAGCTTATCGTGGGGACGAAAAAAGAAGGCAAACTTATTGAGCGGGTGGCGTGCGACGTCCGGTTTGTCAGACTTGTCGGCAAACACGCGTTCGAGGAATAATCAGTGGGTGAATTAGCCGCAAAAGCAAAGGGTGATATTAAGTTGTCGATGCCGGTGCAATTTTTGAAGGGGGTGGGGCCGGCAAGGGCACAAGTTTTCGCCAAACTGGGGGTTGTTACCGTCGGTGATTTGCTGGAATATTTTCCGCGTGACTGGGTATTTGCGCCGGAGCCGAAGAAAATAAGTCAATTGGAGACGGGTGAGACGGCGGCGATTGTGGGGCTGGTTGAGTCAACGGATTTTCAGAATTACCGCAGGCCGGCGATATTCGAGGCGATGGTGAGCGATGAGACGGGGATTTGCCGGATAATATGGTTTAACGGCGGATACCTGCGGGACCAGTTGCGGCCTGGGCAGGCGATAATGGCGTGGGGCAAGGCGGGGGAATACAAGCATCAGTTACAGTTGACGAACCCGAAATTTCGAATAATTGAAGCGGCGACAAAAAAGGGGTCCCTTCGGCTTGGCTCAGGGCTGCCTGACCCCTTTTTCTTCAATGGGGGGGTGTATCCGGCGAGCGGCGGGCTGAGCAGTATGCAGATTAAGAAGATAATCAGGCCCGTGCTGGATAATCTCAGCGGGCTCGTCGGCGAATTCTATGATGATGAATTTCTTAAAAAAGCGGAACTGATAAAACGCAAAGACGCGTTTGGGTGGATTCATTTGCCGGCGGATGAGAATAAACTGGCCAAGGCGAAACGCCGGCTGAAATTCGATGAATTGTTCCTGATGCAGTTGGGTCTTGCGCTTCGCAGGCACAGGCACAGTAAATTCGCCTCGGCGGTCGCGATGAAATCGTCCGATGAAATCGACAGGCGGATTCGAAAGCGATTCCCGTTTTTACTTACCGAAGACCAGGATAAGACGATAGCTGAAATAGTCGCTGATATGCAAAGGCCGATACCGATGAATCGATTGCTTCAGGGGGACGTTGGCTCAGGCAAAACCGTTGTTGCTCTTTACGCGACGCTATTGGCGGTGGCGAACAAGACACAGGTTGCGATTATGGCGCCGACGGAGATATTGGCGAACCAGCATTTTATAAGCATCGAGAGGTATCTGCGCAATAGCGACGTAAAACGCGTGCTGATTACGGGCGGTCTGACGGGCAAAAAAAGGGATGAAGTTCTCAATGAGGTAAAAGCCGGCGATATTGATATTGTTGTGGGGACGGTTGCCTTATTGGAGAAGGATATTGAGTTCAAAAAACTTGGTTTGGTTGTGATTGACGAGCAGCACAAGTTCGGCGTTCACCAGCGAGCGGAATTGCGCAAGGATGGGACGCCTCATTGCCTTGTTATGACGGCCACGCCTATTCCGCGGACTTTGGCGATGACGGTTTTCGGGGATTTGGACGTGTCGATAATCAAACACAGTCCGCCGGGGAGGGGAGCGGTGGTTACGCGATGGGTTGCGCCGGAAGACAGACCCAAGGCATACGAATTTATACGCGAGCGATTGCGGGCGGGCAAGCAGGCGTATTTCGTATATCCGCGTATAACGGGCATCGAAGAGGAAGGGGACATCAAAGCAGCGACTGACGGGTGGCGTGAGTTATCGAAGGTCTTTGGTGAATTCAAGGTCGAATTGCTGCACGGCCGGTTAAGCTCGGAGAAGAAAAGAGAAGTAATGGCAGAGTTTCGCAAAGGGAAAATAAAGGCGCTGGTCGCGACGGTAGTGATAGAGGTGGGCGTGGATATTCCCAACGCGACGATAATGGTTATCGAGGGTGCGGACAGGTTCGGTTTGGCTCAATTGCACCAGTTGCGGGGCAGAATAGGCAGGGGAACAGATAAGTCGTTTTGTTTTTTATTCGCGGATAAAGAGACCGAGAATGAAGTTGCGAAAAGCCGGCTTGAGATGATGGAACGAAGTAACGACGGCTTCGAGATAGCCGAGCATGATTTGAAACTGCGCGGGCCGGGAGAGCTTTTCAGCACGCGGCAGCACGGCCTTCCTGATTTGAAAATAGCCAATATCATCGACGATTACGATTTGTTGGTTATGGCAAGACGCTGCGCGTTTGAGCTTGTATCAGCCGACCCGATGCTGATTAGCCCAATGCACAAAAACATCAGGCAATCCCTTTTGACTAAATTCGGCGATTCGTTAGGCCTTGCGGACGTTGCTTAAGTAGCTGTTCGGAAGTAACAAATAGAGAATTGGGAAGTATAAAATGGAAAAGAAAGATATTCATTTAATTGGTTTTTTGTCTAACGTAGATGATTCAATACTCAAATTAGACCTTGGTCAACCTTTTACAATAGAAAAGATATCCCAAGGAGATGCCATTTCTTTCATTCGTAATATCCGAGAATTTTACGGGACAGAGTCAGATAATGGCATATTGGCTATTGAGGATCGGGTGAACGGCATAGTGCATGACCAATCATTCTATTACTATTGTGTTATGGCACGTAACATAGAATCTTTTGAATCTACGCCTCAAGGAGGAGTGGTTATACGTTATGGAGCTTTAGAAAATATTGTTGAACCAATCCGTAATAAGTTGCGTTTATTGCGGTTGTTTAAAGAGGGCAACATCTTGTTATTATTTTCACTATTATATCATCTTGTTGAAGACAAACCAAGAGCGTTTTCTTTTTGCCGTGAATGGCCCTTAACTGAAAGAACTGTTTTTAAACTTAAAGATGATAATGAAGTATCTTGTGCTCATGATTTCATTAACAAGGTGAAAATACCTTTTGATAAGGAATTTTTGCGATTAGCATTCGAGAGTTTTGAGTTGTCTTATGAAACTCACAGTGCCCCTTTGAACTTTTTGTCGCTCATGATATCGCTCGAAACTTTACTTAATCCGAGCGATAAAGAACTGCGATACAGGATTTCGAGAAACGTTGCTGTTCTTTTGGGTAAAGACACAGATGATTCCGAGCGAATCTTTAAGGAAGTCAGGGAGATGTATGACAAACGATCAGAACTTGTACACACTGGTTCGGCAAATAAAGTAAGCCCTAAGGATGTGTTTAGATTACGCTACTATGTTCGGGAAACAATCAAGGAAATGCAAGCTATCGGCAGAGACAAGGAGGATATTCTTAAGATTCTCAATGCTTGTGGTTTTGGGCAGCGACCTTGGAGAAATGAATAAGCTGGATTCCCGCTTGCGCGGGAATGACAAGAGGAGGATTACTTCTTTCTGTATTTTCTCAGCATATCGAGGAGGTTTTGCATATCATCTGGCAGGGGGGCTTCGAAGCTGACGATTTTTTCGGTTGTCGGATGCTTGAAGGCAATCGTCCATGCGTGGAGGGCGCAGCGGGCGATAACGGGAGCTTCGATGGCAGGGGCTGCGTCTTTTAATTGCCAGGGATAGACGAGTTTGCCGCCATACATATCGTCTGCGACGATAGGGTGATTGATATGGGCGAGGTGGACGCGAATCTGGTGGGTTCTGCCTGTTTTGGGAGTGAGTTTCAAAAGTGAGAAGCCGCGGAAACTTTCGAGGACCTCATAGAAGGTGATTGCCTCTTTGCCGGTTTCGGGCCGGACCGCGTACTTGTATCTGAATTTGAGATTGACGCCGAGCGGGGCGTTTATGCGGTCTCGCGTGAGGTCGGGAATGCCGTGGACGATAGCGATGTAGCTTTTTTCGACCTTTCGGTCGTGAAACTGCCTTGAGATTTTCCACTGGGCGACGTCATTTTTGGCGAGAATCATTACGCCCGTGGTATTTCTATCTAAGCGGTGGACGATGCCCGGTCGAAATTCGCCGAGGGCTATAGGGAATTTGGCGTCATCGGATTCGGACTCATCTTCTTCATCTTTATCTTCGTCGGCTTCCGCGGAGGCGAGGTGGAAGGCGAGGGCGTTTGCGATTGTGCCGTGTGTGTTGCCCCTCGCGGGGTGGACGATTATATCCGCGGATTTATTGATGACGATGATGTCGTTGTCTTCGTGGAGAATATTGAGCGGTATATCTTCGGGCGGGATTTCATTAGTGGGCAGTTCGGGCAGGGTGATTTCGATGAGGTCATTGGGATTGAGTTTTAAGCTTGGTTTGGCCTGCTTACCGTTGACTTTTACGCCGCCCGCCTTGATGACCTCCTGCAGCATTACCCGGCTGTAGTTGGAGAACCGCCCGTGTAGGTATTTATCGAGCCGGCGTTCCTGCAGGGCACTGCCGACGCGAAGTGTGAGGTCTGTATCCTTATTCGGCATTTCGCGCGATAATCAATTCTGTGCGGGCGCATTTGGCTCGCGGACGACCGGAACCTGCATCTGTATCTTTTGTCTCGGCATCGGCTTAAGGACCAGTTTTTCAGTTAAAGAGTCCATCGCGACAAGCCGTTGTTTCGCGGCTGCTGCCGGGGCGGTGCCTTCGTACGCGGCGCCGGTTGCCACCTCCTGGTACAGTTTTCTCGCTCCATCAGGATTGCCAAGCTCTTCCTCGCATAAACCCAGGCCGATTTTGGCGATGGCTTCGAGGGAGGTATTGGGGCTTCGCTTTAGATATGTGTCGAGCGCTTTGGTGTAATTTTCTTTCGCTTTGCCTATCTGGGCGGCGATGTCCTGCTGACTGACAGAGCCGAAACGAAGCTGGAGTTCCGTTCGCATGACTTCAGCGTTCTTGATGAGGGCCATCGCGGCAACGGCGTCGCTGGAGGCGCTTTTGGCGATACCGTCGAGTCCGTCTGTAAGGTTTAAAAGGGTGAAGGCGTTGTCTTCACCCCTCATTTGTTTCTGGGCGATAAACGCCTTTTGCTGCGGCAGTTCCGATAGCAGCGTGGTCAAATTACCTTGTTCGCGTGCGGCCACCACCGTTTTTTGATAGCGGTAGTAGAAAAACGAGGCGAGGACGAGAACGACAATAACCGTAACGTAGATTATCGTTCTGAGGTTCTGGTTGGCCCATGCGGGAAAATTGTCAAGCCATACGGCCAGTTCGTTGGTTTTTAAATCGTGGCGATGTTCGGCCTTCATTTTATTCTCCGTTCAAACAATTTTTCAATAAGCGATTACCAGTTGTCGGTTAAGTAAGACAACTATTCTACCAGAGGTCGTTTTATGTTGCAACGGCTGTGGGACGGATGTAGAATTAAAATTTTATGTTGAATAGGACTTCAAGGATGACAATGGTCCATAGGTTTCCGCGATTAAGGGCGTGTATTTTAGTTTGCGCAGTGATGTGCGTTGTTACCGTTTGCGGGTCGCGGAACGGGCTTCAAGCACGTGAGAACACGGCCCCCAGCCAAGGACGTGCAGGGGCAGGCAAGATAGCCGTGCCGCAGGGATTAGAGGGAATTTGGGACCCCGCCAGGTATATCAGCGTCGATGAGATTAAGCCGGGTATGGAGGCGTATTGTCTGACGGTCTATAAAGGGACGGCGGTCGAGAAATTTGGCGTTGAGGTGCTGAGCGTTGTTCACGATTTTATGCCCGGCAGGGACGCCATATTAGTTCGCGGGACCGATGAGCGGTTTATTCACACGGGGCCTGTTGCGGGGTGCAGCGGCTCGCCTGTCTATATCGATGGTCGGCTGGCTGGCGCGCTGGCGATGGGATGGCAATTCAGCAAAGACCCCCTGTATGGCGTTACGCCGATTGCGGATATGCTTCGTGTGGGTGGTTCCGGGGTTAATCAAGCCGGCGGAGAATCTTTGAACGATGGGCCCGGCCTTGCGTTGGATTTCTCCCGGCCGATTGATTTTGCGCAGGTTGAGAAGAAGATTTTGTCGCCTGTGTTTTCATCGCGGGGGGAATTCGCGGGCGCGTCGGCTTTACCCTGCCCGATAGTTGTTTCGGGAATGCCGGAGTCGGTAACGGGTGATTTGGATGAAACGCTTAGGCCATTGGGATTTATGGTTGTATCCGGCGCGGGCGGGGGCGGGCGGGCAGACGTTTGCGATATTAAGCCAGTTCCCGGCGCGTGCCTGACAGTGCCGCTGGTTACGGGTGATATTACCATCGAGGGGGTTGCGACGATTACCGAAGTGAGGGGCGATGATATTTACGCCTTCGGGCATTCCTTTCTGGGTTACGGGCCTGTGGATTTACCGATGGCGATGGGTGAGGTGCATACGGTGGTGTCGAACATGGTGCGGTCGTTTAAGGTGGGGACATCGGTTAACGTAATAGGCGCGTTGAGAGCGGATGAGTCAACGGCGGTTCGGGGCAGAATCGGGGCGGAGGCGCGGATGATTCCGCTGACGATAAGCGTGAGCCGGTATAACGACAGTCAGCCGAGAAAATATAACTGCCGGATTGCCGATAACCGCATGCTGACGCCACGGCTGCTGCGGGCGGTCGTGGCAAGCGCGGGGCTTTTTCAGGGTGAGATGCCGCCTGATAATACGGTTTCCTACAAGGGTACTATCGAAACGGACGGGGCGGGAACCGTGGTTTTTGATAATGTCTCGACGGGTGAAGGTTTGAACGAGGCAGTGCGTGACACTATTAGCCCCCTGGGTTTGCTGATGAATAATCCCTACAGGCAGGTTCGGATAAAATCAATTAACGTGGATTTGGACATACGCGAAAAGGATATTTCTTCCGCTATATGGTCCGTTGGGTTGTCCGGTTCCCGTGTCAAACGGGGTGATAATCTGGATGTGGAGGTTGTTACGGAGTCGGTCCGGTCGCAGAAACAAAAATACAATTTCAATTTTGCCGTGCCGGAGAATACCCCTGTGGGGACATATCAGCTGATTATCTGCGGCGGGTTCGACTATGAGGAATTTTTGAGAAAGGCGGTCCCGCACAGGTTTGTTCCTGAGAATTTCGATACGATGGTTGGTGTAATTAACAGGATTTTGGCGGTCGGCAGGGATGAGCTTCATTGTGTTCTGGTTTTGCCGGCCGGAGGGGTGGCGCTGGAGCAGGCGGAGCTGCCCGAGTTGCCAGCGACAAAGGCGATGGTGCTCGGCGATGCCAGGAGAGCGAATACAATGCAGGCGTTTCCCGGCTGGATTGATAAAAGCGTGCGGACTGGAACGGTAATAGTGGATAAAAAAATTATGAATGTTACGGTGGAACAGTGATTAAGAAAATGCAGTCAAAATATATTCTTGCGATAATGTTTTTAGTGTGCCTGTCGGCTTCTTTTTGCAGCGCGGTGACGAGCAGGGTTACCCGGCATAACAGCAGCCAGGAATTTCAAAAAGGCGAGACGAATGACGTTGTAATCGGCTCCCGCGGGACCATACAATTAGGCAGGCGTGCGGAAGTCCTTGTTAAGCAGTTTGAGGATGTCTGGTCAATCAACAGTATCGTTTCAATCGGAGATACGGTGTATGTGGGGACAAGCCCGAACGGCGGGGTTTATTCATTCGGCGCGGGCGGGCTTAAAAAGATTTACGCGGCGAAATTGACCAAGAAGGAGCGTCCCAAAGACAGTAACGACCGTGATGCTAATGAGCCGAACGACTCAAATGCCGTCGGGCAGGATAGGCACCTTGCAAATGAGCATATTTTCGCGATGGCGACGGATGCGTCGGGTCGTCTTTTAGTAGGCATAAGCGGGCAGAGGTGCGCGTTATGCCGGCTGGAAGGCGGCGAGCTGAAGACGATTTTTGAGCCGAACGACGCGAATTATATATTCGCAATATTGGCGGATAAGGGCGGGGATATTTATCTTGGGACGGGGCCGAAGGGGAAAATTTATCGGCTTGATTCTTCAGGAAAGCGCGGCGAGGTTTTGTATGACAGTTCCGACAAGAACATACTTTCGCTTGCGCAGGGGCCTGATGGTTTTATTTGTGCCGGCAGCGACAGTCGCGGGCTTGTTTACAGGATAAACCCGAAGACCAAAGAAACCACGATTTTGTATGACAGTGAGCAGCAGGAAATAACGGCAATGGTATTCCTGGGCGAGGAACTGTACGCGGCGGCTACTTCGGCCAACGCCGTTGGGGCGGAGGCGAAATTTGCCGCGCAGGCGCCGCAGGCGGGCCGACCTGAACAGAAGGAAGAGGAAGAAGGCGGAGACGAAGAGAGCGACGGCGATTCTACTACGCTCACAGGCGGGACGAAACTCCAGATTGCCAATACCAAGGAGTCAGCGGGCGAACAGCAGGCGGAGCATAAAATGCCTATTCCCAGACCGCCGAGACCCGCACAGGCCAGCTATATTTATAAGGTAACTAAGGACGGTTTTGTAACGGACATATTCAACGAGACAGCGGTATTTTTCTGCCTGGCTTCCCAGGGCAAAGAGCTTTTGGTTGGAACAGGCAATAACGCCCGGCTTTTTGCCGTAGAGCCGAATTCAGAGGAAAATGCGGTTGTTTTTGAAGACCGGCAGGCGTCTCAGATTACGGCGGTCGCTGTTGTTGGTGATAACGCGTATGTCGGGATGGCGAACCCCGCCCGGCTGGTAAAGCTGGGGAAAGTTTTTGCGCGTGAGGGTGTATATACCTCGGACCTTGTTGACGCGGGCCAGCCGGCGAAATGGGGCAAACTTCAGATTGAAGCGGACGTACCGCAGGGATGCAAAGTGCTGATGGCCTGTCGCAGTGGCAATGTGAAAGACATCAACGACAAGAGTTTTTCAAAATGGACTGAGCCGAAGGAAGTTACCGGGCCTGTGCAGCTTGATTGCCCCGTGAACAGGTTCTGCCAGTATAAGCTTGTGTTTAGAGGCAGTGACGGCAAGGTCAGCCCGGTGGTGCGGGAAGTAGCGGTGGCATCGGCTGTCCCCAATCTGGCGCCGAGGGTTGAATCGGTGACTGTTACGCGAATGGAAATGCCGGGCAAAAGCGGCGTATTCAAAATCAGTTACGATGCCAAGGACGATAACGGCGACAAGCTTATTTACAGAATAGATTTCAGGAAGGTCGGCAGAACCGGCTGGATTGAGATGAAGGATGCGGTCGAAGCCGCCAGCTTTGAATGGGACAGCAAAACGGTCGAGGACGGCAGGTACGAAATAAGAGTTACGGCAAGCGATGAGAGGAGCAATACACCTGAGACCAAACTGACGGGCAGCAGGGTGAGCAACTCGGTTGTGGTGGATAACACGGGGCCGGCTGTCGTAAAGTACAAGCTCGAAAAGGCAGGCAAAAAAGTAACAATCAGGTTTACAGTCAGTGACGAACTAAGCGCTATCGGCAAAGTCGAGTACACGGTCGATAGCGACGCCAACTGGATTGGGATTGTGCCGGATGACCTTATTTATGATACTACAAGCGAGGACTTTACGATTCTTGTGGAAAAACTGTCGGCTGGCCAGCACGTAATTTCGCTGAAACTGGCCGATGCAGTTGGCAATACGACCTACAAGACCTATGAGGTCAATATCGAGGATAAGTAAACCATCGTGCGGCATATTGCGTATTCAAAAATTGTTGAGGTGGTCAGGGAGCTTTGCGTAAAAGCAGCTTACGAGTTGCCTGCCGATGTACTGTCAGCTCTTACCGAGGCGGCCAAAAAGGAATCGAATACCCTGGCGGCCAAAATACTTCAGCAGCTTGTTGAAAACGCGCGTCTGGCTTCGGGAGAGCGGATACCGCTTTGCCAGGATACGGGGCTTGCGGTGGTTTTCATCGAGCAGGGGGCGGAAGTCATTATCGAATGTCCCGCGGACAGGACGGCGGTCGATGCGATCAACGCGGGGGTTACGGCCGGCTACGAAAAAGGATTTCTGCGCAAAAGCGTAGTCAGTGAGCCGATGCAGCACCGCAAGAACACAGGCAGCAATTGCCCGGCTGTCATTCACTGGTCGATTGTGCCGGGCGACAAGCTCAAAATAACCTTTATGGCCAAAGGCGGGGGCTGCGAAAACAAAAGCGCATTTCGAATGTTCAAACCCACAGCCGGGGCGGAGGAAATAACCGACTGGGTGGTTGATGTTGTTAAAAACGCCGGCGCGGACGCCTGTCCGCCTTTCGTCATTGGCGTAGGCATCGGCGGTAATTTCGAGGTTAGCTGCCTGTTGAGTAAAAAGGCGATTGTTCGCAATATCGATAAGCCAAACGCCGATTCGTTTTATGCCGGATTAGAGAAGGACTTGCTTGCCAGAATCAATAGGTTGAATGTCGGGCCGCAGGGATTAGGCGGAGATACAACTGCTTTGGCTGTGTTGATTGAGACCGCACCGTGTCATATCGCGTCGCTTCCCGTGGCGGTGAATATCGAATGCCACAGCCATCGGCACGGCGAAATAATTATCTAACCGCAGCCTGTCCTCCATAGCCCTGTGGGGCGAAGGAGGAAGAACATTTATCCGCCTGTGGCGGACAGAGGACACAGAGATTTTTGATGAAATCCGGTATTAACTTAAAAGAAAGGACACATAAAATGAATGCAGAAAACATTTACGCAACCTATTTTTACGATACGAATAAAAAAAGACTTGCGGATCACCCCGGCATTTTACCCATACCCCTATACAAGGGAATGAAAATGAGCATACATGGCCTTAGCCAAGAGTATGAGGTTGTTGACTGGAATTTTCACAAAGGGCATGAGGATGAAAAAGGTGGATTGCGTATATTTTTAAAAGAAACTTCAACCAGAGCCGCATATTTGGAATTCAAAATTTAATAGGCGGGTCTTCTGGCAGTTACCGAGCGTCCTTTTGTGCCTGTTGTTGGGTGCTTAGCGACCTCAGATGTTCCATATTTTTCCTGTGTTGGCCTTCAAGTTGATTTTGGAACTCTCTTGCCGCTTTCTGTCCCTCTTCTATCTGAGTTACTGTCATCTCTTTTTTCAATTGGTCTCTGAAAGCTACGTAATCTCCATCTATTGAAGCTAATATTGCCCACTTGTAAGCTTCTACGTAATCTTGAGGCACACCTTCTCCCCGATAATACATCTGAGCAAGACAAAATTTAGCTAAACTCATAGGACCGTTTGCTGCGTCACGATACCATTTTGCTGCTTGTCTCATATTTCTATCTACACCCAAACCATCGTAGTATATTTTGCCAAGCTGGTATTGTGAGAGATAATCTCCACTCTCACCAGCAAACGTAAACCACTTACGAGCTTCTTGATAATTTTGCAGCACGCCCTTTCCAGAGAAATACATATCTCCAATGCAAAACTGAGAAATGGTTAGTTGATAACCGTGTCCAGTTTTAGCATATTCCATGAACCACTTAAACGCTTCGTTGCAATCCTTAGCTACATCTTTGCCATCATAGTACATCATAGCAAGAGGTTCTTGAGCATCCGTATATCCCTGCTCTGCTGCTTTCCTATACCAATAGAGTGCTTTATTTGGATCTTGAAGTTGGTCATTGTAATGATATATTCCAGCAAGCTCATATTGTGCTGCTACATGATTTTGTTCAGCAGCACGAATTAGCCATGTCACGGCTTTTTGATCATCCAAGAACGGTTTAATTTCTTTATTAGAGGGAATCGCCTTCCCGGTGCTCAGCATACAACCTAATTCGTATTGAGCATTAGCATGTCCACGCTCAGCGGCCTTCTCTAACCATTCAAGGGCGAAAGCATAGTTCTTCTCATTTTGTAATGCATAACTACCTGTCTCGCATATTTGATTCAATGCTTCGAAATGTCCGCGTTCTGTCGCTTTTAATAACCACGGCAATGCTTGTGCATATTTCTTCAAGTATATCAAATGACTTCCTATATGATATTGAGATATAGGATCGCCCTGTTCTGCGGCCATCATATACCATTTAGCGCTTTCTTCACTTTTTTCTATATCAGGCCAGTCGAATTCATATATTTCGCCAAGGAGGCGCTGAGCTTTTATGTTGTTGCTACTTGCCGTGACTGTAAGCTCTTGGATGGCTATTTTTATCCATTTCGATGAGACGTCTTTTTCTGGTTGCATAATCCCTAACCCCTGATTGGTCATTCTGGCAAGAATGTATTGTGCCTCGTGGTCGTTTCTGTTTGCCAATTGAACTAAATCAGTTTTTGCTGACAAAATATACTTTGCCCCCTTCTCTTTTAGCGAATTTATCTTGCCTCCTTCATCTTTTTTCTTACTAATAATTGCCTCAATTTCGGCCTCAAGGGCCATCTTCATATATGAAAGACCAGCATAAAACTTTGATTTTGGGTCTCCTTGTTCTGCCGCCTTTGAGAACCAAAAAATGGCATTTTCGTAGTTCTTCGGACGGCCAGTACCACTCAAATACATATGTGCAAGACTACATTGAGCACCTGCATGTCCTTGTTCCGCTGCTTTCTGCAACAAATCAGAAATTTCCCGAAGGCCGACATTTAATTTGGGATTTGTGTCATAAGCTTCTGCAAGCATAAACTGGGCTTCTGCATCACCCTTGTTTGCTTTGTCGATGAGGATTTGCAGTGAATTTTGATCTATGGGGACTGAATTTGGCTGTTCTGGTGAAGCGGCATAGGCCGAGGTGACTGCCAGTAATACAAACGAACAAAGCACCACTAACTTATTGGGCATAGTTTCTTCTCCTGAAAAGATTGTAAGGGTATTATGGTATAAACACGTCTGACAGTCAATCCTCCGGCCTTAAATCTGTGGCGACCTAAAAACAGCGCAATCAGCGGAATCTGCGTCTAAAAAATATTAATCTGGGCAACTTGCCCTTAGGCCGACACACACAAAAAGGTGGGGCAACAAGGGGCAAGTAAGGGCAACTAAAAACTTCCTTATAATAGTATTAGCATCTCTTGTGCTAACAGCACAAATTGGTAATAGCTACAAATTGCTCCGGGCTGAGGTTGTCAGGTCGTATTTCCGGGTCGATGCCGAGTTGATCTAAAATATCAGGCCAGTTGTAACGCGGCCATCTTGGCCGCGCAGGCGCGGGCTGGAAGCCCGTGCCACTGATTAGTTTGCAGCAGCTTTTTAGCATCTTGCGGCGGTACTGCAAAAGTGCGCCTGCGACGCGACTCAGCATTTCCACGCTTTTAATCGCTTTTATTTTTTCGGCGTCGCGGACGTAGGATATAAAAGCCGAATTGACCTGCGGCTGGGGCCAGAAGACGGTTGGTTTCAAAGTCCTGATATGTCTGGCTTCGCCCGTCGCGGCCATTAGTATGCTGAGGATTCCGTAATCTTTTATGCCTGCCTGTGAGGTCATTCGGTCTGCGACTTCTTTCTGGACGGTAATGAACATTGCGTCGGCGATAATCGGGCCGATTACGAGGTTGATAATCAGTGGTGTCGCGGCGATATAGGGTAAATTGGCGACAAGAAGCAATCGCCCATTGTGAATTGCGCGGGCACGGTTCAAAGCGTCGATTACGACGGGATTGATTTCGAATTTGTTTTTAAGAACGTCGGCTGCGATTATTTCGACGTTTGATTTGTCTGCAAGTTGGCCTTTGGCGATATTGGCGAGAACGCTGTCGATTTCAACCGAGACGCAGAAGCCCGCTTTTTCGGCGATGCCAGCGGTGAGTGAGCCGGTGCCGGTGCCTACTTCGAGGACGACGTCGTTATTCTGAATGTTTGCTGTATCGATGAGCAGGCGCATCAGGTTGAGGTCGATAAGGAAATTCTGGCCGAATCGTTTGTTGGGTCTTACTCCCGCGGAATCGAGCAACTCACGGATTTGCTGTTTGGTTTGCATTGCAAATCGAATTTAGAAGTTAGAATTTAGAAGTTAGAAATTAACTGGCACTTATTTCTGTACGCGACTTTTTTACGATAGTGGTTAGGATTGCGACTATCTCATTCGCTTCACCAAGCAGGTTATCTATTTTTTCGGCCGGTATGATTTTAGTTTCTTTCAGGATGCGCAGCCAGTAATGCGTTTCACGAGCTTCTTTAAGCGAAATATTACATTTTGATACAAAGTCGGCCCTGCTCTGTCCGGCTCGTGCCTCTTCAAGATTAGCACCGATCGATGTACCCGACCTTAATACCTGTCTTCCCAAAACCTCAGAAGCATATTTTTGTTTAGCAAGATATTGATAAAGCTTAACTGTTCTACATGCAAATGAAAACGTTCTGTTATTGATATCTCGCTTCCCTGCTTCTTCCTTTTCTTTGCTCATTTTGGCCTCCCTTGCCTAATTCTCAATTCTTAATTCTCAATTCTACATTCTTTTTTGTTTTTGTTTGCGCCATCTGAATTGCAACCTTTATGGCTTCCATCATACTTGACGGGTCGGCGATATTTTTGCCTGCGATATCGAAGGCAGTGCCGTGAGCAGGAGAGGTACGGATAATCGGCAGGCCAATAGTGACATTGACCGCCTTGTCGAAGGCGAGCAATTTGACCGGTATCATACCCTGGTCGTGATACATTGCGACGACGCCGTCGAATTCGCCCTGGACTGCCCGCAAAAACAGCGTGTCGGCTGGAATAGGCCCGAAGCAATCAATACCTTGTCCCTGTGCCATAAGGATAGCTGGAGATATGATGCGTTGTTCCTCGTCGCCGAACTGGCCATTTTCGCCGGCGTGAGGGTTGAGAGCCGCAACACCGATTTTGGGGTTCTCGATGTCGAAGTATTCCTTCAGGGCAATATTAAGCAGGTCAATCGGCTCAAATACCCGGCCGATTGTGAACTTGTGGCGCACCTCGAATAACGCCTCGTGAATCGTCGCCAGCGCCAGTTTCAACGGCCCCGCGACGAACATCATCGCCTTTCGGGGCGACTTACAAAGTTTGGCGAGCATCTCGGTATGGCCGGGCCAGTGCGAACCCGCCAGCTTCCAGCTTGTCTTGTTTATCGGGGCTGTTACCACCGCATCGATAATGCCTCTTTGGGCGGCGTCAATTGCGTCGGTGCAGAACTTCAATGACGCAGCACCTGCCGCCTCGGTTGGTTCTCTTATCCATGGCGGCACCGAAAACTCGTCATAGTCGGCAACCACAACCTTATGCGGGTAGTCCCTGCTGATTTTTTCGTGCTGATGCCTGCCCCAGAACGGCTCAATTTCCGCCTTATCCGCGGCGTATCGCAATTGCTCATCCATCCCGAAGACGATGAACTTGGCAGCTCGGCGCAGGGCTGGGTCCGCCAGCGCCTTGACGACGACTTCCGGCCCAATACCTGCCGGGTCGCCCATTGTTACGCCTATGACCGGCTCGTCACTTATCGAATTGTGGTTTGTAAGCTGACTCATCTATTCATTATACGGATTACTAAAAGCCTTGTTGCTGAAGGTCTTTGATAGTCAAGTTGCCTTTGGGCGGGATGTTCTTCTCGAGGTATCTTCTGACCGTCTTGGTTATTATATCAATTTCGATGTTGGTTTTCTGATTTATTTTGGCTTGTCCCAAAGTTGTTTCTTTGAGTGTCTGCGGAATGACCGCCACTGTGAAACCATCAAGATTCAATTCGGCTATTGTCAGCGAGATGCCATCGACGGCGACGGAACCCTTGGGAACCATCTGGTCGAGCAGGTCTTTGGGGGCTGCGAAGGTGAAAGTTGAGAAATTACCTTTTTTCTCGATTTTTTTTATTGTTGCGGAGCCGTCAACATGTCCCAATACGAAGTGCCCTCCGAATCGGTCATCGGCACGCAGGGCAAGCTCGATATTGACCTTTGTGCCGGGGGCGAGTTTGCCGAGGGTAGTTTTGGCAAGCGTTTCGCCGCTAACGTCAAAGGTTGCTGATGCCCCGGCCAGTTTTGAGACGGTCAGGCAGGAGCCGTTTATAGCGATGCTGTCGCCGGTTTTGGCCTGATTAGCCAGTTGGCCGAGGTCGATTGTCAGCGCAGCGGAACCGCCGCTTTTGGATAGCGACTTTACCGTGCAAACCTGCTGTATTAATCCTGTAAACATAGCAATTGACTATTCCGCATTTTCAATTTACGATTTCAGCGAAGAACACTTGGCATAATAAGTTAATTGTAGGCAATCCGGCGCGAATAATCAATCGCTGGGCAGAAAAGGAGGTATGTTTGTTATGAATACTATTTGGCTGAAAATAGCGGCGGCGATAGTAGTGGTTGTGGTCGCAATCGTGCTGTTCAGCAAGATTGCCAATCACAAATCAGAGCCGGCGGTGCCGGATAAGACGGTTGGGGATATGTGGCGTGAGGATGAGAAGCGTTTGCGTGCCGAGCCGAACGTGGTAGAGTCGAACGTGCCTGTGCAGCCGGCAGCGGGGCAACAGGCAGCAAGCGCCGAGCAGCCGAAGTTCAGGGAGCTGACCGAAGAAGAGAAGGCCGGGGCCAGCCAATTATTTGAGCTGGCTATCACCCAGCGAAAGATGGGTCGGCTGCCAGGGATGCACTACGGGGCGATGGTACAGTACTGCCGGGAGATAATTGAAAAATACCCCGGCAGCGAATACGCCTACAAGGCCAAACGCATACTGGCGGATATTCCCGCGAGTGACCGCGAACGATACCACATTACCGATGATGAAATAAATCTCAACAAATAGCTTTCATTTTTTGCGCTTATGGAGGAGCCATAGATGGGTAACGCGAATCTTCCGGTGATTTCAGTAGCAGCGAGGTGTTTGCCAGAGGCGTGGGAGAAGGCGGTGCTGGCGGTATGGGACCAGGGGCTTGATATGAAGACGCAATATGACAAGCCCGATGACCCGCCGAGCAAGGACGCGACGGTAATGGTGACGGTCGCGGAGCCGTTCAGCGAGCCGAGGATACACAAGAATTTTCCGGGCGGGCCTGAAGAGCTTGAGGCGTACAGGCAGGAGGTGGTTGACGGTATTCACGACCACTGGATAGACCCGGCGGCGGGCAAATGGACATATACTTATCACGAGCGCATATTCGCGTATTCGCCGGTTGAGGACATAAGAAACCCGAAAGCCAAAAAGCCATTCAAAAAAGTAAACCAGATTCAGTATATTATCGATTCGCTGTCGAAGGTCGCGCATACGCGAAGGGCGCAGGCGATAACCTGGATGCCGACAGCAGACCCAGTTACTGATGACCCGCCTTGTTTGCAGCGGATATGGTGCCGGCTGATAGCGGATAACGCGGACGGCTATGTGCTGAATATGAACACGCACTGGCGAAGCAGGGACCTGTATAAGGCGTGGTTTATGAACGTTTATGCCCTGACTGACCTGCAAAGGACAATCGCCAGTAAGATTTCAGAGAAGATAAACAAGCCCGTCGCGGTCGGCAGATACGTCGATATAAGCGACTCACTGCACATTTACGGCAGCTATTTTAAGGATGTTGTTCGGGAAATAGAAAAGATGCGGCAAAGCCCCTTTACCGGACGTGCTTGGGAGAGCACGCATCCGGCCTTTATGATGATGACGGACGATGCCCGCGAGAAACTGGCAAAAGACCCGGACTGGTTCGCAAAAGCGAGGGAGTAATAATAGAAGACAGAGGACAGATACCTTGTTTTTCCGTTATATGTTATCTGACGGTTTGGCATTGGCGGCTTTTCTTCCTATTGTTTAGTAGGGAGAGCGAATAAAGCGGACAGAGCCACCACTTAAATGTGGCACAATGGCCGTCCAGATAAAAAAAGATAAATCGCTCATCCAAAATCGTCCTGCCGGTGTCATCTTGCTGTGTCAGGACCGCAAATACGGCAACCTTTGTCCCACCGGGGAAGCCCGCGCGGGCCAAAGGTTGCGGGGGGAGCCATACAAGTTTCTTTCCGAGTTGGGGCCTCTGTGTGCCATGCATAGAGGCCTTCTTTATTTGCGGGGGCAGGCAAACTTCTATCTGTGCCTTTTTCTCAATCTGTGGTGAGCAGAGTCGAACCAAATCGCCGCACCGAGACCGAGAAAGCGTGACCGGGTCTGCCCGCCGTAGCATTTCTAATCTATGTCTTAACCCTGTTTTCGCCTTAGGCGAGCGAAAAACAAACCAGCTCCAATCAGGATAGCGGAGGCGGGTTCGGGAACGGGCTCCCAAAGAAAAGCCTGGCGGCCAGAACCATCCTTTATCGCATAGCCAACGATGTTCCCGTAACTATCGATACCCTGTGCCCAAGAATGATTGAATCCTGTTGGTAAAAATTGATTTAGGTCGATATAGCTATCCGCACTGCCGGTCCAAAGCAATGCGTGGGCACCGCTTGTGGAGGTAACTGAACCCCAGCCGACCTGCTGCGTGCCGTTGGTCCCGTATGCCTGTGAATAACCGAATCCGTTGGGATTCAAATCGATCCAGCTTGCTGCGATTTCGCTCCAAAGCAAAGCGTGGGCAGTGCCGCCTGTGGCTGAACCCAAACCCCAGCCGACCTGCTGCGTGCCGCTGACCCCGTAAGCATAAGAACTGTTAATTCCGCTTGGGTTCAAATCGATATAGCTGTCCGCGCTGCCGTTCCAAAGCACGGCGTGTGTGGAGCCGCCTGTAGCTGAACCATAACCATAGCCGACCTGCTGCGTGCCGCTGGTCCCGTAAGCATCTGTCCTGGTAAATCCACCGGGGTTCAAATCAATACAGCTTTCAGCGCTGCCGTTCCAAAGCACGGCGTGGGTGCCGTTTGTATTCGAATAAGCTGAGCCGACTTGCTGTGTGCCGCTGATCCCGTTAGCAAAAGAGCTATTGAATCCTGTCGGGTGCAAATCGACATAACTTGAGGCGCTGCCGCTCCAAAGCAAGGCATGATTGTCGTAGCTTGTTACAGAACCATAACCATAGCCAACCTGACTGGTGCCGCTGTTACCTAAAGCATAACAGACGTTGAATCCGCTCGGGTTCAAATCGATATAGCCGCCCGAACCGCCATTCCAAAGCAATGCGTGACCGCCGCCGTAACCCACCTGCTGTGTGCCGCTTGTCCCGTATGCATAAGTATCATAGAATCCGCTGGATAAATTGATCGCCTTGTAACTTACCCCCCATGCCAGGTTTGTGGTACTGGTTGAAAGAATCATAATTGCGACAAACATCATTCTGAATTTGTGCTGGTTTGGTTTCATTTATCTCTCTTTCGTTTGAATAGCGTTTGTGAAAAGTGTGTTTACAATTTCGGCGAGATAAGCGCACACCGGAACCACGCAATAGGAAATGACTACCTGTGTCCCTTCTCTGCTCATTCTCACTCTCCAGCCTTCTTTGCCTTTTGCCCCCCAGCAAAAGACACTTTTAATTGTACCTTTTTGCCGTTGATAGTCAAGCGAGTTTTACCGTTTTCTGGCAGCAATTGCCGCACCAAGGCCGAGAAGCAATAGCGTGGCCGGCTCAGGAATCGTGTAAACAAAACCGTGGCCATAACTGGAGTTGGCAGTAAAGTAGGAACCAACAATATTGCTGCCGTCTATTCCTTGTGGTTCTGTGCTCCTTGCCCCGGGCATATCGAGGGTGGTCCAATCGGACCCGTTATGGAGAAAACCATGGTTTAACCATTGGGCGTCCCGGTAATAACCAACAATATTCTCACCGTCGATTCCTATTGGATTTGTACTCTGCGCCATGGGCATATCAAGTGTGGTCCATGTTCCTTCGTCATAGAGAAAACCGTGGGCAAAATAGGAGTTGCCATACCAGCCAACAACATTACCGCTGTCTGTGCCAGTCGCGATTACACCAACTGCTCCGGGCATATTGAGGGTAGTCCAGGTTTTTCCGTCGTAAATAAAACTATGGCCATTCCCGGAGGCGTCCAAGTAACTACCAATAATGTTGTCACCGTCGATGTCATATATATTTGTTTTAGCTGCTCCGGGCATATCGAGGGTGGTCCACCCGGACCCGTTATAAAGAAAACCGTGGCTGATTCCCGAGGAGTCATTGTAAAAGCCGACAATATTATCGCCATCAATACCAAATACATTTGTGCTAACTGCCCCGGGCATATCGAGGGTGGTCCACCCGGACCCGTTATAAAGAAAACCGTGGCAATTCCAGGAAGAATCAAAATAACAACCAGCAACGGTATTTCCGGAAATGTCATAGGGATATGTTGCAGCTGCACCCGGTTTATCAATATTAGTCCATGTCCCAGCCAATGCGTAAGCCGAGCAGAAAAGCACCATCGCCGCGCAAAATGAAATTGACTTTAGATGTGTTTCACTTCTCATCTCTCTTCTCCTTCTTCTTTGCCTTTCGCCCCCAGCGGCTCGACTTAGCTCACCGGAGCCCAAAGGCGATTATAATTATACCCTTTTGCTGGTAGTTGTCAAGAGGAAGGGTTGAAACAATAGCAGAACGGCAATCCTCCTTCGCTTGAAGCTACGGAGGACAGGTCGCCGGGGTAAATGTTCAGATTGTTTTGCCGGCGAAGTCCTGGGCGTGGAACAGTTGGCCGGTTGTGCCATCGTCAATCAGGGCCGGCACCAGCGCCCCGGGCAGCACCGACTCGACGGCATTGGGTGCTTGCGGGCCGCCCAAATCGGTTCGCAGCCAGCCGGGGTCCAGCAGGTTCATCAGCACGCCGGTGTCCTTTAGGCGGATGACGGTGTCGGTAACGAACTTGTCCACGGCCGCCTTGGAGATGGCGTAGGCAATCAACTCCGGCTGGTCCTTAATCCCAGAGGTGACATTGATGATACGTCCCCAGCGATGCTGCACCATGCCGGGTATCAGGCGGTGACATATTCGAATGAGCGAGATGACATTTACCTCGAAGCTCTTGCGGAAGTCATCGGCGGGGACGTTCTGCCAGTCGTTGTGGAAGGGCATCATCACCGCGGCGTTGTTATAAACGATGTCGATAGCGGGCCCGGCGTTCAGGACGCTTGTCAGCATCGCGTCCACCTGGTTCTGGTCGGACAGCTCGCCCGCGACCTGTCGCACCTGCACACCCCTGTCGGTCAGCTCAGCGGCCAGAGATTTTGTATGGGCAGCGTCACGACTGTGGAGCACGAGGTTGCAGCCGTACCGGGATAGCCCCAGACAGACCTGCCTGCCGACACCTCGGCTTGCGCCGGTTACCAGTGCCCATTTCCCTCGGATATCTGCTTTCTTCATTACGATTGCTCCTTTTATATTAGTTCAACACGTATCAGTTGCGGGTGCGGTCGTCGAAGGCGATGTCATCAATAAAGAAGCTTCCGTCCGTTCCTTCCTCGGCCATAAAACCCATTTGCAGTTCGCACATTATCTTCGGGTTGAAGCCCTTCGCGGGCTTGAGTGCCGCCAGCGGAATTACCACTTCGTGCCACTGGCCGTCGAGCAACTGGGGACAATACCTGAGAACCTGTACTTTCGCGGTGTGTTCTTCGGGAGTGTCGAGAATCACGCCGTTGCAAAGCAGGTTGATTTGCAGCGGGCCGGCCTTGCCTTTGCTCTTTATCCAGAAGGTCAGGTTCTTCATTTCGCCGGCGTCAGTGCCGACGATTCCTGTTTTGAAGGCGAGCCAATTCCAGCCCGCGCCAAGCCATCCTTTATCGCCTTTGAACTTGAACTCCAGCGAGGTATTGCCGCTGTGGGCCTCAATGGTCTGCGGCTTAATCGTCGTGGTGGTGGGGTTTGTCCAGCCGGCGCCCGTGCTCGCCTGTTCCCCATCCCATACCACAACCCGTTTCACGGCCGGCGATGCTTCGCTCCTTGATATGTTCGCGGGACCGGTTGACCGGCAACCCGCGCCAAGCATAGCTATCCAAAATCCGATAATCCAAAATCTCATCATAAAAATCTCCATTTAAAAAGTTTCAGCCAAAACAACTATAAATCTTCACGTTGGTAACGTCAAGTGTACAGCCCTTCGACATTGCTCCCCTCGACACTACTCGGGGCTGGCAGGGCCGGCGGACGGTTAAAACCAACCAAAAGATTGTGGACGAATCTTGGGGACAGTTATATAAAGCTGAAAATATTGATTTTCAAATGCGGATTTGATATGCTGTTGGTAATCAGACACAGCAGCGTAGCTGAGCAGGAATTTACAAGGCGAAAATAAAATGGAAGTAAAATTCAACGGCTCAAAAGAAGATTTGATTTGCCGCCCTGAGAGATGTGATTATTGTATTTTCGAGGAGATACTCACTGAAGAGCAGAGAAAGATAAAGGTTCTTGACCAGCCCGTCCCGCAAAGCCATGCCCACAGGACAAGCATCGAATATGCCTGCGGTAAAAATTACGCCGGCGTTTGCCCCATTAAATACGCCGCAATGAGGGCTTTTCCTGATGATCTTACAGCATGCCAGTATGGAGCTATCAAGGACTTTATCTGGGATTTAAGCAAGCGAAGCAATAGAAAAACGGGTTATAAAGAAGCAATTCAGGAATGGACTAAAAGCCAGGATTTGGGCAGAGGAATAAAAGAAAGCTACGCGCAAAGATTCAGGGAAATATGGAATCTTGGGCTTAGAAAAATAAGCGAAGACAAACAGTCAGGAATGAGGCAGAATTTAACTGCTCCTCTGATTTATGAGATAGTGGTCGCAAGCCCGGCGGTTTATGAGTCGGCCTTGACTCTTTTGAAAAAATTAACAGAAGAATCCCGGCAAAGAGATTCTGTCGGAAAAAACAGATAACTGTTCGCACTCGGCGGACTCGCTTTGCGAAGAAAACGTTAAATCATCAATCCCCGTTCAGCGTTCAGATAATACGCACGACGAAGGGTGTCACTTCACCACGATTTGCTGAAATAGCAGTCGTAGTGTCTGTAAAAAAGCCCTATCGACCGCATAGCGATAATCGCGACGACCTGTACCGCCAGGTTCACCGCCAGATTGCCCGCTGTGTTCAGTATCGACAACGATTCGTATTGTCTGGTATTTGTTTCGATGAAACAGGCGGCGGCGAGGAGTCCGACAACGACCAGATAGGGAATAAACGCCCGGATGACGGGGACGAGCAGGTGATCAAAACGGAGCAGTTCGGGAAGGTCCTCAAGTACCGCCGCGACCAGTATAGCCATTGGGAACAGGAAAAGTCCCGCGGCAAACAATAACCGCAGAAACAGGTTCACAGCCGTTCTCGTTTCCCAGATATCTTCCCAGGTTACGCCTTTGCCTTTGAAAAACGAAAGGGCGATGATGAATGGGAGTTGGATGATGAAGGCGGTGAACGCAAAGACGAGAATCGGTTTGATGATGTGGAATAGAAACGTGATGCTTGTCCCCACTTCGGTTTCGGGCAGCTTGTCGATGCCTGCCGCGGTTTCATTGATGATTTGCAGATAGAATCCGAAAAGATATCCCCACGCCGCGAAATACACAAAATATCCCATGCAGAAGGCGCTTTCCGTAAAAAACCTGAAACATACCACCGCTATTACAAACGCAAGTGCCGTCAGGTTGTCCTTGTCGAAAAAAATCTTCCAGCTATCGACGAATACAGCGTGGGAAAAACCCGGCAGGGGGAATTCCGGCTCGACTTTCGGCTCGATTTTTTGGGGTGTTTGGCCGGATTTTTCGGGTATTATCTGCTGCTGGCCGCAGGTCAGGCACTTCGCGGATTGGCCGGCGTGTTTGTCGGTGAAGGCGATAAGGGAACCGCATTTGGGACAGTGAAACTGTATCGTCATCTTTTTTTTATTCGCCTGGGGTGGATTGCACCATTTTCATCGCGTCAATGAATGATTTGGGGTCGTTGGCCCATTTTTTCGCTTCGAGCAGGTCAATCTTGTCCTGTTTTACGAGCAGGGCAAGGTGTCTTTCCATCGTCGTCATTTTTTCATCAGGATTGGGGCGTGTCTTTGTCTGAAGCTGGGTGTATATCTGCTCGATTTTGCCCGTCCTTATGAGGTTTGCGCAGGCGTAGTTGTTGTTGTTGAGTATTTCCATCGCGGCAATGCGGCCGGTGGCGTCTTTTTTGGGGATAAGTTTCTGGCAGACGATATACGCGAGTCCGAGCGACAGCTGGTTGCGGACTTCGCTTTGCCTGCCGGTCGGGAAGTAATCCAGAACGCGGGTTATTGTGCCTGTGGCGTCCCTTGTGTGCAGGGTTGAAAATACCAGGTGACCTGTTTCGGCGGCCATAAGCGTCATCGATATTGTCTCGGCGTCGCGCATCTCGCCCACGAATATCACGTCGGGGTCTTCCCGCAGCATCGCTCGCAGGCCGTGGCTGAATGATTTTACGTCCCGCCCGACCTCCCGCTGCGATACCATACTGTGCTTGTTGGGAAGAAGGTACTCGATGGGGTCTTCGAGCGTTATCATCCGGCAGGCCTTTTTCTCGCTTATCCGGTCTATTATGGATGATATTGTTGTCGATTTTCCGGCCCCCGTAATCCCTGTCACCAGGACCAGTCCCTGCTTGCAATCGATGATGTCCTCCCAGACATTGTTTGGAAAACCGATTGTCTCGACCCTGGGGATGTCCAGTGACAATGCCCGTATCGCGGCGCTTACCCCGTCGTTTTCGCGGAAGATGTTTATGCGGAACTGCAGCGACCCGACGCGGTATGAGCAATCGACGTCGTTATCGCGCTGATAACTGTGAATTTTGTCTTCGCTGAGAAGCGGGAATATGAGCTTTTGAGCGATTTCGGGCGTGACGGGCTGGCCCTTGAGGTATGTTATGTCGCCGTCGATTCGGTACGCTGGAGGGGCGCCGACCTTGATGTGAAGGTCGGAGACGCGCATCGCGCCTCTTTTCTCGAAATAGGCAAGCAAATCCTGGATGCTGAGCAGTCCCATATTTTCGGTTGGATACACTTTGGTGGTTACTGAATATTCTTCAGCCATATTCGCCTCCTGTGATTACATCACCTTATCATTGCCAATAGTATATCACTTAATTTATCCTGGGGCAAACCGCAATTGATTATTGATTATTGATTATCGATGATTGATAATTGATGCGTTGGTATAGATATGACTGATATGGCGATAAAAACCGAAACTCGTATTCCTATGAGCAGGATACAGAAGCTCATCGGCCAAAGGATGCTTGAGAGCAAGCAGACCAAGCCCTGCTACTACATCGGGATAAAGGCCGACACAACGGAGCTTATGGACAGCCGGCACGAGCTTAAAAAGCGACTCGGTGTCAAAATCACCTCGAATGTTTTTTATATCAAGGCACTTGGCCTCGCGGTCAGGGAATTCCCTCTTATGGTCGGCTCATTGCAGGGTGATTCGATAAAAATAGCCGACTCAATCAATGTTGGCTTTGCGGTAAGCGCACCACACGGATTAGTTGTGCCCGTGGTCAAAGAAGCCGACAAAAAAACGCTTGCCGAGATTGCCACGCTGGAAAAGGAACTGACCGACAAGGCGAGAAGCAACAAACTTTCTCTCGATGAGATTACCGGCGAGACAATTGGGCTGAGTAATCTTGGTGTTTACGATATTGATTCGTTCATCGGCATTGTCCCGCCGCCCGCAACGACGATTTTGAACGTTGGTAATACACTGCGCACTGCCGTTCCCCAAAATGGCAGGATTGCTATCCGTAAGATTACCGATTTAACAATAGCTGTTGATTCGAGAGTTGTCCCCGACCCCTACGCAGCAAAATTCCTGGCCCGTATCGCAGAATTGCTCCATGGACCAAAACAACTCATATCGTAGGATTTTGTGGTGGGCGTTCTATCTGTGGCAAAGGATTGGAGGATACCGTTTCTGTTACAGCGGTTTGCGGATTTGCCGGCGCTATCTCAACAATTTTTATGGGGGGCTGCGGTGTTTCGACCATGGCTATTGGTGCCTGCATCTGGTTGTGGATGAGTTCTGCAACTTTGCGGTAGTCCTCTGAGCCGTGGCAGGAGGGGTCGTATTCGAAAATTGTTTGGCCATAGCTCGGCGCCTCGGCCAATGTGATATTCCTGCGGACATAAACGGGCAGAATCTGCGCTTCCGACCAGGCGCAATTTGTGTTGCGTGCGGTAGTAAGAAATTTTTCGATGTCGGCCTTGACCTCATTGGGCAGCGACGCGCGGGCTTCAAACATACAAAGCAAAACCCATTTGACCTTCAAAGCGGGATTGATTCGCTTGTTGACAAGCGTAACGGTCTGAAGCAGTTTGCCAAGTCCCTGCAGGGCGAGGAAATGTGGCTGAAGCGGTATCATTATCTCATCAACCGCCGCCAGGGCGTTCAGAGCCAACAGGCCCAGCGATGGGGCACAGTCAATAATTATATAATCGAATTTGTCATCGAGGTCCGCGAGCGCTTCGCGGAGGATGGTTTCTCTGCCTACGACGCTGACGAGTTCGGATTCAGCGCCGACGAGGTCAATATTTGCGGGGAGAAGCCAGAGGTTTGGCCTGACGAGCATAAGTTCCGCTTCGACGTCGGCTGATTGAATGAGGACGCGGTATGAGCCGGTCTGAATTTCGTCGGGATTGACGCCGAGATGTGTGGTGAGGTGTGCCTGCGGGTCGAGGTCGATGACGAGCGTGCGATGACCCATATTGGCCAAAGCAGCGGCGGTGTTGACCACGGTGGTGGTTTTGCCGACGCCTCCTTTTTGATTTAATACCGCAATTTTTCTCATTTCGGGGCCTCCTGTTTTACTTCCTGCATTTTTCTCAGGACGCCGTCGAGTACGCCGTTGACGAAGGCGGGCGATTTGTCCGTGCCGAATATTTTCGCAAGCTCGATTGCCTCGTTGATTGTAACTTTAGGCGGGATGTCGCTGCAAAACCTCAAGTGGTAAACCGACAGCCGAAGGATGCTTTTATCGACCTGTGAAAGACGGGACAGTTTCCATTTAATCGCTGCGGCGGTTATCAACTCATCGCAGGCGGGGAGGTTGGCCCAGGCGCCTCTTGTCCAGTCCGAGGCGAGCGTGCGAACGGGCAACTCGTCAGGGGCATTCTCCCTGAAAAAGTCATCCAAATCAGGAAGCAATGACGATCCCTGCACGTCGAGTTGAAACAAGGCCTGCATCGCGAGCTGACGGGCTTTTGTCCTCGGGTCCACTTATCGACCTCAGTAAGGTTATTGTTAAAACTACTCTTTAATTGTCAACGGTCGGATTAAATCTGTTCCATAACGCTGGCCATTTCCATAGCCGTCATAGCGGCATCTGCGCCGGCGTTACCTTTCTTTGCTCCCGCTCTGTCCACTGCCTCTTCGAGCGTTTCGCAGGTCAGTACTCCGAATACGGCCGGTGTTTTTGAGTCATAGTTAATCTGGCCGATGCCTCGAATCACCTGCTGACATACGGCCTCGTAATGCTGTGTCTGTCCCTGTATCACTGCGCCGAGGCAAATCACCGCGGTGAACTTGCCGGCCATCGCCAGTTTCTTCGCGGGGACGACAATCTCGCAGGCGCCCGGCACCCAGACGACGGTTATCTGTTCTTCTTTTGCGCCGTGACGCTTGAGGCAATCTATTGCGCCTGATAGCAGTCGGGCTGTGATGAACTCATTAAACCTGCTGACGACAATGGCGTAACTTCCCTTGCCCGCCGTGAGTTGACCTTTAATCTCTTTCATACTGTTGATTCTCCAAACTCGATACTCGTTTCTCGATGCTCGATACTCGAACTATCGTGTATCGAGTCGCCACGCATATTATAAGACCATTGCCGGTCTGTTTCCATAAAAACAACCGCACCAGCCGGCCCCGGAGGGCATGTATCCTGGCGTCAATTTAGCTAACCTGTTCAATTATAAGGTGTTATGGGCGATATTACCAGTAAAATTTTGGCCTTTTGGGCAAAGGCCAATGTGAGAAAAAACGCGTTAACTTGGTCTGTTTGACTGGCGATAGGTTCAGTGGGCAATGTGTATTGGCCCGTGGTTCGCGAATTGATACCTGTCTATTGCGAGGCAAGGTGGCTCTATGATTTTTGATGAGCAGCCATATAGTTCATACGACAGCAGTGAGGAAAAGGCGCAAAAGGCGTTCGAACTTTATGAGGACGGCAAGATAACGCAAGCCATCTCGGAGCTGAACGAGGCCATTGAGGTAAATCCTGCGAGTTGTTCGCTACATTTCAATAAGGCGCTTTCGCTTGATTCGCTGAGCAAATTTGAGGATGCGATAGCGGAATACGAGGCGGCCTTGGCGCTTAATCCGTGCGACCTTGAGATACTCAATTCGCTGGCGGTCGATTACACGCGGATAGGGCAGTATGACCTCGCCGTCCAGACCTTTGAGCACATTGAGGAATTGGACGCTAATTTCGAGCCGGGCTACTGCAACAGGATAATCGCCTATACGGAGATGGGATTGCACGAGCAGGCAGAGCAGATGTTTTACCTGGCGCAGCAGATAAGTCCTGATTGCGCGCTTTGCTATTACAATATCGGCAACAGCTTGTTTGCGCGGGGGCAATACAAAAAGGCGATTCACTGCTGGATGAAGACCGCCGAGCTGGAGCCGTCGCATCCACAAATTAACTATCACATTGCGCAGGCGCTGTGGGCCGAAGGCGAAATTGAACGCTGCAGGCAGCATTTTCTTAAAGAGCTGCGAATAAACCCCGGCGACGTGGATGCAATCATCGATTTCGGATTTTTCCTCCTGGAAAGAGGCGAGATGGAGTCAGCGAAGGAGAAATTTCATCGTGCCCTTGAACTGAGGCCCGATACGGCTATGGCGTTGTTTTACCTGGGCGAAATCTCGCTGGATAGTGGGGACAAGGCCAACGCGATGAAGCTTTACGCTCAGGCGTTGGAAAGAGAAGCGATGCTTGCAGGCCCGCGGTATCGATTAGGGCAGTATGCGCTGGAGCTGGGCGAGTTTGAGAAGGCAAAGACCATGCTGGCTTCGGAGATAAAACTGGCGGGTGATAACGCGGACGTGCTTGTGTCGATGGCGTCGATGTTTTTGATTATGGCCGAGGAGGCCGACGGCGAAAAGAGGGATGATGTCCTCGATTATGCTGCGAATTGTCTGCTGCATGCTCTTGATATTGATTCCGACGATGCTGATGCGCATTATTATCTTGGTTTGGCCAACGTGATTAAAGGCCGGCTTGAGGACGCCGTCGAGTTTTTCACTCACGCCCTGGATATAAACCCGCAGCACGTTTTGGCGATTCGTGATTCGGCTGCCGTTTGTCTTACGATGCATCGGCTGGAGGAAGCGACGGAAATCCTCGAAAGGGGCACGCTCGTCGTCGGCGACCACTCGGAGCTCAAGGATATCCGCAGCAAGGTCCGCCGGTCTCAAATCACAAAGCAGTTAGCCGACCTGTTCGGTCGCAAGAAGCACTAATCACTTTTTGCCGTTTGTTCTGGCTCAACTTTTCACCTTTTTCCTCAATCCCAAAACAATCGGAGTACCCAGGCCCGTGTCTTGGCTACCAGAGGTTTGCAACTGCGGGGACGTTGGCGCGAGGTTCGAGACGAATAGCATCTTTTATACAGGCGGAACGACAAATGCCGCAGCCGAAGCATTTCATCCGGTCGATGACAGCTTTTTTGTTTGATGCGCTGTAAGAGATGGCGCCGAACTGGCAGAGGCGCATACATTGTCGACAGCCGGTGCATTTGTCTGGGTCGGCATCGGCAATGAACTCAGCGCGGAACATTACAGGGACACCGTGCGTCACGGTGCATCGCATCGCAAGACAGTCGGCACGGTCGCAGTTGCATATACCGCCGATAAAGGGCGTCTGGAACGTCCATACGCTGTGGCACAGGCCTTCTTTTTCGTGCTCACGGATATCCGCAATCGCCTGCTCCTTTGTGAGCGTTTCCGCGCCAACTGAATCTGGTCCGTTCAGAAAGCTTGTGTCGAGACCACGCATAAGCTCGCCGAACTTTCCGCCGTTCGGTCCCATGCTTACCCCATAGCAATAGCGTTTTTCCTTGCCGATTGTGAGATGCCGGCAGTAACAGGCCACGCGGACAATCGAGTTCACAAAGCCGAAGATTTTCTCGATATCCTCGATGGGCACAACTTGCCCGTAATGCCGTTTCTTCATCTTACGGGGGATAAGCCGTTTGACGAGCGCCTGTATGAATTTGGGAGCATTGGAAAGCTTCTTCAACTTCTCGATGCTTTGGGCGGCTGAGTCATCCGCGGCGAAATTCTCTATCATCCTGCGTCTGCGGACGTCGCTGAGCAGGTCCTCAGAATAATTGCTTGCCTGCAGATACCACTTTTTGCCTTCACCGTGCTTTACGCAGAACTCACACATATCACCGGCCCCCAATACATCGCCATACCGATTTCTCTGCTCTTTTTTACCTTTCCGCAAAGACGATTTTAATTATACTTTTTTGCCGGTGACAGTCAAGGTTAAGAGGAGATAATTGCCGTCTTCCGGCGGCTCAAAGCACGAGGAAAGCAGGGCGAACGCATAGGCGTGGTGGACTGAAGCGGCAGGAGACAGAATACGGGCATTCTGAAAGCCAAAAATGGAAAGGGCTGCCAGTCCACACCCGAAACTGACAGCCCAGACGAGTTATCACCCGTCCTCCATTAGAATATACGAGACCTGGCGGAATTACATGCTTAGGAAAACCAGAAATTCTGGTCAGTCGGGCCGAGGAATAAAAGCAAGACGGCAGCGACGGTTTGTTTCCAATCGCTGCCGCCTTTGTTTTGTCGCAATCTTTGTGCCGTGATCAATTGTTTATCTACGATCGTCTCTTTGCGAGCCCCTGTCCCTGGACGAATCGTTATCCTTGGACGCATCTTTATCACGTGGAGCGTCATTGCTTTTGGGCGTATGTTTGACGTCGGTTTTATGCTCATCAACGGGCTGAGAAGGCGAGGTTTTACTGAAGAATCCTTCCTGTTTACCGACAATCGGCGGAGATGGAATGTTCACCCGCTCCGACTGACTGCGTTTGGTTTCCTGGACAGACGCATTTCCGGCCTTGTTATCGGCTGCGTGGCTGGTCGGCTGCGTCTGTGTCACAATGGTCTTATGTTCAGAAGACGACCCTGCAGACGAGGATTCCCATTTGCTTCGTTCTTCACCGAATTTGTGCAGATCGGTTGCGCCGGTTGAAAGCTTTTGCCTGGCGTCGGTCTTTATCGATTCAAACTTCATTGGTGACTTCTTATCCGCAACGACTTTGTCCATCGTCCGGGCCATCTGGATATCTTTTCGTTTTGCCTCGGGCAATTTTCCCATTCGTTGTTCCATCTCGTTGTACGTCCGCGGCGGGCGCATATCCTTGTTGGCGCGTCTTAACTCATAATCATTTCTTTCGTGCTCTTCCCAGCGTGGGTCGTTCCTGAGGTGGAACCATCGGTCGTGCTCATAAATAGGGTCATACCAGGAATGGCGACTTTCGCACTCGAACCGCGGGAAAATGCCTATGCCGATATAGAAGTCATCATAGTAATCGCCGAAGTAGAAATGGCAATATCGCGGACAGGTGAACATATTGAACTGAAGTGCGCCGATATCTAAGGTAACACCGAGCGACAGCGAGAAACCGGGCCGTTCCCAGACATGCCTGGGGATATAAACCGGCGCAAACAAAACGCCTCGACTCCTCAGTGGGTAATCCCAGTGCCCGGCGGCGAATACGTAACCTCGCGGTGTGCATACATAATGCGACGGTGTCCAAAGCCATCCTTCCTGGGCCGTAAGCCAGTAACCGTTTCGCCAGATATACTGGCCCTGATACCAGTACCAGCAGGGCGGCACCCAGATATTGTCGTCTGTGGGTGGAGGTCCCGGCGGTTCCACATCCGCGATTACCGGCGGGGCGGGTAAATACTCGATTTGCTGAACATTACTAACCTGCGCCCAGAAACCGGGAACCCACTCCCAGCCCATGTCTGTTTTGGACCAGTATCCCGGTACCCAGTATCTGCCCGGCGGGGCAGCTCGCCAGCAGCCGCTGACCCAAATGTAGTCGTTGCGTTCAGAGTCCCATGCCCAATAACCCGGAACCCATACGTATTGATCGCCCACGGGCTTATCTGAGGGCGGATTTTCAACTATATTGGCGGGCGGCTGAGTCGGGGCCACCACGCCCGGCTGTGTGTTCAGGTCAATCGGTTCGGCAAACGCCTCGTGAACGGGGCCGCGAGTCAAAATCTCGGGTTGTTCTTGCGCCGGCGTCGGTGGCGGCTGGGTCGAGTCCTCGCCATACAGCGGGGCAACCGCAAACACGGTTGTTATCACAAGCAAAATCGCAGTTTTCATATATCTACCCTTTCATAAAAGAAGCCGGAATATCAATCGCTTCCCTTATTTTAGAAACGTTTTTCACGGCTAATATATTGCAGCAAAATGACGGACCCGCCATAACAACAAAATACGATTACAATTATAGATTGTGCGAGCCGGACGTCAAGGCAAAGTGGATTTGCCGCGTTTTTGAGGTAACAAAAGGAGTTGCAAGAGTATTCAGGGCTACCGATTAAGGCAGGTAAACCAGCCCAGATTCGTTGAAATCGGCGAATTCGATGCCGAGGTGATGCTCGTTTGTTTTAGTGATAGTAAAGGAACAATTGTTTGCGTCGAAAGCGCAAAGACAAACGCGCACACAGGCTGGATAACGAAACGGCCGGTTTTGGTTACTGATGCCGATTCGGTTTAAAAAGGCCAGACGGCGGGACAAGTGCTCGCCCAGTAATCGGCCAGAACGCTTAAATCGGTTAAATCCACGTTACCGTCATGGTTAAGGTCCGCATCCAGGTTCGAATCCGTTTGCTGCCATTGAGCGGCAAAAGCGGCGAAGTCGCGGAAATTGACAATGCGGGTGACTTTTACGGCGATGTCTTTGGTGAAGTCGGGAAGCGTGTAGGTAAGCTGCCCGCTGACGGAATTGGCTGTGCCTGAGTTGATAATGCCGCCTGCGTCGCGAGTCGCGTAAACATAGACATTGTAAAGACCGTCGCTAAGCCCCTTGGCGATAACCGGCTCATTGTGGAAAGTTCCATTATTTATCAGCCCAAGCTGGCTGTTGGTGTCATAAATCCAGAAATAGCCCCGCTGTTTGCCTACAAGTCCCATAGAACCCAGCGGCGAGACGTTATTGGGAGCGAATTCATAGCCGCTTATATTAAACCAGTCCTGACCGGTGTTTTTTATCTGCACTGTTTGCTGACCGGCCGAAAGCGAAACCGTGATTATAAAATTGGTTGAACCATCGGCATAGCTTGATGAAAATACGGTCGTTCCATTAACAAGTACCGCTAAACTGTTGGTGCCGTAGCTGGAAACTTGTGCAACGTGGATTTTAAGAGAACCCGCTGTCTGCATATTCAAATGGAAGTTGGGGTCCGACTTGAGAGCTGACTCCCAGTTACCCTGAAGCCATTGAGAAAGATTCCCCATCCCCGGGAAGTAATCGTCTTGGAGGTAAAATACCGTTTGAGTCGAAACTGCCCAGAAATCGGTGAGGACCGGATTAGCGAAGTAAGATTCGGCTCCGGAAGCGGCGCGCTGCGCCCTAGTCAGATTGCAGTCGGCAAGGTTCTCATTGGTGTCGTAAATGGAAAGTGGTGTATATACGCCATAAAGATTGCAGGGGTCGATGTAACCATCCCACCACCACAGATGCGCGCTGCTTTTGGCGAAAAAGGCGTTCCAGATGCCATTGTGCATCTCCAGTCCCTGGACTATCTGAGACCTGTAGGGTTCTGGCATACCCGGAGGGGGGCTATTGTTTGTTTCCGCCGGGCTAAAACCCAGGATGGTTCCCATGCCGAATTCGGCCATAAGCACCGGTTTGTTGAAGTCCGCCAAACTTAAAGCCGTTTGCTCAAACGTGCGGATAGTATCAATTCCATAGTAATGATTCTCAACCAGGTTGATATCGGGGAGATTCCAGAGGTTTTCAAAACCGGAGCTATTACTGCTGGTAGTAATGGGGTGGTTGAACGCGTCGATGCTGCGAATGTAAGATGCCATTGTGTTGTGCCATGCTACTACGGTTGCCGGCTGGGTTTTCCAGCCATTGGTCCACTGGACTTCGTTGAATAATTCCCAGGCGAAGATTGCCGGCGAATAACCCCAGCGGGCGACGATGTAGCGGTATTTGTTTTTGGTTAGTTTTATGGCACAGGGGTCGGTGAAGTATTTGCAGGGGTCGCTGAGGAAGCCGCCCGCGTTAGCGGAGTTATAAGGGTTGTTGGCCCAGTCAGTGTCGGTGTCCGTGCTGAACTGGCCGTGATGCTGAAGAGCAAATTGTATGGCGACATCGTTTTGTTCGGCTATTTCGACGTATCTATCCATTCGCAGCGATGTTTGCAAAGATGGTTTTCCGCAACCCTGAAAATAAGTGGTGCCATAAAGGCCTGGTAACCATTCGAGGGCGACGCCCATATCCGCACCATAGGTGCAGCTCCATAATCGCACCCAGTTTGCACCTGCGTTGTGCAGTTTTTTGAGGAAATAATCCCAGCCGGAGATTCCGCCGCCAGGGAGTGAGCCGTTGTTCCATCCGATGTTCTGGCCGATGTTGAGACGCGTGTCCCCATTAGAGTATTTGAGAAAGTCGTGCTGATTCGGGTCAACTATGATGAACCCTTTTTTGCCGCTTTCTTGGCAGGTGAAAGAGCCGGCGGTAATCGCAGTTGCTGTTCCATCCACGTCTTTGACTTTGATATCGCAGGTATATGAGCCGAGCTGCGATGGCGCGAATCTCGCTTTCCAGGATATTGCACCAGCGCCAGAGTCGGGATAAGTTTCAGGATTACTTCCTGATGCTGTATAGGCCTTGTAATAAAATCCGGGGATATTCACGTCGGTCCCGTCGGGCTGATGAAAAGTTACCGTAACGTCAACCTCGCAGGGGTCGAAGGGATTTGTGTATGTCCGTGAAAGCGTAAATGTCAATTCGTATTTGGTGTACCTGCCGATGGTGGGTGAGTTTTGTGAGATGCCGCTTATGGTGGTTGCGTTTGCCTGGTTGATTCCGAATGCCAAGATTGCAATTAGGTGTGCGGCCAAAATATACGTAATTTTTTTCATCACTGCTTACCCCCGTTTTCCTTTTGACTCCGCTCAGTTCTGTGGACTTTTTACGGATGGTGAGTGTGGTGTTACCAGCCCAATGATACTGCATTCTAATTATACCTTGAAAAAGGGGAGCAAGTCCAGAGTATTTTTGCCGGAATTGCCTTATTTGCCCTTAAATGGCTGTTTTGGGGACTTTTAAATCAAGCGAAAGCCAACGGTAGGATTCGAACCGACAACCGCCGGGTTACAAAACCTGAATCAGAAAACGCGAACCTGTTGAATAATCAAACGCTTACAAAAAGCTCCAAAAACGTCCTGGTGCTTTTAGCCGAAAAAGACCCCGACTTGGTGCTTGTAGTCGAGTACTGACATAAAGAGGTGAATCTCTTAACAGGATTTGGCATCAAAAAAGATGCTTTCAAAAACTCACACGATACGTTATTAAAGATAACGAGTCAAATGGCCAACTCGAAAAGATTGTTAAGGGATATTTTATGATTATTCGGTATGTTGTTCAACAAATGAGTACGACGACAAGGATGTTTAGGAGAATGCTTTGGCTTGTTTTTATTTGCCCGGTTTTGTTTAGTTCCCAGTGTTTTGCAATTGGCCAGGAACAATACGTGGACTTCAATCCCGGTAAAGACGGTTTTTGCATTGCGCAAAAAGACAACGTTGCAGGCATATACATTGATTCGAATGATTACCCCGGTGTTATTCGCGCGGGTAATGACCTGCAGGCGGATATTAATCGCGTCACGGGGCAAATGGCGAAAATAACAAACGAGGAAACCGTTTTTGGGAAAAATATGATAATCATCGGCACGATTGGCAAAAGCCCGATTATCGACCGGCTGATTAAAGATGGCAAAATCGATGTGAAACAAATCGCGGGCAAATGGGAATCTTTTCTAATTCAGGTGGCACCCAAACCTTTAGCCGGCGTCGAGAATGCCCTTGTTATCGCGGGCAGTGACAAAAGAGGCACGATTTACGGCATATATGACCTTTCAGAACAGATAGGCGTGTCACCATGGTATTGGTGGGCGGATGTGCCTGTGCAGCATAAAGATGCTCTTTTTGTAAAGGCGGGAAAGTATGTTCAGGGGCCGCCCGCGGTCAAATATCGCGGTATTTTCCTCAATGACGAGGGCTGGGCGCTTAGTCCCTGGGTTAAAGAAAAGTACGGCAACTATAACAGTAAATTCTACACTAAGGTCTTTGAACTTTTGCTTCGATTAAAAGCTAACTTCCTGTGGCCGGCAATGTGGGACAACGCCTTTAACGAGGACGACCCGAATAATCCCCGCCTTGCCGACGAATACGGCATCGTGATGGGAAACTCTCATCAGGAGCCGATGCTCCGGGCGCAGAAAGAATGGGACAGACGCTACCAGAGCACACTTGGCAACTGGAATTATTATACTGACGCCAATACCCTGCAAAACTTCTGGCGGGAAGGCATCAGGCGCAACAAGAATTATGAAAGCATCATCTCTATTGGGCTGCGCGGGGCTGATGACACGCCGATGATTCCAAACGGCACTGTGGCTGAGAGTATGGCCTTGCTGGGAAAAATTGTGGGTGTTCAGCGAAAGATAATAACAGAGGAGGTTAATCCCGATGTTACCAAAGTGCCCCAGTTATGGTGTCCTTACAAGGAAGTCCAGGAATACTATGAAAAGGGCTTGCGCGTTCCCGACGACGTAACAATGCTGTGGTGTGACGACAACTGGGGCAATCTCAGGCGTCTGCCGACCGTGGAGGAACGCAAGAGAAGCGGCGGGGCGGGTGTCTATTATCACTTCGATTTTCACGGCGGGCCGCGCTCATACGAATGGCTCAATACCACCCAAATCATCAAGGTCTGGGAGCAGATGAACCTCGCGTATAATTACGGCGCCACGAAAATATGGATTGTCAACGTCGGCGACCTCAAGCCGATGGAATTTCCCATGGAATTTTTTATGACCTTCGCCTGGGACCCGCAAAGATGGCCGAAGGAGAAAATATCGGAATTTACCCGGCTGTGGGCGCAGCGTGAATTTGGCCCACAATATGCTGACCAGATTGCTGATATCGTGTCTAAGTACACCAAATATAATGCCAGACGCAAGCCCGAACTTCTCGACCCCGGCACGTTTAGCATCATCAATTATCGTGAGGCAGACACTGTAGTTGCCGATTTTAATGCTATTACGGCCAAAGCCGAGCAAATCTATCAAAACCTGCCCGATAGCGCCAAAGACGCCTTTTTCCAGCTGGTTCTCTATCCGACAAAGGCCTGCGCCCAGGTTACAGAGCTTTATGTCACCGCGGGCAAAAACAAATTATACGCTGAGCAAAAACGCGCAAGCACCAACGACCTTGCCGTGAAGACCAGGGCTTTGTTTGAAGCCGATGCCGAGCTGTCCCAGTATTACAACCGTAAAATGGCCAATGGTAAATGGAACCATATGATGGACACATCGCATATCGGTTATACATCCTGGAATCCGCCGCCAAAAAATAATATGCCCAAAGTCGAGGAAATCAACGTTCCAGCCGAGCCGAATATGGGCGTTGCGGTTGAAGGTTTGAGGTCCGCCTGGCCCGGTTCTTCGGATGGGCCAGTTCTGCCGGGATTTAGCGTATTTGGCGAGCAGCGTCGATATATCGATGTGTTCAATCGCGGACAAACGCCGTTTGAATTCTCGGCCAAACCAAGCGCTGGCTGGATCGTCCTTTCTTCAACGAAAGGAACTGTTGAAAAAGAAACTCGCCTCTGGGTGAATATCGACTACAGCAAAGCGCCCGCAGGTGATGCTAACGGCTCTGTGAAGATTTCCGGCCCAGGCGCAAAAGAGGTAAACATCAAAATCAATTCATTTAATTTTGCCGAACCCAACAAGGATTCTTTAGAGGGTTTTGCCGAAGCCGATGGCTATGTTTCCATTGAAGCGGAGCACTACACGAAGAAAATTGATGCGGGCGAGGTTCGCTGGGAGAAAATAGAGGATTACGGGCGGACTGATTCTGCTATGACGATTTTTCCGGTTACAGCTCAAAGCGTTACGCTGCCGAAGGACTCTCCTCGTCTCGAATATAAAATGTTCCTGTTCCATTCCGGCAATATCGAAGTCGAGACGATTGTCGCTCCCACGTTAAATTTCGTTCCCGACAGGGACCTGCGTTACGCTGTATCGTTTGATGACCAGCCGCCGCAAATCATAAGCATTGTGCCGAAGAATTATATCGTTGCATACTCAAACGATGACTGGCAGGAATCTGTAAGAAACAATGCTCGTATAGTCAAAAGCAATCACTCGCTGCCTGATGCGGGTTATCATACACTGAAGGTGTGGATGGTTGACCCCGCGGTCGTGCTGGAGAAAATCGTTGTAAACACCGGCGGTGTCAGGCCGAGTTATTTCGGCCCGCCCGAAAGCTATCGTGGCACTTCTGCCGGTTCGGATACGAATGTCGTTGAAAATATCGCAGATGGCTCAGGCGCCTTCGCGACAGGGAATTATCGTAACCTGTTTGTGGAAGCAGGCCACTCTCAGAAGGAAGTTACAGCGAAGGTCAATACCGCTTTCCAGCAATTATTTCACGGCGACCCCTGCACGCAGGCGGTATATTTTCCTGCCGGAAAAAATGTCAATGGCCCGCTCGCCTATATCTGGGACATAGGCAGCAACGATGTGCGTTCCGAAGGTATGTCTTACGGAATGATGATTACAGTGCAGCTGGATAAGAAGGCCGAGTTCGACGCACTGTGGAACTGGGCAAAGACATATATGCATCACGATTTGCCAAATCACCCAGCGTATGGTTTCTTTTCCTGGTCGGTTAAGACCAACGGCGTGCCGAACGATGAGATGCCCTCGCCCGACGGCGAAGAATATTTTGTTACGTCGCTTTATTTTGCCGCGAATCGCTGGGGCGATGGCCAGGGCATTTATAATTATAAGGCCGAGGCCGACCGGCTTCTAAACGATATGAAAAACCGCGCAATTATCACAGGCCCAACAGTAAAAGGCACAATGACAGCCGGCGGGCTTTTCGATGCCGAACACAAAATGGTCCGCTTCACTCCGGATATTGTAAACATCGAGCATACTGACCCATCTTATCATTTGCCTGCGTTTTATGAGCTTTGGGCGAGATGGGGACCTGAGGCAGACAGGTCTTTTTGGGCACAAGCCGCTTTGACAAGCCGGGAGTTTTTCCAGAGGGCGACCAATCCCATCACGGGTCTGGCTCCAGAGTATGCTAATTTCGACGGGACACCGTGGGCAAGTCCCTGGAACAGCAACTCCGCTAATTTTCAGTTTGACTCGTGGCGCACCGCAATGAACTGGTCGGTGGATTGGGCGTGGTGGGGCAGGGATGCACGCGAAAGACAGCTAAGCGACCGTCTGCAGGCATTTTTTGAGTCAAAAGGTATATCCACATACGGAAACCAGTTTACTCTTGATGGCAAGCAGTTCGGGTCTGACCACTCGGCCGGATTAGTGGCGATGAATGCCGTCGCTGGTCTTGCTGCTGCCAATCCACGCGCAAAACAATTCGTTGAGGCGATATGGAATATGCCTATTCCAACAGGGCAATGGCGTTATTATGATGGAATGCTATATATGCTCACAACGCTTCATTGCAGTGGCGAATTTCGAATCTGGCGCCCAAAATAAGCACCTAAATACAGGGCCGTTGCCTCTGATTTGGTTTCGTAAGCGATTTCTGAAAGTCCTAAAAAGGTGTAGGAATAGGGGGCACATATTTTTACCCGTCAGAACCTTGTTTTTTCCCTAATTTTGCGGGTCAGGGGTGTGATTTGCCCGCAAAACAAAGCTTTTTGAAAAAAAAGCAAAAAACTCTTGACTTATCGTCGCTCAAAGTGTATTTTGTAAGTAAACGATTACTTATCGCCTTATAATAGTGAGAGAGTTCGGCGGATTCGCCGGATATTATAGGGCTTGTAATGGAGAAGGGTAAGAAGGTGAGTTTACGAGAGGATAGAGCAATTCAGGTAATATTCCCGAGGCATGCGCCAGATGCGGTCAGAGTTTGGACGCATATCGTACGGACGCAAATATCTCACAAGGTTAAATGGTTGAAAGTCAATAGTTGAAAGTCGAAAAAAGTATTAACGAGAAGGGTAGTTTAAAATTTAACATTTTTTGAAGGAGGAGTAGAGTATGAGTAGAATATTGATTAGTATTTGCATTTCCTTGCTTCTGGCATCTACAAGTTATGCAGGTGTCATTGGTAACTGGGAAGGTATGCCCACCACTGGCGATGGCTGGATTGACTGGAATACTCAAGCGGCCATTCAAACGATGCCTAATATGTACAGTGCCAACACGAGCTGGTATACGCTTGGCAGCCAAAGTGTGCAAGTGACTAACAATGGATGGCGCCAGAGTCTTTCCATTAAGCTGGAGTACCAAACCGGTGAAGTGGCCGATTTTCTAGCCAACACGAAGCTGGAGTTTGACGTTGCGGTCCCGAACATCGGCGGGGATGGCGGCTGGGGTAAGATTGAAAATGTTACGCTTAATGCATCGGGTTGGGGCTGGAGTGCCCTTCCAAGTTCTACCTTTATGATTGGACTTTGGGCAGGTTCCGGCACTGTGGTGAAGCATGAAGTAATTGACTATTCCGCTGCGAAGGCGCTTGTGACGGCAACCCCTGGTAACGGTTACATAGAGCTTATCTTCACAACCAACAACGATAGCTTAAATAATGAGATGCTTTTCGACAATGTAAAGTTTACACCTGAGCCGGCGACGATGGCTCTGCTCGGACTTGGCGGTCTTGCTTTGATTCGCAGGAAACGCTAATTAGACGCCTGAGTATCGGTTGTTAAAATGAAAAAAGCGCCACCGTGATTCCGACGTTGGAACGTTCAGTCGGAAACGCGAGGGCGCTTTTCTTTTGCGCCGTATTGCGGTTGTGTCGGTATGAGCACTTGACGTGAAACAGGACTTTTCACAGGTCCTGGTCGCGTGAGGAATTGCCGGCCATAACGTTGTCGCAAAGCTTACTTCATTAAAGCAGTTATGAACGAATTCAATTGCTGAGAGTCAATTGTTGCAGAAGCCGTTCGCTTTTGAATTTCCTTAATGAATTGTATCGCTATTTGCGTTAATACTGCGCCCGGCCTGGGATAAGCGGCTACGATATAATGGGGTCCGGCAGTTGATTCCCCCTCCTCTTTTTCCAGCTCAGCCCTGAGGTTGTCAGGCGTTATTAAGGAATTGGCGTGCTGGAAGACGACCTTATCCATTGCCTTATATACTTGCTTGCTTTCTTTGACCATTCCATAATAATCAAGAAGCTGTGCAAAAACATAATTGGACGTTGTATATACGTCCTGGCCCTGTTCTGATTCTACTTTTCCTCCGTCCTTTGTCCGGCACATAGCCCAGCCCATCGTGGTCTTGTTATTGGCGTAAATTGTCCTGAGGATTTGTTTTGCCCTCTCGGCGGGGATAAACGGCTCTTCTCCCATCGCAATCAAATACCACAAGGCATCGAGCTGATTGGTCCAGACGTCGGTGTTTGTTTTTCCCGTTACCGGGTCGCAGCAGGTAATGTAATACTGCATCCTGCGGCCGCTTTTGTTTTTCTTGTCTCGCCATAATTTTTCTAAAACAACGGAGGCCTTTTCAAAGCACTCCTCGTATTGTTTTTTGGCTTGATTATCTTTCATCATCTCTGCCATTCGAATCATTGCCTGACAGCTGGCGAGGTATGTAGTAGTATCGTAAGCATCTGCGCCGAAAAGGGTCAGATTATCAAAGGTATTCTTGACTTCTTCGGGATTGCCTTCGGGGACGCCGTCTCCGTCTATATCAAGCTCCAGCGAATGCTCGAACCCGAATTTAAGCGTATTCCAGTTTTTCTTCAGGAAATCCGTATCGCCGAGGAACTTTACGTCGCGTAGCGTCCTTAATGCCAGCTTTGGGAAAAGGTCAACCCAGTAGTTATTGTTGTACCAGGCGTAATCGCTGACGTTACGCAGGGCATGACCTTTCGGCAAAGCGCCTACATCATGAGCGACGCTGCCCTTGACCTTAAAAGCATCTCTTATCTGGGTCAGCGACACGTTCTCGTATTCTTCCGGATGGTCTTCAAAATGCTTTCTCGCTTCAACAAAAGAGGCGTGGTAGTGATAGTAACGCTTTGTGAGGTCCTCCGCCAGAATCGAGTCAATGAACCGCTGGCAAAGCTCCTGTTCTATGTTTGGAAACAGTATCATCAGCACCATCGAATACCAGTCCACGTCAGACGGGTCGATATAGGCATAGTCAAAACATTCGAGGAACCTTGCTCTGTCGTTACCTTTCTCGTCTTCGACCCAGACCGCGGCATTTGACAATGGGAAACTGAATTCGTTAAGAATCAACCTTGTCAGCATCAGCGCGCCGGCCCTGTCATTTTTGTAGGAAGGACTTTGTTGTATCTGTTCGAATATCCTGTTTTGTATTATTTCAGTTTTGCTTAGCCATTGAGGGTAATTGTCGAGAGCGAGTTTGGCCATATCGATGGCGCGGGCTTCTTTGTCTTTGAAATATTTGACATATTTGCGTTCAAATAGTTTGCCGTCGATAAACCGCTGTTGCGGGAAATCCAAAACGATTGCAACCGGAATCGTCATCGTTTGCTTCGGTTTTAGCGTAAAAGTAACGCTGATAGCCGCTCCATAATCCTGGTTAGGTATAGGAGCTCTTTTTTCATAAAAACTGCCGTCGTCATTCAGCAATAAGTCCTGTTTAAGCCGGTTTAAGCAGAAAGATGGATGCGTATCTATCTTGACGCCGGCCATTTCAGGCACAGCGATAACCATCCTGTCCTCACATTCGGAACTTCCCATCACCACGCCTGTTATGCCTGTCTCCCTGAAATCTTTATGAACGTGACCTTTCACGGGCGTTGAGCATATATAAACAGTGTCCTGGTCGGTCGGCTTTAATTCCTTTTCCTGGAGATTCACAAGCGACGGCCTGGGTATTACCAAAGTAATCTGCTGTTCTTTTTTCGATGTATTAGTTACCTCATACTCCTCTACGCCAACGGGCATCAGGGCCTGCGCGTTTCCGGACAGGAATGGGGAAGCCAATTTCCTCGTTATTGTTATCTTGTCTAATTTATAAGATATTTGCGCCAAAGGTGTGGCGAGGGATATCGTTATCTGTTTTTCGGGTATGGCGGGATGATAATAATTTTTCAAGGCAGGCACATCATCAGGCCCTTCCGCTGTTGTCGGATTTTTTGCGGTGAGCATAACAGGCTTTTCGTTATCGATGCCGATAAAAGGTGCTGAGGCGAATTGAATCGCGTTTTGATTTAATAAAATCAGCCGGCCTGCATTATTAAGCCGATTGTATAAACCATCGGGAGATATGCCTATCGAGCAGGTGGGGGCGCCCTGAAGGAAAATAGTATGGGGGAATTGCAGGGTTTTTGACATTCCCTGAAAATGGACCGTCATTTTATTCTTGACGTAAATCTCGGAAATTTGCGACCCTGATATTGTAAAAACGTCGCTGATTTTCAAGCTGTTTGCCTTTGGCATTCAACATCTCCTTTTGTTTCAAACATAATCGTTTATTTCAGGCAAAGACCCTCTATCCGCCTTTACGCCGGTATTAGGCCGAAACATTCGTAAATAAAATGATTGAAGAAGCCCCGGATTTTGCGCGTTATTAACAATATGACAAGCCGAGAGCAGGTTGCTTCTTCGGGGGCATTTTTACGGGAGCTTCTTTCTGAACGCCGAGCTTTATGGGCAGCTTGGTCTTGGGCGACTGTTTAATCTTGCCATACATCAGCTCAACCGCGGCCTTTATCGAATCCGGCGTGCCGCTGAAGTTGCATATCACTGCGTCGGCCTCAATGGTTGCGCCTTCGACGTATGGGAAGTTGGTCACGACAACGACTTTCTTGCCCATTTCTTTTAGCTTCTTGACAAGCAGCCGGTTGTTGCCCGTCTTTACGATTCGGGCGTAATAATTGGTCATAACAACCAAATCCACCTGATTGGCCAATTCGAGGCACTCCTTAAACTCATCTTCATTCGCTGCGAAATCCGTATCGACCAGTATCAGGTTCTGGTTATGTGCCACTATATCCTCGCAGAACATATGCTGATGCATATAGGGGTCTTTGCCGCAGAATTCGTATGGGATACGCTGTTCGATTACCAGTGTCTTTTCCGTGGTGCTCAAGGGCAGCATCTTTTTGTCGTCTCGCAGGACCATTAAAGCCTTCTTCGAGACGTCCCAGCAGAAATCAACCACGGGCTTGCTCAGTGCGTAATCCTGTGCCTTCTTCGGGTCTTTCTTACCCGCTGTTTCGAACAGGCCCTGGTCATATTTCATTCTCAGAAGATGCGTTACTGCCTCATTAAGGCGTTCCTCTGGAATCTCGCCGTTTTCGACTGCTTGCTTGATTCCGAAGAAGCACTGTGACCTTGACTCATCGTCTGCCTTAAGCAGTATCGTATCGCAGCCGGCTTTAATCGCCATTGCGCAGGCAGTCGGAAGCGGCCATTGTTTGAGAATCGCGGCCATACCAATCGCATCGGAAACAATCACGCCATCGAAGCCCAGTTCTTCTCTCAATAGCCCCGTAAGGAGCTTTACAGATATAGTCGTTGGGTATTTATCGTCGTATGCCGGGTAAACTGAATGGCCCGTCATAATGGCCTTTACGCCGGCAGCTATTGCCGCCTTGAAGGGAACAAGCTCTACTTCCTGCATTCTCTTCTTGTCGGCCCTGATTACATCCAGCACGTCGTGGGCGTCGGTTCCTGAGTCGCCTCTGCCGGGGAAGTGCTTTGCTGTCGCGGCGATACCGCCGTCCTGTAAGCCCTGAATGAAGGCGACAGCGTGTTTTGCGCAAACCTCGGGGTCATCGCCGAATGACCTGACGCCGATTTCCGGGTTCTTAGGATTGATATTCACGTCGCAAACCGGCGAATACATCTGCGTTACGCCGATATTGCTGAGCTGTTTTGCGATGGTATTATTGATTTTGTAGGTGAGCTTGGGGTCGCCGATGGCGGCCATACCCATTGGAGGCGGGAACTGCCTTATGCCGCCTGCCATATAATCGTTCTTGAAGTCGCCTTCGAAATCGATGGTCATATGCAGAGGAATCCCGGAGGGTCTGGCCATCGCGATTTTCTGTAATTTATTCAGGTCCTTGGTGTAATCGCCCGGCGTGATGCTGATGCCGAAGTTCTTGCCGGCAAAATAAGTGTTGGCTATTTTGAAGTAATCTTTCGGCGGCTTGAAGGTCTTGTCTATCTGGGAATTGCCCCAGTAAAGGTTTTTGCAGGTCTCTACGGCGTATGGCTCAAGGCAAAGACCGCCGCATTGCAATTTTGTGATTTGTTCAATGCCGCTTGGCGTCAACATTGCGCCTCGCCGGGTAAATGTTAAAAGCTGGCCTACTTTTTCTTCCAGCGTCATCTTCGCTAATTTCTTGCTTACAAAGGCGTCTCTTTTCGCATCGCTTTTCTTCGCCATTTTTTATCTCCCGTGTTTCAGCTTGCTTATGATTCCCATTTACCGTGGTTATCAGGCCCCACCCAGAATTCACGTTCTTTCTTCCAGCCCTTTTCGTCTATTTTGAAATTCTTTGTCTTCCAGCCCGCTCTAATCCGCTTCGTTAAATCATCGAACCCTTTATTCCACGTCAGCCCGTCGGGAACGGTAACGTTCATACTTCCCGCGGCGTTTGCGTATCTTAAGCAGGATTCGATTGTATGCTCCCTGACGAACGCGGAGAGGAATCCCGCAATCGCCGAGTCGCCCGAGCCAAGTGCCCCGACGAATTTTTCTTCCTGGTAAACCGGGAACCACAGCTCGCGATTTGCCCAGTTTTCCGGGTCCTTGCAGCCAGCCGCGCCCAACTTCTTGAGCTGCTCCTTGCCGGCGGTCCGGATATACAAGCCCCTGTGGCCGCATTTGACCATTGCTATTGATGTGCCCATTTTTATCAAATCACTTCCCAAGGTGGAAATATCTTTGACCGTCATATGGTCGAGTACGCTTTCCTTGGGGCCGAGTTTCGCCTTCTTCTCAAGGAACCTTTCCTTATACAGGAAGTAAAATATCTCTTCGGCGCTTGGGACCATAATATCCGATAGCGGCACCCAGTCGGTAAGAATCGCCTTCCAGTTGACCTGGCCCGCGTAGCTGTTCACGTCGGGTAGTGATAGGTCAAGGGCCGTTGTGGTTCCCAATTCCTTGGTCTTTTTAAGGATTTTCGTCAGCTCTTTGCCCGTGTTATCATAAATCTTTCTCATCCAGGGCGGATACCCGAATAACATCAGTTTCGAGCGAGCCACAAGGTCGAAATCCATATCGTCATAGCCAAAGGTGTCGTTCGCCCCGCAATGATGCAGGTAAAACCGGTCGATTCCGGGGATGCAAATCGCGATTGTATATGACGTCGATTCCCCTTTGACCATATGAATGCCTTTGAAATGGCCTTCGTGTTCCTCATACCATTGAAGAATCTGTTTGCCGAAATCGTCGTCGCCGATTTTACCGATTAGCTCGGTTTTCACGCCCAGACGCCTGATTGATACCCCGGCATTTGTAACAGGGCCGCCTCCTACGACGACGCAATTGCCCATATTTATCATTTTGCCGGGCACAAGGACGTCGGTCATCTTGTCAACTTTTCCCTCGATTGTGAAAGCCGGTATCAGGTCCAGGCAGGTATGCCCCGCGGCCACGATTTCAATGTCTCTTTTACTTTTCACCTATTATTCCTTATAAAATAAGACCGGAAATGATACCGTATAATATCCTGCTGTCAAGCCAAAATTATAAAAGGCGGGGCCTGTTTCTTAAAGAGCCGGTTTACCGGCCGAAAACCGGCCTCTAAACAGCGACAGGTTGTGGCGAGGATAAATTTTTTACCAGTTTGGGGTGCAGCCAGCATCCTGAGGGTTATTGCACTGCATCCACTGTACGGCAAAATCGCTGAAGTCGTAGAAATCAACTGTACCATCCGTCGGCGCAAAGTCCGCACCCTGGCAGTTACTCGGTGCGGTACAATCGGTATGCAGCCAGTAGTAAGCAATTATTGCGAGGTCTTCATAGTCAACGTAACAATCGCCGTTAAGGTCGGAGTCGAGCTTATGATTGCCGGCCTGAACAGCGTTGCAGTCAGGATAGGTTGGTGACGGCGGCGCGACCTGAAGAACTAATCCAATAATGGCCTGGCGGTTGGGGCCGGTGTTGTAAGTGGCACTTGGTGTTTCAGGCGAACCTGTTGCCAGTTTGTGGCCGGTTACTCCCGTAATCCCATTAGTCCCGACCGACTGGTCAACTCCTTCTGTAAAGCCGTTATTCAGCGTATATGAACCGTTGTTACCGCAGGTAGCGCCGAGAATAACCATATCGCCGTCATTTGTGGCAAGTGCTGCGGTTGTGATAGGATTTGGCGTGCTGGCTGTCGTGCTGTTGCGAGCAGTCGCTCCGATTAGGGTCGTTTGATTGGTGTTGGAAAAGAATGCGCTGGCGTATGCGACGGTGCTGGTTGTGGCGCTCCAGGTGGGGACAAAGGTGCCATCTGTCGCAGCGGCAACGCCTGCCTCGTTGAGGATGAAAGCCGCGACATAATTTCCGTAGCCGCTTACTGCGTTAACTTCAATGATTTTCGTCATTGTCTGTCCGCCGTATGTTACGGAAGTCAAAGCAGGATTGCCGCTTGTGGATTCCTCGTGTGCGATTAAAATCAATGCACGACTGTAACCGGATTCTTTTGTGTGAGTCGTACCTGCTAACCACGAGCCGATAATGTTAACGTCAGTGCCCGGGGCCTCGGTTATTGCAGACAGCGTGCTTGACCAGTCGGTCTCGTTAGGGACAATAGCGCTGTCGCGTGCCTTTACCTTAAATGAGTATAACGTCGAAGGATTTAGACCCTGAGCAAGGTATGTCGGGCTTGTTTGCCATGTGCTGTTGGCCTCACCGTGATTGGTGCATTCGAAATAATACCGAACGGGCATAGTTGCGTCAGAGGCGGTTGTCGCCGTCATTGTGATTGTAGATGATCCGATGGCTGTGGGGACTGTCGCCCAAGTCATCGGATCAGGCGTCGGGGCGTTAAAGTCCGGCTCGGGGTTATGAAGGTCGGTTGCCAGCGTGAATTGGACGTCAGTCGTTCCGGGGTCCAGCTCTATTTCGTATATTTCTGTGGTCTGGCCCGGCGATGAAAGAGTTATCTCGTAAGAGCCGTGAAAACCCCTGAAATTCGCCACGCCGTTAGAATCGGTGTAGTTGGAATCTTTTGTTGTCCATTCATTCATCAGCGATTCATATTCTGTGCCTGCCGCGTTCAAGGTTCCGCTGGAGTTTACGAGCCCCCAGGCGCCGCTGGCCCGCCAGGTAGTGCCTGTCATAAAGCCCCACATCATTATGCCCGCAACATTTGGGTCGCTAAACATTATACGGAAGTAATTTTCCAAATCGGTTGCTCGCTGAGAATCACTTGTAGTATCGCTGTCAAACTCGGTAGCCCAGATAGGAAGGCCTAACGCATCCAGAGGCGTCAGGACGCTCGACCAGTAGGTGTCGGGCTGGAAAGGTGAGTTGATGTGGCCCTGAAGGCCAATGCCGTGAATTGGCGCTCCTTTGCCGCGCAAATTATTGATGAGATTTATGTATGCGGTTGCGGTGTAACTGCCGAATGAATTGCCGGAATACTCATTTACAAAAAGTTTGCAGTTGGGGTCTAACTGGTTAGCCCTTTGATACATCCAGACCCTCGAATTTACATCTGCTGAACCCGGCCCGCCTACCTCAAGGCGATCAAAGAATGAGTCGGACAGTTGTTCATTATCGACGTCCCAGTGGACGAATTTGCCCTGAAAATGCGGGACCACACTATTTAGCCGGTTCTGACAGGCAGTATATAGAGCGGAAGTTTGCGGCCAGGGTGCATAGCCCAAATTCGCCACCCACCCGGGCAGACTGCTTTGCTGTTCCCAGAAGATATTATGGCCTCGCATTATAATTCCATTGTTGTAACACCAATTGTAGATATTATCAGCGTTTGTATAGGTTACATTGCCCTGCGATGGCTCGTTGGCGGTCCACTTTGCCTCATTTTCACAAACCGCCCATTCGAAGTGGTTCTTGAAGAAAGTGGTGTAGGTAGTGTTATTTAAGTAAGAAGAATTGAAGCACGAACCGAAGGCGAAACTGTGCGTAACCTGCGCGATTTGCACATTGATGTCGTGGACCGGCTGCCCATTCATATCGACTACCGTTATCTCGGCGTTCCTTTTGCGGTTCTGCTCGATTCTGGCGTTGGCGTCGCTTTTCCAGTCGCCTTTAGCCGTCGAACCTCCGAGAAACAGGCATAATGCCAGAACTGTTTTACATATTGCTTTGGTATTTATCCCGGAGAAAACGCTTCGATAATGAGTCCTGTGGTTCATATTCACCCTCACTCAGAATTTGCCTGTTTTTATTTACTGCGAATTACAATGGCGCAACACGCTGGATTTGCAAACAAATCCGGCCAAATAAATCAGTCACAAGTTAGTTTTGCCCTTGCCAGTTTGGGGTGCAGTTGGCATCCTGCGGATTGTTGCACTGTCTCCACTGCACGGCAAAGTCGCTGAAGTCGAAGAAATCAACCACACCGTCCGTTGGCGCAAAGTCCGCACCCTGGCAATTGCCTGGTGCGATACAGTCAGTATGCAGCCAGTAGTAAGCAATTATTGCGAGGTCTTCATAGTCAACGTAACAATCGCCGTTAAGGTCGGAGTCGAGCTTATGATTGCCGGCCTGAACGGAAGCGCAATCTGCAAATCCCGCCAAGTGAATCGTCGTTATTGACTGTTTGGGCAGGAGCACCGGGGTTGATGTGCTGAATGTCCCGATATATGCAAAGTTAGCGTCAGATTTAGATTGGTATATCCCGGAATTTCCCGGATTAAAGCCATTTAATGAAAGCGTCAGGTTCACATCGGTAGTGGTTGAAGTATTGATGACTACAATCGCCGCGTTTGGCTCACAGGGGTCTTTGTAGGCCGATATTCTCAAATCGGATGAGGTAGAGTTTGCATCGACCCGCTGCCAGTTGGGGTCTGTAAATCTGGAATAATGCATCATAGCGTAGTAAACAGGGTTGATTGTATATCCTGTTGTCGAAACGCTCACCAGGCCGCTGGGGGATACCCAGAATAATTCCCAGTACAAATATGCCGACACTTCCTCAACAGTCAGGGCATTGTGCATTAAAATTGCCAGGTTCATTGCGTCTGTCCAGACGAACGGACCGCCTTTGGAAAATTCTGTCTGCAGCAGGGGCTTGTTGTCTCCGCCTATAGCCGCCTTGAGGGTGGTCATCTTGCTGATAAAGCCGTCCGGACTGTCGGCGCTTCCGTCATACAGATGATGTGAATAACCATAAACATTGGATTTGTCGGCGGCGGTTAGCGCGTTAACATAGTTTGGGGTGCTGGTTGTATCCTGACCTTCGGGGGCAAGAAGAATCGGCCTGCTTGGTAACGAATTCAGCTTAGTGCATAAAGCGGCAAAGGCCTGTTCGTAACCTGCGATAGATGTATCCTCGGTGGGGTGAAATTGACATGTGTCCCAGCCGGAAGTTGTAAAATTAGGTTCGTTTTGCATATTCACATAGTAGCTATTTACCCCGGCATTGGACCAGGCAGTCAAACTGTCAGCCCACCACTGGGCGAAATCAGCATACCTGTAATTACCATTGGCGTCTTTAGCGAGGGTTCCCTGGCTGGTGTTGCCGTTGCTTTTGAGAGAGGCCTCCGGTGACCAGGAGGTATTCATAACCCGTATCGGATGCCCCAGGGAGTTATTAGCGGCTTGGACGATATTATTGGTGTCGCTAATATAGCTGTTATCGATGCCGTAAGTGTTTCGAATCCGGTATATATCAATGCCTAAGTCGCGGAAGAGTATATTGTAAATTTCCGGATGAGAATTGCTGCAGGCGATAACGTTATTTTGATACCAGGCGCCGGAGGCGCCGAAACCATCGAGGGTTTGATGAGTAACGTTAAAATTAACCTGACCTGTCGCATTTGGGCCTGCCACGCCGGGGACCTGACCATATACATTGGCGTCATCGACGTAAATGGTTGTTCCGGTAGCAGGGCCTTCAAAATAAACTTCAAGGTCGGTACACGTGCCATTTACAGTAAAAGTATAATCACCTGAAATATAAGTCCAACTGGTGTTGTTAGCAGACGTGGTTGTCGCTACGTTAACATAGGTAGTTCCGTTGCCGTCGGTTTTTTGGACGGACATTTTGACGGTGTCGCTGGCGGTGCTGATTCTAACCCAGCCGGACATTGTGTAGGTTGCCCCAACTACCATTTTGCCTAAGACATTCTGTTGAATTCCGTTCCAGGTTCCTGAAGTTCTATTGTATGCTCGTGCACAGTAGGTGCCGGTGTGTGGAGAAGGATTTGACGTTACTACATTGATAGAAGAACTTCGGGTGGCCCAGCCGGTGGTCGTGCCGGTTTCAAAGCCGGGATTGACCAGAATGTTGTTTACATCGCCATAGGATGTTCCTAATGCCAGGATTAAGATTAAGAATACACAAGTTGGATACCCAAAGGATATGGCTTTTTTGCTCTTTTTCATCATATTCCGTCCGTGCAAACCCGCAAAAATTGCCCATCGTAGGGCTGGAGGTGTGGAAAGCCGGCTAATTCGCCCGGCTCCCGCCTTTGTGACGGGGGCAGTAAACGATTACTGAACACTATACTTATATCCTATATATGGGTGGTTAGTCAAGCATATATTTAAAATAAATGGTTCGTAGATTGTGTGTATGGGGTCAGAATGCCATCCCGGAGGCCTGCCATTTGTGGGTGAGTGCCAGCTGCTCCCAGCGATTAGAGACGCAACGGTAAAATCGTTTTGTGTTTTGACCGGTTTAAATTGACCGGGAGGCCCGCTTTTTGGCTTTAGACCGCCGGTTATTTCGTAAAAAAGGCCTTTTTTGCCCCGGGATTGGCAGTATGGCAGGTTTTTGGACGGTTTTTTTGGCAAATAAATTTTTTTTAAAAAAAAAGCTGGACATTGATAAACGACAATGCTAATGTATAAGTAAACGATTACTGGACGTTTAGTGGTCACAACGCTCTTCGCAAATTTGAATACCTGCAATCTTATGCGAAGCAAACCTTGATTGCCTTCCAATAGATTAACAAAAAGCATAAGAAAAAGCAATGTATTGAGTGGAAACCTGTTAGTTAACGGTTTCAGGTTTATGTATGTAAAGTGAAGAAAAAATGAGTACCCCTCGAAACAACGGCGTACCGACCATCAGGGAGGTAGCTTCTCATTGCGGTGTAAGCCAGGCGACTGTCAGCCGGGTATTGAACGGTAATTTCAAGCATGGTTTTTCCGTCAGACGTGAAGTTCATCAACGTATTGTCGATATTGCAAATTCACTTGGGTATCGTCCCAATCTCGCGGCCAAGAATCTTGTCAGACGCCAGACACAGGTAATAGCAGTTCTCGGCTGTAACATTGCTTTGGGATTTCCCGGCAACATTTATCAGGCCATTATCGAATCCTGCGTTCACGAGTTGCATACGGGCGGCTACGATGTTTGCATGTCCGTTCCAAATCTGACGGGGAACCGCTGCGAACTGCCGCCGTGGAAAGTGGATGGGGCTATAGTGCTTCAGGAATGTTCTCCGGAAACCATTGAAGAGATGGAAAGGGCAAATCTGCCTTATGTGGTTATCAATGGTGTTGGCGGCTCTAATTGCTCATCTGTCATTCCCGATGATATTGAAGCAACAAAGATGGCTGTGCGTCATTTGGTGGAACTTGGGCACACACAGATAGCTTACGCAGGCCCCACCAGCGAGCACTATAAGCACAGAAGTATTGGCGACCGTCACGATACATACATTTCTGAGTTGAAAATACGCGGGCTTGAGCCGATTAAAAATCACGACAAGGTGTTTAACTCGGCATCCGCTTTTTTGGCTTCGTCGGTTATTAAACATCACGCGACTGCGATTCTCGCGTACGACCACATTGAGGCGATGAGAATTATCCACGGCGCTAATATGCTTGAAATTCAGATACCCAAGCAGGTCAGTTTGATTTGCTTTAACGACGAATATCTATGCAGCATTGTTAGTCCGCCGCTCACGACGGTCGCGGTGCCATCGAGACAAATGGGGCAGATAGCCGCGAATTTGCTGCTCAAGCGCCTGAAGTCGCCTTCGGAGTATCGTCCTGAGTGCGTAAAACTTTCGCAGAACCTTGTATCGCGGTCTTCGACGATGGCGCTGGTTAATAAATCGACAGAGATTGTGCTTTAGTTATCTGCCTGATACATGGGCAGTGGTGTAGATGAAAGAGATGGGCCGGATATGCCGGCTGAATATAAAAACGTGAAGTTAGTAAAGGGCAAAATAAGGGTGATGTGTCGTAAATAGTTTAGGAGGTTTTGTTATGATGAAAATGAGATTACTTGCGGTTGTGTTATCCATTCTTGGCGCTGCTGGCGTTGTGCTGGCGGCAGATGTCATTAATGTCGATATCAAGGGCTATAACGACAATACTCCTTACATCGGCAATGGGGCCTATGATGTCGGTAATAGTGCTGTCTGGATTCCGTATTATGGCGGATGGGGAGTGCCAGTAGGTTCGGCAAGAAGCGAGGGGCTTCAGTCCGAGGATCAGCCATTCTTTTGCAGCGTTTACGCTGCTCAGGTGTGGCTTGGCGACAACGGGCAAAAACACGGCTATCAGTGGGGCTCAGGTCTGATGAACGACGGATTTACGGCAGTTTCGCCGAACGAGCCGAATATTTCTATTTTCGGTCAGGGCGCGTTCCAGGGGGTTTATGACATATATGTTTATGGGAGAGACCCGGGTTTATTTAGGCTGACTCGCTATGGCGTAACGACTACTCAAGCAGTAAGCGGGGACGCCAATGCCGGTGAGTTTAAACTTGGCCAGAATTACGTAATTTTCTCCAATGTAGATATCAACAATTCAAGTTCTGATGATTTATACCTGACCTATACTAACAAACTGAACGCTCTTCAGTTTGTTAAAGATAAATCACCTGTTGCCGTAAAGGACGGGACAATCATATGGGCTGGAAATTGGGATGTTGCCGGTGAGCGAAACACCAGGTCGGACGACCCGCAGGGATTTGGACCGGACACATTTGGCGCTGAACCCAATGTATATGTCGGCAACTTAGATGTAGGTGAGTTTATGGGTTACGATATCACGGTCGATGATGTTAATAAGGGGCGGTATCTTGTATCCGCCGATGTTAACACAGCGGGCACTTACAGGATTAATCCTATGAGATTTTTTCTCGATGACAAGTTTGTGGGAGATGTGTGTGATTTTAACCTCAGCCCACCGGAAGGCAAGACGACGGACCTTTCTGTTAATCTTGTTAAGGGAAGCCATACGATTAAATGGAATGTTCCTTACCAGGGCTTTGGCGGTCAGACGGGGTCCAATCTTATGTACCTGAAATTCACTCGCATCGGAAATGTTGCCATGAATAACTGCAGTGAGGTTGGTTTGTACGGCGTTAACTATCCGGCAGACCTGTCAGGTAACTGTGCCGTCGGTCTCGAAGACCTTGCTTTGTTGGTAGATAACTGGCTAATTTGCAATAACCCGGATCAGAACGGATGTTTTTGACGTTTTGAGCTCTATAGCGTGATGAAAAGTCAAAAGGACATAAAAAAAGGAGAAGGTAATATGAGATATAAAGTTGAATTATCGATTATGATTGTGATGCTTTTCGGCCTGTCGCTGGCTGGTGTTGCTTCGGCAGATAGCGTTACAAAAACGCTATACGTGGATGGAGTAAGAATGGGGACTTCAACCGCTACCCAGGCGATTAGTTTCCCTTATCAGCGTCTGACAATCGGGTCAGAGGGAAGCCGATATTACCCTTATAACGGGCTTGTCGGCCAGATTGATGAGTTTGCCGTGTTTGGCCGGGTTCTAACCGACACCAATGTTGCTGACCTTTACAACGCTGGTCAGGGCGGTTATGTTGCGGCCGTTACAAGCGCTAATCCTTTGCTTTATCTGCGTTTTGAGGACGCCAACAGCAGCAATGGCAGTAAAGTTGCGAATAGCGGCAGCCTCACGGACGTGAACAGCACTTATATCGGGGCTGTTGATCAAAATGCCAGCGGTTATGTCGGCAAAGCCGCGATTCTGCATGGCGCTACCGGCGGGACAGGCGATTGTATTGACGTTTGTGACTGGGATGCGCGGTTGTCCTTAACCGATATATCAGTTGCATTCTGGGTTAAGACAACTCAGAGCAGTGATTACCCGCGGTTATTCCAGCACAACGGCGGAGGCACCGAGGAGCACAGTTACGGCGCTATGTATTCTGCGGGAACCAACTCCATAGGTCTTATCGGCGGCGGTAATACTTCATACATTAACAGCACGATAAATAACGGCCAATGGCATCACATTGTGGTTACGTTCAATTCGATACAGCCGGGTCCATACGCAACAGAAGTAATGGCAGATGACCCTTGTGTGTATCTGAAGTTCGACAATCAAATGCCGGTGGATTCTTCTGGGAACGGCTACTTTGCTGGTCTGACTGGGCATGATGATAACAACATTGGTTTAGAAGGAGATTTCGCCATAGTCCGAAAAACCGCGGGCGGAATGGGTTTGTCTCTTTACCTGAATAACACAATTAAGTCAGCTTCATCCGATAACGGCGGCCATTCGAACGCTGTCGCTTATGTCTGGAACAACTGGTGGGCGACCCCGGGTCTCCCGAACGAATACACCAGATGTAGCCCGCCAACGGATTGGACCGTCAACAACGATGGTTACGCCTTTGCGAAGGGCACGATATCGTTTGAGGTATGGATAAAGAGCATCCTCGGACTTGCGCCGGATCAATTCGGAGTGATTTTCCAGCAGGTTGGCTCTTGGACGAAAGAGCCGAATGCTCCTTTATTGGGCTTATACACCGATGCCGGCGTGTCAAAACTGCGAGTCGCGGGCGGAAGTCAGTGGTATTATCCCGGTACGGTTACCCCGCTGGACGGACAGTGGCATCAATTGGTTGTTACATACGACGAAAATGAGGCAGACCCGGGCGGGTCGATGGGAATTCAATTGTATCTGGATGGTTCTCTTGCCGGTCAAACGACTATTTATGACCCAAATAACCATCAGGCGTTATTGGGGCCTGAGCTGAAGCAACTTATTATTGGCTGTGAAAATGACCAGGGATATCCATACAATTGCTATAGCGGCTATGTCGATGAATTCTCTGTTTACCCAGTCGTTTTGAGCGCGGATAGAGTAGCGGCCCATTATGCCGCGTGGCAGCCAAAAGATTGTGCCGAGGTCAAGGCAAGAGGAATGACTCTGCCCGGCGATTTGAATGGCGACTGCCAGGTGGACTTCTACGATTACGCTATTTTTGCTTCTGAATGGCGCCTGTGTGATAACCCGGGCGGTGCTGGTTGCGGTCCGAACTGGTAATAGTTTTATACTGAGAAACTGAATAGTTATAAAGTTGTGTTAAACGTTTTCGGTTGCGCGGCTCGTATCGGTTTGATTGGTCGGCAGGCGGTTTAGGACGCACCCGTAGGACGATCGACGATAACGAACCGCGTGACCGGCAGATGAACAACGTAACGTGTTGTTCAGGGGTCGCAGATTGCTGGAAGTTAAAAGGATTTTTTTAACGGTGGCATTATGAGAAAGATAAAAGGATTTACGCTGGTTGAGTTGCTGGTTGTAATCGCGATTATAGCGCTTCTTATGGCCATCTTACTGCCGGCCCTTAACAGGGCAAGAGAACTGGGCCGCAGGATAGTATGCGGCAACACGTTAAAGTCGATTATGACGGCCGACTTTATGTATTCGGAGGCGTATGACGGAAAATTTGTGCCGATTAGTTACTATGTTTTCGGACCCTCCACGGGAAGAACAGGCGGCAACGCTGTTGTAACTGCATGGGTTGCAAACGAGGCCTTTCGCAGGATTCTGGTAATGCAAAAACGGCATAATGCGGAAAGTCTTGGCAATAACGCGAGCAGTGATTTTCTCCTTCCCATAGAATATCTTTGCCCAGACGACACGGTAAGCAAAAATCTAATGAATGCCGTTACAGCCAGCGGAACCTATTCGGGCAGTTATGGTTATAACAGCACAGAATTCACGGTACAATATGGGAGTATTGCAAATCCTAGTCAGTGGTATCCTGTAGGTACAACTTCTGTTGGCTTTACGGCTCAATCGGTAAAAAGGGCCTCTGAAAAACTTGCCTTTACCGAAAGCACTGACTGGTGGGTTTGCTGGGCTGGCGCTAATTATGTAAACGGATGGGACAAGCTTCATCAAGCTAATCTTCAAGACTATAAGAATGCCGACCCGCGTGTCGATGGCCCGGTACTTTATCGCCACAGTGAAGGCGCCAATGTAGCATTCTACGATGGCCATATTTCTTATATGCGCAAACAGGAGGTTTTTGTCATAGCGGATTATACTGCCACTCCAAAACGACCAGGGATGTGGGTCGTGAATCATCTCCCTTATTAATAAATAGTCGTAGTCGTTAATGTCAGGGCGATACCGCTGTAATTACCGCAGAGGCCAGGGAAGGACTCCTTGACATTGTGGTTTTTCAAAGTTATTCTGCTTTTCAATCCTTTCTAAAGTATATTGCTCTATGGTAAAATTGTATTCAGGTAGAGTGTAAACCCGAAGACAATAATTCAAGGGGACGCAAATGCAGGACGGAGCAAAAAAACTCTCGTTTGGGGAAAAAGCCGGATACAGTTTGGGTGACGCCGCCGCGAACTTCGTCTTTATGACGATGATTCTGTTCCAGGCGAAATTTTACACCGACACGTTCGGACTGGCGGCGTGGCTGGCGGGAACGTTGCTGCTGGGAGGGCGGCTGTGGGACGCATTCTTTGACCCGATGATGGGCGTAATCGCCGACCGCACAAAGACACGGTGGGGCAAGTTCAGGCCCTGGGTGATTTGGACGGCCATACCCTGGGGCGTGATGATGGTCCTGGCCTATACAGTTCCCAACTTCGCGACACCAGGTAAAATCGTATGGGCGTGCCTTACAAATATAGCGCTGATGACCCTGTATTCGGCCAATAACACGCCTTATTCGGCGATGACGGCCGTAATGACGGGCGACGTCAACGAACGCACGACCCTGTCATCGTATCGCTTTGTGGCGGCGATGTTAGCCCAGCTTCTTGTAGGGACATTTACGCTTTCGCTGGTTGACAAGTTCGGGCAGGGTGACAAAGCGAAGGGCTGGCAGATGACGATGGGCCTGTGGGCGATTATATGCGTTGCCTTTTTTGTCATTACGTTCCTCACCACGCGAGAGCGAATACTGCCTGACCCGAAGCAAAAGATGGACGCCCGGCAGGACTTCGGTAATCTGCTCAAAAACGGGCCGTGGATTGCGATGTTCATTCTTACGCTTTCTCATTTCATCTTCGTGGCTTTGAGAGGCGGAACAATGTATTACTACTTTGATTATTATTTAAATAAAGACCGCCTGTTTGAGGTGTTACAGGGGCTGGGGCTGACCAACATTGCGGACGGCTCCGGCGGAACATTCTACAAAATCCTGAACGCATTTGGTCTTATTGTTAAAAGCGACAAGACCAACGTGGTCTCAGTCGGATATGGTTTGTTTAATATGTTCAGCCAGTTTGTTACGGTTATTGGTGTGATATTTTCCACCTATTTGTCCATTCGTTTCGGTAAAAGAATTGTCGCTATTGTCTGTTTTTCACTCACCACGGTTTTTATGGTTATGTATATCCTGCTTCCGGCGGACGCAATCGGGACAATGTTCCTTCTGGAGTTTGTTCGTGCGCTTTCCTATGCGCCGACGATTCCGCTTATCTGGGCGATGTTTGCCGACGTGGTGGATTTTGGCGAATGGAAAACTAGTCGTCGCACTACCGGCGTGATTTATGCCACAATTTTGTTCGCTCTTAAGGCCGGCTTGAGCTTAGGGGGAGCAATTGGCCTGTGGCTGCTCGCCGCTTACGGTTATCAGGCCAATGTTGCACAAACACCCAAAGCCCTGCTTGGTATTCGTATGAGCGTCAGCATATATCCGGCTGTTTTTCTCCTCATCGTGATAGTTTGTCTGTTATGCTATAAAATCACAAAAAAGATGAATATCCAGATTCAGGATGAGCTGGCAGAACGACGCAAACAGTTCAAATACGCGTAAACAGGAAAGGAAGTTGTAATGAAATTGCTAATAACAACCTGCGTGGTATGTTTGATAATTGTTTTGATAGGCGCTATCAGGTGTTTTGCCGGTGCGAATGTTCCGGCTCTCAAAGACGTGTTTGCGAAAATGTTTTTAATCGGCGTTGCTGTCAGCGATGACGTGGTTTCAGGCAAGGATTCTCAGGCCGCCGCCATCGTCGAAAAACAATTCAATTCCATCACCCCCGAAAACGTTATGAAGTGGCAGTTCATTCATCCTGAGCCGAACAAATATAATTTCGAGCCGGCTGACCGCTTCGTGGCGTTTGGCGAGAAGAACAAAATGTTTATTGTCGGTCATACCCTCATCTGGCAAAACCAGATACCTAGCTGGGCGTTCAGGGACGACTCCAATAATCTGCTTGGCCGCGATGCAATGCTCGCACGTATGAAAGACCACATTTTTACCGTTATGGGCCGATACAAAGGCCGAGTCAACGGCTGGGACGTTGTCAATGAAGCCCTAAGCGACGCAGGACCTCTCCACAAATCCAAATGGGTGGAAACAGTAGGCCCGGACTTCGTTCAAAAGGCGTTCGAGTATGCTCACGAGGCGGACCCGAACGCAGAATTGTATTACAACGACTTTTCACTCGATAAGCCGGCCAAACGCGAGGCCTGCGTGCGTCTCGTAAAAGACCTCAAGGCCAAAGGTCTCCGCATAGACGGCGTTGGTATTCAGGGGCACTGGGCGCTGGATTATCCTTCACGCGAAGACATCGAGCAATTTATCAACGCCTTTGCCGCATTAGGCGTTAAAGTTATGGTTACCGAACTGGATATCGACGTCCTGCCAAGTGCTACTCAGTATATGGGAGCCGATATTAACGTCAGGTTTGAATTACAGACAAGGCTTAATCCTTACGTCAATGGTCTGCCTGATGAGGTGCAGAAAAAACTCGCTGACCGTTACGCGGAGCTTTTTGCTGTTTTGCTCGAACATAAAGACACAATAAGCCGCGTTACCTTCTGGGGCGTTTACGACAAGACAAGCTGGCTTAATAACTGGCCGGTTAGGGGACGCACGAGCTATCCGCTGTTGTTTGACCGGAACTATCAGCCCAAGCCGGCCTTTGATGCGGTGATTAAAGTTGTCAATACGAAATAATATGAAGTATTGGATTTTGCTTATTTCATCTGAGTTCCTGGTCTTCGGCTGTGCACAACAGCAACCGAAAACTTTTCAAAATCCCATTATATCCGGTTTTTATCCTGACCCGAGTATCTGCCGGGTAGGTGACGATTATTACACGGTGCATAGTTCCTTTGAGTATTTTCCGGGCGTTCCTATTTTTCACAGCAAAGACCTCGTGCACTGGCGTCAAATCGGGTATTGCCTGACCCGCAAAAGCCAGTTGCCCCTTGACAGAGTCCGTGCATCAGGCGGAATCTATGCGCCGACGCTTCGCTATCACAAAGGCGTCTTTTATATGGTGACTACCAACGTGGATGGAGGAGGCAATTTTTACGTCACCGCCCAGAATCCCGCGGGGCCATGGTCTGAGCCGATTTGGCTCGACCGTAGCGGTATGGACCCATCTCTTTTCTTCGATGACGATGGAACGGTCTATTACACCCGCCACGAAGGTCAGGGCGATGGCTATATTGCTCAGAGAACACTCAATCTCGAAACAGGCAAGCTCGAAGGACCCCTGAAAAAAATATGGGGCGGCACAGGCGGTGCTTGGGCGGAAGGGCCGCATTTGTATAAGGCCAACGGCAAATATTTTCTGATGATTTCAGAGGGCGGAACCAGCTATGACCACAGTGTAACCATCGCGCGCAGCGATTCGCCGTGGGGGCCATTCGAATCCAATCCGAAAAACCCAATCCTGACACATCGTAAGTTACCTAAGCTTCCGATTCAGGTTGTCGGGCATGCGGATTTGGTTGATACGCCCGATGGGTGGTGGTTAGTTTGCTTAGGAGTTCGGCCTCAGCCACCCGGCGCACGCTTTCATCATATAGGTCGCGAGACATTTCTTGCGCCGGTTGTTTTCGACGGCAATGGCTGGCCTGTGGTCAACGTCAACGGCATGATTCAGCCCGTTATGACCGCGCCGAAATTGCCGCAGCATATATGGCCGAAAGAGCCGGCGAAGGATAACTTCGACAGCAAAACTTTAGCTTTGCAGTGGAACTACCTGCGAGATCCTTATCCGGAGAATTACTCGCTTATCGATAGGCCTGGCTTTCTGCGTCTGAATGGTTCTGATGTAAATATGAGCAACGTGGATTCGCCCGCCTTTGTTGGCCGTCGCCAGACCGATTTCAACTGTGTTGCTTCGACTCTGCTTGAATTCGACCCTAAAAGCGAAAATGAGGAGGCAGGTCTTGTCGTTCGAAGTAATGACAAACATCATTATGAAATCGGTGTTACGCTAAAAGATGGCAGACGCCAGGTTTTATTCAGAAAAGTCCTCAAGGGCAAAATAATCGAGCCGGTTAAATATGCTGATATCGGAGCCGGGCCTGTTGTGTTGTCGGTTAAGGCGACGCCGTTGACTTACGAATTTTCCTGCAAGTCATCCAATGGCGATGTGCAGGTATTAGGCACAGCCCTGACGAAGGATTTGTCTGTTGAAGCGATTGGTTTTGAAGATGGAATGTGCTTCACAGGCGATTACTTCGGTATATACGCTACCGGCAACGGGCAAAGGTGCTCAACTCCCGCCGACTTTGACTGGTTCGAATACGTATCCGATTAGTTTTGATAAACACTGAAAATATGCAATCATGAGGTCGAAGGTAAAAATACTTGGTTCAGTAGTATGCTGTTATGTATTGTTGATTTCTCAAGCGGCCTTCTGTCAGGTCAAACTCCCACTTCTGGTAAGCGATGGTATGGTGCTGCAAAGAGACGCCAGTGTAAAGATTTGGGGCTGGGCTGCCGAAGGCGAAAAGGTAACAATTAGCTTTGACGGCAAAACATATAATGCCGCAACAGGCACAGACGGCAAATGGGCGGTAACGTTTTCTGAATTAAAAGCGGGCGGCCCATACAGCATGGATATTAACGCCAGTAATCATATAACTCTGACAAATATCCTGATAGGTGATGTATGGGTATGTTCGGGCCAGTCAAATATGGAACTACCTATGAACAGGGTAAAATACCGCTATCCGGATGTAATCGCCAACGCCGACAACCCAAATATAAGGCAGTTTATTGTTCCGCATATATATGATTTCCAGGAACCAAAGGAAGATTTCAAGTCGGGTAGCTGGGTATCGGCCAATCCCAAAAGCGTGCTCGAATTTACCGCCGTTGGTTATTTTTTCGCGAAAGAATTATATGAAAAATACCACGTCCCCATAGGTTTAATAAATGCAAGCTTGGGCGGCTCACCTGCCGAGGCATGGTTGAGCGAGGACGCCTTAAAAGTGTTTCCTGAATACCTGGAAACAGCGAAAAAATTTAAAGACAGTAGCCACATTAACCAAATCACGGAAAAAGATAAAGCCGTCAGCGACGCCTGGTATGGTCGTATACAGCAGCTTGATAAAGGTTTGGAAAAAGGTCAAAAGCCGTGGTTTGATGTAAATTATGACGCTTCAGAATGGGCGACAATGAATGTGCCCGGTTACTGGGCTGACTGTAACCTGGGAAACGTGAACGGCGTTGTCTGGTTCATAAAAGAAGTTAATGTCCCGGCTTCAATGACTGGTCAGCCGGCAAAGCTTTGGCTCGGCAGGATTGTGGATGGCGATTTTACTTATGTTAATGGCAAACTTGTGGGGTCGGTTTCATATCAGTACCCGCCAAGAATATATGATATTCCTTCAGACCTGCTAAAGGCAGGCAAAAATATCATCGTAGTAAGGGTTATTAATAACTCGGGCCGGGGCGGTTTTGTTTTGGATAAGCCGTATCAGCTCTCCGCAGCGGGACAGACAATCGACTTAAAGGGCCGGTGGCAATACAAATTAGGCGCTACAATGGACTCATTGCCTGGCAAAACTTTTATTGAGTGGCAGCCGCTGGGATTATATAACGGAATGATTGCCCCGTTATTAAACTATAAAATTAAAGGAGTAATTTGGTATCAGGGGGAATCCAATACCGCAAAGCCGCGTGAGTATCAAAAGCTGTTTTCTGCGCTGATAGCCGACTGGAGAGGAAAATGGAGTCAAGGGGACTTCCCCTTCCTGTACGTGCAACTGGCTAATTTTATGGAGGTTAAAACTCAGCCGTCTGAAAGCGGCTGGGCCGAGCTGAGAGACGCACAGCTTAAAACGCTCGCTGTTCCCAATACGGGAATGGCCGTAATCATTGACCTCGGTGAATGGAACGACATACATCCTCTAAACAAGGAAGACGTCGGCAAACGGCTGGCGCTGGCAGCCCGAAAGACGGCCTATGGCGACGAAAAAGTGGTTTATTCAGGTCCTATTTACCAGTCAATGAAAATCGAAGGAAATAAAATCATTCTCACATTTGCAAATACAGGCAGCGGATTAACGGCAAAAGGAGATGGGGAGCTGAAGTATTTCGCTATTGCCGGCGCTGACAAAAAAATTGTATGGGCAAAAGCAAAAATAGAGGATAATAAAATCGTGGTTTGGAATGACCAGTTGGCCAATCCTGTCGCTGTCCGGTACGCCTGGGCTGATAATCCTGAAGGGGCGAATTTATATAACAAGGAAGGTTTGCCGGCGTCGCCCTTTGGAGCAGATTTAAATAATTAGTTACGGATAGATGCCGAACGCACAAATATAAATTTCCATATCTAAATTATAGACGATACAGGCCTTTGTTTTCTCGCTTTTCCGGCTAACCGCCTTCGGGCTTCTTTTTCATAAGTGCCTTATTAACAGCGGTTTACCATTCAAGAACCCAGGGAATCAATCACAACTTATTGTTGCAATGTCCCCCCATTTATGGTATCCTGTATTTATGTTCTATGATGACAATTGCATACAATAACTTTTTCGGCGAGGAGCTACAATATAGACGCAGCAAACGAAATCGAAAACAAGATTTCCGATTTTAAAAGCTGTTTTGGGGGTAAGGGTATGAAAAAAGTAAATGTAATTTTGCTATTGGCCGCCTTTCTTGCGGCAGGCAACGTGGCGTATTCTGGAACTGTTGCTTCCCCTTACGAGGTAGGCAATTGGCCTGGATTTCGGACAGCGGCAGTAAGTTATACTTTTGATGATGACTGCTCCAATCAACTCGCTATAGCAGTCCCTATGTTCAATGAATTTGGTTATAAGCTGACGCTGTTTACTGTTACAAGCTGGGGGCCTAACTGGACCGGCCTGCAAAATGCCGCTAATCAGGGTCACGAAATCGCCAGTCATACTGTGACGCATCCTTCTTTGGGCGGATTGACCATTGCGCAGCAGACGACGGAGTTGGCGGACTCTCAGAGTGTCATAAACTCGCATATAACAGGCCAGCAATGCATCACGCTGGCCTACCCCAATTGCGTGCCCAGCGACCAAACGCTTACTGCGCAATACTATATTGCCGCGCGACACTGTCAGGGCTACATTGAAGCAAACACTCCATCGAATTTCTACCAGATAAGTTCGTTAATTTGCGGTAACCAGGGTTCGGTGCTGACAGCGGCGGACTTCAATGCGAAATTTGTAAGTACCGCGGCCTCAAAAGGATGGTGTGTATATCTCATACATGGCATCGACAGCGACGGGGGATATTCTCCGCTTCCGTCCGCGACACTCAGGGCAAGCCTTCAGTATCTTGATGCTCGCAGGAACACATTCTGGGTTTCGACTTTTGCAAATGTTGTGCGCTACATAAGAGAACGCAATGATGTGAACATTGCAGAATCGTCAAATCAAGGCACAAGTATTACTTTACAGGTAACAGACACTCTCGACAACGTGATTTACAATTATCCGGTAACTATACGCAGACCTCTTCCGGCGGGTTGGCCGTCTGCTAATGTTTCACAGAACGGCCAGGCGGTAAATGCGAGTATTGTGGTTGCCAATGCAACGATGTATGTTATGTTTGACGTGGTGCCGGATGGCGGGGACGTTGTGCTGTCGAAAGGTCCCTACGGCGATTTTGTTAGCAACGGTATCGTCGAAATGAATGACCTTTCTCCCTTTTTTAAGTTCTGGCTGGTGAACGATTGTAACGGAACTGTTGGGGTTGACCTCGACGAAGATTGTACGGTCAATTTTTCCGAATTTGCCGTTCTGGCAGAAAACTGGCGGCAATTGCCGTAATCGGTGAATTGAATGATATTCATTTGTTAAATAAGAAAGATGTAGGCAATCGGCAACGTACGAAAATCCTAAACTCCAGCCGATTTTGACTGGTTTGAATACTCCCCGCAGCAATAAAACGTCTTTGCCCGTTGTTTTACCGATACTTTTCAACAGCCGCAATAAACGCGTTGATATTATCCGTCGATACCTCTGGCGGCATACCTCCGCCGCAGGACGCGATAATCCGGCTGCGGTCTTCAAGACCAGTCAGCATTGTCTCCACAGCTTGCGCCACTTCAGCGGGTGTCCCCGCGGCCAAAACGTCTCTCGGCGGGATATTGCCTAACAGCGCAACTTTATCTCCGGCAAGTTTTTTCATTCGTGCCAGACCGTGGTCGCTGCTGAAATTGAAAAGGTTAATCCCGATTTCGGCTAAGTGCGGCGCACAGACAAGACCGGGTGCGTCGTTGTGAAAGAACCGCACTTTCACATTCCGGCAGGTGAAAATCTTTTGCAGCCGTGGTTTGGCGAATTTGACGAAGTCCTGCTCGCCGAGGAAGCCGACTATATCGTCCAGAATGAAAATGCCTTCGATTGTCGGGAACGTTTCTATTTGCAGGCAAATCCAGTCAACGATGAAATCCGTAATCATATCGAGCAGCCGGCTGACCTCGTCCGGATTTGCGCGAACACCCATAAGAAACTCAGTTGTGCCGGCAAGGAACGAGGCGATATTCAGCGGCCCGCGCGAAACGGCGAATTTTATGGTGTGTCCTTCCCGCTCGATTTGTTTTTGCGTTAGTTTCAGCCGATTCAGTGTAAAAGGCAGCAAGCCATCTTTTGAAGGGTCGGGTCTGCTTATGGAATCAACCTGCTCAAATGACGTGATAATCGGACTCGCGAACGGCAAGTCGTTTGTCTGCCAGAAGCATTTCGAACCGAATGCCGACGGCTCGGTGCACATCCCGAACTCTGACCAGAAGCCGGGCAAAAACATCGCCTGCGGAAAAATTCTGATGGCTTTTAGATTGGCTTTGAGCCACATTTGTTCGCCGGTAAAATAGTCCATTACCGACATACCCGCCCACCCCGGCAGCCAGGGGCTGTCTATTATAAAGCCGACGGGCAACGTCTTGTTGACGTTACCATTGATTACGTTAAGCAGTGTCGCCCATTGTTTGTCTGTCATTTCAGCGTTTCATGTTTAATTCGTAAAGATGCGGCTGTAAAAATTATTTGTGGCGGTAAAGTTCCCAGCCGAGGTAATTGCCGATCGCCTCGGCGATGGCGTCGGCTTTCTGAGACATATTCATCGCCACGTGATGCTCAAAGCCCATCCTGCATACAAACTGCAAAAGGTTCTGCAGGTTTGGTATTTTCATCACGCCGTAGCCGCCGAATGTGTCGAGCGAGTCGTTTGTGAACTCGCCCTCGCCGACGTATGCGCTGATAACGCCTGCCGCGTCGTCGGTGGTGGTTCTGCAGAATGTAGTGTTGCCCGGTGCTATTCTCCCGACCATTGCTCCATATGTGTTGTCCTTGCCGACCGAACCGGCGATTATCTCCTGGTAGTCCATTTTTGCGGATTTGAAAAAGCTCTTTGGCAGATTGCTGCAATGGAACAAAACGCATTTATCCGGCTCATCCGCATAGTTATTGTTCCAGTCCAGTAACGCGCTTGGCGTCCCCGAAGCCAGTTGCAGTATATACATCCCTAATAGTCCCGTGATGTCTACCTCGCATGCACTTGGCATTAGCGACTCGCTCATCATACTCATCAGCGTGCAGGGCACTATCCCGAAAAATTCCTCAAGCGACGTCCAGCACTGAATTGCCGTCCCGTCAAGCTCGTTGTCTTTGACCCACTGGTCTATCACGTATCCGAACTTCGCCATTTTCAAAAGTGATTCAGCCGGAATCGATTTAGTCGATGTATATTGCTGAATTTCGCTTAGTTTGCGTTTTACGTTCCTGTCGTTGTCAGCCAAGCGGCCAACTCTTCCGAGGATTTCAGAGAGGTCTATCGTCTCGACTGCTATGCCGGACAATTCAAGAATCTTTTCGCTGTAGCGGACGGTGTTGAATGCGCCTGTGCGTGCACCGATTGCGCCGAAGCGGGCGTTCCTGAGTCCTTTGACAATCCTGCAAACCGATGCGAAATCATCCAGCTCCTGTTTGAATTCCGCTGAAGCGACTGGCATAGTGTGCGTTTTAGTAAGTGTATATGGAATGCCGGCCTGCCTGAGGTTATTGCAGACGCTCATTTTCCCGCAGAACGAATCCCGTCTGTTGGCAATGGTCATTTGGCCCGGCGCATCAGGTTCGGCGTGAATGAGAATCGGCACATCAAGACCTGCGCGTTTTACTGATTCCGCCACGCCTTTCTCATCGCCGAAATTTGGCAGAGTAACGATTATGCCGTCGATTTTATCGCCGTTTTTCGCGAACAGTTCCGCGCACTTTTTCGCGTCCGCGTATGTCTCAACCGAACCGTATTTGGTATCCTGCATCGACAGGGCGATAGCGCCGAAACTGTTGCTCTTGAGCACGTCGAGAATATCTTTGCGTCCCTGCTTTGCCAGTATATCCGGGAAAAATCCCCTGTTTCCTGTGATTACTCCAAACGTTGTCTTTTGCATTTTATACCCTTTCCTGCCATATTTTCATTTAAGGCGCGATTATAGCATACCAAAGCGCTGAACTCCACAGCAACATTCCCGGCCGCATTTTTGTTTCGTATCGAAAAACCTGGCAAGAAAGAATAAACTCCCGCAGTAGTTTATTGAAGGCGTAGGCGTATAAACCGCGGAGTTTCGTTTTGTGAGGCGGAAAAGTGAAAGCCAACGATCGGATTCGAACCGATAACCTCCGGTTTACAAAACCGGAGACAAAAAACCATAACCACTTACAACAACAACCACTTACAGAAAACAGCCAAAACGACTTGGCGCGTTTCTTGGCGTTTTTAGCCGAAAAAGACCCTGATTTAGCCCTTGTGGTCGAACGCTGGCCGAACCTGCCGGAGCATATCAAACAGACAATCAAAACGCTGGTCGAAATTCAGCCGTTACTGAACGGTGCAAACGGGGTGAATAGCATGGCAGACGATAAAAAACAGCGAAAACGTATCCCGTTATCATACGGCAAAAACGGTTGAGCGATATGGCGAAAAAAGAGACGGTCGAGCCGATTACAAGAGAGCTTACCTTAAAACAGCAGAAGTTTGTAGATTGCTTTGACGGCAATATCAAAGAGGCCGCAGAGAAGTCCGGCTTGTCTTATCGCTACTGTCGGGGACTGGTAGCAAAAAAGCACATTTTGGAAGCCATTAGAAATCGGCAGGATACAGAGATTAGGCCCAAAACAATAAGCACAAGGCAGGAGCGGCAATCCTTTTGGACTGAGATAATGCGCAACAAGGCAGCAATGATGAGAGACCGGCTGAAATCTTCGGAACTTTTAGGCAAGAGCGAAGCGGATTTTACAGAAAATATAAACAACGAAGATTCCCACTATAAAGAGCTATGGTCTTATCTGTCCCCCGCTGAAAGAATGAGGGTTTTGGAACGCAAAATGAATGGGGAAAAACGCTGGGAAGAGCTGACCCCTGCTGAAAGACAGGCGGCATTAGAGCGGTCGTTAGACGCGAAATGAGATTGAATTTTCTGAATTTCCTGACCCCTATTAAAAAGGGCTGACGATACGGCAATTTCACCCCATTTTCGATGTTATTGCCGAAACGGCTTGGGCGATAACACTATTAAGGCATTTCCTCCAGACCAGTATCCACCCGACACATTGAGTTTGTATTTGTGGTTTGTTGGAACATCGAAAACAATGTAGCCGCGTTTCGTGACGCTTGGATTCAAACTATCAAAAACGTCAATATACTGGTCTCCCAAGCCCTTAGTGCAGACCTCGTATTCTGCTCCATTTTCATCTATTAACTTAAACAAGGGAATCGAGCGGGGTTTTGTGTCATCATTCCTGACCGTCAAGTCTATCAATAAAAATGCCGCGTTGGCTTTTTCGTCGTAATAAGGGGGAAGACTAACCACCCAACCGCACTTCCATACGACATAAGTTGTATATCCGATATGAACAGTATCGCCTTCGTTGTAAATTTTATCGGGGGCTTTTTCGGTGGATGCCTGCTTTTGAGATTGCGGCTCAACTGTTGCCGAACTCGCGGGTGGATTTGCGGTTGATTCTGTCCTTTGATTGGAATCAGAATCGAAAAGCTTGCCAATGCTACCCAACACAAACAACGCCAGAAATATAATCCCAATCCAGCCCCAAAATCCGATTTTTTTCTTTAAGTCCTTTCCGCAATGTTTGCATCTAATCGCTTCGTCCTGTATTTCCTCTGCGCAATATGGGCATTTTTTCATAACTGCTCCTTTTCTTTTTTGTCCCTCTTCGATTTTTACTTTTCGGTCCTCCTCCCTCTTCATATAAATGCGAACACAATTAGCAAAGCCAATTAAAATAATAACAATAAAAACTATTGGCATACTTACTGCCTCTTTAATTTCCCAAACTAAAATTCCCCAAACTAAAACAGCCAGAAGTATAATCCAAAACCAACCCCCTAAACCCGTTTTTTTCTTCACCAAACCAAAAGCTCTGCCTGTCTTATGAATGGCCCAAAACCAAACTGCTCCTTTTCTTTTTGCGGGGGGAGCTACCGGTTCCGAACTCTTTGCGGGGGGTTCCACGGCTACAGGCGTCTCTACAAATGGTTCAATCGTAAAGGGCTTGGCGCACTTGGGGCATTTGGCTTGTTTACCAATGCTCGTCTCGTTCACGTTGAACTTTGAATTGCAATTAGGACACTGCATTTTCATAAGGCGAGTTTGATTATACGCTTTTGCTTGGGACACTACAAGGTGCGATGTTGATTTTGTAGGCGGTTATTGGCACAATAGGGAAAACATTTATCGGGACGACCGGCCAGCTACCGGTCAAGCGGTCTGGACGAGAGCGGGTTTTTCACCTGTCTTGCCTGCCCTTGCCCAGACCGACCCGAAGAAAGACAGGCAAGAATGACAGATACGGAATACACTGAATATTTAGACAGCGTTGCTACTGAAGTGGACACGTTGCTGCAAATCCCCGAAATCAAAAAGATATTACGAAATAAGGCCCGCACTTTGCTTGTAAATTATCAGCTTCAAAAGGCACAGATTCAACAGCGGGACATAAATACATATTTGCCTGAGAATGTTCTTCGGCGTGAGGATTATCCGTTAGTAAGGGATTGCACAACATTGCTTCTTGTTCACGATGAAAGTTTGGACGAGGACCAATACGGGAGTATTCAGCGTGAGGCCAATAGATATTCGCGTAGTTTAATAACCCACATAAGTTGGCTCGAAGACGTAATTAGCAAAATTTTAGCAGGAGAATTAGACGTTAAAGGGTATGAAAATTATTTGTATCACGGCGTTAAGCTCGAAAAATTTTTAGCGGATTGTCCAAAAATAAGAGTAGAGTTATGGGAAGTAAATTGCCCATTACCGACACCGCCTGACGGCGAAGTTAGAATTTGGACAATCGAAAGAATTTTAGCGGGAAAAGAAAACCATACGAGGATAAGCAAAACACGTTTCGCTGCACGTCTCAAAAGTGCCTTAAAGAGGGTTAAGGATTATCTGCGAACCAAAGGGCTTTTGAAAGATGACGAGCAACGAGCCGGAGAGCAGAAAAAAGACACAGTGACGAACGCAGCACCGCTTGCGACTCTTAAAAATCCTGTCGCTTGTGTCGAGGTTGGCTGCTATATCAGTAAGCGTCCAGATAATATCGCAACATCGCTCAAAAACCATAATTATAGTGTTGTCAAATCTGGCAGAAAAAATTACTGTAACGCGGAAGACGCAGGAGTTTTGTGGCCAAAGTGGAAAAAACATTGGCAATTGCAGAAAAGCGAATAAGAATTCTGATAACTAACTCCTCGTCTTGCCTTACCTCTACTTATCTCTCCTTAAACAAAAATCGTATATTGTGTTAATACCGGCGTTTTGACCGCTTATACCGCATATTCGACCCCTTAAAAATTTACTGCCGATAGACCTTCTATGTTATTTTTGAATGACATATATTGGAAGACTCAATAATGGCCGCTGAACAGCAAACCATCGAACCGCTTTTGATTGAAATTTCAGCAGCGGCGTCTCTTTTGGGAATTTCCCGTGCGACATTTTACGCTTGGCTGTCGGCTGGGAAAATCGGCCCGGTCGGAATTCGCCTGGGGGACGGTAATCACGCGAAACCACTTTTTTCTTTGGTCGAGCTACGGGCTTGGGTATCCGCCGGCTGTCCGAGCCGCGAACAATGGCAGGCGATGAAGGAGTACCAGAAATGATTGCAGAAAAAAAACAGGCCGATGCGTCAACATCGGCCATAGCAAACCTAACACACAAAAGAATATACCGCGAGAGAGATAATCAGTCAAGTCCTCACGTCAAAGAATTGCTTGGTTTTCTTTTACTCCGTTTGATTGCTGGGCAGGCCGAGCCGGACGGCTGGGAACTGCTTGACGGTCTTTTGCGGCGATTTTATGCGGGGTAGCTGGGTATGGGCGAAGACCGTAAGAACTGGATTGACGAAACGACTCTACGACAGGGCGAAGGTATTTATTTAAGCAAGCGGCTGCTCCGTTCAAAGGCGTTCGTAAAGCTAACGGGGGCTGCAAAGCAAATACTTCTTGAGTCATATACACGGCTAAAAGTCAATTCAGACGGCTCAAACAGGAACAAAAGGGGCAAGAGATTTTTTGCTGGGAATAATGGGGAGTTAAAAATCAGTTATAAATCTTTGCACGATATGTTCGGGTATTCGACAGCCACTATAAGCAAAGCTATTGACCAACTTACTGCAAAAGGATTCTGGTCTATCGTAGAGCTTGGCAACGGAGTTAAGCGGCAGTCGCATAAAATTGCCTTGATAAAAAACTGGCAGGACTACGATACGGAATTTTTTAAGGCCGGAGAGGGCAAGGCAAACAGGCCGATAAACGGCGGCTTTAAGAAGCGGCGGAATTTAGAAACAACTTCAGGAACTAAAGCAGGTATAACTTCAGAAACTAAAGCTGTTCAAGCTCAAAACGAGGACAAACCACCCTGACAACTTTAGAAACTAAAGGCGTAGAGCGGCTTAACCGCTTTAGAAACTGAAGTATTTTATAATAAGCCACCCCCTTGAGCGCAGCGCAGTTTGAGATTGTGTGCAGTTGTGAGAGTGAGAATGAAAGAAAACGCTGTCTTGTTGACTGACCAGCCGACGCAGCCCGCCCTTCAAAGCGGGCAAGGGCAAGGCGGTGGTAGAATTTTCAAAAAAAGGCGAAAATTATTTTTGTTTTGTGCTTGACTTTTCCGAATACAATAAGTATTATGCTTGTATGAAGGGAAAAAAGAAAAAGATGGGCAGACCGACAAAAAAGCCGAAAGACAGGCGCACGGCTATAATAACCTTGCGATTGACAGGAGCAGACAGGGGACTACTGGCAAAAGAAGCTGAGGCCAAAGGTATGAGTATTTCAAGTTATCTTCTCGATTGCTGGAAAGAACAGGTGAAAAAATGAGAGTTTTTAGAACATCATACAAAGACAAAGACGGACAATCCCACGAGGTCAAAAACTACTACGTCGAACTGCGCGACCATATTGGGGCTGTTCGTCGTTTCCCCGGCTACGCCGACAAGGGGGCGACGGAATCGCTTGGCAAGCAGATTAAGTCCCTTATCGACTGCCGGGCCAGTGGCGACTCGATAGACCCGGCGTTAAGCCGTTGGCTGGAGCGGATACCCGGCAAGCTGCGAACAAGGTTTACTACAATCGGATTGCTTGACCCCGAACGCGCTGGCGGCGGAAAACCCTTAACAGAACATCTAAACGACTTTGAGGCGGCTTTGGCGGCCCGTGGTAACACGAAAGACCACGTCGGGCTTGTGGTATCCAGGGCAAAGCGGATAATCGAGGGTTGCAAGTTTATCGTCTGGAGCGATATATCAGCAAGCAAGGTGCAAAAATACCTTGCCGAATTAAGGAATGACACCAAAGACAAAAATGGCAAGGTCAAGCGGGGTATAAGTTTGCAGACGTTCAATTTTTATCTGCAATCAATAAAGGAATTTGGCCGGTGGATGGTGCAGGACAGGCGGGCCAGTGAAAGCCCGGTGCAATTCTTAAAGGGTATTAACGTCAAAACAGACAGACGCCACGACCGGCGGGCGTTATCGCCAGACGAAGCAAGACGGCTATTAGAGACCACGACGGCACAGCCGGGGCGATATGGTATGAGCGGCGCGGCAAGGGCAATGCTTTACCGGCTGGCCGTCGAAACAGGGCTGAGGGCGAACGAATTGAGGACGCTGAAAGTATCATCGTTTGACTTCGATAATAATACGGTGGTTGTCGAGGCGGCTTACTCAAAGCACAGACGCCGGGATGTATTACAATTGAGACCTGATACAGCAATCGGACTTAGGGCTTTTGTCGCGGGTAAACTACCAACGGTGCTGGCGTTCGATATGCCGGACAAACCGGCGAAGATGTTAAAAGCCGACTTAGCCGCAACAGAGACGCGGGACGCGAAGGGTGAAGTGGTAATAAAAGCAATACCCTACATTGATGATGCTGGCCGATATGCCGACTTTCACTGTCTGAGGCATACCACGGGGACGCTATTAGCCGCGGCTGGCGTTCATCCTAAAACAGCGCAGTCGATTATGAGGCACTCGACAATCGAATTGACTATGGGAAAATATACTCACACACTGGCCGGGCAAGAGAGCGAAGGGGTTGCAATGCTGCCAGATTTGTCGCTGCCGAGCCGACAGGCACAACAAAAAATTGCTACGGGGACAGACGATAAAAACTTGGCGCGTTTCTTGCCTAAAATGACTCAACAACACTCAACAACACTCAACACGGCTGGAATGACAAACCCTATTGTCGATAGCGATAATGCGTTTTTGACAGCCAACGACCGGATTCGGACCGGTAACCCCCGGTTTACAAAACCGGAGCTCTACCGTTGAGCTACGTTGGCGTAAGTTCTATATCGGCAGGATTATACTGAAAATGAGGTAATTTCGCAAGAGCTCGGGTGATATTACGTCAAAAGCAGGAAGATAAAAAAGCCGACCATAATGACCATACCGAAGGGTACGCCGAATACAGCCCATTCTTTGCTTTTTATGGAAAGCTTGCTTGCGCAAATGATGTTCGGAATATTGCCGGGGATGAGCATACCACCCGCGATGAGCAGACCTGCCAGCGCATCTTTGATAGTATCTATGGGTATAGCTGGGCTAATTTCCGCGGCGGTCAGCGTAGCGTTGTCGAGAATCGCGGAAATGATATTCACCCAGTAAAGGGCTATTGACGGAATATGCACCAGATATTTGTCAACCACGGGCGTAAAGCCGGTGCCTAAGAAAACAAGCGCAAGAACAAACAAATAAACCTTGCCCGCCCTGATGCATATATCTTTTATTTCTTCGGGTTTGTCTTCCGTTAACGTGGGGCCTTTTCCCTCGTGTTTGTGTGTCAAAAACAAGGGTACTATTCCAAGAAGGAAAACTAAAGGGATAACCCATTTGCCTAATAGTTTCAGCAGGAAGAAAAAGTCGGCGTGATAGGGTTCGCCTCTTAGTTTGGAGACCGCGATTGTGGAAAGCGGCTCGCCTATGGGCGTCAGCACCGCGCCCAGACCAATCGAGAAACAGGCGATGATTACCAGTCGCACTTCGAGAGTTCTGGGAAGCTTTAACACACTTACGACCTCAGCGAGAATCAACGCGGCGATAATGGCGGTGATGATACTTGAAGACAAACCAAGGCCGACGACGATTATAAAGAAAAGCGTGGAGTATCCAAATTTTCTGGCGAAGGTGTGTGTCCATGCACCTATTTTGGGCCGGATGAATTTAAAAATCAGGCCCGCAATAAGGACCGCAAGCGTAATCTTGATTGGGTCAACAAGTGCCTCTTTTACCAGATGCCACGACCACAACCCGGAGATAGTTACAGCGAGGCACCCCATAACAAAAAGGAAGGCCTCAAGCTGCTTTTCGATTCTTTTGGATAAAAAAGGCCCAACCAGAACCATACCGACAATAACTACCAGTCCGCCCGTTACCAGCGATTCATTCATATCTATTTTCTATTTTCGATTTATTATTTTTGATTTACAATCTGGAAATGATAAATCATAAATGGTAAATTATAAAGGGGAAATTGAAAAATGCGAAAACTTATCCTTCTGACAATAAGTATTGGTTTGTGCTTATCCTTCGGCTGCGCGGCAAACCCGATTACCGGCGAAGAAGAGCTGATGTTCGACCGCGACTACCATCACGATATAAAGCTGGGTAAAGAGATTGCTCCTCTTGTCGAAAAAGAGCTTAAAGGCAAAATCCCGGACCAGGCATTGCAGGATTACGTAAACGGCGTCGGCCATAAAATCACCAGATTAAGCCACAACCCGGATTTTGATTTTAATTTTGCCGCTGTTAACGACAAGTCGATAAACGCCATTTCGTTGCCCGGCGGGCGCATTTTCATCACAAAAGGTCTGCTGCTGAAATTAGAAAGCGAATCGCAGCTCGCAGGCATATTGGCGCATGAGACCGTTCACGTTGTCGCAAGAGATACGGAGAATATGATGAGCAAAGAGGCGGGCATGGGTGCGTTGTTTGTTTTGGCGGTGTCTCAGGCCCGAACACAGGGTGAGGTGGCTGCCGCAGATATAGCGATGCGGCTTGTGGAATCCAAATACAGCAGGGAAGACGAAAGAACTGCAGACATCGGCGGTATGGATTATATGTTCAGGGCCGGTTACAATCCCAACGGTATGGTCGAAACAATGCAAATACTACAGAAGGAGGAAGAGGCGAACAATTCCTGCGATTTCTTTTCGACGCATCCTTCGCCCGAAAACCGCATCGATTACCTCAGGGCAAGGATTCAATCGCATTATGCAAACAGTGTGGCGGGAACAAAAGTCGGGAAGGAAGATTACCAGCAGAACGTCCTGGACAGGATAAAAAATCTGCCTGATTCGCCGGGCAGGTAGCCGGATGGCGGCAGGGCGATTTCGTTAATAAAAAAGGAGTCCGCTTTCTGAAACGGACTCCCTTGGATAGTCGTTATAATCTGTGCCTTTTATCTGTCGGCACAGCATTAATTATTTTACGTTTTTTTGGCTGGTGCCGCCGATGGGCTGTAACCGCAACCGGGGCAGGTATCTTCGGCTTTGCCTTCAACTGTTCCGGGGAAGAAGACCTTGCCGCATTTTTCGCATTTCATCGCCTTGAATACGCTTTCCTCTCCGCATTTTGGGCATTTCATCGGGACAGCGCCGTTCATTATGAACTGGCGAGGTCCTCCGTTATTCATCATGAAATCGGTGTATTCCTTGGCACTTATCTGGTATTCGTTGCCGCATTTCGGGTTGTTGCATTTGACCCACACCTTGCTGGTTAGCTGGCCTGATGCGGTACTTCCGCCCATTGTTTTGTACGTGATGACACCCGCTGCTGCCAGGCACGCGACGGCGACCACAATTAGAAGTGTTTTTTTAGCGTTCTCTTCCATATCTTAATCTCCAAAAACAAAAGAACACTTTGGTTAAAGATTTAGTAAGATGTTATCGTCTGCCGTGTGATTTGTCAAAGAGATAATTCCAGCCAGCCACAGGTCGCAAGCCATTATGCTATTTTCAGTATTCTCGCGGGTTGTTCGGGCATACCCGTGCGGGCGGACAGATACGTCGCTTCTATGAAGGCCATATTCTTCAGGTTGTCGGCTGCGGGACTTACGAGGTGATTTTTGTCGGGCCAAAGCAGATGAGAGCCAAAATTATCCAGCGTCATTTTCATTCTGTTGAGGTCGTCGTCGTTAAATTCGTCTCGCCGAAGGCGTTGGCCTCGGGAATCTGTAACTTCGAAACTTTTGTTGTCGTATCTTATAAGCGTATTCTGGCCGTGCGCGATTAACCATTTTTGCGGTCCTTTGCCCGGTGACGACGCGACCGCTGCCCGCCCGGCGAGAAGATTGCCGGAAAGTATATTATTGAATTTCATTGTGATAATCGCGCTGTCCTCCGTCAGGTAAAACCGTTGCTGTCTGTCTGGCGTAGTGCTTCCCGCGACACAATAGACCTGCTGCGGCAGGCCGAAGTTCAACACTATCTGGTCAATTATTTCCCAGCATTCGTAAAGGACCACTCCTCCTCCGGCAAGAACCGGGTCATTGCGCCACGTTGCCTGCGGGACATCTGAAGGGGGCTGGCCGGCGGCGGCGAGGATAAGGAAGGGCTGCTCGGTGGAATTTTGCAGGACAAAACCTCTTGCCGCAAGGGAGCTTTGAGCGAATCTGTCGGTATTGGCTACAGCCAGGATAATCCCCTCATTTTGCGCGAGCTTGACGAACTCTGCCGCCTCGCTGAAATTTCGCGCCAATGGGGGAGCTTTAAGGATGTGAAACTTCTTTTTTATTGCCATCTTAAGGTATTCGGCGCAACTGTGCAGTGGGGCCGCCACGAACAGGCAATCGAGCTGGTTCTGGATTATCAACTGGCGGTAATCGTCGTAAGCGGCGCAGTTGTGTTCTTTGGCGACCTGCTGCACAAGATTTGTATCATTGTCCCCTACGGCCGCAATGGTGAAGTAGTCGAAACCTTTCGCCGCTTCGAGCATCAACCTGCCCGTGTCGTTCAGACCCAGGACAGCTATTTTCAGTGGACTTTCGCGCATCCCTGCACACAAAGCAGACTTGTAAATAAACTTTTTTGTCGCCAGCGATTATTTCTTGTTTGGAATTATAAAATGTTCAGGCACCGGGAACTGTGAGCACATTAGCAGCACGTCCTTGGCGACCTGCTCGATAACCGATTCGTTGTCGACGTTCTCGGCGACTCTGTTTATGAACTCTGCGATTTGCCTGGCCTGCTCTTCCTTCATACCGCGTGTGGTTATAGAGGGCGTTCCGAGCCGCAATCCGCTTGGATTTGCAGGCGGGGCCGGGTCGTTGGGGATGGTGTTGTAGTTGGTCTCGATTCTGGCTCTGTCCAGTGCCTTGGCGAACTTCTTGCCGGGGATATTTTTATTTCTCAAATCGATGAGAATGAGATGATTGTCGGTGCCGCCCGAGGCGAGGTTGAAGCCGCATTCGAGCAATTTCTCTGCCATCGCTTTGGCATTTTTGACAATCTGTTTTGCGTAAGCGACGAACTCAGGCGTGTCGGCTTCCGCGAGAGCTACGGCAATCGCGGTAATCGTGTGCATATGCGGGCCACCCTGAATTCCGGGGAATACGGCCTTATCGACCTTTTCGGCGTGCTCGGCCTTGCACAAAAGCATCCCGCCTCTCGGACCTCGCAGTGTCTTGTGCGTCGTTGTTGAAACGATGTCGGCGTAGGGAACGGGGCTTTTGTGAATACCCGCGACGACTAAGCCGGAGATATGGGCAATGTCGCTGACGTGATATGCCCCGACCTCTTTGGCGATGTCGCCGAATATCTCGAAATTGATTTCTCTCGGATAAGCGGTGCAGCCGGAGATTATGATTTTGGGCTTGTTTTTCTTCGCCAGGTCTCGAATCTGGTCATAGTCGAACCTGCCCGTTTCTGCGCTGACGCCATACTGCATAGAGTTGAAAATCTTGCCCGTTAAGCTGACTTTCCAGCCGTGGGTGAGGTGTCCGCCGTGAGGCAGGGCAAGCCCCATAATCGTATCACCGGGTTTTACCAGCGCTAGGTATGCCGCTAAGTTCGCAACCGAGCCGGAATATGGCTGGACGTTGGCGTGGTCGGCCTTGAATATTTTTTTGGCCCGCTGTCGGGCTACCGTTTCGATAAGGTCTGTAATCTGTTGTCCCTCGTAATACCTCTTGCCGGGGTATCCTTCGGCGTATTTGTTGGTCAGGCAGCTTCCGCTGGCCAGCATTACCGCCCTGGAGACGTAGTTTTCGGATGGGATGAGTCGCACGCAGGCGCTTTGACGCGCGCCTTCCTGCCTGATAAGTTCATATATTTGCGGGTCATACTGCTCAAGTGCCGTAAGCATATCATATTCTCCATAAAATTGGTTTAAGACGCCTCGATTTATAGCAAAGTCGGGATTTCAATACAAGCATTTATTTATTGACAGATTATGGCCGAAGAATACGATAGATGGGCAGGAGACGTCAAAAAGTGGTTTCCGCCAGGGCGGATAAATTTTGGGAAAGTTGATGCCTGAAGACAACGAAATAGGCTCAAAGGCGAAGTTGTTTTTTGACAAGGCCGACGAGGCGGCCGCAAACGGCAATTTCGACTACGCGATAGGTTTGTATCTCGATGGATTGCGATGCGACCCGGATGCGCTTCAGGACGGTCACTTGCGGCTTCGAGAACTTGCCCTGAACCGACAGGCCAGTGACGGCAAGAAACCCTCGATAATGGAAAGAATGAAGTATCTTCGCGGCGGCAAGACCCCCCTCGAACAGTTGCTAAACGCCGAATATCTTATGGCCAAAGACCCGGAACATTTGCCATACATCGAGGCGATGCTCAAGGCGGCTGTGGCCGGCGGATACAATCAAACGGTAAAATGGATAGCGGATTTGCTTTTTGCCGCCAACAATGCCTCACAATCACCATCGGCGCATGCGTATTTGCTGCTGAAGGACTCATACGCCGCCATGGGCCTTTGGGACAGGGCTCTTGCCGCCTGCCAGCATGCGGCCAAGTTACGCCCCGAGGATGCTGATATTGCCGATGAGGCGAAGAGATTGTCCGCGGAGATGACCGTCTCGCGAGGCAAGTACGACCAGGCGGGCGACTTCCGTAAATCGATAAAAAACCGTGAGGAACAGGAAATACTTCAGTCGCAGCAGGGGGTGGTCAAGACAAAGGATTATCGAGTCCTGGCTGCCGAGGCGGCGAGAAGAGCGTATGAGCAGAACCCGCAATTGGCGCAGAGCATATTTGGTCTGGCCGGCGCTCTGGCGGACATGCGAACCGATGAGACGGAAGAAGAAGCGATAAAACTGCTGGAGGACGCTTACAAAAAGAGGCAGGATTTCAGCTTCAAGGAACGGGCCGGGCTGATTCGTATCGGGCAGATAAAACGCAAAATACGGGAAGTGGACGAGATACTTGAGGCAAACGCGGAAGACAGCGTAGCCAAATCAAAGCACGCCGGCCTGGTCGCGCAATTGAACAAGGCGGAGATGGAGCACTACGGGCTTTGCGTCAAAAACTATCCTACCGACCTCAAGGTAAAGTACGAATATGGTCTGCGCCTCGTTTACAACCAGAAGTACGATGAGGCGATCCCGATGCTTCAGGAGGCCCAGAAAGACCCGAGGCACAAAATACCGGCGATGAGCAAGATAGGCCTTTGCTTTTTTATGAAGGGCTGGTATTCCGACGCGGAGGATATTTTTACCAGGGCAATCGATTCATACGAAATAAAAGATGACGACATCGCGAAGGAATTACGGTATAATCTTGCCCGCTCCTTTGAGGAGCAGGGCAAAAAGGCCGAAGCCCTTGATATTTATCGCAAAATCGCCCAGATTGATTTTGGGTTCAAAGATGTTTCACAGCGGGTTGACCGGCTGAGAAAAGAAGCGAAGTAGCAGGTATCAAAAATAACGGCGGTATATGTTTTTTAACAGAAGTATTTTTTAGGAGATTGCAGTGGCTCATTCGTTGTCGGCAAAAAAGAGAGTAAGGCAGAACGAAAAAAGAAGAGCAATTAACCGCGCAAGAAAGAGCAGCATCAAAACGCAGATAAAGCATTTTGAGACGGCTCTGGCCAGTGGAGACCTCAAGGCGGCAGCCGAACAGTTCCGTCTTACGGCAAAACGGCTGGACAAGGTCGCGTCCACCACCACTATGCACAAAAGAACCGCCGCTCGCAAGAAATCCCGTCTTGCCAAAAAGCTCAACGCGCTGAAGGCAAAGGCGTCGGCCTAACCACAAAGTCACGAAGGCACCGAGACACACGAAAGAGCACAAGTCAAAAGAGCACAGGAGCACAAGTAACTTGTGCACTTTCATCTTGTGCACTTATGCACTTTTTTGTGCCTTTGTGTCTCCCGAAAGGGATGGCCAAACCATTAGTGGTTAAAATGCGAGAAGTATATAAGAAGAAAATCATCAAGTTGCTGAAGCACGCTGACTATAAACCGGCCAAGGTCAGTGAACTGTCCAGGACGTTGGGGGTCGAGCAGACAGATTATCCCGAGTTTAAGCGCGCCTTTGATGAGCTTCATCAGGCGGGCCACGTCGTATTAGGCGACGGCAGCACGGTCGGGTTGCCCGGTCTTTCAGGTCGAATCATCGGGAAGTTCCGTGCCAATGCGCGGGGTTTCGGTTTTGTCACGCCATTGGAATCTGCGGCTCACGTCGATTTGTTTATCCCGCCCGGCGAAACTATGGAGGCGATGACCGGCGACGTCGTTGCTGCCAAGGTCGTCGAAAAATCCACGAGGGGACAGCAAATCCGTTACAGCGGCAGAATCATCGAAATCGTCCAGCGGGGACGCAACCGCTTTGTCGGGACGCTGACGCGAAAACCCGAGGGCTGGCTCGTTCAGCCGGACGGTTCCGGTTCTGCTGACCCAATAACCGTAGATGATGTTACCGCCAAAAACGCCAGAGAAAAGGACAAGGTGGTCGTCGAGATATTATCATATCCCACGGAAAAGCATCTCGCCCGCGGGGTGATTGTCGAGGTGCTGGGCAGGGCAGGCAAATACGAAAGCGAAATCGCGTCGATAATTCACCAGTTCCAGCTTCCCGGCGAATTCAACGATTCCTGCATTTTTCAGGCGCATAAGGCCGCGACCGAATATAAGCCGGAAAATATCCGCGACAGGGACGACATAACGAATAAAATCATAGTTACGATTGACCCGCCCGACGCGAAGGATTTTGACGACGCGATTAGTTTGGAGCGAGACGCGAAAGGCAACTGGCTGCTGGGCGTTCATATCGCCGACGTTACGTTTTTTGTCCCGCCCGGCACGCCGTTGGATAAAGAAGCCAACGACCGGGGCAACAGCATATATCTGCCGGGCAGAGTAATACCGATGCTGCCTGAGATGCTGAGCAACGGCGTTTGCAGCTTGCAGCCCGACCAGTTGCGGTTAGTCAAAAGCGCATACATTACCTACGATAATCAGGGTAACATCGTAAATCGCAATTATCGCAACAGCATCATCCGCTCAACGCAACGGCTGACATATCAGCAGGTTGACCGGTTCCTCAAGGGACATACCAAAGACATAAAGCCGGAGGTGATGCCTCTGCTGAAAGATATGGAGACGCTCGCGCGCATCATCGAGAAACGCCGCGACAGGCAGGGGATGCTGCACCTCGATTTGCCTGAGACCGAGTTGATATTCGACGATGCGGGCAGGGTGGTTGATGGTCAGCCGGCGGATAATAGTTACCCGCATACGATAATCGAGATGTTTATGGTCGAGGCCAACGAGGCCGTGGCGACCGTTCTCGACCGCAATAATATCCCGGTTATGCGGCGAATCCACCCTGAGCCGGATACTCTTACTATGCAGAATCTTTCCGAGCTTGTCCGGTCGCTTGGATTGAGCTTGCCCCGTTTGCCCGACAGGGCGGCGTTGCAGCAGCTTCTCGGCGCGGTCAAAGGGACGGACAGTTCTCTTGCGATAAATCTCGTCGTTTTGCGAAGTATGGAAAAGGCGCAGTATTCGCCTCTGCACATAGGCCATTACGCGCTCGCCTCGGAATTGTATGGTCATTTCACCAGCCCCATAAGGCGATACGCTGACCTGCTCGTTCACAGGGCGCTGGATTGTTATCTGCGGGGCGACCTCGAAGCCGGGCCTGACTGGCTGCCTGATAATCAGCAGTTGGCGGATATCGGCAGGCATATCACGTTTACCGAGGAGCGTGCCGACGACGCGGAGCGTGAGTTGAAGATGGTTTTGATTCTGCAAATGCTGGCTGACAAGGTTGGCCAGGAATTGGATTGCGTTGTTACGGGCCTGACGAATTTCGGCATATTTGTCCAGTCGCGAAAACTCGGTATCGAGGGCCTTGTGCAGCTTGCGGATTTAGGCCCTGACCAGTGGCAATACAACCCCAAACACGGCAGCATCGTCGGCAGGCATTCTGGCCGGCTGGTTTGCTTAGGCCAGCCGATGAAGGTTCGCATCGTCTCTGTAAATATCTCCGCGAGGCAATTAAATGTTACGCCTGTTCTCGCCATCCTCGAAGGCGGAATTCATCCTCCCCGTCCACAACTCAAGCCCAAGGCCAAAGGCAAACGCGCCAAACATGGCGGCGGGAGATTCGCCACCCGCCGAAAACACAAAAAAGGTAAAAGAAGAAGATAAAAAACGACTCCTGACACCTTTTTCACTTACTATTTCTTTTTTTCCTCAACGGATCGTTCCAAAAGCAGTTCAAAACATTGCCAAAGGTACTGCTGTTCCTCTGGGGTAAGAGGACTTTGCAGAGCGAGTAGTATTTCACCAAGCGATTCTCTATTCTCAGCTAATTGCCTTATACTATTGCCTTTCACTGTCTGCGTTTTATCCATTGTTACTGCTCCTATGTGCGCAAAAAAAACTGCGCGAAAAGGTTGAGTCGCGTTATGCGACATTTTCCTTCTCACGCAGCTTTTTGAGCTACTTGTCTCTTACTACCGTGAAACGGTTAACTATCTGCTTCCGCTGGCCTCTCAGCTACTTGCCTGTATTGGCTGTTTCAGCAGTTAATTTTAAAAGAACACCCATAGTTTATAACAAAGAAAACAAGCTGTCAAGCTTTTTTGTCAACTTTTTGCTTGTATCGCTTGGCCGGTCGTCTCGATTCATATTTTTCCTATTGTGCCGATACACACGAATAAAATCAATCCCCCTTGTCATGTCCAACCAAAAAGGTATAATCAAAATCATCTTTGGGCTGGGAGCAAAAGGCCAGAACTTATTTGAAGGGGATAGTTATGAAAATCTCTTTGGTTTTGTTGTTTGTGTCTTCTGTTCTTACCTGCGTAGTCGGTTGCAATGCCCAGCCAACCAAGCTCCCCCAGCCAACCAAACCCTCTTATGTAAGCAGTGTGGAACTTGGCAAGACTTTTCCCCAAGTTTGGTTTGCAGCAAATAAACCATGGGTTGATTTGATAAGTGAATCGCTTAACAACGGCTACAAAGAGGAAGTTTATCGCTTTTGGTTCGACCATACTTATAGTCCCAATGATACGGTTACAAAATATGACCCTTATTTGCTGACTTTCCGCGACTGTAATATTGCAGATTATGCCGCAGTAAGAATCGAAAGGAAACGTAGGGCTGATGCGTGGCTTGCAAGTAACCCCGATATGGCTAAAAAAGTGGAAAAATTTATTCAAGAACAAGGGTTTAGCCAAACATCAAAAGAATTCATGATTGAAATGCTTGCCCCTGGTATTTACAGCGGGTTGCCGCGTCCGGGGGCAAATTCTGTTTTAGTAAAAATTGACTACGATGCCGAAAGCGTAGCCAAGCAGTATCAGCATCGTCAAATGCAGCGTATAAATCAGAATATGGAAGATATCCAGAACCAATTAGACCAGATGGAGCATAAAGCCAGCTTTGACCGAATGCAAAGGGGTGGTTTGCCCTAAGTTTTTATCGATTTACTATAATGGCTTACTTGCCGTCCCTGAACCATCCACACTTTTGTTGTTCAGTTTCGGTGCGGTGATAATCAGAAAATTCAGGGCTTGAACAAAAGGCCTTTATATACTATAATGTATGTACATCCCTGACAGAAAACTATCAGGCCCCAGACCTCTTCGGATGTCTGGGTTCTTTTTTTATGGAGTCAATGTTACAATTGCCCTTTTCTCCTGCCCATCCTTGACAATGTAGCCAGATTTTAAGATACTGCACGGCTAAAGATTCACCGCTGAACACGCAAAGGACGCAGAGATAACTTTATTTTTTTCTCTGTGGTCTCAGCGGTCTCTGCGGTAAGAGGTTTTTAATGTTAAAAAAATTCAGCAAAAAGGTTGTAAAGCTATTCGGCTCACGCAGCGAGCGATTGGTCAAGACGTATATGGTGGTCGCCCGTGAGGCGAGCGAATTTGAAGAGCGGGTAAAACAGCTAACCGACGAGCAGCTCAAGGCCAAGACAGCCGAGTTCAAGCAGACGCTGACAGAGGGTCGCAGACCTGAGGATATATTGCCCGAGGCGTTTGCCGTGGTCCGAGAGGCAGCCAGACGCAACGTCAATATGCGGCATTTCGACGTGCAGTTGGTCGGCGGCAACGTCCTCTACGAAGGCAAAATCGCGGAAATGGCGACCGGCGAAGGTAAAACATTGGTCGCGACGCTGGCCGCATATCTGGTGCATCTGACGGGCAGGCACGTTCACGTCGTTACCGTTAATGATTACCTTGCGAAGCGCGACTCCGAATGGATGGGGCCGATTTATAAGGCGCTTGGACTTTCCGTCGGGGCTATCCAGGCGGATATGGATTCATCAGGCGAGGAAAGAAAAAACCAATATGCCTGCGACATAACCTACGGCACCAACAACGAGTTCGGTTTCGATTATCTCCGCGACAATATGAAACTGTCGCTGGAGCAGATGGCGCAGGGCGAGCTGGAATACGCGATAATCGACGAGGTTGACTCGATTCTGATAGACGAGGCGAGAACGCCTTTGATTATATCCGGGCCTGCCTTCGATGACGTGAGCAGGTACAAAAGGGCCGACGACGTCGCGAGAAAACTTATCGTGATGCAGGGCGGCTACGACCGAATCAAAAAGCAGATTGACACGTCGGAAAAGATGCTTGCCAATGCCCATGGCGAACTGAACGAGGCCAAAAAATCCAAAGACAAGGGTCGTATCGAGAAAACGCAGGCCCAGATAGAAAAGCTTGAAAAGGAATTTGAAGAGGCGCAGGGAAAAATCGGCAGCGCAACTCAATTCTACGAGGTGGAACATGACCGCAAGGCCGTGCATTTGACGCACGAGGGGATAGGGGCGGCACAGGAGGCGGCGGGCGTCGGTTCGTTTTTCACCGGCTCAAATATGGAATGGCCCCATCTGCTCGCGCAATCGCTGCGGGCGCATGTTGTTTTCGAGAAGGAAAAAGATTACGTCGTGATGGAGGGCAAGGTCGTCATCGTCGATGAGTTTACGGGCCGGCTGATGCACGGCAGGCAGTGGTCGGATGGTCTGCACCAGGCGGTCGAGGCGAAAGAGGCCGTGCAGGTCAAAGAGGAAAGTCAGACGCTTGCCACGATTACCCTTCAAAATTTCTTCAAACTTTACGGCCAGATAGCCGGTATGACGGGCACGGCGATGACCGAATCCGAAGAGTTTATGCGGATATACCGACTTGAGGTTGTCATTATACCTACGAATCAGCCCTGCATCAGGGACGATATGGAGGACGTCATCTATAAGTCGATGTCCGAAAAATTCACCGCGATTCTGGAAGAGCTGAATACAATCAGTATTTCCGGCAGACCCGTGCTGGTTGGAACGGTGAGCGTTGAGAAAAATGAGGCGTTATCGGAGGCGCTTAACAGAAGATTTGGTCTTGAGCACGAGGTGCTCAATGCCAAGCAACACGAACGCGAGGCACAAATCGTCGCAAAGGCGGGCCAGCAGCACCAGGGTCGCGACGGGAAAATGCACGGCAATGTAACGATTGCGACGAATATGGCGGGCCGGGGAACGGATATCAAGCTCGGCGAAGGCGTCGCCAATATAGGCGGGCTGCACGTTTTGGGCACGGAACGCCACGAGGCGAGGCGTATTGATAATCAGCTTCGCGGGCGATGCGGCAGACAGGGCGACAAAGGGTCGAGTCAGTTCTTTCTCAGTTTCGACGACGAGCTGGTGCGGACTTTCGCTCCTGAATGGACGGTAAAGGCGCTGTCGTGGATTGGCTGGGAGGAAGGTCAGCCGATTTATCATCCGAGAATAAGCAAAGGTATCGAAAAGGCACAGAAAAAGGTCGAGGAACGAAATTTCGAGACCCGCAAGAGTTTGCTCGAATACGACGAGGTTATGGATTATCAGCGGAGGATATTTTATTCCCGCAGACGAACAATCCTTGCCGGCAAAGGACTCAAAGAGATTGTCGCGGAAATGATAACGGACACGACGGCCAAGAGCTGCCGGATAATGCTGGAGGAGGCGTATCCCGTCAAGTGCATCTGCGAATGGGCGGTGAGCAACTTCAATGTGGAGTTGAAACTCTCCGAAGCGACGGAATTATCGGCGGACGAAATTGAGCGAATCATCAAGGACAAGGCCAAGGAAAGCGCAGGCAACGATATATCCCTTTCGCTGGGCGAATACCTCGAGGATTACGAAGACCAGTCCACGTGGGACATACCGGGTTTGTGCAAATGGGCGATGAGCGCATTCAGCGTCAACCTAAGCGCAAGCAAGGTCAAGCAGATGACGCCTGAGCAGCTTGAAGAGCAGTTGATTGCCGCTGCCCGTGAACAGATAGAGAAAAAGGATTGCTCGCCCCTTGCTGAGCCGCTTAAACCTGATTTTGCGCTTCGCCGGCTTGTGGAGTGGGCGCGTGCGAAGTTCGACATAAAGCTCAGCATTGCCGAGTTGACCGGGGCAAAGCCGCAGCAGATAGAGGAAAGTATCGGCGAGAAGATCAGGGCTGTATATAAAAGGCGGGAAATCGAATATCCCGTCGAGTTCGCGATGAATATGGTGTATGGGCCTCAGGGCGCCAACGTGTACGGCTTTGAGGCGCTGGCGGAATGGGCAAACAGGAAATACAACGCTAAATTTACCGCCGAGGGCATACAACAAATCCAGCCGCAGACGCTGAACAGGCAACTGCTGGGGTTGAGCGAGGCCTACAGCAACGGCCAGTTGATAAAGGAAATAGACGATGCGCTTTGCCGCCCTGGTACCCAGGAAATTACGGAATGGGTCAATCAACGATTCGGGGCGGCTTTTATGCCTGAACAACTTGCCGATATTCAACAGCGAAAAGAGATAATCCTGCAGGCCGGCAGAGAATTCCTGCGCAAGGAACTGAGCGACCTTGAAAAGTATGTTCTGCTTCAGGTTTATGACAGCGCCTGGAAAGACCATCTCTACAATATGGACCATCTCAAGGACAGTATCTGGATGCGCTCCTGGGCCGAGAAGGACCCCAAGACGGAATACAAACGAGAGGGGCATCGGATGTTCACCGAGATGCTGGCCAATATCGAGGAGAGGGTTACGGACATCATCTTCAAGGTTCATCTCGAAGCCGGCGCCAGGGCCAGAAGCGTCTGGCAGGTCAGTCAGGTTGCGCACGACCAGGTTGGCCAATTTGCGATGGCCGAACGTCAACGTGCGGCAGCGCAGGCGCCTCAGGGCGAGATAAAAGTAAAGCAGATTAAACTCGAAGGGCCAAAGGTTGGTCGCAACGACCCCTGTCCCTGCGGCAGCGGCAAAAAATACAAAAAATGCCACGGGCAAAGCTCATAAGAAATTGTTCGCGGCGCAAAAAAAGAGCCGCGTTATTATGCGGCTCTTAGTGTTCGTTATTTAATCACGTTACTGATTTTGCTTGGGCTTGCCGGTTGGTTTAGCTTTCGGATTGGCATCCGTCCTGGCTTTAACCTCACTAAACGTTTTTACAGTCAGCCATTGCACTTTGCCTTTTGTCTCAATTGTTCCTTCGATTCTGGCTCTCTTGTCAGCCATTGTCTTTCCAAGCTCTATGCCTTTTGCATCGAGGACGACCTTGTATATAAGGTCCTTGTGGGCAGTCACTTTTATTTCGGCGATATTCCCGTCGTTGTCTTTCACTATGGTGACGATACCTATGACTAAGTTGTTGTCTTTTGATTTTTCTTTTGGCTGGTTCGCGTCTGCTGCCATCACATTGCTTACCACTGCGAGCAGCATACAAACCGCGACCACCCCAACCAGTGCCATTAACCGCTTCTTCATCTTTGGTTTCTCCTTAATCCAAAAAACAAACTACAATCCGTTCTTTCTCTTGGTCGTTGTTCCAATATTACTATATCGGCTACATTGCCCAAAATGTATTCGTTACCCTTCTGGTTTTCAAGTCATTTATAGAATTTTAAGCGATTCGAGAAGATCGTCTCTATAAAAAAAGAAAACATCGAGTAACGCCTCGCTACCCGATGTTTTCCGGAGGGGAGAAAAACTCTGTTCTGCTGTTCTGTTTATCGGTAAATACGTAATTGTTGCTTTAATCCAAAATTATCGCGTTTCTTTGGTCCTATAAAATATACGTTTCGGGTGGCTTTATGTTCGCTTTGGAGTTTGAAACAGGAATCGCCTTGCTAACAAAGCGTCATCGGCTCAGCTGGTCTGCTTTTTCGGCGGTATATCGTAATTCCTTTGCAGCCAAGGTGATACGCGAGCCGATAGGCCTTGTCCACGCTGGTTGCTTTGGCCTTTTCGGTGAAGTTTATCGTCTTGCTCACCGCCGCGTCGCAGTGCTTTTGGAAGCCAGCCTGCATACGGATATGCCATTCCGGGCTGATGTCATAAGCGCATTTGAAGATTTTGCGGATTTCAGCGGGAATCGAGGATATTGTTTGAATACTGCCGGTTTGAAGTGCCTGCCGGGCAATATCTTCGCTGCCAATACCCCTGTTTGCGGCAATTTCGCTGAAAACCGGGTTTGTCTGGAGCAATTTTTGGCCTGACAGGACTTGTCGCACAAAAACGAGCGAATAAAGCGGCTCGATGCCCGAGGAGCAATCGGCGATGATGCTTATTGTGCCGGTTGGTGCGACACAGGTAATCGCTGCGTTACGCACCTTCAAATTCCTCTCCTTGTTCCAGATGCTGTCGGCCCAGTTGGGAAAACATCCTCGCTTTTCGGCTAATTCACCGCTGGTCTGTCTGGCCTTGTCGTTTACGAATTTCATAATTGATTCTGCGATAGCGACGCCTTCGTTGCTGTCGTATGGTATGCCAAGCATAAAAAGGCAGTCCGCAAAACCCATAACGCCCAGTCCGATTTTGCGGTTTGCCCGGGCGATTTCGGCTGTCTGGGTAACGGGATAATGGCAGGCGTCGATGATGTTATCGAGGAATCGTACGCCTAATTTCACCATTTCGCCAAGGTCTGGCCAGTCGATTTCTGATTTGTCGGTGACGAATTTCGCGAGGTTGATGCTGCCCAGGGTGCAGGCCTCGTATGGCAGCAACGGCTGTTCGCCGCAGGGATTGGTCGCCTCAATCGCCCCCAGTTGTGGTGTCGGGTTATCGTAATTAATCCTGTCGATGAACGCCACGCCCGGGTCGCCTGTTTTATGGGCGCAGGTGATAATCATATTCCACAAATCGCCGACTGTGTAAAACTTTTCTGTACTTTCGAGCTTTGACGAATCGTTACCAGTAAAGGGGGACAGGTTCCGTATCGAGTAATTGTTGATGTCGATTTTTTTGGGCAGCAGGTATTTTTGACCTGTGCGCGGGTTTTCGACGATGTGCAGTGTGTTCGGCTTTGTTTCGAGGGTATTCATCCATGCATCGGTGATTTTCACCGAGATGTTGAAGTTCGTGAAGGCCTTGAGGTCTTGTTTGGCGTGCAGGAACCTGATGATATCGGGGTGGGTTACGCTCATCATACCCATATTTGCGCCTCTGCGAAACGCGCCCTGCTGAATCGCATCGGTTGTTTGGGAGAATACGCGCCAGAACGAAATCGGGCCTGATGTTGTGCCGCCGCTTGACGCGACCCGGTCGCCGGTGGGACGAAGGCGGTCAAGTGAAAAGCCGGTTCCGCCGCCTGCCTTCTGGATGAGAGCGGTATCTTTTACCGTCTCGAATATCCCCTCGATGCTGTCCTCAATCGGCAAAACAAAGCAGGCGCTGAGCATTCCCGATGGTCTGCCCGCGTTCATAAGCGTTGGCGAATTGGGTAAAAACTTCAGCGAAGCCATAAGGTCATAATATTTTTTGTGCCACTGGGCAACTTCGGCTTCGTTTCCGCCGTAGTTTGCCTCGACCGACGCGACAAGACGGGCAACCCTGCTGAAAAGCTGGCCCGGCGTCTCGATGATTTTGCCCTGTTCATCCTTGATTAAATAGCGGTTCTCCAGCACGGTCATCGCGTTTTCGCTGATTACCGGCTCATCACCCATTGGCTGGACTATGTTGTTTGTATCGAGCATCTTGCGGTTAACGCCTGATTATGTTTTTTTTAGCCATTCGAATCGAAAAACATCGCGGATGCGTTCGGTGAATCGCACGCCTATTTTTTGTGTGCTTGTTCCGAACTCCGCACGTTTCAAATCTTCTACGGAGGGCTTTGCGGTCTTGGTTCCAAAGACAGTTGCCAGCAAGCCCGCTAAGAAACCCAGAACGGTATTAGTTTTTCGATGAAGGACCATTTTTTCAAAACGTGATTATCTTTGCACAGCTATTTTTGTCGAGGCCAGAAGTTCTTCGCCGGTGCGGCTTTCTACGGATGACCGGCCCCACAACTGGTGTCTTTCCGTGATTTCGGGCTTTGCGTCGTAGTATCTCGTTACCGCGCTTATGCCTCCCTCGACAGTGCTCGAGGTTTTATACTTGTGTTCAAGCAGCCAGCCGCTTATTTCATCATCGTATTCGGCGGGGTAAATAAGCGCTACCGCGAATTTGTCATTGCTGTATCTGGCAAGATGAACTATTGCTTTGCAGGGAAGGTTTGTCTCAATGCCGAGTTTGACTAACCGCTTGTAATCATCGCGGGCGGTCTTTGAATCGGCGGAGAAAAAGAACATACCCGCCTCGAGCTGGAATATGTCTCGTCGCACGCCTTTCAATTCAAGTTTGCCGTCAGGGTAGGCCCTGTGTATCTTATACGCTTTACAGTGGCTAAACTTTTCGCTTTCAAAAAGCTCAGCGACCTCCTGCGCGGTGTATCCTACTCCCGTATTACCTGCGGTGAGCCCTGTCGAACCGTCGCCGAAATCGACGACATACAGGCCGACGTAACTATCCGGTTTTTGAAGTTTTGGCAGTTTCATAATGCCCTATTTTAACCGCTGATTTCACAGATTGCACAGTATTTTCTCAGGAGCTTCTTTAGATTATACTGGATTCATAGCGTGTGGATACCGACAATGTGGGCACTCTAATTTTTAGGAGACAAAAATGGACACGTTGCTATACGTAAAATTAAGTGCGGTTATGGCGCTGGAATACGCGGTGTGGGGGGCGTGGATGCCGGTGCTTGCGGCGCGACTGCTGGGGCCGCTGAAGTTTAGCGGCAAGCAGACGGGGTGGATATACGCCACTTTGCCTCTCGCGTGCATCGTATCGCCTTTGATTTCCGGTCAGCTTGCCGACAGGTGGCTCAATGCCGAGTGGATTCTCGCCGGGGCACATTTGATTGGGGCGGCGTTGTTGCTTGTGGCGGCGGTGCAGACGAGGTTTGCTGCGTTGTTTGTTATTATGTTTTTGTATTCGGTTTTTTACGCGGCGACGCTTCCATTGGTCAACACGGCTCTTTTCGCCAATGTCACCGACGCCGCCTGGCAGGGCAGGGTCTTTATGTGGGCGCCTATTGCCTGGGCGATTGCGGGGTATTTCCTGACGGGCTGGCGGTGGATGTTCAAGACCGCTGAAAAAGGGCGTGATTGCCTTTTTCTGGCCGCTGCACTTTCAGTGATTATGGCGGCATGTTGTCTGGGTTTGCCCGCGACGCCGCCTGCTGGTGCGGGCGAGGCGCCGATTTTCAAGGCGATGACTATGCTGCAGGACACCAACTTCCTGGTCTTTATGATTGTCTCGCTTGTGGCAGGGGGATTGATGCAATTTTACTTTTTAGGCAGCGCGCGATTTATGATGGACACAGGCATTCCCGGCAAGAACGTGCCGGCCGCGATGGCTATTGCGCAGGTTGTGCAGGCCGCGGCCACGTATTACCTGCTTAACAAATTTATCGGCTCGTTCGGATTCAAATGGACGCTGACGATAGGCGCGGTATCCTGGTTTTTGCTGTATCTTGTTTATGTAATCTCAAAGCCGCGCGCGCTGATAGTTTTATCACAATCACTTCACGGCCTTGCTTATGTACTGTTTATCATTGCCGGCCAGATTTTTGCCAACGTCGCGTCTCCGCCCGAAATCAGAAGTTCGGTGCAGGCGCTTGTTTTTGCCGCGACGATGGGAATGGGATTGTTTTTAGGGACGCAGTTCGCGGGTGTTGTGATGGATATTTTCAGAAAGGCGGAGCGGTTTAACTGGCGGGCGATTTTTACAGTACCAGCGGTGATTATGCTCGCGTCAATCGTTGTGCTGGTTGTGTTGTTCAAAGGATAAAACCAGGGACTTGAATCGTTGAGGAGAGTTAAAGTGGTGCGGGTAGGAATAGTCGGATTCGGCTTTATGGGCAGGCAGCACCTGAAATGCTATCGTGCGTTGCGGGGCGTTCGTGTAGCCTCGATTTGCGACGGTGACAAGGCGCGACTGACTGGTGTCAGGGAAATAGCGGGCAATATCGAAGGGACGCAAGCGTCTTTGGGACCTGATGATATTGCGCTTTATACTGGTTTCGAGAAGATGCTGGCCGAACAACGGCTGGATGCCGTCTCGATTACGCTTCCGACGTTTATGCACAGGGACTTTACCGTGAAGGCATTGGAGGCAGGTCTTCACGTTTTGTGCGAGAAGCCAATGGCGATGGACGTCGAGCAGTGCGAGGATATGATTGCGGCAGCGAGGGCAAATAAAAAGATACTTCAAGTCGGTCATTGCATCCGCTTTTGGCCTGAGTATGTAAAGGCCAAAGAAATCGTGGATTCCGGCAGATATGGCGACGTTCGGACGGCATCTTTTCGCCGAATCAGTCCGGTGCCGGGGTGGAGCTGGAAGAACTGGCTTATCCACGCGAAACAAAGCGGCGGGGCGATTATGGACCTGCACATCCACGACACTGATTATATTCAGTATCTGTTCGGATTGCCCGAAGCGGTGAGGTCGGAGGGGGCAATCGGGCCAAGCGGCGGATTCGATTATGTAACGACGCAATATGTTTATGAAAACAGCAAGGTCGTCTCGGCGGAGGGCGGCTTTGTTATGTCACCCGATTTCAAATTTGAAATGAGTTTTGTTATCTCGCTCGAAAAGGCGACGATTGTATATGATTGCAGGCACACGCCCTCGCTTCAGGTATGTCTCGCCGGCGGCGGCTGCTTAACGCCTAAGATTGAATCGGGCGACGGCTGGTCGCGTGAAATCTCGCACTTTGTGAAAAGAATAACCGGCAAAAAAACGCCGGATGTAATTACCCCGCTTGATTCGTTGAATGCCGTGAAAACTGTCCTGGCCGAAAAGCAATCCGCCGAGAGCAAAAAGGAGGTTGCGATTCGATGAAGTGTCTCAATTGGTCTGTGGGCGTTTGCAGTTGGTCGCTTGGCAATGACTTCGAGAAAATCGCCGAGGCAGGGGTCGATTGCGTTCATTTGGCGATTGTGTCTGCGCTGGGGAACGCCGGCGATAAGTATCTTGCCAAAGTAGCCAAAAGCAAACTGAAGATTACTGCTACAATGATTAATTTCCCGCAGGAGGATTATTCGACGCTCGAATCGATAAAAACCACAGGCGGGATAGTGCCTGATGATTGCTGGTGGGATAATCGCGAGTTGGCATTAAGAGCCATTGAGTTGACCGCCGAGCTGAAGGTGCGGTTTCTTTCGATGCACTTTGGTTTTATCGAGACGCAAAACCCGGCAAAAGCGAAGACGCTGATTGAGCGGACAAGAATGCTCGCGGACAAAGCGGGCGAGCATAATGTAACACTATTGATGGAAACGGGTCAGGAGTCGGCTGACGAGCTTCGTGGTTTCATCGGGAAATTACATCACCCTGCTTTGGGCGTGAACTTTGACCCCGCCAATATGATTCTTTATGGCAAGGGTAACCCCGTCGAAGCGGTTGGTATTCTCGGCCCCTGGATAAAACACGTTCATGTTAAAGACGCCCTGCCAACCAAAACGTCGGGGACATGGGGAAGCGAAGTTATTTGGGGGACGGGCGAGGTCAACACTGTGGAATTTTTGAAGACATTGAAGAGTGCAGGTTTTGCGGGAGCATTGGCTGTGGAACGTGAAGGAGGCGATGACCGGCTTGGCGATATCAAAACCGCGGTAAATATGCTCCGGCAGGTTACCAGCGAATAAAGTTTTGTTGTTGAACGAATTTTGATTTGGCCGATATAATAAAAAGCACGCACCGAGGGATTAAAGTCGACATTTTTGAAGAGGATAAAATGAAGACACATCTCAAAATATCAAACCGGTTCAGAGAGCTGTTAAAGCAGGAGCTTCAACTCTGGCAGGCGGACGGGTTGATAAGCACAGAGCAGTCATCTGCTATTTCACAACGATACCAGCTCGACCAGATGGCCAAAGAATCCACGCACTTATTGCTCTTTGTAATTTACATCATCGGGACAGTTCTGGTCGGTGCGGGCGTCATAAGTTTTGTCGCGGCCAACTGGGAAAGCATTCCGGCCGCGGCCAAAGTGGCAATGATAGTTGCTTTTATGCTTGCCTGCCATCTTATCGGCTATTATCTGTGGCGTATCTCTGCCATAAGCCCCCGGCTCGGCCACGCACTGGTCGTGCTGGGAACGCTCGTCTTCGGCGCAAACATCGGCCTGATGGCGCAAATCTTTCACATCAAATCGAATTTCTACAACGGCCTTTTCGCCTGGGCGATTGGCGCTATCATAATGGCTTACGCCCTCGAAAGCGTCCCCAATGCCGTTATCGCTATACTGGTTTCGTTTATAGGTTTTTGCGGCTGGGCTGTAGATAGCCCCCAATCCTTTTGCTATTACCCGTTCGTCGCCGCGGCAATCTTTCTGCCTTTTGCATATTTGTGTCGCTCGGTGCTGGCGTTCTCACTGTCGCTGCTTGCCGTCGGTCTGTCGGTAGTCGTATGTGTCGACTTGGACTACAGGGAGTTTGTCTCTTTTGGACTGGCGGCGCCGGGCGCGGCCCTGTTGTTTTTTGCCTACGGACTACTTTTACATCGCACAGCCAACTTCAAGACCTTTGCTTCTCCAGCTATGGTGGTGGCAACTGCCTTCACCGCTTTCGGCGCCTATTTGTCGTCGTTCCACTTTTATGGTATGCGGTTCCCGAATTTATTCGAACATCGTATGTGGTTGGTGCCGACAATCTGTCTTTATGTGCCGGCTGTTGTGATGTGGGGCCTTGCGTTCAAAGGGACTCTTGCCGACGGGAAAATCCGCTGGGTCGCCCTCGGCGTGCTTGTCTCCTGTGTGCTGGTCGCGGCACCAATTGTGCTCACGCCGATATTGATGAGCGTTCCGGATTTCTTCTGGAGCACAGTGCTCTCAAACGTGGCGTGTCTTGTCCTTTCCGCCGGGCTTATCGCAAACAGTTTCCGCGCCGAGGACAGGCAGTTTTTTTGGGCCGGCGTGCTCTTTGTTGCTCTGGTTATCGCCAGTCGTTTCTTCGAGTACGAAACCGGCCTACTTATAAAGGCGGTCGTCTTTATTACCTGCGGCATCGGCCTGATTCTTGCGGGCGTCGGGTTTGAAAATTACCTCAAGCAAAGGGGAATGACGAATGAATAAACGTCTGATTTTGTTCATAGTTGCCGTCGCGGCACAATTATTCATCCTTGCGGCTGTTCCCGCCCAGAAAATCCATGCGCGGGTTACCGGCAAAACCATTCTTCTCAAGACGGCTCCCGTTGCCCCGTATTCCATAATGAGCGGTTATTACGTTACACTTGGTTATGAAATATCAAATCCCAAAGTATCGACGGAATGGAAGAATTGGCTTGATGGGAAGCCCGTGTGGGTTGTGCTAAGGTCGGACCCAAATAATAATGTCTGGGATGCTGTTTCAGTTTACGACAAGTGGCCGTCTGTTCCGGATGATTGCGTTGTAATCAAAGGCAAGATATCCGGTCAGAGAATAGAGTATGGTATAGAATCCTATTTTATCCCGGAAGATGCCAGAGATAAGGTTGTGCGAGACCTTCGTAATAATTCCAAGGAGGCAAAGGCCGAAGTCAAGGTCGATTCCTCCGGCAATGCGGCTATAACAAAGCTTATAATACAGGACAGGGTGTATGCGTATTAACGGCTGACAGGAAGTTCAACCTGATGCTGTTACATTAAATTGTCATATCGTTCTTCGGTGTGAATCTGCACGTTTTTTCTGTACTCATTCGGCTCGTTGTTGATTCCTTTGTCTATCTGTCGTTGTGCCATGAATATTTTTAGAGCGGTTATGCAGGTGCCGATGCCTGTGATAAAGAACACTATTGCTGCCAGTGTCGCGAATAACTTTGGCATCAGGTAAATCAGCAGGCCGAAGCCAATCAGCATAAGTCCTGTGGTGAATATGCCGCCCGCGAGCCGGCGGGACGCCTGCGAGATTACGTTACTGTAAAACTGAAACGACATTTAAAATCTCCTTTATAAAGCAACAAGGCGGGTTTTTCAGGCCCGCCTTGTCATCAGCGTTTTTTAGTACATTCCGCCGCCCGGAGGCATAGCGGGCGATTCTTTCTTTTCGGGAATTTCGCTTACTATCGCGTCGGTTGTCAGCAGCAGTGATGCGATTGATGCGCCGTTTTGCAGCGCGATGCGTTCGACTTTTGTGGGGACGATTACGCCGAATTCAATCATATCGCCGTATTCTTTCCGCAGCGCGTCATAGCCGAAGTTCTTGTCGGAGTTTTCCATAACTTTCTGCGCGACGATTGAGCCGTCGAGACCTGCGTTGAGGGCAATTTGCTTGATTGGTGCGACGATTGCCCGGCGGACAATATCGATACCGACCTTCTCATCGCCCTGTGCCTTGATTTTTTCCAAAGCCGGAAGCGTTCGCAGCATTGCGACGCCGCCGCCGGGAAGGATGCCTTCCTCAACCGCGGCCCTGCAGGCGTGCAGCGCGTCTTCAACGCGGGCCTTCTTCTCTTTCATTTCCGCTTCAGTCGCTGCGCCAACTTTTATCATCGCAACGCCGCCGGAAAGTTTCGCCAAGCGTTCCTGGAGCTTTTCGATATCGTAATCGCTGGTTGATTTTTCGATTTCGGCCTTTATCTGCTCGATTCTGCCTTTGATTTCTTCCGTTTTGCCCGCGCCTTCGATAATCGTTGTGTTGTCCTTGTCGATGGTGATTTGCTTTGCCCTGCCTAACATATTCAGTTCGAGGTTTTCGATGTCGATGCCGAGGTCCTCGAATATGGCCTGGCCGCCGGTCAGCACGGCGATATCGCTCAACAGCGCCTTGCGCCTGTCGCCGAATCCCGGCGCCTTGACTGCCGCGCACTGCAAAACGCCGCGGAGCTTGTTGACGACTAATGTCGCGAGCGCCTCGCCTTCAACTTCCTCAGCGATAATCAGCAGGGGCTTACCCTGTCTGGCTACTTTCTCAAGCAGCGGCACAAGCGATTTTATCGAGCTGATTTTCTTTTCGTGGATGAGGATATACGGCTTGTCCAATACAACCGTCATATTTTCCAGCTTGTTTATGAAATGCGGGCTGAGATACCCTTTGTCGAACTGCATACCTTCGACCAACTCAACTACGGTTTCGAGCGACTGACCTTCCTCGACTGTTATTACGCCGTCTTTGCCGACCTTGTCCATCGCCTCGGCTAATTTCTTGCCGATTTCCGCGTCCTGGTTGGCCGAGCACGTCGCGACTTGTTCAATCTGTTTGCTGGAGGCGACGGCTGTGCTCATTTTCTGCAGCTCTTTGACGATAGTATCAACAGCCGTATCAATACCGCGTTTTACCTGCAGCGGGTTTGCGCCTGCGGTGATGTTTTTGAGTCCTTCCTCGAAGATACTCTCGGCCAGAATTGTCGCGGTGGTCGTGCCGTCGCCAGCTACGGTGGATGTTTTCGACGCGACTTCCTTGACCATTTGTGCGCCCATATTCTCATAAGGGTCTTCAAGCTCGATTTCCTTTGCGACTGATACGCCGTCTTTTGTGACGGTCGGCGAGCCGAAGGATTTTTCAAGAACTACGACCCTGCCGCAGGGGCCTAATGTTACTTTAACGGCGGCGGCGAGTTTTTTGACGCCTTCCCGAATTGCCGCTCGAGCTTCTGTTCCGAATGCTATTTTTTTTGCTCCCATATTTTTATTTCTCCTTTTAGGTTTTCATCTCAATTATCAATTCCGGCTTAATCTTCGATGACCGCCATAATATCCGACTCAGCCATAATCAGGTATTCTTTGCCGTCCATTTTTATCTCGCTGCCGGCGTAGCTGGTGAACAGCACCGTGTCGCCTTTTTTGACCTGTGGTTTCTGGCGTGAGCCGTCGTCGAGAATTTTACCGTCGCCTACCGCGACTACTTTGCCTTTTTGTGGTTTTTCCTTTGCGCTGTCGGGCAGAACAATTCCGCCTGCCGTTTTGGTTTCCGCTTCCACTCGTTGAACGAGGACCTTATCGGCCAATGGTCTTACTTTCATTTCCTGTTACTCCTTTCAAAAAATTCGACCGTTATTTTGCTTTATGTTTTTATGCCGAAAAAATATGGCTGCCGTACCTTTTCACAAACAGCCGATTCAACTGGTCTTTCAAAATGTTCATATCCACCGGTTTGGTCATAACGCTGAAGGCATCCAACTGCAGTGCCTTTTCAAGCATTGCCCCAGTTACCCGGCTCGCCAGTAATATGCAGGGCATAAGCGGCTGTTCCATTCTAATAATTTTTAACGTCCACAGGTCTGCCTGTTCGCAATCGGTATCGACGATAGTCGTGCTGATTTGCCGATGCCGCAGGACGTTAACTATATCATTAGTGCTCTCGGCTACCAGCAGATTTATGCCCCTGGGCCGAAATATATCGCGCAATGCCCCGGGCCAGTCCCAGTTTGCCTGGCTTGCCAATACATTTATGTCAGCAAATTGTCGCAAGTCCGCTACCATAGCGACGTTAGAGTTGCAAACCACGTGCCATTAAATTGCTTGGACGCATTTTGGGTCGCAACCTGTTGTAAATAAAGAACTTGGGGTGTATTTATTGTAAAATGTCCGCTCTGGCAATCTTGCAGCCGCCCCTCGATTTACTGCCAACCTGGCAGTTGGAGTAAGGCAAGCAGGGAACGGCAATCAGAACACAATCGCTGCGTAGCCGACGGACTCCCGGCTGGTTTCGCCCATTTTGCGGAGCAATATCTCATTGCTGTTGGTATGAGCAAGCAGGACGCCTTTTGTCTTGCCGAGGTATTTAGCCGCGGCCACCGCAGCGGCAGCGGCACCGGCTCCGCAGGCGTTGTAATTCTCATTTGCGCTTTCGAGCATCTTTTGGGGCTGCATCTTCAGCGAATAGTCGATGAACTGCTTGTCGTTGACATCCATCGCCCATTTTAAGGCGTCTTTGCCGGCGCCCATAGGCGTAAAACCATAGCGAGGCCCATAATGGGTCAGGTCGGTTGAGCCAAGACATACGATTTTCCTCTCGTCGTCGCTGCTGATTATACTGCCGACGATTTCGCCGAGTTGAATTGCCTGCTCTGCGGGGGGCGTAAGAATTGGCAGAATCCTCGCCTTGGGGAAAAGGTATTGAATGAATGGGACCTGGACTTCCATACTGTGTTCGCTGTCATGTGCGTTGCGGTCGCTTATCGCGGTTTTGCTTTCAATCACTGCGCCGGCGAGTTCTTCATCAATTGCGATTTCACCGAGAGGCGTGAGCCAGACACCTTTATCGTAAACGGCAGGGGGCTGGCCGATGTAGCCGTGCGCTGCGCCGAAGATGACAAAAGTATCGACCTTTGGGTGCTTCTTTTTGATTGCGGCAAAGACAATCGCCGCGGTTGGGCCGCTGAAAGTCCAGCCGGCGTGAGGAACAATGCCTGCGACAATAGTGTCGGGAAGCGGCATATTCAAAGGCGCTTCTTTGAGACACTGCTTTATCTCGTCAACGCACTGGTCATTCTGGCCGGGGTAAAATTGGCCGGCCACTATGGGTCTTCTCTTTTGCATATCGCTCACCCGTCCGTTGCTTTTACGGCTCCGAGTAGATATGATTATACTGTTATCCGGGACGTCAATATATTGTAAACACGAATGGCGGGAAAGACAAATGGCATCTAAAAAGGGCGGCAGGCAAACGGTAGCGGTCGTAATGGGTTCGGACAGTGACCTTGCGGTAATGCAGACCTGTATCGATACGCTTAAGGATTTCGGGATACAGCCGGTTGTGCGGATAATCTCAGCTCATCGGACGCCTAAGGTTTCCGCTCAGTTTGCCCAGTCGGCGGCGAAGGCCGGCATAAAGGTCATAATTGCCGCCGCGGGTATGGCGGCCCATCTGGCGGGCGCTATCGCTGCCCAGACGACGCTGCCTGTTATCGGCGTGCCGCTTGCCGCAAAAGAGGGGCTGGCGGGGCTGGATGCCCTGTTGAGCACGGTCCAGATGCCATCGGGGGTTCCGGTAGCTACGGTTGCCATCGGCAAGGCGGGCGCAAAAAATGCGGCTGTTCTGGCGGTCCAGATTTTGGCGCTCTCGGATAAAAAACTAGCCGGTAAATTGGCTCGACTGAAAATCGCCCAGGCAAAAGAAGTCGCCAAAAAAAATTCCACGCTTAAATAATTGCCTGGTTTATCCTCTTTATCTCAATTTGTCGGCCGGTGTTGAGCCAAAGTCCTGGGCGAGTTTGCTTGCGGTAGGCTGGTCAACGTTTTATGACGCATTATTCATTTATTTTCCTGATTGGTTTTATCAACAACTCCAGCTTCCTTAACAGGGGTTTCCTCTTTTGAAGCAGAAGATTTTGGGCCATCTGGTATTCCAATTGGCGTAATTTTTCTGATGCGAATAAGGGCTTCCAAAATGCCTTTTGATTGCTCGTCTCGACGCCAGGCAAAAATATCTCCTTCCTTAACAGGGTAATCGCGAGAAAAGGTGCTGAAATTTAATGGAAAGTCCATCTTATCAAACGGTTCGTTAGTATCGAGGTGCATTAATTCACCATTATACCTTTTTATATTACAAGTATTGCCTGTCCAGTCGCTAATTTCCAACACAGGATAATGCACGTCTATCCATTCATCATCGGGCTGCCAGTATTCTTTTGTCTTAATTGTTTTCTGGCCGGTCAACCAATTGTTCGGATCTTTAGGCCCGCGAAAACGCCAATCAAGCTCTATCATCCGATGCCTGTAAGCATTTATCGTTATCTCTGTTGTCTGTCCGGTAGTGACCACAGCGGACTGGCCGGGGCTTCCAAAAGTATTATTTGGGGCCAATTCTACACTGTATCCCCCCGGGCCAATTGAACTGAACAGGCAGGAACCCTCTTTTACTGGCTCGGTTTTTCCCGAATAAAAACCAGAAACTTTCAAAGTTACCCCGGCATCCGTTAACTTTAACCCTTCTTCCGTTTCAACCTTTACCTTTAGATTGCCGCAGTACTCTTTTGGAATGGTACGAACAATAATTTCGCCAAATGCAACCGCTTTTCCTCTTTGTACTTCTATTTTAAGTTTTGTCGGGTAATGATATATACCCCCGGTCATTATGTTGCCAATAGCCGAAGCACCTTTATCATTCGAATCAGATGCACGGTAACGCCAGAATCCTGAGCCGATAAATACCGCATCTCCGCTCTTGAAAGTGCCCACGGACGAATATCCGCCGCCGTTACTATATATATTTAATTCATTATTCCAGCCATAATCGGCTCTAACCGAAGGAAGTTCAATATCTTCATCTTCGTAGCTTATACGCAATACCGCTATTCCTGTCCTGCCCTGGTTCTGCGAGACAATTCTTTCCGCTCTTGACATGTATTCTTTCCACAGTTTCGTTTCCAGACGTGGGGGAATAAAGAGGTATTCAATCTTGTCTTCAACCTTAATATTTTTGGTCTCTTTTTTAATTTGCCCTGCAAGTTCATTAATTATTTTTGAATGCTCCCTATAAAAATTTGTGTGAGAAAAATCTTTTTGTAAGCTGCTCAAAACAAATCGAGCATTCATATAATCTTCATCATCAACAGAAGACTGTAATTGCAACAGTTTTTTCTGCGCTTTATATTCTTCTTCAATTGTTGGCTGGACAGGATTTGGGGAAACACAACCTGTGATAATGACAAGCAAAAATACAGCAAAAAACGAAAAGGCCTTATTAAATAAAAAATTTCGGATGATATTAAAAAGACTGCTCAAATTAGTGTGATCGCAGGAAATCATATTAAAATTCCTCATAATTTACGCATCGAGTTTTGATTTGTGGATTATAGCTGAATGTGGCTTGCCTGCCGTTTGTCTGGCAGGTTTGCCGAACGACGACCTTATTGTGGGTGTTGGGTGTAGCCATAATACCTTATTTTTCCACTAATTTCCCTAACAGGAGTCAACTGTATAAGTTTAATCGGAAATGTCAAGGAAAATCGGGAAATTCTGGACCGGCCGCTCGTAAGTCATAGGGGGTATTTGTGAACCCAAAAAATTTACACTAAAAGCGGCCGAAGGGGCTTGGCGCATTTAATATGGGCCGACATTTGCACAAGCAGAAAAATAATCGCTTTATATGCTTTACCTCAATTTGTCGGCGAGTGTTGAGCCGAAGTCCTGGGCGAGTTTGCTTGCGGTAAGCTGGTCAACGTTGTTATAGGAGGCGGTGAGGAGTATATTGCCCGCCTTGTCTTTAGCGGTAATGGTTACTGATTCGATTGCCTGGGCGGAAGATTGTTTGCCGCCAAGCAAGTTGTTAAACGCGCCTACTTCTCCATGGGACCGTGTTGTCATAAATGTTGAGCCGGTGAGTATTACATTGGCGGTGTCAGCGTCGCATAATTGGATATGCTTGCGAATAAATTCTTTTTCGAGGACGTCTCGCAGGACTTTGCCGACGTATGGGTCTTGGCTGTCGATTGGTGTAACGCAAACGCATTTATTCTTGATGGTCTTTAACTGGTTGGTGGTAACAATATCGGTGTTGCAGCCCGCAAAAAGGGCCAACATTACGCTAACCGCAAACGCCTTTTTCATGACATATCTCCTTTTCACTGGCAGTATTTATCGGCACAGGTCGGCGTTGGTCTATAAAGCTTTTTGTGGATTCTGCCGGGGCTTTGCATTAGAATCAGCCGCTCTGTAACGGATTATAAACCTGGATTGGATGTTTGATGTATGTGTAAAGTGACGTTATTGATATTGGCGGCTGGTTTGGTGCTGGCGGGTTGCGAGGACAAGCCCCAATTTACGCCGGAAGAGATGGCAAAGCTGCCGCTTGCCAGACGCGACGGGCTTCCTGAAGCCAGCGGCGGTTTTACTCTGGCGGTGGGTGACCAGACAATTACAGCGGAGGAAGTGATAGGGCCTGTTTTTGAAAAGTTGGCGCAGGCGGCACAGAAGGGGGATTTTGAGAAATTCAAGCGTGTTGCGGAGCCGGCGATAGAGCAGCAGCTTGTGGGCAAGATTGCCGATGCGTTGCTTTACAGCAGGGCGAGGAAAGACGCGGGCGAGAAGATTGACGATGAGCTTGATAAGGTTGTCACCGCTGAGGTCAGAAGATTTGTGATGGATTTCGGCGGGGATTACGCCAAGGCGGAGCAAGCGCTAAAGCAAATGGGGATGGACTGGGGGAAATTTGAGCAGTATCAGAGGCGGAGGATACTGAGCCAGAGTTATATCTCGCAGCAGATGCCGAAGGACAAGCCGATTACGTATAGCGAAATGATGACGGCTTATAATGAAACCAAGGAGCAGTTGTACTCGATGCCGGGAGTATTGCAGTTTCGCCTTATCGACCTGGAACCGGCGAAGATGCGGGATATTGACGCGAACAGGCCTCGCCAGGAGCAGGCCAGAGAGCTTGTCGATGGTATCGTAAAACGGATAAAACAGGGAGAGGATTTTGAGCAGTTGGCGAAGGAGTATTCACAGGCAAACAAGGCGTTGACAGGCGGATTGTGGCAGAAGCTTGCCCTGGATTCACTTGTGGCGCCGTATGATGTTTTGGCTAAGCAGGCGGAGACGATGAGGCCGGGAGAGACAACGGGGCCTATCGAGGTGGAAGGGCACATTTTTGTGATGCAGCTTGTTGAATATCAGCCGAATAGCGTCGAGCCGTTCGAGAAGGTGCAGAACCAGGTTAAGGCGAGGATGTCATTCGAGCGGATGCGTCAGGCGATTGATAAGCTCAATGAGGAACTTGTGCAGCAGGCCTCGTCGGCGGACAGGGAAAGATTTGTGGATTTTTGCGTGCGTGAAATTTACGCGATGGCGAACAAATAATCTTCGGTGCGACTTGCGGCCGATTCAGCGGGCAGGAATTATCGGATGGGAATAATCGCGCATGGTATAGATTTGGTTGATTTTCCTCGGATAGAGGAAATGGTCAAGCGGCACGGAGACCGATTCTTAGACAGGGTATTTACCGCCGGGGAGCAGAAATACGCCCAGGCAAATAAAAACGGGATTGAGAAATTAGCCGGTCGATTTGCCGCCAAAGAAGCAGTGCTGAAACTTGTAGGCACGGGTTGGCGGGGCAAAATTGCCTGGACGGATATCGAGGTAGTGAATACAGAGACGGGGCAGCCGGAGGTGAAGTTATCCGGCGAGGTCAAAAAAATCGCCGACAAACTCGGCATCACGCAAATAAGCGTCAGCATTACCCATACCGCCAATTTTGCAATTGCTTCCGCGGTGGCATTAGCAGAATCAAATGGGCACAAATAATTTTGATTGTGTAGTCATCGGGGCGGGGCACGCCGGTATAGAGGCCGCGCACGCGGCTGCGAGAATCGGCGCAAAGACGGCTCTTATCACAATCGACAAAAATAAAATAGGGGCGATGAGCTGCAATCCCGCGATAGGCGGGCTGGCCAAGGGGCAGATTGTCCGCGAGGTTGACGTGCTTGGCGGGCTTATGGGGCTGGCGACCGACGCGACGGGGATTCAATTCAGGATGCTTAATCGCTCAAAAGGCCCGGCTGTGCAGTCGCCGCGTGCTCAAGCGGACAAATACAGGTATCAGCGATATATGATTGCCGCACTGGAACAAACGCCCAACCTCACCATCGTCGAGCAAATGGCTGTCGAGATTATTGTTGAGAATGGTCGCGTTATTGGCGTGCGATGCAAAGACGGATGGGTTTGTGATACAAAGACGGTGATTGTGGCGACGGGGACATTTTTGCGAGGGCTTATGCACATAGGGTCTGAGAGTTTCGAGGGGGGCAGGCGAGGCGAGCCGGCGTCTGATGACCTTTCGGTCTGTCTTGAACGTCTTGGTCTTGTTGTCAAACGATTAAAAACTGGCACCCCGCCCCGGCTGGACGCAGGCACGATTGATTATGGCAAGCTCGAAGCACAGCAGGGCGATAAGGAGCCGGCGCCGTTTTCGTTTATGAACGACAGGATTGGCCGGCCTCAGATACCATGCTGGATTACCTATACTAATGAAAAGATACATAAGATAATTCGCGATAACCTCGACCGTGCGCCGCTTTATACGGGCCAGATAAAATCGACCGGCCCGCGATACTGCCCGAGCATTGAGACCAAGATTATTCGTTTCGCTGACAGAGAGCGTCACCAGGTATTTCTTGAGCCGGAGGAGTTGGAGCAAAAGGTTATTTACTGTAATGGTATAAGTACGTCGCTGCCCAAGGACGTTCAGGATGAGATTATAAGAAACCTGCCGGGTTGCGAAAACGCAGGTATTGTGCATTACGGCTACGCGATTGAATATGATTACTGTCCGCCAGTGCAGTTGAAGAGTAACCTTGAGACAAAGAAAATCGCGGGTCTTTTCCTTGCGGGTCAAATCAACGGCACGAGCGGCTACGAAGAAGCGGCGGGGCAGGGAATCATCTCAGGAATAAATGCCGCGAGATTTCTGCAGGGGGCGGAGCCGATTGTGTTAGGACGTGACCAGGCGTATATCGGCGTGATGATTGATGATTTGCTTACCAAGGGGCTTGGCATTGAGGGAGTTGGTATCCCGGATGAGCCATATCGAATGTTTACTTCGCGGGCGGAATATCGGCTTAGTTTGCGGTCGGATAACGCGGACAGACGCCTGACGGCAGTCGGTAAATCGGCTGGTCTGGTGGATAACAGCAGATGGGAGAGATTTCAAAAGAAAGTAAACGATATCGAATTACTCAGAGAATACCTGGCGAAAAATAAGCGGGACGGAGTCAGTTTATGGGAACAACTCCGCAGACCGAACAGTCCTCTTGCGCCGGCGATGGCGGAATTGCCCGAAATCAAAGACGCCGGCTTCAGCAGGGAAGTAATTGGTGCGGCTGTCATCGATGCCAAGTATGAAGGATATCTTGTCAAACAGGAGCGTCTTGCTGCCGGCTTGCAGGCGTGGGACAAGAAACAAATTCCGACGGATTTGGATTATAGTGTGATAACGCACCTGCGGCCGGAGGCGAAGGAAAAATTAACGCTGTTCAGGCCTCAAACGCTTGGCCAGGCGGGACGAATTTCCGGCATCACGCCAGCCGACGTTACTGTAATTCAGATACATCTAAAAAAATATTATCAGGAAATCAGGTAATCAGGGTATCGTTGGTTATGAGTTTGCTCTCAGATAACGTTTATAATAAGCGGGCAGGGCGGGATGAGCCGAAGTTCAAGATTTGGCGCAATGCCGGCCTTCTGCTGACTTATAAATGCAACGCAAGGTGCGAGTTCTGCTATTACAACTGCTCGCCGGAGCAGGGGGGGCTGATGCCCGTTGAGATGGCGATAAATGCGTGGCAATCGCTGAAAGATTTGGCCGGCGATGGCACTAAAATTCATATCACGGGAGGCGAACCGTTTTTATATTGGGACAAACTTATTGAAATTCTGCGGGAAGCAAAAAAGAGCAACCTTGGCCCTGTTGATATGATTGAGACAAATGGCTTTTGGGCGGTTAATGAAAAGATTGTCAAAGACCGACTAAAAGTGCTTGATGAATTTGGAATGCGTCGGCTCAAAATAAGTTGCGACCCGTTTCATCAGGAATACGTTGCTATCGAACCGGTGAGGCGATTAGCGAAGACCGCAAAAGAAGTGATTGGACATGACCGTGTTCTGGTGCGATGGGAAAAATATTTACCCGACCGGCAGGCGGGTCTTGATAAACCACTGACAAAATTAACCGCTGAGCACGCGGAGACCGCAGAGAAAAATAATAGTTTAACCTCTGCGAACTCAGCGGTCTCTGCGGTGAATCAACGAAATAAACGGTATGTCGAAGCATTGAATGATTATCCCTGCCGATTCATGGGCAGGGCGGCCGGCATGATTGCTGAACTGGTCGCGTCGCAGACAGTTGAACAAATTGCAGCCCAAAATTGTTCAAACGCGATTCTCGACGCCAAGGGCGTGCATATTGACCCGTATGGCAATATCTTCAGCGGAACCTGCAGCGGGATAATCGTTGGAAATATCGCCAAACGGCCTTTAGCTGAAATCTGGCAAAACTGGCAGCCGAGTGACGATAAGGTAATTGAAACGCTGTTTAATTCAGGCCCTGCGGGATTATTAGATGAGGCAATCCAAGCCGGTTACAAACCAGCCCAATGCTACGCGGGGAAATGCCATCTCTGCACGTCAATCCGCCAATTCTTTTTTGACAAAGGTCTTTACAAAACCGTCGTCGGCCCGGCCGAATGTTATCAATAAACCTTTTGGGATAGTACTAAGGGGGGCTATCCGAACCACCAAAATCGCCGCGACCAGGAGTTATACCACGTTCCTGCATACGGTTCGTTAAATCCCGGCGGAATTGATTCATTTTTACCCTCGTATCGGCGCTTATTCTTTCAGGCCTTTCCCTTATTCTTGAGGGTTCCGGTCGTTGGAACTGCCGGCGGGCCATTTGTCGTTGCGGGGAATTTGTGTCTCGCGGGCCGAATCTTCTGAATCGATTCGGGTCCGGCGGGCCGTTGGCGTCTCTTGCGAGAAACTCGGCTCTTCTGGCCTCCATATCGTCGATTATTTTGTCTAAGTAGGCCGTTTTTTTCCCGTCGGGCAGCGAGAAATACTCGTTTACCTGAGCTTCCATCCTTGCTCGCATTGCCTCACCCGCTTGCTCACGTATTTCGCGTCTTTTATCTTCATTGGCGTCGCGGAACTGGTTTGAGTCAAAATACTGTCGAATCTGCCGGGGGGACATTTTCGCGAAATCAGGTTTGCTGTAATGTTTGATAGCTATCGAGACCGCAATTGCTATGCCGGCAGCCAGAACGATAATTGCTATGCCGGCAGCCAGAACGATTGCTGCTATCAGAATTGTTTTGCTTTTCTTTGTCATATCCTTACTCCTGTTTCCTGTAATTGCTTACGTGCCAATCCGCATATAGATAGTTTATTGGAGTACTCCCCGTTAAACAACAAAAAAGTTAGGGGATTTTTGACAACTCAATCAGTTCAAATTCGCGTGGTGTTTTGTAGCCAATCGACGACAGGGTGATTGAAACATTGTTTCATTTTGGGCCTGCCGGTTTAATGGATGAGGCGATTAAAACCGGTTACAAACCAGCGAAGTTGTATGCGGAGAAACCCGCCAAAAACTGGGCGGGTAAATGTCATCTTTGCACAAGTATCCGCCGGTTCTTTTTCGACAAAGGCCTTCATAAGGCCGTCGTCGGCCCTGCGGAATGTTATTAGTGGTTCTTATCTAATACGATTGTTAGTTCGGTTATCTGCCGCCGGGGGGAGGGCCACCGAAACCGCCACCAAAACCTCCTCGACCGGGGCCCATCTGTATGCCTCGTTCCTGCATACGATTCATCAAATCCTGGCGGAATTGTGCCATTTGAATCCTTGTATCAGTGCCGATTCTTTCAGACCTTTCCCTCATTCTCGACGGCTCAGGCCGACGGAACTGCCGGGCTTGCTGTCCCTGCCGCTGCATGAAATTGGGGTCTCGGGGGCCGAATCTTCTGAATCGATTCGGGTCCGGCGGGCCGTTGGCGTCTCTTGCGAGAAACTCGGCTCTTCTGGCTTCCATATCGTCGATTATTTTGTCCAAGTAGGCCGTTTTTTTCTCGTCGGGCAGCGAGAAATACTCGTTTACCTGGGCTTCCATCCTTGCCTGCATTGCCTCGCCCATTTGTTCTCGCATCTCCTGCCTTTTATCCTCGTTGGCGTCACGGAACTGGTTGGAGTCGAAATACTCGCGAATCTGCCGGGGAGACATTTTTGTGAAATCGGGTTTACTGTAATGACTGACGGCCATTGTTACTGTTATTGCCGCACCGATAACCAACGCAACTATCAGAATTGTTTTATTTTTCTTTGTCATATACTTGTCATATCCTTAGTTCTGGTTTTTATAGTTGCTTACGTGCCAGTCGGCATACAAATAGTTTATTCCGCCAGCTTTATTTTTGCCAACCGCCGGGTGAGGCGGCGGAAGAGGAAATGGATTAGTAAAATCACTCATAACTTGTATATTTCTTTCCTTGGCACCGGCCTGCACAGGCGGATATTGTCTGATCGTAATGCCCGCCAACCAGGGCTGAAAGCTAGTCCTTGTTGGCCCACTATACCAGTAGCTTGTATTTCCTGTCCTTGTGTAATAGTGTGGGGTAACAATATTATCCGATTTACAGATAAAGACCTTCGGATCTTTAAGAATTTTGCCCAAAACCGTTGTTATCGGCGGGGCATAGAGAGGGTCGGTGGTATCCGTGATTTCCCATGGTATAGCGCTGCATATCGGAAAGATATCGCGGTTATCGTCAAGATAGGCCCTGAATGCGATGCCGATTTGCCGCAGGTTTGACGCGCAATGGACTCGTTTGGCAGCGCCCCTGGCTTTGCCTATCGCGGGGAGCAGTATTCCCATTAAAAGGCCGATTACGCTTATAACCACCAGTAACTCTACCAGCGTAAAGCCATCGTTCCGCGATATTGTTATATCGTCGGTTAATCTCATATCGACTGCCATTCGATTGTTTTTCATCTCTATTGCAATGACGGTTATCGAATTGAGTATATTGCAAAAAAAGGGAAAGTTCAAGAAAACGACTTACTTATGGTGTCTATATAAAGGTCGATTCTGTCGGAGAGTGTTTTGCTTAAGTTTTGGCCCAGTTCCAGCGATTCCGGCTCAATACCGAAAATTACTATCTGGTCCGGACATTCGCCGAGTTGCCTGGAAAGTTCGATAATTCGCAGGATATCCGCCTCGTGAAGGGAGAAGTGCACCATTTTTTTTGTGGTTTGGACATCAGCCGGCTCGAATTGTTTGATTGTTCCCGGCTTTTTACCCATTTTAACACAGTCGACGATTACGGCCTTTTTACGGTTTGCGATTAAATGCAGCACATTCATGCCGCCCGTGCCGGCGTCGATGAATTCGACAAGAGGAAATTTGTCCTGACGCTCAGACAATCTTCTGATTAAATGAACGCCGATACCCTCATCGGACAAAAGCAGATTGCCCAGCCCTATGACGACGGTTCCTTTTTTAGTTAATTGGTTTGCCACGTTGTCATTTTACCGCAGAGACCGCAGAGCACGCAGAGGTTATTTTGGATTTTTTCCTCTGCGGTCTCAGCGAGCTCGGCGGTTAATTTATTTTACAAACTGCACGTCGAGGAAATGCGTTGAGCACGAGATGCAGGGGTCATAAGCGCGGACAAGCATTTCCAGTTTTAATCGAATGTCTTTTTCGCTCTGGTCGAGGATTTCAGGCAGCAGTTTTTCGAAGTCCTTCTGGATATTGGCGTGGTTCTGGTTTGTCGGGATGCAGATATCGGCCGCGACGCAGTTGCCTTTTTTGTCGAATTCGTACTCGTGGAAGAGTATTCCGCGAGGCGCCTCGACGCAACCGGCGCCTTTGCCGGCCTTCGGTGAGGATGTAACTTTTTCCGTCTTCAGGCCCCTGGTCAGCAACTGGTCGATAAGGTCGATGCTTGTCTCAACGATATGGAGGCACTCGACAAGCTGGGCTACGGTGTTCATATATGGATTGCAGCAGCCCTTTTGGAGTCCGAACATTTTCGCGGCGTCTTTGGCCATAGGCGACAATAATTCGGCGTTGTTGTTGAATCTTGCCAGGGCGCCGACCGCGTATGCGTCACGGTGCCACTTTGTCCATTTGGCGGTCGATTGCTCAACCACGTATTCGTTCGCGACGTCGTGCCATTTCTCAATTGGCAGGGCGGCGCCTTTGTTGTCATTGGATGTTACGCCGCCATGATAGAAGGTATATGTCGGCGGAGTGGCCTGCTTGAGCGATACATATTCGGTGGGACGTTCAAATTTGGGGATGTTTGCCGCGACGCTTAAAACCACCTCGGCGATTTTCTTGAGGTCTGGCACAGCGTCTTTGAGCGTCTGTTGTAACTGGCGCAATTGTTTTTCGGTGGGAGTTCGGGTCAGCCCGCCGGGGATGAGCGTTACGGGGTGGGTCGTTCTGCCCGCGATGAGGTCCGACCAGATATTGGCGATTCTGTGCGCCTTGACAATCGTCTTTACGGCGTCCGCCGCCCGTGCGACAAGAGGCACAACGGATGGCGTGCCGAAGAAATCCGGCGCTGCCAAGTACCCGACGTGCAGGGTATGGCTTTGCAGTTGCTCGGAGTAATGCATCAGTATTCGGAGCTTGTCCGCTTGTTCGGAAACCTTGATGCCCAGCGCGGCTTCCACCGCCTTGGTCGCGGCGAGCGAATGTGTTATTGAACATATCCCGCAGATTCGTGAGACAATAGTTTGTATGTCCTGGTAGCTGTGGCCGCGGACCATCGCCTCGAAGAAACGCGGCGCCTCGGGGACCTGCCACTGGAGCTTTTCGATTTTGCCGTTTTTTACGTTTACGGCGATATTGCCGTGTCCCTCAACGCGGGTTATATGATGAACGTTGATATCGAGATTGTTATGCATTTGTTGGCCCCTGACCGATTCCAAAAAGAACCATCTTTGCCTTGAGCGCATCAACGCTCAAACCATATCGTTCAATAACATCCTTTGCTCCATTGACGTTCGGATTATCGATGTAACCGCGACAGCCGAAGCACCTGAAGCCCGATGACGGGCATCTTGCGCCGCAGCCGGCCCTGATAATCGGCCCTAAGCAAACCTGCCCAGAGTCCCACAGACAAGGATTGCCTTTTGATTTGCATTCCACGCATACGGGCCATTCGGGTATCTCAGGCCGTTTACCCATAAGCAGACAACGAATCACGTAGGAGAATTCTTTTCTGTCTATGGGACAGCCGTGGATTTTGTAATCTACTTTGACCACCTCATCCAACGCTTTTGTCGGCATGGTTTCGAGATGAGGCATATTGGCCGACTTGCCGTAAACGCACTTTTTAACATCGCTCATCTCAAAGTTGTTCTTGAGTTTGTTCACTCCGCCGATTGTGGCGCAGGCACCAAGAGCGATGAGCGTTTTTGCCCTTGTCCTGATAATCTCCAATCGCAACTCGTCTTCGGGCCTGGTAATTGAACCTTCGATTATGGCGATGTCATATTCATGGCTTTGCTCGCTCAATGCCTCTCGCCATTCGACCACTTCAACGTTATCGATGAGGTCAAGCAGCTCCTCTTCGAGGTTGACGATTTGCAACTGGCATCCTTCGCAGCAGGCGAAGTCGAAAATCGCTACTCTTGGTCTATCCATATCAGATTGCCTCCGGGGCTATACGCAGGTCGGAATAGCGGAATACCGGCCCGTCTATACAGGCGTAATAGTTGTTAATCTGACAGTGTCCGCACTTGCCTACGCCGCACTTCATTTTTCTTTCGAGGTTCAGGAATATTCTTTCTTTGGGCACTTCCGCTTCCTGCAGGGCCATCAGCACGAATTTGTACATAACCGGCGGGCCGCAGATAAACACCAGCGCCGACTGAAGCTCGGTTTCAATTTTGGGAATAAGAGTGGTAACGACGCCGACGTTTCCGAGCCAGCAGTCGTCGACCTGGTCGATTGTTTCCATAAAGCGTATGTCGTTCCTGTGTGACCAGCCGTCGATTTCCGAATGGAAAAACCTTTGTGCCATACACTTTGTTCCGAGCAGGACGGCAAGCTCTTTGTAGTCGGCACGGTTGTCGAGAACATAGTTTATGAAAGACCTCTGGGGCACCAGGCCGATGCCGCCGCAGATAAACACGATGTTTTTGCCCTTTGCCTCTTCCACCGGATATGTGCCTTTTCCAAGCGGGCCTCGTATCCCGATTTTGTCGCCGATTCTCAGCCGATGAATCGCGTTGGTAACGTTGCCGATTCTGCGGACGACCAGCTCGAAGTAGCCCTTTTGCGTGGGCGATGACGAGATTGTAATCGGCACCTCGCCTATGCCCGCGATTGATACCTCGACGAACTGACCCGGGATGAAGTCAAACGGCTCACCGTCATCGATTGACAGCCGAAGATACATCTCGGTCGGGTTCATCAGCCGCTTCTTTTCGAGGGTCGCCAGCCGGGGCAGGTAAATGTCTTTTTCAACAGCACAACGTTCGCACATTGTTAACGCTCCTATATTTTATTGTCGAATCGCTCGACTTGAATTACTTTATTCCTAAATCATCAACTAACCTGTTATAAACCTTGACCGGGTTTGCGATATCCGGCAGGCACGCGCCCACGCATCGCCCGCACCCGACGCAGGACATTATCTGACTGTTTATTTTTTCGGGCACGTATTTGCATTTTCGATACAGGCGGTGCCTGAAGCGGTCGGCCCGTTTTTTTCTGAATTCGTGTTCGCCCGCCACTTTTGTGAAACCATCGAGCAGGCATCCGTCCCAGGCCCGCTGTCTTTTGCCCGATATGAAGTCCCAGTTTACGTCATCCTGCACGTTGAAGCAGTAGCAGGTCGGGCAGACGAGATTGCAGGAGCCGCAGCTAAAGCAGGTCTTGGCCTTTTCTTCCCAGACGGGATGGTCGTATGCCCTTTCGAGCAGTTTGGGCAGATAGGATGCCTCGCATTTCAGTTTGTGATTATTAAGCCGTTTTTCGTTTTCGGCCTGTATTTTATGCCTTGCCTGCAGGTCTTTTTCGTTTGAAGCAACCGCGTCCTGGGCTTTGGGGATAAAGCTATCGCCTTTCTTTGAGCCGCTTTCCATAACGAACGCGTTGCCTATATCGGTCAGCAGAACATCAAAGCCATCCTTGACTGTTGCGGTGCCCATCGAGGAAGCAAATACGTTTTTGGATGGCGAGACCACGTCGCAGGCGACTATTGTCGCGTTGTGGCGTCTTTTCATATAGTGGGTATCGAAATTATCCTGGCTGAAAAGCTGGTCAAGCTGGTTCAAAGCCACCATATCATAAGGGTGAACACCCAGCAGGACAAATTCGGTATCATCGTAAACTGACTTGTAGCCGTCGCCGACTTCGAAAGTCAGCAACGTTTCAACCGGCGGCAGGAAGTACTTCTTCGGCGGCTGAAGCGTTATGTCATAATCCAGTCGAAGCTGGTCGGCTGATTCGAGCAGGTCGAAATCGAAGCGGTCGCCTTTGGCGCGGACGCCGATGACTCGCTGCCGTTTTATGATTGCATCCACAAACCGCCTGAAAGCGTTTTTGTCGATTGTTACTGTTCTCATTTTACGCCTCTGTTAAAAATGTTCTCAAACCTTATTCGTCAAAATCCTAATGTTTGCCGGTTTCATTTTTTAAGGAATATAGTATGGCAGACGGGCAAGGTCCGTCGCTATATCTATTGTTATCACCTTTATCTTTTTCGGGACGACGATTCTTCGCGGGGAGAAATTCAATATCCCCTTTATGCCCGCCCTGACCAGCGCATCCGCCACGTCCTGCGCCGCCTGTTCAGGGACGGCGATAATTGCCATATCCACCTGTCGCTTGCCCAGTGTATCGAGCATTGAAATGCTTTCAACCGCGACATCATTCATCTTGCGGCCAATCTTGGCGGGGTCGTTGTCAAATGCGGCGGTAATCTGAAAACCGTATGTTCCAAAACCCGTGTATGCCATTATGGCTGAACCCAGGTTGCCGACTCCCACCAGGGCGGTTTTTCGCATCGTATCGAGTTTTAGTATCTTTTTGATTTGCTTAGCGAGGTTCTCGATGTCGTAGCCGACCCCGCGGGTCCCGAAGTCGCCGAAGTAGGAGAAGTCCTTCCTTATCTGCCAGGGATTTACGCTGACAAAATCCGCCAGCTTGCTGCTGGAGACGCTGCTGAGTCCCTGCCGGGACACAAGGGCCAGCCCCCGAAGGTAAACCGGCAGGCGACGAACCGTCTCATTTGGTATCTTGCTGTATCTCACAATATGTTATGCCCAGTTAGTGCTTGTGTTCACATTCACAAAGTCATAAAGAAGCAATTTACAAAATCACACATAGTTCTGTCAAGAGATTACGCCGTGATTGGCAAAAAAAAGTGCATTTTCTCTTTGCCGTCTGTTTAACAATACTGAAAAGCGGGTTTTTGTTTTTCATAGCGGAAAGCTGTTCGGCGCAATCGATACAACCGTCAAATCGCTCACGTTTTATATGGCCGGTTGACTGGGTATGCGTCTTTATATCACTATACTCATTTCTATACTATGTGAGGAGGGGCTTTTGTCCGATGTAGCGGAATATTACGAAAAGACAGGAAGAAAAGGGAACCTTGTGAATCCTATCAGAGTGCCCCGGAGGCAGTATGATGAAGGCCGTTAGCGAAATATCGAGACCCAACTGGTGGGAATGGCTCGTTGTTGGCGTATTGTTCGTGATGGCAGTCGTTTGTGCCCATGCATAATATCTTGCTGTTCCATTTCTCTGCCCTATAAGTGAACCGAAGGGGTTTGAAGGTAACTGCGGGAAATAAACCATAGCGAAAACTTAATGGGCAGGGCCGGAGTTGAACCGGCGACACGTGGATTTTCAGTCCACTGCTCTACCACCTGAGCTACCTACCCAGTGTTTCAACACCATAAAATTTAACACAAATAAACAGCTTTGCAAGAGAATTTGTTAGCCAGGAAGGCGCAAAAGGTCTGAGGTTTTCCGTCATCCGTCCCAGTCAGTGTTTTAGTCAGCCTGCCCTGCGTAGCTTTAGCGAAGAAGGGTGTCAGTCCGTGCCTGAAAATGAAACTGCCGCGAGGCCCTTCTATCCCGCGGCAGTAAAAATCAGCGTAATCTGTGTAATCTGTGGTTTTATTTGGCGAAGTTATACACGTCGTCCTGTGTCCCATAAAGGCCATCCCATCCGGCTGACAAGAGGATATAACCATCTTCATTATGCGGCCGTGGAGTCGATGTAACCTTATCATTAGTAATTGCTTTAAGGAACACCCTGGGGTCATCGTACATTGGATGGTGAGTTGTAGGAGCACTTCCACCTTCCCACGGACAACCGAGAGCAGTGATTGCATAGTTGTCATCAAAGTTGTAAATGTTTGTGTTAGGAGTGGCACTGGCGGGTATAGTCGTAGCATCATGGGCAATTTTAGACGAGTCGGCCTTGTAATATAACACCGGCATACCTACCTTTTGGCCTGATTTTGCCGCGCAGTATTTGCTGTTTATAGAAGCACGCTGGAAGACATCGCCAATAACCGCATTTGGGATATCTTGTGTTGTGCTTTGGAACGTTGCTGATGGGGGATAGAAACTCGCTCCGGATGTAATGTCCCAATTGTATATATCCTGAAGACGGTAGGCTTTGATATTTTCGGCATCGGTGTACATTGTTCTATCTTGCAAGTTTGTTTTTTCGGCGGCGGTGTAAGGTGTAACACCAGGATCTCTTATTGTGCAGAGGTTAAAAAGATAGATGTCTGTTTGTTGTGCCTGGAAACTGGACAATGGATGATTGCCCATACCATCGCGACCTATCAATGCTTCACACAGTTTCATTGCCCCACAGTAACCAGCGGGTGTTGTATTGGTATCTGTTGCACCCGAATCGGGGTAGGTTTCCTGATGGTCGTTGCGATAAAGTTCGAGTCCTTTGCTGATTTCGTTGAACTGGCCCTTCTGGACTACGACCTTGGCGTATCTGCGGGTCCTTGCTAACCCAGGCACAAGGACGCTCATCAGGATAATGATAATGCTCATTACCGTGAGCAGTTCGACGATTGTAAACCCTTTTGTTTTTGTAGAGGTCATTTTGGTTCTCCTTAACGGCTTAAATATCATAACAATTGTGCGCGGAAACGAGACCCCCGCACTCTACGGTCAGTATACTTTATGGGACGCACTCTGTCAATCGTTTTTGTTGTTAATTTGGGTGGATTCGACCCTCCCCGTCTGCGGCGGGTAAACGTCGCACTTCGTGCTATGGAGGGCAGGATGGTCGCCGGAATCTTGCCGAAACTTGTCTCGTTATTTGTTATAATAGGGGGAAATAGGCCGTGAACAAAAACACTAAGATATTCGGGATTGGAAGTAAATGAAGCTGGAAATGCGAGGACAGATGCGGTTAGAGCAGCAAATGAAGCTGGCTCCGCATATGATTCAGTCGATGGAGATACTCCAGCTTCCGCTGCTTGCGCTTCAGGAAAGGATAGAGCAGGAGTTGAACAGTAATCCCGTTTTAGAGGCGGATGAATCGCCAGGGCAGGAGGAGACACCCGCAGAGACCAGTGAGCCGGAGGTGCAAGTCGAGTCCAAGAGCCAGACGACAGAGGACGACAAGGGCGATGACCGGATGGATGAAGAGGTGCGGGATTATATTGAGCATCGTGATGATTATCCGAGGCCTCGGTCGGATGAGCCGGACCCGAAGCTGGCCGCGATTAATAATACCGCCGCACTGCCGCAGTCGCTGCACGATTACCTCGAAGACCAGTGGCGAATGGTCGAAGCGGACGAGCCGGTGAAAAAAGCCGGCAGTATGATTATCGACTACATCGACGACAAGGGGTATCTGTCGGTTCGATTAGAGCAGTTGCACAGCAAGGACCGGACCGATTTTACGCTTGAGGATTTGCAGAAGGCGATTATGCTGATTCAGAAGTTAGACCCGCCCGGCGTCGGAGCACGCGATGTCAGGGAATGCCTGCTGATTCAAATTGGGCAAAGCAATGAGGATGTCAGCTTTGAGACGGCCCTTGTTACCAATCACTTAGAGGAGATGCTCGAAAACCGGCTGCCTGATATCGCGAAAAAGATGAATTGCACTATGGAGGACATTAACCATGCGATTGAACGGCTGAGCAAATTCGATACGTCGCCCGGACTGCAAATCGGCAGAAACCACAATCACCCGATTACCGCCGATGTAATTGTAGAATATTCCGAAGAAACTAACGATTATACAGTTCGGCTGGCGGAGGATGGTTTGCCCCGGCTGCGGATAAGCGATGATTACGTCAAAATGGCATCGGGCGACAAGGTCGGCGATAACGCAAAGCAATTCCTGCAGAACAATATCCGCTCGGCCCAGTGGATAATCGACGCGATACAGCAGCGCAAAAACACGCTGCTCAAGGTGACCCGTTCGATTGTCAATCGGCAAAGAGAATTTTTTGAGAGGGGCCAGCTTTACCTCAGACCGTTGCCGATGGCGAAAGTTGCCGAGGACGTGGGCGTGCATATCGCCACCGTTTCGCGAGCCGTCGCGGGTAAATACGTGCAGTGTTCCTGGGGCATTTTGCCTTTGAGGAAGTTTTTCAGCGGCGGCATCGAGGATACGCAGGGCAATGAAAAAAGCTGGGAGGCAATCAGGGGCAAATTGCAGGAAATAATCGACGCCGAGGACAAATCGAAGCCCCTCAACGACGACCAGATTAAAGCCAAACTTACTGAAGCAGGCATCACTGGCCTTGCCCGGCGAACAATCGCCAAATACCGAGGCCTGCTTAAAATTCCCCCCGCCCGACTTCGTAAAAAATACTGAAAAATCGCTGTTGACCGGGCAAACATATTTGATATTATGTGAGTATATAATCACATAGTAACATTTATGGGAAATGAATATGCCTGATTCGAAAAAACGACTGTTGTTTCAAAAACAGGCCCAGGTTGCGCAGGCAATCGGCCATCCGTTGCGCCTGGCAATCATCGACTTTCTGAAAGACGGGCCGCAGTGCGTCTGTGATATCGCCGAATATATCGGCTCAGAGCGTTCCAATGTCTCGCGGCACTTGTCTCTTATGGTTGCGGCAGGGGTGTTGGAGCATCGCAAAGAGGGCTTGAAAGTCATCTATCGGCTCAAATGCCCCTGCATCCTCGATTTCTTTTCTTGTATGTCGGGCGTGCTGAAACAACGGGTCAAGGATGACAAAGAAATGCTTAAGGCCCTTTAATTTTTTAAGTCGTGAGACAATGGTAACACAAGTGCGAAAATCGCTTGTTCTGAAATGGGCGTTGCTTTTGGCAATCGGGGTAGCGTTGTGGTGGCTAATTTACTCGAACCTGGCGGCTTTCGGGCAATGGTTTACATATTCGCTGTTGAATATGCGGCAGGGCGGGCATTTAAGCTCGGCGGTTGAGTTTTTTATTTTTGAGACGCCTAAAGTTTTGATGCTGCTTGTGCTGATTGTTTTCGGGATAGGGATTGTTCGCTCGTTTTTCACGCCTGAAAAGACAAGAAAGATTCTCAGCGGTAAAAGCGAAACCGTGGGAAATATACTGGCCGCGCTTCTTGGTGTGGTTACGCCTTTTTGTTCGTGCTCGGCTGTGCCCTTGTTCGTTGGTTTTGTAACGGCGGGTGTGCCGCTTGGTGTGACGTTTTCATTTTTGATTTCAGCCCCGATGATAAACGAGATTGCGTTAGTGATGCTCTTCGGGATGTTCGGGTGGAGGGTCGCGGGGCTTTATATGGGGGTTGGTTTGTTAATCGCCATAGTCGCCGGCTGGATTCTCGGCAGGTTACATATGGAAAAGCACATAGAACCTTGGGTTTTCCAGGCACAGATAGGCGAGGCAGTTCAAGAGGATGCGATAAACTGGGAGGGCAGGATTCGCTATGGCTTAAACGCGGTAAGGGACATTGTTTCAAAGGTTTGGATTTATGTAATTTTAGGGATAGCGGTTGGCGCGGGGATTCACGGTTATGTGCCACAGGATTTTATGGCGTCATTTATGGGTAAAGGGGCGTGGTGGTCTGTGCCCGCCGCGGTGCTGCTTGGTGTTCCGATGTATTCGAATGCCGCGGGGATAATACCCATTGTGAAGGCGCTTTTGGAGAAGGGGGCCGCGCTGGGGACGGTCCTTGCGTTTATGATGGCGGTGATAGGGCTGTCGCTGCCGGAGGCGATTATTCTGCGGAATATATTGAAGCCGAAACTTGTTTTTACGTTTTTCGGCATCGTCGCCGCGGGGATTGTAGTTATCGGTTATCTTTTTAATATCTTGCTGTAGGGATTTTGAAAATGAAAAAAATACAGATTCTCGGAACCGGCTGCCCAAAGTGCAAGGCGTTGGCGCAAAGCGCCGAGACAGCCGCGAAGGAACTCGGCCTGGAATACACACTGGATAAGGTGACGGACATAAAAGAGATTATGAAGTTTGGAGTTATGGCGACGCCTGCGCTGGTGATAGACGGACAGGTCAAAGTCGTTGGCAAAGTCCTTTCGCCCGAACAAATCAAGGCGATGCTATAGTATTCGGTAAACAGTCAAAAATTGAAGGATGTAATTAATCAGGGAAATGATTGTCGGATGAGGTAAAGGAGTTTCTGAATGAGTAGTTTGCCAATTAAGATTTTGATGTTGTGTCCTTGCGGCGGCGGCGGCCCCTCTAATCCGTTGGTGCTGCTTGCTATTTTTGCAGGGATATGGCTTTTGTTTAACTGGATAAAGGCGTTAACGAAATCTAAAGGAGTTTCGTTTATGAATAAGGCGATGAAAATTGTAATTGTTGTTGCCCTGATTGTGCTGGTGGGCACAGTTTTCGCTTTAAAACAAAAAAACAAAGGTTCGGTTTCTGAACCTGTTGCAGCGGCAAGTTCAAGCCCGGCAACGATTACGGAAAGCAACCCACAGAATCTTGAAAATACTACAACTGCCAAGTTGCCCCGGCTTCTGGACCTGGGGGCGGATAAATGTATCCCGTGCAAAATGATGGCGCTGATACTTGAGGAACTTAAAACCACGTATAACGGCAAACTTCAGGTTGATTTTATCGATGTCTGGAAAAATCCGGATGAGGCGAAAAAATCTGGAATAAGAGTGATACCGACGCAAATTTTTTATGATGCTTCAGGCAAGGAGTTGTTTCGCCATGAAGGATTTTTCGCAAAGGAAGACATCATCGCAAAGTGGAAAGAATTCGGAGTTGACTTGGGCGGGCAAAAATGATTGAGCGGATTTTTACAAGTTTGACGCAGGCGGTTGAGGGCACGGCAGCCATAGCCATCGCCGCGTCGTTCGTCTGGGGAATTTTGAGCATACTGCTCAGCCCCTGTCATTTGGCGAGTATCCCGCTGATTGTTGGGTTTGTTGACAGGCAGGGTCAAATCAGCACAAAAAGGGCGTTTGCGATTTCAGCGGTGTTTGCTACGGGTATTTTACTAACCATATCCCTTATCGGGTTTGTTACTGCGATGGCAGGCAAAATGCTAGGTGACGTGGGGCCTTATGGGAATTATTTTGTAGCAGGGATATTTTTTGTGGTCGGCTTGTATCTGATGGAAGTAATCTCGATGCCGTGGTCGGGTCCCGGACAGATGAATATAAAGAAAAGAGGATTGCTGGCTGCGCTGATTCTTGGGCTTATCTTCGGGATGGCAGTCGGGCCTTGCACGTTTGCGTATATGGCGCCGATTCTTGGAGTAACTTTCAAAGTAGCGCAAACGAATTTGTTATACGGCGCGGCGATATTGATTGTATATGGCCTTGGCCATTGCTCGGTGATTGTATTTGCGGGGACATTTACGGAGGTCATTCAGCGGTATATGAACTGGAATGAGCGTTCGCGGGGAGCGATTATTTTAAGATGGGTATGCGGGGTCCTCGTTATTTTCGGAGGACTGTACCTGATTTATACGGCGAAGTAAAAATAAGGGGATACGGATGAAAGACGGCATTGCAAGACAGTTATCTTTTTTAGACAGGTATTTGACCCTGTGGATTTTTCTGGCGATGGGTATCGGCGTCGCATCAGGTTATTTTTATCCATCGATTGTTAATTTCTGGGACGCTTTCCAATACGGTACAACTAATGTCCCCATCGCAATCGGGCTGATTCTGATGATGTATCCGCCTTTGGCGAAGGTGAAATATGAGGAACTGGGCAGGGTATTTCGCAATTATAAGATATTGGGGCTGTCTCTGGTTCAAAACTGGGTAATCGGCCCGGTTCTGATGTTTGTTCTGGCAATAGTGTTTTTGAGGGGCTATCCGGAATATATGGTCGGCCTGATTATCATCGGGCTTGCAAGATGTATTGCTATGGTCATCGTCTGGAACGACCTCGCCAAAGGCGATACGGAATACGCAGCGGGTCTTGTGGCGTTTAATTCTATTTTCCAGGTATTGTTCTTTTCCGTTTACGCTTACGTATTTGTAACGGTACTGCCGCCGATTTTCGGGTTGGCCGGCAGCGCTGTCAATGTTTCTATTTCCCAGATTGCCAAAAGCGTTTTTGTTTATCTGGGGATACCATTCATAGCGGGCATCGTTACAAGGTTTGCTTTGATAAAGATTAAAAACAGGGACTGGTATCAAAACAAGTTCATTCCCAAAATCTCACCCCTTACATTGATTGCACTGCTTTTCACAATCGTTGTTATGTTCAGTATGAAAGGGCAGTTTATAGTTTCGCTGCCGGCGGATGTGCTGCGTATTGCTTTGCCTTTGCTGATTTATTTTGTGGCGATGTTTTTTATCACCTTTTTCATCAGCGCAAAGGCAGGGGCCGGCTATGGTCAATCGACAACTTTGTCTTTGACGGCTGCCAGTAACAATTTTGAATTGGCAATCGCTGTTGCTGTAACGGTCTTTGGTATTAACTCGGGTCAGGCCTTCGCGGCCGTCATTGGCCCGCTCGTCGAAGTCCCAGTGATGCTTATGCTTGTAAAAGTATGCCTGAAGATGCAAAACCGGTTTGTGGCAGCCTAGGTCGGAGGTAAGCTATGCAGGGCAGAAAACCAAAATTGAAAATCCTGTTTCTTTGCACGGGCAATTCCTGCCGGAGCCAGATGGCTGAGGGCTGGGCGAGGCAATTGAAGGGCGATGTCATTGAAGCATATTCGGCTGGTATCGAGATTCACGGCCTTAACCCGATTGCCGTCAAAGTAATGGCAGAAGCGGGGGTTGATATATCGGGGCACAGATCAAAGCATTTTAGCGAACTAAAGGACGCTGGGTTCGATTATGTTGTAACGGTCTGCGATGATGCTTATGAAAAGTGCCCCATTTTTCCCGGCGAAACAAAAGTGGTTCACTTCGGTTTTGATGACCCGCCTCGGCTTGCTAAACAGGCCGCTAACGAGCAGGAGATTCTCAAAATTTATCGACGAGTCCGCGACGAAATCCGCGATTTTATAAATCGACTGCCGGAATCCTTGAAAGCCGGCGGATAGCCAACGCTTTTCGTTATGTGTCGCCATTGACACAAGGCCGGTTCGCCTCTTATAGTATCCCTTTTGCTAACCGTATTTATTTAATAAATGAACGACGAAAGGACTATTTTGATGGATCCTGCGATTTTCAAGGCATACGACATCAGGGGCGTTTACCCCGATCAGCTTAACGAAGAGGACGCGTGGAAGATTGGTTTTGCGGCGGCGCGTTTTCTGCCCGCGCTTCTTCATGGTTTTGACAGGGGGCAGACCAACTCCAGGGCGATTTGCGTGGGACGTGATATGCGGACACACAGCGAGCCGCTTGCCAATGCGCTGATTGAGGGCATTACCTCAGCGGGTATCGATGTCATCGATATCGGTATGAATGATACGCCTTTTATTTATTTTGCGGTAAATCATCTTAGCGCCTGTGGTGGCGTTCAGGTTACCGCGTCGCACAATCCAGCCAAATACAACGGCTTCAAGGTATCAGGCCCCGGTGCAAAACCAGTCGGTGAAGATACCGGTCTCAAAGACATAAAGCATATCGCGATGTCTCTGCTGCATACCAAAGGCAAGCCGACAGGCGCTGTGCAGAAGGTTGACCTTACAGAAGAATATAAAAAGCACGTCTTGAAATTCCTGCTGCCCAAGCTGCGGAAGCTCAAGATAGCCATTGACGCCTCGAATGGTATGGCGGGGAAAATGGTGCCTGCCCTGTTCTCCGGGCTGGGTTTGGAAATTATCGAGTTGAATTTCAAGCACGACGGGACATTCAAGCACGAGCCGAACCCGCTGGTTGAGGAAAACCTTGCGGAATTGAAAGCTGCGGTCGTTCAGAATAAATGTGACTTGGGCATTTGTTTTGACGGCGACGCAGATCGGCTGATGATGGTTGATGAGACGGGCAGGACGATTGGCTGCGACCTGCTGACCGCGCTTATGGCGGGGTACTTTCTGAAAAAAGAGCCGAAGTCAACGATAGTTTACGACCTTCGCTCAAGCAGAGTGGTGGCCGAGGAAATCATCAAATTTGGCGGGACGCCTCGGCGGGAGCGTGTGGGACACGCGTTTATGAAAAAGGCACTGCGCGATTCGCATGCTATTTTCGGCGGCGAGTTGTCGGGACATTTTTACTATCGCGATAATTATTGCGCCGACTCAGGGATGATTACCTTTGTTCATATGCTGAATATAATCAGTCAAAGCGATTCGCCGGTCAGCGAGCTGGCCAAACCGCTTCGCAGATACTCCGCAAGTGGCGAAATAAACTTCCAGGTCGAAGACAAGAAAGCCAAAATGGACGAACTGGCGAAGAGATACCGCGATGGACAGGTTGACTGGCTCGACGGCGTTACCGTGGGTTTCAAGGACTGGTGGTTCAACTGCAGGCCGAGTAATACCGAGCCGTTGCTCCGGCTGACCGTCGAGGCGAAAACGCCGGAAATGCTCCAGGAAAAATTAAAAGAAATACAGTCAATGCTTGGTGCGCCGGTTCGCCACGAGGAACCTAAGCCGCAGGAACAGCCGGCGAAAAAAACGGGTAAAAAGAAACCGGCAGATAAGTAGAGGAACAAATTATGGAAATCAACAGAAAAACTTTTCAGACCCCGAAAGGCCTTGTTGAAGGCGTTCAGACGAAATGGCCCGGCTTTAATATCCTGATTGTTACCGGCTCGAAAGGTTTTCTCGCCTGCCCGGCAATCGATGTTGATGCCTGCCAGCGATATGGTGTGGCTGCGGCATTAGTCGAAAGCTCGCCGGCCAACCCGATTGGCACGCTTGACAGATTTCCTGACCGAAAGGTTACAAAGGTCAATGAAAGGGCCAAATCGCTGGGCATTAAGGAAGGTATGCCCGTTGCCGATGCCTTTGTGTTGATTGTATAGTGTCTGGCTGAAACAATTTTTGGAGAGCATAATATGAGAGTCACACACCTTCTCACGTCTGGCATTTTCTTTTTCCTTTTTTCGAGTCCCGCTTTTGCTCAAAACAACCCCGCCTTGTGGGATATCAATTGTCTTTATGTAACTGTGTGCACGCATCCTCAGTTTTATTGGCCTGTCGATACCAATGTTTTAACTGAAAGCCAGCTTGTAGAACGGGTCGAATCTGCGTTGCGGCACGCAGGTATTGATTCGTGTACGGATATAAATTCTCCCGATGGCGCATCTCTTGAAAAGACATACGAAAAGAAGTTTGAAGGTGTCTCCGATTTGAGATTTCGTCATCCTGATTTTCCTGAGCTTCGGCTCGACATCGACCTTTGTCCTCTGAAGGACGCAAATCAGTTTGTTTTTCGAGTTCAGGTTTCTCTCGCAAAAAAACTCTCTCTCGGTGAAAACTCGGCGTATTACATAATGGCCGACGTCTGGAAAAGCGAGCCGGTGATGCGTCTGGTTTCAAAGGTAAATTTGCCCGATAATCTTACCGGAACAGTTCTTGAACAGGTTCGTGTTTTTATCGCGGCTAAATCTGCGTCAAAGCCGTCTGATGTCAATCAAATCAGCCCGCAGTTTATCAAATCAAGCGTAGAATTTAATACGAAATCTGAAAAACAGAAAAATGTCGAATCAAAATTTGTTGCCTCGAAAAACAGCCAGGTATTTCACAAGGCGAGTTGTCCGTCTGCCCAAAGAATTTCCTCGACGAATCTTGTGAGTTACGCTACGAGAGACGAGGCAATCGCCGCGGGTAAACGACCCTGTGAACGCTGTAATCCCTGAATAAAATGATAACCACACCAAACCGGACATCAAATTGGTTCGCGAGAGCTATTAGCGATACTGTTGGCGGGCTTGGTCAATTGCTTTGGCCTGCTAAATGCGTCAACTGTGGCGGGCATAGCGTCGAAACCGGAAGCGGCTTGTGCGGAGATTGCTGGGAGGGACTCACTTCTGTATGTTCGGCTGATTATTGTCGGCATTGTGGGCGGGACGTAAGCCCGTATGCTGTTTGCGAAGGCGTCTGTCCGAACTGCCGGGGCGAGGAAATTCATTTCGATGGGATTGCCCGTGCCGGTATGTATGCGGAATCACTGCGGAAGATGATTCTTGCGTTCAAGAATGACAGGACCGAGCTTGATTCGATAATGGTCTGGCTTGCGGATACCGCGTTGCAGACAAGCACATTTTTTCAGGATATCGATTTTTTTGTGCCGGTGCCTCTGCACTGGCGAAGACGCTTTCGTCGCGGCTACAACCAGTCATATCTGTTGGCCAGAGGACTAAAACATCCTTCCGCTGAAATCAGCACCGACCTTGTCCGGATTCGTTATACAAAGCCGCAAGCTGAAATGCTAAGTTTTGCTGCACGGGTAAAAAATGTGAAGGGTGCATTCGCAGTCCGTTATCAGCATCCTTTCGCAGGCCGCAAGGTTTGCCTTGTAGATGACATCAAAACTACGAATGCCACACTTAATGAGTGTTCAAAAACGTTAAGAGAGGCGGGTGCCGAAAGGGTTTTTGCCCTGGTGTTATCGGTAGCTGGTCAGGATGCGAGATAATTTTTACGAGAGATGTTATTTCTGACAGTAGTCGATGAGGCGGGCGATTTCGCTGCGAAGGTCTTTGCGGTGAACAATCATATCGACGAAGCCGTGTTCGAGCATAAACTCGGCGGTCTGGAAACCGTCGGGCAACTCGACCTTGATTGTCTCGGAGATTGTTCGCTGGCCTGCGAAGCCGATTAACGCCTTTGGTTCGGCGATGAGGCAGTCGCCCAGCATCGCGAAGCTGGCGGTAACTCCGCCGGTAGTGGGGTCGGTCATGACCGAGATGAAGAATCCGCCTTCTTTGTCGAATTTGGCGAGTGCTGCGCTTGTTTTAGCCATTTGGCCCAGCGATACAACGCCTTCGTGCATTCTCGCCCCGCCTGATGAGCATATAGCCACGAGCGGCAGTTTTTCTTCGATTGCTTTTTCGACGGACAAGCAGAGTTTTTCGCCGACGACATAGCCCATCGAACCCATCAGGAAATTCGGCTCCATAACAGCAAGCACTACGCCTCTTCCTTTTATGAAGGCCTTGCCGATTCGCATAGCTTCTTTTGAGCCGCTTTTATTTTCGTCGGCCTTTAGACGCTGACGGTAGGTGGTTCCTCTGAAATTAAAGTCCAGCGGGTCGTTGCTGGTAAGGTGGTCGTGTGTTTCTTCGAAGGAGCCCTCATCGACTAAGTAGCCGATGCGTGTAAGCGCGTCGATGCGGAAGTGGTAGTCGCATTCGGGACAGACGTTGAGATTTTTCTCGACTGCGCTTTTGTAAAGCATATGCTCACAGGCCGGACACCGCGTCCAAAGCCCGTCAGGCATTTCCTTTCGCTTCTTGAGCGAAAAGCCGTTCCATTTAGATTTCGATTCTTTTGCCATAATCGGCATTCAGGTCCCATCCACAGGATGCGAAAGATTTTACCAAAAAGGGAAGTGGTTTTCCAGAGACAAATTTACAGACAGGTTTTCCGAATAGCGTTAATCGCGGCGATTCGGTTTTTTTCGCCAAAGATTGCCCGGCCCGCCACGAGAGTATCGGCTCCGTAACCGACCACGATGGGCGTGGTTTTAACGTCGATACCGCCATCAACTTCGACCCTGATTTTCGGGCCGACGATGTTGCGGATGGTGCGAATTTTCTTCGCGGCCGAAGCGATGAATTTCTGCCCGCCGAAGCCGGGATGAACCGTCATTACCAGAATCATATCGGCAAGAGGGGCATATTTTTCGATTGCCTTAACCGGTGTTTCGGGATTAAGGCAAAGGCCGGCCGATACGCCCATACCGTGAAGTATCTTTATCAGTTCGGCAGGTTTTTTTTCGACCTCGATGTGGAAAGTGATGTGGTTTGCGCCTGCCTTGACGAAAGCAGGGGCATATTTTCGCGGGTCGGTAATCATCAGGTGGGCGTCGAAGAACAGATTGCTGTGCTTGCGCAATTCAGCAACTACCGGCGGGCCTATTGTGATATTCGGGACGAAGTGGCCGTCCATAATGTCGAGGTGAACCATTTTGACGCCGGCCCGTTCCACGACGGCAAGCTCATCAGCCAGCCGCGCAAAATCAGCAGCCAAAATCGAGGGGTTGACCTCAATTGTGCCGGGTTTGGGCAATTTCCGTTTAATCATACGCTTCCGTGCAGTATTTCAGCAAGGGCCGCAGGGCAGTTATTATTTTTCGTCTAAGATTTCGAGGCAGACGAATTTTTTGCCTTCGAGGAATTCCAGCGACGCGCCGCCGCCCGTTGAGATATGTGTTACCTTTTTATCAAGTCCGAGTTTTTTCAGTGCGCTTGCGCTGTCGCCGCCGCCGATGATGCTTTTGGCGCCTTTGCTTGTCGCGTCCGCTACCGCCTGGGCGACCGCCTTGGTGCCTTCATCGAAGGGGGGCATTTCAAAAACGCCCATCGGGCCGTTCCATACGATTGTTTTTGCGTCTTTGAGCTTTTCTGCGAATAGTTTGCGTGTCGCAGGGCCTATATCCATACCCTGCCAGCCGGCTTCGATATCGCCTGTAACGACTTTGTTCTCGGCGCCTGCCTTGAATTCTTTGGCGACGACTGTATCGACGGGCAACAGTAATTCGCACTTTGCGGCCTTGGCTTTTTCCTGAAGCTCCTTGGCTTTTGGGATGAAGTCATCTTCGCAAAGGGAGTTTCCGACAGTTTTGCCGTTGGCCTTGGCGAATGTGTATGCCATAGCGCCGCCGATGATGATTTTGTTTACTTTGGTCATCAGGTTTTCGATGACGCCTAATTTATCGGAGACCTTTGCGCCGCCGAGGATTGCGACGAATGGTCTGACCGGGTTTGCGACTGTGTCGCCGAGGAATTTCAATTCCTTTTCGACTAAGAAGCCGATGACGCGTGGTTTGCCCTTCATCATCGCGGGCACGGTGTACATCGAGGCGTTGTCCCTGTGAGCGGTGCCGAAGGCGTCGTTGACATATACGTCCGCCAGTTCAGCCATCTGTTTTGCGAAGGCATCTTTTGCCTGACGCAGCTTGGGGTCATCCTTTGCCTTTTTGTCTTTGATTTCCTCTTCTTTGTGGAAGCGGACGTTTTCGAGGAGCAGGACATCGCCCGGCTTAAGCGCCTTGGCTTTGGCCTGGACGTCTGGGCCGACGCAATCATTGGCGAATATGACCTCTTTGCCTAAAAGCTCCGACAGCTTTTTGGCGACGGGCTTCATCGAGGCCTTTGGGTCCGGCTTGCCGTCGGGTCTGCCGAGGTGACTTGCGAGAATAAGCGAGCCGCCATCTGCGAGCACCTTCTTAATTGACGGAAGCGAGGCAACGATTCTCTTGTCGCTGGTGATATTGCAGTTTTCATCGAGCGGAACATTGAAATCCACGCGCATAAATACCTTTTTACCTTTGACGTTTATGTCGGCTATCGTTTTTTTTGCCATATTCTCACCTGCTTTATAAAATCGAATCTATAATAAAAAAATCGGGTCCCGGTTCACCGGGACCCGAAGGTTCGCTTAACCGAGTTTCGCCATTTTTTCCATAATATCAACGGTGCGATTCGAATAGCCCCATTCGTTGTCATACCAGCTAATAGCTTTAACGGTTTTGCCCTTTACCATTGTGAGCAGTGAATCGAAGATGCTCGAAGCGGGGTTGTTGACAATATCGCTGCTTACGATTGGCTCATCGCAGAAAACGAGGACGCCCTTCATCGGGCCTTCAGCTGCCTTTTTCATCGCTGCGTTTACGTCGGCGACTGTTACGTCTTTTTTCACGTTGACGACGAGGTCAACCAAGCTGCCGACCGGGATTGGGACGCGGACCGCGAAGCCGTCTAATTTGCCGTCGAGTTCCGGGACAACCTTGCCGATTGCTTTTGCTGCGCCTGTGCTTGTGGGAATTATATTTGCGGCAGCGGCTCTTGCCCTGCGCAGGTCCTTGTGAATCTGGTCGGCGACTTTCTGGTCGTTGGTATATGCGTGAATGGTGGTCATTACGCCGCTCTCGATGCCGAAGGTATCATTGAGGACCTTGGCGATTGGGGCAAGACAGTTGGTTGTGCAGCTTGCGTTAGAGACGGTCTTGATGTCTTTGGTGAGTTTGTTGTCGTTGACGCCCATAACGATTGTCGCCTCGATGTCGTCCTTTGCCGGGACGGTGAGAACAACCTTCTTTGCGCCTGCCTTGATGTGGTCGCCATAGCCGCCCTTTTCGGACTGATTTTTGGTGAACAGGCCTGTGGATTCGACGACGATATCGACGCCCATAGCTTTCCAGGGCAACTCCGCTGGGTTCTTCACTGCCAGGACTTTTATGGTCTTGCCGTTTATCACGATGTCTGAGCCCTTGGCCTCGACGGTTCCCTGCCATTTGCCTTCGACGGTATCATATTTGAACAGGTGTGCCAGTGACTTGGCGTCTGACAGGTCGTTGATGGCGACCAGTTCGAGATTGTTCTTGCGGCTCATCAGGATTCTTGTTACGGCTCTGCCGATTCGGCCAAAACCGTTTATTGCTACCTTTGTTGCCATTTCTGAATCTCCTTTTTGACTGATATAATAAGGTTTCTTTTCATTTTAAGCGTGCCAACGAGTCGGAACGCGGACGGCTAATGTATTTGTATAGGGCACTTTTGTCAAGGATTTATTGCGGGTAATCCGTGCTCTTTTCGGGCAGGGGGTAATGGCCCCAAAATGGTTCCGGCAGGGCGTTAAACTACTGTTGCTTCGGGTTAGTTTGCCATTATCAGGTCGGTCGGTTTTCGCTGCGGTATGGGCAACGGGTTGCCGCATTGCGCGCAGTTGTCCATTTCAAGCCCACGTTTTTTGCCACAGGCGGGGCATTTAATTACCGGCGTATGGTTTAGAGCCAGATAAGTCAGCAGCCCTGCTAAATTGAACGCACCAACGATAATAAGCCACAAAATCAGCTTGGCCCACGAAGTTCTCCTCGCCCAGCCGTGCCAGAGGGCAAATGTCATCATCATTACGCTCAATACATAATTCAAGGAACTATGAAGCGGTCGAAATCCTGTGATAATAGTGGCATAGCCCTGCATCATACCTGTTCCTTCGGTACGGAATTTATCCAAGCTGTCGCCGTACAAAGCCCACAACAAATCAAACACCGTGGGCGACACATTAGTTATCCACTTCGGGAATTTATATTCAAGATTCAGTGCTTGTGATGTTTGCACTACAGGCCTTGTCCAGTCGAATTGATTAACAAGCTCCAGCTTGCCGTCATCAATGACTTTATAAAGCTGGATTGATTGTGGTTGCGGCTTGCTGTCGTATTCCTGCTGATACTGTTTCATAAGCTTTGGCGATGCAGGCGGATTGAAGTTTTTTTCACGATATTGAACGAAAATTGCCTTGTCGGTTGCCGTGAAGTCCAAATTAGTATTATACTGCCACTGCCCCCTAAATATCTGGTTTGGTTCCTGCAGTTGCTTAGGCAGTTCCATTGTAAGCGTCTGGTTTGGTTCGCGCATTATCAGGTGGTGTTTCAGGTCGGCGGTTTGGCAATCAATAAAGGGTCGATATCGAATATCGGAGTTGTCCTTTTCCTTGGGATAAGTCGGTCTCCAGTGATGCCACCTTAAGGATTTAATGTCGGATTGGGCGCTTTCGAAAAGCGTTTCGACGTTGCGTGCGCGGAAATCAATCTGGTAAATTTGATGTCTGGTCTGCCAAAGCATTACGACAGATGACGGGTCTTCGTCAGTCCATGACGTGAAGCCCTTAAATTCCCCAAATGGTTTCGTCTGAGCTTTTGAAGCTGCAAATCCGTCGGCTCCAAGATAACCTATAAGCCCGCCTCCGGCCTCATAACCGGCAAATACTTGTGCTTCAAAGTCATATCGCCAGACCTCCTTAAATTCTCCTGAGACCCTGACCGGCGCCTCTATGAAGCCGGGCAAACCGGGGCTCAACTGGGATATATACCGCATTTGTTGCTCGTTGAAATTTTGCGTAAATGACGCCCAGTCGAGATACCTGGAAGGACGGTTTTTGTGAATACCCTGCCACAAAACAAGTCCGTTTATGTCAGTTATTTCCTCTTTTGCGTAGCTGTCATTATGCTGCGTATCTGCCTTGTTCGCAAGATATATCGTTCCATCGGGAAGGAACAGCTTGTCCGCTTTTGATATCCTCCACTCCGGGCTGTTCGGCGATACGGGTAACGGCTGTTTTTTGAACATATATACCCACGCTAATTGTACGACAATAACCTGAGCAATCAGTACAACGAACATTAACAGAACCAGCGTAATAGCAGCCCTGCTGAGTCGAGCAATGTATTCCAAGCCCTTCTTTTTTGCCATTGTTGGGTCCCCTTTACTAAAACTCCCTGTTTAAGAATGTCTCACAAATCAAAAAGAGCAAAACAATCGTGCCAATAACAAGCGTGCCAAAGCCCCACCAAAGCGTCCATTGCTGTGTGAGGGTAATAAACATCCAGAGCGCAAAACCGAGTCCCATCAGCTTAGTCGTGTACCACCGTGTTTTGCTCAAACCCACAAGACCCGCCCCGATGTAGAACAGCAGAGCCATACCACAAATCAGCCATCCTCTGATAAAACATCTTTCGGGCAGCGGGAATACAAAATAACCGGACGAATTCGCACGCCAGAACAGATAACACCAGACCAGCCCAATGGCCACAATCGAAATAAGACCTGCGCATATTTTTGCCGCGAGTATTGTTGTTATGTGTGTTGAACGATGAACTATAAAACCCCACGTCCCCATAAAGTCATCGACCCAGAACTGGCGCACACCGAGCGCCAGGCCGAGTCCTACAGCCGACATAAACACAAATATACCAAAGTCACTAATCGGGCGTGTTAGTAATTCGTAACCCCCAACTTCCGAATAACGTTCGAAAACGCGATACTGGTCTCCTATTTGTCGTTGTTTGCTGTCCATAAGGCGGAGACTGCCGAAAAGCAACAGGATTGCCGCTGCTGTAGCCATCCAGGGCAAGCACTCGCGAAGCTCTTTTTTAAGTAATGCGAAGAATCTCATTTTATTTTGCCTCCCAAACAAATGGTTTATTTCCGCCGGCAGGGGCGGTGTATTCGATGAACTGGTCTTCGAGATTCATATTTATGGTCTGATAGTCCGTAGCGCCGCTGGATTTTGCCCATTCGGCGATTTTTTCATCGGCCGTCCCGACCAGAATCATTTCAAGCTCTTTATCAGAACGCCTGGAGCCAAGCAGACCCTCGATATCGACGGTTTCGGGCGAGGCCTGGCCAAAAACAAATCTGACTTTTTTTACCGCTGTCCTGAATTGCTCAAGGGAACAATTCGCCCTGATTACTCCCTTGTCTATCACGACGATTTTGTCGGCGACCCGTTCTATATCGCCGAGAATATGGCTTGAGAAAAGAATCGTCCTGCCCTGGCGCATAATAAGCTCAATTATTCCCTCGAGGAATTGGCGTCTTATCGCGGCATCAAGCCCCAGCGTCGGGTCATCCATTATCAATAGTTCCGGGTTCGGGGCTAAAGTAAGGGCGAGCGAGACCTGTGCCCGTTGGCCGTTTGAAAGATGTTTTATTTTTTGTTTTTTCGGCAGGTCGAAGTACTCAATCATATCCCAAAAGAATTTACTGTCCCACCCGGCTTCGCCTTGCTTTGCCGAGGCGGGTTGTTCGTGGAAAAACGCGCTTTGGAATTTCGCAATCTCGGCGATTGTCATCCAGCGGATGAGGCGATGACCTTCCGCGACGTAGCCGATGCGCTGGCGAATCGCTGGCGTGAGGTTCTGGGAATCGCAGCCGAGCAATCTCGATGAGCCGGCTGTCGGCTTCAGGAATCCCAGCAAAAGTTTTATCGCCGTGGTTTTGCCCGAACCGTTTCTGCCGACGAAGCCGCAGATGCATCCTCGCGGAATCTTCAAATCGATGTGGTCCACCGCGGCCTTATCGCCGTAAAATTTTGTCAGGCCCTGTGTTTCTAATACGAACTCAGTCATTTTTTCGCCTCCCGCCCTGACGTGTTTTGATGAATTTTTCCAACCTGTCTTTGAACATAGCGATTATGTCCTGTGATTCTATGCCGAGATTAAGCCCTCTTGAGATAATGCCGTCCATTCTGTCCGCCAGCATATTTATGTCCGCGGCGTCTTTGCCCCGTAGAGAAGGGTCAGCGACGAAAGTGCCTGAGCCGGTCTTTGTGGTGACTAAGCCGGTTTGTTCGAGGATTGTGTATGCGCGTGCGACGGTGTTAGGATTTATCACAAGCTCCGAGGCGAGTTTTCTGCCGGCGGGGAGCTTGTCGCCTACGGCTAACCGGCCTTTGGCTATTGCCTCGCCGACCTGCTCGACAATCTGCAGGTAAATCGGCTCATCAGAACCCGGCGTTATTTGTATCCAAAGTGCCATTAAAACCTTCTTTCTACTTACTGCTAACGCTACCCTTACTATCCTTGTCAGCAATAGTGTATTATTATCATTAGTACATTATGTACTATTGCCAAAAACAATGCAATAGGATTTTAAAGAATTTTTTAAAATTTTTTAGGCCTCTGTCCCATATTATCTCCGCTGTCAAATAGGGCATCTGCGATTTTGTGAAATTTGTTTCGGCAGGGCGGTTTTGTTCGGTTTTTGTTAGGGTTTTTCGAGGGGTCTTACCGATACAATCTTTGCCACAAAGACACGAAGAAAAAAACAATTAAAAAAACTTAGGGACTTGGTGTCTTGGTGGCGAGAATGGAGCGTGATTATGATAGAGAGAATAGGGCCGGTGTGTAGATTCGGGCCTGGCGGGGATTATGAATCGGTTTGGCCGGGCGACTGGATGGAACAGGCGACGCAGCCGAAAAACGCGATTGGCAGGTTGCTGGACGTTGTGGCGGGTATGACGGACATGCTTCGCGGCTCACAGCGCAACATCGAAATAATCGGACCGATGGATATTGGCGAGGGGACCGCCACTGAGGAGATACAACAATATGGGGCAGACGAAAGAAGAACCGGCGTCCGGCGAGGTGCTTACGCCGAGGCAGGTCCAGTTGCTAAACGCAATCGCCGGTTTTCGGAGCAGCCGGGGTTATTTGCCGACGATAGGAGAGCTGGCGGAGTCGCTGGGCGTAAGCCGAACTACCGCATTCGAGCACATCGAGCAGTTGCGAAGAAAAGAGCTTGTTTTGAACCAGCCGGGCAGGGCACGCTCTTTGAACTTGACTTCAAAGGCGCGAAGACGGCTTAAACAAATCTCCTGTCAGCAACCAGGCGAAAACGAGGAATCAGTCGGAGGGATTCCCCTTGTAGGCAGAGTTGCCGCTGGATTGCCCGTTGAGGCGGTTGAGAACAGGGATTACCTGTCTATCGAATCCTGCTTTGGCAGTACAGGCGATATATTCGCCCTTGAGGTCAAAGGCGACAGTATGGTCGGCGAGAATATCCGCGAGGGGGATTATGTTATATGCAGGCGGACCGCCTCGGCATCGAATGGTCAATTGGTTGTTGCGATAGTCGATAGCGAAGACGCGACCTTAAAAAGGTTCTACAAGGAAAATAATCTTGTTCGTTTGCAGCCGGCGAATGATAACTATGAGCCAATATACAGTGACAACTGCTGGATAGAGGGAGTTGTTATTGGTCTTGTAAGAAAGCTGTAGTGCGGTTATAGTTTGTGGCTCATAGGTAATGAGTAATCAGGAGCCGGCGAATGGAAATGAAATTAAAGTTTTTGGGGGCGGCGCAGAACGTAACAGGTTCAAGGCATCTTCTTGAGGTTGACGGGATAAAGCTGCTCATTGACTGTGGGCTGTATCAGGAAAGGCAGTTTCAGGACAGGAACTGGGCGCCGTTTACGGTGCCTCCCGAAAGTATAAACGCTGTATTCCTCACGCACGCCCATTTGGACCATTGCGGGTTACTGCCCAAGCTTGTGCGCGAGGGCTTCAGTGGGAGGATTTACTGCACGGTTGCCACGGCTGAGATAGCACAGATTATACTGCTGGATTCGGCCAAGATACAGGAAGAAGACGCCGAGCACAAACGCGAAAGACACCAAAAAGAAGGCAAAACGGGGCCTTATCCGGAAGCCCCTCTTTACACGACGAAAGACGCGGAGGCCTGCTTCCCGCATTTTGAGCCGGTTAAATATGGCCAGCAGATAAATATCGCTGATTCAATAGTGGTAACCCTTTTCGACGCCGGGCATGTGCTTGGCTCGTCGATGATACGGGTTGACGTGAATCGTAACGGCGATAAAAGGACAGTGCTGTTTACCGGCGATTTAGGCAGACCCGGCAGGCCGATTCTGCCTGACCCGAGCATTCCCGGAAAGGCGGATTACATTGTTATCGAATCGACTTATGGCGACAGGATTCACTGCGATACCTGCGATGTGAAAAAGCAGATGGCGGACGTCATCAACTCGACCAAAGAAAGGGGCGGCAACATTGTTGTCCCCAGCTTCGCGCTGGAACGTTCGCAGGAAATCCTGTTTTACATAAAGGAACTGCTGCTTGAAGATGCCATACCGCACCTGATAATTTTCTTAGATAGTCCTATGGCGGCCAAGATTACCGAGATTTTCAGGAATCATCAGGAATTGTTCGATGAAGAGACACAGGAGATGCTCCGGGAACATCACTCGCCCTTTGACCTGCCCGAATTGAAGGTTACGGCGACAAGCGAGGAATCAAAGGCAATAAATCATATAACGGGTACCGTAATGATTATCGCAGGGGCGGGTATGTGCACAGGAGGCAGGATCAAACATCATTTAGTCAATAACATCTCACGAAAAGAAAGCTCTATAATGTTCGTAGGATATCAGGCGGTGGGGACATTGGGCAGGTTAATCGTCGATGGGGCAAAAGAGGTGAGAATCCTCGGCCAGAAATACAAAGTCAAGGCGAAGGTTGTGCAGATAAACGGTTTTTCGGCTCACGCCGACAAAAACGAGATGCTTAACTGGCTTAAAAAATTAAAATCGCCTCCCAAGCAAATCTTCCTTGTCCACGGCGAACCGGAAAGCGCACAGGCATTCGGTGCTTTTTTAAGGGCAAAAACCGGCTGGCAGGTCAGCATCCCCGCCTACGAAGACCAGGTCGTACTTGACTAACCGTTGCGGAGTTTGTGCAGGATATGCCAGTAGGCGCCGCGGGCGCCAGCTTTGATGGCATTCACCAGTTCGGTATTGTCGTTGTAATTATGGTCGGTTAAGACCGCATCGGCTTCATCTATTGGCTCGAAGAATCTCTTGTCGCCCGCGATAAAATCCTTTATCAATCTTGCTGGGTTCTGGCCCAGCAGGTGCGATATGTAAAACGTCGGCCTGAACAAATTCACAGGGCCGGTATATTTGCGTTTAATGTTTGGATTTGTTTCCATCGGGCCTTCGACAGCAGCCATAATCGCCATATCGGTTCCCGGGTAAATTCGCACGCCAAGAGGAGCGCCTGCACAGTCGGGATTGATTTGCTTGATGAAGTCGATTGATTCTCTGACCGAGGCGGGTGTTTCGCCAGGGCCGCCGAAAATCAGGTCGATCATCACGATGATTCCGTTATCTTTGCACCATCGGACAGCATTGGCGAGGTTCTGCCTGGTGTGCCGCTGGCGATAGACCCTGAGCATCACTTCGCAGCCGGAATCGCCGGTAAAATCGATGCCGACACAGCCGGCCTTTCGCATAATCACCGCTAACTCTGCGTCGAATGGCACGACCGCCATATACGCATACCATTTCAATCGGTTGCCTAAACCTCGCCGCACGAATTCTTCGCAGACCGCGTATGCGTGGTTGCGCGAAACGTTGAATTCAGAATCGCAGATGTGCAGCACGTCGATTCCATTGGCCAGTAACGTCTCCACCTCGTCGGCGACTTCCGCGGGCTTACGCACACGCACGAAAGTTCCCTTGCTTATCCGGTCGGCACAGTAGATACAATTGTGGCCGCAGCCGCGTTTGGTCTCAATGCCGAGTTGTCCGCCGCGATTGAAGTAAGTAACATTATCGATTGTGTCCCTGCTGGTGGATAGAGACAACGGCTCAGGCCACATCGGCTTATTGGTGCGAACCTGTTCATCTTCCCACCAGGTCAGTCCCGGGACCTTGTCGAATTGCCATCGTCCCTGCAATTGTTCATACAGGTCGATTATCGCCTGCTCGCCGTCGCCTCGGATGCCGAAATCGGCTTTTGTGTATTCAACAATCTGCTGGGCGAAAATCGAGAAGCCCACTCCGCCGAGGACAATCGGCGCATCGGTGAGCTTGCGAATTGCCTTTATCTGTTCAGCCAATCGCAGAACAAACCACTGGCAGCTTGGCCAGAAGCAGTCATCGACGTTGCGAAACGATAACCCGACGAGTTCGGGATTGTGTTTGCTGAAATAATCCCGCAGCGTCGCATCTTTGTTATCGGCTAAGCACAAATCAACCAGGTCAACTTCAATACCGGCCTTTTGGGCTGTACCAGCGATATAATCCAGTCCAACCGGGGCAATCGCCGGCTGCATCGTATTGGTGTTTATCAATGTCAGCATCTTATTGCGTTATGTGTCCTGCGGCTTGCGTGCCTTGGCGCGTTTCTCTGCGAGCCAGCTCAGAAAAATGCCTAACTCGAAAAGGAAATACATAGGGATAGCGAGCGAGAACATGGAAATCACATCCCCGCTAGGTATAATTACCGAGGCAATGATTACTATAGCGAGAACGGCGTACTTTCGGCTGCGATGGAAGGTCTCAAGGGAAACGAGACCAGTGCGATTCAGGCACAATATCACAAGGGGCGTTTGGAACGTCAGGCCAAACGTCAGCATCATAGTTGTAACAAACGACACATATTGCCGAAAGGTAAACGATGACTGAGCGGCCAAGATATCTTCGTTGAACTTTATCAGAATTTTGATAGTAAGCGGCGCCACGAAAAACATAAAGAAAAGAGCGCCGATAATGAAAAGAGCGATGGAAAAAGGTATGGTCATATAGACGTATTTTTTTTCGTGCGGGTAAAGTCCGGCGGCCACAAACATCCAGAGATGATAGAAAACCCAGGGAGAGGCAAGGATTAGACCTGATATCAAGCATATATTGCAGTAGCTGATAAAACCCTCTGCCGGCCCCAGAATTAAAAGCTTCGATGTCGGATTCGGATTATGACTAACGGCTTTTAGATATGGAGCCACAATAAAGGATATTATGCCCTGACCGAATATAAGGCAAACCGTCATTCCGATGAACAGACCAATGACAGCCATAATCAACCGGAAACGCAACTCTTCGAGGTGGTCCCCAAGTGTCATTGTAGTGTCAGGAAAACCGTCTTTCTTGTTTTTGCGGCTCATCTGGTGCCGAAGAATGAAAAACCCGGCGGCAATTTAGGGTATAATATTTCAGTTATTATTTTGGGAGTTTTTGGGTGCCGTGGTTTCGTTGGGCTGTTTGGTAACGTCGTCTTTCACCTTATTAAGCTCATTGGCAACATCGCTTTTCATATCATCGATTTCGCCCAACCCTTTTTTAAACTGACTAACACTTTTGCCAAGGCCACGAGCCACTTCTGGTAATTTCTTGCCGAATACTAACAGGGCTACGATTAATATAACCAGCCATTCAAACCCCTCTGGCATACCCAGTGCCTGAACGTATTGCATATATGTGCTCATTTCAATCTCCTATACAAATCTGCGTAGTAGTTACACGGTAAAATTTAAGTTTCTTCAAGGTATAATAAAACATCTATCAGCAATAATCAACCACTAAGATTATTTAATAATACGCAGGCAAACCGGCAGATGTGCTTATTTTGTTGCACTTAAAGGCACGATTTTCACATCTCTGTCGCGGTCTTTGGCCTTATCTATTATATTGCCCATTTTGTCAACCGCGATACTATGCCCGCCATAGACCCTGCCCGACCACGGCCCTCTGCTTATCCTGCCCACAGGATTGGTCCCCAAAACCATCGCGCCGGTTTGCTTCGCGGCTTCTGTGGCCACCTTATGAAATTCCTCGCTGTGCGCAGGCCATTTTTGCTCTTCTTCCGCATAGCCATAAGGCACTAAAAGCAGGTTCGGCTTCAGCGCAGCCATCCGGTCGAGAATGTCCTGGCGATGAGTGTCGGCGCATATAAGCAGGCCAATCTTACCGAATTTGGTGTTCACTGTGGCGATATCGGATTCGTTTCCCGGCGTATAGGGTGGGGACATCAATTTTTGCGGGACATTTACCTGGCGGTATTTGAGCAGAATCTGTCCCCGGTCATCGATGAGAAGGGCACTGTTGAACAATCTTCCTAATTCAAATTCCTCAAGGCCAATACAGAGGTATGTCCCGTATTTTTTCGCGAGTTCACAAAGCTGCTCCGAATCCGGCCCGGGGATTGTACAAGCCCTGGTATGCGCATCGGAATTGAGCCAGCCCAGCATTGTCGCTTCGGGAAAGCATATTAGCTCGGCGCCTTTCGATTTGGCCTCGGCTATGGCGTTTTCAATCCGGACGAAATTGCCGCTCCTGTCGCCGTCGAGGATGACTATCTGGCACATAGCGATGCCGGGGCCTTTGCGCTTCTTCAGGACGTGGATTATTGCCCCAACGACAATAATCGCCAGCAAAAGAACACCCCATACCGTTGCTCCGTCGCCCCTCGGCTCGAAGGCCGCGAGGTCTGCGGCTGTGCATAATATGTTGAACATTTCGCCTTATTTCCCCAAACCAGATTGATAAATGATTACTGATTATTATGCCCTCTGCCGGCAAATAATCAATCACCATTTTCCCGATTTGGCCGTCCCTGATTTTGTCGCAGGGAAAAGCAAAATTGCTTTTTATTTTTTTAAGCACGTAATTTGAGTGAGACACGTATATACAGATAGAGGACGAGTGATTACTCGTCTGGGCTGTCGGTTTCGGGTGTGGGTCGGCAGCCCATTTTTATTTTTGTCTTTGAGATTCTTCCCGCTTCGAATCAGAGCCGTAAATTTCCCTTGACTGTTACCGGCTAAAGGCAAGGATTTTCATCATCGCAGTTGAATTGTCGAGTGTGATTGCGCTGAGCGTCGGGCGGCGCAAAGAATTTCGGTGACTATCATATTATTTTCGAGAGACGCAGTTTCCTGCGGCTTAACGCCGCCATTTACCACAGCGGCCAGATAAGTCAAAGAATCACTATAAGGAGATTCGATTGCGTTGGCGGTTATTTTCTGCTCGGGTTTTCCATCGATGCGCAGAATCGCGTTCCTGCCGTCGATAGTTTGAATTGAGCCGGCTGTGCCGTAGATTTCAATGCTGTCCTTGCCATAGGGCCAGCTCCATGAGGCCATTATTATGACCTGCGTTTCGGGATAGGTGATTATGATGGTCGCGTCATCATCCACTTTTGTGTAGATGGCGGGTTTTGTCTGCCGGGTGACAGCGGTTACGGAAACCGGCTTTTGATTATTCAAAAACCAGGTAGTCAGATTAGCGCCATAGCAACCGAAATCAAAAAGAGCGCCGCCGCCGTTTAAGTTCGGGTCGGTCAGCCAATTGAGGAATTCAGGTGAACAGCCGATTTCCTTCGGGCCTGAATGGCCTTTATAGAAGACAATTTTGCGAATATCGCCGATTGCCTTCTGCTCGATTACCATATCGCGAAGCAATGTATTCACAGGTTCCCATGTTGACTGGTAGTTGACGAGGACTCGGGTGCCTGCTTTCTTCGCGACCTCGGCCATAGCGGCTGCGTGTTCGGTGCTGACCGCCAGCGGTTTTTCCATCATCACGTCTATATGATGCGCGGCACAGGCTTGGACAATTTGTAAATGGTCAAAAGTAGAGGTATAGATTACCACGGCCTGCGGTTTGGTCTCGTCGAGCATTTTATCGAGGTCTGTGTGAATTATGGATTGTGGAAGATGATATCTCGTAACGTATTTGGCGGCAAGCTGGGCGTTTGGTTCAGCGATGCCGACAAGAGTGATGTCCTTGCGATGAGGAATATCCCTTAGCAGGCCGGTAACGTGGTCGTGGGTGAGGCCGGCAATCGCGAGTCGAAAAGGCGGTTTGGCGTTAACGTCCGCCTGTTGGTTCGCATCAGATTGTGAGGCGGCAATCACGCCTGTATTAACAAAACCAATTGTTGTTATCGTTATGACAGCGAGTAGTAATATAAAGGTTTTTGCGGACATAGTTTCGACTCCCATATTTTGAAGGTTTCTAAGCCGGCGTTTTCCATTTAACATTTTTTCGCCTTTCAAAGCCAATATAATACCACACCTTCTCCAAATCACAACCATCCTCTATCCTTCCTTTCCGCAATTTGACATAAGCATCGGCGGGGGGTATAATAATTAGTTGTTTTTAGGGGCAATCCCGATAAAAGCGGGATGCGGGAAATTTATGCAACTAATTTCCGGGCGTGCGAGAACACTTGAATCCGCCGTTGGCGTGCTGATTCTGCTTATTCTGGTTGCCACAGCGGTCGGCATCTATTTTATACAGCGGGATTTTAATATGGCCCGGTTCGGCATCGCGTCGGAGCAGGAACAACAGGGCGATTTTCCACCCATTGGCAAAGCCGAGACATATAACAACGATAATCTTTACGAGAAAATCGACGGCAAGGCCCCGATGTATCAGGAGGCCGGCTTTGTAAAACTCGACACGCAGCGGTTCGCCGCCAAAAGCAATTCCGAGATTGGATTCGAACTTTACACTTACGATATGAACAACACCGAAAACGCCTTTTCGGTTTACAGCAGGCAAAAAAGGGCGGACGCGACCGACCTGAGCGACCTTGGGGCGTCGGCGTTTGGCTACGTGGCGGGCAACGCGATTTGCATATCGCTTGGCAAAAACTATATCGAAATGATTGGCTCAGCCGAATCGAATGAGCTTGTTGATGGGATGAAAGGTATCGCTAAAGACCTGTCCGCCAAATATAAGCCGACGGACAAAGACAAGATAGTCGAACTGGGATATTTTCCGGAAGGCACAGTAGCCGGAAGCTGGAAATTGCAGATTGATAACGCATTCGGATTCGACGGCCTCACTGATGCTTACTCCGCACAATACAAAGTGGGCGATAAAGCGGTATCGATATTTTTCAGCAGACGCAAAAACACTGATGAGGCGAAAACAGTTGCGAAGAATTATTATGATTTTCTCATAACCAACGGCGCCAAGGCAGTAACGGTTGACAGCGAAATCCTTAAATCCGCCGGCACATCGGTTGTGGATTTTTACGGTAGTTTCGAGATGGTTTTTTCGGCGGGTGTATTTGTCGGGGGCGTTCACGAGGCGGATAACAAACAGGCGGCAGAAAAAGGTGCGGAAGTTTTAATTGACCAGCTTAAAAAGGTAACTGGAGAAATCGGTGGCTGACCAGAATCAAAATAATCTCGGTCGAAGGCAAGTGCTTATCCGTGGGGCGAAAGCCGCGGTCTCAATCGCCGCTGCTGTTGGTGTCGCACGCTGGCTTTATGACCCTAAAGGGCCTGGGGCGAAAAACGAGGAAGTCGGTTTTTTGGGGACTTCCGTGAAGGGACTGCCTGATTTTTCAGTGCCGCGTAAAGATGGGCAGGTGATAAGCATCGTCAAAGGCGAGAACAGGACAAAGACGGTAAGCAAGGCGATTGAGCTTCTCGGCGGTATCGAGCGGTTTATCTCGCCGGGCGATGTTGTTGTAATAAAACCTAATGTCGGCTTCGCGACGCCGCCGATTCTCGGCGCGACTACGCATCCCGACGTCATTACCGCTGTAGTAAAATTATGCTATGAGAAGGGCAAAGCCAAAAAGGTCATAGTAACCGACAATTCGATAAATGACCCCGCGAGTTGTTTTACGATAAGCGGCATCAGCAAAGCCGCATCAGCGGCTGGCGCGGAAGTTGTTATGCCAAAGGATTCGTATTTCAGCCCGCTTACACTTGAGGGCGGCTCGTTGATTAAGGACTGGCCCATATACTGTGCCCCGTTTGCCAAGGCCAACAAGCTCATCGGCATAGCTCCTCTGAAAAACCATCACAGAAGCGCAGCGTCAATGACTATGAAAAACTGGTATGGTCTTCTCGGCGGCAGGCGAAACGTGTTCCATCAGGATATCAATAACATAATTGCCGAGCTTGCCATGCTGGTAAAGCCGACGCTGGTCATCCTCGACGGCACGGTTACGATGATGACCAACGGGCCTACGGGTGGGTCGGTATCGGACCTTAAAAAAACAAATACGATGATTGCCAGTTGCGATATGGTCGCTGCGGACGCTTTCGGGAGTTCGCTGTTGAATCTCAAGCCGGCAGATTTACCGTATCTGTCAATCGCGGAAAAGGCAGGCGTCGGGACAGTTGATTACGAATCGCTCAAACCATTGAGGGCCGAAGTAACCTGAAAATAATATGAAAATCACGACGGTTCGAAGAATAAACCAGTTGTTCTTTTTTGCCCTGTTCCTGTGGTTTTGCATTGTTACCACGGTCGGGGAAAAGTTCTGGCAAATCAGGAACTGGCCGATTAACTGGATTTTACAGCTTGACCCGCTTGTCGCACTTGGCACAATACTATCAACCGGCAAATTCTACGGGTCTTTGCATTGTGCGCTTGGGATTGTCATCCTGACGATAATCTTCGGGCGATTTTTGTGCGGCTGGATTTGCCCATTTGGCGCGATACATCAATTCGTCGGCTATCTGGGCAATCGAGGCAAAAAAGTAGCTGAGAAAATCCGGCTAAACATATACCGCAAGGCCCAGTGTGTGAAATACATGGTCCTGGTTTTCTTCCTCGGAATGGCGGCGTTTCCTTCACTGGCAAGCACTCTGCAAACAGGATTGCTTGACCCTATTCCCTTAGTAACCCGCTCGTTTCAACTTGTGCTATTGCCAATTTTTGACAGGGGCGCGTATTTAACCTCGGTCAATGCTCGTTACTATGAGTTTGGCTGGCTGATACTCACCGTATTTGCAACAGCAGTCCTGCTGAATCTTGTTATACCGAGATTTTACTGCCGGTTCATTTGCCCGCTTGGTGCGTTTTTGGGAATCATCAGCAGGTTCTCGATTTGGCGCATCGGCAAGACCAAACCACAGTGCATCAACTGCAAGATGTGCGAAAAGGCCTGCGAGGGCGGCTGCGAGCCGGCCGGCAATATCAAAATTGCCGAATGTGTGCTTTGCTTCAATTGCCGGGATGACTGCAAGCACGACCTCATCGCTTACCAGACCGTTGCCTCGCTTGCGGGTGAGACACAAGTCGATGTTTCGAGAAGGGGAGTTGTGTTATCGTTTGTTAGCGGCGTATTAGCTGCTCCCGCGATTCGACTAAGCGGCATGATCGCGTCGAACTGGTACACCGGCGTTATTCGTCCGCCGGGGGCTTTGGCGGAGCCGGAATTTCTGAAACGATGCCTCAAGTGCGGCCAGTGTATGCGGATTTGCCCGACTAATGTCATTCAACCCGCTGGTCTGGAAGGTGGCCTCGAAGGATTATGGACGCCAATACTGAATAACCGCATCGGCTCAAGCGGCTGTCAGTTGAATTGTGTCGCCTGTGGACAGGTCTGCCCGACTTCGGCAATCAGGCCCATTACTCTCGATGAAAAAAGAGGCCTCGGCGACTTTGCGTCCGCCGGGCCAATCAAACTCGGAACAGCATTCGTTGACCAGGGCAGATGTCTGCCGTGGTCAATGGATAAACCCTGTATTGTCTGCCAGGAGAATTGCCCCGTCAGCCCCAAGGCGATTTTCACGAAGGATACTTTCACTACGGTCAGAGACGGCGTAGTTTCGATTAAGCAGGTAACGGGCAGCGCAATCGAGATTGACAGAGGTATCCCCGCAGATAAATTCGCCACGGGTGATTATTATGTTCTTTTTGAGGATGGCAGCCGGTGTAAAATCTCCTCAAATACCACTACTTCAATAGGAATTTCAGAAGGTAAATTGCCTGCTGTGGCGACGGGTAAAATCGAAATCCAGGTGCGATTGCAGAAGCCCTGTGTGGATATCGAAAAGTGTATCGGCTGTGGCGTATGTGAGCACGAATGCCCCGTAAGCGGCAAAAGGGCGATACGGGTAACCGCTGAAGGCGAAACCAGAAGCACAGACCGAAGATTGTTGTTATAATAACGGAACACTGTGAACAGAATAGCGTTGCCGAGGGTAGATAATAGTTGAACCTGTATTTATAACCTGAACGAAAAATGAGTTTCTTATGGAGAGTTATCGATGAGCAGCGAATTTAACAGAAGGAATTTTTTGAAGACAATCGGAATGGCGGGTTTAGGTTCGGTTTTGGCCTCGAAGGCGAAAGCAGATTCACCTGCCCCGAGCAAAGTCGAGGGGAATGAGCCGAATGCAGCCGCTGGAAAACAGCAGAATGAAACCCCACAGGTCCCCACGCGAAAATTTGGCAAGAGCGGACCGGATATCTCAGCATTGTCCCTTGGCGCAATACAGCTTGTCGATAATCAGGTTATTTTGACAAGCTCGCTTAAGTGGGGCATAACCTACTGGGATACCGCTCCTGTTTACACCAACGGCAACAGCGAGATCTGTATAGGTAAGTATTTTGCCGCTAATCCCGATATGAGGAAGAAAATATTTCTTGCGACAAAGGCCTCCGGTGCGCATACCGCGACGGACGTTGAGGAAAAGTTGCAGGCGTCGATGAAAAAGATGAATACCGATTACGTTGACGTATTGTATGGCGTACATGGATTGAATGATGTCTCGCAGCTTACAGATGAGCTGAAAACCTGGGCCGAGAATGCGAAAAAGAAAGGGCTTATCAAATACTTTGGCTTCACCACGCACGGCAATATGGCGAAAAGTTTGTTCGAGGCGTCAAAACTTGGCTGGGTTGATGCCATTTTGACGACGTATAACTTCCGCCTGACAAAAGACCCGCTGATGCAAAAAGCCATTGATGCCTGCCACAAGGCGGGAATAGCGCTGACGGCTATGAAAACCCAGAAAAGTGTCTCGGTCCAGACCGACGAAGACAGGAAGCTGATTGAGCATTTCTCAGCGAAGGGTTTCACCGAGGGGCAGGCGAAGATAAAGGCCGTTATGGAAGACGAGAGAATAGCGGCGGTAACCGTCGGAATGAACAGCGTCGCGCAAATAACTGAAAATGTCGCCGCGGTGCTCGACAAGACAAAACTGGCGCAGGACGACAAAAACGCCCTTGCCGAATACGCAAGCGCAACCTGCAGCGGTTATTGTGCCGGCTGCGCCCATATCTGCAACGCCGCTGTTGCCGGCGTGTCAAATATCAATGATGTTATGCGGTCGCTTATGTATCACAACAGCTATGGCGACACACAACTTGCGAAACAAACGTTCGCCGCTATACCTGCTGATATTAGGGCGAGGTTATTGACAGCCGACTACCGGCTCGCGGAGCAGCGTTGCCCGCAGCGTATGCCGATTGCCCGGCTTGTTCGACAGGCCGTCGAAAAGCTTGCCTGATTTGCTATTTACGCGAGGGGAATTGAATGAGTGAAGCGAACGAGGGCGTCAGCAGACGCCGGTTCTTGGAAGTTGTCGGCGCTGCCGGTATTGGTTCGGTCATCGGTTCAAAAGTTTTTGCGGATTCGACAAGCTCACCGCAGGCGGATTCGAACGAACCCAATGGGCAAAAAGAACAATCGGCTCAACCGCTTGAATTGCCAAAACGAAAACTCGGCAAAACCGGCGTTGAAATATCCTCTCTCGCAGTGGGCGTTGCCTTTAACGCGGTCGATAATCAGATTATGCTGCGAAAGGCCGTTGACTGGGGTGCAACCTGCTGGGATACCTCGCATTTTTATGAGAACGGCAACAGCGAGCTGGGTATCGGCAAGTTCCTCGAAAAAAATACTGACGTGCGCAAAAAGCTGTTCCTAATGACCAAGGCATCATTCGCCAAAAACGCCGAAGAAATCGAGAAAAAGCTGCAGACCAGCTTTCAGCGGATGAAGACCGATTACATTGACCTGTATTTCGGAGTCCACGGTCTGAGTAATCCTGCACAGTTAAACGATGAAATGAAGAAATGGGTTGAGAAGGCAAAAGAGCGAAAAGTTATCAAATACTTCGGCTTCAGCACTCACGCCAATATGGCTGACTGCCTTATGGCCGCGTCGAAGCTCGACTGGATTGATGCGGTGATGCCGAGCTATAATTTCCGGTTAATGCAGGATAAGAAGCTTTCGGACGCCGTGCAGGCCTGCTACGACGCCGGTGTTGGCGTGATAGCGATGAAGACACAGGGGAAGGAAATCTCGCCAAACGAAGCCGACAAAAAACTTATGGAGCATTTTTCGGCCAAAGGATTTACCCTGGGCCAGGCGAAAATAAAACTCGTTCTCGAAGATAAACGTATCACAGCCGCCTGTGTTGGCAGGGGAGAAATCGCGCTTTTGCGCGAGAACGTTGCTGCCGTGCTCGATAAAAAAGATCTGACGCAGCTTGATAAGGAAGTGCTTAAAAACTACGCCGCCGAGACCTGCTCCGGCTATTGCGCCGGCTGCGCGAATATCTGTGATTCAGTTGCTGCGGGCATTCCTGTCAGCGACGTTATGAGATACCTGATGTATTATAACAGCTTCGGCGACACCAAAACCGCTCGCCAGCTTTTCGCTGAAATCCCACAGCAAACACGAGACAAAATGCTCATGGCCGATTACGCCGCTGCTGAGTTGCGCTGCCCTCAGCGATTACCTATCGCCCGGTTTATGAATCAGGCAGTTCACATGCTTACCTGATTAGTAAAAACGCTGATTTTGGGCTGTTTAGTACCAACGGATATCTGAAAAAATCTTGTTACTTGCCAAGCTGTAAACACGCTTTAATACAGCACTTATGACTGGCTACCCATTTTTTATTTGGTTCTGATTGTTCCTTTAGGGTACAATACAATAGTAGAGAGGTAGTGGTAACAGAGTTTTGGCTTCGGCGAAGCTGGTGTGATGAGAAGGTTTTATTACAACGTGTGGTATCCTTTTACGGTTAATAAAAGAAGGATACTTATCCTTACAATCGCGACGTATATCGCCTTGTGTTAAAAAGGGTAAAATCTTTTCGGCTTTTCTCCGACCGCTCTTGTGGAGCGGTTTTTTTATGCGCACAATCCCCGATGTTGACATCAACCAGTCCCCAACTTAAGCTTTAGGCAATTGTTTGATTGGAAAGGGACTGCGAATGATAGTTGTAACCGGCGGGGCGGGCTTTATCGGCTCAGCGTTAGTTGCTGCTTTGAATAAACGCGGCATCGACGATATCTTGGTCGTTGACCGGCTTGGCAGTGACCAGCGATGGAAAAACCTGGTCAACCTGCGATTTGCCGATTACCTGGACAAAGAGGAATTCCTCGAAATGGTGGCTGAAGACGTTTTGCCTTTTTCCGCTGAGGCCGTCTTTCATCTCGGCGCCTGTTCCTCGACAACCGAAACAGACGCGTCCTTTCTTATGGAGAATAACTTCGAATACACTCGGCAACTGGCCCAGTGGACGACCGAAGAAGGCATCAGGTTCATTTATGCCTCCAGCGCCGCCACCTACGGCGACGGAGAAAACGGGTTTGCTGATGACGAAGAAAAGCTCGAAACACTCAGGCCCCTTAATCCCTACGGTTATTCAAAGCAGTTGTTTGACCTGTGGGCGAAGCGCAATGGCCTGCTTGGAAAAATCGTCGGTCTGAAATACTTCAATGTCTTTGGCCCAAATGAATATCACAAGGCCGATATGCGTAGCTTCGTTCTCAAGGCCTTTGAGCAGATAAACACAACCGGCAAGGTGCGTCTTTTCAAGTCCCACAGGCCTGACTGCAAAGACGGTGAGCAGAAACGCGATTTCCTCTACGTCAAAGACGCGGTCGATATGACACTTTTCTTTTTTGATAATCCGGATGCCGCAGGTATCTTTAATCTTGGCGCAGGCGTCGCCCGTTCCTGGAATGATTTGGCAAAGGCGGTATTCGCCGCAATGGGCAAAAAGCCGAACATCGAATACATCGATATGCCCGACTCAGTCCGTAATCAATACCAGTATTTCACCGAAGCCGACATTACCAAACTCCGCGACATCGGTTACGAAAAACAAATCACCTCTCTTGAGGAATCTGTTAAGGATTACGTTCAAAATTATTTGGAAAGAGGAACCTATATTGTGGGGAATGATAAATGAATCGTCTTACGAAATATTTTCTGAGGGGTTTGCTGATATTTGTTCCCGCGGCGCTGACGATTTTTGCTTTTTTATGGGTTTTTACCAAGCTGGATACGGGCTTAAGAACCATTTTTAATATATCGATTCCCGGCCTTGGTATTATCGTGACAATCGTGGTGATATTTGTCGTCGGCTTTGTGGCGTCGAGCTTGCTTGGCAAAAAATTATTTGGCCTTGTTGAAAGCGCGTTTACAAAGACGCCCTTGGTTAAGATGATTTACTCGTCGGTTAAGGACCTCGTCGGGGCTTTTGCCGGCGATAAGAAGAAATTCGATAAACCAGTCGTGGTTGAGCTGATGCCCGGCGGGGCAAAGGCGCTCGGCTTTGTTACCAGGGAATCGCTTGGGTTTCTTGGTCTGCCGGGACATACGGCCGTGTATTTGCCGCAATCATATAACTTTGCCGGTGCTGTTCTGATATTCCCGTCGGCACAGGTCAAACCCCTGGAAATCGACAGTTCCGAGGCGATGAGATTCATCGTATCAGGGGGCATTTCAGGCGGGGGTCAATCTTAACGGGTCTAAGCGTTGCAAATCCTCTCAGGCAGGCGTATAATCGCCCCGGCTTGTTCGCCGACGGCGAATTTATTGATTTTTGTAAGGGTTTTTTGCAATGCAGATTCCGGAACAGTTGAAATTGCTCAAACGCGGCACGGTGGAGGTTTTCACAGAAGCCGAACTGGCCGAAAAACTTATTAATGCTGCCAAAGATAAACGTCAGCTCCGAATAAAGCTTGGCCTTGACCCCACAAGCCCCGATATTCACCTTGGTCATACCGTTGTGCTTCGCAAGATGCGTCAGTTCCAGGACCTCGGCCACAAAGCCGTTTTGATTATCGGCGATTACACCGCCCGCATTGGCGACCCCACAGGCCAGAATACTACCCGCCCGATGCTCTCGCCCGAACAAATCGATAAAAACGCAAAGACATATTTCGACCAGGCGGGCAAAATCCTTGATACCTCCCCCAACAAACTCGAAGTCCAGCATAACTCCGAATGGCTTGCCAACCTTCATCTTGCTGACATTATTAAACTTGCCGGCAATATGACCGTTGCGCGGATGCTCGAACGAGATACATTTGAGATTCGTTATAAGAAGGGCGACGCGATAGGCGTCCACGAATTTTTGTATCCGCTTATGCAGGGCTATGATTCCGTCGCCATTAAAAGCGACGTCGAACTCGGCGGCACAGACCAGACCTTCAACAATCTTGTCGGCAGAGACCTTCAGCGAGTAAACAATCAATCCCCGCAGATTGTTATTACCTGTCCCATTCTTGTCGGCTTAGACGGCAAAGAGAAGATGAGCAAATCGAAGGGTAACTACATAGGCGTTACCGACCAGCCCAACGATATGTTCGGCAAGGTTATGAGCATCTCCGACGATATGATGGCAAATTATTTTACTCTGCTTACTGATTTGCCCGCTGAAAAAATCGCTGAACTGACCAATTCGCAGAAGACCCACCCCAAAGAAGCGAAAGTTTTGCTGGCAAAAACGATTATCTCGCAGTTTTACGATTCAGCAGCCGCCGATTCGGCTGCGGAACAGTTTGAAAGGGTTTTTGCCCAGAAGCAACTGCCCGATGAAATGCCGGAATTCAAACTAACTGCTGAGCCGGTTTCAGTCAAGCAGTTGCTAATTACCTGCAAACTTGTTGAATCGGGCGGCGATGCCAAGCGTATGTGCGCGCAATCAGCCGTAACTATCGATGGCCAAAAAGTTGCAGACCCAAATGCTCAAATCACCCCCGCAACCGGTATGACTATCCAGGTTGGCAAACGAAAGTTCGCGAAAATTAAAGTGAATTAAACTTCGGCGAAATGAAAGTATCGAGGTTTGGTCAAAAGATAAAACGCAGGTCGGGAATCAGCCAGTTAATGGTTGATATGGGCGAGGGGCTAAAGGCAGGCGTTGATGTTCTGATGCTCGGAGGAGGCAACCCGTCGCATATACCTGAAGTGGACAGGGCTTTTCGACAATGTATGAGCGGTCTTCTTGCGAAAGAAGGCGCATTCGAGCGAGCTGTCGGCGATTATGACCCGCCGCAGGGCAATAAGGAATTTATCGAAGCAATCTGTGGATTGCTGCGGGCTGAATGCGGGTGGAATCTCAAGCCGGGCAATATCGCTCTTACGGCCGGCAGTCAGTCGGCGTTCTTCATACTTTTCAATATCTTCGCGGGCGAGTTTGAAGACGGCTCAAAAAAGAAAATTTTGCTGCCGCTTGCCCCCGAATACACCGGCTACTGCGACGTGGGTTTTACTGATGGCTTTTTTGTGGCGAATAAGCCCGATATCGAACATATCGATGAGCATACCTTCAAATATCATGTGGATTTTGACCGGCTTAATCTGGACGAGGACATTGGTGCGATTTGCATTTCAAGGCCTACCAACCCCACGGCCAATGTGCTGACCGATGCCGAGGTCGCCAAGCTCGATTTGCTTGCACGAGCCAAGGGTATCCCGCTGATAATCGACAACGCATACGGCTCGCCTTTCCCGAATATAATCTTTACCGATGCAAGACCCCTCTGGAATGAAAATACTATAGTTTGTATGAGCTTGTCGAAGTTCGGGCTTCCCGCGACGCGGACGGGCATTGTCATCGCTCACGAAGAAATTATCGAAATGGTTTCGGAGATGAACGCGGTGATGAGCTTGAGCACGGCCAGTTTAGGTGCTGTGATTGGGACCGAACTTGTGCGAACAGGCGAGCTGGTTCGACTTTGTAAAGATGTGATAAGACCCTATTATCAGGACAAGGCAAAGTGGGCGGTTGCCAAAATTTGCGGGCTGCTCGACGGAATTGATTTTCATATTCACAAGCCGGAAGGGGCATTCTTTTTATGGCTCTGGCTGCATGGCTTGAAAATTACCGATGCCGAATTGTATCGCCGGCTGAAAAAACGCGGCGTTCTCATAGTTCCCGGCCATTACTTTTTCCCTGGTCTTGAAGATGACTGGGAGCACAAACAGCAGTGCATTCGCATAAGCTATGCTCAGGATATTGACAAAGTTGCCGTTGGTCTAAAAATTATCGCCGACGAAATCATGCTCGCCTGTAAAGAAGGTTAGGTCTGCCTGCTGTGCGCAAGGTAAGCGACTATGCGTTTGTCGTAAAGATGTCGCGGGTGATGTCCTCGCCTGCGTTGCAGGTATAGTAGTGCTCCATCGCCTTCTGACCTTTGCTTTCGAACATCTTTGCTGAGGAGAATGTGCCGCTTTTCAGCAGGATGGCGATGACTATGCACGCGGCAACGTTGGCGAATGAGTGTTTGTACTTGGAGCATCTTTCGATAATGCTCAGGTCGGGGCGGATGTTTCGGAGACGTTCAGCTTCGGCTGTTGTTCTCAGGCAGTGTTTGAGCACGCCGATTGCCTGGGTATTGGCTCGCATCAGCAAATCAAGATTGTGCGGCTGGGATTTTAACAGGGATATTGCGAGTTCGACATTGCCGAGGTGCGCCATTCGTCGCCGGCACCGCGGGCAATTTGCGATGTGGTTTTGTATCCAGTGCCGGTCGGGGCTGAAACTGTCGGCCAGCAGCCGAAGTACCCGGTCTCTAAGTTGTCTGCAACAGGTTTTTCCCTTCGCGGCCCACATATTATTACCTTGTTTCCTTTCTCATCCAGGCGGCTAAAAACTGGACTGCTTTGCATCTGTAAACTCTCGCAGTCGCAGCCGTGATTCCCAATATTTTTCCGACCTGCTCATACGGCAAGTCTCCCAGGTCGTGCAGGGTTACGACGTCACGGAAATGCTCCGGCAACTCTGCGATACCCGCTCTTAACGCCTCAGTCAGATACCGCGTATCAAGCTCAGCGGCGGGTGAGTTCATATTGCGCTGGGCGGTTATTTTCGGCGGAAGATTATTTTTTTCGACAAGTTTATGTCTCAGGATTGATATGGCTATGTTACTTGCCGAGCGAAAGACATACGCCTTTACATTTTCCGGCTTGCATCCGTGTTCGTGATGTGCGAGTTTCAGGAACGTATCCTGATACGCGTCGCAAACGTCCTGCTCATTGCCGAGTATCCGCCAGAGCATATTGATCAATTCCCGGCCGTGTCGCTGCATTGCGCAGAGGACCCACCCCTGCGTCTGTTCCAACGCCTTTGGGATTGGAATATCCCACAACAACTCGATGCTGACAGCCCTGCCAGTCATAATTTCTCCGATTATTAAGACGTGCTGCCTGACATTATGTTAACACCAATTCGGTACTCAATGGCGAAAAAAATGTTTTTTCGGATAACATTTTGTCCTGCCTGCGCGTCTGAATCTACAGGAGGTGTTAGGGAAAAACGGTAATATGTTTGTTAAGGGTGTGAGGAAATGGCTTTAACTCTTTATAGAGGCAAAACTTACAAGCAAAAGGCACAGCTGGGCGACGTGGTTACCCTTGTGGATGAGTTGCTCACAAAGGCCGTGGATGTCGGTGCCAGCGATATTCATTTTGAGCCGACCGGCGCCGAGCTGGTGGTAAAATTTCGTCTTGACGGGTTGCTGAACGTGGTTGAATCACTGCCAAAATCAATCTCGGACAACGTAATTGCCCGGTTGAAGGTTTTGGGCGGGCTTCTGACGTATCGCAATGATTTGCCGCAGGAAGGACGAATGGAAATCAACAACAGTTGCGAGAACGTTGTTGACCGACGGCTCTCGGTATTCCCAACAATATACGGCCAAAGAGCCGTAGTTAGAATCTTTTATAATAACGTGCAGTTGACAGACCTTGAACAACTGGGGTTTTCGCCGGCGATATATGCTGCGTTGAAACAAACCGCCTGCACTAATCAGGGCGTTCTGCTGGTGACGGGGCCGGCCGGCAGCGGCAAAAGCACTACCCTGGCCGCTGTTCTGAGGCACATCCAGAAACAGTTTCCGGGTAAAAGCATCGTTACGCTGGAGGACCCCGTGGAGATTCGACTCGATGGCGTTACCCAGGTTCAAATCACCCCTTTTGGTCCGATGACGTTTCCGACGGCCCTGCGTTCGCTTCTTCGCCAGGACCCGCAGGTCCTGATGATAGGCGAAATTCGCGATGCCGAGACAGCGAAGATAGTGATTGAGGCGGGTCTTACGGGGCATCTGCTTATGAGCACGATGCACAGCGGTTCGGCTGCGGCAGCGATTCTGCGACTTTTGGAGATGAGTATCGAGCCATACCAGGTTACATCAAGTGTTTCGGCGGTTCTCAATCAACGGCTCGTTCGCCGATTATGCGGCAAATGCAAAAAACAAACAGCCGCTGGCGATTGCGAACCAGTTGGATGCGATGAATGTTTTGGAACGGGATTCAAAGGCAGGATGTTGATAGCGGAACTGGTCCGGCTCGACAGCCCGCTGCGAAAGGCGATTCTTGCCAGGACCGACACCGACGAGATTGAGAAAATTCTGCGTGATAAAGGTAACGCCGGTATGCTTGAAGACGGCAAACGATTGGTCGCCGACGGTCTGACCACGCGAGATGAGCTGGATAAGGTATGCGGTTCTGCCGGGGACATTTGACAGGTCGATATTAAGACGGGAGATTTAAAGATGGCGACGTTCGAATATAGTGCGATGACGGCCTCGGACCGGCTGATGAAAGGAATTATCGAAGCCGGGTCGGTGCAGGAAGCGACCGAATTGCTCGAGCAGATGCGGCTCAAGATCAATTCGCTCGAAAAAGCCAGGCCCGAAAGGCCGAAAACGCTTATCGCCAGAACGGAGTTTTTGCTTTTTAATCAACAGCTTGCCTCGCTTACGAAGGCGGGGATTCCTTTGGAAAAAGGACTGCGAGAGTTGTCGAAGGACGTGGCTTCGAGGCCGATGCGCAAGTTGATAGATTCGATTGCCATCGACCTTGAAGCGGGGATGAGCATTGAACGGGCCTTTGAGAAGAGGAAACAGCATTTCCCGCCTCTTTATGCGCGGATACTCAAGGCCGGCGTCGAGACGGGCCGGCTCAGCGAGATGCTGACGAGCTTGAACAGGCACATCGAGATTACCAACCAGACAAGGCGGATAGTATTCGAAGCGACGGCCTATCCGGCGGTCGTCTTTGTTATGGGTTCTGTTATTATGACTTTTGTGCTCGTGTTTTTGATTCCAAAATTCGGGAGTATTTTCAAAGAAATGCTGGGAGGGAATCAACTGCCTGCGGTGACGCAGTTCGTTTTATCTATGTCGGGGCACGTTTTGTATTTCTGGCTGGTGATTGGTTGTCTGGTTGTTGCAATTTTTGGAATCAATGTGATTCTCCGGTCCTTCCCGGAAGGGCGATGTATTAGGGAAGCGATAATATTGCGCATACCAGCATTCGGGCCTTTGTATCACAGCACCATATTGAGCAAGATGGCCGAGGCAATGGCGATGATGGTCTCGGCCGGCTGTGATATGCCAACGTGCTTTCGGCTTGGGCCTGATGCGACGGGCAGCGAAATACTGACAAAAGAAGGTAACTTTATCGCCGGGCAAATTGAGAAGGGGGCCGGCATTCTCGACGCTGGGCAATTCTGCAGGGTTATGCCGCGATTTTTCCTGTATTCGATTCAATTAGGTTCGCAGCGAAATGAGTTGCAGGACAACCTGCAAAGTTTAGGCGATATGTATGCCCAGCAGGTTCGAAGCGCCCAGACACGCCTGCAGGGGTTGCTGCTGCCTGTTATGATTATTTTTGTGGGCTTTTTCATAATGATGTGCATCCTTGCTATGTTTTTGCCAATGATAAAGATAATTTCAACTCTTAGTATGTAGAGTGATTGGATTATGCTGATTGGTTTGGCAATTGTGCTGATGGTTGCCTCCGGTGCGCTTGCCTTTTACAGGCCGGGCCTGGGGTTTGTCACAGGCATTATACTTAGCGTGGCTATGGCGGTATTTGGCGCCGCATTCGAATTAGTGGAAATTTTTGGCGCCGCATTTTTTGTATTTTTTACGACGCTGTTGATAATTGCTTTCGGCCCTCGCAGAGATGATTCCCAATGGCCCAAAACCTGGGCGGGAAGGATTCTGTTGGCCTGTTTCCTGATTTTATTTACGATGGGTGCCTTTGTGTCGTTGGGAACCTGGGGCGGATTTGGGCTTGTTTTTGTGCAGTTATTTATATGGGCGGTAATCGGCGCGTTTGCTACGTCGGAGCTGGCCAGGTCTTCTTATGTGATAACCACGATTGGTGCGAGTATGAGGCAGAATCTCCCGCTGCCTATGGTGCTGGAGATGGCCGCGGTCGGTCAGGATTACAAACGAGCGGGCATACTTCGAAATATAAAGAAATGGCTTGTAGAGGGGTACTCTTTGAGTGAATCGCTCAGGCGCGGATATCCTAAGTGCCCCGGCTATGTTACGGCGATGGTTGCGGCAGGAGAGCGAATCGGGCAGATTCCACAGGCGATTGGCGCTTTGGAGCAGGACTTGGTCGCAAAGGCGAGCACCAGCAAAAAGATCAGGCATACTCCCACGTTTTATCCGCCGATAGTGCTGCTTTTTATTGTTATACAGGTATTCCTGATTATGGTGTTTATCATGCCTAAATTTCGCGAGGTACTGATGGAGATAGGCGGGGATGCGCAATTCCCGGCAGCGACAAAGACGTTGGTGACAATTGCTGATTTTTTTACAAAGGGTCCTGGTTCGTGGTTCGGCCTGGGGTTGGCCTTACTGGTTTTGGTCTGGGGTGTTGTTTATATTCGCGTCAGGTCCAGGCCCCGTCGAGTTGAAAAGCCGTATCGGATTTCCCGCATATGCGATTTTTTAAAGTGGCATCTGCCTTTTATTCGGGGGTATGAGTGGTGTATCGCAATGCAGCGAATTGCGGGGCTGCTTCGGCTTTCGCTTAATGCCGGCTGCACGGTCAACGAGGCGATAGCCAATACACTCCGGCTGGATATTAACGAATGTTTCAAAAGAGGATTGAAAGAATGGCTTGCGAGGGTCGAGCGAGGGGATGATATAGGTCAATCCGCTCAGCAGTGTGGTATGGGTAGCGCTATGGCGTGGGCTTTTGCGGATGTGCATAACCACCGAAATACTCTCGATATTCTTGAAACGCTTGAGACGTCGTATCGCTGGGGCTACAGCCGGGCAGCCGCATTGGCAAGGTTCATAATCGGCCCCTGCGAGACGCTTTGCCTGGGACTTATGGTGGGGTTCATAATGTATGCTATTTTTGCTTCGATAGTCGCGGTGATATACGTTACGGCAAGTTCGGTTATGCCCTGATTGGATGAAAGACGAAATAAATGACCACTAAACATGTCAGATATTGCGGCCTGATGATGACGGAGTTGATTGTGTCGCTGACGATTCTGGGGATGCTTATGATTGCCTTCGCGATATCGCTGGATGGTTTCAGACGGCTGAACTACTACCAGTTCACAAGGCAACGCTGTGTGTCGGCGGCGCAGGCGACGCTCGACAGCGTCGCCGTCACTGGTAAGGCGATTAACGAAGCCGATACGAACCGGCTGTGGCCCGGCGTGATTATTAAAATTGACGAATCGGAGGGGACGGGCCAGTGGAAAGGATTGAAATTGATTAGTGTGTCGGCCTGCAGCGCTGCTCAAAACAAAAAGGTAGAAATCCGCTTATCGAGATATTTCTCGAAAGGTGATATCGCGATAAGCAAAGCAGGCGATATACCTGCTTTGCAGGAGCGTTAAGATGCGCAAGGGTTATTTGCTTGTCGAAGTTATGACGGTATTGTTTATTTTAGTACTGGTCTCGGCGACTCTGGATCGCTTTTGGGGGACACTTGCATTCGACTTGCCGAGGGACTCCCGGCTTATTCAGGAAAACCGTACCCTTAACAATGTTGTTAGCCATATCCGGGCTGATGTCGTTTCAGCAAAAACCTTGTCGGAGTCCGTCAATGGCCCTAACGAACCTAATATGCTGTTGATGGAAATGTCGGATGGTGTGATTTCTTATAAGTTCAGCAATGGTCGGATTCTTCGCAGTTTTGTCGGTGGCGCCACAGGCGCAGCATCCGGGGATATAGTGTGGTCGGTTCCCCACGGCAGGATTGAGTGGCGGGTCTGGCAAAGAAACAAAGCAGGTTATGCGGTCGAGGTAAGTGCTTGCATCGAGGATGAAAAATTCGGCCAGATAAGGAAAAAAATGGCCAACAACAATTTGTTTTTTGCCGGCGCGTTAAGGGAAGCTGCTGAATGAATACCAGAAAGACAAAACCCAATGGTTTCGTTATGCTTTTTGTCATTGTTATCCTTGCCCTGATTGGGATGTATATGATTGTCCTGGCCTCCGATGCGAATATCTTTCTGTTTCAGGCCGACCGGGCATATCTTGAGGCGTGCCAGCAGAACCTTACCGCAAGCGGGTTGAATTGGGCAAAGAAGAATGTCGGTACCTCAAAAACGGCAATCGGTCCAATTGAACTTGATACTTCCGATATGAGGATTAAAAACGCGGTCTTGAGAGTTAAATTGACCACCGGAGAGAAGGGCAAATCACAAGTCGAAATAAACACGTCCTGCAACAAAGCCAAGCAACGGCTCAGTTCTGTAAAGAAATTCACCCTTAAGTCCCAGCCATAGAGCCAAAAGCCGGACAGCACTCCTACCTGCCGGAAATGGACAAATGGGCGGTACAGGACTTGAACCTGTGACATCCTGCGTGTAAGGCAGGCGCTCTGGCCAACTGAGCTAACCGCCCCGATATTGGCAGGATACAGGTTATAGCCGCTTGCGTCAATATCCTTGATGGTTTATACTCCCATCCGGCATAGACAATGGTTATCTGGAGGTGCGTTATGACGGTATTTGAGGTTATTAAAAAGAGATACTCGTGCAGGACTTATCAGGATAAGCCCATTGAGCAGGACAAGCTTGACCAGATATTCGAGGCGGCCAGACAGGCGCCATCGGCCAAGAACCTGCAGGACTGGCGATTTGTTGTCGTAACCGGCAAAAAAATTAAGCAGCAGGTTACCGGTTGCACGAACCATCAGGATGCGTTCGGGCAGGCCGGCGCGATTATCGCGGCTTGCAGCGTTTGCGGTGAGACAATGAAGTGCGGCCAGCGGATTGCCCCGATTGACGTGTCCATTGCTCTGGAGCATATCGCCCTTATGGCGACGGAGCTTGGCCTAGCAACCTGCTGGATTGGCTCATTTGATGCAGAAAAGGTAAGACAGGTTCTGGAAATCCCGAAAGATGTTGCTATAATTGAGTTGATGGCTCTTGGTTATCCCGCTGACGGCAGCAGGCAAACCACACGGGAGCCGATGAAGAGTATTGTCTGCCGCGATAAGTGGCAGTTTTAGCATAAGTATTGGGGACGTGGTGTAACGGGAGCACACCGCGGTCGCATCGCGGGAATGAGGGTTCGATTCCCTTCGTCTCCATTCTGCGTCGCTCGCCGGCTGGCGAGTGACGCAGAATGTCCTCCGTAGCTTTAGCGAAGGAGGATACTCGTTTCAGTCTTGTCCTTTCAGCAGGAAAATAATTAACAATGAAATACGTCTATCTTCTCGAAAGTATTTCTCATCCGGGTCAACATTATATTGGAATAACTACATATTTCCGGACACGCTTAAAAGAGCATAATGCCGGAAGGTCTTCGCATACAGTCAGGTTTCGACCTTGGCAGACAGTTGTTGTTATTCGCTTCGATGACAATAGGGAAGCAAATGCCTTTGAAAAGTATCTCAAATCCGGTTCAGGTCACGCCTTTGCCAATCGCCATTTTTGGTAAGGTGTCGGGAGTTTCTTCACGCTCGTTTTTCTTGGCAAGCTGTTCAGGGATTCTGATAGAGCAGCGTAGCGAGTACGGCCTGGTTTGGTTCTGTGGCTCTGCGTTTTGCAATTTCCCTGTGAGCGGCGAAAACGTTCATAGAATGTTCTATCGTGATGTCTTTTTCCCGCTGAGCAATATCGCGGTGCCATTCAGCGAAGGCCCTGGTTTGCTTATCAATCTCGTTGGCGTCTAATACACTGCTGTGTTCGGCCTTTTGCCGTTCAAAGTTCTCCAGCGATTTTACGAATAAATCCTTTTCCTTTCGCAGGTCCTCCAGTTGCTGGCTTGTTCTGCTGAGGTTCTCAATGGCAATATCGAACCGGGAAACAGGCGGAGGACTGCTCGGTGTTTTGCAGCCGGCGATTATCAATAAGCATATAATGATAGCTGTCTTTCTCATTGTTGAATCTCACCTGTATTTGAACGGTATTCCCGTAACATTATATATTTTCGTAGTCCTGAATCAAGCCCAAACTCTGGTGTTTGACGGGGCCGGTTTCATCAGGTATAATTACGGCGATATTGATGGTTATACAAAACAATTTACGTTTGGAAGGCGCATTGAGTTATGATTAAAAACACGGTTGTTGATGTTTTTAGACCCGATGAGAAGGTTTCGGCGGTTTTATATGATGCGATTGTTATCATTTGTGGATCGCTGATACTTTGTCTGAGCGCACAGGTGAAAGTGCATCTTCCGATTAGTCCGGTCCCGATTACCGGGCAGACCTTCGCTGTTTTGATGCTGGCTGCGATGCTCGGTTCCAGGCGGGGCGGCCTGACGGTTATTGCGTATCTTATGGAAGGGGTTGCAGGTCTTCCTGTCTTTGCAGGCGGGATTGGCATTGCTGTTTTAATTGGTCCGACCGGCGGCTATCTTGTGGGCTTTGTTGCTGTGGCGTATGTGGTCGGCAAATTAGCCGAGATGGGCTGGGATAGACGGGTCAGCACGACCATACTCGCGATGCTCGCGGGCGAAATCGTGTTATACACATTTGGCGTGTGCTGGCTTGCGATAATGACCAATATCAGGGCAGCGCTGGTAATCGGTCTGTATCCTTTTATCGTTGGTGATATTCTGAAAATAGCTCTTGCAACGGCTGTTTTACCGGCCGGCTGGAAACTGCTGAATTACTTGAAAACAAAAGACACGCAATAGCAGGCGGGAAACGATAAATCGACTACTTTGCCCCTGCGTCGGAGTTTTGCCGATACAGGGTATCCAACTGGTTTTTGCTTTCGTTCAAGCTGTTTTGGACGCTTTCTATTTCGACTTTGGACAGCGACCTCTGTCCCTGAATGGTTGTCAGTTCTGACTGAATGGCATCGAGGTTTAGCTTTGTTTTGTTCAGGTCGCCCTGGATTTTTTCCATATCGGTTTTTGACGCCGCGATGCGATTCTGGATGCGGGCGAATTCCGCCTTTGCCCCGGCAAGTTGTTCCTGCATCGCTTTTAAGCTTTGGTTTGCGCTGGTCAGGTTGTTATATCTCTTTTGAATGCTTGTATATTCTGCGTTGAGGTCATCTAACTTTGTTTTGGCATCCATATAAAGCCAGAATACGCTGACTACGATGATGATAAGCCCAACGGTTAGGCCCGCGGTAAATAATTTCGATGCGGTTGTCACGCGAGGTTTGATGGTTTTGCCCGCGGTTTCCGCGAAGTCGTCGGTTTCAAATTCGCTCAACTGCTCGGCGGAGACATCTACGACAAACTTTTGCCCCTTGAATTTTCTTATCTGGATGACCCCGAGTTGACCCTGCTGTTCGATTATGTCGCTGGAAATTCCCTGCCGTGCGGCGTATTCATCTAAGGGAACAAGCGTCCGCTTGAAATGAGAAGACGACTCGGTTTTTTGCACGGCCGTATTACCTGCGGCTGTTTCTTTATCAGGTGTTGAGCGAGAATTTAGCTGGTTATTATCCATACTTTCCGGCTTACAGCCCATGGCTATGTAAACAACGATAATCTACCAGCGATAATCGCATAATGCCAGAAAAAAGCGGCTCGCCCAAAATCCGGTGTGTGGATTGTTTGCTCTCAACTCAGATAACGAAGGTTTTCACAACTGAAAGCTTATTTTTTATCGAAGCTCGCGTTCTGCAAATCGTCGAGCGTTTCAAGAACCATTGGTATGTGAACGTAAGCAGGTCCGCCCGCCATCACCACCGCCACCGACGCGGCTTCGAGAATCTGCTGCCGGGTAGCTCCGCTTTCCAGACATTTCTGCACGTGGGAACGGATACAAGGCGGACAGTGCATCGCCACGCCTATGCTTAGTGCGATGAGTTCCTTTTCCCTGTTTGTCAATGCGCCGTCTTTCATCACTTTTTGAAATAGTCCGCCGAATCCCTGCAATGTGTCAGGAATTTCGGTTTTTAATTTATCGATATCCGTCTTGAACTTCGCGAAAAATTCTCTCGTCTTGTCCATTTTAATCCTTGCAGCAGTTAGTGATTAAATTTTCTTAAACGCCTCGCCAAGCGATTCAATAACATCCGTGGCGATTAAGCTTATTTGCCCGAATTTCTTTGCCGCGATGTCCCCAGCCAGCCCGTGAACATAAACGCCGAGTACCGCCGCGTCAAAGTTGCTCAACCCCTGGCCGACTAAGGCAGTTATTACGCCTGTAAGAACGTCGCCCGTTCCGCCCGTGGCCATACCAGGATTGCCCGTTTTATTCACATATAATTTTTCACCGTCAGTAACTATAGTGCCTTTCCCCTTAAGTACGACGGTCGTCCCGGTTTTGTTTGCCATTTGCATTGCCTGGGTTTTCCTGTCCGCGGGCAGGAGAGTTCTGAAAAGTCCCGCCCATAGTCGTTTCATTTCACCCGGGTGAGGCGTCAAAATAATGTTGGCTTTGCTTTGGCGAGGCCAATCGTTTATCTTGCTGAGATTATTCAGCCCGTCGGCATCGATAACCAGACGCAATCCTTTTTGTTCCAGCAGTCGTTGAAGCACCGAACTAACGCCCTGTGTAATACCAAGCCCCGGCCCAAAGGCGATACAGTCATTGTCAGGAATCAGGTTAAGTATTGTATTAATGGCGCTTGCGGCAATTCTGCCCGCGTTATCTTCCGGCAGGGGGATGGTTGTGAAGGATGGCTCTATCGACGCGACAATCGGCAGGATGCTTTTAGGTGTTGCCACCCGTACCAGTCCCGCGCCGGCTCGCAACGCGGCCCTTCCGGCAAGAGCCGCCGCTCCGCTCATACCGATACTGCCCGCGATAATGCAAACCTTGCCGAAATCGCCCTTGTGTGCGTCCGCCGCTCGTGGTTTGAGCCGAGGAATTTTCGTTACTTTACGCATAATTGTCTCAGTCCTGTTTCTCGTCTATCTTTTTGTTTATTAGTGTGGCAGTTACAGCCGCGGAAAAACCGTTGTCGATATTCACAACTGTTACGCCAGATGAGCAACTATTGAGCATCGTCAAAAGGGCGGAAAGCCCCTCGAAACTTGCGCCGTAACCGACGCTGGTGGGTACGGCTATTACCGGGCAGCTTACAAGTCCGCCCACAACACTGGCAAGAGCGCCTTCCATTCCCGCCACTACGATTATGACGTTGGCTTGCTGCAGTTTTGGCACGTGAGAAAGCAATCGGTGCAGGCCCGCTACGCCCACGTCGCAAACCAGTTCCGTCCGTTGCCCCATAATCTCGGCGGTAACTTTGGCCTCGGAAGCGACGGGTAAATCGGCTGTGCCTGCGGTTACTATCGGCAGGACCGACTTCGATGGCGTAAGCTGCTTTTGTTCGAGGACGATCGCTCTCGCTGATTTTTCATATCGGGCGAGGGGAAATTGACCCGTTTTTGCGATTGCTTCAAAAACTTCTTCCCCGGCCCTTGTGGCTAATACGTTATTGCCCTTCGCCGCAAGCGCAGTGAAAATTTTGATTATCTGTTCGTTTGTCTTGCCGGGGCAGTAAATCACCTCAGGAAAACCCTGTCGAATATGACGATGGTGGTCAACGCGGGCAAAGCCGAGGTCTTCATAAGGCAAATGGCGAAGCTTCTCGACCGCCTCGTCGATTGTTACATCGTTGTTTTTGACTTGCTGAAGCAATTTTTTTAATTGTTCCGGCTGAATATGATTACTCCTTAACCGTTTGCTTTTGGTTCAAGCGTCAGGTCTGCGAACAGACCCGCTTTGTATTTATGATATGCAAGCGAAGCTACCATAACCGCGTTGTCCGTGCAATATGCTTTAGGTGCGACCAGCAGCTTTTTCGCTGGTCTATATGATTCGCACATTTTCGCAAGGGCGGCCCGCAGCGAGCTGTTAGCCGCGACGCCTCCGCCCAATAAAACGGTCTTTGCCCTTACGCTGTCGATTGCCCTTTGGGTTTTTTCTATCAACACGTCAATCACCGCCGATTGAAATGATGCCGCGATATCGGCGATTTCCTGTTTGCTCATCGAATCAACTTTGGATTGTCCCTTCATTTCCTGCCCCCGGCAGTGATAAAGCACCGCTGTTTTCAGACCGCTGAACGAAAAATCAAGTGAATCAGCCCCAAGCATCGAACGCGGAAAATCTATCGCGTGCGGATTGCCCGTTTGCGCCGCATTTTCAATCGATGGGCCGCCCGGGTAGGGCAATCTCAGAATAGTGGCGACCTTATCGAATGCCTCACCCGCCGCATCATCTATACACCGGCCAATCAATTTTAATTCGAGTGGTGATTCGCAGTCGTAAAGGCAGGTGTGCCCGCCGGAAACGATCAGTGCGATTGCCGGCAACTGTAAATCCTGTTCCGCTATCATCGCCGACTGCAGATGAGCGTGCAAATGATTGACCGCTATCAATGGCTTATCCCAGACCAAGCTCAGTGTCTTTGCCGCTGTTACGCCCACTACCAGCGCGACAGCCAGCCCCGGCTGGTTTGCGACCGCGATTGCGGAGATGTCATCTTTGGTAACGTTAGCGGCGTTAATCACCTCGGTTATCACGGGGTAGATATTCTCGATATGGGCGCGAGAGGCGATTTCGGGAACGACCCCGCCGTATTTCTCGTGCAATTTGGCCTGGGAGGTTACGATCGATGATTTTACGGTTTTACCGTCGGCGACAACCGCCGCGGCTGTCTCATCGCAGCTTGTCTCGATACCGAGGATGTTAATTGTTTTTTCAGGCATAATCGGGATATTAGCCCAATAGCAGGGGGCTGTCAACGCGGCCGGGCGAGCAGAAGAACTTGTTTGCAGATGCTTTTGCAGACGTGCGGCAGCGAAAACCGAATTGGAATCAGTTCAGCCAGCACAAAATCGGTGCAGACGGTTTTCGGAAATTGGTCACCCATGATTTCGATATCATCATAAGTTGCACAGCCAAAGCCCATTTGCTTTGCGGTTCTTACGATGGGCAGCTTGTCGCAGTCGAGATTTATCAGTTTGCTGCATACTATTTCACAGGCCACCGGCTCTGTTCCTCCGATTAGCCAGCCAAGCGGCCTTGCCCTGCCGTTGATTGGCCCCGGGCCGTCCATTGCGATGACGCCGTCGATGATGGTCAGGGCGGGGTTTAGTAATTTATATATCTCAATAATCAGCCTGCAGAATTTCTTTTCATTGCTGCCCTTTGCGAAATGCCAGTATACCTTCCACTTGCCGCTTACACAGCCGAACATATTTTTCACCGCGAATGTTGCCACAAGCTGCTGATGTGTTTTGAATTTTGGCAGGTTGATAATTTTATCGGCATCAAGGGCAACCGAGCTTATACCTACATCGACGCCAGCTATCTGACACTTTACCGGCTTATCTAATTGCCTGACGGGGACACCCAGTTTCTTCAGCGGCTCATCGAGTCCCAGCACATTAACGCATTTAAAGACATCTCCCCACGCCGGCGAATCTCCCACAAAGGGCCTTGCGCCGAAATCCTTAAGTATCTTGGCGGTTTCTATGATGACCGCGGGGTCGGTTTGCGTGGCGCAATGGCGTGGCTTTGGGGCAATAAAGTTTGGCTTCAGAAGGACACTGTCGTTTCTTTTCACAAATCGTCCGATTCCGCCGAGCAATTCAAATTGTCTGGCGATTGCGTTGGCAACGACAGATTCTCCGTATTCGGTGCAGTGTGTCAGCGCTACTGTCGGTTTAGTCGGCATGTTTAAAAAATAGATACGCAGACCAGCAGGAAAACCCTTATGGCCGGCTCAGGCCCGGGCTTAATAAAGAATCGGTCCGCCGCGGTGATTTCATCCGGCTTGTATTCGCGAGGGCATAACATGACAAAATCGCCCGGCTTCATAATCGCGGAAAAACCCGCCGAATAAATTCGTAAGTCATTTTCCCTGATTCGTTCCGCAAGTGCAGGCGCAACTCCCTCGGTCTCAGCCAGAATTGCCGGGACAACGTGGATACTTGCCAGTTGTCTTATGTTCACCGTTGATGAACTTGTCCTGTCTGTTCTGGGTGACATAGAAGAACTGATGATTTGCCTTGCGAATACCTGTAGTCCGATGTTTCCAGGCCCGACCTCGGCGTTCTTAACGGTTCCCTGGCGGTCGATATAGGAGATGATTATCTTGTGCGGCATTCGGGTTATATGAAGCAGTTCGGGCTGGTTATCCGACATTAACAGCGAGGTGGTGGGCAGGTTTTTTGCGTTTGCGGATTTTAACATCTCGCTTACTTTATTAAATGTGGCGAATTCACCCATAGCGGCTCGCAATCCGTTTGCCGTGAAACTATTGGAGTCGTTGTATCGCAGTGAACCGGGTTCCAGCATTCGCCAGATACCGTCCAGAGATGCGATGTTCTCCGCCGGCAGTTCATAACTTACGACTTCGATATTGGTAGTATGCAGAACTTTCGGCTGGACACGCTTGCCGGTCGACGCCAAGTCGCCGATTTTGATGCCTTTGATATCCGGCCCCTTCTGAGTGTAGGCGCAGCCCGCCGGCAGCGTAATCGCCGAACAGACGAACAATATTTGGACCAGACGAGTCATAAGTATAGGTTAGCCGGTGAGGAAATAACTGTCAACCAACAGGATGCCGGGATTATTTTGCGTCTTTGGCGAATTGTCGAATCCGGTCAAAAAACGGCGTCCGTTTTTGTTCGACGCAGGCGACAGCGTAAAGGTACATCGCAGCCGACCAGCTTTGCCAGTCCTCGCCGTGAAGAACGCCGTCCTGTGCCTTTATCCATTCGTTGAATCCGAATTCCACGTCTGCTACCCTGGCCGGCCGTAACAGTTCCGTCAAATCAATCAGTTTCTTTGCCGCAAGCTCGTGTTTGCCCGCGGCCACAAGCGCAGCAACATAAAACCCGCACACAAAAGGCCAAATCCCCCCGTTGTGGTATTCGCCAGGCTTGTTGTATTTCGCGTATCTTGCAACCCAGTCGGGGTCCCCAGGCCTGACGTATGGGAAAAAATTCGGCGGCAGATTCACCGCCAACTCCCCCTTTTTTTTCATCGACCTGCATTCCGCCTCGACCCATGATATGATTCTGCGTGCCCTTGAGGTTGATGCGAGTCCCGTAAGAATCGCAATACTGTTGCCTAACAGGTCAAAGCGTTCGCTTCTATAGACCTTGTAAGCCCACATCGCGTAATATGGCTTGTTCGGCAGGACAAGTCCTTCGTGTATGTGCCGGTTTTGCCTGTCGCCTCTGACGGAAAATCGTCCCATCTGCTCTTTGAGTTCCGCTGCTCGCCGGTGCTGGCCGAACAAATGCAGATAGGCATATACGAGGGTGTTTACATACAGACCATACCCCAGCACCCACTGTTCATCCCGCCAGTCGCTTGTCGGCAATTGCGCGACGAGAACGCGGTTGGTGGGGCTTTGATGTTCCATCCAGAGCATTGCCTTGCGGACTGTCTGCTCAAGAAAATTTTTCTTGCCTGTTACCTGCCTGAACAGCGCGGTCGCCATCAGGAACAGGGGGGTGCAGTCGCTTGAGCCGCGGTCTTCACGGTCGTGAACCAATGACGGGATGTGCCCCTGCGGACTTTGATTGTGGGCGATGGTTTCGAGTGTTTTTTGCAGGGATTTGATTAGCTCGGCATTTCCTGTCAGCAGGATACCCAGCGACGATACCATCAGGTCGCGGGTATATGGTTCCGGATAACCCCATCCGGCCGTTCTGGGGAGACCCTTGTAGGGGCCGTGAGCGTTGTGGAGCAGAACCTTTATCGCCGCCTCTTTTGCCCTGGCAATCAATTTTTTGTTGGCGTTATTCACCTTACGAAATGTCCAATCGCTGTGAGATTATCTCGACGAATCTTTTTGCGACGACGCGGTAATCAAATTTCTCGACTACCCGCTGTCTGCCTGCTTCGCCCATTTTCTTTCTCAGCTCAGGGTTGGTCATAAGCTCCATCAGGTACTTGGCGATGTCGTGTACGCTCGCCCTGTAATCGACGATTCTTGGCTCTTTGAAGACCACTTTGCGGCCGAGTTCGTGTCCGGATTCGTCATTGAGAATTGTTTCCCTTAGCCGGATTTCCGTGGCTACTTCCGCCAGAAAGCCGGTCTCGCCGTCAACTATTGTGTCTAACAGTCCCATTGCTTTTATGCCTATAACTGGCTTGCCGCAGGCGCCCGCCTCAACCTGAATCATCCCGAATCCCTCCAGCCGGGATGGCGCCGCGTAAATATCGCAGGCCGACAGAAGATAAGGCATAAAATTCCGGCTTGTTACGTTTGTCGTGTAGATGACGTTCTTTTCGATTCCAAGGTCGGCGGCCAGTTTCATATCAATGATGTTCTGCTGTTGAGTTCTCGGCTGAGGCCAGACCTTGCAGACGTATTTCCAGTCGGGCGCTTTGGTGTCAATCAAGGCAAGTGCCTGCATAACCTCCTGCGCGCCCTTTGAAGTAGCGTCGCCGCCAACCGTCATAATCATTATCTGGTCGGGTGCGACGCCGAGCGATTCGCGAACCGTTGTAACCTTCAGGTCGTTTTTGTCCCGCGGTATGAAGGCATCGGTATCGCAGCCGACGGGCAGCACCTCGATATTCTTGCCGCTCAGGCCGTCTCGCACATAGACCTTTTTGACCCATTTACTCGTAACAAGTATCAACGGCAGTTTTTCAAGTATCTCGTGGTAGTCGCCCATATAGCCATCGGCAACCAGCCACGGCACCGGCTGCACCCCGTATCGCTGCGGGTGAAGCACTAAGTTAGGCGTGTGTCCCCAGTATCCCACCCCGACAACTATATCCGGCTCGAACCAGCGATAGTACCATTCCTTTTCCTGGGCCGATTCGAAATTTACTGAGTGAACATCGACGCCAAGCTCTTCTAAGCCGCGGTGAAGCAAATGTCCCTGTGTGGCCAGGCCTGCCGGCGAAGGGGGGTAATCGTAAAGTAGCAGAACTTTCATTTTTTAACTCCTTGATTTGCTGTCACATTTGCGCCAAACTGCCAGAATGTCTCCTGTTTGGGGCAGCATTTCGCCTCGAAGCTGTCGGCTCCGAAACCATACATTTCAGTGATGATTTTGTATTTCTCCTGCCAGATATTTTCAGGCAGCCACACCTGGACATCGGCATCCCGGCTGGGTTTCGGCAGATATTTGCCGCCCCCGTCCTCATACGCGAACATCCATATCCGCTTGCTGGGAAGTTCCCCGATGCTATGCATCATCAGGACAGCTCTGCTTGTCTCTTCGTGTCTCAGGTGTCGGGTGTATTCGCCCCATCGGCTGTGCGTAAGAACAAGGTCGAATCTGTCCATAGGCATCAGCGACAAAAGCGTTTTCCTGATTTCTTTTTCAGCAAGTGGCTTCTGCTCAGGGCCGTCGTCAAGGTCGGCCATTATCCCTTTGGCGCCGAGATATTCCATTACCCGTTGAAATTTCGGCGCCCGGTCGGGGTCGCTTTTTCTGGTAAGCGTTATGACTGTCCAGCGGGTCTGCGGGTGCAGCAGCATTATGCCGCCCGCCCACAGCGTTTCGTCGTCGGGATGCGCGACGATTAACAGGCAGTTGTTGTATTCCCACGATTGTCCTGCGTTTGAAAGCGTCATATTATCTGTCTCCGGCAATATCATCCTAAATCACGATACGTTCGTCAAGGACTGATGGTGCGTTAAGCGTGGCCGATAAACAGCATGATGCCCTTTCTCATCAGCATCACCGCAATCGCCGCCAAAAGCAAACTCATTATCTTTGATAATGCCTTCGTCCCCGCTTCGCCAAGAACTTTTATTAGCCAGTATGAGCCACTGAAAATAAGACCCGCGAAAAGAATGTTCCCAATCACCGCGATGACAGTTGGCAGAAGACCGTATTCGGAGATTATTAAAAGCGATGTTGCCAGTACCGCCGGCCCAACAATAAGAGGAGTGCCGATTGGCACTGCCCCAAGGTCTTTGATGGGCATACGTCTTTCTTTGGTATGACTCACAAGGTCTATTATTGCTATGCAGAAAAGCAGCGCGCCGCCGGCTACCATAAAATCGCCTATGGTAATGCCGAGCAGCTTAAAGACCAGTTTGCCGATGAGGATAAACCCGACCGCCAGCAAAAAGGCGGTTACCATCGACTGGACTATGATTTTGTTTTTTTGCTGTTTGTCAAGGCCTTCCGTCAGCGACACAAATATAGGTAGCACGCCGATGGCATCCACCGCCACGAACAATGGTATGAACGATAATAAGATGTTCTTGAGAACGTCCGTTACGTTTTTGACGTCGTTTGAAAATAGTTGCAAATCCATAGTAATCAGTGTAAATTAGATGCGCACCTGCGGTCAATACTTTTATTGGGGTATAGTGTAATGGTAGCACAACTGACTCTGGATCAGTTAGTCTAGGTCCGAATCCTAGTACCCCAGTGGTTCGACGCGGCAGATGGCTTTTTAGCCATCTGCCTTGCTCACCATTTGTTGCGTCGAACCATCCCGAGCAGGTAAGTCCGAAGGGCGAACGCGTCAAGGGATGAAGACGTGGTATGTATATATCTTAGAGTGCCGGAATAAAGCCCTGTACACAGGGGTAACCAATAACATAGAACGCTGGCTCAAAGACCATCAAGCAGGCAATGGCGGTCATTACACAAGTTATAACAGACCCGAGAGGATTATATATAAGGAGGAATTCAAAAATTTGTCAGATGCTAAAATCCGAGAGCAGCAAATTAAACGCTGGAGCAAATCCAAGAAATTGGCGTTAATAAAAGGCGACCAGGCAGAATTGATAAATTTGAGTAAGTCGAGAGATTAAAAATTAATCAATTTTGCCGATCACTCTAATCATTTTGTCGACTCAGCCGTATAAATTTTATTATTCCTGAACATCGATGGTGTTTAATGGTATAATCGCCTGAACCTTGGTATGAATTGAGACGCAAGATTAAGAAGAAATCGCAATGTAAAACGAGTATATGCGTTTTTCCGAAAGGGCGATGGCTTGGCTGAGTGATTACGGGTGAGAGGTTTTGGTAGTTTAACTTTTTCCTGTGACCTTAAATAGTCGTGGATTGTAAAACGGAGACAGAAAAACTTTATTACGTAATTAAAGGAGAGCATTATGAACATAGAACCGAACAAGAAAGGGGAATCAGCCATCGAACTGGAGACGCTCAAAGGCGACGTTGCGAAACTGGCTAACGACCTCAAAGATGTGCTTCATGCTGTTGGGGCACAAGGCAAAGAAAAACTGGAAGAAAATAGAAAACGGCTCGAATCCGCCATTAAAACCCTTCGTGGAGAGGCAAAAGAGAAGTTCGACGAAACTTATGAGAACTTGCGTGAGCACGGCAAAGAGGCCGTCGATCTGAGCAGGAAGAAAATAGAAGAAAGGCCGCTTACGGCTGTCTTTACGGCGTTGGGAGTGGGAGTATTGCTGGGCATTCTGATTGGGCGGAGGTAGCCAATGAGCTTGTTAACTGATATTGTGTGTACTGCCGGAAACCTGATCCAGAGTGCTGTTAAATATGAGGCGAAATCCCTGCTGCTTAAAATCGATGAACAGGCCAAAGCTATGGAATGCTGTTTCAAGCATATGTATATGTGGTGCGGCTTTCTGGCGATGATTATGCTTGTTTTGCTGGCGGGTATCGGGCTGATTATAGCCGGCGTTTATATGCTGCTTGCGCCGGCAGTCGGCTCCGGCACCGCGGCACTGATAGTCGGGGTCATAGTGAGTTTGCTGGCGGCCATCCTGATGGTAACCATTAAAAGTTCCAAAGGATGAGATTGCACAGTTTGCGCCGGGAGCTTTTAATTTTATCAGTCAAATCCCGTGATAAAGGGCGTATGGCCGCTGGGATGGAGTAAGAGGCAGGGCGTCTTTGATGAAGCGGTCTGGGATGATTTGAAACAGCAGGTTTTCTCGAAGAATCTGGTGGTCGTTGAGGTCTTCATAGCTTAGGGCCATACCGAAGACACATTGGACAAGCTTGGTGGGGTTATTATAGTAACACCTTATTTCACAAGCAGTTAGGCCATTTTTTCAATTAAAATATGGCAAATCCTGTGAAATATCCAGGTTAAAAGCACGGTTTCCGAATTTAAATCAAAATTTTGAAAAGATTTTTCTTGACTCAGTTATTTGCTGTACTATAATACTAATACAATGATAAACTTTAAGTTAGACAAACAAAGCTATGTGCCTTTTTATCGCCAAATCGTGGATATCATACTATCCAGCATCGCTGCCGGCACAATCCTGCCCGGCGAAAGATTGCCAACTATTCGCGACCTGGCTGTAAAATTGGAAGTCAACCCCAATACTGTTGTAAAGGCCTATTCACAACTTCAGCTTCTCGGCTTCCTCGACACGCAGCAGGGTACAGGCGTATTTGTCCGGCCGCAGCCGTCTATTCCCGCGGAAAAGAATCGTGAAAATCTGCGGGCGCTGGAAGAACTTTGCAGAGATTTTATTTCAAGGGCCCATTTGCAAAACATCACCATTGATGAAATAGTCGAATACTTGCGGAGTATGCAGAAACAACAACCCAAATAAGTGGCCGATACTTTCGGCAGAAAGGAGAATATTGTGCTTTTCAAGCTTCTACAAGCCATTTCAAAGAAAGTATCCTCTGAACTAACGGAAAATATTCGCAAAAAGGAGAACCCTATGTATGATGCTATGACACAACTTAACAAAGACCATGCTGTCCGCCAGATTCAGCGAATGAAAACTTATGCACCAATTACCCTCCTTACTGTTATCATCGTTGTAGGGACAATTATTGGCGGCATATTTCTGTTACGGGCAGACAAAACGACTCTTGCTGTTGCTACGTTCATAGTCGGCGGAATTATGGCCGCACTGTGGTCCTTGTCCGCACACCTTTTGGCCGAATGGGATAAAGCCCTTGTGCTGCGATTAGGTCGGTTTAGTTCTGTCAGGGGCCCGGGCTTTTTTATGATTTTACCCATCTTCGAAAGCGTTATCCGTATTGTGGATATGCGAGTTCGCACCACAACTTTTTACAGCGAGTCGATGCTCACCAGCGATACCGTGCCTGTGAATATCGACGCAATCGCGTTTTGGCATGTCTGGGATAGCCAAAAAGCCCTGCTTGAGGTCGAAAGCTATTATCAGGCGATTTCGCTGGCTGTTCAGACCGCGCTTCGTGACATAGTAGGCATCCATTCCCTTGCTGAGATTCTTTCCGACCGTGAAAAGGTGGCCAAGACGCTTCAGAAGGTGCTCGAAGCAAAGACCGAGGCCTGGGGTATCAGTGTCACCTCAATCGAAATCCGCGACATAGCCATTCCTGAGAACCTCAAGGACGTTCTTTCCAAGCAGGCACAGGCCGAAAGGGAACGGCAGGCCCGTGGAATACTCGGAACGGCGGAAATGGAAATTGCCGAGAAGTTCGCTATGGCGTCCAAAGGATACCAGGATAACCCCGTTGCTTTGCAGCTTCGCGCAATGAATATCGTTTACGAAGGCATACGGGCAGGCGGTTCGCTTATGATTGTGCCGAGTTCCGTTCTCGATACGATGAATCTCGGCGGCATAGCGGCTCTGGGACAAGCCCAGCGAAACCTTGCGACTCAGCAGCAGGCAAAGCCATAACAATTTTAATAATATACCGATGGTGCCTTGGAAGGTTGGACTTGCCTTTACCAGTCAAACTCCGCGACTATCGGTGTGTGGTCGCTGGGACGGGGTAAAAGGCGGGGGGCCTTGTCGATATAGCAGGCGGTGCATTTTTCAGCCAATGGTTTTGTTGCCATAATATGGTCTAATCGCCAGCCGAGATTGCGCTTTACGGCGTTAATTGGCCTGTAATCCCAAAATGTATATTGCCCCGGCTCTTTGCAGTGCAGCCGAAATACGTCAACAAACCCCCGGTCCATTACTTTTTTCAACTCTTTGTGAACGTCGGGATGATAACAGACATTTCCCAATAGCCCTTCGGGGTCGTAAACGTCTATTGCCTCCGGTGCGATATTCAAATCGCCAACCCACAAAACCGGGTCAGTTGGTTTGAAATGTTCTTCAAAAAATCTGCGTAATCGTCTGAACCAATCGAGTTTGTATTGGAATTTTTCCGAGTCGGGCAGATAACCCTGCGGGACATAAGTGTTGACGATTATCATCCCATTGATTTCGGCCTTTATCAGCCGGGGTTCATCTTTCGGCTCATCATCAAAACCGGCCTGCACGTCCGCGATTCCGCTTTTTGCCAGAATCGCGATGCCGTTGTAGCTTTTCTGGCCCGCGAAAACATAGTTGTACCCTGCCTCATCGAATACTTCAGCCGGGAAGTCCTTGTCCTGGACTTTCGTTTCCTGCACACACAGGACGTCGGGCCGTTTTTCGTTTAGCCAGTCGAGAACAATGGGCATTCTCGCCCGCAGCGAATTGACATTGAAACTCGCCACAATCATCAGCGTTTGCCTTCGCGCATTGTCAGCAGACCAAGCAGAAAACTCAGTGTACTTTCCGCTCCCTGATTTAAGCTGATGCCTTCGGCACCAAGGCCGTCGCCGCAGCCCTTGCTCTTTGAATCGTAAAGCGGAATCCCCAAATCGTTCTCGCCCAGGAACCAGTTAAATGCTTTTTGCCGCAGCATCAGATATTTCTTGTCTTTCGTCGCCTTGTATCCGGCGTCTAACATCATAATTGTCCCCGCCGCCTCGATTGGCTGCTGGTCGAACTGCGCCTTTTTGCCTCCTCGCGGAAACCATCCCTGACAGCCGACGAAACTGAAGTGACTGCCGGCGAAAGTGCTTTCGAGAACAAAGTCGCAGATTTTTTTCGCAATCTCAATATACTTCTTGTCGCGCAGTGATATTCCAGCCGTGAAAAGCGCACAAGGCAGCATCGCGTTGTCGTAAGTGAGAATCTTCTCGAACCACGGCCAGTCCGGCTTCACATTTTTCTCGAATCGCGACACAATCGAATCCGTTGCGGTCACCATACAATTTTTAACGTCATCCGCATCCGGGAACTGCTTTAGATAGCCTGCCAAACCTAATATCGAATACGCCATACCACGTGGGTATTGCTTCTTGATAAGTGGCATCGCTATATCAATTCGCTCTTGAGCTATCGGCACATAAATCTCGGAAGGGGGCTGTGCCAAAACAGCTCCGAATGCCCAGATTGCCCGCCCAATCGCATCATTAACCGGCTTTGCCTTGTGCCAGGTCCTGTCGAAATCCATAAAATTTCTGACGGTGCCGTCTGCCCTTCGTAGCGATAGCGAAGAAGGGTTATCGTTGTGAGAATGAAGAACAAAGGCCAGATACCTGTCGATTAATTGTAATGTCTCCGGCTCGCGGTAAAGGGCGTAGTGTTTCGTTGCTACGATTAAAGCCCTTGCGTTGTCGTCGGTTGTGTAGCCCTCGCTGCGAAGCGGTATCGTGAACTTGGCGTGCTGAAATAGCCCTGTGTCATCGGTCAGCCGATGAAGATGCTCCAGCGATGGTTTGGGCAGAGATTGTTTCACCATACACAACATCCTTTCACGATGCTTTAACTGCTTCAAGGATAGTATGTTATGATAATTTTGCCTGTGGGTTGCAAGATTTTTTTAAAAATTTCACTTTTTTGCTATTCTAATCGGTTAATTAATCCGTATAATATACTACCAAAGCAGTGGGAATAATAGGAATTCGATTATGAAACTATCAACAAAAACAAGATATGCGATGCGGGCGGTTTTGGAATTGGCCAACTATTACGGGAAAGGGCCACTCCAAACAAGGGTTATTGCCAGGAATCAGGATATTTCCACCAAGTACCTTGAACAGATAATGTCGGCGTTGAAATCAACGGGGCTTATAAGAAGCCAGCGTGGCGCAAAGGGGGGATATATTCTGGCTAATCCACCCGAAAAGATTAAACTCAGTGATGTATTCGATGTCTTCGAGGGGCCGGTCGTGACCGTCGAATGTGTCGCCAACGAAAACTATTGCTCAAGGGCTGCGGATTGTGTAGCCAGACAAGTGTGGGGCGAAGTTCAACGGGCCGTGAGAAATGCCCTGCAGTCAACAACGCTGCAGGATGTGATTGACAAGGCCAGAGTAACCAAATCGGATTATCAGATATAGGATTGGAATTTGATATGAGCGCGATATTTGATGACATAACAGCTTCGATTGGCTTTACGCCGCTTGTTCGGATTAACAAGTTGAATACCGGCGCAGCGACAATACTTGCCAAGCTCGAGTCGCGAAATCCCTGTGGCAGCGTTAAAGACAGAATCGCCCTTGCAATGGTTGAAGATGCCGAAAATAAGGGATTGATAAAGCAGGGCACTGTAATAATAGAGCCGACAAGCGGAAACACGGGTATAGGACTCGCCTTCGTCTGCGCCGCCAAGGGGTATCAATTGATATTAACGATGCCAGAATCGATGAGTATCGAAAGACGGAAAATTCTTGCAATGTTCGGCGCAAAACTTGTCCTCACGCCGGCTGCCGATGGTATGAGAGGCGCAGTAAAAAAAGCCGAACAGCTTGTGGCGGAGACGCCAAACGCCTTTATGCCGCAGCAGTTCGAGAATCCTGCTAATCCGCAGGTTCACCGTGAGACCACGGCGGAGGAAATTTGGGCGGATACCAATGGCAAGATTGATTTTTTTGTGGCCGGCGTCGGTACAGGCGGGACGATTACCGGTTGCGGCGAGGTGTTGAAAAGCCGAAACAAGAATCTGAAAGTAGTGGCGGTCGAGCCGAAAGATTCGCCTGTGCTTTCAGGCGGCAAGCCCGGCCCGCATAAAATTCAGGGTATCGGCCCGGGTTTTGTGCCGGATGTGCTCAACCGCGAGATAATTGACGAAATAATTCAGGTTACAAATCAGGATGCGCTGGAGACCGCTCGACAACTGGCATCAAAAGAAGGTATTCTTTCCGGGATAAGTTCCGGTGCGGCTGTGTGGGCGGCAGTTCAGGTCTCGCAGCGCACTGAAAATCAGGGCAAAACGATAGTCGTGATTTTGCCCGACACCGGCGAACGGTATATCTCCACCGAAATGTTTGCTACGGTCGCATAGAAGGAGCGGGGCGATACTCATACTTTTTTGAGAGGACGTTAATATGGCCAAAGCTGATTTGACAGACAAAAAGCTCGAACAATTAGTCGCTGAAATTGTCGGGACCTATCAGGGCGATTTAGGAATCAATTTTATCGACGCGACCAATCTGCCTGTGCGTGACAAAATTCTCGAAATCATCGATATGATTTTTGAAGTCCTTTTTCCCGGGTTTACCGGCAAAAGAACAGTAACAAAATCGAACGTCAATTTCGTCGTGATAGATATCCTCTGTCACATCTACACGGAGCTTTCCACCCAGATAGAACGGGCGCTTAAGTACCGCTGCCGGCTGGAAAATTGCACTACAGGCGGCTGTCACAAAATGGCTGAAGATGCTACCGTCTATCTCTTGACGCAACTGCCGCATATCCGGGAGATGCTAAAGGGCGATGTCAAAGCGGCGTATGACGGCGACCCGGCCGCGAAATCTCCCGAAGAGATTGTCATTAGCTATCCCTGCATTACAGCCATTGCAATATATCGCATCGCTCACGAACTCTATCTTAAAGAGGTGCCGCTGATTCCGCGTATTATGTCCGAATGCGCGCACACCAGGACCGGTATCGACATTCACCCCGGCGCCACAATCGGCAAAAACTTCTTTATCGACCACGGCACCGGCGTTGTGATTGGCGAGACGAGCATTATCGGCGACAACGTCAAAATTTATCAGGGCGCGACCCTCGGCGCGCTTAGTTTTCAGAGAGATGCCCAGGGCAGAATTTTGAAGGGCGGCAAACGCCACCCGACAATCGAAGATAACGTAACGATTTACGCGGAAGCGACGATATTAGGCGACGTAACAATCGGCAAAGGGGCGATCGTCGGCGGCAACGTCTGGATTAAGGAATCCGTCCCGCCAGGCGTTACCGTTATGACGCCCAACGCCGAGCTTGTTTATAAAAAACACTCCGCCAAAAAGAGCGGGAAAAGAAAAACAAAAAAATGAACGAACAGTTGATAAAAAAAATCAAAGAGTTAAAAGCCGAGCGAAACGCCATCATACTTGCGCATAATTATCAGCCCGGTGAAATACAGGATATTGCGGATTTCACGGGCGATTCGCTTGCGTTGAGCGTCAAAGCGGCGGCGACGGACGCCGAGGTGATAGTTTTCTGCGGCGTGAAATTTATGGCAGAGACCGCCGCGATTCTGTCGCCGGGCAAAACCGTTCTTTTGCCGGATAAAAACGCCGGCTGCCCTATGGCGGATATGATAACGGGCGAGCAGTTAAGGGAATTGAAACGCAAAAACCCGGGCGAATTGGTGGTCTGCTATGTGAACAGCTCCGCGGAGGTCAAGGCCGAAAGCGATTATTGCTGCACAAGCGCAAATGCCGTCGAGGTTGTCGAATCACTGCCGAAAGACAGCAAAATCATCTTTGTCCCAGACCAGCATTTGGGGCGGTTTGTCGTTGAAAAGACCGGCCGTGAAATGATTTTGTGGCCGGGTTATTGCCCGACACACGTCTTTATTACCGAAGACGATATTAAAAAAGCCAGAGAGATGCATCCCGGCGCGGTTGTGATGGCGCATCCGGAGTGTACCGAGCCGGTAAAAGCTGTCAGCGATAAACTTCTCAGCACAGGCCAAATGCTAAAATTCGCCAAACAAAGCGACGCTAAACGATTTATTATTGCTACTGAGACAGGAATAATTCATACGCTGAAAAAAGAAAACCCGGGCAAGGAGTTTTTCCCGGCGACTACTCGGGCTCTTTGCCCGAATATGAAACGTATAACTCTCGATAAGGTGCTCTGGTCTCTTGAAGATATGCACTATAAAATTACGGTGCCGGCAGATATAGCGGCAAGGGCGAAAAAATCGCTGGAAAAAATGGTCGCAATTTTACCGGCAAAATAGAAAGGGCGTAAATAATGGGCGATGAGAAAAAACTTCATCTCGAAACTTTGGCGGTGCACGCGGGCCAGCAGGTTGACTCCGACACCGGCAGCAGGGCGGTCCCGATTTACCAGACGTCGAGCTACGTATTCAAAGATAGTAACCACGCGGCAAATCTGTTCGCGCTCAGGGAATTCGGCAATATCTACACCCGGCTGATGAATCCCACGACCGATGTTCTGGAAAAGCGTCTGGCCGCGCTGGAAGGCGGAGTCGCTGGTCTTGGGTTAAGCTCCGGGCAATCAGCGATTTATGTAAGCATCCTGAATATCTGCGGCGCAGGAGGCCACTTCATTTCGTCCAGCTCGCTTTATGGCGGAACGGTTACTCTTTTCAGCCATACCTTCCGCAAACTGGGAATCGAGGTAACATTCGTTGACGCGAGAAAGCCCGAAAATTTCGCCAAGGCGATTAAGAAAAATACCCGCCTCGTGTATATCGAGAGCGTGGGAAATCCCAAAAACGACATTTTGCAATACGATAAAATAGCCGACATTGCTCACAAAAACGGCTTGCCCGTTATATGCGATAACACCGTTATGACGCCGATATTGTTCCGGCCTTTTGAATACGGTATCGATATCGTGATTCACAGTTGCACTAAATTTATCGGCGGCCACGGTACAAGCATTGGCGGCGCGATTGTCGATTCGGGCAACTTCAACTGGGCAAACGGCAAATACCCCGAGCTTACCGAGCCGGACCCCAGCTACCACGGCATCAAATACGTCGAAAGCTTCGGCAATCTCGCGTATATCCTCAAGGCAAGGGTCCAGTTGTTGCGTGATATGGGTTCGTGTATGTCCCCATTTAACGCGTTCTTGTTCCTTCAGGGAATCGAGACGCTGCATTTGCGTATGCCTCGGCACAGCGAGAACGCATTGAAAGTCGCGCAATGGCTCGAAGGACATAAATTGGTTAGTTGGGTGAACTATCCCGGCCTGCCCTCGCATCCCGACTATAAGTTGGCGAAGGAATATATGCCCGATGGGCAGGGGGCTATACTGGGCTTCGGCATAAAAGGCGGCAAAGAAGCGGGCGTTAAATTTATAAACGCCGTCAAGCTCGCAAGCCATCTCGCCAATATCGGCGACAGCAAAACCCTTGTAATACATCCTGCCAGCACAACGCATCAGCAGTTAAATGAGCCCGAACAGCTCGCCGCTGGCGTAACGCCCGATTATATACGTGTCTCGGTTGGCACTGAACACGTAGATGATATAATAGCTGATTTTGAACAAGCACTTAAAACAAGCCAAAGGTAACGATTATGTGGGAATATACGGACAAGGTTAGAGACCACTTTTTCAATCCGCGAAATGTCGGCGAAATATCCGACCCCGACGGCGTGGGCGAGGTAGGTTCGCTCGCTTGCGGCGATGCGCTGAAACTGACTTTCAAACTTGATGAGAAGGGCAGAATAAAAGACGCCAAGTTCAAAACCTTTGGCTGTGCCAGTGCAATCGCCAGTTCTTCCGCCTTGACCGAGATAATAAAGGGAATGCCCCTTGAAGAGGCGGCCAAAGTTACAAATAAGGATATCGCCGATTATCTCGGCGGTCTGCCCGAACAGAAAATGCACTGCTCGGTTATGGGCAGAGAAGCATTGGAAGCGGCAATAGAAAACTACAGGGGCGGCAGCACAAAAAAACACGAGCTTGAAGGCAGGGTCGTCTGCACCTGTTTCGGCGTTACCGAAAAGGAAATCGAAAGAGTCATTCACGAAAACAACCTCGATACCGTCGAGCAGGTTACAAATTACTGCAAAGCGGGCGGCGGCTGCGGCGGATGCAAAGGCGAAATCGAAAAAATAATCGAACGCATCAAGGGCGAAAGAGCAAAGCAGAAAACTGTGCCTGCTCCCGTGAAAGGCCAAAAGTTGACCAACATTCAGAAAATTCAGCTCATCCAGCAGACAATCAACGAGCAGATTCGTCCTGCGTTGCGGGCGGATGGTGGAAATATCGACCTGATAGACGTTGACGGCAACAAGGTCATTGTCGCTCTCCGCGGTATGTGCGCACAATGCGCCTTGGCGAATATCACTATGAAAGACCTCGTTGAGGCCAAAATAAGAGAGTTTGTAAGCCCCGAAATCTACGTCGAAGAGGCAAAGGACCCGGCCGACGAACAAAGGAAATAAGAAATGAAAACCATATACTTCGACAACAACGCCACCACAAAAGTTGCTGATGAGGTCCTCGAAGAAATCAAACCGTATTTCTGCGACCTCTACGGCAACCCTTCGAGTATGCACACCTTCGGCGGCCAGATTGGCATTAAAATCCGCGAAGCTCGCGAAAAAATCGCCGCTCTCCTCGGCTGCGACCCCAGCGAAATCATTTTCACCGGCTGCGGCACCGAAAGCGACAACACCGCTATTAAGGGCACGCTCGTCGCTCATCCCAACAAGCGAAAGGTAATTACGACTCGCGTCGAACACCCGGCCGTGTTGTCGGTCTGCCGCGATCTCGAAAACCAGGGTTATACCGTTATCGAATTAGCGGTCGATAAAAAAGGCCGGCTCAATTTATCGGAACTGGAATCACATCTCGATGATAACACCGCAATCGTAACGATTATGTTCGCCAATAACGAAACGGGCGTGGTATTCCCCGTCGAGAAAATCGCCGAGATGGTGAAAAGTAAAGGTATCGTTTTTCATACCGACGCAGTCCAGGCCGTCGGCAAAATCCCCATCAACCTTTCTAAAAGCAATATCGATTTACTTAGCTTGTCAGGTCACAAGTTGCACGCCCCCAAAGGCGTCGGCATACTGTATGTCCGTAAGGGCACTCGTCTTGCTCCTTTTATGCTCGGCGGCCATCAGGAAGGCGGTCGGCGGGCAGGCACCGAAAATGTTCCCGGCATAATTGGTCTGGGCAAGGCCTGCGAACTGGCGATGCAAAAATTCGACCAGGAAAATAAAAAGGTCAAGTCCCTCCGCGATAAGCTCGAAAAGGGCATTCTCACAAAATGTCCCGATTGTATGGTCAATGGCGATACCGAAAGCCGTCTGCCCAATACCAGCAATATCAGCTTTGAATTTATCGAGGGGGAATCAATTCTGCTTATGCTCGACAGATTCGGCATTTGTGCCTCCAGCGGCTCCGCCTGCACTTCCGGCTCACTAGAACCATCGCACGTCCTTCGCGCTATGGGCGTCCCCTTTACCGCAGCCCACGGCTCAATCCGTTTCAGCTTGAGCCGATACAACACCGAAGATGAGGTAAATTTCACCGTCGAAAAAATCCCGCCCATTATCGCCCGTCTCCGCGAACTCTCACCCTTCATCAAAAAATAAAGACGTCTTGGCTATGAGAATTTTTGCTGCATGGGTCTGTTTACTTCACAGATTTATTATTAATTTTATCAAGAAGTTCAATGGTATGTTTGATGAGACCTGTGTCGCCGTAGTTGCCGTGGCCCGGCACAACAATTCTTGCGTCCTTATATCTGGCTAACACTTTTTCGACAGACCTGGGCCATTTTCGCATATCCGCATCCGCAGAGTAACCCGCGTCTTTTGAGTCCAGCGACTTTATCATGCACCCGCCGAATAAAATCTTTCTTTTGGGGAAATACACAACCACGTTATCAATCGTATGGGATGGCCCCGGGTAAAAAATATTAACGTCCTCGTCCTCGATTTTCAGGTGCAGCCCCTCGTTAATATCGAAGATGTGATTTGGCGGCACAAACGTCAGGTTCTTGTAAGCGTCGTAGTATTTCTTGTTCTCGGGCGATTTAAATCCTTCCAGCAGCCGGTTCTTTTCTGCCTGTCCCCGCTCGGCTATAAGTTTTGCAGTCAAATTCGAGCCATAGATCGCAATACCATTGCTTAGCAGAAACTCATTACCTCCAATATTGTCAACGTGAAAACCTGTGTTGATACCAATAAGATTGACTTCGCCGAAATTATTCTTTATCCAATCGACCAGCATCCTTGCGCCTTGATTATCGCACAGGGTGTTGACCAAAATGCAATCCGAATTCGATGCCCGGATAAGCAGCGAATTTGAAGGCCAGGGGAAACTATGCGTAACAACAAATACATCCTTTTCAATTTCCGTCACGGACAGGTCTTCGCTGAGGGTGATTCTCTTTTCATTTGTCATTGCACCGCCGGCAGGAGGCAATGCCAATAATGCCAGAAACAGCAATGTCACTCGTAATTTTTTATTGCCTGTCACACTTGCCTTCTTCTCTTGTATCAGGGTACCTTTAAAAGTACATGTATAATACCCATTGTTTGCAGCATAGAGATGGCGTTAAACAGAATAGATATCCAGACAAACCACATTCCAATTGCTATATTTTTAAGGAAAATATCAGCGTTTATAACAACTTGTGAAGGGCTTTTATAAAGCGATAATTTCGGCAGAAATCTCGGCGTGTATTTGGCGTAGTTGATATACGCCTGGCCGAATTTTTTGGTCAGTGTCTTTTCTTCTGATAAAATCGTTAACGGGTAATATGACAAATAAAAGATAACCAGTGCCGCCAGCACAAGTATGTTGTTAGATGCCAGGCCAATGCCGAGAGCACCTATAAAGCTGAAAAAATAGAGGGGATGTCGCACTATCGAATAAGGGCCGTCTGTGATAACCTCCTGTGTTTTTTTCCCGCTGATGTATAACAATGCCCATAATCGACCCATACTGCAAACCGTAAGCAGGAACAGACCAGATGTATCTGTTAATATGTCCGCCAAATCGCCTTGTTTAAAAGAAGGCATGGTAAAAATCACCAGCAGCAATATCAGAACGGCAAAAATGCGGGAAACCGTGACCCTCAGCCGGGCGATTTTGAATAGCAGTTTGTCTGTTTGTTCGCTCATATCAAAAAGTCAGTTCCCTTGTCCTTTCATTTCATTAGTGTAAGCCATATCTACAACTCAATTTCGCTTTAACTGCCGCCTGGTGACAACGGCTATAATTAACGCGATGGGTACGTAAAACTCCAGCAGTATAATCAGTTTATCGAGGCCTTGTAAACGCCATATTAATATCGGAATAAGGATGACGCCTATGAAAGAGAGCATCCTTTCCCATCCCTTGAAAACGTTTTCGATTCCAGGGTATAGGTTTCTTATAAAAATTGCCGACCACCCGCATAAAATTCCGGTCGCTGCCCCTCCAAGCGCGTCCGAAGGATAGTGTGCAAGCACCACGACTCGCAAAATGGCGACCCCGCTGCAGCAGACGGCAAAAAGAACTGTAACCGGCCATCTCACCGCAAACGCCAGAACAGCTCCCGCCGCGAATACGTTCGCTGTGTCACCCGATGGAAACGACCAGCTTCGATAAATATCTTTTTCATCTCCGGCTTTTGTTTCCGCGGTTATAGCATCCCTCGGTCTGGGTCTCCTGACCGTCTCTTTTATCACCGTTACCGCGGCTAATGTTATCAATAACGACAGCAGGCAAACAATTACCGTCTTGTGCTTTCCCGTAAGCCATACCCACACCAGCAGAAGCCAGATTAAGGGGTAACTCCTCCCTAACTGTTTTAGCGCCTGAGCCCATAGGTCTTTGTGCCACGTCTGCGGATTGTTCCGCAGATATGAAAACACTCGCTCATCCACAAAAAAATAGCAAACTGCCGCCGCGGCCAGCAGAATGCCTGTGAGCAAAAATACTACAACCGTTCTCCGGTTTGTTTTTCCGGTCTCAGCGGTCACTGTCTGGTTTGTGTCTTGACTAATAATGCAATAACCTCGACTTCCCTGCCCTTGGAATAATCAACCCCTTTTTTTGACGCTATCTCTTCAAAAGTGATATCACCCGCGTTTTGCCTGATATCCTCGAAATCCTTTCTTGGTATTATAAGCGTACGATTCCCTGTTCCTTTAAGCCACTCAACGACGTCATCTGTTTTGCGTAAATGCATAATATTTCTTCCGACATAAAAATTCAGCGTCGGCTCAGCGTATTTATACATCGCGACGGGTACGTCTTTGCCCGTTTTTTCCCGGATTGCCTTTGCGATATGGGGACTGATTTTAATCGCTTCAATTGCGGGTAGCAATATGAATAATAACGGCATAATGAAAACCAATATTTCCGTGAGAACAACTTTTGCCGTGCCGTTGAATTTTTCCCTTACTTGTAAATAGCAGCAGATTATTGTCATCACCATTGCAATTGCTCCGCAAATAAGCCCGGGCATTATAAGTCCTGCGATTTTTATAAAATGCCCGATACCGATTAAACCTGCTGCGATGCCGAATCCCACCGGCACTAAAAACCAAACACCGCCTCGAAGCCATTTGCGGTCACGTTCACTTAAAACGTTTTGTCCTGATGCGATAATTGTTGCTCCTGTTATCACCGCCATTGCGGGCCACGCGAACAGTATGTAATGCGGCAGCTTGGTCGCTGCGAATGTCATCAGGACGACCGTTACTATTATCCAGCTCAATAAAATGTTTCGTGTTCCGGCGTTTCCGATTCTTTTACCGATAATTGCCGAAAAAGCCCCCGGCAGGAAAATTATCCACGGGAAAAATCCCGCAATCATCATCGCCGGATAATACGGCAGGTATAAAAGAAAGTTTCCACCGTGTCCTTCCATTGGCGAAAGCGCACGCCCAAGGATATGCTTACCGAAAAATACCCGGTATAGTTCTCCGTCAGCTGCCATGTTAGCCGGGATTGCCCATAGCAAAAATATCCCTGCCGCGATAACAACCGCAAAACAAACCCATAGAAGATTGCGGATAAAGCCCCTGATATTCTCACGTCCGAACCAGAGCACGACAACCATCACGAACACAGGCAGCAGTCCTAAAGGCCCTTTTGCCAGCATCCCAAGACCCATCAAAACCCCGATTGCCGCAGCGTCGATAGCTCGGATTTTGTTACCCTGCCTCACGATGAAGATTGCCATTGCCCCGACAATAAAGGGCATTGCTATGCCGTCCACCAGCGCGGAACTTCCCACAAAAAGCATCAGCAGCGTCGTTGCCAAAATCGCCTCGGCCCATAATCCCGACTTCGCGTCAAAAAGTTTCTTCCCGATGAAAAACGTCAAAAGCAGCGTTACCGCCGTTCCGAGTACCGCGGGTAATCGACAGGCGATTTCGCTCGACCCCAACAGCCGAACAGGAACCGACATTAACCAGTAAAGAAGAATCGGCTTGTCGAACCACACCTCGCCGTTGAAAGTCGGGACAAGGTAATTGCCTGACTCAACCATCTCAACCGTTACCCTCGCGTATCTCGGCTCGTCCCGGTCCCAAAGCGTGCTGCTGTTCGCTGTCAGCAGATATAACACTGTAAATCCGGCGCAAATCAAAATCGCCTTTGCCCACGGGTTTGCCATAAATCTTATTTTACCTGAATCTATCATTACGGCGGACGAAAGCGAAAATTTACATCGAGATACGATAAGCTGGACACCAGCTACGGATATTGCCGAAGGAGGGAGTCGAACCCTCACCCTGTTGCCAGGACAGGATTTTGAATCCTGCGCGTCTGCCAGTTCCGCCACTTCGGCTAATCAGGCAAAAACAATTACGGCAGGATTATCGATAATTCAAGCGGGTTTGTCAATTACGTGTCCTGAAATGATTGGAAATTGCACTAATAAGCCGGTGTTACGTAATTTCGTATTGACACCGTCGGAAAATAACTATATACTACTGCACTCACTCGAAAAGGATTAAGTCGGTTCCTGAACATTCGTTGATTCCTTATTCTGGGATTTTTGATGTATTCAGATTATATTCGTAACGTAGCTGTCATCGCCCACGTTGACCACGGCAAAACAACACTGGTTGACCAGCTTCTCTACCAGTCCGGTATGTTCCGCCAGGAAGAGCTTGATAAGCTCCAGGGCGGCGAGAACAAACTGATTATGGACTCCAACCCCCTCGAGCAGGAGCGGGGCATTACAATCCTCAGCAAAAATTGCGCGATTTTTTATACCGATTCCGAAGGCGACGAATACAAAATCAACATCATAGACACGCCCGGTCATGCCGATTTTGGCGGCGAGGTCGAACGAGTCCTCAAAATGGCGGATGGCGTCCTGCTTCTGGTCGATGCCTTTGAAGGCCCTATGCCGCAAACAAGATTTGTCCTGACCAAGGCGCTTGAAAATAAGTTGCGACCCATAGTGGTTATCAACAAAGTGGACCGCGAAAACAGCAGGCCGGATGATGTTGTCAATGAGGTATTCGATTTGCTTGTTCAACTCAGCGCCGAAGATAAGGCGCTGGATTTCCCTATTATTTACGCCTCAGCCAGGCAGGGTTGGGCAACGACGGTCCTTGCCCAAAAAACCGACAATATGCGGGCGGTGTACGAAGCCATCATAAAACACATCCCGCCGCCGCAGGCAATACCCGATGCTCCGCTCCAGATGCTCGTCACGAACCAGGAATATTCCGATTACGTAGGCAAAATCGCCATCGGAAGGGTTTTTGCAGGACAGCTAAGTGAAGGCCAGAATGTTACCGTGATTGACACCGCGGGCGTGCACACTCAGCAGAAGATTATGCAGATTTATCAATTTCAGGGGCTTACACGCAAGGTTGTATCAAGCGTTCAGGCAGGCGATATCTGTGCCGTCTCGGGGCTTGACCCCATTGGTATCGGCGATACCATCGCCTGTCCGGATAACCCCACGCAGCTCCCGGTCGTTCCCGTCGATGAGCCCACGATGACGATGACGTTCCGGGTCAACGACGGACCTTTCGCCGGCAGGGACGGCAAATACGTTACCAGCAGGCATATCGGCGAACGCCTCGAAAAAGAGCTTCAGCATAACGTCGCCCTCAGAGTCGAACCGGGCAAAACGCCTGATGAATTCAACGTCTCCGGCAGGGGGCTGATGCATCTCGGCATTCTGCTTGAAAATATGCGGCGCGAAGGTTATGAGGTTTGCGTCGGAAAGCCCAGCGTCATTGTTAAAAATATCGACGGCATAAATCATGAACCGATAGAATTGCTGGCGGTGGATTGTCCGATGGATTGCCAGAGCGCCGTCATGAGTCTGTTGGGCGACCGAAGAAGCGAAATGCTCAGGATGGACGCCAAGAGCGGGGCGAGTGGTTTTATTCATATGGAATTTTTGATACCTTCTCGCGGCCTGTTCGGGCTGCACGCTCGGATGTTGAACGCCACACAGGGCAGAGCGGTTATGCACCACACCTTTGAGAGATATGAGCCGATGCGAGGTGCCATACCTCAGCGCAAGGCAGGCGTTATGATTGCGACCGCTACGGGCCAGGTTACTGCGTATGCCCTTGATGCCCTGTATGACCGGGGCCTGTTTTTTGTCGAGCCGGGCGAAACGGTATATGATGGTCAGGTGGTCGGCGAACACTGCAAAGACGATGACATACCGGTAAACGTCGCAAAGCTCAAGCAGCTTTCCAACATGCGTACGACCAGCAAAGACGAAGCGGCAAAAATCAGACCCGCCAGAAAAATGTCTCTTGAAGTCGCTATGGAGTACATTCAGGAAGACGAGCTTGTTGAGGTTTGTCCCAATTCGATACGGATGCGCAAACGGCTGATGAAAGAATCCGACAGAAGACGCCTTGCCCGTTAGAACGAAGATTAATTTTGATTTCGCAGCTGCCGACAGGGGAGTTACTCTTTTTTGCCGTATAGCCAGTGTTCGTCGGCGAATTCGTATTCCACTAACTCTTCCGGCTTGAAAAATAGCGGGATTTCGTATGCCGCCGATTGTGCGCTGTCGGAGCCGTGGACAAGATTGAATCCCCTCGAACAGCCCAAATCCCCGCGAATTGTTCCCGATACCGCCTCATAACCAAATGTTGCCCCAAGCATTTTGCGGGTGATTTCGATTACCCCCTGGGCTTCCCATACCATCACCAGCACAGGCGACGAGCAGAGGAATTTCACCAGGCCATCGTAAAAGGGTTTACCTTTATGGACTGCGTAGAGACGAATCGCGAGGTCTTTGTCGGGCTTTAAGAATTTCGCCGCGGCAAGCTTGAGACCTTTCTTCTCGAATCGGCCTATGATTTCCCCGATAAGATGTCGCTGCACCCCATCCGGCTTAATTATAATAAGCGTTTTGTCCGCCATTTATGGTTTCGTTCGAACCGGCTGAACAGGCCTGTTACATGCCCTTGGGGATAATGTAAATTTCAACGCGTCTGTTCTGCGGGTTGCCTTTCTTGTCCGGTTCGTTCGGCACAATAGGCCTGTATTCGCCAAACCCTCTGATACTCGCGCGTTCAGACACAATGCCATTGGCCGTCATAACATCCAGTATCGATATCGCCCGGTGTGCCGACAGATACCAGTTGGACGGATGCTTTGCCTTTGTCTCGGGCTTTAAAATCGGCAGGTCGTCGGTATGCCCGGCGATTATGATGTCGAACTCCTTGGCCTGGTCCGTATTGAGAATCCCGCATAATGCCTTGACCGCTTCCATAGCGGTGGGTGCTACCTCGTCGCTGCCCTTTTCAAAGAGCAAATCGCTCTTGAATTTTACAATGCCCCTCGCCGCGTCGAAGCTCACCAGGTCGCTTCCCTTTGCCCAGTCCTCGAGCATCGAGCTTAGCTCCGCCGGCAGTTGCGTCGCGCCGAGCAGTTGCTTTTGCATCGCCTCAATCAATGCCTTCTTTTTGGCAATCTCGTCTTCGAGTGCCGCGACTTTCTGTTGCAGGGCCTGCATTTCGATACTACCCTTGCCGCTCAATGCCTCGACCTGCCTTTTGGCCTGGTCAAGCTCCAATGTTGCCGTTTGGAGCTGGCTTTCGAGTTCTTTTATGCGTCTTTCCTGTGCGGCGTTTTGCAGTTTGAGGTCCTTGAACTGCTGATCAGAAACGCAGCCGCTGATGATTATCATTGCAGCACATACAAAACTGATTACTGAAACTGTGGCGAGTCGCATTTTTACATCCTTTCAAGCGAGTCCGACTTACAATCCTTTTTATCCGCCTTCCGTGTGGCGGATTTATCATCTCCCGGCCTGCCGGGATTTTAACATAGCTAATAAAACGATTTTCACCCCATCCGTCAAGGGCAAAATTCCAAAATCTTGCGGGTTATTCCACACCTGTTCCTCATTGGTTAGCTCCGGCTCCTGTGGCCGGGGTTATAGTGTTCTCCTGCGATTTTATTACGGCGTAGCGGAATTTCGCCGATGCGCTGCGTGGATTCGACATAATTTCTTTTATTCGCGGCACGATTGGGTTTTTGGACGCCGACTGGTATATGCCGCTGCGAACATTGTCACGAAACCATCGCTTGACAATGCGGTCTTCGCCGCTGTGAAAACTTATAATGCCGATTCGACCGCCCGGACGCAGACAATAATGGGCGATTCTTAAAAGCTCCTTTAATGAGCCAAGTTCGTCATTGACTAATATGCGTAGCGCCTGGAATGTGCGTGCGGCAGGGTGCAGCTTGCCAAACCCGGCCCGATTCTGCTTTTTCCAGAGCTTTTCGGTCAATCCCTTTACGCTGAAAATTATCCTGATGAGTTGCTCGGTCTGTGTAATTGGCTGCACCGCCCGCTGGGCAACAATAAATTGCGCGATTTTCTTGTGGTCCGGCTCATCCGCCAGTTCCAAAAACGCCTTCGATAATTCTTCTTCGGAAAGCTTATTGAGCAAATCCGCGCCGGTCTGCTTTAGCCGGTCATCCATACGCATATCGAGGGGACCTTTATGTTTGTAGCTCATCCCGCGGTCGGGATTGTCTATCTGCATGCTCGAAACGCCCAGGTCGGCGAAAATTACATCGCAGCCGGCGAGATTTTCCTTTTTCAGCACGTTTGCAATGCCGGCGAAATTGCTGCGATAAAAACTAATTGGCGCATTGTCTTTGCTTAGCCGATGGCGGGTGCGTTCAAGTTCCGCGTTATCCACGTCCATCGCAATCAGTTTTCCCGTTGGCCCAATATGTTTGAGGAATTCGGATGCGTGTCCGCCGTAGCCGACGGTGCAGTCAACAACGATTTCGCCTGGCTTGGGCCTCAGGCAGCCAATAACTTCTTCCGTCAGGACGGGAATATGGCTGCCTGCCGGCGTTTTGCCTTTCGCTCGCAGATGTTCCTTTATTTGGGGATAGGCCGAAAGATTGTGCTCCTTGTATTTTTGATGGAAACTCTTCGGGTGCGTCCCGCTGTATCTGCGTCGTCTCTGGTGCTTCGCTGGCTGCTGCTCGCCGTTACCCTGCTGCTCAAACTCGCTCATATCTGTTCTATTGCCTGATTTTATGTTTTTTGTTGAGTGCGGCTTCTATTGTAGCGGCGGGTAAGCTCCAATAAACGGCTCATCGGTTTTGGACCGCCCGAGAAGCTTGCTGACTTCAGAGGGAAGTGGGGCGGCCGTTTTGGATCCGGGAAACGCCTGCAGCAACTGGTAATTGTGGTAACTGCCCGGTTCGGCGCTCTTGAATAAAGGCCCGTTATAATCGGCGAAATACCGGCTATTTGCGGAAAATTCCGGGTGCAGTTTTTGCAAATCCTCCGGCGAGGCGACAGGTACCTGGCACCTGCTGCCCCCGGCGGGACTCCAGAAAATCAATGGTGAAGACGGCGTTTTTGAGCGTCGCACATACGCATTATAATCGAGCTGTTTGACCTGCGGCTTACTTAGTCGTTCGCACAGCGAGGGTGTCTGCGAAAAAGCCAGAAGGGGCCTGTTGAAATTTTCGTCCCCCGTGAGCAGGTTGTTTACGAAAATGTGCCCTTCCCGGTCGTTTATGTCGGGGCCGGTGCTGGCATGCCAGCCGAAGCGGTCACCGACGGCGCTTCTGTCCGTGCGCCCGATGCAAGCGGTGCTGTTTACGAATGTGTTGTTGTAGATTTGAACGTTGCAGCTGTTGAGCACGAAAATGCCATGGTCGCAGTTTACAAACACGTTTCCGGCGCAAATCGCTCCTTTTGATATTTCGAAAAAGAACCCGTTATCGCTTGGCCAGAACCGTTCTTTGGAAAACGGGCTGTTGATATTGCCCACGCCCTCGACCCAGTTGTCGATGAAACGCCCGTCAACGTTGCCTACGTCATACCAGATGCCGTTCGAATTGGCTAAGTCGGTGATAAGATTGTCCCTGCACGTAACGCGGTGGCATTGGTTGAAGATTTTCACCCCCGCCGGAAAATATCCTGTGATATTCTCGATGTTGTTGCGTCTGAAGATGTTTCTCTCTAACAGGACGTCGTTCGAGCTGAGGACGTAAATCCCTTCGGTACTTGTGTCGCTCACTAAGCAATTTCGCATAGTTAAATTATCGCCCCTCAGGTAAGCCGCGACGCGGGAGCAGAAAGAAATGGTGCAGTTCTCAAAAGTCGTCCCCACAACATCCTTTCCGAATTTGGACTCGTTAGACAGCCCCTTCGGCTCAGTTCCTTCAATTTCAATTGCGCGGTAGGCGTACTGGGTGAAAACAATTCCCCGAATCGTCGGCCCTTTGCGGTCCGAGGTCTTGCCGTGGCAGCTTCCTTTTGTCCGCGTAAGAGCGCTGTCGAAAGCGGTGATTTCCACTAATCGGTTTGTCGGGTCAGTGCTGATGAAAACTGTCCTGTCGTTATAGTCGATGAAATAGGAATTGGCGTCAACGTCTCCTTCCGAGCCAGCCGACTGTAAAAATCTGCCGTCCACGAACACCATATCATTGTTAAAACGGTGCAGCGGAGTTCTTTTGTTCCCGTCCTGCTGCCACCAGTCCGCGGGCTTTGCGGGGAATAAACGGTTCCACGACGTTTTCCATAATCCGTTTTCCAGACGCTCCCACTTGTCCGCTACCTTGGTTCCCTTCACAACGGGCTGCTCGTCCGCGTATGGCTGTATAGTGATTCTCTGGTTCAATTGCAGGCCGCCGGTTCTATAAGTGCCGCCTCGCATCACGATTGCGTCGCCGGTTACTACCCGCGCTATGGCCGAGGCCAGTGTAGTTGGCTTGTCGAGCGTTTCTCCCGGTTCCATTGCGTTTCCATCGGGCGCTGCGTAGTAAATTTTATTCGCGTCTTTTGGCAAATCGTATTTTTGCTGGATAGGGCCGTAAGGTCCCCCAGATGGCGCCGCTGTTGCCTGCGATGCGCAAAAAGTTACCAGCAGAACAACGCATCCGGCGAGAAACAAGGCGAAGACGGGCTGATACCATTTCGCTGTTTGAGTTGACTTCATTTCATTTTCCTTCCAAGTAGGTAAAGGTTAATTAAAGAACCGCCGGACCGCTTCTGGTTCAGGGCGGATTTCTGTTCAAGTATCAAATCTTTTATGAAAAATCAAGACCGTATCCCTAAATTGACGCCTTGCGTCATCCCCGAGTGCTGCTTACCTGACTCGAAACAGGGGACCAATTTTCAATCAACAATCGGCAATCGACAATCGGCAATTATTTATCCGTTGTCAACCAGCTCATTAAAATAATTCGGCATTCTGGTTTCAAAAGTCATCTGCCTGCCGGTGGTCGGGTGTTTGAATGAAATCGACTTGGAATGAAGGGCTAATCGCCTGAACGCCTCCTTGTGTTTTCCGTATTTGCGGTCGCCCACGACCGGGTGTCCCTTATCAGCCAGATGCACGCGTATCTGGTTCTTCCTGCCGGTCAAAAGATTAATCTCTAACAAACTAAACTGCCTGCTCTCTTTAAGCACCTTATAAGCGGTCCGTGCCAGTTTGCCTCTTGTGGTATCTGTTGTGGAATAGACGATATAGGCCTTGTTCTCAGCTAAGTATGAGCTAATCACGTCCTCTTTTTTGGCCAACTGCCCGTAAACCACCGCGACGTATTTCTTTTCTGTGTCTTTCCACTGCGATTGCAGCCGGAATTTCGCCTCTTCGTTTTTCGCGAATACCAGCACGCCGGAGGTTGATTGGTCCAGCCGATGAACAATGAAAATCCGGTTTCGCGACTTAGAATAGCCCTTGCGGACATAATCGGTCAGCTTGTAGTAAGCCGTATTCGTTTTATTGTTCGCCGTCCCAATGGTCAACATCCCCGCCGGCTTATCTACCACTATGATATCCTTGTCTTCGTAGAGTATTTCCAGCCCTCTCGGCTGATGTCTTTTCTTCGGCATAGTTCGTCTGCTAACCTTTCCCACGAATCGCGGGACGAGAAAAAAACGTTAGTTATCCCTTATTTATTCATCGTATCCGACCAATTAGTTCGTCAAGATCATGAAACTGTTGAACGGGCTCAAAGTCATGAGTTTCATTGAACTTGTAGTCACCATCGATACTCAGGGTGATCTTGCCACTCTTCACTCGGTTGAGTATCTGATTACCGGAGATGAGATAACCCGAACTTGGTCCAAGATGAAGAAACACAGCGAACCAACGGACTCCGCATTTTTCAAGACAATCGACTTGGTTCTTGGTCAGACCCCAAAATCCTGAAACGTCGTTGCTAATTTTAACGTAAAGGACTGTTGGAAGAGGAACGGTCGAGAGTTCCAGCAGGTTTTTAGACCTCCGTGTCCCCCCCGACCACATCTTGACCTCAAAGCCAAATTGTATGGAGAGTTGTTTTCGAAATAGAGATACTGGAATTGTGTTCATATCCCAAGAACTTCCCATGCAAAAACCCGTAGGGTTTGATGAACAGGATGAATCAGCCCTTTAACTTTTTTCTCGATGCGTGTTGAAAGCCGAATCTTGAACAGATTCGCAGCGAGCATCTCGAAACCATTGATGCATGGATCAAGAGGTATTTGAACTGGGTCATGTTCATATCCGAACACGACCACCGCCTTGCCTTCGTTTCCATTGGCCGCGATAAGTTTGAGGCAGTCACCGATTGAGCTGGTATTTCCTGGATAGGGATGAAGAACGTTTTGCGACCAGTTTTCAGCCTCCTTCCCGTTGTCACCAAAGGGTCGAATAATCTTCAACTCGACCTGCCATTCGTTTGGAATCAGAAGATCTGGTTGCCGCTTAGTAACCGCCTTTTCGTATCTCTCGGGATGTCTCCCTTTTAGCACTGTAAGTGCCGCCTTAACTGCGTCAGACTCACCAAATGGCCCAATTCCTGGCTTAAATTGCTTGTGGGTCGCGCCACTAAGGTCGACCGCATACAGGGCCGCAGCAAAGTCATCAGCGAATTGTTCAAGTGTTATTTTCATCTCTTCTTTGGATACCTATATTGGTCTGCATAACGTTCCAAATACTCATATAAGTTTAGTTTTTGATTCTACCGACATTCGCGGTGAGTTTTCAACAAGATTTATCCGCCGGGGGTGTCATCTATTTAGCAAAGGGAGGTATTGTAACATCCCCTAACCACACTATTATCCCGATTATCAGCACTGTGGTCAGGAACAGCAGAAAATACAGTTTCACGCCCTTTTCGCTGCTGATCGTCGATGTTTTCCAAATAAATCCATATTTTATCACTTCGTATTTTGCGAGTTTCGCCGCTCCCTGGCCAATAAATATCCAATACGAACCGATTATGAAAACCGCGGCAACCGAAGCCCACCACGCCAGCACAAAAGGATTGCCGTCTTTGGGCCGAAAAAAATGGAAAAAAGTCGGCACTCCTCCAATCGTAGAACCAATACCCATAACAATCCAGGGGACGTTCTGCCAGAAAGCCGAGCCGAGCATCATTTTCAGACGCTCTTTCACTGTCGCTTCCTTCATTTGAAAACTCATCCAAACCGCACTAAAGCAGCCAAGTGCTATTAGTAAAGCCCAGAAATATTTGAAAAGCATTAACACAAATTGGGGAATGTGGTCATTATGCATAAGAATACATCCTCGACTTTTATTTTCCTCCAATTCTACCGACATTCGCGGTGAGTTTCCAACAAGATTTACCCGCCGTCAGTGTGGCGGATTTACCCGCCAGCCTTTCAGTTTTGAAAAATCGTATTGTTTTCTCATAGTAAAAATAGGTGACTGTCCCTCCCAGGTACCGTGCGGTTTGTAGAGAAAACCGCCTCAGAGAAGATAAACCTTGACAGTTCAGGCAGATTATTGTAAAATTACTGATATCACACCTGCTATCACACGGGAAAAAATATGTTTTTTAGCCGAATAAATGGGGTTTTTCAGCTCAGATATACCATCAGCGGGGGCTAAAGCCGTATATAATGTAAAATAATCGCATAAAAAGGGCGGGTTATGAAAAGAACAGCGTTAATCATTTCAGTTTTGTCATTAATAATCACTTCCACTAACGCATTCGCAAGCAAACTTGTCTGGATGAAAGTCGTTGACAAGGACTATCTTATGGTCCAGTTCAAAGATGGGGATGCATGTTTTGCGGACACTGGGACGGGACCTCATGCCTATACGGGTGATCATTACACGGGTTGGGATTGGGTGGTGAGTTACGTAAGCGCACTGAACTTAACAAATGCCACCGCGACCGCTAACTGGGTCATAACATCAGCCAGTGATGCGAATTACGGCTCAAACGGCCTGAATCCGACAAACTGCTATCGTAAATCAAAACTCAATGGTGCGTCTGAAGGTCCATGGAACAATCAAAATCCGGGTGGTGACTGGATTTATACATATACCATGGAACACACCATTTATTTGAAATTACCATATTCCCTGGCGCAGGGAACCAGCTACACCCTTACAATCAATTCAAATACGAATTCTGATACGCTCGGCCAGACCTTTACTTTCGATATATTCAACAGCCCATCGGAGGCGGTGCATGTAAACCTGGTCGGATATCTAAGCGATGCCAGTACAAAGGCCGTCGATTTATTTATATGGATGGGAGACGGCGGCGCGCGTGACTACTCAAGTTTTGTTGGTAAAAATGTTTATATATATAATGTAAATACCTCTGCAACACAGCAGGTCGGAACCGTCGCTTTCTGGAAAAATAGCTCCTCGGGCTCCAGCAGTGACGTGGGATGGTTCAACCTCACGATGTCGAATGTCTGGACGGCTGATTTTACCGGCTTTAATACGCCGGGGACATACCGCATCGCGATAGAAGGAGTCGGCTGCAGTGAAAACTTCGAGATTAAAAAAGATGTTTATTTCGAGCCATACAGGGTCAGCACCATCGGCTATTTTTATATGCGCATCGGCGAGGATTCAAATTATACCGGAATGCCTGTTCCGCGCCGACCTCTTTTTATCCCCCATGTATCGCCGGCAGATACGAATGTTTATATCACCAATCGTACAGGCAGCGAAGATTGGGATACTCCATCCACCTGGGCCCCTTATAAAACAGGCGCTCTGAACAACAACGCTTATGGCGGACACTCCGATGCAACCGACTGGGACAGGAACCTCGGACACATCTCGAACATCTATGATATGCTGCTGCCCTATATTCTTACCGACGGCAGATTAAACGACGATAACCTCTGTATCGTGGAAAGCGGCAACGGCATCCCTGATATTCTGGATGAAGCGAGAAACGAAGTCGATTTCTGGCTTAACTTACGCGACCCAAACGGCGGATATAGTTATGGACTTACTAACCCTGACGGAAATAACCTTTATCAGGCCGGAACCACAGCAATGGCGGCATGGGCAAGTGCCGCAAACGCGGCAATGCTGGCTAATTGTTTTATGCTTACCGGGCCGAGTAATTTGAGAGATACGTACACAAATGCCGCGATTACAGCTTACAATTATGCCTCCGGATTGTCTGACCAGCAGCTGACAGTAATACGGGATGCAGGTTATGCTGAGCTTAGAGGCAAAGACCTGAAAATGATGGCCGCGGCCTTTCTCTACAACGTGACTGGAGATACCACTTATGAAGACACGCTCAATTCCTTATGCGATATAACATCAAATACGTCGGTGGTAAATGATTCCACCAGGAACCAGCTTTGGGCATGTGTCGGTTATCTCAAAACACGGCAAATTGTTCATTATCCCGCTTTATTCAGCAATATGAAGGCATCCATTATTAATGAAGCGAAAAATCATGAATCGAATAATTGTAATACGCGGCCTTCTCGCAGGGCCACAGACAATGACTCGGTTTTAAACCCAGGATACTTTAAAACCATACAGAATGTCCAAAGGTGTATAGTTGCCCATGCGGTTGCCGACAGTAGTTCGGATAAAACCACATTCGAAAACGCCATGGTCCTTGAAGCCGACTGGGGGCTTGGACGCAATTCCATGAATAGGATTATAATGACTACCGCCTGTACTAACCTGGCAAGCAAGCGAAGTATTGAAAATATGTACACTACGGGCAGAAATGACGGCTACCCCGGCCTGCATCCGGGACACACGCCTTATTTGAATACCGACGACTGGGATTCTTCGAGTACAGGTATGACCGGGAATAAGCCGAGCAGGTTGACTGCTCTATGTTACCCTGCTTACGGGACAACCACTACCGGCTGGCCGAAAGCGGAAGGTTATTTCAATGATAGATATGTATGGGCCCATTCGGAATTTACGCCACAGCAAACCATGCGGGGCAAAATGGCCCTGTATGCTTATTTATATGGTTTATATAAACTTCCTGCCGATTTCGACGGCGATTCGAACGTGGACATGGTCGATGCCACTACCTTTTTCGGTTCATGGTTAAAAGTCCCCGGCGATACGGGCTACGATTCACGTGCAAACCTTTACGCAGATACGCCCGGCATAGTGGACTTACATGATTTCGCTGTCTTCGCGAATGAATGGGGTGGAAACTAAGGACAGCTGCCTGTTTTTAACTCTGTAATTGACCTTAATCCGCCACACCATCGGCGGAGTAAATTCTACCGACATTCGCGGTTAGTTTCCAACAAGATTTATCCGCCATCTGTCCTCTGTTCTCAGTCCTCTGCCTTCTAACTTTTCCCTTCTCCCTTGCCTCTTGCCTGCCGCGTGATGCAGCCGCTTGACATATTCAGGCGATAAAAGTAACCTATCGACAAGTGTGACGATAACAACTTTAGTAAATTTTTATTGGGAGGTTGCTGAAATGGTTAAGTATTTGTGTTCCTGCCTGCTTTTAAGTTTGCTTGTGTCATTTGCGCCGGCGTTCGGCGATACCAACGTGCTGAAAAATCCCGGTTTTGAAAACGGCACCGAGGGATGGTCGGACAGGTCGTGCAAAATCGAAGTGGTAACAACGCCGGTTCACAGCGGCGCAAAAAGCGCAAAAGTGTCCGGCAGGACTCAGACGTGGCAGGGGATAAAACAGTCCCTGCTGGGCAAAGTATTGAATGGAAAGACATATAAGATTTCAGCGTGGGTTCGGCTGGAAAACTCAGAGTCCGATACCGTAACGATATCCATCGAACAGACCGACGACAATGGGACCAAATATAAGAATGTTGCCAAGGTAACGGCGGGTAACACCGAATGGGTCGAACTTTCGGGAGATTTCAAACTTGACGCCAGCGGGACTTTGAAAACATTAGACGTTTACTTCGAAGGCCCGGCACCGGATGTCAATTTCTTTGTTGACGATGTTGTCGTATCTGGTCCGGACGCGACCAAGGTCGAGCAGGCCGACCCGAATGCGGCTAAAACTGAACCAAATGACGCCAGGAAGAACGCCAAGTGAGCTTTATCAGCGTCGAAAAATTTCTTAACGCCGGGTAGATGGGGCAAAAAGAAAAGCCCCCGATAAAAATCAGGGGGCTTCAAAAATCGATATACGAACGACTAAATACGAAATACGATATACGAACGACTAAATACGAACTACTACTTGCCTTTTTTCTCTTTCACAGGTTTAGGCGGCTTTTCTTTTTTGACCTTTGGCGGTTTCGGCGCCTTGGGTTTCTTTTCGCCGCCCATAACAGTTCCGACAGCTATAATGAGTACCGACGCGACCGCCAGTCCTGTAACGATATACCAGATGAAACCCTGTGACATTTTCAAAATCGCCGGGTTCAAATTGCTGAATCCCGCGATTGCCACCATCGCGGTATAAATGACCGCGGCAAGGGGTATAAACAGCATAACGCCCAGCGCGTTGCTCATTGCGTCCGGCGCCGGTTCGCCATACGTTATAGCCGCCGCTAATGCCGGTGCTTGTGCCTGTGGTTCGGGGAATTGCATCTGGTCTGCTTCAGCAGCTATTTCCATTGCTGAACCCGCCGCTTCTGCTGCTGCTGCCGGCTCTGCCGCAGCGGGGGCCTTGCCCTCTCCGCCCGCGCCCGGCGTGTAAATCTCATCGAGTATCCCGCCTAATGATGTGTCATCGGCCTGCAGTGACAGGTCCAGAAGACCTGAGCCGCTGCCGAAGGTGTCCAAACTCACGTCTTTTTCGATTTCCTCAAGCGACGCCTCTTTTCCGGGTGATGCCGGTGTTTCGCCGGAACTCTTGAATGTCTCCTCGCTGCCTTCTTTGGCTAATGAATCGGTATCGCCCAGGATCTTAATGCCTTCCTCGACTATCTGCGTATCGGCATCGGTCAGTTGAAGCTCTTCGTCTTTCTTGCCCGGCGTATCGGGCGCCAGCAATATATCTTCGGCCTCGGCTTCCGCGCTCTTGGGTGCGGCAGGTTTTTCGGCTGCTGGCGTTGGCCTGACTCCCGTGAAACTCGTGTCTGACAGCAGTGAATTTACCTCATCCACCTTAAACAGCAGGTTCGGCCCGTCGCGGAACTCGCGCAGCCGACCGCTTTTTACTATCTGCCTTACCTCGTCTTCGCTCTTGCCGAGCTTTGCCGCAACTTCGCTGATCGAAAAAAACATACCAGCCATAAGTGTTTATTCTCCAACTTGTCGGACAAGTCCGAAAAGTGTTTATTGTGCATCCGTGCGTTTTGCCAGATTCACGCGACTTGTGAATTTCTATTTGCTATCCGCTGCCCGCTATCCGCTGTTTTTATTATTATAGCCGATTTCTGGGCCAAATGCAAGCAAAAATCGGCCCGATTAAGGACGATAGATGCCGTTTTTGGGGTTGAAATCGGAGAATGGCGGGGTTCTGCTTTGCTTAGCCCCCAGGCCCGCTTGGGGGTCATCCAAATAATATTTAGCCCGGCAACTTTATTGCCGGTTTTGGGGTTGAAATCGGGGGATTGGGGTTTTGATTGCCGATTGGGAATTGATGGGGATTAGGGTTTTAGGAATTTTTTAAGGATGGCGGAGAGTTTTTCGGGGTTGCGAACCTTACATTCCCAGACAATAAGAACCTTCCAGCCCATAGTTTTCAGTTTTCTGGGATTTCGCTTGTCGCGAGTAACATTTCCGCAGCGTTTATTTTGCCAGAATTCAGTCCGCGTTGCGGGTATAACTCTGCCGTATCGGCAGCGGTGCATATGCCAGAAACAGCCATGAACAAAAATAATGGTTTTTGCCGGAAATATGACGAAATCAGGTTGGCCGGTAATAAATTTTACGTTGCGACTGTATTTGATTTTTAATTTGCGCAAAAGACGAGCAACGGTATGCTCAGGCGAAGTATTACACCCCTTAATGCATTATATCAAAGGCCCGAATCGCCGTCTTCGATCCCCAAAGAAATCGCTAACGCCATTGCATTGCGCAGAACAAAAGCCCCATAGTTACGAGCAAGAGAGGCGACATGCGCTGCGCCTTCCTGAGTCCATTCCATCTCATTCTGGAGTTCGGCTTCAACTTGTGTCCAATCTATTGTTTGCTCTCCCTTGGGCGGCACGAATACGGCAGCATATTCCTGAACAGTAATATTTACAGTATCAGATAGTTTTGGGGGCATTTTATAGTCTCCGATTTATTATCCGGCTCGTGAAAAGAATGCGGATGCGAGAGTGGTGAGCCAAGGTGCAAAGGTCATAATTTTGTCAGATTTTGAAAGGTTGTGCCTTGCGCATAGAATGCGGACATTTTTAGCAGTAACACTACTTCCGCCTTTGGAGTAAGGAACATCGTGATCAAAATGGAGATTATCTTTGCTGCCACAAATTACACAATGTCCCTGGTCTCGTTTCCAGACCTCGACTTTAACTGCTGTTGGGATTGTTCGAGTTTGTCTTAGCAGGGGTTCATTTGCACGAGGAGTTTTTGCGGGCCTGAGGAAAAATTTGCATACTTTCCTAATGCCATCGAATAAGACAGCAGCATCAGTTAACTCATATCTTCCACGATCACACCATATTCCCTCCGATATTTTTTCGTATACTTGTACCACCTCAGGTTTTCGTTTGCCTGCTTTGTACCCGGAAGCTGCTTCGAAAAACTTGCCGTTCTCCGTTAGGGTTCCGGCGGAAGTCTGAAGTGGTTGATCTGTCTTCTTGGGATCGACGTCGGACCGCCTCGGCTCATCATGGCCCTCATATTCAAGAAGGCCTGTATCCTCATGCCAGCGGTCCTTATATGGTGCACCTTCTCTAACACTCATTAAAATTATCGAATAACTTGGCTTGATTCTGAAATTCATCCCGCGCTGTAGCATAATCCCCTCACGTTTTATGATCTCGGCGTAGGAAATTATGCTTTTATATCTCATATCAGAATTCCAAGAAGAAGTCCAAACTACAGGCACGAAGATTTTTATTGCGGATGTCGCCCGGTGATAATTCTATTACTCGCGATTCCATTCGTTTCCCACTCCTAAGCGGATCGTCTTATTTGCGTTTGCCGGCGACCCGTTGCATTACGTGTTTTAAAAACTCATCCGGTGTTATTTCGAGGGCATCACAAAGCCGAACAAAAGTATTGATGGTCGGGCTTTTGAGTCCTCGCTCAATGATGCTGATATAGGTTCTGTGGAGGTTGGCCTCGAAGCCCAGTTTTTCCTGACTCAATCCCTTTTTAGTGCGCCAGTAACAAAGCTCCTGGCCGACGGCCTTTTCGATTGTCATACACAGAACTCCTTATGAGATTGCAAGATAACGTGAATGTATGGGCGTGGCTTCAGACCATAGTATGCAATGTGAAATCAGCGTACAGCGTTTAGCGGGTAGCTGACAGGTCAAATTACGGATTTGAAATCGACAATTTTTATGCCTACAAAGTTTTATCGGCGGTGGTTTTTTTTAGGTAATTAACTTCGGCGTGTGTGAGGAGTCGGAATCTGCCAATTCCGAGGCCGTGGTCGGTGATTTTGCCGATGTGGGTTCGCTTGAGGGATTGGACGGGCAATCCGACGCGAGCGAGCATTCTTTTGACCTCTCGGTTAAGCCGTTCGGCAACACTGATTTCGACGAGCGAGCGTTTATGTCCCCGTTTGAGTATTTTGACGGCGGCGCGAGAGGTTTTGCCCTCGGCCAGCCAGATACCCTTATTAAGTTTTTCGACGTGTTCGCCCTCGATTCGGCCCTTCACCTCGGCAATATATGTTCTGGTTAGTCCATATCGTGGGTGCGTCAGGTGGTTGACCAGGTCGTTATCGTTGGTGAGGATAATCAGTCCTGTGGTATCGATGTCGAGCCGGCCAACGCATAGGATTCGCTGGCGGGTGGGGACCAGGTCGATTGCTTTGGTTCTGCCCTGTGGGTCAAAATTGGTGCAAATCACGCCCTGGGGTTTATTGAGGAGGAAATAAATCTTTGGCTGGGGCTTAATTCGTTTCCCGGTGACAATGATTGTGTCCTTGTCGAGGTCCGCGAAGGCGGGGATGGTATCCACGACTTTGCCGTTGACCGAGACGAGTCCTTCGAGGATTAGTTCCTCGCATTTTCGGCGTGATGCGACGCCTGAGGCCGATAATATCTTTTGTAATCGCTCCATAGCCATAGTAACTACTCCGAATCGCCGGGGTCGGCAACTTCGCCCAGATTGACAGTTCGACAAGCTCACTGCTGGCGGCAAGTCTGTTTTTTAGTTGACTTTAGGTAACTTTCAGACGATAATATAATGCTTACAGGCCTTGAAAACCAAGGTTTTTTACTAATTCTGAGGAGTAGTTGTTATGCCAATCGGTAAAAAGAGCGCGGCTGACAGTACCCTTTACGCATTAATAGCATTTGTGGCGTTATTTATTATAGCAGCTACGGCGGGGGTAATCTACTATCTGAAATTCGAGGAGCAGCGCGGCCTTGCCGACACGGCGCAGAAACGGCTGGGCGAGTTTGCCAGTCCCGCTGAGGTTCAGAAGATAGGCGCTCTTGTTGGCGCAGAGCAATCGGGCAAGAGCCGGCTGAAGGTGACGCTGGATTACTTAGACCAGACATTATCGTTGATTGTGCCGGGAGTTCCGGGCGAGACATCAGCCGAAGTCAAGGTCAACGAGGCGACCGCGAAGGTCAAAGAGATGGTTGCCGGGATTGGCAAACAATATCCCGAGTTGAACGATATTGATTCGAATTCGGCGTTGCTGCAGGTAACGGAAAAGCTGACAGCCGCATTGCAGAGCGCCAGTACCGCCGAGACGGCCGCAAGGGGACAGCTTGAGGAACTGCAAAACAAGTTCGACGACGCGACGAAGGCGAGTATGGAAAAGGAACAGGCGTTGCTGGCTGAAAAGGACAAGTTTCAGCAGCAGTTTGAGAAGGTTCGGAGTGGGTACGATGAGCTGAAGGGATTGCTTGAGAAAAAGACCGATGAGCAGGTCAAGGACTTGTACGGCAAGCTCGACCAGGAAAGAACCGGCCGGGAAGAAACGAACAAGCAGTTGCTGAAAAGCCAGGCGGAGCTGCAAATTGCGCAGGACCGGATTCAGAAGATATTAAAGGAAAGCGTGTGGCCCATTAAGCCGCCGCCGGAAACAATGGTCAAAGCGTTTGAGCCGGATGGAAAGGTAATTTTGGTTGATGACCAGGCGAAGACGGTGCAAATCAACCTTGGCGGTAATGACCATATTTACCGGGGTCTGACGTTCGCGGTTTACGACAGAGGACAGCCGATTCCGAGAGATGGCAAAGGAAAGGCGGAGATAGAGGTTTACAACGTCGGTGACAGTTTTTCCGCGGCGAGGATTATTCGTTCCGACAAGAAAAACCCCGTTGTGGTTGACGATATAATCGCGAATCTTATCTGGTCGCCAACGAAGGCGAATACTTTTGTGGTCGCGGGTGATTTCGACCTCAATGGCGACGGTGTCAGCGATGACGATGCTATCGCAAAGATACGCCGGCTGGTGGAGAAGTGGGGGGGCAAGGTTGCTGACTCAGTGACTGTCAATACGGATTACGTGATTCTGGGGACGCCGCCTGAAGTGCCGTCGAAGCCGACGATGCAGGAGACGGAAAAATACCCCAACGCGATGGAGAAGTATGAGCGTACCTTACAGCAGGCGGCCAAATATAAGGATATTCAGAGCCAGGCACAGGCGCTGTCGATACCCATACTCAACGCGGACAGATTCCTGTATTTTATCGGGTACAAGACGCAGGCAGGCAATCCTGGGGCGTTCTAAGCAAACCCCCAGGCAGGCCTGGGGGCTAACCATATTTTGGTTCGACGCCAATCGAGGCGATGAATATATCGCCTGTATATGGTCTGGCGTTTTCGAAAACAAATCCTTTTTTGACGGCGACGAAGGTAACAGTGCAATTGGCTTTTATCGCTGCGCCGAGCGGCAAACCCGTATCGCAATCCAGGCCTGAGGGTATATCAACCGAGAGAATGGGGCAGCCAAGCTCATTTATGCTCTCAATAAGCTGTTTATATTCATCTCGCAGTGTCCCCGTCAAGCCCGTTCCGAAAATGGCGTCGATAATCATATTGGCTTCGTTGGCGAGTTTGGTAACGCGGGCGTCGATTACCTCAGTGCCTTCCATATCCAGCCGTTCAATTTTCAGGCCCAGATCGATGAGTATGTCGAGATTGACTCTGGCGTCGTTTCTGATTTTAGCGATGTTGCCGCAAACCACGACCGTTATGGCGAAGCCGGCGTTGAGGAGGTGTCTGGCGATGACGAATCCGTCGCCGCCATTGTTGCCCGTTCCGCAGAATATGCATACCTTCGGTTTTTTAACTTTAGATAGTGTTTCGATGATAAACTGGGCGCAGCTTCGGCCTGCGTTTTCCATTAGTACGATGCCAGGAACGCCAAGTTCTTTTATCGCCCAGGCGTCGAAGGCCCGCACCTCGTCTCTGCTCATCAATAAACACTTCTGGTCTGGCTGAAACTTTTTCATAATGAGTATTGATAATCAATCATCAATCATCAATAATCAATAAGAAAATATGAACATACTACTGACGAATGATGACGGGATATTTGCGCCGGGACTGTCGGCGATATACAAGGAGCTTGTGAAAATCGGCGAGGTGGAGGTTGTCGCGCCCGCGGCGAGCAAGTCGGGCGCCAGCCACAGTATTACGTTCAACCGGCCGGTGGTTTGCACCAAGGTCGAGGTGAACGGGCTATTTTCAGGTTACAGCATCGAGGGGTCGCCGGCGGACTGTGTGAAACTCGCGGCGATGCAATTATGCAAACATCCGATTGAGCTTTTGGTGGCGGGGATAAACAACGGCGCCAACGCGGGGATTAACATTTATTATTCCGGGACGGTCGCGGCGGCGATGGAAGGGGTACTGCTTGGTATCCCGTCGGTGGCGACGAGTTTGGCAGCGGAGGAGAAAATGGATTATGACGCTGCCGCGGGGTATTGTATGCACATCCTGAAAAAACTTATGCCTGTGAAGCCGGGCGCGCTGGTCAATATAAATATACCACTGCTTTCGGCGGGCAGGCCAAGGGGGATTAAGGTCGTGCCTCAGTCAAACAAGGCGTTCGATGAGTATTATGAACCGCAGATTGATGGGAAAGGGCAGACGGTTTATCAGCTCGCGGGCGGGCCTCAGCCATTTGACGACCCATTGACTGATATGATGGCTTTGATGGAAGGGTACATAAGCGTTACGGCTTTGGCGCCGGATGTGACAGATTACGACAGGACCAAACAAATACGAAAGTCGCTTGCGAAACTGGACCTGCCGGAGTAATTTTTATTGGCCGGAGGTGAGCCAATGTGGAATATATTTGAACAGCCGTGGCTGCTGCTTATTGTGGCGGGTGTGGTTTTCCTGGTGGTGGCGTTTTTTCGCGACGTGCTGCCGCCGAAACGGGCTTGGGTTTTCTGGCTTTTGCCCGTGGCTATCGCGATAGCGGCTTTTGCGATTGATTTTTTAGTCGAGACCGACAAGGAGAAGATAGAGGCGGTCCTTCACAAAGCGTGCAAGGCGGTCGAGAACGAAGATATAGAGTCGGCGGAGCCGTTGATTTGGAAAAATTACAGCGACTCGATTCATCCGACCAAACAGATATTGCTTGATCATTTCCGATTGCGTCTTTCGGGGCCGGTAATTGAAAAGATTGTGCCCGCCATAGTGTCGCTGGATATCAAGCCGCCTGATGCGACGGTTCTTTTTACCGCCCGTGTTATGTTTGACCCGCAGGGGCCTGTTTATGAATACCGCAAGATGATGCTTTTTAAGGCTCAGGCGGATTTGACAAAGGAGGGAGACGAGTGGTTTTTCAGTCGGACGGAGATTCTCACAATTGATTTACAGCCCGCCGGCTGGAAATACATGGAGGGCAATCCTGAGATATTTAACTAATCCCCAAAGTTGAGACAGGCAGCGTCCTATAATGCGGGAAATTAAGCTGGTTAAGTGAGCGTCTGTTTTGGCCGATAGCATCATCGCAGGAAACAGCAGGCAGGCAGGTAAGGATTTAACGATGTTTAGCACGGCAAAAACGGGCAAGTTGACGCTTAAGCCGCAGCTTATGGCGATTCGCTGGTATCCCAGCTCCCGGTGTTTCGGCAGCGCCAAGCGTCACAAATCCAGGCCTAATCTTATGCCTCCTCTTATGGTTCGCAAGCCCGAGTGGCGCAGGTAAATTTACCAAACCGACAAATTCTTACTACAAGCGTTTGCGTATAGCGTTTAGTAAATTTCTATCCGCTACCCGCTATCCGCATTTTTTTCTGCGCTCTCAGCGTTCTCTGCGGTAAAATAAACACTATGATTCTCGGCAATAAATTTCCGTGGTATTCGGCTGGGCTGCACTTTGAGTGTTTGCAGTGTGGGCGTTGCTGCGCCGGGCCGGAGGGGGGATATATCTGGGTTCGCAGGCCGGAAATCCGGCTGATTGCCGATTTTTTGAAAATGCCGGTGAGGGAATTGAAGCAAAAGTTTCTCAGGCGTGTGGGTTTACGGATGACGATTGTCGAGGACCCGCACACGCGCGATTGTGTATTCCTGCAACAAATCAAACAGGGCAGAGGGTGCGCTATTTATGAAGTTCGGCCTGCGCAGTGCCGGAACTGGCCTTTCTGGGAGCACAATTTAGTCAGCCCGGGTACATGGAATTCGACTGGCCGGAAGTGCCCGGGGATAAATCGCGGCCAGTTTTACAGCCCCGAACAGATACGAGATAAAAAGAAAAACAAGAAATGGTGGCGTAATGAGAAAAAATGACCAAGTCATTGCGCGGGTGAGCGAAATTTATAAATGGATTGAGGCCCAGCAGCTTGCTAATAAGGGGATTGCAGGCAGTTGCGAGGTTTGCGGCAAGTGCTGTGATTTTGAGCAATATGACCATCGCCTGTATGTTACCACGCCTGAGATGTTGTATTTTGTCGAGAAACTCGGCCTCGTGAATATAAAGCAGATGACAACAGCGAAGTGTTGTTATCAAGTAGAAGGTAAGTGCAGTGTTCACGCTTACCGGTTTTCCGGCTGTAGGATTTTCTGCTGTAAAGGTGAAGCCGGATTTCAAAGCGAGTTGACGGAGGTGGTCATTAAGAAATTCAAGGGGCTTTGCGATGAATTACAAATACCATACCGATATGTTGAATTACCCGTGGCGTTGAAAGATTTTCTCGCCACCGAGCACGCCCGCCAATGAGCGAGGTCTTGCCAAAGGCGGATAGAGAACGCAGAGTAAAAAAATGACTCCTGCCCCCTTTTTCTTTCAAGCCCTGAGGTGTATAATGGTATTCGCCTTTGGGCTCCGGTGAGCCGAGTCGAACCGCTGGGTGCAAAAGGCATAGAGGTATTAACAAGGAACATTGAACCGAAGTGCTTGGTTGCGTAGCCAGGCGTTTAATCCGCCAGAGGCGGATAAATATTGGGAAATACCAACTTATTAACAAGGGTTGTATCTCTCGTAGTTCATCGGTTTTATGTCTTCGACGGGCTTTTTTAGCGGCCCGCCAGGACAGGGCTGGATAAAAAGGGTATGTGGGACATTTTTCTGGGGTCCAAAAGGTCGATCGATTGGTGTGTGCAGTTTTGGCCTGTGCTGGTGTTGTCTTTTGTTTGTGCGTTGGTTGCCACATGGTTATGCAAAGCTATTGCGATTCGGTTCAACATAGTTGACAATCCCGACAACCTCGTCAAAACACATAAAAAACCGGTCGCTTATCTGGGAGGCCTGGGGGTGCTGGCCGGTTTTATCGTCGGTGCACTATGCGGTATTTATATTATCCGCGGCCAAACTGTCCTTTCGGATGTGATGCGGTGGCTTTTCGGTATTATTGCCGGGGCTACGATAGCCTGTTTTGTCGGTCTTATCGATGACATTCTCGATATCAGTCCCGGGAAGAAGATGCTTGGCCAGATTTTTGCCGCAGTGACCATTATGCTGGCAGGAATCAGGCCGGACCTAAGTGAGATTGTTAAACCTCTTGGCTGGCAAACGATGTCGGATACCGCCGAAATAGTGATTGGTATTCCGATTATCATTTTCTTTGTTCTTGGGGCCACCAACTCGCTGAATCTGTTAGACGGGCTTGATGGTTTGTGCGGGGGAGTAACCGTTATAATCACCGTCGGGATGCTGATTCTTGCAGTCCGTCGTTCCACATACGTCTTCAGCAGCGAGCGGGGCGATGTAGCCAGGGTTATAATTTGCCTTGCACTTGTAGGCGGAGTTTGCGGGTTTCTGCCTTTCAATAGACATCCCGCCAAGATATTTATGGGTGATGCCGGCTCGATGATGCTCGGCTTTGTCGTCGCGGCAATTATGATGCTGCTTGCCCGCATAGTCCCTCGCTGGTGGATAGCGTCAATAGTTGTGTTCGGACTGCCGATATTAGACACAGGAACCGCCTTACTGAGACGGCTTATCAATAAAAGGCCATTGTTTGCCTCGGACCGCGGCCACATTTATGACCAGATGATTGACCGCGGCATACCCTTGAATCGAACAGTCGGTATATGTTATGCGCTCGCCGGGCTTTATGCATTCGCAGGCGTTTTAACAAGCATGATTCAAACGAGATACGCCTTCGTTGTGTGCGCGGCGATTTTCCTCGTGTCGTTTCTTGTTGTCTGGTGGATGGGTTTTTTGAAAATGGAAGGCCTGCGAGGAGCGATACACAAAAAGGATGATACCGATAAAGCACGCTCATAAACCGCATCTTATGCTCTTGTGTTGAATTATCCGCGGCGTTAAAAGAGGCAAAGTACAAAAAGGGGCCTGACCCCTTTTCTTTCTTTTCTTTTCGATTTAAGCTAAATGCACTTGGAAACTACCCTTCAAGCCAAGTTGTGTGTTGATTTCACGGTAAATAAGGAGTGCATTAAATTCCCCGCGAAATATGTTACCTTCTAAGTGACCCGAAGCTGTGGTTTGTGTTTGAACCTGAATATTAATAGGAAGAGGCACTTCCTGCCATGTTAAAAGATTTAATACTTTTTCCCCTTGAGGTAGGATATGATTAGTAGATGCGGTGAATACGGTAGGTTTAGCCGGATCCACTGAAATGGTATTGCTTTCACTGAACAGACGCATAAAATGCAACCCAAGTTTTTCATTTAGCCGCTGAAGAGATTGGAAGGGGACTACAGTGTCTATATACGCTTCTAACTTACCAAATTCGTTGCGCTCAACGGAGCCATCTGTAATAGACATCATAAGGCCCTTTAATGGCTGAAAATTAAAAGTGTTGTTTTGATAAGTTATTGAACCGTTTGTGATTCGTACTATAGACTTTAGCCCTGGACCAATAGGAACACCGATGTCAATCACCTGCTCTGGCTCGATCTCGTCCAAGATTGGTGGCAAATCTTGGGCGATGCGTTTAGCGAGATCTTCAGGCGTAGTGAAGAAACTCACCACATACTTCTTTTTTAGTTCCGTCTTTAGTTCCTGCAGAAGCTTCGCTTTCTCTCCCGTTTCTACATATTTAGGAAGGATGGGTTGGTTCTGTTCGTCTATCAGGTACACCAGAATGGGCAAGCCAAGTCTACTAGCTTCTTCGTATTCAAGATGCGTTATCGACTTGCCGGTTTCCTCGTCAATATTTCCGTACCGCATCGCAAAAATGCCGATGTAAGCTTTACAGGATTGAACAGATTTGAGGCATTCGTCCTTTGGACTTCCGGGTTTGGAACCAAAGTACTCCATACAGCGTACAATCACTTCGATCTTATGCAGGGCATCACGTACTGCATTCCTGTGTTCCTTCAAATCCTCGTATGTGGATCCTAAGAATACCGGTACATGTTGCTTTTTTGGGCCTAACTTTGCCATATTAATTGATAAAAGCTCCTGCCCGAACAATGATTACAGTCTGTATAAACCGAGTCAAAGACTTCTTCCGGCAAAACGTTTCAGCTAAAATAACTATAAATCCTCACGTTGGTGCTGTCAAACATCAATCTGAAATCAGAAATGCTTTTGCCCTCTGTGGCTAATAAATAATCAGCGTTAATCTGCGTAATCAGCGTCTAAAAAAACTGTGTAATCTGTGTCTATCTGTGGCTAAAAAACAGCGTGAATCTGCGCAATCAGCGTCTAAAAAAACCGTGGTTTCTTAGTATTTGTCAACGGGCAGGTAAATCTTCTGCTGAGGGTCGCGAAGGTTGATGTATTTGACTCCCGAGAGGGTTCCGTATTGCTGGTAGTAGGTATAAAGCTTGGCGAGCTTGTCGTCGTCGGGGCTTTCGAGATGTCGCTGCCAGGTTCCGAGTTCCGCCCCCCAGATGATTTGAGTGGCGTCTTTTGTGTAAAGGGAGATATGGGGCTCGCGTTTGTTTTTGCGGCCTTCAAAATTGGCGACGTCGATTCTGTCTATCTGGCGCAGCAACGGCTTATCGGGACTGACGGCGATATCCATACGCGAGAGGCGATTAAGGACCGCCATAGCCGCAGCGAGGTCGTCACCCTGCCAGACCTTGCCCGGGGTGGGGGGGATTTTGCTGAGTTCGAGGCCCGTTACGTTTATAACAGGCAGATTACCAAGCGGCGAATAATCGAGAACGACAAGGTCGGCGTCGATGAAGAATTTATTTTTTTCGGCGGTAACGAGAAGGAGCGGTTTTCGCCAGCGTCCCGTGATGAGTATGCTTTTGTGAGTGGTCTGGACCTTCGCGTTGGCCAGCCAGGGGACGAGAGCAGCGATATTACGCTGGGCGGAGGCGGCGATTTTTTCGTCGTCGTTAGCGGTGTTGTTCGCTTCGGCAGTGGCGGCGGCGTAAATTCTGTTTTTAATCTCTTCGCTGACCCAGTTTGGAACGTCGCCGACCAGCTCAATGGTTCGGTTGCCCGACGAGCCGGTGGTTTGCGTTTTTACGTATCCGTCTAAGAACGCAAAGCCCGCCAATACCAGGACAAAGGCGCATACAAACAACGACGCCTTGACGTAACCTATAACATTTGACTTGCGGGGCAGCTTAGCGCCGCCCGAGCCAGGTCCGAATATATTCAAGCCAGTTTTTTTTGCAGCCAATTTTATTGCCTCCGGCCGGTTGTTTTATGGGCAATAGCGGAATCAGTCAGGGCCAACTCCACGATTTTCAGGCACAGCCGACCCATTGAAAGTCCAATTTTAGCGGCGGCTTTCGGCAAAAGCGAATGACTCGTCATTCCCGGAATGGTGTTTATTTCGAGCGCATAAGGTTTGCCGTCGTCGCCGATAATCAAGTCAACTCTTGCGGCACCCCTGCATCCAAGCGAATTAAAGCAGGTAATCGCCGATTCCTGTATTTTATCGACCAAAGCGAGGTCATTTATTGAGTCGAAGAGGTATTCTGTTTTATCGTCGATGTATTTGGCGTGATAATCGTAGAAGCCGGCCCGCGGGCGTATTTCTATGATTGGCAGGGCCTGTTTTCCGAGGATGCTCACGGTAATCTCCCTGCCCTTTATGAAACTTTCAATCATACAGTCGCCGAACTGTGCGGCGCATTTTTTCGCGGCCTCGACTGCCGATTTGGGGTCATCTTCGATTGATATGCCTATTGTGCTGCCTTCGCGCAATGGTTTGATTACATATTTTTGCCCAAGCCGGCGAATCCGGTTTTCAAGGTCAGCGTTTTTTTTGCCCGGCTCGAACAAAATAGAATCAGGCATTGTTACTCCCGCGGCGGTGAATATTTTTTTGCTTTCCCATTTGTCGAACGCCAACCGGCTGGCTAATGGGCCGCTGCCTGTATAGAGGAGGCCTTTTGATTCGAGGATTTCCTGTATCTGGCCGTCTTCGCCGAATGTGCCGTGAAGGGCGATGAAAAACACATCAATTGTTTCATCGTCAAGGATGTCCATCGCATCGGGTTTTATATCCGAAGTGATGACATTAGCGCCGGCTTTTTTCAGGGCTTCGGCGACGCATTTGCCGCTTTGGATGCTGATTTCGCGTTCCCTGCTTATGCCGCCCATAAGGACGGCCACTTTTATCCGCCGTCCGTCTGGCGGATTAAGCTGGTCAGACGAAGGTGATGAGTCCGGATTTGGAGATGGATGAGACCGCATTGTTATTTCCAGATTTCGATCTCAAGCTCCAGCTCGACGTTGAACTGCTTTTGGACCTTTTCTTTCACCGTTTCTATCAGTCGCATAACATCTCGGCTGGTGCAGTCCTTTTGCGCGATGAAAAAGTTGGCGTGCTTTTCGCTTACGACTGCCCCGCCTATTTGCAGACCTTTTAGTCCCGCGCGGTCAATCATAGCGCCTGCGGACAGGCCTCTTGGGTTTTTGAATATGCAGCCCGAATTTATTGTGTTAAGGGGCTGGTTATTTTTCTTGTAAACCCAGTTTTCCTTAATCGTTTTCGTAATCTGTTCCGGGTCGCCGGCGGTCATATTTATTTTCGCTTCGAGGATGAATTTCGCCGTGATATTTGTCTGGCGGTAATCAAATTGCAGCTCTGGTTTTTTCTTTTCGGATACTTTGCCGTCGTTATCCATCAGGGTAACGCTTTCGACGACGGTTCCGATATCGCCGAAATTTCCGCCCGAGTTCATCCTGACCGCTCCGCCTACCGAGCCGGGAATGCCCGTGAGAGGTTCAAGGCCCGAAAGGCCTTTTTTGGCGCAGGTCAACACCAGCCGGCTCAACTCGACGCCCGCGCCGGCTATGACCTGTTCTTTGACGAAAGTAATTTGCGAGAAGTTGTCGCTTTTGAGCTGGATTACCGCGCCGCGAACGCCCTCGTCGCTGACGAGCAGGTTTGAGCCGTAGCCCAGGACGTAAATCGGCACTCTATTTTCGTTGCATCGTTTGACGACCAGCGCAAGCTGCTCGGTATCCTGCGGCTTTATAAAGTAGTCCGCGGGGCCGCCCAGTCCGTACCAGGTTTCTTTCGCCAGGGGATGCTTCGTTTTAACTATTTTTTCCAAGCCACTGAATATATTCATCTGCCACCTTCCAAACGTCGCCTGCGCCCATAGTAACAACCACGTCGCCGGTGCGAACCTGTTTGGTTAAATAATCGCAAATTGCGTCGAAGCCGTCAATAAACAAAGCTTGGCTTCCTTTTGCCCGTATTTTATCGACAAGGACCTGGGCGTTCACCTCTTTTTTTGACTGCTGCGAGTCGCGGACGAAATAAATCTCCGGCACAATGGTAATATCGGCAAGTTTGAAGCTTTCGGCGAAGTCAGCAAGCAAAAACCGCGTCCTGCTATACTGATGGGGCTGAAAAACGCACCACAGCCGTTTGGGCTGGTAATGCTCCTTAATTGCCTTGAGCGACGCCCGTATCTCGGTGGGGTGGTGAGCGTAATCGTCGAGAATGGTTACGCCGTTGATTTTTGCCTTGAGCATCAGCCGACGGTCAACGCCAGTGAAGCCGGGCAATAATCGCAGGATATCCTTTGCGGCGATGCCGGCGTTTACGGCGGAGGCGATTACCGCCAGCGCGTTGGCGACGTTATGTCTGCCCGGCACGCTGATATGGGTTGAGCCGAGTAATTCCTTATTATGATAAACGTCGAAGGAGTAAAGTCCGTCTTTTTCGACGATGTTGTCGGCGTAAAAATTGTTTTCCTTGCCGAAACCAAAGGTCTCAACCTTCCTGTCATTCCCGCGCAGGCGGGAATCCAGAAGTATCTGTTTGGTGTTTTTGTCTTCGCCGTTGGCTATGATTACGCCACCTGTTTTTGTGCCAAGCGCGAAATCACGGAATGCCTCGACGATTTCGGCTTCATCTTTGTAGTAGTCGAGGTGGTCGGCCTCGATATTCAGGATGACGGCGATTTGCGGTTTGAGGTTGAGGAAGCTGCGGTCATATTCGCAGGCCTCGGCGACGAAATGCTGGCCGCTGCCGATGCCCGATGAGCCGGCGAGCTGGGTAACGACCGCCCCGACGACGAAATTCGGCTCAAGGCCCGCCAGTTTGAGGACATAGGCGAGCCAGCCGCTGGTTGTGCTTTTGCCGTGAGTGCCCGATATGGCGATACCCTGATAAAACTGGAACACCTTACCCAGCATTTCGGCGTATTTATAGACCCTGATGCCTTCACGCCGGGCGAGCTTCAGTTCGGGGTTTTCTTCTTTTATCGCGGCTGAGATTACAACGGCGTCGGCCTGTGGGTCGAGGTTGTGCTCCTTGTGGCCTATTTTTATATCCGCGCCGAACTGGCAGAGCCGGTCGATTGTTTCGCCGGGGTTCTGGTCGGAGCCGGTAACGATTGCCTTGTGCTTTAAGAGAAGCATCGCCAGGCCGCTCATACCGATGCCGCCGACGCCTATGAAATGAAACCGTTTGCCCGCAAGTCCGTTAAATCCGTTAGTAACCACTTCCCATCCTCTACCGGCTCTTGTGGCCGGCTGATGTATCCTTACATTTGTCCTGAGCATATTTCATCCTTGAAAATCACCGACCTCTATTTTACCGCCGAGAACGCGGAGACCACAGAGAAAATATCTAAAAACCTCTGCGTGCTTTGCGGTCTCTCCGTAAGGAGTCCATAGGACTGCGGTTAAACCCCGAAGATTTTAACACAGTTGTTTTATGACTAAAAGAAAAAATTAGACATGGATTTACCCCGTGAGATAGGCCCCGATGGGATAGCAAAAGACGCATCCCACAGGATAAACACATCTAACGGGGTTAACGCTGATTTATGATTGATGACTGTCGATTTAATGCTTTCTTCGCAAGGCCAAGCCGCCGAGGGTGAATAACAAAAGCGTGGCAGGTTCGGGAACAGTTGTCACGGTGAGTTGCGAAGGATGACCATAATTGTATTCGAGAGAACTGAAAAAATCCATACCATCGCATTGAATAATGAAGCCGGCATAAGGAGTCCTGACTGTCTGCATAAAAGTAGTTACGTCAAAGTAAGCATCCTGCTTGAAGTATAAATTAGGTAATGTCCAGTCCCCTAAATAAGTACCAGCGTAATAATCTGAAGCCGTCAAACGCCCATCATTGCTCTGGTACCCATATACATGCAAAAGATAGTCATGAAGAGGTAGTGCATATGGATTTATCGATAAAGTTGCGCTCGTAATTTGCCCGTTGATAGAACTGACTGGAAATTCCATTACACCTTTAGCGGATCCCCAAGATATCAGTTCTGAGTCTGTATCCATATTACCATTAGGAGCGATCGTGCCGTCATCGCTCGGATTGATTACCCAATTGCCGGCGGATGCGCTGTTCACGAACACTAATACCATTAACAGAACAAAGTATCTCATACCCTTCTCCATACTTCTTCGTGCCTTTTGCTCCCAGACAAAAAGCAAATCAGGATTGCTTATAGTTGAAATCGATAGGTTTGTCAAGAAAATAGTTGATAAATTTTCGCCTGCGGATTTTTAATAACATTAAAATTTATTGTCTTATCAGGGACTTTGTGGTAAAAATTAGAGAGATTCGCACCATTGCCGTCCGGCAGATGTTAAGTTAATAAGCAAATAATAGGTGGCTGTCCCCGGTTTTCCAATAAGGAAAATAGCTTATGATTATAAAGCCAGAAACACGCAAACTATGGGAAGGAGCATCAAACCGTTATAGAAGGGGTGAAGAAATGTTAAAGAATGGGAATTTACAAAAAGCAGCAGACGAAATCTCTATGTCTTTTTTGTGTGCCTATTGTGCAATTATGGGGCTTTCGGAAGAATTGGAAATGCCCGACTTGTTAGTAATCGCTAAAGACGGATTATCTGACTATTGCAAAATGAATTTGATAGGAATACATTATTCTCCGCAAGAAAAGATTGAATGTTCTCGCAAAAGTTTAAAACTATTATTTGAACAATTACCACAAGACACGTTAATACCATTTAGCATTTAGATAATAATAACTTTTACATACAAAACCAAAGGATGAAATGTTTACAACAATTCGCCACTATCTGATTAAAATATACTTAAGCATAAAGCGTGGTTTATCACGCTTTCCTTTTTTCAGGAGAACAGAAACAACTCTATGGTTTGTCATAATTTTATTTCTTGTTGTTATTCCTATTGTTAGCTTTTGTTGGCCGACCTTAAAGTGCTTAATATCTAAAAATGAATCTTTATGGAGTTATATAACAGCCATAGCTACTGCCCTTCTTGCTATTAGTTTAGTATTTTCTTATGAGCAGATTCGCCTATCAACTAAGATTGCACAGCACGAGTATAAGCAGATTCTCCTATCAGCTAAGGTTGCACAACACGAGTTTATTAAAGAAATAGAGAAAGAGTTTTATTCAAAAAGGCTTATAAAGGACAGAATAAACACTTGTTCAAAACCAGTCGAGAAGATTGAGCTTGATGACGTTATAGATTTTTTTGAAAAAGTAGCTTATTTTAACAAAGAGAACATCATAGATTTGGAAACTATTTACGAGTTATGGGATTATTGGATTGGTCATTACTGGGTTATACATAAACAGAATATAGTTAAATTCAGAGAAATACACCACAATGACAGTAGTTATTACCATTTACTTGAAAATCTCATAAATAATTTAGCAATACGTTACCATAAAAACTTAGAGGAGTATGAAAAAGAATTAGAGGATGATTTGGAGGAATTCAAAAAAGCAGAAAGAGATTTAGATTCAGATGTTGAATGATATTCTTTAACCCCTCAGATACCTTAGGAAATACCAAATTATATAGGAGATATTATGTGCATTCAGGAAATCTCATCAATCGTTACATCTATTACGACGTTAATTGGTGTTTTGGCAGTAGTTGCAACCGCAATGATTACTGTATGCGCTTATAAACAAAACACGGCAATAAAAAGATTAGAATTTATTGACAAGCTTTACGACCAAATTGATAAAAAGGAAAATACTAAATTTATTGATTTATTATTAAAAAATGACAAACTGGAAATTATCCCTGAATCTTCAAACGCGTATTTGTTGGAGAATTTATTAACATCTTTTGATAAAGTTTGTAATTATTATGAGCAAAAAATTATTAATAAGAAGTTGCTGTGCTATATTGCTTGTGAAGTACTCGATTTATACAACCATCCAAGTGTTATAAAATATATAAATAAAGTCAATGAAAAACGTATAAACAGAAAATACAATAAAGATATAATCCTATACTCAGGCTTTTTATGGTTAGGAGAGTATCTATCTAAAGAGTGCATGACCCTCCCCCCTGAAAACTCTGCCAGTTATAATTAGAGAGCAGACATGTTAGAAGTCAAACTAGGGACAGCCACCTATTTATTTGCCAGAGGAGGTAAATTCTCTGCGGGGAAATGTTAAAATAGGCAAACCGTGCGTTTGTTCACAAAAACGCGCAAATAAAAATCTGGGAATTTTTGAAAAATTTTTTATTCCTTTCGGCATAAGGACTTACGGATTTTCGAATAAAACAAAATGTTTTGTAAGTACTTAAAATGTACGTAATTTCACCTTATATATAGAGGGACGCGCGAAGCGGGATGCTTCGCGAGAGATTAGATAGTAGAGCAGGTGAGAGTAAGGAAACAGGGTATCAGCTCCGGGAGGGGCAGTAGTAGCGGAGAGGCGCACGGGAGTTGGGTCCGCGCCAAAGGCATGCGGGGATCTACGCCCGCCAAACAAACGGCGGGTAAACTTCGCTTCGACAAGCATTTCGCCCGGGAGGGCAAGGCATCAGGAACAGAAGTTCCAGAAAGATTTCCGATTTTCGATTGCCGATTGGCGATTTAATTTTGGATTTCCGAAGCGGGTTCTACGCTTCGCTACGTGTCGAATTTAAAAAGAAAATGGATTCCCGCTTGCGCGGGAATGACAAATTAAAACCCTGCCACTCGCCAAGGGCGAAGATGGCAGGGCTAACTATGGAAGCTGGGCCCCAGATAAAACCATTCTGGGGTCTTCGCAAGGCTACGAGAGGATATGGATATGAAAGTTAAATTACTGGATTGGGTGGACGGGATTTTTGCGTGGCCGGTGATGGTGTATCGGCTGTTGAAGTATAGTTACACATATCGCAGGATTTACTTAGGCGAAGGTCAATGGACGATTTTAGACCAGGAGGATTATTGCCGGCTGAGAGATTTCAAATGGATTGTATATGGAACCGGAAACAATTATTACGCAGTCAGGCATAAAATAGTCGGGCCGAACAAGACATGGATGATTTCCATGCACAGGGAGATAATGAAGCCGACCGACGACAGGGTAGTTGACCATAAGAATTGTAATTCCTTAGATAATCGCAGGGCGAATCTGCGTTTTGCAACGCGAACACAGAATATTCGCAACAGGAGGAAAATGAAAAATTCAAGATCGCAATATATCGGGGTATATTTTAGTAAGCAGAAGGGGAAATGGGAAACCAGAATCATGTATCGGAGAAAAAGAATTTATTTGGGCAGATACGACAGCGAAATCGATGCAGCGAAGGCATATGACGAGGCGGCCCAAAAATATTTTGGCGAATTCGCGAGGTTGAACTTTCCGGAGCAAGACGAGAATTCACGGGCGATGTTTGCGAGGATTGGCAGGTTAATAAGATGCCAGACGCAAGACCACAGTTAGATTTCCGATTTGCGATTGTCGATTGTCGATTTAGGGATGCGGAATGACAGACCCCGAAGCAGGCTTCGGGGCTAAACATTGGCGGATAAAACCCCATCCTACGATGATAGAATTTTTTCGATTTGGTTAAGCTCATCATCAGCGAAGTGGAGATTATCGAGGGCGGCGACGTTTTGCTCGAGCTGCTTAACCTTGCTTGCGCCAATGAGGACCGTGGTTACACGTTTATCCCGCAGTACCCAGGCAAGAGCCATCTGGGCAAGGGACTGGCCTCGTTTTTTCGCAAGCTCGTTGAGGGCGGCGGCCTTTTTTTCGACGGCTTCGGTAATCTGCTCGCGTTTGAGGAAGCCGTGGGGTTTTGCCGCCCGGCTGTCTTTGGGGATACCCTTGAGGTACTTGTCGGTCAACAGCCCCTGCGCCAGCGGCGAGAAGCAGATGCAGCCGATGCCCTCTTTGCCTAATACATCGAGAAGGCCATCTTCAACCCAGCGGTCAAACATCGAATAGCGCGGCTGATGAATCAGGCAGGGCGTGCCGAGATTACGCAGGATTTTCGCCGCTTCGACGGTTTGCTCCGGCTTGTAATTCGAGATGCCGGCGTAAATGGCCTTGCCCTGTTTGACGGCGGTATCGAGTGCGGACAATGTTTCATCGAGAGGGGTATTGGGGTCGAACCTGTGCGAATAGAAGATGTCAACGTAATCGAGGCCGAGGCGTTTGAGGGACTGGTCCAAACTTGCGAGGAGGTATTTTCTTGTGCCCCATTCGCCGTAAGGGCCGGGCCACATCAGGTAGCCCGCTTTGGTGGAGATAATCAGCTCGTCACGGTATGGCTTCAAATCCTGTTTGAGTATTTTGCCGAAGTTTTTTTCTGCTGAGCCGGGCGGGGGGCCGTAGTTGTTGGCGAGGTCGAAATGGGTTACGCCGAGGTCGAATGCCCGGCGGACGATTGCCCGGCCGGTCTCGAAATCGTCAACGTCGCCGAAGTTGTGCCACAGGCCCAGTGAGACCGCGGGCAGCAGTAAGCCGCTGCGTCCGCAGCGATTGTATTTCATTTTCTCGTATCGTTTGTCCGCCGGTTTGTATTTCACTTTCAAGCTCCTTACCATATTTTCCGTCGCGAAAAGGATAGCCGGATTTGTCGCCGGCGTCAAAGCAAAATCGACGCTGTTTGCGGGACGTCCGGCTAAAGAATCGCTTGCAAAAAACGAAAATGTTTTGTAGATTCGAAGGCAATTGGCGGCGTAGCTCAGCTGGTTTAGAGCATGGGATTCATAAGCCCAGGGTCGTCGGTTCGACTCCGACCGCCGCCATTACCATTCAAAGGGGCAATTCCGAGAGGCATATCTACGTCCGATAAGTGTTATCGCTGTGTTTATAAGCCCCTTTTTATCCCACTAAAAGCAAACACCTTCTAACGTCAGCCCTTTGGAACGCCGATTCAAGAGATAATGTGGGTCTGTCTTTTTAGAGGCCTTAATACAAAAGCTGAGTATCGTGTTAAAGGAGCCATATATGCAAAGGGATAGCAAGCTGATATGGGTTGTGGAATACCTGATAGGTATTGGTTTTCTGGTAGCCGTATTGCCGTTCGTTGTTCACCCGCAGCCGGGCTGGAGCGATGCGCACGGCTGGGCATATTTGCTTTTCATTGCCTGTGCCGGCATCACGCTTATCAGTTCCGCAAGCGGGACGAGACAGCGTTTAGAGTTGTCCGAGCGAATCAAGAAACTCGAAAAAAAGCTTGAGGAGCAAAAGTCCGCTCAAAGCCAGACACATAATACAAGCGGGCCGCAATTTATCAGCAAGGAGCATCTCGTCGGCTCGGTAAATTGACACTTGATTCAGTCGCACTAAGATTTGTGACAGTCGGCAGCATTCCTGCCGACTGTTTTTTTGTTGACCGCCCGCCGATTTCCGCTATACTAAAATCCGAAATCGAAAATCTGAAATCCGAAATAATAGATGCCCCCATCGTCCAGTGGCCTAGGATATCAGGTTCTCATCCTGGAGACAGGGGTTCGACTCCCCTTGGGGGTATTTTTTGCCTTTGGCAAAAAATGGAGCATTTGAGCAGTAGAACAGGTGAACAGTAGACGTAAAAAAGCGAATGCTCAAACGCGGTCTCCTGTTCAACTGCTCCACTTTCAATGTTATTGATTATTTTGCCTGACGGCGTGGTCGGGCGTCTTCTGCGAACTATGATCGAACCGATAGACAATCCCAATTCTGAATTCTCGGTTGATGAGCAGTATATGCGTATCGCGATTGACCAGGCCAAAATTGCCGAGGAGAATGGCGATGTGCCGATAGGGGCGGTGATTGTTCATAACAACACAATCATCGCAAAGGCATACAATCAGCGGGAGCAATTGCAGGACCCGACGGCGCACGCAGAAATCATCGCGCTTACCCAGGCGGCAGCGGCACTCGAAAACTGGCATTTGAATGACTGTACGATTTATGTTACCTTGGAGCCGTGCTGTATGTGCGCCGGGGCTTTGGTTCTGGCCCGTATCGACCGGTTGGTTTACGGCTGTGACGACCCGAAAACGGGCGCGGTGAAAAGCTTGTATAATATCGTTCAGGATAAACGCCTGAATCACCGTGTCGAGGTAACAAGCGGCGTATTGACCGACGAATGTGGCGCATTATTAACAGAGTTCTTTAAGAAACGCAGGCCCGAAGGGCCAAAATCAGAAATCGAAAATCAGAAATCATAAATTGTTATGGAGAGGTGTCCGAGTGGCCGAAGGAGCACGCTTGGAAAGCGTGTGTGCGGCTTGCCGTACCGCGGGTTCGAATCCCGCCCTCTCCGTTTTTCGTTGCGTTTTCTCCTTCGCTGTCCCAGAATTGCCATACTTTAGATATTGTTGCTTGCCAGGATTGAGCTGTTCATAACCGCCTGAGCATCCTTAATCTGATTTCATTTGAACGCCGACCATGCCGGCCCTTATATCGAGAAAAGACGCATTGGGCGAACAATGTATGAACACCGATACAGCGTTACGCTTCGCAATCCGTGCCAAGAACCTTTTTCTAATGTGAAATTTAGGTTGATATCATTGCCAAATAGCATGTCGGCCGAGTATGAGAATATCTTTTTTGAAAACATCGGTGCTGGGCAATCTGTGACTAGTGATGGTTTCTTTGTATACCGCTCCCCGTTAAGGAATAGGTCAAAGTATGGTAATATTTCTTAACGGGGAACAGTATAGTGGCAATGTGGTTTCAGGTTCGAAAATATTCGTTCCTGTATTGAGTGGGAGTAAGCCCTTTTACTTTTCTGAAAAAGCGGGCGATATGGTCAACATTGTAAAACCCGAACTCAAGAGCTATTTCCTTGACACTCTTGCCGGTTTCTGCGAGCATCCTGCATATCTCTTCGATTTTTATTTTTCTAATTTGTTCATATACGCTTGTGCCAAGGTTGTCTTTAAATTTCTTATAAAGATTTTTTCTTGAGATATGAAATTCTTCAATAATATCGGTGACCTGCAGAAGTGTTTTGGAATTTATTTTTATATAATTGATTATGTCTGACGCAATTTTATCATCCACTGCTATTATATCTGTTGACTGTCTTTCCTGCACCCCCAACGGCTCAATCAGAATTATCTGTGTATCAACAGCAATGCCTTTCATTATTTTATCTAACAGTGCGGCAGCATCAAACCCGCCTTTTTCGGTGTTGAGCGAGATGCTCGATAAAGATGGGTACGTTAGGTCGCATAAAATGTCATCGTTATCAACTCCAAGAACGGCAACCTCGTCAGGAACCGAGATTGATGCTCTCCTGCACGAATCTATTACAAACTTGCCGCAGGAATCATTACAGGCCATTATCCCAATCGGCTTCGGCAACTGCCTAATCCATTGACCGATACGTTCCAGATTTGAATCCTTAAATCTTTCTCTTTGGGGATAAGTCAATTTATTGGCATATATTTTAAGTCCGGCTTTTTCTGCCGTGTCTGTAAAGTACTTTTCTCTATGCTCGGACCAGAGCATTTTTGTGAATCCGCAAAAAGCCAGATTCTTAAATCCCTTTTGAATAAAGTAGTTTGCCCCCATTTCGCCTATTCTTCTGGAGTTTGTCAGAACTGTAGGTCGTGCAGATACCTTGGTATCTCTAATGGCAGACGCTATGACAATGGGAAAGTCAAGATTCTTGGAGAAGTCTACTAAGTCCGGCTCCAACATTATTATACCATCAGAATTTCTCATTATCTCCGTGAGGATTTTCAAGATATCTGCCTGTTGAGGCGACGCATCATAAAAATCGCTGGCAACATGGTTTAACTGCCAGGGGCCGTAAATCCTGGCGTACCTCGCGATTCCACGCATGAGATTCCTGCCTGGTGTCGCAGACAAATCTATCAGCAGTGCAATCTTAGGAACGCTTTTCATTTGGCATCCGGAAAGACATCAAAATAATATTCTCAAATATTCTTCGGTGTTTTTGATATGGTATCAGGTCGTGACATCTGTTATTTTTGCCCAAATTGCCTGCGATACTCAATCAAACTCATACCTTTTTCACTCCTGAAGTATCTGGCTATGTGTTCAACGCCTGAGTAGGACAAGCTTTTCGCGATTTCAGAGATGGGCAAGTTGGTCTCTACAAGCATTTGGACGACCTGTTGGACACGGGCTCGTCTTATTTCGCTCAAAATTGAACGACCAACTGTTTTTCGGAATCGTGATTCGAGAACCCGGCGGGATAATGGCACGGCTCTTACCACGTCGTCCACGTGAATATCTTCGGTGGAATGCTGCTGGACGAAATTCAGGGCGTTGACAACCTCCGGGTCTGCAACGGCGAATATATCAGTAGATTGTCTTGTTACTATATGAGTGGGGATGGCGGCAATATGTTTGTTATCGCCATTTTTTCCTGACATCAACTGGTCCAAAAGCGCAGCAGCTTCATAGCCGGCCCTTTCGTTATTGACGGCTATGCTGGAAAGAGGCGGATTAGCGAGCTCACATGCCAGGTCATCGTTGTCCACGCCGAGGACGGCCACATCGTGAGGGATATGCAGGCCCATTGTCTTGCAGACGTCACATACGTCTAAGGCGCGGTCGTCGTTACAAGCCATTAATGCCAGCGGTTTAGGCAGCGAGCAAAGCCATTCGCCCAGCGCCGAACGCCCGCTTTTTTTGGACCGCGTGTTCATAGATTCCAGTCCGCTTTGCGTTAGAGTGTGCGCCGTAAAGCCGGCTTTGGCCAGTGTTTCAGAAAAACTGTCGCCCCGCGTTTGTGACCAGCAGATGTTCCTGTAGCCGAAGAACGCGAAATTGCGAAAATTCTTCCCGATAAAGTATTCCGCCGCCATCTGGCCGATTTTGACGTCATCCGTTACAAAATTACAGAAATCCCTGGACTTAACAACAGTGTACAAGCTGATTATCGCAGGGACATTTTTCGGCACAATTTTGCGCCAGTGTTTTGTGTGCGGAATATGCGCTATTACGCCATCGACGTCCCACGTTTTCGGATTCGGCAGTTTCCTTGTTATTCTTGTAAGTCCAAACGTTGAGGCGACATAAAATGGCGGTTCCCTGAAAAAAACCCAGGGGCCGTGAAGTTTGGAGTACGTAGCGATGCCTCTAAGGGTCCTTCTCGAGGCGGCTCCGGATGTGTCGAAAAGCAACAGTACTCTGTGCATCTTGGACATAACTATCCTCTATACTAAAGGTGGTCGATTTTACCGGACGCACAGCAATCCTATTTCCTTTTACACAAGAGTCAAGAGAATAAGCAGCGTATTTCGTAAAATGGTTATATTTTAACGCGAATTGGCGTTCATTTTAAAATGCGATTTTGAGACAATGATGATGTATGGTGGCCGTAGAACCCATTATATGGTCTTCCGGCCATTGCTGTTACGAGTAGTGGTTGAATGTGATTATTACCCAATGAGTAGTGGTTGGGCTTTTGAACAGAAGCAATTGCGTTAAGTTTCGTTAAACGGGCACAAGGTTGTAAATGGTGAAAGTCAAACTTGGTGTTTGTTTGGCGTTGTTCAAAACAGGCGCAATATGTGAAGAGAGAGTGTCTGTTAAGAACTGCCTGATATTTTTGGTTTGTTACCAAAGGTATCAAAAACGAAGAGAGTGACGAATATAATAATTGAAGGAGGAGTAGAATGAGTAGAAAACTGTTTATTTTGTGCACCTTGTGTTTGGTTGGGAGCATGGCGATGACGGCCAGAGCTGACCTGCTCACCAACGGCAATTTCAATACGGGCGACCTTACCGGCTGGTGGACATGGCTGCCTGTTCCTGCCAATCAGAGCTTCACAGTTGAGCCCATTGGTAGTTTCGACGGTTCCCCGGATGGACTATTCCAAAACTCCGGCTCAGGGCCGCAGGCAAACATGAATGTCGGACAAGGTAAGTTTGCTGGTGCTATTCCGGGTAATACGTATACTGCGAACTGTATGTTCAAAGAAGCGATTGCGACGACCGGAGATGGTTGGGTAGGTGCAAACTTTGACGTTGAGTTTTATGATGCCGCTAACAATTGGTTGAGCGGAACCTATTGGAATTTCTGGGCCACGGGCGCCTGGACGCCATATAGCGTCTCAGCGGTTGCTCCGGTGGGTGCCAGCTCTGTTCAAATGAAAGTAGAGAGTTGGTTAGGTGGAACACCTGATGAGTCGACCGCAACATTAACCCTGAATCTGGACAATGTTACACTGACAGGGGAACTGATTCCTGAGCCGGCAACAATGGTTCTGCTCGGAATCGGCGGATTGGTTGCACTTAGAAGGAAGCATGCTTAAAAAGACCTGACGAACGTCGGTTTTTCTGAACACTGGACATAAGTTGTGAAATAACTCTGAGGAGGCCCGGCACAATCGGGCCTCCTCAAGTAGTGCCGAAAGATAAGAATACCCAGGGCCGGGATATGCTTTTTGAGGACCGCATACAAATGACTTTCGCAACCTCTTTGGCAGTTGTTTGGTTAAGTTATTGTATTAACTATAGATTTATTGCTTGGTAGGAGGTTGTTGTATGGAAAAGACAGGAAGTATTATCGGTATCAGGAAATTGTTGTTTCTCATCTGTATGGTTGCCATAGTGTTTGTGGCCAACGAGAGTGTCTGTTTTGGCCTTGCCGATGAAGGTGCAGTTGTATGGCCTCTGCCCTCGGTGTGGTGGAACGGCGTAGCGACTCCCATAGAGCCAAACTACTGGATGGACCCCTGCAACTGGAATTTGGACGGTAACGTGCCGACGGCTGACATGAATGTGGGCTATAGTTTTATTACCCCTCCTGATGGCGTACAACGACCCGATACACCCGATCCCCCTACGAATCCTTATATGGGCGAGCCGAACATCGTAATTATCAGGACGGGAGAGGTTGCCGAATGCAACTATCTGAGGTGGGGTAGCCAACAATCGTACGCAAATCTGGTTATCCAGGGAACACTCAAAATGGGTAAAGGACCCGGCACCGTCTACGGTCTGCGAATCTGCTCCTGGACAGGTTGGCAGAGAAACAAAGTCGTAATTGATGGCGGAACATTGGATGTCAATGGCGACACCGACCAGAGCTATATGTTAGTCCCCAGCGGGGATGTTAATGTTCTCGGGCAGATAGGTATGGGATGGGGCACGGCCTCAAACCAGGTATGGAGCGACCAGTATTTCATGACAATTACTAATGGTACCGTCAGGGCCGGCGACTTCATGATGTATAAGTTTCTCGGGAAAGTAGTGGCGGGACCATCCTTAGATATAAATGGCACAGGTCAACTTATCGTAAAAGGCGATAGGAGAACCCGTTTCAATAACTATCTCAACAATGGCTACATTAAAGCTTACGGTGGCGACCCGAACTACGTTGTTGCTGTTGCACTTGATGCTAATGGTGATACCAGGGTTGCGGCGGCGCCTTACATTGCAGCCAAGGCACATCTTGTCTCGCCCAGGGGAGATACTCCGGTGGATTGGGAAGACCCCAACAGTAGAGGGAATGGCCCGGCGCTGACGTGGACTGCAGGAACAGGAGCTACGGGGAAACACAGGGTGTACTTCGGAACCGCGTTCACGGATGTTAACGACGCGAATACCTCTTCGTCCACGTATAAAGGGGAGCAGGTTCTTGCAGATGTGAACTACTCGGTGCCTTTGACGAGCGTTGACTTGAACGGAACTTACTACTGGCGCGTTGACGAAAACGACGCCGGAGTTATAGTAAAAGGCGACGTCTGGCAATTCGCCATTCGGCCTAACAGGGTTATCGATGAATTTGAAACATATACCGTAGATACCCTCGGGGCGGTATGGGAAGCAAGCGGATATTCAAGCGTTACGATTGAAGAAGCGGCCGATGATGGTATAACACATGTCAATGATGGTGTTCAGGCGATGAGCTTTTCTTATGACAACAGGTTCTCGCCTTTTATTTCAGAGGCCACTATGTCTCCTCTGGCGCTTAAGGGATGCCCCAATGACTGGACTGCCGCGAATGTTAAACTTTTAACGCTGTCGCTGCACGGCAATAAAACCTTCGCGGAAAAAAAGGTTTATGTCTATCTGGAGTCAAACGGAGGCACACAGAGCGGTATTGTTTACTACCCGGATGCCAATCATCTGCTTGATCAGGGAAACTGGGATGCCAATGCTCTGCTTGCTCAGGGAAACTGGGAGTATTATCGTTTTTGGGCAATTAACCTTGCGAAGTTTAGCGCACAGGGTGTCAATTTGACGAATATCACAAAACTGGTGATCGGTGTAGGTAACAAGGCCAGCCCGACGGCGGGTGGCTATGGGACTATTTTGGTGGACAGTATTCGGCTTGAGCCGGCTATGTGCCTCGGACAGGATAACGACGCCGACCTGAATAACGACTGCACAGTCGATATGAGCGACCTTGTGCTCCTTACCGACAGCTGGCTTGCCACAAGCCAGACGGTGGTCGCCTCGGCCCCGACAGTCGGACCGGTGCTCTGGTATAAATTTGACGAAACTTCCGGCTCAAGTGCCGCGGATTCATCCGGCAAAGGTAATAATGGCACTGTGAATGTGAGTGGGGGTCCGTATAGTTATTGGAGTGCAGGCGGCTACGACGGCGGCAACTGCCTTAACCTTGGCACCGGCCCCGATTCCCCTATTAGCACCTACACCCACGCTTATGTTGCTATTCCCACTGCAGCATTTGACGCCAACTGGGGAGCGGAATGCACAATCTCTCTTTGGCTGAAAGACACGGGCCAGGATGACAATGACGACATGCTCTTCCAGTTCAACAGCGGCGACGGCACCGATAGAGGCCCGCAGGTCTGGTCCGGCGCTACCGGATTTATGGCATGGACATGCGGTTATGACCCAGTTACGCTCTATAAAGATTACCTCTGGTATGGCCAAGACATCTATTACAGCAATCCGTCTCACCCGTTGAACAAATGGGTCCACTATGCGTTCGTCAAGAGTTACAGCGGCAAGTATATAAGAGTATATCAGGACGGTGTCATTGTCGCTGAAAACGCAGGTCGCAGTGTCACCGGCAGTAAGCTGGATGATGCGACGGCCTCGAGCCTCTTCACCATCGGTGCCTGGGGATATATGTCATCAGGTACTTCAACTTATGGCGGCTACTATACCGGGAAAATAGACGACTTCCGAATTTACAATTATGCACTGTCGCCAGCCCAGGTTCTGAGCTTGGCCCTTAATGGAGGTGCCGGATCTATAACACAACCATTGGTAACGCGGGCGAATGCTATGCCCGATGGCATAGTCAATTTAAAGGACTTTGCCGTGATGGCAAATAAGTGGCTGCAGGAAGTGGTGTATCCGTAATTGCTTGTGATTTGATTGACTTCCGCGGACCCGGCGTTATGTCGGGTCCGCGGAATAAGTTTGTCGAAACCCGGATTCGTATCTTGTAGGGGTGATGTATAAGGCGGTTTGGTCGGAATACGGAAAATTGTATGCACGGAGTGTTGTCGTTATGAAAAAGAAAAGCATTATGTGCAATTATTATAATTATAGGGGATTCACCCTTGTGGAGTTGTTGGTGGTTATTGCCATCATAGCGCTATTGATGGGGTTACTGCTCCCCGGGCTTGCAGCCGCGAGACGTCAGGCAAAGAACGTCAAGGATATGGCGAACATTCGCCAGTGGGGTGTGATGCTGACAATGTTTGCGCAGGACAACAACAGTAAACTAATGCCCGGCTGGAACGGCGGCCAGATGTGGATGACGGCGCTTATGAAATATTACAAAGGGTCGGATGATATATGTTTGTGCCCGTTCGCCTCCACTGTTTTTCGAAGTAATTTTCCGCCCACCTACTATTTTCGGAACAATGGCATTGACCAGACGTTTATGGCCTGGGGCAAGTTTGGAGTGAATGGTTACCCCACAGAGGCGGCATACGGGGGAACTGTCGGAATGTATGGCAGTTATGGGATAAATGGATGGGCGCATGACCCGCCGGACAAAGGCGTGCCTGGCACGTATGATATCTCTGCGGCCAACCCGGACAACCGTCCAAAGTACTGGAGAACTGTAGATGTTAAGGGTACCGCCAAAGTGCCGTTATTTGGCGATTGTATGTATGATGGCTCGGAACCGGACAATGGCGACTCCGCGAACATAATCAAGGGAGCGGAGTTGGTTGGCTCTGACACGAGCATATGGTGCATAGACAGGCATAATGGCGGAATCAATATGTCTTTTATGGACCTGTCGATTAGAAAGGTTGGGCTTAGGGAGTTATGGAAGCTCCAGTGGCACCGCTCTTATAATACGCTAATTACTCCGACCGATTGGTCGCCCTGGCTGAAAACGTACCCGGAGTTTAAAAATGCCGCCGGCGGGTGATTCTTTGGTTCAGAATGGAAACGCAAGGTCAGTACGGAAACCGGTCTTTTTAAGATATAATCAGACGCTGCACCCTAATTAGTAGTATGAAAGAAGGCGTGATATGTTGAGGGGTATGCGAAAGATTGAATTAAGAGAATTGTGGTCCTTGACATGGAATTGCGGGTGGGTTGAAACCCTACAGGATTGGCCACAGTGGATGAAGGACTTACCTGCTGATAAAAATTAAATTGGATTATTGGTATTTCAAACGGGCCAGTCAAATTCGGGGTTCCTTACGCTCATTTCTGATTGGTCCGCTTTTGGAGAAACGGCTGTGCTAATATGATTAGGAATTTTGTCATTATTTTTTTGTTTAGTTCGGTTGCCTTTGGCTATGCGGATGACAGCTTATACACCGAGACATTTGATAATAACGGCGACGTTAACGTGGTGGGGTGGGTCGGCGTATATGCCAGCGGAAGCAATGGCGGCGTATCGAGCTTCGCGTGGGTTTGGCATAGTGGAATATGCGGAAACTTGATATACACGAACAAATTTATAGTAGATACTAATGCCTGTCCCAATATAAAGTTTCGCTTCGACCTTAGAGCACATTCGTTCTACCTTCGTACTCCCGATTGCAGCATTGCCGTGAGGGTTAATGGCGTCTGGTATGTATCAAAAACCGTCTTTACCTCGGTCAGCACTTCTTTTGCCACTGAAAATTACGCTTATCACCCTGAAAAGGGGCAGTGGGATTTACTCGATATCGAGACACTAACTCGCGGGTCCACTGCCCCATCAGTTCTCGCGGGTGATATTACGGCATTTGGCTTGTATTCGAACAGCAGCAATGTTGGCGGCAGTTGCACGGCGGAGTATTACAATTTCCAAATCGTAAACAGCACGGCAACCCATACCCAGGACCCTAATGCGGGTGATAAAAAATGATAAGAACAAGGCACAATAAGTTCTCATACCAGGTGTTTGGTTTTGTCTTTGTTTTGATGCTTGCTCTGAGCTTTGCGGGGTACGCGGTGGGGGCGACCACGGATTTTAACGGGGATGGGGTGGTAAATTTTTCCGATTTTGCTCAAATGGCAAATGCCTGGCAAACCACGTCAGGCGATCCCGGATTTAATAGTTTGTACGATTTTGACCACGACGGAATTATAGATTTAGGCGATATCGCGATTTTTGCTGAGGGCTGGCTTGGCAGAGGCAGTTATGTAGTTCCCGATACAAACAGGGTACAGTTGAGTTTTAATGCCGGCTGGAAGTTTTATAAAGGGACTGTTTCCGGCGACGCCGCTTCAGGTTCTTCTTATGATGATTCTTCATGGCTGGCTGTGAATTTACCGCACAACCCGCCCCTAAGTGGTCAGTCGGGTCCCGACGCTGCACGGCCGCCTTGGACACCATCGGGCTACAGTTACGAAGGCGTAAGCTGGTATCGCAAACACTTTACTCTGGATAATTCATACCAGGGCAGGAAAATATTTATCGAGTTTGAAGCGGTCAGTATCCGCGCGGATATCTGGGTGAACGGCACGCTAATCCCAACTACACCACACTATGGCGGCTATTTGCCGTTTACCATTGATATTACCAGTTATGTCAATTTCGGAGGGGCCGACAATGTCATAGCCGTAAAGGCGGACAACACCGATGACGCCAACACCCCCATAGGAAACGCCAGCTGGTTTAACTGGGGCGGCATTTACAGAGACGCTTGGTTGAATATTACCGATAATCTGCACGTTACCAACGCGGTTTATGCGAATACTGTCGCCGACGGGGGTATATTTGTTACATATCCTTCCGTAAGCGAATCGCAGGCCCAGGTGCAGGTAAAAACCCAAATTCAAAACGAATATGCAACATCCAAAAACTGCACGGTCGCAACTTATATTGTTGACGCAAACAATACCGTCATCGCCCGGATGGCGAATACTTACAGCATCGCCGCAGGAAGCTACTACACTTTTACACAAGCGGCCACAGTAAATTCTCCGTGCCTGTGGCATCCCTACCATCCGAATCTTTATACTGTTTACACGGAGGTTTACGACGGCAGCAACTCTATCGATACGTATAGCACCAGAATAGGCATCAAAAGCATCAGTTTCAGCAAAGCCGCAGGATTTCAGATTAACGGCCAGCCCTTCAAATTCATGGGCACCAATCGGCTTCAGGACTTCCCCTATATCGGATACGCGATGGGCAATGTAGGCCAGCAACGCGACGCTCAAAAGCTCAGGGAAGCGGGCTTTGAGTTTGTTCGCACCTCTCATTACCCGCCGGACCCGGCTTTTCTGGAGGCCTGCGACGAGCTTGGAATTATGGTTATGGATGAAATTCCCGGTTTTCAGTATGACGGTGGAACCCTGTTTGAGCAACGCTCCTATCAGAATATGAGGGATATGATACGCCGGGACAGAAACCATCCCTGCGTAATCGCCTGGGAGCTGTCACTGAACGAGTACTATTTTACCGCCACTTATGCTAATAATGCTTATAACATAGGCCACGCCGAGTATCCCGGCAACCAGTGTTTCGTAACCGGTTGGGAAATCGCCGGCACATCATATCCGGACATATACATTGCAACCCCCCATGCGGGAGCTAGGACATATTCCGGCTCTAAGCCCTTAATAGTCGACGAATACGGGGAGTATGAGTATGATTTACTAGGCAACTACTACAGCGATGTCCATCGCGGCGACATCGGTAGCGGATACTATGGGGAAGCCGCAATGATTAACCAGGCTGCCAACCACCAGAACGGCCATAATATAAATCTCGGTATGACGTATCTGTGCGGGGATAGTTTGTGGGTTGGTATTGATTATGGCCCTTATCCCCAGGGAGTGCTGGACACATTCCGTCTGCCCAAGTTTTCTTATTACTTCTTCCAGAGCCAGCGTGACCCGAATGTTATCATCGCCGGCATAGATTCCGGCCCAATGGTTCATATCGCCAATTACTGGACCGCTTCCTCACCAACCCCTGTGAAGGTATTCAGCAACTGCGACCAGGTGGCGCTGTATCTGAATAATGTTCTTATAGCCACGCAATACCCCGATAACGACGTCAATTCGACAAAACTGCCGCATCCGCCGTTTACATTTACCGGTTTGACTTTCCAATCAGGCACATTAACAGCCCAAGGTCTTATCGGCGGCCAAGTAGTCGCCACACACATTGTCACAACACCCGGCGCTGCGACAGCTCTATCGGTGGCGTTCGACTTAGACGTGAACGACGTTCTTCCCGCTAACGGCTCGGAAACCATTGCTGTTAATGCTTCAATAGTTGATGCCAACGGAACTCTGATTCCGGCAGCTTCGTATACTTCCGTAAACTTCTCGGTGACAGGGCCGGCTACTATGGCAAGCCCGGCAGCTATTACAGCCGAAGCCGGAATCGCCACAGGTTATATAAGGGTAACTAACCAGCCGGGTCTTATTACCGTGACCGCAACGGCTTCCGGACTAACTACAGGTAATGCGGCTATAACGTCGAAATAAAAAAGGCATAATAATGCTAAAGGATTTTGATAATAACAATGGGATGCTTAAATGAATGATTTTTTCGTTAATGTTGTTCACAGACCCGAAATGGTCCCCGAATATCTTGAAAAAGAAGCGGCCTTCGGAAAAGAGGAGGATGTTACCAGGAAAAGTGTAATCCAGGAATCACTGGATATTTTCAAGACCCAGCAGCAGATAGCCCATGAGAACGGGCTTAAGACCACCATACAAATGACCTATTCCAGTTTGTTTAACGACGAAGCTGTTCAGTTAGCTAAGGAATATAACGCCGAATTCGGCGACGAAATCGGATGCACGTTTCTTGGTATCCAATGCCAGCAGTTCCGCGACAAATTCCACACTAAAGAGCTGGCTGTATGGTTGTTATCGATGGCCGAAAAGAAGGCCGTAGTGGATGAGGTTTTCGGACGATTCAAAAGTGTGTTTGGTTTTTATCCGACTTCAACCGGCTCTTACTATATGGACGCTGAGCTGGTTAATTATATCAAGCTAAAATACCCGATGATAAAATGCGCCGTCGCCACCTGCTGGGAGGAGGGGCCAAAGGCCTACCACAATGCAAACAATTCCTGGTACACTCTTTTTGACGGCGGCCCTTGGAATCCCTGGATTCCATCGAAATACAATATTCACTGCCCGGCGTCGGGCAAGGAAGATGACATAGGGATTGTCGCAATACCTCATCTGTCAAGGGACCTTCTCGCGGTATTTGACGGCCCCGGCTCTTATTTCGGGACGCATCCGCAGAACATATTAAGGGGTATGGTTTACGAAGACGGCGAGTTGCCGTATTTCCTGAATCTTGTTGACCAGTACCGGTCAATGACTAAATACAACAACGGGTATTCTTACAATATGATTTATGTAGGTCCTGCCTGGATGGGCAAAAATGGGAGATGGGAAGCGAACCATGCCTTGCTTGTAAAGAGCTACAAGGACGCGATGGGTTACTACGGCAAGCTCAAAAAACAGGGGCAGTTGAAAGACGTTACAATGTCGGAATTCGCGGACATTTTTCGAAGCAGAAAAAGACATACAGAGCCGGAATGCACCCTGTGGCGGGATATACTCTATGGCTCAAACAGGCAGCAATTCTGGTACGCCGACCCGTATATGCGCGCAGCCCTGGATATGAACCAGGGAGGAGCGATTATCGACCTGCGGCCTTATGCTGCCAAACTTGTGCGGCCCTGCGGGGTTGGAACCAAGTGTCTGCAGAATGCGTCCTATCCTTTCCTTATTCAGGCATATTACCGGGCCGGGTTTTTCACTCATTATGCCGGCGAGGGCTCGATAAAAAGCTGCAAGTTGAGTTATTACGGCGAGTCAGTGGACCTGTGCACTTGTAGAACGTGGGCTTCGTATGACAGGCAAGATGGCAGGATAGTCATCACACTGGACCCCGTTGAAATCGAGTTCGATGGTCTGACTATCGCTGTGCAATCGATATTCAGATTTAAGGAAGGAACCGGCGAAATTGAAATTACCCGCCGCATTGTTGATACCAGCGACCAGGAGGCACAAATCACTGTTGACGAATACATCACCGGCTGCTATGGCACGACGGAATATCCTGAGGACCTCACTGGTGTAGTTTTGACGTGCGTCGGGCCGGATGATAAACAATCGATTGAATATGGATATAAATGCAGGGAGAAAACCGTGCAGTGCGCCACGAGAGTCGAAGCTACGATTCCGCACGTTGACACACGGCTATCGATGAACGTGCAGGCCGACCACGCCGCTGGATATATCCGCGAGGGGTTTGCATTTTCACCGATGTACACGCTTGGTATAAAGAAAACGCTTAAGGCGAGAGAGGAGTTGCGAACATGGCTCAAGGTAGAAAAGGCAAGTTAAACTACAGGTGTCCGCTGTGCTTTAGGCGGGACATTGATATGGATATGCTTTTCGACAGCGAAAAGAATGAGTATTACTGCATTCGCTGCTCCTTTACGGGTTCAGAAACTCAGGTACAGGTCCTTAACGCTGAAACTAAGCGTCGTTACGCGGACCGCAGGGTTCGCATAACCGATTTCGGCCCGCGAACAGAAACCCCCGCTGCTGGCATCCCGAAACGTGTCCCTATCACAATAGAAGCAAACAAAACTCCGGCAAAATCGCCCGCCAGGAAAACGAACGTAGAGAGCAGATAAAACTAAATCACTCAATCCGGATGGCAGTGAAAGAGAAGGGCTCGGCGTAAAACGCCAGCCCTTTTTCGTTTTCTATGCTAACTTCCTGCGGTTGGCAAACCTGATGTTTAAGGCCAATCATTTCCGCGGAAACCTTGCTGGCTTTTTCGTCTAAATTGATAGTGACTTTCCGGCGCAGGGCGTTTTTGTTGATAATCAGCAATATCCTGTGTCCCGCCTCATCACTTGCTGCCACAACGGGAAGGTCTTTATTTGAACTCTCAGACGCGATAACGGTTTTTCCCCTGACGGCAGAAAACATCCTGAACATATCCATCGTGAGCGTCGGCTTAAAAGGCGGCTCCTGAGTAATAATGCTCGGGAAGAAATCCTGCTCAGACCAGACATCGCGGGAGGATTGCCACAGCAGGGGCCACAGACAGGCCAGGCGCACGTCATCCCTGAGATATTCCATAAGAATTTCTGCCTGGATTACGGCAATCAGTTGCTGGCTGAAAATCTCACTGCCGTTACTGGGCCCGATGTTCCATTCGAGCGCGACAAGGCCCATATTTGGCTCTCCGGCCCTGGCACAGGCCTCCTTTATCAAACGAATGTCTTCCGCGTAAGGGCGGTCCCATTCCTCCTTTTTCCATTTGTCGCCTGTTTGCAGCGGGGTATTTTTGAGCCAGTAATCAAAAGACCCCTTGCCTGACGCCCAGTACCAGTGCACGTCGATAAAATCGACGAAGCCGCGAGTTTTAGCGACAAATTTTTCCAGCCAGTCCCAGTAATTGTAACTCGTGGAGCTTGTGGGGTTGGCGATTAGCTTGATATTCGGAAATTCGGCTTTGAGGGCGGCGCCGTAAGCGCATACCTCGTCGGCATATTCCATATCTTTGAACGTATAAGACGCTCCGCCGTTCCAGGGCTCGGTGTCGAGGTACCAGTAGGTTACTTTGTAGTCCTTTTGCTTGCAGTATCGCAGCCAGCGCAATGCCTCGTCAAGGCCTTCTTTGCGCCGGTTATGTTTGACACCGGAAGTCAGATTCAGGCCGACAATGGGCTCGGCTTTGAGGGCTTGGCAGGCCTGCATAAATTCATCGAAGTCCATAAAGTTTTTATTTGTGCTCCACTTGTCGGGCGGCACCCAGGTGGCCTGGAACCTTCCTCGTCCGGGGCTTGTGCCGTGTTTCTCGTTGGGGTCCCAGAGGTCTTCGTAGCCGTTGACGCCGGGGTGTTCCCAGTGGAAAAACTCCGTCTCCATACCGCCAGGATAGCGGAGCGAACCAACGCCGGCTGTCTTCAGTTTTTCAAGGATGTTGTATTTTTTCCAGATTTCGTCGGTGACATTGAAATAACTCACGTCTATACCGAGAAAGCCATTTTCAATGGAATGCAGTTTCCGGCCCTCGTGAATTGTTACCGTAACGCTGCGCTCGGGCGTTGAATAAAACTTATCGAGCTGCTCTTTGGAGGTGGGTTCGAATTTTTCGCCCTCGGCAAAAACAAAAGAACCTGTTGCCAGGAGGACGATGCTCAACATGATATTGACATATTTTTGCATAATACGATTCTCCTAAAAATGCGGTTAACCTCCGCCAATAATAGCTCCTCTTCTTTCTTCGAGTTTGCGTCGAGTCTCGGCTGCGCGTTCGGCGGTTATGGGATAAAATCTTATGGCCAAAATTGCGAATACCGCGGTAATCGCCGGTGCGCCGGCGAGAAAAAGCCGCATTATAGTAAATGTTCTCGGAGTCTGATTGCCGCCGAGAGCGTTATTGTAGCCGGAAAGCCACAGGGTCAGGCCTGTGCCGACAGCCGAGAGCGACCAGGCGGTTTTTTCGAGGAAAGAAAAAGCCCCGCCGAACATACCTTCACGACGTTTGCCATAACGAAGCTCATCATCGTCGCAGACATCCGCCATCATCGAGGCAAGCATAATCTTAACCGCCACCCACATCGGCCCGCACAGAATTGGGTCAATCAGGATAACGGGGTCGATGGCGATTTTGCCTATGTAGTAAAGATGATGGCCTGGCGTAAAGATAAACCACTTCATAATTCCACCGAAGACCACCAGGCTGTAAACAAAATACAGCGAGCCCTTTTTCCCAAACAGGTTTGCAAGCCAGGCGATGATCGGAATGGAGATAAATCCAACAGTTGCATAGCCGGAGGAAAGCAGTCCCTTCCAAATGCTGCCGAGCGTGATGTTGCCGTTTGCCATATAGTAGGTCATCACGTAACGGTCCATATTCATCGCCAGAACGCCTGACAGCACGTTGAGAATAACAATGAGAACAAGAATCATAAAGGGGCGACTGCTGAACGCTTCTTTACAGCTTTGCACGAGTTTGACTTTTTCCTGGTGCTTGGTCTTTTGAGCAAAGCGTTCGCGCACGAACAAGCCGGGTATCATTCCGATACCGGCCATTATCACAAGCCCGACTATCCAGGTTACCACGCGAATACCATTTAGTTCCACGGTTTGGTCCTTGGGAAGCTTTGCGGCAAAGTACGCCAAACTGAATACGGTGGCCAGCGGGACCATCCACTCATAAAGAAGTTCACCAAGTTTGTGAAAAAAGGCGTTGTAGGCCATCACACTGTTGCGCTCGTTGTAATCCGGAGTCATTTCATAAGTCAGGGCGGTGTAAGGGACAGAAAAAACAGAATAGCAGGCGAAGAATATGAGCTGCATAACGATGAAATAAGCCAATTTGGCGGACTGGCTCCAGCTTTCAGGGACCATCCAGGTCAGCCCGAAAACAATCCCCATCGATACAGCACCTATAACAATAAACGGCTTGCGTCGTCCCCACCTGGAGTGAAAATTGTCGGAGATTTTGCCCATCAAAGGGTCAAGAAACCCGTCCATAAAACGCGGGACAAAAAGCGCCAAACCAACCCAGGCGGGATTCACTCCGAGAATCATTACATATACAGTCCAGGCCACTGTATTGATGCCGATGTACCCGAACAGGGACGGAAATCCGCCACTGCCCAGGATCAGTTTTTCCCGAAACGGAACGCGGTCGGAATTTTTCATAATATCGCTTTCATTCGCAATTGTATTTGTTGGTTTTCATTTGTCCTGCTTTATAGTTTTTCTGCCGGCGGCGGCATCGGAAAAAGCTTTGGCGCCAGGCAAAACGTTTCCATTGGGGTCAAACAGGCCGAGGCCTCCTCTCCCGCCCCGTCCGGGCAGCGGGACCGATTCCGGGAACCAGTAAAATACGCCGCGGCCGTGATTACCGGGAGCGTCGAGCACGGTTTTAGTAACCGTATAAAGCAAATCGTATTGTCCCTGCGGCGTCAGGGGGAACTGCTGGTTTTCGGAGGGTTTCATCCGGTCGTTTGAGGCATAGGGATATCCAGTTTCTACAACCATCACGTCTTTCTTTAGCTCGGTTGCGATGTAGTTCAGGTTATCGTTTAGGTCTTCAATCTTTCCGTGCCACCAGGGATAGAAGCTTACGCCAATTATGTCATAGGGAACCTGGCGTTTATTTATGTTGTCAAAGAACCACTTGGTTACGCCTTTTTTGCCTCCCTGGTCGATATGCAGCATAATAATTACGTTGGTGTCCCCTGCACCCTGGCGGACGCCTGCAATACCGGCCTTGAGCAATGAGGTGAATTTTTCCCACTGGGCATCATTCTCGTAATCTCCGCCGACTCTTCCATCGGGCCAAAGCATTCCAGGGGTAATTTCATTGCCAACCTGCACCATATCCGGGAGCACATTTTCTTTCTTAAAGGCCTCTATGACGGATGCTGTGTAGCTTTGCACCGTTTGTTTCAGCTCATCAAAGGGCATATTTGCCCATGCGGCCGGCTTGAACTGTTTTTGCGGGTCAGCCCACGTGTCTGAATAATGAAAATTGAGCAGCAGCTTCATATTGTGTGCCTTTGCCCTTTTGGCAAGGTTCAGGGTGTAAGGCAGGTCATTTGTAACTATACCTTCATTGTTCGGGTTCACAAAAATGCGCAGGCGAATAGTGTTAAACCCGTTGTTTTTCAGGATGGCGAATAAATCGTTCGGCTCGCCGTTTTCACGATACACCGCGCCTGCCTTCTCAAGCACCGCAGCCGCTGAAATATCGGCACCGATTAAGAACTCCTCAGCCCAGACAGATTGCGTTGCACAATAAAGGAAGGTTAGTAAAAACAGGCAGCAGAATTGTTTTAGTTTCATTTCAGCTCCATCAAGTAATTCACTTTGTTTTTCTTAGGATAGAAACGCCATATTTTGCCAGATTCAGAGTGCTCTGATGAGCAATTCCTGTCAGCAGGTCTTTATATTTACCTTTGGGTAACGTCACTTGCTTTTTAACCTCTGAATGATTCAGGTAAAAGCTATAATCCTGGCCGCTTTGCGAGCGAGTTACCAATTCAACTCCTTCAGGTAACTGTGATATCTTGATACCCTGGGCGTCTGCGACTTTGGATAAAAAGTTCCGCATAAAATCTTTATCCGGCCTTGTAGCCACATAGTATGCTTTACCTTTGCCGAACTGGTTTTCCGTAAAGGCCGGCGAGCCCGCGTAATAACCATCAGCGAAGGTCGCCAGAGTTTTGGCCGAGGTCGTATGAGCGACGTCGCACCATATAGAGCAGCCGTATTTTTTATTGAACTCCTTGATTGTCCCTGTCATCTTCATCGTGTTTTTGCCGCCGGGAGGCAGGGGATTATATTCTTCAACCTTTACCCCCAGCACGTTTTTGAGGGGCCCAAGATAACCGTCTAAAAAGACCCCTACGGATTCGTCGATGACTCCTGTGAAATATGTAGTAATAAACGTGCCACCCTTTTTGACAAAGTTCTCTACAGCTTCTTTGAAGCCGGGTTTGACCATATGTAGAAGGGGGGCAACGATAACCTTGTATTTTGAAAAATCGTAATCGACCGGAATTACATCGACGGGAATATTTAAATCATAGAAAGCGTTAAAGTAGTATTCCAGCTCGCCAAAATAACTGACTAAAACGGTGGGGAAGGGTTGCCCATTGGCGGACCAGAAAACTTCATTATCCAGTGATTTTGTGCCGTGGCCATAAGGATTATCCACCGCCCACCAGGAATCGTTATCCAGGAGAATAGCGACTTTCGAATCTACGTTAGAGCCGACAATTGTTTTGACCTTCTTCAGCTCGTTACCCAGGGTGCTGATTTCCTTGAATACGCGGGAGTTCTCGCCGAAGTGCGGAACCATGCCGCTGTGGTATTTCTCGGCTCCTTTTTTGGAAGCCCTCCACTGGAAATACATTACCGAATCAGAGCCGTGTGCCAGGGCCTGATAACTCCAGAGCCGCATCAGGCCGGGGGGTTTGTTTATATTTACGGGATACCAGTCCACCTGCGAAGGGGCCTGTTCTATCACCATAAATGGTTTACCCAGTAAAGAACGCATCATCGTATGCCTCAGGGCGGCCCATTTGCGGGCGTCGGGATTGCCGGGGTCTGGGTAAATATTAAAAGAGACAACATCCAGATGATTCCTGAACAGGAAGTGGTCAAATTTACTCCAGTCGCCTTCGAAATTAGAAGTAATAGGCACGTCCGGCGTAATCGGGCGAATCACGTTGTATTCTTCCAGATACAATGTGAAAAAGCTTTCACTCAGGAACCGCTTGTAATCGAGCAGCTTGGTGGCGTTGCGACCGCCGGCGCTTGCGCGGGGGGTATTAATTTCCTCCCAGCCGGAATATTTTTCACTCCAGAAGACAGTGCCCCAAGATTTATTTAGATTGTCTATGGTTCCATATTTTTTCTGCAGCCACCCGTGAAACGCCTTTTCACAGTTTTTGCAAAAGCACATGCTGTTTTTGTTGGCATACTCATTGTTAATGTGCCATAAGGCCAATGCCTTGTGACTCTTATAATGAGTCGCCATTTTCTCAGCCAGCCGGCGTATGGCCTTTCTATAACTGGGGCTGTTGACGCAATAGGTTTGCCTGGAGCCATAGGGAACCTGTTCACCCGTTTCCCGGACAAACAGGATATCATCATACTTGCGAGTCAACCAGTTGGGCTGGGCTGCTGTGGCGGTCCCTAAACATACGTCAATATCATTGGTCGCCAGCATATCCATTATTTTGTCCAGCCAGTCAAAGGTGAAGGTGTCTTCATCCGGCTGAATCAGCGCCCACGAAAAAATGCCGATGCTGACCATATTGACATTTGCCTGTTTCATCAGGCGTATGTCTTCTTTCCATGTCTGTTCAGGCCACTGTTCAGGAAAATAGTCCCCGCCAAATATGATTTCAGAATTTTTGTTTATAGTCATTCGGCTGTTCTCGTCGTTATTTACAGAGTTGGTTTAATTCTTCCAGTTCGAGCCATTTCATCTCCATCGGCGCCAAAGAAAAACGCCCCGTTTGGCCCTGCCCATTATAAACAGTCGTATCCTGCTTTTCCTCTGTATTGTTCATAACAACAAATTTCTTCACCTGGGGATAATAGGCACAATCAGTGTGCGGATTTGAACAGAACCATTTCTTTAATTCGTTTTCCATATTCGCCACCCACAGAATGGTTCTATAAAGCAAACGGATATTTTCTGCATTGTGTTTGTAATCTGCCATATAAACCGCGCGTCCTTTGCCAAAGGTGTTCGTTGACAGCAGAACGTTATTCGGTGTCCCCGCCAGTAATCTGGTTTCTTCACTGCTCAAATAGACGCCGGAATTACTTGCTCCGAGGTCTATGCTGCCTGTCAAATCTTCGAGAACAAAATGTTCTCGCGTGATTTCGGGCCGTATGTTCTTGCCCCAGGAAAGCGTGTTTCCGACTTCCTTTTGGACTCCAAGTACGTCTGCGAGCTGGAAGAATCTGCCCTGGTATTCATAAGCCGACGGCTCTGTGACGCCGATGAAGCCGCCGCCCCTGTAAACCCACTCGCGAATTTTGACAAGGACTTCCGCGTCTATCCAGTTTTTGCCTCCGACCCAGGCACTATTGGCCGTGCCCCAGTTTATGATTACGCCAATATCGTCGCTTATGCCTTTCTTGCGAATATCGTCGAAGCTGATGAATTCCGTCTCCGCTTGCAGGCCGCTTAAACATTCCGGGATATGTCCCTGTGGCCAGTTATCGTTATGCATCCAGGAGCGCATCTTTCCCCACGCGTCCAGCAGGGCGACTTTTTTACCGATGCTGTATGGCAGCGTTTTCTGGGTCTTGTCCAGTACAGTTCGGAACTCATTGGCCAGTTCCGCGACGTAATCCAGGAAAGCCGGGTATTTTACTGCCAGGTCCAAATATCCGCCAAAACCAATCCGGTCAACGCAGCGTCGAAGCAATGCCCTCCTGATCCCTTTCCACCATTTTTTACATTCTCTGACCGGGTCTCCATTACCTGCAAAGACGGGTTCATTTTGCAGGTTTACAGCGAAGAAATAGGGATACAGCCGGACCTCCTTGAACAGATTTCCAGGCACGTCGGAAATTCTCCGCAGCTCCACGCCGCTCAAACAAGGCCCGGCTATTCCATCGAAACCAAGCTTTTCAAACCCGTCAATATAGGGCTCTGTTCCAATCCAATGGTCACAGAAAAACAGGACTGCTTTTTTGCCGGCTTTATGAACCCTGTCCACGCATTTTTTCGTGTAACCTCGCACGAATTTCTGCGTGAAATCCATCCAGTCAAGGAATTCCTTCTTAGGTACTCGATAGGAAGCGTTAAAATATCCCTCATCGACGATGTCTTCACTGCGCAGGCGATAACCCTTCGCTTTTTCGAATTCATCCATCGCCAAAGCGCTCATCGGGTCTAAATATCCGCTCCAGTCGAGGTACGCATTTTGTCTCTTTTCGTTTTGAATAAGAGGGAACTGGTAAAACATAGACGTAAAGCGAACAACATCGGTATTGGGATGGGTTTCAATCCAGTGGTCTAAATACTTCAACAGGCGCCTGCCGGTTTCCGGCTGCCGTGGGTCCACGCCCATTTGATGCTCCCCTGTCCAATTATTGGTGATATAATTGTACATGGAGGTTGTTTCCCAAATCTGATAGACAAGAAAATTAACGGTATAAATATGCCATTTCCTGGGACGTTCTATAAGGACTTCCCCAACGTGTTCCAGGTATTGCCAATTCTTCTTGCTTACTGCCTTGCCGGTTGTTCTGTCGATTACCTCCCAGTATTTTTTGGGGTCATGTTCGGTATCTATCTTATACTGCTCGTGGCTGTAACCTTTTTGAATCTTTATCCTCAATTCCTTTTCGCTTGAGCAGGTTACAGGAGAGGAAATAAGATATTTTTGCTGGCACTGCTCCGGGTGCGCTTTGGCCCACTCCTGGTCGGCCCTTATGAGACAGATGGTGGAATAGACATCATATCCCAGATTGAGTAGCTCTTCCGACAAAGCTGTTCCGTCGCTGTCGCGGATTGCGTCGGCTCCCCACTTTTCGCATAGCATTTTTACAACTTTATCCATGCCTTTTTGGGCGGGAAGGGTGAAATGACCGGTCAATTTGCCAGATTCCTTCACAATCTATTCTCCTATTTGTAAAAATACACTGCAACCTTTTATAGCACAATATCTTACGGTATCACAATCAACTTGCAAATATTGTGTAAGTAATCTAAGAAAATTAGACCGATAACCAAACGCCATAATGTGCAAACCTGCCTCCAATTCGTATCCTTGACTTATACGTCGGAAGATTTATGTCGATTTTTACTTATACGTAAGAAAGATTTATGCCGATTTACGAGTAATGCAGGGAATAATCGAAAGGGAGCAATTATGTTTTTGAAGAATCAATCAAACCGCTTATTGGGATATTTGGCAATATTAATCCTGATTTCATGCTTTAGCTTGGAAGCGTTGGCGAACGGGAAAGACCCGAACAGCGGAAAAAATGTTTCCGACATGTCCATTAGCGGAAAAGACCCGAACACCGGAAAAAATATATCAGATATGTCCCTTGAGGAGCTGATGAATGTGGAAGTTACCTCTTCGGCTCGCCGGCCCCAATCAATAGATCGTGCGTCCCGGGCGGTGTATGTTATAACCGCCGAAGATATCAGACAGGCCGGCCCTGTAAGAATAGATGACCTTCTTCGCCAAGTACCCGGAATAGATGTATTCCAGACGAAAGGACTTGTTTATGACATGGGCAGCCGAGGATTTGCCCAATGGAATAATGTGCGAATGCAGGTTTTGCTGGATGGGCGGCCATTGTACGACCCGTATCTCGGCGGAACGCTGTTTTACCTGAATCCGGTATTCCTGGATGAGATTGAACGGATTGAAGTGATTCGCGGCTCTGCCGGCGTTACCTGGGGCGTCAATGCAATGAATGGTGTAATCAATATTATCACCAAAAAAGCCGCCGATACACAGGGCGGACTGGTTTACGGCAGCTTCGGCACTCAGCAGTTGCAGCAGGAAGCCGTTAGATACGGCGGCACCAACGGTCCCATGGCTTGGAGAGCCACGATGGGCGCCTTTAACGAAAACGGATTCGTCAAAGAACTTGACCCCGCTGGTGGATTTATAAATGATGGCTACAAGGCCTTTCAAACCACCGGCCGGGCCGATATTAGGTTAAGTGATGATTCGACAATGTTATTAACCGGCGGACAACAAAATGCATATGCTAATGAAGAATCCCTCCAGTACATGAACCTCCTATGGAATAAAACCTTTAAGGATGACAGTTCATTTCAGGTACGATGGACAGAAAGTTTCATTGAGCGTAATAAGAACTGGCTTGGGACAGGCGGAACAACCTGGCTTGGCGGAGACACATCCTCTCAAGAGGAGATGCTCGAAATTCAGCACAACTTTGAACACGATTCACACAACATTGTATGGGGGTTGGACTACACACGGGATATATACGACAGCACGCCGACTAAAGAAGGAGAACAGAGTGCTACTTCCCCGACGGGTTTTGCTAATGACCAGGGCAGTGCTTTTATCGAAGATGAAATTACGCTGGCGGATAATTTATGGTACACTCTCGGCTACAGGGCACACTATAATGAGCTAACCGACTTTGACTGGGCCGGCAGTACGGCATTGGTCTGGGAGTTTACGCCGAAACATTTTCTGAGGGCAGCAATATCAAAGGCATTTAGAAGGCCGACTCTGTGGGAAGAGTTCGAAACCGACAGCGCATCATGGGGTAAGTTTGGAAATGACTCTCTGCATAATGAAGAAGAGGTTTCTTACGAACTTGGTTACCGCGGGCAGTGGACGAAAAATCTATCAGTTAATATTGAAGGATACATCAATAAGACTAAAGACCTGATATCCTTAGCGACCCTGACAAGCCCGGTCTGGCATCAACAGTTCGAAAATGTGTATGATGCTACAACTTATGGCCTTGAGACGTCGGTTGATTGGAAACCTGCCGATTGGTGGCTTATCCGGGCTTTCCATACTTACATGCATCAAACGGACAGAAATCAACTTACTGGGTGGGGTAACGATGCGATGGAGATAGAGTTGAGTCCGCAGCAGCGGGCAGGTTTAACCAACCGTTTTTACCTGGATAAATCCACTACGTTGAATACTCAATTGTATTGGACCGAAGGCGGAGCTACCCAGTCCTTTGACCATATAGAAAAAACAGGACCTTTCTATAGACTTGATGTTCGCTTGGCCAGAAGTATCTGGAACGACACCGCCGAAGTTGCCATTGGCGCTACGAATCTCCTTGACAAGTCCCATCCTGAGGGAGGGTATGATTGGTCAAGGGGCGGCTCGTCACCAATCATGACCGAAGTGCCTCGTCAGCTTTATTTCCAGTTCTTCTATAAGTTCTGAGTGAAGCAGGACATGCCTCCCCCATTAGAGTAATCAAAAAAAGCAATTTCGACAAATGGCGGCGCAAAATGCGGCGTAGCAAAATACTGAAACATCTCACAGGTGAAACTACACGTCTTGCTGCCGAGCTATTTACTCAAATGGCCAAAAAACGGCCTACTTTTGGTCTTATGCCTGCCAAATCACTGATGCCAAACAATTAAAAGAGTCGAGGCGAAGTATTCTATTTTTTAAGCGTTGTCCTACAAATTGTCCTATTTTTCAAGTCATGTATAGTATCTTATCGTGTAGGAATCGTAACGATTCGTAGCAGTTAATTCTTTATAAAATAAAGGCTTGTGCCATAAGTGCTTATTTTGCAACATATAACAGAAGGGGGCGGGCTCGAATCCCGCCCTCTCCGTTCTTCGCTGCGCTACGAACGGCGGGCTGTTTTCGCTGCGCTTTCTCCTTCGCTGTCCCAGAATTGCCCTACTTTAGATATTGTTGCTTGCTATGATTAAGCTGTTCATAACCGCCTGAGCATCCTTAATCTGATTTCATTTGAACACCGATCGTGCCGACCCTTATATCATTGTTGCTCTATCTTCCTGACAAACGATTGATTCCCTTATTACCCCCTTATACCAATCAGTTGTTTCGTCCACATCTTAGGGGTAAAAATAGCTTGATAGGATCAAAATCTGTCACTATTTCATCAGCCGTTTTACTCATTTGTAACAATCTGGTCTGACCTGAAAATATGATCTTTGCAAGATACCGCCATTTTATCTCCAAGCTTAGGATTTTCTGTCAGAAAAGCAAGCAACGTTTGGTTTATTCGCCTAAGACGCAAGCATGGAAACCGGTTTTTGGGAAAGATACAAAATTGTTGCTAATTCCATAAATATAAGTTATACTCATAGCACGTTATTGTAGAAAAATAGTTCAAAAGCCGCTTAATAGGGCAATAAGGGGTTGCGAAAAAGCAAAAACACGGGAAAATTAAGTATAAGATAAGCTAATATACAAAAAAAGCATTATGAATGATCGAACCTTAAAGATGTATGTTTTTTATTGTTCAAACAGTATCGAGCCGGAGCAAATGGCCGGGGGCTTGTGCAAACTGGACGGGGTTATAGTTAAGACGATAAGTTTGCCGTGCTCCGGGAAAGTTGACATCCCATATTTAGTGAAAGCGTTTGAAACCGGTGCGGATGGTGCTGTAATCGTTACCTGCAAACAAAATGAGTGTCAGCATCTGGAAGGAAATTTACGGGCCAATAAACGAGCTGAGGCCGTCGAATCGCTGCTGGAAGAGATTGGAATGGGTAAAGGGCGAATGGCGGTAATTATGTTGAAGGAAGGCGGCGTTGAACAGGCCATTGGCGAAATCAGGGATTTCATTGACAGGGTAAGAAATTTACCTCAGCCCCAAAACAGTAGTACGAACGTATAGTAAGGAGAGTATAAGTTGTATGAAAATTGACAGCAAACTCGCAAATATAATAGCGAAGGGGGATTTTATAGTTACCGCGGAGATTTTGCCCGGTGCAGGTGGAGACGGTTCAGTAGCCGAAGCGGCATTGAAGATGTTGGGCAAGGGACCTGTGGCGATAAATGTGGCAGACAACTGTCATAATATAGGTATGTCTTCCATTGCGGCATCGGTCGCGGTGCTTAAATCAGGCGCGGAGCCGATTTGCCAGATTGTTACACGAGACAGGAATCGTATCGCGTTACAATCCGATTTGCTCGGAGCGGCTTACTTAGGAATCAAGAACGTGCTTTGCCTGTCCGGTTATCATCAGACGCTGTCGGCCTGCCCGGAATCAGCAAACGTTTATGATATCGATTCGACTCAGTTTATCGAGTTGGTAACGAATATGTCCGAGAAAGGCGTTCTTGCCGACGGGGCAAAAATTGAAGGGCAATTTTCAATGCTCGTCGGAGCGGTTGCCAACCCATTCCTGAAGCCGGTGGAATTAAATATGCTTCGGATGCAAAAGAAAGTCGAAGCGGGCGCAAAGTTTATTCAGACCAGTGCCGTATTCGATATTGAGACATTCGGCCAGTGGTTAGACGCAGCGATAAGCAATGGGATAACCGCGAAGGCGGCGATTCTGGCGGGCGTTTTACCTTTGGATTGTGCCGTTGAAGCGGAAAGATTGCGGAAAACATACACGGATTATTCAATTCCGGACAGTGTGATTGAGCGGCTCAAAAAAGCCGGCAACGAAGCGGCACAGAAGAAAGAGGGTCTGGCTATCTGTATTGAGACAATCGGGAAGCTTAAAAAAATGAAAGGCCTCAGAGGTATCCATATACATTGCGGCTGTAAAGGAAAAGTGTCGCCGGAAGTTGTCGCAGCGGCCTTGTCATAACAGGAATCGAATATGCCTGAAAAATATCACATTAAAACACAACCTGTGCCGCCCATAAGCCCGCGAATCGGCAAATACGGAATGGTCGATTGGCGGGAAGATTGCGCACGCTGTCACAACTGCGTCAAGAAGGCCTGCGTTTACGACCGTTACAGGCAGGAGGCGGACTATATTCGCAATCTCAGCGACGTGGACGCCCTGTTCTTCGATTGTATGGGATGTTTTTCGTGCGTTCAGGACTGCACCAAAGGCCTTTTATGTATGTCCATTAATCCCGAATACCAGAAAATGGGAAACAGCTACTGGACTCCCGATATTATCAAGACGACGTGGCTTCAGGCGGAGACGGCGAAGATTCCGGTTTCCGGCGCGGGTTATCGCGGGCCGTTTAGCGGCCATGGTTTTGATTCGATGTGGACGGACATGTCCGAAATCGTTCGCCCCACCCGCGATGGAATCCACGGACGAGAATACATCAGCTCTTCGGTCGATATCGGAAGGAAACTGCCATATCTCGCTTTTAACGGTAACAAGACCGGCGTAAACGCTTCGCCGCTGGTTTCAATTCCGATGCCGATGATAATAGATATGACCTCACCTGCGCATACTTTGCCGCAGCTTAATCAGATTATCGCTCAGACAGCCGTAAACACCGACATAATAGCAATTATTGATTCGCGTCAATGGCGGGGAAATGACAAACAACTTAATAACATAGCGTTTTATCTTGCTGATGGCGAGGTTATCCCCAAAGACGCCTTTAAGAAAACCCGACTGGTGGAAATACCCGACGGCGCCAAGGTGATGGAACGCATCAAAGAAATAAAAAAGATACATCCGGGGATAGTTATTGCGATAAGAGTTGAGCTGACGGCGGCTGGAGTCGAGCGTGCGATAAAGCTCGCTGAATCCAAAGAAGTTGAAGTAGTACATATCGTGGCGGACGCCAACGGCAATGAAATAGGCGCGTCAAAACCGCGATTTATCAAGGATATGACACGTCAGATACACACGGCCCTGATAGAAAAAGGATGCAGAGACGCGATTACGCTTATGGCTGGCGGGGGGATAGCGCTGCCGGAACATATGGCGAAAGAAATTATATGCGGCGCGGACCTGATAACAATCAACCTGCCGCTTCTTATATCGCTTGAGTGTCATCTGTGTGCCGGCTGCAAACCCGGAATGGTATGCCCGGCAAAGCTGGAAAAAATTGATATTAACTATGGCGTCGGTCGAATGACCAATCTTATCGCCGCCTGGCACGACCAGTTGATAGAGGTTATGGGCGCGATGGGAATGCGTGAAGTTCGTCGTCTTCGCGGCGACGTCGGCCGCGCGATGTTCTTCGAGAATCTTGAGGAGGAAACCTTTGGCAAGCTTTTCGGTTCCAGAAAAAACAATTAAAGATATCCTTCCCGGAAATACGCTCAAGACGCTTGTGCCGCAGGAAGAGGTGGCCTGTGTTGTTAAGACGGCGCCATCACGCTATCGCAACGAGATTGCGAAGTTCATTGTCCATCGTAATTTGAATTGCAAACGATGCGGCAAATGTGCCGAGGTATGCCAGTATAAAGTTCACGTGTTAAAACCCGGCTACAAGTATTTCGCTGAGCCGAAGAATCATTTGTGTATAGGGCCTACCTGCGAAAAAACCGGCAATTTCTGCGTTGCGAAGTGTCCGAATGGAGCATTACAGCTCAAAGAAAACCCGCTGTATAAGGCGCTGGGCGATTATCGCTGGCCGGGGGATTTGATTTTAGCGACGTGGAAAATGGCTGAAACCGGCGACGTCCCGCCCGCGGAATACGGCTACGAATACGAATGCGGCAATTCAGGCGGCGGATTTGACCGGCTGAGGTTCAAATTTCCCGATAAGCCGCCCGTGAAAATCGACGCCGACAAAATAGACACAAGCATATCGCTCAATAAACGCGGCGATGGTCGGCCCGAAATCAAAATCGACGTTCCCTGGTACGGCGGCGGTATGTCGTTCGGGTCAGTCAGCAATGTGACCCAGTTATCAAAAGCCAGGGCCGCAAAGGCCTGGAATACCTTTACCTGCACGGGCGAAGGCGGATATATGGAGCGGATGAGACCTTATGACGACCACGTGATTACGCAGGTTGCAACGGGTCTTTTCGGCGTGCGTGAGGAAACGATTCAGCGTGTGCCGATAGTGGAATTCAAATATGCCCAGGGCGCAAAACCGGGTCTCGGCGGCCACCTGTTAGGCGACAAGAACACCCCGGCCGTGGCAAAGATGCGTGAGGCGGTTTTAGGCATATCACTGTTTTCGCCGTTCCCGTTCCACAGCGTTTATTCTATCGAGGACCATCAAAAGCACATTGACTGGATAAAACACGTTAACAAGAGGGCTTTAATATCAACGAAGGTATCTACGCCGACGGACGTTGATATGGTTGCCGTCGGAAGCTACTCGGCGGGGACTCACATTGTCCACATAGACGGCGGTTACGGCGGGACGGGCGCGGCGCCTGATATCGCGAAAAAGAATATCGCGATGCCTATCGAATACGCTATTGGAAGGGTCCACAACTTCCTGGCCGACGAGGGTGTTCGCGACAAAGTAACGCTTATCGCCAGCGGCGGAATACGCTCGGCACACGACGTGGCCAAAGCCATTGCTCTTGGTGCTGACGGAGTCGTAATAGGGACAGTGGAATTGGTAGCACTGGGATGTGTCCGGTGCAGCCGATGCGAAAGCGGCAGGGGGTGTCCACGCGGTATCGCCACAACCGACCCGGAGCTGGCGCAGAAAATGAATATCGAGTGGGGCACGCAGCGGATTATCAACCTTTACAACGCCTGGCGAAAGGTGCTTGTGGAAATACTTCAGCGTTTTGGTATGAAAAGCGTTACCGAATTACGCGGAAGGACCGACCTGCTGATGCATCTCGATTACACCAATGACGTGGGGGCCAAGAAATGAATAATGAAATCATAAAACAACTTGCATATTCGAGAAAACAATTAGCCGAAAAGCTGAACTACTCCTCGCAAATGAGAAAAGAGGCAGAAGAGGGCGGCTGCGGCGTCGTTGGTTTTTGCTGCAGCGAGCCGGTGCCGGGCAAGCATATTTATGAGCCCTCACGGCAGATGCACAATCGCGGAAACGGCAAAGGCGGCGGCATCGCTGCGGTCGGATTTGTGCCGGAACAGCTCGGCGTTAGCCAGGAGGTCTTAGACAACCATTATATGCTTCACGTTGCGTTTCTGGATGATAAGGCCCAGCCGGAAATAGAAAAACAGTTTATCACGCCTAATTTCGATATCGCGAAATCGACCCAGCTCGATAAGGTTAGCGACTGGAAAACCGTGCCAGGGCTGGAAGTAAAGCCGCCTGATGTGTGCCGATACTTTGTCCGTGTAAAGCCGAAGGTGCTTGATGCCTTCATCGCTAAAAATAACCTGCAAACTCTCGACCGCAGCGAAGCGGAAGACGAATTTATCAACCAGAACAGCTTTAGCTTGAATCAGAAATACTATGCGTCTCTGGGCGAGAAGAGGGCCTTTGTGCTTTCACACGGCCACAATATTATGATTCTCAAGGTCGTTGGTTTCGCGGAAGCGATTGTGAAGTATTACAAAATCGAAGACCTTTGTGCCTACGAGTGGATTGCCCATCAGCGTTTCCCGACCAAGGGCCGCGTATGGCATCCCGGCGGGGCGCATCCCTTCGCGGCAATCGATATGGCGCTGGTGCACAACGGCGACTTTGCCAATTACCATTCCGTAACTGAATATCTCAAGCAGCGGAATATCTATCCGCAGTTCCTCACCGATACTGAGGTATCCGCGCTTTTATTTGACTTGCTGAGCAGGACTTATCACTACCCGCTCGAATACATTATTGAGGCGCTTGCTCCGACTACCGAGCTGGACTTTGACCGGCTGGATGCGGAGAAACAAAAAATTTACCGTGACATTCAGGCGACTCATATTCACGGCTCGCCCGATGGCCCGTGGTTTTTCATTATCGCCCGCAACATCCCCCGCGAGAAAAAATTTCAGCTTATGGGTATAACCGACACCGCGATGCTTCGGCCACAGGTGTTCGCGTTCTGCGACGGTGAGGTTCAGGTGGGTCTGATTTGCTCGGAAAAACAGGCCATTGACGCCACGCTGCATAGTTTGTCCAAAGACGACAAAAGAATATGTCCGGTTGCGGATAAATACTGGAATGCACGCGGAGGCAGTTATACCGATGGCGGGTCGTTCATATTTAACCTGTCTAAAAACGCCCAGGGCAAAATGCGGATAACCTGCCAGGACAAATTCGGCACAGCGGTGCCTATGCCCAAAGCCACGGAAAGTTGCGATTTTTCACAGGAGCCATCTCTGTCCTATGAGGATGAAGAAGATATACAGACACTCATCGGCGAACGATTCGTATCCGGCAACGGCATGGCGATTTTCGAGATGATTCGAGACGTTGCGAATGAATGGACGTTCGATGAGTTTCGTTTTGCCTGCCGGCAGATTGTAAACCAGGCGAAAGACCCTCATAAGGCGAATCTCGCAATAGAGGTCCTGACGCTGCTTAATGACCGCAGGTATTCAACCGGCTCAAAGAAACGAAGTCATATCCTTCACATTATCCGCAGCGAATTAAACGGGCTATTCTGGAATATACCCAGTATAGGCGTTAAGAATTCTTATGATGGGATGCATCGTCTCATTGATTTTGAGACGCGCGGCAACCTCAGGGGGCCTGAGGCGAACGAAACGACTCTTGTAATCGACGCCGCTCATTTTGCTCCCGAAGGAGACGACTGCGACGCGGCCCTTTTAGTTAACGCGTATATCAAGGGCTGGCGGCATTTCATCAGCTTCAATTGCATCGGCCAGCGATTCATTGGCTGCGGCCTCGGCCCGGATACCGACGACGTTACGATAGATGTTTACGGCAGCAGCGGCGATTATCTTGCCTCCGGCATCGACGGGCTGACTATCAGCGTGCACGGCAACGCACAGGACCAGTTAGGCCAAATCATAAAAAGAGGCAAATTCATCATCCACGGCGACGTGGGCCAGACCTTTATGTATGGCGCAAAAGGCGGCAGCGTCTATGTACTTGGTAACGCGGCGGGAAGACCACTTATCAACTCCGTCGGCAGACCCAAGGTAGTGATAAACGGAACCTGCCTTGACTTTTTGGCCGAGTCGTTTATGGCGGGTGACCCTCATAACGGCGGCGGCTTTGTTATCTTAAACGGCGTCAAATTCGACGATAACGGCAAATTAGTATCACTCCAGCAGCCATATCCCGGCAGCAACATATTTTCACTGGCTTCGGGCGGGGCGATTTTTGTCCGCGACCCGAACATGACCCTGGTTGACCAGCAGTTAAACGGCGGCTTCTTCGCAAAAGTAACCGACGAGGACTGGGGGCTGATATTGCCTTACCTTAAAGAAAACGAACAGCTTTTCGGAATAACAATAGAGCAGCTTTTGACCGTGAACAACGAGCGGCGCGAGCCAATAGAGGTTTACCGCAAAGTCGTTCCCGGCAACACCGCGAAAGTTGCCTTGGATGATACAGATGATGTCGAAGAGGCCTCCGAAGAGGAATTAGCTGCTAAATAGCGAAAGGTAATTACGGTGATAACAATCAAGAAAACAAAAACCAGCGACGCCCTGAAGGACGCAGTCGAGAAAATTTCCGGCGTTGACCTGAGCGTTTGTCTTCAGTGCAGGAAATGCTCCAGCGGATGCCCCGTAGGCAAACTTACGAAGTCCCGGCCCTCGGAGATTATGCGTCGGCTGCATTTGAACGCGGGCAACGAGCTGCTGGAAAGCGATATTCTCTGGATGTGCGTTTCGTGCGAGACGTGTTCGGCCAGATGCCCGATGGGTATTGACGTCGCCGGGGTGATGGACGCCCTGCGAAAATTGGCGTTATCGAGGGGGGCGTCAAAACAGGAAGGTAACGTGCCTTTGTTTAACAAGGCATTTTTGAAAACGGTCGAGGTATTCGGCCGGACTTATGAAATGGCGATGATAACCGCTTACAAATTAGGCACCGGGAAATTAATGAACGATACAGAAAAGTTCCCGACGATGTTGAAGAAAGGCAAAATCTCACTGTTGCCTTCGCTTGGCGGGGACAGGAGAACGGTGAAACGCATATTCAAAAAAACAAAGCGAAATAAAGGGGCCGGAATATGAAATACGCCTACTACCCCGGATGTTCTGCTGAATCAACGGCCCGTGATATGCACCAGTCAACGTTGGCAGTAGCGGCAGCGCTGGGAATCGAAATGATTGAGCCCAAGGGCTGGACGTGCTGCGGAGCGACCGCCGGTCACCAGACCGACCGCGTATTGGCAGCAGCATTGCCTGCCGCCAATCTGGTCAAGATTAAGGATATGGGGCTTGATTGCGTCGTGAATTGTGCGGCCTGCTATAACAGGATGAAAGTAGCGAATCACGAAATCACGACCGAATCGGAAATCCGCAGAGACGTCAGCGACGCGATTGGCCGGGATTATGATGGTTTGGTCAAAGTCCGGCATTTTATTGAGGTGCTGCTTGAGGACGTCGGCCTGAAAAAAATCAGCAGCGCAATCAAGCATCCGCTCAAAGGCCTGAAGGTCGCTTGTTATTATGGATGCCTGCTTGTTCGTCCGCCGAAGGTCGTTAATTTTGACGACCCCGAAAACCCGAAGTCGCTCGATAAGCTGGTCAAAGCGATAGGCGGCGAAGCAATTGACTGGCCATACAAAGTCGAATGCTGCGGCGGCGGCTTGTCACTTTCGAGAACGGACGTGGTGGTCAACCTGACGGATTCGATTCTTGGAATGGCCAAGAGTTCCGGCGCGGATTGCATTGCGGTAAGCTGCCCGATGTGTCAGGTCAATCTCGATTTGCGGCAGCAGGACATAAAAAAGGAAACTGGCAGGGACTATCAAATACCAATTGTGTATATCACGCAGCTTCTGGGGCTTGGCCTTGGTATCAGTTCAAAGAAACTCGGATTCAATAAGTTAATGGTTCCTGCTTCAAATATTCTGGAGCTTGTCCGCCGCAGTGCAGACGAAGGCGGAAAGGTGGAAGTGAGCAGCAATGGGTAAATACGACGATAAAAAAATTGGTGCGGTACTTGTTCAGGGCGGAGGTATCGCCGGCGTTCAGGCGTCGCTCGATTTGGCCAACAGCGGCTTCAAGGTTTACTTAGTCGAGCGTGACGCCGCGATAGGCGGTATGATGGCCCATCTGGACAAGACCTTCCCGACGGGCGATTGCGCGACGTGCATTGTCTCGCCAAAGCTCGTTGAATGCGCACGAAATTTGAATATCGAGATACTGACCCTTTCGGAGCTGGTTGACCTCGAAGGAGAACCCGGCAATTTCAAGGCCACCGTCAAAAGACATCCTCGATACGTGGATGAGGACAAATGCACGGGTTGCAGCGAATGCACGCAGGTTTGCCCGGTGGATGTGCCGGACGAATTTAACAGATGTCTGGGGACAAGGAAAGGTATCGCAAAACTTTACGCGCAGGCAACTCCTAATATATTCGGTATTTTGAAAAACGGCCACTCGCCCTGCAAGATGGCGTGCCCGGCGAAAGTAAACGTCCAGGGTTACGTCCAGCTCATAAAGAAAAAAGAATACGTCAAGGCGGTCAATCTTATCCGCCAGAGGAACCCGCTTTCAGCGATATGCGGCAGGGTTTGCACTCACCCCTGCGAAGCCGAATGCACACGAGGCAATGCCGATGACCCAATCGCCATACGGCTGCTCAAGCGATTCGCATCGGACAAAGAAATGGAACTGCTCGAAGCGGGCCAGATTACCCTGCCCGAAGAGAAGAAACCTTCTGCTGACGCGAAAAAAGTCGCCATAATCGGCGCAGGTCCCGCCGGACTTACCGCGGCGAGCGACCTTGCCGACGCGGGCTTCGCGGTTACGGTATATGAATCGCAAAGCAAGGCGGGCGGTATGCTTCGCTGGGGTATCCCGGAATATCGGCTACCCAAGAAGGTGCTCGACCACGAAATAGAAATTATCCGCCGAAAAGGCGTTATTTTTGTCTATAACTGTGTTGTCGGAAAGGATGTTACTATCCAGAAACTGCGCAACGATAACGAGGCGGTTTTCATCGCCGCCGGCGCACATAAAAGCCGCAAGCTCGGTATTCCGGGCGAACAAATCAACGGCGTTATCCACGGCGTTGAATTTCTCAGGGATGCCGGCTCAGTCAATAAGCCGAAGGTGAAAAATAAGGTCATAGTCATCGGCGGCGGTAATGTTGCGGTTGACGTCGCGCGAACCGCGCTTCGCCTCGGCGCAAAACAAGTCGAAATGGTTTGCCTTGAGGGCCCAAATGAAATGCCCGCCTACAAGGAGGAAATCGAAGCGACCCTGGCCGAAGGCATCAAGATTCGCAATGGATGGGGACCGAAACGTATCACCGGCAACGGCTCGATTGCCGGCATAGAGTTCAAACGCTGCACAAGGGTCTTCGATGACCAAAAACGTTTCAGGCCGGTATTCGACGAAAAAGAGCTTATAACAGTTGACGCGGACCAGATTATCATCGCCATAGGCCAGATGACCGATGAGCAGTTTGTCAGCCACATAGGCGTGGAAAGCGAACGCGGGTATTTCAAGGCCGACCCAATAACCGGTCAAACTTCTATAGAAGGCGTTTTTGCCGGTGGCGACAATGCCTCAGGCCCGGCGGCTGTTATTGACGCGGTGGCGGCGGGCAAACGAGTCGCCGAATCCATCGAGCGATTTCTGACCGACAAGGAAATGCTGACCAATCGTTTCGAGGAGAACCTAAAGCCCCTTTCCGAGGATTTGCTTCCTTTGACGGAGGACGTGGAGAAAAAAGCCCGTGTTCATCCCGAAGAATTAGCGCCGGCGAAACGGCTGCTGAATTTCGAAGAGGTCGAAAAGGGACTCACCGAGGCACAGGCCCTCGCGGAAGCTGAAAGATGCCTGAATTGCGCCCTGTGCTCGGAGTGCAACCAGTGCGTCGAGGCATGCGAGCAGCACGCTATCGACCACGCTATGAAAGAGCGGATAGTCAAATTGGAAGTCGGCTCGGTTCTGCTTACCCCCGGCTTTGAAGAATTCGACGCGGCGCGAAAAGGCGAATATGGCTACGGACGATATTCGAATGTCGTTACGAGCGTTCAATTCGAGCGAATGCTTTCCGCGGCAGGCCCATTCGAGGGACATCTGATTCGTCTTTCGGACGGCAAGCCCGCAAGACGAATCGCGTGGATTCAATGCGTCGGCTCACGCGATTCCGAATGCGGCAACGAATACTGCTCTTCGATTTGCTGTATGATGGCAACCAAGCAGGCGCTTGTATCAGGCGATCACGTCGATGGACTCGACGCGACCATCTTTTATATGGATATCCGCGCATTCGGCAAGGATTTCGACCAGTATTACGAGCGAGCCAAGGCGCAGAAAAACATACACTACATCAAGAGTATCCCATCGCGGGTAATTCAGCTCCCCGGCAGCAGTGACCTTCGCCTGAATTACTACGACCAGAGCAATAACATTCAACAGAAGGACTTTGACCTTGTGGTACTTTCCGTAGGAATGGAGCCGCCCGCTTCTATGGCGGAATTCGCTTCCCGTCTTGATATAAAACTCAATGATTTTGGCTTCTGCAAAACCGATCGATTGTCCCCGTTGTCAACCTCCATACCGGGCGTATTTGTCGGCGGAGCATTCCAGGAACCCAAAGACATACCGGAAACCGTGACACAGGCCAGCGCCGCCGCCTCTATGGCAATGGAGTTGCTGGCCCCGGTTCGCAATACCCTTATTACTAAAAAGAGCTATCCCAGTGAGCACGACGTTACTGATGAAGACCCGCGTATCGGCGTATTTGTATGTCACTGTGGTATGAATATCGCTTCGGTAGTGGACGTCGAACAAGTTGTTAAGAATATCGAAAAGCTACCCGACGTGATTTTCGCTTCTCATACGATGTTTACCTGCTCCGATACGAGCTTGTCGAACATAAAGGATATGATACGCGAGCATCGGCTCAATAGAATCGTGGTTGCCTCCTGCACGCCGCGAACGCACGAGCCGTTGTTCCGCGAGACGCTGCGTGAAGCGGGCCTCAATCCATATCTGTTCGAGATGGCCAATATACGCGACCAGTGTTCCTGGGTCCATTCGGCTGTCCCTCAATCGGCTACCGAAAAAGCCACCGACCTGGTAAAAATGGCAATCAGCAGATCGCGTTTCCTTTCGCCCTTGGAAAGCGGCACGCTGGCCGTTGACCAGACGGGGCTTGTCATCGGCGGCGGACTTAGCGGTATGACTTCCGCACTTGCGCTGGCTAACCAGGGATTCAAGGTGCACCTGATAGAAAAGGCCGAGCGTCTGGGCGGGACACTCCAGGATATTTACCACACATTTGAGCACGATGACATCGCGGGCTTTACCAGCGCCCTCATTAAGCAGGTTGAAAATCATCCCAGCATAAAACTTTACCTCGGCACTGAAATCGCTGGCATTGCGGGTCACATAGGCAAATTCAAAATCACCCTTGCCAAAGGTGGCTCGAAATCTGACACGGAGCGAAGCGCAGGGCCCGCTTCAGAAATCACGGGCGGCACAATAATCGTCGCCACCGGCGCACGAAAAGCCCAGACAACGGAATATATGTATGGGTCAAAAGGCGTCTTGACGCAGGCCGAATTGGAAAAGCAGTTGCACGATAAAACATATCCCGCGAAAGCGCAAAATGTAGTGATGATTCAGTGCGTTGGCTCACGCAACGAGGCACATCCCTATTGCAGCAGAATCTGCTGCTCAATGGCAATCAAAAACGCGATTGAAATCAAAAAGCGAGACCCGAACGCCAACGTTTATGTCCTTTACAGGGACGTCAGGACTTATGGCTTCAGGGAAACGTATTTCAAGCAGGCACGCGAGGCAGGCGTCGTATTTATCCGCTATACGCCTGAGGCGGCGCCGGTGGTGAGCCAGAATAATGGTCTTATAGTAACTGTTAACAGTCCCGACCTTCCTGAACCAATCAGTATCGAGGCGGATAACGTCGTGCTCAGCACGGGCGTTGAGACCGACAGGGAAAACAACAAGCGAATCTCGGATATGCTAAAGGTGCCGCTTAACGCCGACGGCTTCTACGTCGAGGCACACATGAAACTGCGTCCCGTGGATTTCACCACGGAAGGCATCTTCCTTTGCGGGCTTGCGCATTCGCCGAAATTTATCGACGAGAATATCTCACAGGCGCGGGCAGCCGCGGCGAGGGCGGCAACGGTACTTTCAAAGACGCAACTCGACGTCAGCGCACAGGTTTCTTATGTTGACCAGCAGAAGTGTATATCCTGTATGACCTGCGTCAATTCCTGCCCGTATTCGGCCCCGTTCTGCAACAAAGACGGCAAAGGACAAATCGAGGCCGCGAAATGTATGGGCTGCGGAATATGCGTTTCCGAATGCCCCGCCAGAGCCATACAACTGCACCATTTCGAGACGGACCAGTTCAACGTAATGATTAAGCAATTATTCGCCGGCGGGGACGGTGAAGTATTCGCCGGAATGCAATCAAAGGCAAAAGAGTTAACGGAAAAAGTGTAATCTATGAAACAGGAAAATTTTGAACCTAAAATTTTGGCCTTCTGCTGTCACTACTGTGCGTATTCGTCGGCGGATTTGGCGGGGTCTATGCGTATCCAGTATCCGCCCAACGTGCGCATAATCCGCACGCCCTGCACGGGCCGGCTTGAGACTGAATACTTTATGAAGGCCCTTGAAAACGGCGCCGACGGCGTGCTTGTCGCGGGCTGCCTCGAAGGCGGCTGTCATTTCGTCGAAGGAAACCTTTGCGCGAAACGCCGGGTCAATTACACAAGAGAAATACTGGAAGAAATCGGACTGGAAAAGGAACGCCTGCGGATGGTAAACGTTTCCGCCGCGATGGCGCGTCCTTTGGCTGATACGATTATTGATATGGTTGAAACCGTTCGCAAACTGGGCCCAAGCCCTATAAAACAATCCGCCGCGGCGGATAAAATTGGTGCATCTAAACAGGAGAGCCGCAAATGATAGTTGCGCAAAGAAAAAATATACCTGACCTGCTGGAAATCGTAAAAAGTCATAAAAAGCTTCTCGTGCTGGGCTGCGGCACCTGTGTTACCGTATGCCTTGCTGGCGGACAGCGTGAGGTAAGCATCATCGCTTCTGCACTGCGAATGTCCGCGAAGCTGAAAGGTCTTCCGCTTGAAGTTGAGGAACTGACCATAGAACGTCAGTGCGACAACGTCTTCCTCGAACAGGCGGCCGATGCCATAAATAGAAATGACGCAGTCCTTTCGCTTGGCTGCGGCGCGGGCGTTCAGGCCATTGCCGAACGTTACACTAATAAACCAGTTTACGCGGGCCTCGATACGGCATTCATCGGCATACTTGAGGAAAGAGGCGTCTGGACGGAAAAATGCGCCGCCTGCGGCGAGTGCGTGCTTCACGAATACGGCGGCATCTGCCCGGTCACTCGCTGTGCCAAACATATGCTCAACGGCCCTTGTAGCGGTTCACGCGAAGACCGCTGCGAAGTCAATCCCGAACGTCAGTGTGCCTGGCAGCTTATATACAAACGCCTAAAAGATATCGGCCAACTCGACCGGCTCAAAAAAATCAAACCGCCCAAAAACTGGAACCACAGCCAGTCAGGCGGCTATCGCACCATCATCCGCGAAGACCACAGAGTTTGATAATAGAATTTAGAATCTATTATTTCAATAGTGGATTAAACAGGGGAATTTTATCTCGTCTTTAGAAATTAAACAAATGAATGTGCTGTGGATCGGACAGATACGACAAGATATAGGCAAGCTGAGTGTTTTTCTCCACGTTTTCGAAATACAGCACTTATTAAGTTGAGTTTAGGGAATGATGACTTGCCTGTTGAGATCGTTCGTTATTATTTTGACAATCCAAGAACTATTTTGCCAAGGGTTTCTTGATGGCTTTTAGCATGGTGCGCAGTTAGCCGGTATCCAGTAGTGAATTGACAGACAGTTTATGCTCGCAGTGCTCCCCGCTAAACAACCTGATAATTATTAGTTATTGGATTGTGCAGCCTTTGTTATTACTGTCTTACAAATTGTCCTATTTTTTAAGTCACGAATAGTATATTATCGTGTAGGAATAGTAACGATTCGTGGCAGTTAATTCTTTATAAAACCAAGACTTGCATCACAAATGCTTATTTTATAACATATAGCAAAAGAGGGCGGTTATAATCCCGCCCTCTCCGTTGTGAGCGGAGCGAGAAACGGAAGAGAGCAGCACAACTGCCATTAATCTCAGTAGGATGTAAGAACGAGGGAATTACAACGCAGCCAATTGCAGTACGAATTGCTCTATTGCGATTCTGGGCTGGGCCTGGCCACGCTTTATGGCGTAATCTGTTTCGGCTAACCGCTGAATCTGGTCGCCGATTTGCTTCAGGGACAGCCGTTTGATTTGCGCAAAAAGCGATTCCTTGTTGTTCCAGATGCGCAGTTTGCCGGCGACGTCATATTGTGAATGACCTTCCAGTAATAATTTTTTCGCGGCGAACATCCTGCGGATGTGAAACGCGAACGCACCGATGGTTGTATATTCGGCCGATTTATCTTCGGCGAACATTTTGCGCAGCCGTTCGATAGCGGGGCCGGTTTTTCGCTGGAGGCAGGATTCGATGACCTCGAACGCGTCAAATTCGCGATTGCGGCCAATAAGCGATTCGACATGGGCAGTCGTTATTGCCTTTTCGGCTGCTGCGTATGTGGCGAGTTTATCGATTTCGGTGTATAGCCGGGTGAGATTTTCGCCGGCAAGCTCGATGAGCAATCCGGCTGTCCTGTAATCGAGGGTTTTATTGTGAGCATCGCGTGCGTAGTTAATAATCCGACTGGGGAATTCTTCGCTTTTAGGCGGTTTTATCTCCACCAGTGTTCCGATATCCGGCAGTTTTTTTGCCAAGCGGGTATTACTCGGCCAGGTCGATACCGTCATTACGAGGATGCCCGTCGGGCAGGGATTTTCAAAGTATTTTTCGAGGAGTTGGCGGTTGCTGGAGCCGGCAGGGGTGCCCTGGCCGTCCTGTTTGTCTTGCTCATCCTCCTCATCTTGGTCATCCTGCTGGCCGCGGGCGGAGATAAATTTATCGGCGTTCCGCAGGACGACTATTCGTTTTTTTGTCAGGAAGGGCAATGTGCGAAGCTCGTCGAGGATTTCGCTTATCACGGCCTTGTCGGAATCGACTACCAGCAGGCCGGTATCTCTTTCCTGGGGGGGCATGAGCCGGTCGATAAGCTCGGTATATTTTGCGTTGACTAACGTCGGCTCTTTGCCTGCGATTACATACACAAGCGATTGGGTGTTTTTTGTCTTATCGCCGGCTTTTGCCATAGCTGCTCCCGCCTGCATTTTTATAAGCCGATTTTATTTGCGGGGTTTTTTATCCGGCTTTTTGCCCTTATCTTTGGGTTCATTCTTTTCCGGTTTCGACTTTGACTTGTCTTCCGGCTTATCTTCGGCTTCGATTTCTTCTTCTTCCGGACCCGGTTCAGTTTCTTCCTGCGGGGGAAGTTCGGCTTTTTGTATTGTTGTGTCGTCGGACTGTTCCTTCGCCACTTCGGGGCCTATTTTTGCCGCGGCGACGAGCTTGTCGCCTTCTTTGAGTTTAATCAGTCGGACGCCTTGAGTGTTTCTGCCTATTGGGCGAATCTGGTCAAGACCCGTTCGTATGATGATTCCGTTGGCGGTAATCAGCATTAGTTCGTCTTCGAACTGGACGGCCTTTAGGGCGACGACCTTGCCGTTGCGTTCGGTGGTCTTGATGTTAATCAGTCCTACGCCGCCGCGATTCTGGGACCGGTAATTTTCGAGCGAGGTGCGTTTGCCGTAGCCCTTTTCGCAGACGGTTAACAGCGACGCCTTTTCCTCTGCGATTACCATATCGACAACCGCGTCGCCGGAGCGTAACCTGATTCCGTGGACGCCCCTCGATACCCTGCCCATTGAGCGGGCCTGCTGCTCATCGAATCTTATGGCCATACCGTCGCGCGTGCCGAGGATTATGTGGTCTTTGCCGGTAGTTTGGGCAACCTCGATAAGGGTGTCGTTGGGGTCAAGTTTGATTGCGGTAACGCCAACCGAGCGCGGGTGGCTGTATGCGGAGAGTTTTGTCTTTTTGATTAGGCCGTTCTGTGTCGCCATAACGAGCTGCGGCTGCTTGTCATCGGGCAGTTCCTCGTTTTCTGTAAGTTTAGCGACGTTAATCACCGAGGCGATTGACTGGTCGCCGAGGTTGAGCAGGTTAGCGATACTCCTGCCTCTGCTCTGCCGGGTCAAGCTGGGAATGTCATAGACCTTTAACCAGTAGCATTTGCCGCGGTTGGTGAAAATCAGCAGGTAGTCGTGTGTGGAGGCGGTGAACATATGCTCGATGAAGTCGCCTTCTTTGGTATCTGAGCCGATTACGCCCGTGCCTCCTCGCCCCTGCTTGCGGTAGGTGTCAACGGGCATTCGCTTGACGTAGCCGGAGTGGCTTACGGTAACGATGACCTCTTCGTCGGCTATCAGGTCTTCAAGGTCGAACGATTCGGCCTGTTGTGCTCTTATTTCTGTGCGTCTGGCATCACCGTATTTGGTTTTTATATCGTTGATATCTTTGCGTATGATGTCCAGCAGTACTGTGTCTTTGGCTAAAATCGCCTCGTAACCTTCTATTTGCTCAATCAGGCCGCTGTATTCCTTCGCGAGCTTTTCAATTTCGAGCCCCGTCAGCCGTTGTAATTGCATTGTGAGGATGGCGTCGGCCTGCGGGCCTGTGAGGAATTGCTTTTCCTTTGTCTTTTCCTTGATGAATTCCTTTGGCAGGAGTTTTCGCAGAGTTTCCGTTTCCGCCAGTTTCAACGGCTTTTTCATCAGGTTCTGCTTGGCCGTTGGCGCGTCGGGAGATTTTTTGATAAGTTCGATTATTTCGTCTATGTCGCTGACTGCCAGAATCAGACCTTCGAGGATGTGTGCCCTGTTTTGGCACCGTTTGAGCAGGAATATACTTCGTCTGCGGATGACAATTTTGCGGTGGTCGATAAACAAGTCGAGCATCTGGCGGATACTGAGCGTCTCAGGTCTGTTATTGACGAGAGCTACGTTAGCTATTGCGAAAGTGGTTTGCAGGGGGGTATATTCGAACAGTTTATTCAACGCGACCTGTGCGTCGCAATCTTTTTTGATTTCGACCACGATTCTCATACCGTGGCGGTCCGACTCGTCCCTGACGTCGGCAATCTCGGCGATTTGGCCGTCGCGGACGCAGTCGGCTATCTTCGAAACGATGCTTGTCTTGACCACCATATAGGGGATTTCAGTTATGATGATACATTCTTTTCCCCTTTTTGACGGCTCGACTTGGGTCTTGCCCCTTAAGACGAGGTGGCCCTTGCCTTTGAAATAGGCATCGACAATTCCCTGCTTGCCGCAGATGATTCCGCCTGTTGGGAAATCTGGTCCCGGGAGCTTTTTCATTATGTCTTTGAAGCCGCACTTTGGGTCGTCTATGACCAAAAGCAAGGCGTCGCAAACCTCGCCGATATTGTGAGGCGGAATATTGGTGGCCATACCGACCGCGATACCGGTTGAGCCGTTGACTAACAGGTTCGGGAGCTTTGAAGGCAGCACCGTCGGTTCCGTCCTTGTCTCATCATAGTTAGGGACAAAATCAACCGTCTCGTATTCCAGGTCTTCGAGCATATCCGTCGCAGCCGAGGTCATTCTGGCCTCGGTGTATCTCATAGCGGCGGGGGGGTCAGCGTCGATTGAGCCGAAGTTACCCTGCGGGTCAACCAGTGTGTAGCGCATATTCCAGTCCTGGGCCATGCGGACGAGTGTTCCATAAGTCGCTTGGTCACCGTGCGGGTGATAGTTACCTCCGGTATCGCCGACGATTTTAGCGCATTTGCGGTGTTTGCTTCGGGGGCCCAAGCTGAGGTCGTTCATCGCGACTAATATTCGTCTTTGCGAGGGTTTTAAGCCGTCCCGGACGTCCGGCAACGCACGCGATACGATGACGCTCATCGCGTAATTGAGGTATGAGTTCTTCAACTCATCGAGTATTGGTATGCTTTCGAGACGCTCCTGCGGCTCATTGCCTTGTTTCATAGGTTCAAACCATCCTTTGTTACCGATAGTGGTTTGCGTATGCAATCCCTTGCGCGAGAGGGCTGCCCGATATTATCGAGAATAAGGTTATCGTCTGGGGATGGGAAAGTCAAGCGCGCAATGTCTAACTTGTTGCTGGTTTTGGAGGGTTTTTTAGAAGGGCCAAGGGGCGATTTATCTGGTTGCGGCGTGGGCGGGTTGCTGCGCGACGGGCAGATATACTGTGAAAGTGCTGCCTTTTTCGACCTCGCTTTCGACGTCTATCCTGCCGTCGTGCCTGATGACGATTTCCTTGACGATGGCGAGGCCCAGGCCCGTGCCCTGGATTTGTTTTCCGGGGCGGTGAACGCGGTAGAATCGGCCGAAAATTTTAGACATGTCATCTTTGGGTATTCCCATACCAGTATCGGACACCTTGACGACCAGCTCATTATTAACGAACTGGGCCGATACCGAGACCGTGCCGTTTTCGGGTGTGAACTTGATGGCGTTATTGACCAGATTTGTAATCATCGAGTAGATTTTGTTTTCGTCGCCTATCAGTTCCGGCAGATATTCCGCTATATCGGTTTGGAGGCGGACTTTCTTTTTGTCTGCGATGTGTTCGAACGATTCAGCCGCACGCTTCGCAACCGAGGCCACGTTGACGGGTTTACGAATGATTTCGATTGTGCCGGCCTCTATCTTGGAAATGTCGAGGATTCCATTGATAAGATTGGTGAGCCGGTCGGATTCCTCGTCGATGATTTTAAGGAACTCACGCTTTGTTTCCTCGGCCATATTCCGGTCATACAGCATTGTCTCGGCGTAGGCCTTCATCGAGGTAAGCGGCGTGCGCAGCTCGTGCGAAACCGATGAGATAAAGTCCGATTTCATCCGGTCGATTTCGCGCTGTTGCGACACATCCCGCAGTACCATAACGATGCCGGTCATAGTCCCGTCGTTTCTTCGTATGGGTGCGGCCGTGGCGGCTATGGGACATTCACGCCCGATTCTGGCGATTAGCGCATCATGGTCTGTTCCGCTTTCGATTTCTCGCGACTCAAGCACCATGTCAATGGGGCTGTTGGCTGGCTGCTTGGTTTGCTCGTTGACAATCCTGATTATCTCATCGACTGATTTACCCTGCACTTCTTCGAATCGCCAGCCGGTCAATTGTTCAGCGGTTTTGTTGAACAACGTTATCCGGTTCTGGGCATCAACCGCAACCACGGCGTCGCCCATACTCGACAGCGTCACGGCCAGCAATTCTTTTTCTTCCGCGAGTTGTTCGGTTCGCTCTTTTACCAGCTCTACAAGCTTATCATGGTATTGTTTAAGCTCATCCTCGGCCTTTTTGTGGCGAATGGCGTTTTTTACGACCTCAGGAAGGACCTTGAGATAGTTTCTGGAGGGGTCTTTGATAAGGTAGTCGGAGGCGCCGGATTTCATCGCCTTTACCGCAAGTTCCTCGCTGCCCGTTCCTGTAGCGAAGACCGCCGGCGTGTCGACAATGGACTCGAGTATGTCGAAAGCGGTCCCGTCGCCGAGGAGATAGTCCACAAAAACAAGGTCGAATTTCTCGCCGCCGAGGATTTCACTGGCCTGGGCGACCGAGCCGGCGATTATGTAATCGTAGGGGAGGTTTTCCTCCTTGACTAAGCGTTTGAACGCCATCTGGTCAAGTCGGTCATCTTCAACCAGCAGTATTTTGTATCTTTTGTTTTCCATCGGTTATACGTCTGCGTAAGGCGACTCGCTCAGCGTCCAATACAGGTTGAGTATCTTGAGTGACTCCACGAATTTTTTATAGTCGGCGGATTTTATGATGTAGCCGGCTACGGAGAACTCAAAACTTTCCATCTTGTTGTGTTCGTCTTTGGACGTGGTTATAACAATCACCGGAATTTGTTTCAGTTCGTCATCGTTTTTGATAATTTTCAGGAGATCAATGCCGCTCATCCTGGGCATATTCAAGTCAAGCAGGATAACACAGGGCCTTTTATTGTTGCTGGACTTGAGGTATTCGAGGGCGTCCTCGCCGTCGAGCTGATGAATGATGCCGTTGGGGACATTGAGGTCCTTCAGCGCCCGCCTGACCGTCATTGCGTCAACATTATCATCTTCAACCAGCAATATTGGCTTGGAGCTTTTCATTTGTGCTCTCCTGTTCGCTGTTTGGCAGTTCGCTTAGGGTCCAGTACAAGTTTACGATTCTCATTGCTTCGACGAACTTTACATAATCCACGGGCTTGACGACAAAGCCGGCGACGCTGAGCTGGAAGGTTTTGAACCTGTCCTGGTCGTCTTTCGAGGTGGTCAGAACTACCGCAGGAATCCTTTTGATCTTTTCCTCGACTTTTGCGACCCTGAGGAACTCGATGCCGTTCATCTTCGGCATGTTCAGGTCAAGCAGGATAAGGCAGGGTTTTTCCTTGATGTCGTCTCTGAGGTACACAAGGGCCTCTTCGCCGTTGGTGACACGCACCAACGGGTTTGAGACGTGAAGGTCTTTTAAGGCCCGCTTCACTGTCATCGCGTCAACGGTGTCGTCTTCAAGAAGCAGAATCGGTCTACAATCTCGCATTGTTTGCCTCCCTTTCCTTTTCCACAAGCCCGTTCCAGGCCCAGTATTGAATTATAATGTCCATAGCTCGCAGGAAAGCGTCGTAATCAACCGCTTTTATCACGTACCCCGCCACGCCGAAGTCGAAGGTGTCGAGCTTGTCCTGCTCATATTTCGATACCGTGAGGGCAACTACCGGTATGTGCTGCAGTTCGGTGTCCGTCTTCATAATCTGCAGCAACTCTATGCCGCTTATTCTCGGCATATTAAGGTCCAGCAGTATCATCGCTGGCTTGTCATTGTTCTGGTCTCTGAGGTATTCGAGTGCCTCTTCCCCGTCTGTTTTGTGAATGACGGGATTCCTGACCCTGAGGTCATGCAGTGCCTGTTTCGCGGTGGACGCGTCCACGAAATCGTCCTCAACAAGCAGTATTGGTTTTAGCAATGACATTTTTCGTCTCCTTGGCTTTTGGCCTTCGGCAGGGTGAAAAAGAACGTGCTGCCCTCATTTATTTTTGATTCCACCCATATTTTGCCGCCATATAGTTCTACAATTTTTTTGACGATGGTTAGCCCGATGCCCGTGCTTTCCGTTTTGTCGCGGGACGTCAACGTTTGGAATATCTCGAATATCTTTTCAAAATATTTTTCTTTGATTCCGCAGCCGTTGTCTGCAACACTGAATTTCCAGAAGCTCGCCTCGGCGTTGCCGTTAGGCGAAGCCGGGCCGTTTTCCTCGGTGCAGCCGATTTTGATTTGCCCTTTCGGTTTGTCCGTATATTTGACCGCGTTACTCAAAAGGTTCTGAAATACCTGTTTGAGGCGTAGTTGTTCGCCTCGCACGGCGGGCAGGGGCTGTTCGATGATGACTTCAAAATTGTCCGGAATGACGATTTCCCCGATTATTTCCGTCAGAAGTGCGTTTATGTCCACGTTATGCTGTTCCTCAACAACGTATCCGATTTCGGCATATCGTAATATTCCGTCGATGAAATCGCTCATTCGCTTTGCCCTTACGATGAGCAGCCGAAGTTGGTTGTTGCCTTCGTCGTCGAGTTTGTCGGAGTATTTCCGTATTAGGCGGTCGGCGATAGATCCGATACCTCGCAGTGGCGATTTCAGGTCGTGGGCGATAACGTGGGCGAAATTGCGGTGCTCCTGGTTGGAATTCTCGAGGTCTTTGACGGTTTTCTGCAGTTCAATGTTGAGCTTCGCGAGTGCCTGTTCGGCTTTTTTACGATAGGTTATGTCCCTGAGGATATGGACGAAATACGCGATGTTGCCCGCGTCGTTGGCTACAGGGTCCGCCGATACCGCGATCCAGGCGTCTTTCTGAGACACATAAAGCTCCGCATCCTCGTGCTTGTTGGTTTGCTTAGCTATTTTCAGCGGCCAGTTATCCGGAGGCAGGTCCGTTCCATAAAGCAGCCAATGTGTGGTTTGGCCCAGAATTGTGCCCAGCGATTTGCCGAAAAATCGCGACGCGGAGTGATTGGCCTGGACTATTCTGAAGTCCTTGTCCACCAGCATAATCGGGTCCCGCGTAGCGTTGAACGTGGCTTCCCATTCCTGAATCGCCGTGATAAGCGCCTGCTCCACCCGTTCGTGTTCGCTTTCGAGCCGTTCAAGGCCCGCTATACGGGCGCGCAAAGACCTTATGTAGCTGGGCAACTGCTCTTTTGTTTGCTGCTCCTGACACTGGTATGTGTCCGCAGCGGCGTCTTTGGCCACAATCGTTTGCCCGTTCTGGATTTGTTCTGTTTCCATTGGTTTTAGCATTATCCGGTTAATGTTTTATCTCGGCGAGCAGAACCTCTTGTATTGGCAACTCGCTCGAACTCCAATAAATCATAATTCTGCTGAGTATCTCTACGAATTTTGAATAATCCACCGGCTTAACCATATAACCGGAGGCGCCAAGCTCGAAACTGTCGATAATGTCCTGTCGTTCCTTTGAGGTTGTAAGCACTATAACAGGTATCGTTTTGAGCGCAGGATGTGTCTTCATAACTTTCAAAAACTCAATGCCGTTCATCTTTGGCATATTCAGGTCCAGAAGGATGATGAATGGTTTTTCCGTGTCGGGACTGGTCAGGTACTTCATTGCCTCTTCGCCATTGACCGAATTTATCATAGAGTGGTTGACCTGAAGGTCTCGCATCGCCCGCTTGACCGTCATCGCATCGACACTGTCGTCTTCAATAAGCAGTATTGGCTTTGGCTTTTGCATATACAGGTTTCTCTATTTGCCTGGGGAATGTGAAGAAGAATGTGCTGCCTGAACCGGGCTGGGACTCTACCCATATTTTGCCGCCATAAAGTTCGACAATTTTCTTGACGACAGCCAGACCGATTCCTGCGGTTTCCGGCTCGTCTTTCTTGGGCAGGGTCTGGAATATCCTGAAGATTTTATCGAAATACTTCTGGTCTATACCGGGCCCGTTATCGCAGACATAGAACTTCCAGAAGTCCCCTTGTTCGACGCAGCCGACCTTTATCAGTCCTTTCGTTTTGTCCATAAAGGTTACTGCGTTTGTCAAAAGATTCTGGAATACAAGCTCTAAGTGTTCGTACTCACAGGCAACGACGGGTAAACTGTCCATGGCTATTTCGACGTTGTCGGGCGGTGTTATCCCGCGGATAATATCAGACAGCATCGCATTTAAGTCCACTTGCCGCTCTTTTTGTTTGGTTCGCACAAGCTTCGAGAATTGCAGCATTCCGTCGATAAGTTTGTCGATTCGGATAACCCTGGCTTTGAGCAGGCGAATTTGTTCGCGGCCCTGCTCGTCGAACCAGTCGCCATAGTCGCTGATAATCCAGTCCGCCAGGGTGCCGATTCCACGCACAGGCGTCTTCAGGTCGTGAGCGGCGATATGAACAAAGTCCTGAAGCTGTCTGTTGGACCGGCTAAGCTCCTGGACGGCGGCCTCAAGGTCTTTGTTGAGTTTTTCGAGCGTCTGTTCGGCTTTTATGCGTTCTGCGGCCTCGAGTTTCAGTGAAATCGTATCGGCCACCGATGCCGCGAAATCCTGCTCCGTGCTTGTCCATTCTCTGGCTGGGCCGATATGCTCGTGACATATTATGCCTACCATTTGTCCGTGAAGTCGTATGGGGACATGCATCATTGAGTTAATACCTTGTGGTTTCAGATAGGACTCGGCGAATTCGCAGGTGCGCATATCGGATAGGGAGTTGTTCGCGGCCAGTATTCGGCTGTTTTCCATCGCTTTGAGATAATGCGGATAATCGCATGTTTTCAGCGAATGACCGGTTTCGTGGGTCTTTTGGGCTTTGATGAACAGGTCGCGGCAGACAATCTCGGTTTTTTCCTGATTAAAGAAACCGATGCCTACCTGTGCAACGTTAAGGACTTCTGAGTCCTGCTCAGTGATTAATCTAAACAGCGAATCCAGGTCCTGCTCCGGGATGTTTGCCAGTTTCAACAGGGTGTTATGGTGGTGCATAATCTGCTCGGTTCTTTCGGTGAGCAGGGCCTCTGCCTTTCTCTGCTCAGTGATGTCCGCATCCACGCCTCTGTATCCCACCAGTTCTCCCTGTTCATTCAATATCGGCACCCCGCTTGTGGATAACCAGACCACGTGCCCGTCTTTGTGAAGGTTGCGGTGGTTAGACCTTTGGAATGTCTGTCTTTTGGTCAAAATATCAAAGGCCGTTGTTTTCATTGCCTCTCGGTCTTCGGGGTGAAACAGGTCGTAGAATCGCTTCTTTCCGACAATTTCTTCGGGGCTGAACCCCAGTATTTCCTTAACGACCGGACTTGCGTATGTGTACAGGCCGTCCACATTTACTTCCCAAACCCATTCTCTTGCGTTTTCGACGACCTGGCTGAATTGTTGCTCAGACATCCTGAGGGCCTGCTCCGTTTTTTTGCGTCCGTTGACTTCGTCATTAAGGTCTTCTATTGTTTTCTTGAGACGCTGGGCCATTCTCTGGAAGGAATTGGCGAGTTGGTCTATTTCGCTGAAGCCGGGTTTTGTCAAGTTGGTATCGAGATTGCCGGAGGCGATTTGGACGGTTGCATTTTGAAGCTCTGCAATCGGAACAACAATGGAGCGGTAGGTGATTGAGCCGGCCAGCAGTGCAAACCCTATAATCGCCAGTCCAGCCAGCAGTATCGTGTCTCTTAAACCGACAATGGGGGCGAAAATTTCGGCGGTGTTGGTTTCTGTTACCAGAGTCCACCCCAGCCCTTTGAAATCTTTATATCCATGTGAATGGGCGTGTGCGAAGAGCATTCCTTTTTCACCGGGTTTTTCGCCGATAAGGTAGCATTTGTGTCCCGGCCGGTCGGGGTCAACGCAACGTGGAACAATCTGGTTATTCACATCCTCGAGGAAACCATAACCTTTTGTAGAGTATATTATTTTGCCGTTTCTGTTTATCAGGTGCAGTTGTGTTGTTTTATATTCGGCGGCGAGTTTCGCTTCGTTGATGATATTGATTGTTTCTTTGATGTTCGGGGTTGCCTTGATTACCCCGATGAAGTTGCCGTTGGCGTCGTCGATTCTTATCGCGATTTCGGTGGAGAAGATTCTGGAGCTTTCGTCGTATTTAATATTGCTTACAAACAGACCGTCTTTTTTGGCAATCTGCCACCACTCCTCGTCGGCCTGGTAATAGTCAGTTGTCCTGCCGGTCTGCGCTACGTTCGCGCCGTATCGGTTTGTTACAAAAATCTCTCCTATCAGAGGATAGCCGTATTTCTTTTGGTAGAATTTTTGCCGCGATTGCAGTTCTATGGCCAGTTCGTTGTGGGTAAGTTCGCTGATAATGGGAAGGTCCGCCCCCTTTACCCAGTCGCGGTCGATTTGTGCGATGTAACCGTTGGGGTCGGGCATATTCTCGAACTGTGCGTTTGACCGGGTAATGAATTTTTTTACCAGTTCGTTTGTTGAACGTGCCTGTATTTCTTCGATTCTGGTATTGATGTTTCGGGAAATTTTATCCAGTATTTGTTCGGCAAGGTCGGCGGAATTCTTGCCGATGGCTTCTTCGAGGGTCGTTTGGCTTGTACGCAGGGTGAAGTATCCAAGCCCTGCCATTAGCAGCGTCAAACCGACGAATCCAAGCGTTAATTTGTGTCCTATTTTCATCTCGAATCTTTCGCCATTCAGTAACTCAATTACCTAAACCTCCGTCTCCTCGTTGCCGTTGGAGTCCTCTTCTGCGCTGACGGCAGCGGTTACTTCTTCCGGGAGTGGCTCAGGCGCTCCGGCTTTGGGGAACGTAAAGAGGAACGTTGTTCCCTTGCCGACTTCGGATTCGAGCCAGATTTTTCCGTTATAAAGCTCAACTATTTTCTTCACAACCGTCAGACCGATGCCGGTGCTTTCAAACTCGTCCCGTGGCGCAAGGGTCTGGAATATCTTGAAGATGCGCTCCCAGTGTTTCTTTTCTATGCCGGGGCCGTTGTCGGCGATGCTGAATTTCCAGAATTCGCCATCTTCGGCGCAGCTAACTTTTATCAGCCCCTCCGGCTTGTCCATATATTTGATGGCGTTGCTGAGCAGGTTCTGGAATACCTGTGTAATACGGGTTTCCTCGCATTTGACCGTGGGCAGTTCCGTTTCCACCGTAATCTTTATGTTCGCCGGCGGGGCGAGCATATCGATGATTTCGGGCAGAAGTTTGTTAAGCTCGACTTCGGAAAGGTTTTCTCTGACGCGGCCAACCCTGGAATACTGCAGAATCCCGTCTATGAGGTTGTGCATCCTGTCAACGCGTTGTCTGAGGAGTTTCAATTGCTCCTGGCCATCCTGGTCGATTTTGTCGGCGTAGTCGGTGGATATCCAGTCCGCAAGTGTCTTTATCGCTCGAAGAGGTGCTTTAAGGTCGTGGCTGGCAATATAGGCAAAATCCTTTAGTTCCTGGTTGACGTCTTCGAGCTCCTTGACCAGTTCCACTTGTTTGTGTTCCGCTTTCTCTCGCTCGCCTATCTCGGAGGTAAGCTGTTTGTTGGCGGTGGTAAGTTCAGAGGTGCGTTCCTGAACTCTTAGCTCCAGGGCTCCCTTGGCCTTGACCAGTTCGGAGTCGCGCTGCTGTATTTGTTCAAGCATTTCGTTGAAGGAATCGATGAGCAGGCCGATCTCGTCGTTGGTATTCTTGACCGCTCGCGCGGAGTAATCTTTCTTTTCTGATACGCCTTGTGCTAATTTTGCCAAACCAAGAATCGGTCCGGAAATGAAACGCTGAAGTCGCGACGAGATAACATAGGCGGTCAGGGCAGCCAGCAACAGGACTGCAACGGTGTTTGTGGCGTTGCGTTTTAACGCCGTGTACATAGGGCTTAGGTCGGACCGCAGGCATACAGTGCCTATTCTCTGGTTGTCGAGCACTATTGGCTCGAAAACGGTCAACAGGTGGGTTGAGAAGTTGTGCCCCGATTCTTTGACCGGGATTGTCAGTTGGGTTTTTTCGGCTTCGGTTTGTGCGTAGCTGACGAATACATCACCGTTTTTCTTATAGACGCAGCCGAAGACGATTCCGGAGTCGGCCTTGAGGGCTTTTAACGTTTTATCCGCGTCCCCTGTGTCTTCAAATGTTAACGCGGCTTTGCAGTTGTCGGCGGTAATTTGTGCCTCGGTCAGAAGTTTTTCCACCAGGTTGCTACGCAGGTTTTGCCACTCCCAGAACACGAATGCACTGCCCACCACCGTCAGCGCCAACATACAGGTGAGCATAACGATGCCTATCAGCTTTCGCTTAATGGCCATATTACGGACAGGAAGCAGAATCATTTGGTCTCCTGCTGAACAGCATTACTATGGCTTGTTACATCCACCCCGTCCTTGACCACCTTTTTCGCGAGACGGAGAAGCTGAGACCTGATTTTTAGTCCGGCCTTTTCGGAGGCGGTCAGATTTATGTCGAAGCGAACCTTATTGTCTTCGATAACAAAGTTTACGATACCGCCCGCATCGAGAAACTCCTGTGTGTCCGCTATCGTCAGGACACCCTGGTTTTTTACAAGGTCGATTATCTCGTTGACGGTTTTTTTCTCCGACGGGCAGATAAACAGCAAATGGCATCTCTTGAGGGTTTCCATTTGCCCGTTGGCGATGGTATCGATGGTTGCCTTGGTATTCTCTGCTTTTGACGGGTCGGCAAGCAGAAATCCCCGCTTTTTAAGCTCTTCGATTTTCTTTTCGCGGGCAGTTCCGTCGGTTATGCTTTTCAGTTCGTTGAACTCATCCGCCGGCGTTATAACGATTTTGCCGTCGTTGTCTCTGTATATAATCTGGCTTTTCGACAGGGCCTTAATCTTGTTAGTTAGCTCTGTCTTGTCCTTCTCGACGGCCTCTTTGAGCTGCTGAAAACCGTCAAAATGCTTTATTACCACGTTACGGTCTTCGACCTTTTTGTCCTTGAGAATGTCGGCGGCCGAACCAAAGGGGTCCTGGCCGATGATGCCGATGATTATCTGGTTGCCGTTACTCGCCATTTTTTCTTCAGGCCAGTCGACGAACTTCAGGAAATTGTACATAAAGGCGGCCTTGACCTCGTATTCTTTGTACTGGGTGGACTTGGAATCCGGGTACGCATCGGCCACCCAAAGACAGGCGAGCAATACGAGGATTGGTCCAATTAGTCGGCTAATGCGACCGGCGCGCATCAGCCACGGTTGGGTGTCGACCGTGTTAGCATGTCTCTCTTGAGTCATCGGAGTATATCTCCTATTTGATCGCTCCCAATTTCAGTTTAGAATTTATATGTGACAGAAACCCCAACGGCCACCGCTTCGTCGCGATAATCGGGGTCACTCATGTAGTTACGCTTGTTGAGGTCCATGTTGAAAAGGCCAAGCAAGTTGTAGCCGGTGATGCCGATGGTGAGGTCCTTGCTCGCTTTATACTGCAGGCCAAGGTCTAAATAATAGTTGCCGCGATAGGCCTTTTCCCATCCCGGTTCGACAATGGCGCCTGCTCCGGCGAGGCTGGCCTCGTATTTGTTTAGGTCCTTCAGCCCAGGAAATCCCCAGTAGATGCGCAATGAACCGTCGAGGGTCCACTTGTCATCGAGCTTCTGTTGAGCAGTTAACTTGGTAATGTTGTTGGCCCAGTTGGCCAGGTCATCACCATAGCCGTATGGTTTGGCGGTGATAAGTGCGCTTGATGCATCCGGAGCCAGTTTGAAGTCAATAAGTTTTGTATATCCGTGAGATATCGTCAGGCGGGTTTTCTCGGTGTGGTAAGATGCCTCAAGTTCGGCACCCCAGTCCTTCTGTGTGCCGATGGTGGTATTTTGGCTGGTAAGGCTGTTATAAGAGATGCGATCGAAACTGTAATGCAGGAATAACGATGCGGCCAGGTCAAGGTTTTTGCTTTGCTGCCTTTCATAACGCAACTCTACGCTGTCGAGTTGTTCCGGCTTGCTATTGCCACCGTTGGCGTCGGCCTGTGCCTTCATTTCCTCTTCAAAGTTTGCACGCACCGACCGCGACCATATCAATTTGTATGCGTCTATGGCGGTAGGTGTGTACACGATTGCCGCACGAGGAGAGAACATGTAGTCGGTATATGTGTGCTTGTCAAGTCGTGCGCCGAGGAAGGTCGTCCATTTGTCGCTGATAGTCCACTGATGCTCGCCTAACAGTGAATACATATTGGTTGACCACTTGGGCATAGGATTTAGCACTGTGTCCTGCGGGCTTTCAACGGGCCACATAGGGTTGTTCAGACCAAGCACTGAATGTAAAAGCTCGGTGCCGAAGGCAATTCTGTGCTGGTCATTGATTTGCCATTTCAATATTGCCTTACCAAGGTATTTGTCCTCACGGTAGTCTTCAGAATAAAAGGCGGTAGGATTGGACCTACCTAATACTCGTATCATATCTAACGTGTCATAGCTGCCTGAGTAATCAATGTCGATGTCATTGGTCAGTTCCTGTTTATATCCTATATAGCCGGTCGCCTGTTGATAGCCGTAAGCTTGGACTTGCATAGCAGGAACAGAAGTGAGGGTGGGATAGGGCCAGGTGCTCCAATCTATATGACCACCATCCCAGACGTCGATCCAGCCAAACGGAGGTCGGGCGACGTCCTTGGTGTACCAGTCAAACTGTTGGCCGCCGCGCGTGTAACGTGCCCAGATGTCCCAGTTGTCTCTCGTTATCTGGACGTGCAGCTTTACCGGCGAATAGCCATCGGTGGATTGGCCGTTATTAGTGACTGGCCCCGTAAACGGGTGGCCGGCTTTGGTCCCGTCGCCGGGGAAGCTCCAGCTCTGATCCGACCACGCCCCCGAGAATTGTTGCCCGGAGGGCATGTCAACAGCGTAGATTTGAGGAGAGTTTTGTTTGTTAGCGCCTCGAGAATCACCGATGCCACCGTATATGAAGAGGCCTCCATCGTTGTCGTCGAATTTCTGGCCGTGTTTCAACTCACCTGTATAAAATTCATCGATGGCGCCCAAACGGCTGGTCAATTCTGTGCCTTGGAATGTCCCGATGTTGTAAGTAATAATGTTAATAACCATCGACACGGCGCCGGGGCCATACAGGGCTGAGCCGGGGCCTCGAACGACGTCAATGTGATGGATGTCACCGAGCAGCGGCAGGTCTCGCTCGCTCAATGCCCCGTAGTGGGTGGTATCATTCATAACAGTTCCGTTGACCAGCAGCAGATATTTATCGTCACGGTCGTTAATAATCCCGCGCAGCCCCATATGGTCGGATTCGTAGTGGTGTTGTATTACTTGCAGGTTGGGGACGTAAATATCGAGCAACTCGAACAAACTGCGTGCGCCGGAGCTCTTGATATCCTCCGCAGTGACTGTTGTCACCGCAGCGGGAACAAGACGCGGCGAGGTCTTCGTCAGCGTTGCAGTTGACGCGACCTCGACGTTCATCAGGTCTTCGATGGATAGCTCGGTCAAATCAGTTTTTTGTTTTGTTTCTTTTTGTTCTGCTGCGAGCGTTTGCGCGCTCACGGTTATGGCCATCACGGTGGATAACAACAGGAGCCATTTTATTGACGGCTGGTTTTTCCATGTTTTCATAATAGTGCTCTCCAAACAAATAGTTTCCCCAATAACGGGTTTAGTTGATATAAATCTGTTCGTATCGTCGGTATGGCCGGCGAATAAAACGGTTTTCAGCTCTTTTTTACCTTTGCGCATTTTTCAAGCTTTTCCCTGATGGTTTTGCCTAACTGTATTGGGTTAAATGGTTTTGTGATGTAGTCATCGGCGCCCATCTCTATCGCCTGCGTGACATCATTCAGCATGCCTTTGGCGGTAAGCATAAAGACGGGGATATGTTCTGTGCTGCCGTCGGTCTTCAATTCCGCGAGAACCCGCAGTCCGTTCATTACCGGCATAAGCCAGTCAAGCAGGATTACATCGGGGTTATTTTCACGCGCAAGTTTAAGACCAGTAGCTCCATCTTCGGCCAGATAAACCTCAAAGCCGTCCAGCTTGAGGTTGTATTCCAGCACTCTCCTGATGTGTGCCTCGTCCTCGACGACCAATATTGTAGTTTGCTCGCTCATAGTTTAAGGCCCAAACATTTATCGATATGCCGTAGCCGAAAATGGCTTTCCGTTCAATGGTGCGTGAAAATCTTTCGCAATCGCACAATTCTCAGCAAGTTACGACATCGTGTCATCGGCATCTTTCAGGCCCGATTTAATTAAAGAACGGTTTTTATATGCGGTTTGGATATGGTAGCCACCGGCGCAATCGTCAACCCCTGCGATAAGAACGTAAGTGCCTGTTGGCAATATGGTTATACGACAGAAACGGCAGGGCGTAATATGAGGTTTAGCCGGCGTTTTGGCTCAATGCCATTAAAATTGTGATAGTCCGATATAATTGGGGTGTTGAGAGACGTTCTCTGGCGAATTACCGTGGGCAAGGAATTTGGCGAGGGGAGAGCGACAATTTGGCGAGCGAGTTGCAAAGCGATACATCTTTTTCCAGGCCGGTTTTGGAGCAAATCTATGCTATCGCCGCTACGGGTATGATGAGTTTCAGCAGATTCTCAACGGTATATGATTTAGCGAGGTCTATGGGCAGGATGCAGCCGTGGTCGTGGTCCGAGGCGATGATAATCAGGTTATTACCCGCTCGGCAGCATCCCGTTTCCTGTCGCTGATGGCCGAGGATAAAAATGTCCGCGTCTAACGCCCTGGCCATTTTATCCAGCAGGTGCTGGCTGTGGCTTCTGCCCCAGGTCAGCAAATAGGCCGAACCCGGCTTGACGATGTCGTTAATTCTAAGCTGTCTCTCGAAGATTCGATGGTCAAACTTGTCGGCGTAATGATCCCCCGGCAGCGAGTGTGAGATAAATATCCTGTTGGCGCATTTAACCGCAAGGGGCTGAGAAAATAAAAATTGCCGTATCGCCAGTTTAACGCGCTCGCTGGCAAGCTTGAATTCCCTGTCCAGAGCGGCCCGCATCGCCACGTTCATCTCTTTGCCGTTCTTCATAACGTCGGAGTTGTTGATAAAGGCGGTGTCGTGGTTGCCCATTATGATGTGTACCCGGTCCGGAAACCGCACCTTGTAGGAAATAGAATCGAACAGCAGCTTGTAAGACAGGCATCCTCCATGTTCGTCCTCGGGACCGCCGTGTATGATTTCCTGAAGAATTACGTGAGTATGCTTGTTGTGTTCGAGGTTGGCTAATGCCACTATCCGCTCAAAATTCCGGCGATGCCCGTGAAGGTCCCCGGTTATGATTAACGACCCATGGGAAGGCAGACAAACAAGATTGCCCTGTCTGAATTTGTCCGCATTGTTGGCTTCCATTCCTTTGTTCAGCAGTTCGATTGTCTTTTCGGGCATTTTTCAGGTCCGCATGGCCAAAACAGCAGCTTCTCAAATAAGCTTGCTGAAGGATAGCTTTCTGGCGATGCTCTGTCAAGGTTTATTGAGAATTGGTCTTTGACTTGTTGCTTAGTATGCTGTGTATCATCAGGTCTAAGCGGGATATGACAGTCATCATATCGGTAGGCCGTTTCGCGGGGTCTTCCTCGACGCAATCCATCACTAATTTGGAAATGCCTGCCGGTATCTGTGGCCTGACTTCATTTGGAGGGCGAATCGCCTCCTGCGGCACGGCAAGACCGAAGGGGTCCTTTTTCGGTATCAGGGTTGGAACTGTCCTGCCGGTGATTGCCCAGTACATTGTTGCGCCGAGATTAAAAATGTCGGTCTTTGGGCCCAGCGGCTTGCGATGAACCTGCTCCGGCGCGATGTAATCGGGTGTCCCCTGAATGCGACGTTTGGTCGTTCCTATCCGGCAGCTTTGCCCGAGGTCGATTATCCTGATTGCCCCGGCTTTGCTCAGCAGGATGTTGTTGGGTTTTATATCGCAGTGAACCAGGCCGCACTGATGCATCGCGTTAAGTCCCGTCGCCACCATTCGGAATACCAGCATTACATCGAGCAAGCTCAACGCAGGCCCTTCCTCCAGCGATTGCCCGTCAAAGTATTCCATCGCAAGCAGCATCTCTTTCGTTTTGAGCATGCTGCGAATCTTCTTGAGCCGGTAGCACTTGCGAATGTACGGGTGGGTTACTTTCCGCGCTATTTTGTATTCGGTCTCTACCTGCTCGAAAACACGGACGTCTTCAGGTCTTTCGAGGATGACTCGCTTTAAGGCCACTTCTTTTCCGTCCGCATCGTCGGTGGCAAGGTATATTGTCGTGCGCGCACCAACCCCGATGCGTTTCTTGATAGTGTACCCGCCTATGTCAAGTATATCTCTTGCCATATCTTCAAAACCGTTGAAATCTGTGCGTCCGCCTCGTCTGCCGACAAGCCGGGCGTCTAAACCCTTTATTATCGGCACTTGCTCCGACCGGCTAAACTTGGAAAAGACCGTAGCATACAAAGTATTTGCCTTTTTGTCCAGTGGCCCGTGCGATTTTGCCCCTTATTTTTTCATAGATATTAGCCCGAGACCGGCGGTTTCACTTGACAACCCAGCCGAATCTGTGATAACCTCACAGGGTATTTATGTTTCCCCGATAGCTCAATCGGTAGAGCGAGCGGCTGTTAACCGCTAGGTTCCAGGTTCGATTCCTGGTCGGGGAGTTCAAAAAGATTCTGCCCAAAAGGACGGAATCTTTTTGGCTTTGTGAGCAGGCAAGAGCCATCATCTTCCCCAAAAGGACCTTTGAAAAGGGAGAAATTATGAGAGAGACCGTGAAGAAAATACATTTGTGCTATTGATAGCTTTTAGTGATTTGGATTGTTCAAAAAAAATAGCCCCTCGTCGTGTGAACGACGAGGGGCTATTATATTTTATTGACTAATGGCCGCCGCGCAGAGCCACCTTATCTTGAATCCCGGTTGTCTGAAAAACACTGCGTTTGGGCAATAACGGTTAGTATCTGCCGCCGCCGCCACCGCCACCACCGGTGCGTCTGCCGCCGCCACCACCATAACCACCGCCGCCGCCGCCGCGTCTGCCGCCGCCACCGCCGCCACCGTATCCGCCACCGCCGCCGCGATGCTCGGTCTTCGGCCGGGCCTCATTGACGTTCAATGCACGTCCTTTGAGGTCCTTGCCGTTCATTTCGGTTATAGCCGTCTGTGCTTCGGCCTTAGCCGGCATCTCGACAAATCCGAATCCTCTGGACTCGCCGCTGAACTTGTCCTTTATAATCGTTGCCGTTTGTACCTGACCGAATGCCTCGAACGCCTGTTTCAGTTCGTCTTCGGTTACATCAGGTGCCAGATTGCCCACATAAATGTTCATTTGCTTTCCTTTCTTAATCTCTAAAGCCGATTTTGACGGTGCTAACGCCGTCCGAATACACTTACCAAAACTCGCGGTATTCTATTACCTCTGCGGCCTGTACACAACAATTATCTTGTATTTTTGTCAAAATGAATTTCGTCGCGGCAACCACGTTCCGGCGGGTAATCCCCGCCTGCGTATTGCAAAATAGCCCGGCAAAGCATATAAACTACCTCCTTATGGTCGTGGCAGTTGAAGCAGAGGTTTATTATAGGAGTAAAGAATATGCCGGAAAAAACAGGTAAAAAAGTGACCCGTGACTGGTTCGGGAACTGGTCAAATGAATATGACCGGACTTTGGGACGGCTTGAGTTTCATCGTGCTTTGCTGGATTTGGTTGTGAAAAATTCAGAGGTCAGACGCAGCGACAAAGTTCTCGATATCGGCTGTGGGACGGGGCTTCTCAGCTTGAAATTCCTCAATGCGGCGGATTGCTCGATTACAGCAGTCGATAATTCCAAGGAAATGATGGCGCTGTTCGAGGATAAAATCGAAAAGCTGAAACTGGAAAAGCAGGTTGTTTGTAAGCTGATGGATGCAGATTCGATAAAGTTTCCGGCCGGTACATTCGATGTCGCCGCCTCGACCGTTACCCTCCATCATTTGAAGGAAAAATTGAATCCATTAAAGAAAATACTCAAAGTTCTAAAGCCGGGCGGCTGTCTTCTCATCGGCGAAATAGATATGGACACCACCGGTAGCCACACCGACCTCAACAGGTTTAAGCGCATTATCAAAGTCCTCGAACAGGAATGGATTGCTGCCTTCGAGGCCGGCGATTTGGGTATATTCGAAAGATTGTTCGATAACAGCAAAAGACACATTCTCAATAAGGGCGAATATTGTGTCTCGCTCAGGCAGTGGGCTGATATCTGCAAAAAAGCGGGCTTTCGCAAAGTAACCATTAAAAAAGTCCCTCGCCACACCTGCTTCGGCGTCGTCATCGCCCGGAAATAGGCGGTTTAATTCTTAATTGTTGCCTGCCGGCGTATTGCAAAACAACTCGCCGAACCGTATAAATTATCCCATTATGACCGCCGATGCGAAAAAGCGAATTGAGCAGTTGCGTGCCGAGATACGCAGGCACGATTACCTCTATTACGTCCTCAGCCGGCCCGAAATCACCGACCAGCAATACGACAAACTCTTTGCAGAGCTAAAATCGCTTGAGGAACAACACCCCCAACTTATTACTCCGGATTCGCCAACCCAGCGGGTATCCGAAAGGCCGATTGAGGGTTTCGCATCCGTTCGTCACGCTGTCCCGATGCTCAGTATGGATAACACCTACAACGCCGAGGAATTACGGGCGTTCGATGAGCGGGTGGCAAAGGGGCTTGAAAGCAAAGATTACGATTACGTCGTCGAGTTGAAAATCGATGGCCTCGCTGTAAGTTTGAGATATGAAAAGGGAATCCTTGTGCTTGGTGCCACAAGAGGCGACGGCACAAAAGGAGATGATGTAACGCACAATATCAGGACGATAAAGGCGATTCCGCTGCGATTGACGGGCGATGTGCCTGATGTCCTTGAGGTTCGCGGCGAGGTGTATATGCCGACAAAGTCATTCGCAGGCCTCAATAAGCAGCGTGAAAAGGCCGGCGAGCTGCTCTTTGCCAATCCTCGCAACGCCGCCGCTGGCTCATTGAAGCTGCTCGATTCGAAAATCACTGCCCAGAGAAACCTGTCTTTTTTCGCGTACGCTACAGGCCAGGTTTCAAAGCCGCTGGCAAAAGAACATTATGAAATGCTGCAGGTTTTCAAAAAACTTGGCCTGCCCGTCAACCCGCATATCAAAGAAGCCAAAAATATTGATGAGGTCATCGAGATTTGTAATAGCTGGGATGACAAACGCGCTAAACTTGAGTATCAAATCGATGGTATGGTGGTCAAAGTCAATAATCTCGAACAGCGAGAGATTCTTGGTTTCAGTAGTCGTTCGCCGAGATGGTGCATAAGCTATAAATTTGCCGCCGAGCAGGCCGAAACAAAAGTCGAATCAATCGACGTCCAGGTCGGCAAGGGTGGCACACTGACGCCGGTAGCTAATCTGGCGCCGGTGTTATTGGCGGGGACAACCGTCAAAAGGGCGAGTTTGCACAACTTCGACCAGGTCAGTCGTCTCGATGTCCGCGAGGGCGATACCGTCATTATCGAAAAGGCGGGGGAAATCATACCACAGGTCGTTGAAGTAAAGAAAGACCGCAGACCGAAAGGGGCAAAGCCATTTGAGCCGCCCACAAAATGCCCCAATTGCGGCGGCAAAGTCGAAAAAGACAAAGATGGGGTATTTCTGCGTTGTATCAACCCTCATTGTCTCGGCCAGTTGAAGGAACGAATCAGGTATTTCGCCGGCAGGGGACAAATGGATATCGAAAACCTGGGCGAAGCGCTGATTGACCAGTTAGTGGAAGCCGGCCTGGTAAAAAATATCGCCGATATTTACAAACTCACCAAAGACGACCTTCTCGGATTGGAACGAATGGCGGATAAAAGCGCACAAAACGTCATCGACTCAATCGAGATAAGCAAAACCCGTCCCCTCTGGCGGCTTGTCGCGGGGCTTGGAATTCGTCACATTGGCGTGCAAACCGCGCAGGATTTAGCCGGGCACTTCGGCTCGCTCGAAGCAATTATAAAAGCAACCCAGGCCGAACTCGATGCGATTGAACAGGTAGGCGAAAAACTCGCCGAAGGTATTTATGAGTATTTTAACAATGAGCGGAATATCGCAATCATAAATGAATTGCTGTCGGCTGGTGTTAAACCGGAACTGCCTAAAAAGGCAAAAGCCGAAGGTAATCTTGCCGGCAAGACCATCGTTGTTACAGGCACACTTCAGAATTTCTCCCGCCAGCAAATCGAAGAAGCAATCAGAAACGCCGGCGCAAAGGTAAGCTCCAGCGTCAGCAAAAATACCGATTTTGTCCTCGCGGGCGAAAACCCCGGCAGTAAACTCGACAAGGCCCGCCAGTTCGGCGTGAAAATCATTACCGAACAAGAATTCGAAGAAATGTTATGACGCACGCCCGGAATTATATGGAATTAGCGTTGCAACTCGCGCGTCGAGGCCTTGGCCTGGTGGAACCTAATCCGGCTGTCGGCGCAGTTATTGTTAAGGCAGGCAAGGTCATCGGAAAGGGCTGGCATAAAAAATTCGGCGGCCCCCACGCTGAAATCAACGCGATGGCGGATTGCAAAAAGCAGGGGGCCAACCCAAAAGGCGCGACAATGTTCGTGACCCTCGAACCCTGCTGCCACTTCGGCAAAACCGGCCCCTGCACCGACGCACTAATCGCCGCAAAATTGAAAAAAGTCGTCGTCGCGACTATCGATCCGTCAAAGCACGCAAACGGCAAAGGTATTCGCCAGCTTCGAAAAGCAGGTATCAAAGTTGACGTTGGATTGTGTGAAGCTGAATCGCGGGTTCTTAACGCACCGTTCCTCAAATTCGCTTCAACAGGTAAAACTTGGGTAACATTGAAATGGGCGCAGTCAATCGACGGCAAACTTGCCTGGGCCAAAACCGATGACAAGCACAAGTGGATAAGCTGCGAAGAAAGCAGAAAAGATGCCCACAAATTGCGACGACAGGTCGACGCGATTCTTGTGGGTATCAATACCGTCCTCAAAGATGACCCGCTTTTAACGCCTCGGCCGGCTCTCGGCAAAAAACCGTTACGAATCGTCCTTGATAATCACCTTCGCATCCCTCTCAATTGCAAATTGCTGAGAACATCGCCGGATGTTCCATTGCTAATAGTAACGCGGGCTGTTTCTTTGCGAACCAAAGCCAAAAAGGCGAAGCAAATTATCAGCAGGGGGGCCGAACTGCTCGCTTGTCCCGCGTCGCGGTCTAATTTGCAATTTCTTCTCACCCAATTGGGCAAATGCGGCGTCCAGCGTCTGCTTGTCGAAGGCGGCCCCGCGGTCATCAGCTCATTCCTGAAAGCCAAACTCGCCGATGAAGTCGTCATATACGTCGCGCCGAAGATATTGAACGCCAAAGGTGCCGCTGATATATCGCCCGCGACAAATAATTTACAGTTGTACCGTGCGGGTATCAAACTCATCCGTGACGATATTCGTATAACCGGCCTGACTGAAGCCGGTATCGAAGAGATTAGCGAAACAAATTCGAAAAAAGAGGGTGTGTAAATGAAAATTTCTTGCAAAATATTCTGGTTGAACGGTGTTGTCCTGGCCGGGTTACTTATGCCGGCGGGTTGCGCAAATATCCGCGTCTCCGATACGGGATGCGGTGCGTCCCCGTGGTGCTATCCAGCCCCGCCAAATGACGCCATCGTGCTTTTTGACGGCAGGGACTTCTCCCGCTGGGTTGGCGAAGACGGCAATTCCGTCAAATGGCAGCTCGTCAACGGCACAATGAAGGTCGTTACGGGCACAAGTAGCATCGTCACAAAACAGAACTTCCAGGATTTCCGCCTCCACGTTGAGTTCAATGTCCCCCAATTACCGCCCGATGTCAAAGACGAGGCCCGCGGTAACAGCGGCATATATATCCAGCGACGCTACGAAGTTCAAATCCTCGACTCCTATGGCTCGCAGGCAGCTAAAACCGCTTGCGGTGCGCTCTACAAAACCAAAGCCCCCGACAAAAACGTTTCCAAAAAACCCGGCGACTGGCAATGCTTTGACATTTTATTCCGTGCCCCGCGCTGGCAGGGCGACAAAAAAATCGAAGACGCCCGCATTACCGTTTTGCAGAATAACGTCGTGATTCACAACAATGTGATAATCCCGGACAAGACCGGCGCCGGACAGCCCGAAGGTCCCCAGCCAGGCCCCATCAAGCTCCAGGAGCACGGCAGCCCCGTCCTGTTCCGCAACGTCTGGATTGTCCCGCTCGACTGACCTGTGGGTATCTGCGTCCGGGAAAACTGAATACCACAAGCGATGTATATATCGTAACGCTAAAGGAAGACGCTATGAAAAAAATCGAAGTGTTCGGCCTTCAGACAATCCCCAAAATCAAGCAGGGCGATAACCTTGCCGAGATTGTTCACGCCTGTGCCGAACAGGAAATAGCCGGCCTGCAGAAAAATGATATTGTTATCCTCACAAGCAAAATCGTTTCCAAGGCCCAGGGCCGGACGAGAAGAATTGCCGACGTCATCCCGGGCGAAAAAGCCCTCTATATCTCAAATAAAACCGGCAAGGATGCACAGTGGCTCCAGATGATTTTTGACGAAGGTAATGATATCCTCGCGATTATGCCCCTCAAGGGTGTTGTTGAAAAGCACATCTTCGGCGCCTCTGAAAACGCAGCGGTAACAACGGAGCTTGTCGAGCATGAGCAGGCCCTTTGCATCACTATGGGCAAGGATGGCCGCTTGCATACCTGCGATGCGGGCATCGACGGTTCGAACCACGAAAAAGGCGTCGTCGGCTTGCTTCCCGAAGACCCCGACCAGGCCGCAAAGGACATCCGCGAACAACTCCAAAAATTAACAGGTAAAAAACTCGCCGTCATTCTCGCCGACACCGAAATGATTCCCTTCGGCACGATGGATTTCGCCATCGGCTCTTCCGGAATCGACCCCGTCTCGAAACAATTCGGCCAAAAAGATATATTCGACAAACCAAAATTCGGCGGCATTGACCTGATAGGTCACGAATTGTGCTCCGCCTCCGCGCTCGTCTTCGGCCAGACCGGCGCAGGAATCCCCGTCGCAATCATCCGCGGCTACGAATACAAAATCAACGAATCCGCCAACGTCGGCAACACAATGCTCCACGGCTTTTCAGAAGGCGCCAATCTCGCCATCAAACAAACCCTCATCGCCACTTCCTGGGCCAAACCCTTCTTCAAACGCCTCCTGATGCGCATCGCCGCTCGGTTTGTGTAACTTATAATCATTGCAGGAGTTTTTTACTGCGAAGGAGATGATGGTAATGCTGCGCAAACCGATGTGCCTCGTCGCGGACGTATTGCAACAATTTCAACGCCGGCGAATTTCTCGGCAGCTTCAATGGCCTATGTTTACCCTGTCCGCCGATTTTATCGGCGAGATCTCGCCCGTCCCGCAGGGACGAGGCGGACAAATAAAGTTCTTCCTCCCGTTTCGCTATCCCCGCCAATTTCACATTTTTTCCGAATCTCTCTGCGGCCTCAGCGTTCTCCGCGGTAAATAATTTCCGAAGAGCGGTTTCAGCAGCGTGTAGTTGACCGAGTCCGCCATCGATTAAGATAAGGTCAGGCCAAAGCTCCTCGCCTGCCATCGCGTATTTGTATCTGCGCCTCACCACCTCCGCAATCATCGCGTAATCATCGCTTCCCTTGACTGTTTTGATTTTGAATCGCCGATACCCTGCCTTGAAGGGTCTGCCATCGATAAACTTCACTAATGACCCCACCGCCTCCTTGCCGCCGATGTTCGCGATATCGATTCCCTCGATGATTCTCACGGGATTGGGCGCATCCAATATCTTTTGCAGTTTCACCAATGCCTCAGTCGGTTCCGCGGCAAAAACCTCCGGCTGAATGTCCTCATCGGGCTCACCTCGCTCATCCAGTTTCCCAATCAGCCGAATCCGGTCGCGCAGCATCCCCGCCTTTTCATAATCCATCCCCGCCGATGCTTCTTCCATTTCGCTTTTAAGCTGCCTAAGCACCGTCGCCCGTTTCGATTGCAGGAATTTAATCAAATCCCTGATAATTGTTTTGTATTCCGCCTTCTCGATTCTCGCCCCGCAGGGAGCGACGCACTGATTTATGCTGTGGAGAATACAGGGTCTGAAAAATCTGCGTTTCTCATTCCTGGCTTCGATTTCAAGTTTACAACTCCTGAATTTGAATATCTTTTGCAGCTCCACGAATACCGCCCGCAAATCCTTCGCGCTCGCGAAAGGCCCGAACAGCCGATTGCCCTTTGCCCGTGGCTTGCGCGTAATATACACGCCCGCAAAATCATCACCCGTTGTAATCTCCAGATACGGAAATGTCTTGTCATCGACGAGGTCGGTGTTGTAGGGTGGCCGTATGTCCTTTATCAGCCGGGCCTCCTTGAGCATCGCGTCAACTTCCGTCTCGGTCTCGATGTAATCGACCGTTTCGACCTTGTTGAGCATCTCGACTATCTTTGGCCCGCGAGATTCCATTATGTCGCTGGCTGGTTGGAAGTAGCTCGCTACCCTCGACCGCAGGTTTTTCGCCTTTCCGATATACAGGACCTCATCCTTTGGCCCTTTCATAAAATACAACCCCGGCCCCGTCGGGAAGCTCTGTATCTGCTCACGTACTTGTCCGACGAAGCCTTGGCGAAGGCGGATTGATTTCAAATCGCTCATATTGCAAAGCATTGTAATGCTCTTGTCATTCCTGCGGAAGCGGGAATCCAGACCGTTCTATAAATACTAATGCTGTTATAAGAAATTTTTTAGTTGCCTCTACTTGCCCCTTGTTGCCCCACCTTTTTGTGTATGGGGGTGAGGGGCAAGTTACCTAAATTAACACGCTTTTTAGCCACAAAGAGGCGCAAAATGGTTTTACCACTCCCGTAAGGGACGCCTAACGGCGGAAGAAAAAGAAGAGACACGAAGGTTTTTTTAGACACGGATTTACACTGATTAACACTGCTCAACTGTTCAACTTTTCTAATATCTAGCGCAGCGAGGGGCGGGAAAAAACAGCTGCTGGCCCCATTTTCATAATGAATCTATAGCAGAAAACAATAATGAATTTAAACCAGTTATCGTAGTAAATATTTTTGCTGCGTCGCGTGAAAGCACAATTGCCGCAGTATTCTCCTTTTCCCTATCAAGAGGAGGCAAAGCGGTGTTTTTCAGATGAACACACCATAAATATATAGCCTGAATATGTCTAATTATTTCTGCCCCACCAGCAGGATTACGAATAATTCGCCCTGTAAGTTCTATCACTTCAGAAAGATAGGGTGGATCAAGCTGTTCGTTTGAACTAGTCAGCTTACGGAGCAATTGGAAGAAATTTTCTTTTTCTCGCAAGGAAAGAGGTCCACCATAAATATAATTCCGAAAGTCACGAGGTATATTAGTTGTTCCCTGTGCAAGAATATAACTCGTTGTTTCAAGGAGGCTGTGTACAAATCTTTCTAACCCTATATATGATAATAGAACATGGGCCTCATTCTTTGGGGTAAGCAAAGACGCCACTTTCGAGAAATGATTTAAGATATTTAGCAAATTCCTATTCTGCTCAATATACCAATATGAATAAGATAGATATGCATAGACTTCTTTGAGCTGAAGTTGATCTTCCGAAGGTTTTTGCCCTTTGGGTATAATGACACCCCATTTTGCTTGTATTTCTTCTTGAATATGTTCATCAACAAGTGGTAGAGGGTAGTCAATTATGGCTAGATTTTTTTCCATCGCGTCGAGTGTGTCATCGTCGATAACTCTTAGACCTAATTTCGGCGCCATTGCTCTTGCGTGACTATTCACAATTGGGCGCAATAAATATGCTTGATCGGCTCCAAAATAATCTTTTATGCCTTTCAGCCAAAACAAACGATTGGCATCAGAAACATTTTTACCACTCTTGCAATCCCCTACAACTTTCGAAGTTGAAAATAACTTATCATATTTAACACCTAATACATCAAGGTCCGTAAGAGAGCTTCGTTTCATTGTAATGCCCAGCATTTCATATTGACTCAATTCAACTTCTATTGGGCACCAGTATCCTTGAGTAAAAAGGATGCGACGCAGACGTAACTTTTGTTTAAGATCTTGGTTTATAGCTTTAGCCATGAGTACTTGCTCCACGGATGAGATTTCCCATTTGGCGAATGATTTCTGTTCTAGTTTTCGAAGAGCTTTTAATGGATTTTGCCAATTGAGGTCGAGTTGTCGTTGGTCCTTGATAACCCGAAGTAATTAACAATGCTTTCTGTGCTTCAACGTCTATTCGTGCTGAAGGTGCTTCACCATGCTCAAGCATATCCAAAGCAACAGTTATGGCGTTCATATTTTCTTCAGTGTCATAAATCTCAAAATTCCAATATCCATTTCCCTCATCGACAGGTCGACCTATAAGTTTTTCAATTAATAAACCATATTGGCTCAATAAATCTGGATGCCCCTTCTTGAATCTTTTATAGTGTCGCAAACGCTCCAAAATCATACGTGGATATTTAATTGGACGTCCAGACGCGAATTTTTGGCCATATCGAACAGAGGCCAGAATGGCACGGGCTTTATCTATTACAACTTTTTGCTCTTGCGACAAATTCCCATAAGGAGCAAAAACAAAATGCTGATCTCCTGTTGCTCCATTTACTTTTATAGGCATTAATACGCCAGTACCAATCGCATCATTAAGAGCGGGGGATTGTGCAATTGCAGGGTCAGTAAGAGATAATCCTTGGTGACACTTTAGCGTGTTCACAACTTGTGCTACTTCTTCTGGAAACTTTTTCGCCCATTGTAAATATGCTGTCGGATTATTGTCCACCGCTAATGGAGTATAAATCATCGGCTTACCATCTACAACTTGCGTTGCTACAAGTAAACCGGATTCCATTACATCTATCATGATAGATTGAAGAGTATTATCTAGTCCGAGTGATTTTAGAAGGGCTTCCTTTTCAGCAGGTCCAGAAAATAAATTATTAAGTGTCTCGATACTTGCATTTTCCAATTCAGTTGGTTTAAGTTGAAGCCAGCGCTCTCCTAAGTCATTATACCCTGACCTAAACTCAGGAACGCGAATATCAATTCGGCGAACTATTTCGCCAGAGCGAACTACAGACACAAAATCAACTTCTTCTAATTCTCGTAGAACAGCAGGAAGTTCAAGGCCAGATATTCCCAAAGAAGCGGCAGCATATTTGAGTCGGTCATAGTTATCGATGTAAAGAAGTCCCCTAAGGTGCATTGCCAAAGTCGCAGCTTTGCCTATGAGCAAAGTCTTTTCATAATGGACTTCTTTGGGTCCAAAAGCGCTTGTTGCTTTTAAACTTTCATGAAAATCTTGAGCTCGTAGGCCTATTAATATTGATTCCATGATTATGGGTCTGGATTAATATTCACAATTTACTAATTTTTACCTAATTTACATTTCCCTTTTAAATTCATTTTATGATTCTAACACCTAACCCTATTCTTTTTCAATGATATATTCTGACGTCTGCCAGACGGCAAAGTTGAGGGTCAAAGGTGCGAATCTCTTTCGTAGCCCCCGCGTTTCCTTTTCAAAGAAAAGTGCGGGGGCGGCCTTAAAAAACTATTTTTTGCCTTCCGTCTTCGTCCCAACATTGGTTTATCGCAGGGACTACGCCGGACAAGTCGGCGGCCTCCTTTCCGCCAAAACAACCCCCAAAATAACTATCCTGTCCGCTATACGCTATCCGCTGTACGCTGACCCTACGAGCAGCCCATACTATTACCGCAGTTGAAGCACTTATAGCAGGTTCCGTTGCGGACGGTGATTGAGCCGCAGATATCGCAGGCGGGAGCGTCGTCCTGGAAGTGCTCGAACTGGTAATTGAACTGCTGCATAACGGCGGCGTCGGATTGCGTTTCGCCATCGGTCTTTTCAGGCATACCCGCCGTCACAAGTGCCCCTGCCAGTGGTGAGTCCGCTCTTAGCGAGACCTCGCCCGTCCCTGAGGGACGAGGCGGGCTTGCCAAAGTAGCCAACCTGTTGGCGGGCTTGGCGGCTATCTCGACAATGCGAGAGGGTTTTATTGTGTCTTCACAGCCATCATCGTCATCGGTGTCGTCAGCCTTTGTCTGCTCGCCAACTTTCACTTCTGCCCGTGCCTGTGCGATTTTCTGCGCGAGGTCACGGGTCTTTTCAACGACCTGGCGGGCGGTTGTGATGTTTTTATTCTCGGCGGCACTGCCTGTCCTGTCGGGGGTATTGGCCTCGGCGTAGCCGGGGATGAACTGGCAGCCAAGCCAGCAGAAGATATAGTCAATCAAACTCTTGGCAAACGGGATATCCCTGTTCGACGTCATACCCGCCGGCTCAAACCTCGCGTGGCGGAACTTATCCACCAGCGTAATCAGCGGCACACCATACTGCAGTGCCATCGAAGTGCATGTGCCAATGACGTCCATCAGCCCGCCGATAGTGCTGCCTTCCTTGGCCATAGTGATAAATAATTCGCCGGGCTGGCCGTCTTCGTAGAGACCGACGGTGAGGTAGCCCTCGTGGCCTGTAACGGAGAATTTGTGTGTAATGCTGTGGCGAGTATCGGGGAGCCGGTGCCTGAAAGGTTTGGCGGCAACGGCTGCCTGCGTTTTGTCTTTTGCGCCCCTGTGTTTTTTCGTGGAGACCGGCTGGAGCATTTTTGAGCCATCGCGGTAAATGGCAACGGCCTTGAGGCCCAGTTTCCAGCCCTGCATATAAGCCGATGCGATTTCCTCTGCGGTGGCCTCTTTTGGCATATTTATGGTCTTGCTGATTGCGCCGGTGATAAAGGGCTGGACGGCGGCCATCATTTTAATATGGGCGAGATAATGAATGTATCGTTTGCCGTTGCGGGGCTTGAACGCACAATCGAAAATGGACAAATGTTCAGGATTGAGCCTTTCCGCACCCTCGATGGTCTCTCGCTCATCGATGAAATCGGTGATGGCCTTGATTTCATCCGCGCTATAGCCCAGACGTTCGAGGGCCATTGGGACGGTTTTGTTGACTAATTTCAGCATACCGCCGCCGGCTAAGAGTTTGTATTTTACAAGCGCGATATCCGGCTCGATGCCGGTGGTGGCGCAATCCATAAGAAAGCCGATTGTGCCGGTGGGGGCAAGGACGGTAACCTGTGCGTTTCGGAAGCCGGATTTGGAGCCGGCGTCGAAGGCCTCATCCCATACGTCTTTTGCGGCATTGCGGAGATAAGCCGGACAATGCGATTCCGGGATGTTGCAGGCGTGTTGCCTGTGCATGTTTATTACTTTGAGCATTGATTCGGCGTTTTTGGTAAATTCGTCGAAGGCACCCTTTACCGAGGCGATTTCGGTGCTGACGGTGTAGGCGGCGCCTGTGAGGATTGCGCTAATGGCCGCGGCAAGGGCCCTTGCCTGGTCGGAGTCGTAAGCATACGCCAGGGCCATAATCAGGGAGCCAAGATTGGCGTAACCCAGGCCAAGGGGTCTGAAAAGATGACTGTTGATAGCGATTGTCTTATCGGGGTAGCTGCCGTTATCGACGAGTATTTCCTGAGCGATGATAAAGAGTCGGGCGGCTTTTTTGAGACCTGCGATGTCGAATGTGCCGTCATCTTTGAGGAACTTCATCAGGTTGAGGGAGGCGAGGTTGCAGGCGGAATCATCGACGAACATATACTCGCTGCACGGATTCGAGGCGTTAATCCGTCCAGAGGCGGGGCAGGTATGCCAGCGGTTAATGGTGCTGTCGTACTGGACGCCGGGGTCGCCGCAAAGACGTGTGCCTTCTGCGATAAGGTTCATAAGCTCGCGTGCGGAGTGTTCGCCGATTTTCTGGCCATTGGTTACGGCGTATGTGGACCATTTGTCGTCCTTCTCGACCGCCATCATAAATTCGTCGGTTACACGGACGGAGAAATTGGAGTTCTGGAACATTACGCTGTTATACGCCTCGGCGTTATGGTCGCCTGTGTAGCCGGCCTCGATGAGCGCCCAGGCCTTTTTCTCCTCCTCGGTTTTGCAGGTGATGAATTCTTTGATATCAGGATGAGTAACCTTTATTGACTGCATTTTTGCGGCGCGGCGTGTTTTGCCGCCCGATTTGATTACGGCGGCAATCTGGTCGTAAACTCGCATAAAACTGAGCGGGCCGGAGGGTTTTCCGCCGCCTGAGAGTTTTTCCTTGCTGCTGCGCAGCGTGGAAAGGTCTGTGCCTGTGCCTGAACCCTGCTTGAAGAGCATCGCTTCGCTTGTGGCGAGGCGCATTATGTCTTCCATTGAGTCCTTGACGGACTGGATGAAGCAGGCGGAGGCCTGCGGGTATTCGTAGGAGTTGTCGCAGGAGACGGCCTCGTTACGTTTGAGGTCCCAGCGATAATTATGCTTGCTGCCCGCGATGCCATAGATATCGAAAAGGCCTACATTGAACCAGACAGGGGAGTTGAAGGCGCCAACCTGGTTGACGCAAAGCCAGGTAAGCTCGTTATAGAAGATTTCCGCGTCGGCGTCGGTGGCGAAGTAGCCGTCGCGCTTGCCTCGGTCGGCAATTGTCCGGCAGACGCGATGGACGAGCTGTTTGACGGAGCTTTCTCGCTGGCCGGTCGAAACGTCACCGTAGAAGTACTTGCTGGCGACGACCTTGGTCGCCAACTGGCTCCAGTTTGCGGGGATTTCAAGGTTATTCTGCTCGAAGACGACCTCACCGGTGTCGCTGGTAATTTTTGCGGAGCGAGTTTCCCACTTAAGCTCGTCGAAGGGGTGAGTGCCCGGGGTGGAAAAACACTGTTCAACCTTCAGGCCGCGATGATGCTCGAACGAACCAGAAGCGGCTGCCCCCTGTGTTTGGGCGGTTTTGAAAGGGTTCTCAGGGCTGAATGTCTCGGCCATTTTAGCGCCTCCATGCGAAAAACGAATTATACCACAGATAGTAAAGGCGGGCAAAATAATACCATATATAGTGTAACGCCCGCGAAATTAGTATCGGCACATTAAAGGCAAATTGAAAAGCTGTAAAGCGCAAAATAACGATTTTCCAAGCAAATTTTTTCGCCGTGTCATATCTCGTTATGGCTGCGAAATCTATGAACGAAAAAATTTTTCAAATAAAACAAAATTCTTATAGACCAGTAGCAATTAACCACTGTTGCGCAATCCATGCATGCGCCCAAATTTCGGGATGGACCATATCGAGCGACCAGTTTTGCGGCGGAACTTCCTTTATACGCTCATCGATTGCCTTTTGCAGAGGAACTAAACAAGCGCCAAAGTCATCGGCGATACGGTGAACCACTTCAATATAGCGACGAAGATGAACGAACATAGGGTTGTTAAAGTCATCGCAGAACATAAACGGCTCGCATATCACAAGTCGGCTGTTACATTTCTGTGTCACCATTGTGAGAAGCTGCCTGTAGGTCGCTTCGTATTCGTCAAGCGGGACGGCGTATGGCAAGTCGTCTTCGGTAGCGAATTGCCGCCAGACGTCGTTAACGCCGATGAGGATGCTGAGGATATCGGGGTTGTGGTCGAGGCAATCTTTTTGCCAGCGATTTTTGAGGTCCGCAATGGTGTTGCCGTTGATGCCTGTATTGATGATATTCAGGTTATAAGTGGGATATTTGCCTAAGAGGAAATTGGCGACGAAGTGGACGTAGCCGAAGCCGAAGGGCTTATAGGCCCGAAGTTTTCTGTCGGCGTCGGTAATGCTGTCGCCGATGAAGAGAACCTTGTCATTAGGTTTTAATTCGATTTTGTTCTGCATAGGAGTAATTTTACCATAAAAACACGGCCAGACAAAGACGCAAGAGATTGCCGATTTTGGGATGCGGACTTGTCCACCGAAGTTTTAACGAAGGCGGATTCCACTGGAGGCGGTGAAGGAGATCAAACATTCCTTGCGATTGCACTCCCTGGCCTACAACTGGATTCCCGCTGTTGCGGGAATGACCCTCCTTCGCCGCGTACTCTGCGGTCGAAGAATTCTTAAATGTTGCTAAATCGCGATAATACTATTTTTTTCCAGCGGGGGGTTTGTTTGGTTCGGCCTTTGGCGTTTCCGGTTTGGCGGCTGTGCGGGAGGCGGTTACTTCCCTTTCGCCGAAGTCACTGTTGAAGGTGCCCTTTATCGCGTTGCCTGTGACCGTGCCTTGGAAGGTCATTGTAAAATCGTTCCCGCCCATTTTGCTGGTGCGTGTAAAGGTCAGTTTGCCCTCCGCGAATTTCAAATTCGAGATAGTATTTTCTCCACCTCTCGCTGCTTCCCATTTACCCGCCAGGGTTCCATCGGGGTTTTGGGTTATAGTCATCTTCTCAACGATTTCTCTGGCTGGAATCATAATATTCATCTGCCAGTTGCCGGTAATCTGGTCTTTCTGATTTTCTGTTTTTTCGCGAGTTCCTTCAAAAGTAAACTCGCCCCACTGGCCTTTGGCTGTGCCCTTGAGTTTTTCGCCTTCAAGAGTGCCTTCGTAAGATGTTTTCATATCCTGGCCGCCGAAGTTGCTGGTCTGGACAAATTTAACCTTGCTGCCATCTGCCGTAATATCCGATAGCGTGCTTTCCCCCCATTGTGCTGACCATGTTCCGGCGTATTTGCCTTCGGCGTTTTTGGTAATCGTCATGGTCGCGTCCGATGTCATGGCCTCGAATTTGCTTGTGAAATTCCATTCGCCGGCGATTCCCTCTGCCGCTATTACAGCCGATGCCGACAAAACGCTCGCAAGCATCGCGCCTGCCACAATTGCTCTGATTGACTTCATAATCCGCTTCTCCTTAAAAAAATGGCTTTTCATTGGATTCCCGTGCCAAAGTGAGAATATCTCCGGCAGTGGCACCTGTCCAGTTATTTTTACAGCGTTCAGCGTTCAGCGGACAGGGCAAAATCCTAAATTCTAAACCCTAATACCTAAACAAATCCTAAACTCTAAGCACTAAATCCGTCTTCCCGTCTTCGCTTCGCTACGAAAAAATCTTGAAAAATTGGCAAATGGACATTTGACATATCGGCCAAATTCCTTAAAATGAAGGGCTTTGAATGATTCTATGGAGTTTGTATGAAGACGTTTTTGATGAAAACTGCGGATGTTCAGCGTAAATGGTGGCTTGTGAATGCCGACGGGATAGTTCTTGGTCGAATGGCGACGAGGATAGCCCGGATACTGATGGGCAAGAACAGGCCGACATATACGCCATACGTTGACGGCGGCGATTGTGTAGTCGTCGTAAATGCCGAAAAGGTTCGCGTTACCGGCAAAAAGGCCGTGCAGCGGGAATACGATTATTACACGCATTATCCCGGCGGACACAGGTACACATCTTTCTCCAATATGTTTGCCGCCAAGCCGGAAAAGGTGATTGAGATGGCGGTGAAAAGGATGCTGCCGAAGAACAAGCTTGGCAGGCATATGATTCTTCGGCTCAAGGTGGTCCGCGGGCCTGAGCACGAGTACCAGGCACAGAAACCAGAAGAATTAAAGATTGCCGCTGCGAAAAGTTAGCGATTCGCTGCGCGGCACGAGATAACTGTTTTCGGAAAGATAGCAGGATATGGCAAAGACAGAAGAAACAACAGTAAAAACAGGGGCACCGGCAACCAAAGGTCCTGATAAGGGCGGCTTCTACTGGGGAACCGGCAGAAGGAAGACATCGGTGGCTCGTGTGCGGATAAGACCTGGCGACGGCAAAATGCTCATCAACAAGAGGGAGCTTAATAATTTTTTCAGGAGCGACCAGGACAGAAGCGCGGTGATGGCTCCGCTTGCTATGGCCAAAGCCGAGAAGACGCTTGACGTATTTGTCAATGTCAACGGCGGCGGCACAACGGGCCAGGCGGGCGCGACCGTGCTGGGTATCGCAAGGGCGCTGAAGATATATGACCCGGGTCTTGCCCAGGCGTTGCGCGACGGCGGGTTCCTGACACGCGACCCGAGAATGGTCGAAAGGAAGAAACCCGGCCAGTCAGGCGCAAGAAGGAGATTCCAGTTCTCGAAACGTTAATTTGCAAACTGACAGTTCGATTATTACAATGGCCGTCGAGAACATACTCGACGGCTTTTTTTTAAGGAGAAGTTATGGTACGTGTTGCGATTATTGGCGCAAGTGGCTACACGGGCGCAGAATCAATTGAGATACTGCTTCGGCATAGCGAGGCGAAACTGACGTATTTGAGTGCGCTGCCTGAGGAGTGCGGGCTGGTCAGCGATATGTTCGGGCGATTCAAAGGCAGATGTGAAATGACAGTTGAGCCGCTGGATTTGGAAAAGCTCGCTGATGTGGCGGATGTCGCGCTGTGCTGCCTGCCGCACAAGGTGTCGATGAGTTTTGTGCCTAAGATGCTGGAGGCGGGGGTGAAGGTAGTCGATTTCAGCGCGGACTATCGGCTAAAAGACGTGGCGGTTTACGAAAAGTTTTACGGCGTCAAGCATACCGATACGGATAATCTTGCCAAGGCGGCGTTCGGCTTACCTGAATTGTTCCGCGAGAAGATTAAAGAGGCCGAGCTGGTTGCCAACCCGGGCTGTTTTCCGACGGGCGCGTCACTGGCGGTTGCGCCACTGTTGAAAGAAGGGCTGATTGAGGCCGAGCAGGTAATTGTCAATGCGGTGACGGGCGCTTCCGGCGCGGGCAAAAACCCGTCTGCGAAGTTTCATTTTCCGAATATGAACGAAAACATCTTCGCTTACGGCATCGGCACACACCGCCATATGCCGGAGATTGAGCAGATTATGAGCGATATGGCGGGCAGACCCGTTACGGTACTGTTCCAGCCGCACGCGGGGCCTTTCGACCGCGGAATACTTTCGACTGTTTATTCTAAGCCGAAGGGCAAGGTTACAAATGAGCAGCTTGTGAAACTGTATAAGGATTTTTACGCGGGTGAGCCGTTTGTGCAGGTTTGTCCGGGCAGCCCGAACGTTAAAGACGTGGCCGGGACAAATTACTGCCACGTTTTTGCGACGGTTGTCAAGGGCACGGTCGTCTGCTTCTCGGCTATCGATAACCTGATTAAAGGCGCATCGGGCCAGGCGATTCAGAATATGAATATCATTTTCGGCATGGATGAAACGCTGGGACTTAAATAGGTGCTAAAATGCCTGCGGGGCAGTTGAAAATCGCGACGTGTCAGTTTGCGGTGAGCGCATCGATAACGCGGAACTCGCAGCAGATTTGCGCGCAAATGCAAAAGGCCAAGAAGGCCGGGGCGGAGATTGCGCATTTTCCGGAATGCGCTCTGGCCGGCTATATCGGTTTCGATTTTCCCAATTTCGACGATTTTGACTGGGATGTTCTCGAAAAGGAAACAGCCAAAATAACGGCTTTGGCGGGTAAATTGAAATTGTGGGTTGCGCTGGGGAGTGTGCATCGTCTGGGCGGTCTCGGCAAGATAAGCAACTGCCTGTATTTGATTGGGCCGGATGGAAAAATAGCGGACCGATACGACAAACGGTTTTGCACGGCAGGCGAACTGCGGCGTTTTAAGGCCGGCAACCGGTTCGTCTTTTTCACAATCAATGGCGTTAAATGCGCACTCTTGATTTGCTTCGATTTGCGTTTCCCGGAATTATACAGGGTGTTGTATAAGCAGGGGGTTAATTGTGTATTTCAATCGTTTTATAACGCCCGGCAAAAAGGCCCAAGTGTGCATACGCATATTATGAGGCAGACGATGCAATGCCACGCGGCGACGAATTATTTCTGGGTGAGTATGTCGAACGCGTCTGGATATTATGCGCCTTACCCATCGTGTTTTATACAGCCGGATGGCGTGATTGCGGGACAGTTGAAACAGAATAAAGCGAGTGTTATGGTAAACGCCGTTGATTTGAGCAAGAAATTTTACGACCCGATGGCGGGTTTTCGTGAAATCGCCATTGCAGGCAAACTTAGCAACGGCTGATGGACGCCCTATTTGGTATAATTATCTGTTGAACGGTCTATAGTTTGTTGAAACAATAAATCCGGATTCGGCATGTTCTTAAAGAGGTAGTTTGGTTTTAAATTGAATCAAAAATTGAAACACGCCCCCAAAACGGCTGTATAGTCGCATGATTAGCTCATATCATAACGCACTTCAAAAAGGTTGGTGCCCAAGATGTGGAAACGCATTTTCAGCCCATACAGACCTGCGCAATGGTTGCTGTCCTGAATGTGGCTGGCCGGGAATTAAAAAACCAGATAGGCTTACGGAAACGCAGTGGGAACTTTGGAAGGAAAGGTTGCGGGAACATATCAGAAAAGAACAAATAAGACAAAAGGCGGTTGTTGCTGTTAGAAAGGCGATAAGAATGGGTCAAGTGGAACGTCCAAAACGTTGTCAAATCTGTGGACGACCATTGAGACGCCGCCGACACCATGTGAAACGTGGTACACGGAGATATCCTTGGATGCGCAAGTATGCGTATAGACTCGAAGCGCATCACCATTCGTACTATATAGAATGCTGGTTGAAAGTAATGTGGGTATGTCCGCTATGCCACAAACTTATACATCAGAAGAAACCACCGGAGTATCCACCACCTGACATCATAGATGTAGATATAGAGGATGATCCGGCGCTATTAGAGGAAAAGTGAGACCAGCGCAACGACCAAATTAGGAAATTCGGAGCGGCTGCCCTTTTTATTACTCATTTAATTATCCTTTCGCTTATTCAGACCGGGAAGTGCAGTAAATGCTATACCAGCGAGCAGGACTATAAAGCTCTTTTTTCATTCAGCAATGGATTGCCTTTGTAGTTTATGTTAGAATTTCAGCGATTTAATAGATTCCCGCTTGTGCGGGAATGACACAATGGAGAGCACAGATGGCGAATAATACGATTACGGCACCGAAAGGTTTTTTAGCTTCTGGGGTGAAGTGCGGGATAAAAAAATCGGGTAAGCACGATTTGGGATTGATTGTCTGCCCGGCTGGCGCAAAGGCGGCGGCGGTGTTCACTACGAATAAAATAACATCGGCGGCGGTGCAAATCAGCCAAAAGCACGTCAAAAGCTATGCGATTTACGCGGTGGTTGTCAATTCCGGCAACGCCAACGCCTGCACGGGCAAAAAGGGAATCAGTAACGCTGTCCGAATGTGCGCGGAAACAGCTGGTTATCTTGTGGTTGACCCGCACGAGGTTTTAGTTGCCTCGACGGGTATCATCGGCGAGCATTTGCCGATGGGAAACGTTACCGCGGGTATCGAAGACGCGATAGGGGAGTTATCGGATTCCGCGACAGCGGGGATGAATTTCACCAAGGCGATAATGACAACGGATATGAAACCCAAGACCGCCTGTCGGCGGATTAAGATATTGGGCAAGAAAGTTGTAATCGCGGGGACGACAAAAGGCGCGGGGATGATTGGGCCGAATATGGCGACGACGCTGTGCTTTATCACGACCGATGCCGCGATTACAAAACCATTATTGGCAAAGGCGCTCAAGGCAGCGATAGGCGATTCGCTGAATAAATTAACCGTCGATGGTCATCAGAGCACCAATGACACGGCGATAATTCTCGCGTCGGGTTTAGCGGGTAATAAGCCGATAACAAGCCAGGGTTCGTCATATAAGAAATTCGCGGCTGCGCTGATAGACCTGTGCCAGGATTTAGCCCGGCAGATGGCTCTCGACGCGGAGGGCGCGACGCGGATATTCAAGGTGGTTATCACAGGCGCGGCAAATCAGGCGGACGCGGCAAAGGCGGCAAGAGCGGTCGCGGATTATGATTTGGTCAAATGCGCGGTTCACGGCGGTGACCCCAACTGGGGCAGAATCTTATGCGCGGTTGGTTCATCGGGCGTTAAGCTGAATCCGCAAAAGGTATCCTGCAAACTCGATGATTTAGCGGTATTCAAAAACGGCGCACCGACGAATTTCGACCGGAAAAAAGCGAGCAGAATTGTCTCACAGGTCAGTCATACGATAACGGTTGATTTGGGCGTGGGCAAATACAGCGATTTCTGCGTCGGCTGCGATTTGAGCAAGGGTTACGTTACAATCAACGCTGACTATCACACTTGAGATACCGCTATTTGATGAAAGCCAGAGGTTCTAAACACGTAACTTAACGGGACATTGACTTATAACGCCTGCGAGAGTATTATCGTCGGTGTTTATTGATATCTTCAGGAAGGTGACTTGATAAGAAAGATAAATCGTAAGGCGAAGGCGTTGGCGGTTGCCGCGGCGAAATTAGCGGGCGAGCGGCACTGTGCCGATGTTGTTGTGCTCGACCTGCGAAAAGTAACCGACGTTACGGACTACTTCGTTATTGCCACCGGCACAAGCGACAGGCAGATGCGAAGCGTGGCTGACGAAATTGCCGGGCAGGCCAAGCCGAAGGGCTTTCCGCTTTTCGGCAGGGCCGGCTACGAGCGGGGCAACTGGGTTCTCCTCGATTTTGTCGATGTTGTCGTCCACATCTTTGACAGCCAGTCACGCAGCTACTACGACCTTGAAATGCTCTGGGGCGACGCGAAAAAATTAAAAATTTAGAAGTAAGAATTTAGAATTTTGCGGGTCGGTAGGGATGCAGTCCGTTCTTAATATACTCGAAACAAGAATCAGCGAAGCAATGGCCAAAATACCCGGCTCACAAGGGTGTCCTGCTCTCGTCAGGCCCGCCACGGACGCTAAATTCGGTGATTACCAGGTCAATGGCGTAATGGCGCTCGCCAAAAAAGTACAAACAGCCCCTCGCGTGATTGCTGAATTGATCATTAGAACCCTGAGAATTAACGATATCTGCGAAAGACCCGAAATCGCAGGCCCCGGCTTTATAAATCTGCGATTGAAATCTGAATTTGTCTCAGCGAATCTTTTGCAAATCAGTAAAGACGCCGGCCAACTTGGTATAGAAAAGGCCGAAAAACCAAAGACGATTGTCGTTGATTTTTCAGGGCCTAACATCGCCAAGCAAATGCACGTTGGGCACTTACGCAGCACAATCATCGGCGACTGTATCTGCCGACTCCTCGAATTAGAAGGCCACAAAGTCATCCGCCAAAATCACATCGGCGACTGGGGAACGCAGTTCGGAATGCTTATCGCTTATCTAGAAGAGCAAGAATATGACTCCACATCAGATTTATTTGTGTCTTTCAGTAAATACCCTGGCAAGATGACTGAAGATAAAGAAGAAGCAAATGCTGCGTTTGTTGAGATCAGTGATCTTGAGGAATTTTACCGTTCATCAAAAAAACGATTTGATAGTGATTTAAAATTCCAAGAAAGGTCAAGAATAAAAGTATTTTTATTACAGCGGCGTGATAAAGATGTATTTATCTTGTGGGAAGCAATCGTAAGGGCTTCTCAAGAGCACTACCAACCAATTTATCGCCGTTTAGGAGTACATCTTGGATTAGGTGATGAACGCGGAGAAAGTTTTTATGCGGATATGTTGTCGGATGTTGTCGCGGAGTTGAAGAAAAAGGGATTAGCTGTGGAGTCGGAAGGGGCAATTTGTGTATTTCCTCCTGGGTTTAAGGACAAGGAAGGTAAGCCGCTGCCGGTGATAGTGCAGAAGTCGGATGGGGCGTATCTGTATGCGACGACGGATTTGGCGGCGATTAAATACAGAGTCGAGAAATTGAAGGCGGACAAAATAATTTATGTTACCGATGCCCGGCAGGGTTTGCATTTTGAAATGGTTTTTGCGGTAGCGAAAATGGCCGGGTGGGTAAAGCCGGAGACCGAATTAGTTCACGTTACTTTTGGTTCGGTGCTTGGCGAGGACGGCAAGCCCTTAAAGACGCGTTCGGGCGAGAATGTAAAGCTCAAAGAGCTGCTTGATGAAGCCATCGAACGGGCGAGGAAAGTCGTCGAAGAGAAAAATCCTGGTTTGTCGGAAGATGGAAAGAAAAAAATCGCCAACGCGGTGGGTATTGGCGCGGTGAAATACGCGGATTATACCAATAACCGGACGAGCGATTATATTTTCAGTTTCGACAAGATGCTGGCGATGGAGGGCAACACCGCGCCATATATGCAGTATGCCTATGCCAGAGTGCGGTCGATTCAACGCAAGGGGCGGGATAAAGGGATTGAGGTTGATAAAGAAATTGCTCAGTCGCGGTCAATTTCACTAACCGAGCCGAGCGAATTGGATTTGGCGAAGCATTTGATTCGTTACGGCGAGGCGGTTAGCTCCTCGGCGGGCGATTACAGGCCCAATTATCTTACGGCGTATCTTTATGACCTTGCACAGAAGTTCAGCAGCTTTTATAACGATTGTCCGGTTCTCGACGCATCGGCTGATAAACGGCCAACCCGGCTTTTACTTTGCGATTTGACCGCTAAAACAATCAAGCACGGCCTGCATAACCTTTTGGGCATCGAAGTCATTGAGCAGATGTAGCAGGGGGATACAATGAAAATCATCACCAAAGATTTTCATATAAGCACAAGAAATCACTGCGAGTTTGTTGATATTACGGGCGAGGTCGCTTCGGCTGTTAGTAAATCCGGCATTAAAGAGGGCGACGCGATAATATATTGTCCTCATACCACGGCAGGCATAACCATTAACGAAAACGCGGACCCGTCCGTTACCCATGATATTCTGCTGACGCTTGAGGAATTGATTCCACATCTTCGCGCGGGCTATCGGCACGACGAGGGCAATTCGGACGCTCACTGCAAAAGTTCGCTTGTCGGCTGCAGCGCAACGGTTTTGATAAAGGATGGTCAGCCGGCTCTTGGCACCTGGCAGGGAATTTACTTTTGCGAATTTGACGGGCCGAGAAGCAGGAGTTTTACAGTTCAAGTTAGGGGTCAATAGGATATGAAAGACACCGGCAAAAAGGGCGGTTTTAGAAACGTAATAATCTTAAGTATCGTCAGTTTCCTCAATGACCTCAGCAGCGAAATGATAATGCCGATACTGCCGATGTTTTTGCAGTCGCTGGGGGCATCTGGCCAGATTGTCGGCCTTGTCGGCGGTATCCGCGATGGCATATCGGGTTTATTGAAGGTCTTGTGCGGCTACTGGTCCGACAAAACGGGCAAGCGAAAGATATTCGTTTATGCGGGTTACGGCATTTCCTCGGTGTTCAAACTTTTGCTTGGTCTGACAAAGACAGCCGGTGGGGCGGTTGTTTTCAGCTCAATGGAGCGGGTCGGTAAAGGGCTTCGGACTGCCGCACGCGACGCCATAATAGCCGAATCGGTGGACGCTACTCATCGGGGGAAAAGCTTTGGTATTCACCGCGGGATGGATAGCGCGGGCGCTGTTCTCGGTGCGGGGGTGGCGTTTATATTTTTGCAATTCACGGGGCTTGGGTTCAACGCCATAATAATCATCTCCGCTGGTATAGGCCTTGCTTCGCTGGTTCCGCTTCGGTTTGTCAGTGAGCCGGAAACACCTCGGCAAAACGCAAAATTGAAACTCAGTTTGTCGATTTTGCCGAGGCCGCTGAAGCTTTTCATTTTGGTGGCCGCTATTTTCGCCCTCGGCAATTTCAGCTATATGTTTTTTGTATTGAGGGCGCAGCATTTGTTCGAGGGCAAATGGGCGACTACCGCACCGATTCTTTTATATGTGCTTTTCAATATATTTTACAGTGCGCTATCTGTGCCGCTTGGAGTTGTTTCAGACAAGATTGGCAGGCAGAAGGTGCTTATTTTCGGATTTGGACTATTTGCGGTTGTGTCGTTTGGCTTCGCGTTTTGCAATTCGCTCCCGTTTTACATTATTTTGTTTGCTCTTTACGGCGTTGTTTTCGCTGCCGTTGACGGCGCCGAAAGGGCGCTTGTATCGGACCTCGCGGGACCTGATTCGAGGGCGACCGCTCTTGGAACATACTCTACTATTACGGGTCTGGCCGCTTTGCCGGCCGGCATCGTGGCGGGTTTCTTATGGGACAAATCGCCTGTTTACACTTTTATCTTTGGCGGGGTGACTGCGATTGCGGCTATTGCGGTTTTTGTGATTTTTAGCCGGCATTTTACAAGCCAAAAGGCGATTAATAGTTAAAAAAAAGGCGAGGTGGTGGGACCGGCTGGGGGGGAAACCGATGAGCCACGCTGCCTCGCCGAGGTTCAGGAACTGCGTCCGCGCAGATTTATCTCTAAATGATTAACTTGCGGCAAAAAGTGGAATCTAACCCGCCCCTGATTGACTGTCAAACAAAAAGTAACACCGACCACACTTTTCAGAAATGGGCCTTTCCCACCAATTTGCCTGAACACAAGTCATTATATACCGACCGGCCTCAAAAAGCAAGTTAAAAATGCCTAATTCGCACCTTTTTTAGCGATTCGAAACTCGTATCCGAATCCGCCAAATACGCTTGCAACATCGGCAGTATTGGCTTAAATTACTACCTTGCGGGTAAGAATCCTGCCTTGGTTTTGTTGGCGTGATTGATAGTGTCCTTTACTTTGTTTTTTATGGTAAAGATTGCTGAACGTATTAAGCGTCTCAAGGAAAGCATATCCTCGGCCTGTGCCAAGGCGGGCAGAGACCCGGCAGAGGTCAAACTCGTTGTTGTTACGAAGGCCGCCTCGCAGGAGGCAATCGAGGAGGTTATTCGGCTGGGCCTGGTCGAGTTCGGCGAAAACAGGGTGCAGCAGCTAAAAAAGGTAGCCGGGCAGGTGGATGAGTTTCTTCAGCGAAACGCCGGCGAACCATGGGTGCCGTGCAGGGTCAGTTGGCATATGATTGGGCACCTCCAGCGAAACAAGGTCAGGCAGGTTTTGCCGATGGTGGAGCTTATACATTCGGTCGATACGCTTCGACTGGCGGAGGAAATCAATACTTCCGCCGCGAAGATGAATATCACGCCGAGGGTCCTGCTGCAGGTTAATACCTCTGAGGAGTCGCAGAAATACGGTGTTTCCGTCGGGGCGGCGCCGCATCTGGCTGAACAGATGGATACCCTGCCGAATCTCAAATTAGTGGGGCTGATGACAATGGCGCCTCTGACCCATAACAAGGACGTGATTCGCAAATGCTTTACACGTGCCAGAGAACTCTTCGTCGAAATGCGTGGGGAGAGAGTTGTCGGCCAGCATTTCACGGAGTTGAGTATGGGTATGAGTTCGGATTATGAGATTGCGGTGGAGCAGGGGGCTACCATTTTGCGAATCGGTTCAGCGATTTTCTCCGGCTGACGGCTGCTGGAAGACCAGCCGGTCAACATCTAATCATACCGCAAATATCGATATTCTAGGACTATTATTGCTCTGTTTTGCAACCGTCCCCTTTTTTATGGGCCACAAAGCCGCCGACCAGCAGGAATTATAGCCGATAATCCGGATAGACACAAAAAAAAGAAAAAACTGGCAAAGTGTTACGCGGAACATACCGAAAGTAACTTTGCCGCTTCATGACTATTTGCATTCGAATATGGCATTGTTTGTCGAATCGTACTTTTGTTTGCCCCCTGAGGGGCTGGAGTTGGATTAAAAGGGGATAACAAATGGTCAAGACCGAATTGCTAAGCGCCATCGAGCTTCAAAAAAGCTTTGTTGATGTTTTATACCTGACCAACGAGAAGAGCATACCGCAGGAAATAAGGCGGCTGCTTAAGGAGAGAAACCTCACTCATCAGGTATTTCGAATCGACAAGTTCGCCGATGTAAGAAACAGGCTTGGTTTGGTGGGGACGGTGATAGTGGATGCGGTGGACTCAGACGCTCACCAGCAACAGAAACTGGCGCGGATAATCGAGACGCTCGAAATGGAAAATATCGGGGTCATTCTTATCACCGACCGCGTTAAAGTCCCGGTGAAAAGTTTTTCGCTGGCGCCGGTCAAAAGCAGCTTTACTATGAGCGGCACAACCGAGGCCGTTTCTATCGATGAGCTTTGGACCAGGGTGAGCGTGAATCTTGCTTATCGCAAGAAAAGCGAAGGGATGGCAGTAAAGCCGGCCATTCCCCCCAAGCAGATACAGACGATTTACAAAAACAAACTTGCTGAGCAGCTCAGTATGACCGGCGCGATGGTTGACAACCTGACCGAGCAGCTCCGGCTGGCAGGGCTTGTGCAGCAGGACTTTCTGCCCACGCAGTTGCCCAATACCGACAAAATAAAATGGGCGGCGGTGTTTTTACCCGCAGAGTGGGTTTCGGGCGATATTTACAATGCCGTCAGGATTGATGAAAAGCATCTCGGTTTCTATGTAGCCGACGTTGTTGGTCACGGTATGCCGGCGGCGCTGTTGACCATTTTCCTCAAGCAGGCGCTGGTTATGAGGACTACCGTTGACAATACCTGTCACGTTTTCTCCCCTGCCGAGGTAATGAAGAATCTTAACAAGCGAATGGCGACCCAGAAACTGTCCGGGTATCAGTTCGCGACCTGTTGCTATTGCCTTTTGAATATCGATACGCTTGAGCTTACATACGCAAGGGCGGGGCATCCATATCCGGTTTTAATGAGGCGAGGCCAGGAGCCAAAGCAACTGGAAGTTCGCGGGTCGCTGCTGGGCGTTTTCAAGGATGCCGAATATTCGGAGGACAAAGTTCAGCTTCAGCCGGGCGATAAAGTTCTGCTTTATTCCGACGGCGCTGAGCCGTTCATCGGCAACTTCGATGATTTGACCGGGTTTCATTTCACGAAAGAATTTACCGAACTAAAGGAACTGCCCATTTCCGAGACGATGGACAGGTTTAATATGATAGCGCAGAATCAGAACATCGACCCCGCTGAGATTGACGACATTACCACACTCGGTCTGGAAGTGATTGACTAGCCATTGTGTCGGTCAGCTTTTCTTGCCGGCCTACGCCGAAAAACCACGGTGTTTTGGTCAATCCCCTCTATCGTTCTGCCATTGTTTAACGGGGGACTTAATCGAGTTATTATAGTTCCTTCAATCGGGGGTTGTTTGGCCGTTTGCTTCGGCTTTTTGATTAATCCTGTCGCCTTCTGTGCCGATATGGGATTGAAACGCGATAAAGCCAGAGTTTCGGTATTTTAGGAGAAATACAATGGGCTTTCAGAACTGGTCTGACGATATTATTCTCGTTGACCTGACACGCGAGCCGCGGATGAGGAGTGAGCTTAAGACCCTTATTGAAATCGTCCGCGACCGAGGCGATTGCGATGTTGTGATGGATTTTTCAAATGTTGACATAATGACCTCTACGAGCATCTCTGGGCTGCTCCGGCTGCGAAAACTGCTCACGGACTGCGGACATCGGCTGATGTTCTGCAACGTTCCGTCTGCAACCAGAAGCGTTTTTAGCGTGGTTGGGCTAGATGATGTTTTTGAGTTTGCTGACGACAAGTTCGCGGCGCTGGCGACTCTTCAATCGACAGGCGAGAGTAAACAAAAAGTTTGATTAAATTGCCTCGGCGGCCACGTCGCGGGAGTTCTCAAACGGCATTTAATTTGGTCCTATAAACTTTATTTAGGCAAAGGACGAAGGGGGAATCTGAAAAATTTCCTGTTACCAGGGGCGAGTTATAAGTGCTTTGTTCGAGGGACATTTTGGCAATAACGCCTTATATCAGTATACTTTATATGATGAGCATTACGCTCCTGCTGGTTGTATTGGGAGTGAGGAAGATTTCCGTCGTGTTCTTAAACTATTACGGCTATGCAAGTTTCAGGACGGCGGATTTGAAGGCAGCCAGCGAGAGATTTGCTCGTGAAATAATATGTTGGGATTAGGTGTTGGAATGAAAGCTGCAACAGAAACCGCTGAAATACAAAAACCGAAGACCACCCATCTTTTCGGCGAGTATTTGGTCTCGAAGGGTGTTCTTACTCGTTTGCAGTTGAGTAAGGCGCTCGACGAGCAGCGCAGGTTTGGGGGGCGGCTCGGCGAGGCGATGATTCGCCTCAGTATGATGACCGAAGAGCAGGTTACCCAGATGCTGGCTGATCACCTGTCGATGGAATACGTGCGCTTCGATGACATATCCAAAATAAACCTCAACATCGCAAGGATGTTCGATGAGAGCATTTCAAAGCGATTCTGCCTGATAGGTATTGGCGAGGTTGACGGCAGGATTGTCGTGGCTATGGCCGACCCGCTTAATGTGATTGCAATCGATACTATAACGCTAAAGATAAAACGGCCCATCAAGGTCGTTATCGGCTCTGCCCAGGAAATTCGCAGGGCCATCGAAATAATCTACCATGGCTCCGATGTAGAGGAGCAGCGACTAAGGGAACTGGTTCAATGCGAGGTTAGCAGATTTGACCAGAGTGAAGACGAGAAAGTCGAATCTATTCTCGAGGAAACATCGGATGCCGGAACCGACAACGAAGCGGAAGCGACGAAGGCGCCGGTTATTCGTTTTGTGGACCTGTTGCTGAGCCAGGCGGTGAAAAGCAGGGCGAGCGATGTTCATATCGAGCCGCAGGAAAAATCGATGATGATTCGAATGCGTATCGACGGGATACTGCGTGATATGGTGCCGCCGGCCAGAAATATGCAGAACGCCGTCCTTACGAGAATCAAGATACTTTCGAATCTCGATATTGCCGAACGTCGGCTGCCGCAGGACGGGCGTCTTAAAATCAGGGCGTCCAACAGGGACATTGACGTTCGTGTCTCGACGCTTCCGACGATATACGGCGAAAAGATAGTAATGCGTATTCTCGATACGGCCGGCGCATCACATAATCTCGACAAGCTCGGAATTGAGCCGCAACTGTTCGGAGTGCTCAAAAACGCTCTTTCCCAGCCGCACGGTATTATGATTGTAACGGGGCCTACGGGAAGCGGCAAAAGCACCACACTCTACGCCTGCCTGAACCACCTCAGAGACCCCACAATGAATATCACAACGGTAGAGGACCCTGTTGAGTACCGCCTTGCGGGCATTAACCAGGTTCAGGTCAAATCGGATATTAACCTCACCTTCGCTGCTTGTCTGCGGTCAATCCTGAGGCAGGACCCCGATATAGTCCTCATAGGAGAAATACGAGATAAGGAGACAGTTGAGATTGCCATAAAGGCGTCGCTGACCGGCCACCTTGTGCTCAGCACCTTCCACACCAACGATGCCCCCAGTGCGATAACGCGTTTGATCAATATGGGTATCGAGCCGTATTTGCTGTCTTCTTCGCTTAATCTGATTATAGCGCAGCGATTGGTCAGAAAGATTTGCGAGAAATGCAAGGAGCCGACTACGCTGAGTGAACAGGTATTGAAACGGCTCAAGATTGACCCCGCCAAAATTAAAGACGCCAATCTTTGTCACGGCAAGGGTTGTAACGCGTGCGGCAACACCGGATACCATGGGCGATTGCCGATATTTGAGTTTCTTGTTATGGACCACGAAATGCGTGATCTTGTTACAGCCACCGCGAACGAGGCACAGCTTAGGGCAGCGGCGAGGAAAAAAGGATATGGTGGTCTTCTCGAAAGCGGCGTGATAAAAATGCTCCAGGGGCTCACAACCGCCGAAGAAGTGCTTGGTGTAACGTTTAGCGATGATATAGGGGATATAGGGATTGAGCAGGAGGGAAAAGGGGTTGCGGCAGTTGATGGAACCGGCAAATAGCGGACGTAAAAAGCGTTCCGTTTGGCTTAAAAGGCCTGTAAACGGTTTTTGCTAAAGGCCTGCTTTTTCAAAGACGATGTTTATTTGGCTGGATTTACGGGCCTAATCGAAAACAAATGAGGAGTGATTTTTCAGAGACTTTTTGAATGAAGACCTTCAAATATAGTGCGTGTGATACGTCGGGTTCGCGGAAGGAAGGGCTGACACAGGCCAATTCCGCCAATGACGTCATCGGCTGGCTTCGCGAGCGAGGGTTCACGCCTGTCTCCGTCCAGGAGATTATAGAGGCCGTCAAGCAGGCGCCGAAAAAACAACGCCGGAAAAAAATAAAGTCCTCGGATGTGGCAGCGCTTTGCTGGCAGTTGACCACGATGGTGGAGGGCGGTATTCCCATCACCACCGCCATTGAGACCATATCTTCAGACATAGAAAACCTCCAGCTTCAGGAGGTGCTCCATTGCATCCTCGATAAGATGAGAAAAGGAGAGAACTTTTCCGGTGGAATCGCCGAGTTCCCAAAGGTCTTCGACCAGCTCTCCAAGGCCATTGTCCTTGCTGGCGAAACCAGCGGTAATCTCCAGGGAGCGCTGAAGCGGGTTGCGGAGCATTTTGACAGCAGAGATCGCCTTGCCAAAAAGGTCAAGAGCGCGATGGCTTACCCCATCTTTGTTCTGATTTTCATATTCCTGATTGTTACGGGCATAATGACGTTCATCATCCCCAGGTTCCGCGCCATATTCGACCAGTTCGGCGGCGAGTTGCCCGCGTTTACGCGAGCGTTTATGGGTTTCTACGACTTCATCCGGTTCAATATCATTTACATAGCCGGCTCGGCTTTCCTGCTTGGCTTTGTCGCGGTTTTTGTTAACAAGACCCCGAAAGGGCACTACTTCTATTCCAAGGTCGCCCTGCGGATACCGCTGATAGGAAAAATAATCAGCCAGGCATTTGTAGCCGGTTTCTGTAAGACGATGGGGACACTGCTGGCGGCTGGTGTTTCCGTGCTTGAGGTATTCGACATCCTCTCGACGATGACAAAAAACGATATAATAAAAGATGCGATTGTTCGCAGCAGAGAGCACATCGTTCAGGGTTCCAATGTTTCGCTGAGTTTGGCTACGGCGGGCTTTTTCCCGAATATGGTCGTCAAGATGATTCAGGTCGGCGAGGAAAGCGGCTCGCTGCCCCAGGTCCTCGACAGGACCAGCGAGTACTACGAGCGCAAAGTCGATGCCACCATAAGCACCGTGCTGAGTTTGCTTGAGCCAATAATGATTGTAACGGTCGGAGGGATTGTATTGATTGTTATACTGGCCCTGTATCTGCCTATCTTCTCGATGGGCGGGACCGGCAAAGGTTAATCACAGGATATAAACATGAGGAGGTAATAAAGTCACCCTGTAAATTGGCCGATTTGCTCTGTGGCAGGTCGGAATTGGTAATTAACCCATTTTTTAGTTTTTTAAGGAGAAAGCAAAATGACAAGCAGAAAAGGTTTTACACTAATAGAGCTGATGGTGGTCATATTCATCGTCGGTATCCTGGCGGCGGTCGCCATACCGATTATGCGTGGCCGAATCGATGCAGCCAAGTGGTCGGAAGGCAAGTCCGCTGCGGGTAGCATTCGCACAGCTATTCGCGCAGCTATCGCCGAGAAAGGTAACGACTACGATTTCCACACACTCATGACCACTCTTGCCCAACTGGGCTTTGCCACCGGTGACCTTGACGGCAAGTACTTCAAACAAGCTGATTATACTTTCTCGATTACAAATGGTGGAGGTGCTGCTCAACCCACTTACACCATCACTGTGGGGCCGAGCACAGCCGCCGAAGGACCGACAACACCGGCAACGGAGGTACTGGACAACGCTGGAACATTTACCCCGTAAGTTAGTTTTGGCCTCTTAGAGGCCGCTATTGAGCTTGTAAGCATAAAAGGTGGGGGCCTAAGCCCCCACCTGAATGCTTGCAGAGAGGTAAATTGCTATGATATACGATAACCACAAATTCGAGAAGGGTTTTACGATTATCGAGTTGATGGTTGTTATCTTTATTATCGGCATCTTATCCGCCGTGGCGATTCCGTTGATGAGATGCCGGACCGACGCCGCCAAGTGGTCGGAAGGCAAGTCCGCTGCGGGTAGCATTCGCACCGCTATTCGCGCAGCTATCGCCGAGAAAGGTAATACCTACGATTTCCACACACTCATGACCACTCTTGCCCAACTGGGCTTTGCTACCGGTGACCTTGACGGCAGGTACTTCAAACAAGCTGATTATACTTTCGCGATTACAAATTCAACTGATATTGCTGTTCTGCCCACTTTCACCATTACTGTTGGGCCAAGCAGCGTCGCCGATGGGCCGATAATTCCTGGCTCAATTGTAATGACCAGTGACGGGATATTTACCGAGATACCATAAACAAAGCATTCGCCGATGACTGCTACTCGATAGAGTTCTCGAAAAACGGCGATTATCTTATCACGGTAAACGCTGCAAAGTCCACCAGTGGTGACCCGCCTTCTACTCCGCAGCAAATTACCCTCGACAGCACCGGCACTTTTACCGATATACCCTGATAGGTTTTTCTGTTCGATGTTGGATGTTGGGCATTTCTTCGTCTTTTGATTTGTAGGGTGTGCCCGCTTCGCAAGCGAAGCGAGGCGAGTTATGCACACCTTTCTTAAAATCCGATATTACAATCTATCACCAATTATCAATTCGCACTATCCGCATTTTTGCATTACTGGTCTTTGCTTTGTATGCTTTACAAGTGTTGTTTTCAATGCAGGGGGGCACGAATGCCTTGTAATTATACTTAATCAGGAGGGAATACAATGAAACGATTAGCGAAAGTAACTCTTTTAACTGTGCTGCTTGTTGCAGCGTGGACTATATCTTCCTATGAAACAGGCAGATCAAACGGACCAATTGTAATAGTTAGCTATTGCTGGAGGTTCTGATTAGCGACGGCAATCGCCATACATTATAGGACTCACGATTACGGCTCGGTGTCAACGAAGCCACATTATTCACTTGTCGCAATTTTTATCTAAAAACCCCATTCTATTAGGCCGATGAATGAATGACGTTTGATTGTGAGTCGCATAGGCGGTTGTGCAAATGGCCTGCCTTTGTGTAGTTTGGCCGAAGAAAGGGCACAAAGCAATATGAGTTTTAAGTGGAAACGGATGCTCGGTTTTAGCCAGGATGATGTCCTCGGACTGGACATCGGTTCGTCCTCGGTCAGGATGGTTCAGCTTATGAAGAACGACGACGGCTACGCTGTCGTCGCGGCGTGCGTAAGCGATATCAAGCAGAATGACGGCGACATTGCCGTCAAAGAAGAAGATGTCGTCCAGGCGGTCCGGAGGTGCGTTTCTTCCGCCCAAAAACATGGACGCTGGGCGGTATGCAGCGTTTCAGGGCCTGAAGTGGCCGTGCGGCCCTTCAAATTCCCGCCGTTGCAGTCCGATGAACTCGATGGTGCAATCCGGTTGGAGGCGTCCCAGGTCTGCCCCTTCAACGTGGATGACGGCGTCGTCGATTATCAGATTGTCCCATCAAGCGAAGCGGATAATGCCGCCGTTGGCGTTCTTGTCGCAGCACCCAATGATGTAATAAGTCGAAAAGTTCGAATCACGGGAAAAGCGGCTTTGGATTGCGTCCTGATGGACGTCGATGGGCTTGCCCTTCTCAATTGTCTTATAGAAAGCAAAAACAGCGGCACAAACATCAGCACCTCGGCAGTTCTGGATATCGGGACATCCTGCACAACGCTGGCGGTAATGGGCGAAACGGGTCTGCCGTTTATCCGCACAGTTCCTTACGCTGGAAACGATATCGTCGCCCAAATCGCCAAGGAAAACCACGTTCGTCCGGAAGTCGTCAGGAATGAAATCTATGGTTGTGCCTCGCCGACCATACCTGCGCAGAATCTGCAGACCAGTATGGAAAAGGCGTGCGTAAAATTAGTCAACGACGTTGCCGAAACGCTCAGATACCACAGCACACAGGAAAAATCTTCGCCTGTTGAGCAACTCTTGGTGTGCGGTACTTTTGGAATGGTCAAAGGATTCGTGGATATACTCAACAAACAACTGCCCATCAAAGCAGTTCTGTGGAATCCATTCGATACGATGAAATGCAGTGTGGACAGGCAGTGTCTCGACGTTATTCAGTCAAGAGGCCCGGCAATGGTTGTCGCCGCGGGGCTTGCTATGAGGTCGGTCTGATATGTTTGCCATTGATTTACTTAAAGGACAGGGTCGTCCAGCCAGAACAAAGCCGCAGGGGGTCGCCATTTTCGTCGCCACCTTTGCCGTGCCTATACTCGTCGCAATTCTGATGGCCGGCTACTATTATCGCAATAAGGTCGTCATATCGATTCACAAGCAGAACATTGCCGGTTACGTTACACAGACCGAGCGCCTCGCCGATGAGTTGAAACTCAGGGGAGCGTGGGAAAAAGACAAATCCGCCATCAGCGGTTGTCTGGCGGATGTAGCAGATTCCATCGGCGGGCATACCCAATGGTCGCCTATTCTTGTAGCGATTGTGCAAAACCTGCCGGAGTCGGTAGTCATGAACAGTTTGGAGGTTAGGCAAAGCTCGATAAAACGAAAGGCCGCCGTAGAAAGCGGTACGGAAAAAGATAAAAAGGACAAGAAGGCCGACACAAGCGTGGCGGTCAGGACGTTGAAGCTGCGGGTCAGCGGAAACCCGAGCCGCGATTGCGACAGCGAAGTCAAGTCGTTTCGTGAACGTCTGCGTGCTTCAAATGTACTCGGGCCCAAGCTCGAAGATGTTGTTATTGCCTCGCAGGGACGCGATACCCTGGATGGCCGTGAAGTTGTGGCTTATGACATCGATTGTATATTCAAACCTGGATTGTAGCGAGAGTTTATGGGTGCTTATAGAAAATACATTTTGGCGATGGGTATAGTATGGATGGCGTCATTTATCGTCTTTGCGCTGGTTTACTATGTAGTTATTGTTCCGCAACTGAAGGTTAAAAACCAGGTTTTCAAGGAATCGACCGAAGAGAAACAACAGTTTGAGTCGGCCCTTAGCGCAGCCCAGGAAGATAACAAGAAGAAACTGGCCGGCGAGGTGGAAGAGTTGAAAACCAGGTTGAGCGATTATGTTTCAGAGTACGAAGAATCCGCCAACCTGACTTTCTCCATCAGTCGCATCGCCGCTGACAAGCAGGTGAGCGATTTTACCGTCAAAACGTCTGAACAGGCCAGGATTCAGGATGCCGCCGCAGCCAAGAATATGCAGGAAAACCGTGTTGAAATCGCGTTCGTGTCGGATTTCTTACGGTTTGCGAGTTTTCTTAATACCCTTGAGAGGCATCATCCGGTCATTTTCGTTGACAGATTCAAGGTGTCGCGCGGAGACCAGAGCGGCACGTCGAACAAGGTGGATATGACCCTTTCGTACTTTGTAAGAAAGAAACAGGACATCTGAGTGAAACAGACGGTAGCGGGGAACTTTGAATCAGCCGATGCTGCCGGGACGAAATAAGGAAGTTGGTTCTTAGATATAAAATGAGAGTAATCGCAATAGCAAATCAGAAGGGCGGATGCGGTAAGACGACCACGACGGTCAACCTTGCCGCCGCTTTTGGACGCAAGGATAAAAAAGTCCTTGTGGTGGACCTCGACCCGCAGGGACACACAACGCTCGGCGTTGGCTGTGACCCCGAGTCGTTCACCAAGACCATATACAATGCGATTGTTGACCTGAACGTGCCAATAGCCAGTGTCATTGCCCCCAGCAAAATCGAGAACGTAGATGTGGCGCCAAGCAACGTCCTGTTGTCTGGCGCAGAGCTTGACTTGGGCGCTGTGACCGGCAGAGAGTTTATGCTCAGCGAGCAGTTCAAGAGGATTGATGACCGCTATGACATCTGCGTCATCGATTGTCCGCCTTCATTAGACATTCTGACACTCAATGCCCTGATAGCGAGCACCGATGTTATTGTCCCGGTGCAGGTGCATTATTATGCGATGGAAGGTCTTAAGCGGTTGTTCGAGACCTGCGAAATCATTCAGGAACATTTTTATCCTTGCAAGGTAAAAATCGCCGGCCTGCTGCTGACGTTTGTGGAAGACCGGCTGATTTTCACCAGACAGATACAGCAGCAGATGCGGGAGTTCTTCGGCGACCTGGTTTTTGACACGGTAATTCACAGGAACATCCGGTTGGCCGAAGCGCCGAGCGCCGGCCAAAGCATCCTGACCTATGCCCCGGACAGTAAAGGCGCCATCGAATATATGGCGCTTGTCGATGAAATTCTTTACGGCAAGGAATACATTCGGGCGGCCAAGGGCGGGATATCTGACGTCCAGGTTGAAGTCGTAAGCCCGACATCACAGCCGGACGCAACAGGTCAGGCATCGGACGTTGCATCCGTTCAGCAGCCGGCGAACCCGACGGAAGAGGTTCAACAAACGGCAGATAGTGAAAAACAAGACGCCGCGATTGACCAGCCGGCCGTTCTTGCGGACAACATCGATGGCACTATGCCCACGGAGGATTTGAACAATGCGTAAAGGCAAACTGGGATTGCAAAAAGAGGTCTCCAAAATCTTCACCGGTATCCAGATACCGAGAAAGGGCGCCTCTGATACAGACGTTAGGTCTGTTGCACCGGCGGCGCCGATTGCGCCTGCGCCAGACGCACCAATTGCACCAGCTCTACCTGTTTCTGTACCAGTGGCGTCTGCCCCTGAACCAGTTGCGCCGGCACCCGCGAAATATATTTCTCCCAAGCCGGCTGTTGCGGTGCCGCGACCATTCACAATTCCGGAATCCATGACACAATCTATCCCCCAAGCGTCCAAGCAGACCGTTTATGAGCCCCCGAAGCCAAGGCAGGCGACCTACGAACCGCCTGCACCTCCCTCGGCGCCTGTATCACCTGCTCCCGCTTCCGAAAAACAGTCCAGACCTGAGTCGGTACTGAGACAACACAGAGAACCGTCATTTTTGAAAATCTGGGAACAGGTAAAAACCAAGCTGCTTAACCCCAAACAAGGTGCCAGCCAGGCAAGGCAGAAAGTGGTGATTCTGGTCGCGCCGATTTTGATGGTGGTTTTTCTGCTGGTGGTTACTCAGGCCTTTAAAAAGTCGCCCAGCACCACAGCAACGCCCTCGAATAGGACATCTGCTGCCGTGGCTTTTAGCGGCAAAATCAACTGGGAACTGCCGGCGGTTATTCCTGACAATCTAAGGGACCCGATGGTTTTTGGTGCCGCAGGGCAGGGCAGAGAAACTACAAGCGGGCCTGTGGTAAAAGGCATAGTTTACAGCGAGGATAAATCTTGTGCTGTTGTTGGCGACCGGATTGCCTCGGTGGGTGATACCGTCGGAGGTGCGACGATTGTTAAAATCAACCCCGATAGCGTTGAATTCACTATGGGGGATAAAAACTGGACCCAAAAAATTGAGCGTTGAACGCGGCATAAATCAAAGGAAATTTATGTAACGTGTTTAGAAAGGAACAAGGTATGAAAATGTCGACCAACCCAAAAACAATGTGTTTGTTGGCGATAGCGGCGATTTTGTCGTTGCCCTGTGTCGTTGTGCTCGCCGCGGCGGTTGCCAATGAAGGCGATCCGAATGCCAGCAAGGCGGAGGTACTGACCACCCTCGAGCAGCGAATGCAGAAGAAAATCAGCGTGGATTTCATGGACACGGCGATTGACGATGTGATAAGGATTATGGCCGAGCAGGCCAATGTCGATGTAATCAAGAGTCCGAAGGTCACCGGAACCGTAACCGCAAAGTTGAGCAACGTTCCTCTCGAAGAGGCGCTGCGAAACATTCTTGCCGCGCAGGGCTATGATTACGTGGCGAGCAAGAATATGATCAGAATTGCGCCGACCGGTGAAATCTCGCAGGAGGCCGAGATGCTGGTCACCAAGATTTATCGCATCAACTATGCCGATATCAAGGAAGTCGAAAAATCGCTGGGCAAGTTTATTTCTCAACGCGGTGCGATATCGACCAATCCAGGGACAAGCAACATTATCGTTAAAGACACCGAAAGCAACATCAAGGCAATCGGCACCTTCATCGAGGACATAGACCGTATTACCCCTCAGATACTCGTTGAGGCCAGAATCTACGATATCACCAGCAAAAACGAGCTTGACCTCGGAGTCGAATGGATGGCGGGTCGCAATACCACTTATTATGATGCCACAGGCGCGGCCACTATTCCTCCGGGAACCTTAGGCGCCAACCCCAGTGGTGATACCGACGGCTTCTCGACGGGCATATTCACCGGCGCTACCGCCAAGACCACCGGCACTCAGGGCCTGCTTAAATTCGGCTGGCTGAAAGACAACCTGAATATAGATATGGTTATAACGGCGCAGCAGAACCTGATTAATGCCAAACTGCTCGCTAATCCGAGGATACTGGTGCTGGACAATGAAACCGCCAACATCGGGATTACTTCTCAAGTCCCGTATCAGGAGCTTTCCCAGACATCTGGTGGCGGCAACATCGGCACAACGAGTTTCAAGGACGTGGGCGTAAAACTGAAAGTTACACCTCACCTGACACGCGGCGAGAAAATCCGGATGATAGTTGAGCCGGAATTCAGCGTCCAGACAGGCAACGTGACGTTCACTACAAGCGGCCTTACGTATCCGCAGCCCATTGTCGCTACGCGAACAGCTAAGACCACCCTGCTGGTTGACAGCGGCCAGACGGTGGTGCTCGGCGGCCTGCGCAAAAAAGACGTAAACAAGACGGTCAATAAAGTCCCGCTTCTGGGTGACATACCTTTGATTTGCTACCTGTTCAGGTTTGAGGGCGAAGACACCACCAACAGTGAAATGCTTGTCTTCATCACCCCAAAGATTGTCACAGAGGCGTCGCTCACTGATATAGAAAAGAAACAATACGAGGTAACGGAATTCCCTGGCCCCGCCGTTGAACAGACAAGGGCCGAAAAAGACGCCAAGGCCGGCAAGAGCGACAAGTAACAGCAGTTAATCAATGACTATATCTATATCCGCGTCAAGCGGATAAAAGCGAAATAGTCCCGAGTGTCGAACAATCGACCTCGGGACTATTTCTTTATTACCACGAAGTTCTTTCCGGTCCTATTTTTTGCGTTCTTGCCCGTAATACGCGCCTTCGCCGTGTTTGCGAAGGTAATGTTTGTCTAAGAGTTCTTTGCTGATTTGACGTTGTTTAGAATTTAAAACCAGCGTCCTCATCGCCATTGTCGCTATTTCTTCGAGAATGACCATTGCCTCGACTGCCTGCCCCGCGGTTTTGCCCCAGCTAAACGGCCCGTGGTTCGCGACCAGTGCCGCTTGCATTTGCATCGGGTCAATCTTGGAAAACCGCTTGACGATTGCCTTGCCCGTGTTCAGCTCATAGTCGTTTTGTATTTCTTTTTTTGTCAGTGGCCTGGTGACGGGCACCGCGCCGTAAAAATAATCCGCGTGCGTGGTGCCTAAGCACGGTATTTCCCTGCATGCTTGCGCCCAGACCGTCGCGCTTAATGAATGCGCGTGACATATACCGCCGATTGCGTTGAAACTTCTGTATAGCTCCAAATGCGTTGGCGTATCGGATGATGGCTTGAGGTTCCCTTCGACAATTTTGCCCGCCAGGTCCACCAGCGCTATCTTGTCGGTCGTCAACTCCTCGTAAGATACGCCGCTGGGCTTTATTGCGACTATCCCCGCCGCACGGTCAATGCCGCTAACATTGCCCCAGCTATAAATCACAAGGTTTCGCTTTTGCAGCTCGATATTCGCGTCACAAACAGATTTTTTCAACTCTTCGTGCATAGGTCCTTAATATTCAAAAGTTCCTTCATAACATTCGCCATCGTGCCCGAACCAAAAGCGTCGTGAATCTGTTTATAAAGGGCGTAAACCCTTTTGTAAATGGCGTGGTTTTCCGCGATTGGTTTGTAAGTAACCTTTTTTATCCCGCACATCGCCGCCTGCGCCTCGGCGAAATTCTTATAACCGCCCGCCGTAACCGCCGCCGCAATCGCCGCGCCAAGAGCGCAGCTTTGCGCCGAGCGTGACACCTTCATTTCCCTGCCCGTTACATCCGCGTAAATCTGCATAACCAGCGGGCTTTTTTCCGCTATCCCGCCGCAGTTTATTACTTCCGATACCTTAACGCCGTATTCCTCGAACCTGTTTATGATTGTCAACGCCCCGAACGCCGTCGCCTCAATCAGCGCACGGTATATCTCTTCTGGCTTGGTATGCAGCGTTTGTCCCAAGAACAGACCTGTCAACCGCTGGTCAACTAAGATGGTGCGATTCCCGTTGTTCCAATCCAGGGCCAGCAATCCTGATTGTCCGGGCTTTAGTTTCGCCGCTTTTTTGGTTAGCGCATCGTGTGAACCCGCCGCCTTGCCTCCTGGCTGGATATAATTCACAAACCAGTTGAATATGTCCCCAACCGCCGATTGTCCCGCCTCAAGCCCGATATGTCCCGGCAATATCGACCCATCAACTATTCCGCATATCCCCGGTATGTCCGCCACTTGCCTGCCTTGTTCGAATACAAGCATATCACAGGTGCTTGTCCCTATTATCTTGACTAACTTGCCCGGCGCTATCCCTGAGCCGACTGCCCCCAGGTGTGCGTCAAATGCGCCCACCGCAACCGGTATCCCCGCTTTTAATCCTAATTTTTTCGCCCATTGCTGCGTGAGTTTTCCCGCCTCGGCCTCAACGGTATATGTCTTGTCATACAGTCGGCCGCGAAGTTCGCCCAGTTTGGGGTCCAATTTCGCTAAGAAATCTTTCGCAGGCACTCCGCCCCAGTCCGCGTTGAACATCGCCTTATGTCCCGCTGCGCATCTGCTGCGTTTCATCACCTCCGGCCTTTCCGTCCCCGTCAATATCGCCGGTATATAATCGCAGCACTCAACCCAGCTATACGCCGCGTCAAATACCTTCGGGTCGGTCCGCAGGCAATGCAGTATCTTGCTGAAAAACCATTCCGATGAATACACCTGCCCGCATTTTGCCAAATATTCCGGATGCTCTTTTTTCGCCAGTTCCGTTATTTCCGCCGCCTCCGCGAAACTCGCATGGTCTTTCCACAGCCATGCCTGTGCGTTTTTATTCTTCTTAAACTCAGGCAGCATTCCCAAAGGCGTCCCGTTCTTATCCACAGGTAGGGGGGTTGACCCGGTCGTATCAACGCCGATTCCAATTATTTGACCTGCGTCAAACTTTTTGACTGTTTTCTTCGCTTGTTGAATTGCCTTTTTGATTGTTATCTCGATACCTTTGACGTAATCCGCCGGATTCTGTCTTGCCAGGTTATGGTCGTTCTTGTCCAGGATAATCCCGGCCTGTCCCGTCGGGTAATTATACACCGCCGTGCCGATTTCTTTCCCGTCCGCGATATCGACTATCACGCACCGAACCGAATTCGTCCCGTAATCCAAACCTAACGTGTATTTCATATCAACCCCTGAAATACAGATAAGCGCCGAGAATGCACAGCAAGATCACGCCGGAGGCCAGCACATCATGCCAATTCCAGCTTCCTCGCGTTTTGGCCTTGTCTTCCGCCGTCGCGGTGCCGAAAGTCAAACTCTTTATCCTATTGTAATCCGGCTTTTGCGTCATATAACTCACTGCGATCATCACGATAATCGATACGATTGTAATGAGCACGCTGAAATACTGGAAATAGATGTTGTTGATTATCCAGAAAAATGACCCTGTCGTATATCCCTGCGCGACTGTTTTTTCCGGATCGAGCCAGCCGAATAACCCCATCGTTACAGGTGTATCGACCAGCATTCGGAACACGCCAAGCGCAAATCCTACTATCATTGCCCATAAGCATCCTTTGGCGTTTAGTCGTTTCCAGAACACTCCAAAGAAGAACACCACGAAAATAGGCGGCGCCAGATAACCCTGCACCGCTTGCAGGTAATTGTACAGGCCGTGCGCGCCCTGGATTACCGGAATCCACATTAGTGCGATAAGCACCATAACGGCGGTGGCAATACGGCCTGTCCGCACTAACTGATGCTGCGAGGCGCCTGGTTTCCATTTCTCGTAAAGATCCACGGTAAACAGTGTTGAGCAGGCGTTAAATACTCCCGCCAGCGAACCCATTAGCGCAGAGAGCAAACTCGCGACGACTAATCCGCGCAAACCGGCTGGCAGCAGATATTTTACCATCATCGGGAATGCCGCCTGCGCCGCGTGGGGAACCGATCTGCCATCAGGAGTTACCATTGCAGCAAATTCCGGAATTTTCCCGCTTTTGGCCAGCGCAAAGCATATCATACCAGGAATTATGAACAGGTATGGAGGAAACAGCTTCAAAAAGCCCGCGAATATGCTGCCCCGGCGAGCCGTTTGCTCATTTGGTGCTCCCAATGCCCGCTGAACTATATATTGGTCTGTGCACCAATACCACAGGCCGATAATGGGCGCACAGAACAACATGCCCAGCCAGGGGTAGTAACCGTTAAAATACCACGCCTGTTTGACGATCTGGCCGGTGGCGTTTTTTTCCAAAACCGGCGCCCATGTGCCCTCAACACCCGGCGGGATGAGCGGCTTCCATAAGTTGAACATATCTGAGCCGCAAAAATGGCGAAGTTCGCTCCACCCGCCCAGTTTCGCCAGGCCGTAAATCGTCAATGTTGCCGAACCAATTATAAGGACTATTACCTGTACAGCGTCGTTGTAAGCCACGGCTCGCATACCGCCAAGTGCCGTGTAAAGACCCGTCATAACAATCACTGCCACGGAACCTATCCAGAAACTGTTGATATCTAACACGCCGGTAGCTGGCTGATAAATCTTCAGGACTTCCAGCGCTGTTCGCAGCCAGGATTCGTTAAGATGGGCTGTTCCAAGATAAAGATGTACCTCTGGCAGCAGTGTGGCGAAGACGACGCCGCCGGCGAAAATTCCCACGGCGATCTTCGAGACAACAAATGTGATAAGAGAAACAATAGAAAGGACGTACCGCGAACTCGTGGAGAAACGTCGTTCGAGAAATTCCGGCATCGTGAATACCAGCGCACGTGAGTAGAAAGGCACAAAAACCCATGCCAGGGTCAACAAACACCATGCGTGCAGCTCATAATGCGCCATAGCTACGCCGTCGGCGGCGCCGGAACCTGCCAGGCCGACGATGTGTTCCGAACCTATATTGGAGGCGAAAATGGATGCCCCGATGACCCACCAGCCGAGGTTACGTCCTGCGAGGAAGTAATCCGTTGCGGTGTCTTTGCGTTTTTTAACAACCCACCATGCGACCCCCAAAATTATGGCAAAATAGATGCCTATTGCCAACCAGTCCCATGACACCAATGTGCTTGCTAAAACCAGACATCCAGTCATATATTCTCCTTTCCTTATCGTAGGGTCATAATTTTTGCCGGGGTGTTATTATAAGTATTTGGGGGTTTTCGACAACCTGTATTTTCAGGCCGGCGGAACACGGAACAAGGTACACTGACGCAGAACAAGGCCCTGTGGCGCAACGCAAGAGGAAAGTGGGCCGGGCAGGATTTGAACCTACGTAGGCTTTCGCCAGCGGATTTACAGTCCGCTCCCTTTAGCCGCTCGGGCACCGACCCATACAGTATTTATTATTTACAATTGACGGTTACAGTCAAGAGGCAAATCAGGAATCATCGAGTTTGCTCGCCTGTGGCGGTAATCAATAAAAAATCGGACACGGAGATTGATAATTGATGATTGATAAATGATAATTCGACGCTATGGACTGGTATGTTTATGTTGCTTGGATGCTCATAGTTTCCCAGATGCTTTTTTCGACGCTGACGTTGAAAAATTACCTTTTCGCGCTGGCCAAATATAATAAGGACCGCCGGCGTTACTCGCCTCGCGTCGCGTTGATTATTCCCTGCAAAAACCTCGATGCTGACTTCGAGCAGAATATCGCCTCTTTTTACACGCAGGACTACGAAAATTATCTGCTGTGGTTTGTTGTAGAGGATAAGACCGACCCCGCATACGAATCATTATGCAGGTTGAAGGATAAATTGGCCGGCAGCACAAACGCCGGAGAGGTCAGGGTGCTTGTTTCCGGGGCAGGGCAGGAGTGCAGCCAGAAAATCCATAATCTTCTGTATGCTTATCACCAGATTCCCGAAAATATTCAGGTGCTGGCCTTTGCGGATTCGGATATCTGCGTAAAGCCGACCTGGCTGCGTCATTTGGTATATCCCCTTCGGCTCGTCGAAACAAGAGGGGCAACCACCGGCTATCGATGGTTCGTTCCCAAAACCGGCAACCTTGCCACGCTTGCCTTATCAGCCATAAACGCCAAGATTGCCCAACTTATGGGTAACACGCCTTTCAACCACGCTTGGGGCGGGTCAATGGCGATTCAAGTGCAGGCCTTCAGGGAATTGGGCATTGAAAAGCTCTGGCAAAAGGCCGTAAGTGATGATTACTCGCTTAGTTGTGCCGTGAAAGACGCTCATAAAAAAGTCGAGTTTGTCCCTGGCTGTCTTGTGGCAACCTCGGAATCGACCACATGGGCAAAACTTTTTGAATTTGGACGCAGGCAATTCGTAATCACAAAGGTTTATGCCCCGCAGACGTGGTCATTTGGTTTATTCAGTGCCGTATATTCCGTTTTTGGGCTTTGGGGTGGCGCTGCTTTGGCGATTTACGCCGGAATTACGCAGAATCATCACATTTGGCTTTTTACCGCTGTCCCCATCCTGTTTTTTATCATGCAGTTCACAAGGGCGATACTCAGGCAGAGTATGGCGAGTAAATTGCTCGCGGAGGATTGGCCCAGATTGAAAATCGCGGCAATTGCCGATATTACGCTGTTCTGGCTCTGGTCGCCGCTTATGCTCATTTTAATATTGTCTTCGGCCTTTGGCAGGACTATTCACTGGCGCGGCATCAGGTATAAACTTATCAGTAAAACCGAGACGATTGTTCTGGGGACGTAGGGCAGCTACTCAATTTTATCGATGTCGTTTTGGGGCTGGCCTACAAGGTATATCCTGTTTTTGCCGCTGCGTTTTGCCTCTAAGAGTGCCTGGTCGGCCTTTTCGAAAAGCTCCTCGGTTGTCGTGCCGTCCCTGTTTAAGCTCGCAAGCCCTCCGCTTATCGTTAGCACACCTCTGCCGTCCGGACCTAAAAACCGCAGGTCGGTCTTTTCAATTTCTCTGCGGAATCGCTTTGCTATGAATATTACTTCCCCGGGGTGGTCCATCGTAAACGAACGTCTCTCGCTGCCCGTTGCCTGTTGCGGACATTTCGGGTCGTCCCAGAACACCACCGCAAACTCGTCGCCGCCCATTCTGCCCACCACGTCGTGCTTTCGACAGCATCGCCTCATTAAAAGCGACGCCTGCTTGAGCACCTCGTCGCCTGCCGCGTGGCCGTAAATGTCGTTATAATGCTTAAAATCGTCTATGTCGAATACGAGCACAGTTACTCGCCCGTTATCTTTCTTTGCCCGTGCGATTATCTGTTTTGCGAATTCCCACAGATACCGCCTGTTTTTCAGACCGGTCAAATCGTCCTCGGTCGCCAGTTTCTCCAGTTGGCTTATCTTCGCTTGAAGAGTCGTATCTGAGATGGCCGCTTCTTTTTCGCTGACAGCCATAAGCGGGCTTTCGCATACGATATTGTAAAGCCGCTCTGTTTGAACCGGGCAGATAATGTAATCATCAGCCAAACTGGTTCCGTTGCTCCCGACCAGTTTTATCGCCTCCGGCTCCTCATACATCCGCGCAAGCAGAAGGATTTTCGCGTTTGTGTTTTCTCTAAGCAGGGCGAGACCGTCTCGCAAATTGGTCGCTGTGCCCTTCATTACCACGGCGATTGCGGCGAAACGGGTTTTTCGGGCGGTTTCAATAGCGTCGTGTATATTGCCGCAGACCTGAACCGCAGGCCTGCCGGTCGGAGCGGCGCCAAATACCGCTGTCCCCGGATTGCCTATCAGCAGGATTCCGCTTGTCTCCGTATTGCTCATTGCAGTTACCGCCATTTATCACCCTTGACTCCAGGAAGTATTATAACAAAATCGCCAGGAAAATCAAACGTGGGTTTTCCGGAATAAAGCGATGCTGATGGGCGGTTAAGTGAATCACGGCGTATCATTTACTTCTGCGGCCAGAAGTTTCTCCAGCAGCGGGTTGTTGGCGTCGGGGTAAAAATCATTGACAACATTGCCTTGTTTGTTAATCAGAACCATCGTCGGAAAAGAATTTATCCCGTAGGCCGCGGTGGTGGCTCCGCTGGTAGTTCGTTGGGTCCCTTCAATCTTGCATCTCCCGCCGCCATCCAATGCGATTGCATAGGGTATCTTTCTGCCGTCCCAGCGTTCTTTGCTCAGTTTTTCAATCTCCTTTTTGAGATCTTTTACAGAATTCATCGAATCATCATGGATTCCGATAATGACCAGCCCTTTATCGTGGTATTTTTCGTGGAGTTTAATTAACTCTGGTATTACCTGCACGCAGGGGCCGCACCACGTCCCCCAGAAATCCAGTAAAACAACCTTTCCACGAAGTTTTGCGAGTTTTATTGTTTTACTGTTAATCCAGCCCTTCATTTTCTGAAGTTCGGGTGCTTGCTTTCCAATCAGATATGCCAGCCGGTCTGCCGGCAGGTCAAAATTCTTTTCAAGTTCCTTTTGCCCGGCCGCAACGTTGATATCCTCAAAACTGCTGTATGTTCTTGTCCCGTTCACATATAGCTTATAGCTGCCCTCTGGCAGGACAAACTCGAATTCCCCCTTTTTGCTTAAAACTGTTAAATTGCAGTTATTTCGGATAATCTCAGCGACAGTACCGTTAACTTCCTGCCCAAGATTGTTCAACTCCGCGCTTTTAATTTCACCATAAACCCGGCAGGCGGGCGTCAGCTTCATTTCCGCCTCTTTACCGAGGTCGCCGATTTTCAAGTCCAAAAAACCGGCGAGTTTATTATCGAAAAGACCATACAGTACGATGCCTTCTTTTATTTGCCATTCGTATTTGAATATTTTTTCCTCAGCCAGATTGGTCAGCCCGTTTTCATCGCAGACATATTCTGAACCTCGTTGTTGTCCATTTTGCGCCGAATAGTAGTGTTGATAGACCTTGGCGCCGGCTAATGATTTCCCATCTGGCCCGACAACTTTCAAAATTATTTGCTTGTCTTCGGCGCCATCGGCAATCGCCGTAATCAGAAGCAGTAGTCCAAAACACAAAACACCTGTGTTTATTGCTCTCCGTGAATGTGTTTGCGCCATCATAATTTATATCCTCCTGAAATAATTACCACACCGGCCTTAAATCCTTGCGCCGCTATTTTCTTTCGCCAATCCCGATAAGTCAACAGCAAATGTCGTTAAAACTCAATCCCTTGTCTCGCGGCTGTGCCTTTATCAAAAGGGTGCTTGATGTTTTTCATTTCAGTAACCAAATCAGCCAGGGCAATCAGTTCCTGCGTAGCACCTCGGCCGGTCAGGATAATCTCAACGTGCTTGTCCCTGCCGGCAGCAAGGTTTTTGATATCCTGAATCGTTGCCAGCCCTTTTGAAACGCAATACACAATCTCATCGAGAATCAGAACGTCAAATTCGCGTTTCGCAGCGGATTTTGCGAGTTGTTCAATCGCATCGTGAATGGCTGTTTGGGCAGCCGATATCGCCTTCGGGTCCTTAGGCGATTTCGCCATATCCCACTGGATATCCAGCGACTCGATTTTTATTGATGGCAGCGATGATAACGCGTTGCGTTCGCCGGTATTTAAGCAGGGGGGTTTGAGGAATTGATAAATGAGAACTTTATTGCCCTGGCCGGCCGCGCGTAGCGCTAACCCCAGGGCCGCCGTCGTCTTGCCTTTGCCATCGCCCGTATATATCTGCACAAGTCCCTTTTCGAGCATTGCATTATCATACCACTGATTTAGCCACAAAAAAGCACAAAAAGATAACCACTCGCGTTCATGGTCCCGGAAGGGATGCCTTCTGGCAAAGGGATACCTTTCGGCAGGACATGTCATAAGCGACCTGTGGTGAGCAACATCGAACCAGGTCGAAATGTTCGAAACTAACCTGCTTTTGCATTGTTTTTCTTCGTAAATGTGTTTATATTATGTGTTTGAAAATATATGAGAGATTATAATTCAGGCCTTGGTTACAGCAAGGAGGAATTATGGACACAATTGGATTTATCGGCGCGGGTAATATGGCGGAGGCCCTGATAAAGGGTATCATAAAAGCAAATCTCTGCAAGCCGAAGAACATCCTTGTAAACGATATCCGCTCCGACCGGCTGGAGTTCCTGACAAGGCAATACCACGTTCAGGCGGTGGCCAACAGTGCCGCACTGGCAGGGGGGGTGGATGTTCTGATTTTGAGCGTCAAGCCCCAGAATATGGCTAATGTGTTAATGGCGATAGAATCGGCCGTAAGGCACAGCACGCTTACTATTTCCATAGCGGCAGGCGTAAGGATTGCCGAAATCGCCACGGCGCTCGGCGATAAGCCCATTATTCGTGTTATGCCCAATACGCCGGCTCTGATTGGTGAAGGCGCAAGTGCGATATTCGCCAACAACAGGGCAAGGCCGATGATGGACAGGGCAATGAAAATATTCTCATCCGTCGGCAAGGCGGTCATTGTCGATAACGAGGATTTGATTGACGCCGTAACAGCGGTCAGCGGCTCAGGCCCCGCCTATTTTTTCCTCCTGATGGAAGAAATGATTAGGATTGCCAATGAGATGGGACTGCCTGCCGAAATCGCTAAAATCCTGGTGCTCCAGACCGCTAAAGGCGCAGCTTTGCTCGCCGCCGAACGGGACAAATTCAGCGAAAGCCCAAGCGAGCTTCGCCGAAAGGTAACAAGCCCTGGCGGAACTACCGAGGCGGCCCTGAAGGTCTTTGCGGCAAAGAACTTCCCCCAATTGATAAACGACGCCCTGACTGCGGCCCGCAACAGAAGCAAAGAACTGTCGGAGTAATTTATTCGACGACTATCGCCTCTACAGGGCATTCGTCCGTTGCCTGCTGAACCGCGTCTTCGTGTTCCGCCGGTACCTCTTCAACCTTTACCTGCGCTATATCGGGACCCAATTCAAAAACTTCCGGGCAGGTGTTGCAGCACATCTCGCAGGCCGTGCAGGTGTCCTCTATTCTTACCTTCATACCTATCTCCCATATCCGGTTTTATTGTTCCAACCCATAGTATCCTATTAGCTTTTCGACACAAATTGTTCAAGCGAAAATTATGGAAATTCTCGGACAACTTGTTATACTGCAAGTGCCTGAATAGTAAATTGAAAATAGTAAATCTTTTTTACCGGCCGGGTCCCATGCAGACCGACCCGTTAACCTGGTCAGGCGGGGAACCGAGCAGCCATACGCGGTGTTTGGCCGTGCCGTGGCAAACCCGGCCGATCTTTTTTTATGGCATATACTGTCTTAGCTCGCAAATACCGTTCGCAGACCTTTGATGACGTCGTCGGCCAGGAGCCGATTGCGCAGACCCTCAAAAACGCCATAAAAACCAACAGGGTCGCCCACGCCTATCTTTTTACCGGCACGCGAGGCGTCGGCAAGACCACGATGGCCCGAATCCTCGCAAAATCCCTGAACTGCCTCAAAGCCGACGGACCTACGGCTGAACCCTGCTGTAAGTGCGACAGTTGCCTCGCCGTAAACCTTGGCGAAGATATCGACGTTATCGAAATTGACGGCGCCTCGAATCGGCGAATAGACGACATCCGTGACCTTATCAATAACGCCGTTTACAGGCCGGCACGGGCACGATTCAAAATCTACATTATCGACGAAGTGCATATGCTCACTACCGAGGCGTTCAATGCGCTTCTGAAACTCCTCGAAGAGCCGCCCAGCCACGTCAAATTCATCTTCGCCACAACCGAGCCGCAAAAGGTATTGGCGACGATTCAATCCCGCTGCCAGCGGTTCGATTTCAGAAATATATCGCCTGGCTTTATCAGTAAACAGCTCAAATCCGTCCTCGACCAGGAGAAGATAAAATTTGAGGAAGACCTTGTCCTTGCCCTTGCCAAACTCGCCAATGGCTCGATGCGAGATGCCCTGAGTTTACTGGACCGTCTCATCAGCACGGGCGTTCAGCCGCTTACCGCGAATTTGCTTGAGGAATACCTCGGCTGCCCCAACAGCGAAAAGGTCTGCGGCCTTGTTGCCGCGATAGGCGACTCAAATGCGGCAGACGCCCTTGCCGCGGCAGGGGCGTTGACCAACGCAGGCCTTACCGAAGTCCAGATTGCCGATGCCCTCGTCGATTATATGCGGGACCTGATGGTCGTTAAGGCGGCAGGAGCCAAAAGCGAACTTGTGATTCTCACCGAGCAGCAGAGAAAACGTGCCGAGCAGTTGGCGGAAAAATTCGATATAGCCGGGCTGGTCTATAGTATTACGACCCTCGAAAAATTGCGATGGTCAATGAAAAACAGCGAATCCGCCAGGCCTCTTCTCGAAGCGACCATTCTTCGCCTTGCGATGAGCGAGCACTTCATCAACGTTGACTCGTTGCTTTCACAATCAAATCCCTCGCAGGATAAAAAAAAAGTAATTACTGAACATCACGCCGCCCCAGCCATACCCCCGGCCCTTCCGCCACAGGGGCACTTGCCGCACATTAGCGGGCTTGAGTCAATAAAAAACAATTGGCAGGATATCATTAAAACTCTTGGTCCGGGCACTGCGGGATTACTCAGTTCTGCCGAGCCGGTTCGGCTTGAAAATAACACTTTGACACTTGAGTTTGCCGCCTCTTCCGCTGTTCAAAAACAGATGTGCGAGAGCACTGGCCGGCTCGAACAGATAAAATCAGCCCTGACTGAAAAGTTTGGCATCCCCATTGCCATCGAGCTTCGGCTTGCGGCTGGAACGGCAAATGGCCTGCCGACCCCGGACAAGACCAAAATGAAAAGCCAGAGACAAAACGAAATAATCAGCGACCCCGCCGTCAAAACCGTCCTTATGGGCCTTGACGCCACCATCACAAACATCGAAGACAACTGATAATTGTCTTATAATGAATGGATATGACAATGCCAGATAGCAACTGCCGGCTTTTGCCGCAAACCCGTGTCGCTTCCATTGACGCACTCCGTGGGTTCGATATGTTCTGGATAATCGGTGGCGGCGCTTTCTTCGAGACACTGCCAAAGGTTTGGAAAAATCACTTCACCGAGACAATCAAACAGCAGATGGAGCATGTCCCCTGGCAGGGATTCCGCTTCGAAGACCTGATATTTCCTTTGTTTCTTTTCATCGTCGGTGTGGTTCTGCCATTTTCCACTTCACGCCGCCTCCAGCAGGGTCTCAACCCCAAAGTGCTTTGCCTGCACATCATAAAACGCGCCGCTATTCTCATTTTGCTCGGACTGATTATGAATGGCCTGCTGCAATTTAATCTGGCGGATATGCGCTGGCCCGGCGTTCTTCAGCGAATCGGCCTGTGCTACCTCTTCGCCGCTTTGCTTGTGATACACACCGGTTGGCTCATCCAGTCGCTGGTGGCAGGGGGGCTTCTCCTCGGATATTGGGCTTTGGTGATGTTTGTCCCCGTTCCCGGTTCAGGTGTGGGCATCGTAACTCCGGAAGGATGCCTGCCCGCATATATCGACCGCCTGCTGATTCCAGGTAAATTTTGCTGCTTCACCTTCGGCGATAACGAAGGCCTTCTTTCCACAATACCCGCCGTCTCCACCGTTCTCATCGGCGCTCTCGCGGGTCGCTGGCTTAGCTCGTCCGCCTCCGGCAACCTTAAAACAGTTGCCTTGGTAATCGCGGGTGTTGTCTGCCTGATAATCGGCTACTCGTGGGGATTATCATTCCCAATCATCAAGGTCATCTGGACAAGTTCTTACGTCCTCTATGCAGCCGGCTGGTCGCTTCTCCTGCTCGCCGCGTTCTATTGGATAATCGATGTCAGGGGCTATAAAAAATGGGCCTTTTTCTTTGTCATCATCGGTGCCAATCCCATTACAATATATTTTCTCCAGGGGATTGTAAATTTCGACGACATCGCCGCTTTTTTCGTCCGGGGGTTTGCTCAGTACACAGGACAGTTAGCGCTTCTGATTCTTCCACTCGCTGCCTTCGCCGCCAAATGGTTCCTGCTTTTATTCCTCTATCGGCACAGGATATTCTTTAAGATATAAACAGAGGTAAGGTGGCGATGGCTAACGCCAGGTTGGCTGTTGTTCCTCAATTTTACCGCACTGTTTAAGTGTCCTTCTCACCTGCCACCGAACAAATCCCGGTGCGCCATAAGCCAGATATATGCTAAATCCGAGCAGGATGATATATTTTGCAATATCGGTTTTCGATGACATACCCCTATATATGTATTTCTGCCCCGATTCGTTGTTCATATTTGAGATATACGTGCTCACTGTTACAATCAGGTTAGGGACCGTCCAATAAAGGAACAATATGCCTGCTATTACGCATACAAGTCGAAGTGCAGCAGCGATGCCGGAAATCTGCGTATCATCAATCGGTTCATTTTCAACGATTTTATCAGAAAACCGGTTTGCGTAGCGAATCAGAAAATATACTACCGCCAATGTTATCACGATATATATTACGAATGCGATGATTATTATGGGTATGTCCGCCTTGGCAGACGCAACTAATGGTATTGCCGCAAGACCTCCCAAAATCGTTAAAGATGTTTGCAGAACGACATACAATCCCACTCCAATCAGCATTATTCTCGCTATCACCCGCAACTCATTCTTGCTCATTTTTATTTGCTCCGCTGTTTTTGGTTTATTGTTCCATTGTTATTGTCTGCATTTGGCTGCGCACATAATGAGGAGCGCCAAAAATCAAATATATTGCGAAAATCCAACTGGTAATTTCCATAATGGTTATTGCCAATGTTTTAGTTGAAAGCAGAGACGATTGGCCTTCAAGTGTCATATAAGATAAAATGTTCGGGCCTTTTATTATGGTCGGGATATAATAAAACAGGAGTTCGATGCGATGATAGAGAACCAGGAGTCCGCAAAAACAGGCAACCAGTCGTAAACCTGCTATTACCCAGCGGCTATCAACTTGTTCGCACTCATCAGCATCCGGACCAGTAATTATTCTCACTAAGCCATCAGACCAGAACAACAAAATCAGCGATACGGCAAAGGTAATTATTAATTTAGCGGCGATTATGGTCATTCTTATGGCGAAGGTTTCCGGAGAGCAGTTTTGACTTAACATAATGACCGATGAAACAATCCCCCCGAGAAAGTGCAGTAGAAAGTAAATCCCCATCGCGGCAAATATCAGCTTTGCTATAAGGTGCGGTCTTGTCATACCGTATTTCTTACCGGAATAACCGGCGATTGTCAATAAGTCGAGATGTCCGACGTCAGCGGAAATGGACACTAAAATGGCATGGTCAAAATCCTTTAAAAATGTTGCATAACAATGTTCAACTGGTTACAATTTTGAAAAGATTGTGATATTACTGTAGAACTGGAAGGTCTGGTTGTGTCGCCAAGCATTTAATACGGGAAATGCCAGATTAGATGAATTGTAAGTAACGGTCTGTTTGTTTGTGAATGCTTGTTTAAGCAGATAAAGATATCAATGCGTATTTCGTATCAGCAGCCTTTAATTGGTCGGGTTGACTCAAGCTGCATAATGGGGTGCAATTTTGTCGCCAAAGGAGATGTGAATGTTTTCTAAGTTTTTCCCAAGAGATTTCAACTTTTTTGAGTTGTTTGAAAAGCAGATAAGTTGCGCTGTGGATGCGGCTCGTTTCTTCAAGGTAGTGGTGTCCCAGGGCTGTGTGAATGAGGATACACTGAGCAAAATGTCGGCGATTGAGCACCAGGCAGACGACGTGGCGCACACGATTATCGAACAGTTAAACAAGACGTTCATCACGCCGATTGACAGGGAAGACATCCATGCTCTTGCGATGGAAACTGATGACATCGTCGATATGATAAATACCATTGTGAACCGGATGAGAATTTATAATATCACCGGCGTGAACAAGAACTTACAGGAATTCGCCAAAGTGATTGAGGAGTCGGTGCAGGCCGTGGCGCGGGCCATCGGGGGGTTGCGGAACATCAAAAACGTCAAGGTGGTTTTCGACGCCTGCGTGGAGGTCAACCGTTTGGAAAATGTCGGTGACACAATGCGCGACGAGATGCTGATGGAGCTTTTTGCGACCGTGAAGGACCCGATTGCAGTGATAAAATGGAAAGATATTTATGTAGACGCTGAAACCGTGCTGGACGTTTGCGAAGATGTAGCCCATGTCGTTGATTCTATTATGGTCAAACAGGCCTGACTATGACGTTGAGCATTTTATTTCTAATTATTCTGGCGCTTGTCTTTGATTTTCTAAACGGCTTTCACGACTCGGCTAATTCTATTGCCACGATTGTCTCCACTCGCGTTCTGCGGCCGAAATACGCTGTGCTTTGGGCAGCATTTTTTAACTTTATCGCCTTTCTGCTTCTTAACCTCCACGTCGCAAATACTATGGGCCACGGCATTATCGATATTGCCATTGTGGACCAGAGGATTATTTTCGGGACGCTTGTCGGTGCCTGCATTTGGGATGTGATTACCTGGTATTTAGGGCTGCCGACCAGCTCTTCTCATGCCCTCATCGGCGGGCTGATAGGCGCGGCGCTGGTCAAGACGGGACACCAGGCTCTGGTCTGGCATGGAATTATCAAAACGGTTGCATTCATATTCATCGCGCCGATGGCGGGGCTTTTATTAGCATGGTTTCTCGGCAACATCGTTTACTGGGTTTGCCGAAAAACCACACCTCGGAAGGTTGACAATATTTTTCGCAAAGGTCAGTTCCTCTCAGCCGCATCCTACAGCATCGGGCACGGCGGCAACGATGCGCAAAAAACCATGGGCATTATCGCCAGTTTGCTTTTCAGTGCCGGCCTGCTGGGAAAGACATTTCATATTCCTTTAACCGTAGTGCTCCTCTGCCATGCCGCTATTGCTCTTGGGACGATGTTCGGTGGATGGCGGATTGTCAAGACGATGGGGCAGAAAGTGGCAAAACTAAAACCCATCGATGGCTTTTGCGCCGAATCCAGCGCCGCTATAACTTTGATAATTTCAACCACCTTCGGCATTCCGGTTAGCACCACGCACACTATCACGGGGGCGATTATGGGGGTGGGGTCGCTGCGGCGGCTCAGCGCCGTCCACTGGGGCGTGGTCGGCCGGATAGTCTGGGCATGGATATTAACCATTCCGGCTTCCGCAGCGATAGCAGCGCTGACTTACAAATTAGCAGAACGGTTCTTTTGAACCTTCCGCAGTGAATAGCCCAATGCTGCTTTGTGGCAATCATAAATGACTTTGCGCCTTTGCGTTTCTATGGTAAAATCTCTGCGTTCTCTGCGAACTCTGCGGTGAAAACTTTTTGTGGGATTTTATGACGACTGGCTATACTGAAACCGTTAATAAATTGATTGAGGAGTTGGCTCGCCTTCCGGGCATTGGCTCGAAGACCGCCGAACGGCTGGCATTCCATATCCTCAAATCCAAACCTGCCGATGCCCTCGCCCTCGCCCAGGCCATTAGCGACGTCAAAACCAAAATCAAGCAGTGCAAAACCTGCTATAACTTCGCCGAGATGGATACCTGCCCCATCTGCTCCGACACTCGCAGGGATAAAAGCCGAATCTGCGTCGTCGAACAGCCCAAAGACGTCATCGTCCTCGAAAAAACAGGCCAGTGCAGATGGGTCTATCACGTCCTCGGAGGCCACATCGCCCCCCTCGACGGCATTGAGCCGGCTGACCTCACCATCGATAAACTCGTCGAGCGCGTCAAAGCGGGGGGCATAGAAGAAATTATTATGGCGACCAACCCCAATATGGTTGGCGACGGCACTGCCCTCTATATCAGCTCGCTCCTCAAATGCACAGGCGTCAAAATCACCCGTCTCGCCCGCGGCCTCGCCACCGGCTCAACCCTTGAATACGCCAACTCCCGAATGCTCTCCGACGCCATCTCCGCCAGACAACCGCTGGAATAAATCTTTGACAACTCACGATATTTTGTGGGGCGGGGGTTTATTTGCCGTAGGCGGAGTGCACACGCGAGGAATACTTAACCCCTTATCTGCCGTAGTTTACCCGCCTGTGGCGGGGCGGATTACCCTGCCGAATCGAACTTAAACGGATTACACGGTCTTTTTCCTGCCGCAATTCTCCTTGCCTTTCTCGACAATTCTGAGGATAATACCAGCGAGTGAAGTGGTTCCTTTAAGGTATTAAATGGGAGATTTCTATTATGGCCGGCAGACAGTTTTTTCTTTTCTCCTGCATATTACTGGCTTTTCCTTTTTCTGCAAAAGCAGATGAGAATCTTGTCGAACTCGTTAAAAAAACAAAGCCCGCAGTGGTTTTGATTCAAACCTTCGGCAAGGACAACAAGCCATTGGGCCAGGGCAGCGGTTTTTTTGTAAACAATAAAGGCCATATCGTTACAAACCACTATGTTCTCGAAGGCGCTTATCGCGCCACAGTTAAAACTTTGTCTGGTAAGGAATATCAAGATGACCGCTGATTCAAACGATGCTCAATTATTTTACCAGAAAGGTTTAAAGGAACTGTTGCAGGAAAACTGGTCTTCTGCACTCAACTTTTTCCAAAAGGCAAAAGAAAAGAATCCGCAAGATGCCGATGCATGGTTCCGGCTTGGTTGTTGTTACGGCAAACTTGGCCGCTATCAGGATGCGATAGAATCCTGTAAGCAGGCCATTAAAATCAAGCCGGATTATGCCGATGCGCACAATAATCTTGGCAATGCCTACGGCAACCTTGGCTGCCCCAAGGATGCGATAGAATCCTTTAAACAGGCCATAAAAATCAAGCCGGATGATGCCTCGGCACACTCTAACCTTGGCGTTGCCTACTTCAGACTTGGCCGCTATCAGGAGGCGATAGAATCCTATAATCAGGCCATAAAAATCAAGCCGGATGATGCCGATGCACACAATAATCTTGGCGTTACCTACGGCAAACTTGGCCGCTATAAGGATGAGATAGAATCCTGTAAGCAGGCCATTAGAATCGAGCCGGATTATGCCGAGGCACACTATAATCTTGGCGTTGCCTACGCCAAACTTGACCGCTATCAGGATGCGATAGAATCCTATAAGCAGGCCATTAGAATCAAGCTGGATTTAGCCGAGGCACACCGTAATCTTGGCGTTATCTACGGCAAACTTGGCCGCTATCAGGAGGCGATAGAATCCTATAGGCAGGCCATCAAAATCAATCCGGATGATGCCGAGGCACACTATAATCTTGGCTCTGCCTACCACAAACTTGGCTGCTATCAGGAGGCGATAGAATCCTATAAGCAGACCATTAGAATCAAGCCGGATGATGCCAAGGCACACGATAATCTTGGCAATGCCTATGGCGAACTTGGCCGCTATCAGGATGCGATAGAATCCTATAAGCAGACCATTAGAATCAAGCCGGATGATGCCAAGGCACACGATAATCTTGGCAATGCCTATGGCGAACTTGGCTGTTGGCAGGATGCGATAGAATCCTTTAAGCAAGCCATCAGAATCAAGCCGGATTATGCCGCGGCACACAATAATCTTGGTGTTGCCTGCCGCGAACTTGGCCGCTATCAGGATGCGATAGGATCCTTTAAGCAGGCCATCAGAATCAGGCCGGATTATGCCGAGGCACACTGTAATCTTGGCGTTACCTACGGCAAACTTGGCCGCCATCATGATGCGATAGAATCCTATAGGCAGGCCATCAGAATCAATCCGGATGATGCCGAGGCACACAATAATCTTGGCTCTGCCTACGGCAAACTTGGCCGCTATCAGGATGCGATAGAATCCTATAGGCAGGCCATCGGAATCGATCCGGATGACGCCTATGCACACTATAATCTTGGCGATGCCTACGGCAAACTTGGCCGCTATCAGGATGAGATAGAATCTTATAAGCAGGTTATTAGAATCGAGCCGGATTATGCCGAGGCATACTATAATCTTGGCGTTGCCTACGCCAAACTTGACCGCTATCAGGATGCGATAGAATCCTATAGGCAGGCCATTAGAATCAAGCCGGATTATGCCGATGCACACTATTTTCTTGGCCTTGCCTACGGCGAACTTGGCCGCTATCAGGAGGCGATAGAATCCTATAGGCAGACCATCAGAATCAAGCCGGATTATGTCAAGGCACACTTTAATCTTGGCCTTGTTTATTTACTGGTTGGCGACAAGGGTTTAGCTCTCGAAGAATACAAAATCTTAAAAACCTTGGACGCTGAACAGGCAGGCGAATTGTTTAACTTGATTTATAAGTAGGCATCCCCGAACCCGCCACGCTTTTGCCCGCGGCCTCACCACCGGCTCAACTCTCGAATACGCCAACTCCCGTATGCTCTCCGACACCATCACCGCCAGACAACCAATCGAATAATCTTTGCGATAACAAATCTCAATCAATCGTTCTTTTTTTCAGATTTTGACGGGATTATTTGAAATTTCAAAGAATTGCTAATGACTTCTGTTTCCTGACTTTCACGGTTATACATTGTTTTGTATTTAACGCGGATAATATGAAATCCCAAAGACAAATTAAGGAGTTGATTTTTATTATCTTCCTTTGAAGCCCAATTGTCAGGAAGTTTAATCCTGAGGAAATTATATTGGACAGTCCTTGGATTGAATCTGCCAGTACTAATATCAACTGCAATAGGACCATTCCATTTATACCACTTACCGTCAATCTCGACCTCACAAAATTGTTCCAATGCAGCACAGAAAAGAGATTTGCTGCCCGTGTTTAATAAATCTATTTTGAAAACTGGTGTTTTATCGAGATAAAACGCTCTTCTTCCTGAATCACCGTCGATTCTGATTTGCAGTCCGTTTACTTCCTCACCCCATTCGGCTTGTGCATCGTAATCATTCTCTTTTTTTTCCTGTAACCACCATTTAGTATTCATTGTCTTTTCGACTTCATTCGGGTCCGTGATAAAAATATGTTTGACGTTCCTGTAATAATCCCAGAATAAATCTTCGGCGTCTTTATTGTAAAATTTGAATTTGCCCTTCGATTGCTGCTCCTCAAAAAACTGTCTGAAAGCATCCAATGGTTCCGGGCCTGCCTGCTGAAAAATAACCCGCCCCTTATACTGACGATACAATGCCTGATAGATTTTATAGTTCAGAATAAATGATTTAGTCGTGTCATTAACTGATTTGGCAATATTGCTGTCGGTGCTATAATAAATAAGATTCAGGTCAGGGGATTTTTCAATCAGCCGGTCGTACAAGTTGAAACTTTTTTCAAGTTCCGCCTTTTTGTCGTCCTTCAGATTTTCGGCGACAAGCTCTTTTGCCAGATTATCTTTTTTTCTCTTCCACTCAATTTTCTGGGAGGTCATAAAATTAATCATTTTTTCTTTATATTCTTTAATCTCCTGCTCTGTGATTGTGAGTCCTTTTTCTTTTGCATAGTTATCCAATAAAGGCCTGAAATAACGCCCCATATTTGATGCCCTGGTTTGTTTTTGCCACAGGGCAAATTGTTCATTGGTTGTCGATTCCCGCTGTTTTTTCTGTGTATCCAAATTAGGTTCGATGTCTTTAAGGCACACCCTTTGGCCGAGGACTTCCACGAGGACCGTATCGTCCGTCAAATTTTCAAAAGGTTCCGCCGCCCCGGCAAAATTAATACCCAGTGCCAGTATCGAAATCCACCGCATCAAATTGTAAGTATTTTGTTGGGCTTTCATATTTATGCCTCCTTTTTGTTATTGAGATAAATTATACCGTACAAATCCGTGTCCACCAGTGCAATCAGTGGCAAAAAAACAGCGCTTGCCCGCCGGTCAGTTTGGCGGGTAAATCAGCGTTACCTGTCCTGCCTGCCCCGGCAATCCGTAGGCCGGGGAGCTTGCCTGTGGTGAGCTTGTCGAACCAGTCGAAGGAAACAGGAATCCATAATATCAGTCCGCGTAACCCAAACTCTTGGTAGGATTTGATTTGACAGGCATCATCTTTTAGGTTAAACTAAAATCATTCTTGCCAGTCGGCGATCGAGAGACGCGGTACTGGCATTGAAGGGGAAAAACGTTTAGAAGAGGAGAATGAGATGAAAAGGGCTCTGTTTTTCATCGCTGGTGCTGTTTTTTTTGCATCGATAAGCCCTGCGGCACCAATATCTATAACTTATAACATCGACGCCACAGGCAGCAAAACTCCGATAAGCCCGTATATCTACGGCACAAACTCAACAGGCAACTCAGATTACACCATCGTAAGAAGCGGCGGAAACCGCCTCACCGCCTATAACTGGGAAAATAACTACTCTAACGCTGGCGCAGACTGGTATTACTATAACGACAATTATCTTAGCAGCAGCATGATCCCGGCCAAATACGTGACTGATTTCCGTAATTCCTGTGTTACAAATAAACAGGACTCCATTTTAACCCTGCAAATGGCAGGTTATGTCTCGGCGGATGCCAGCGGCGCCGTCAACTTAGCTACTGAAACGGCACCATCACCGAGATTTAAAAAGGCCGTTTTTGCCAAGGGAGCTCCTTTCTGCAGCCCGCCGGGAAGCCCTGTTACCACCGATGCCAATGTATATATGGATGAGTTCGTCAATTCCCTTGTGAGTAAATACGGTCACGCAGGCGAACCCAACGGCGTAAAATTCTATTGTATGGACAACGAACCAGACATCTGGAGCAGTACCCATCCCGAAGTTCACCCTGCTCAGACAACCTGCACCGAATACAAGGATAAAAGCGTCGCGATATCTTTAGCCGTAAAAAACGTTGACCCCAATGCCCGGATGCTTGGTCCTGTAAGCTATGGCTTTGCAGGTTACCTCAATTTTCAGGGCGCATCAGACTGGTCCAGCGTCCAAAATGGGTATGGCTGGTTCTTAGATTATTATCTGGATAAAATGGAAGCAAATTCAGTTACCGCCGGCAAACGGCTCCTTGACGCCCTTGATGTCCACTGGTATCCCGAGGCACAGGATAGCGCAGGCAACAGGATTACAGATACCGTAGATACCACGGCAATGTATAACGCCCGTATGCAGGCGCCGAGGTCGCTTTGGGACCCGGATTATGTGGAAAATAGCTGGATTGCTCAGTGGTTCAGAAGTTATCTGCCGATTCTGCCCAGGTTAAAGAGGTCTATCAATACTTATTATCCTGACACCAATCTTGCAATTACTGAATACGATTATGGTGCACAAAACCATTGGTCAGGCGGGATAGCCACGGCTGACGTATTAGGTATCTTCGGTAAATATGGCGTTTACATCGCAACCTACTGGGGGGGTGGTTCTTACGTTAATGCTGCAATCAAAATGTACAGGAACTATGACGGGGCACATTCTGCCTTTGGTGATATGAACGTGCCGGCGACAACCTCTGACAAGACAGAAAGCTCAATATATGCCTCAGTATTCGATGGCAACGATTACGAGCTCCACCTGATAGTCATAAACAAGGATATTAACGACTCCATCAACGGGACTTTCAACATTACAAGTACGCATAACTTCACCACGGGCAGGGTATGGGCCTTTGATAACAACACCAGCAGTATCACAGAGCGAGCAGCGATAAGCAATATAACAAACAATACATTCACTTATACCGTCGGGAAGTTGTCGGTGTCTCATATCGTCTTGAAGGCGCCGACGCCTGCTTGTGATCAAGTGCTGGAGCTGCTTGATTATAACCTTGTTGACCAGAACAGGATTAGCAGAACGGAGTTCGAATACACTTTCCGTTTGCATGCGGCAAATTCCTCGATATACGATGCATGCAACGTAACTATCCGGCTCGTTGCATGGCCGGATAATACAGTAGTTCTTAATGATACAGTTCATTTTACCAACATACCCGCAATGGCTGAATCTCTCAGCGATGACACTTTTAAGATTCGCACCGATAGAACCGTTGAAGGGGTAGACAGTGATATTGTCTGGCAAATATGCGATTGTACGATTGAGCGAAAGGCCGACCTTAACCACGATGGTGTCGTTAATTTTCTCGATTTTGCTGTCTTTGCACAGACGTGGTCTGCTGGGTCTGATGTGCCGCAGGATATTTATACCGATGGGAGTGTTGCTATAGTGGATATCGGTGCATTCGCTGACGAGTGGCTGAAATAAAGTGGGAGAGAAGTGATGAAAAGGGCTTATATTAAAATAATCTGCTGTTTATTGGGCGTGTTCTGTAACAGTGCTGAAGCAACGTCTATAGAATACGGTCTCGACAATCTTGGCGGCAGCCGGTATGAATACGAATACAAAATAACCAACGATACACTTGCCATGCAGATTAAAGAATTCACAATATGGTTTGATGTTGACTTGTATGACAATCTTGATATTACAACGCAGCAGCCGTTAAAGGGTAATTGGAATGAGATAATTCTTCAGGATACCGGCTTTGGTGTGCCAATCGGTTATGACGGTTTAGCTCAAAACGTTGGCATATTGTCGACTGAAACATTAAGCGGCTTTTCAGTAAGTTTCGACTGGCTTGGAACGGGAACGCCCAATTCACAGTTTTTTGAAATCATAGACCCTGTGACCTTTAGAACCATTGATTCCGGCTTTACGAAACCGATTCCGGAACCGGCTGCGTTAATGTTAATCAGCTTGGGATATCTGCTGTCTCGCCGCAGAACATAAACAATCTGCCCTATAATCATAAATCAGAAATAGGCCTTTCGCCCTTCGGCCTGTGTTTCCACCTTCGGTGCAGCCACCAGTATTGAGTCGGGTCCTCGCGGACAAACTCTTCAATCGCCTTTGTGTATTCGGCTGTCACCCAAAGCAGGGGGTCTTTCTTGTTCGCCCATTCCTCCGGCATTATTATCCGCGTAACCCCAATCTCAAAGAAAAACCGGTCGTCTATCCTCCTGGCGTAGCCGACAACAATCGGGATATTGTTCGTCAGCGCAAGCAACCCTATGCTTTTATAGGTGCTCGCCTTTCTGCCGAAAAAGTCAACGAAGATTCCTTTCTCGCCCGCGTCCTGGTCCGCTATAAAGCACAGCGTCGCCCCCGATGACGCCACCTTGTCGAACATTTCCGCCGCGCCTTTTTTGTCGATTATTTTTTGCCCCACCCGCTCTCGCACCCCATAAAGGTAGTTGCTTATATACGGGTTATCCAATGGCCTTGCGATGCTGTAAACATTGAACCCGAAAAGCCCCATCATATACCCGACGATTTCGAAGTTGCCGTAATGTGCCCCGACGAAAATTAGCCCTTTTCCCTCTTTGCTCATCCACTTGGCACGCTCGGTGTTTTTGAATCGCGAATACTGCCGCCAGTTGTTTTTCTTAACGAGCCGAGGCGTAAAAATAACGTCCACCGCCAGCATTACTAATTGCTCACAACTTTTGCGTCCCGTCTCCTCATACCATTGTTCGCTCTTATCGGGATAACTCGCCCGAAGATTCTCAAGTGCCCGTTGTCTCCCCCGGCCGTAGTGTTTCCACAACAATCGACCAAGAAACCGGGCGAATCTCAGGTTTGTTTCAACGCTGGATAGTTGCAGTATACCGACCAATACTCGCAGGCCGATATACCCCAGCCAGTCGAGAATGGCGTTGCGTTCCTTCTTGGGCTTCTTTCTCTTGACGAATAGCGGACTTGCCATCTCACATCACGTCAAGGCGCCGCAGTGTCGCCTTGGCCCATCGCATACTCCGCATCTGCGCCGCTAGCAGCAGCACCACCACCAGCACCCAGTAAACGCTGAATCGCAAAATCATAGATACGTATGCAAGGTCGGTTTTTTGTGCCTGGCACGCGGCTGTCATCTCCGATGGCGTGAACATCGCGCCCGCGAACACCGGCGCGAACATTAATTGCCACGGCAGCAGCAATACAATGAACAACAGCGACAAAAAGAACGCCCTCGCGATATGATTGATTCCGCCCAATCGCCCAATCAGCGACACCTTCAGCGCAAACAATATCGTCAGGCAATACAGTATTGAACAGGGTATGAGGATAAAGTCCAGAAACCGCACGATTGCCGCTATGTGTTTTGCCCGCAACCGCAGCGAAATCGTCAACTCCACCGGCGCCGGCTGATTCGGCTCCGCGCCAACCTGCAGCGATTGCTGAGTGTTCGGCTCAGCAGCCGTGTTCGTATCCGACGCGATTTGTTTTGCGGCCTCTTTGATTTTGTCCGTTACCGTCGGCGACTCTGCCGCGGAACTGCCAATAGAGGGGCCAAGCACCACATTGTCGCCCTTGACTAAGTGCAGATTCATAACCCAGAACGAACCCTGCACAAGAAGCAGGCCCAGCAGAATGATTAAAAACAGAAGGTTCTTCCAGAACTTTATTGCACTAACTGCTTCGAGGCAATCTGTGGTGTCGACCAGATTGCTCATCCTTGGCTGTTCCTGACCCATTTGGATTCTCCTGTTCTTGGATTCCGGTTTGTCTTCAAATTCAAAGTCCATAACGCACGCTTGTTTAGGCGGTTAATTATATTTTTACCTTTTTTATGTAACCGCTATTATGCCCCCGTCTATTCATCAGTTCAAGTATTTTATTGGATACCCGTTGCCCGTGTGATATTTACTTTTGTCATTCCCGCGAAAGGCCCTGGGGCTAAAGCCGAGATTGCTTCGTTCCCCCGCGTCTTGCTGTCGCAAGACAGCAGGGGGCTTCGCAATGACGGAAAGTGCGTTTTTTTGTCATTGCGAGCGAAGCGAAGCAATCTCAAACGCTAAATGTCGAGTTTGGCAACAAGCCCGAAAGCGGGAATCCAGTTTATTCCGGGGCGTTGCATATTACTTATTTCTGTTTTTCAACCGCCTCCAGTTGTTGTCGGATATCCTCCGCTAAATTTTTGGCCCCCTTGGCCCTGGCTATCTCAAGGCCATGCCGATAATGCGCTGTCGCCTCTTCAACTTTGCCCTGCTTGGCTAATATATTGGCGAGCAGGTAATGCACCAGCGCGGAATTATCATCGACTTCAAGCGACTTCCTGTATTGTTCGGCGGCGTCCTCTGCCCTGCCCTTCGCCGTGAATATCAACCCTTTGCAGTAATAAGCGTCCGAATAAGCCCTCGGGTGAATCTTTTTTACATACTGCGCAAGTTCAAGCAGCCGGTCAAGATGAGGTAACGCCTCATCGAATTTTCTCTGTCTGTACAACGAGGTGGCTAATTCCCCGTGCGCAAGCCACGAATCAGGGTTCTTCTTCAGCGTATCAATCCATAGCGTATCCCTGCTGGTGTATGCCTCGCATTGCCGCCAGGTCAATATCCCCAGCGTCAGCAGTAAAACGGCCGCCGCCGAGGCGATTACGAATTTGGCATTTTTTCCTGACCTGCCGAAAACAATAGCCCCGCCCGCTGCGACAAGCGCGATAGGCCCGATACTTGCCATATACTGATAGTGGTCCGCGACAAACGTATAAACAAACGTGTAAAGAGGGAAAAACCCGAGCATGGGCAACAGCATCGCCGGGAAAAAAATAATCGCCGTTACCACTCCGCGCCCAAGTCGTTGGCGCCAGAACCACGCGAAGGCCAATACTGCCGCGCTCGCGACGGGCCAGCCGTATTGCCATACCGAGTGTGCGTCAATGTTCCACCGTGGATAGCTAAACGCAAGATTCACAGGCCAGAACAGCTTCCAGAGGTAAAACCATAAGGCCCTGCCCGCGATAAGCGTTTTTTCCGTGCTGCTTAAACCAAGATTAACAACTCCCATACCCTGGTGATGCTTTTCCCACCACATTACCAAAAGCCCTATACCAATCGCCATAGCGATATAAGGCACAATTTGCAGCCAGCGTCTGGCGGTAACAGGCGAGCGCTTTAGCCACAATATCAAAACAAGCGCAGCGGGCAGTGTGCACGCCGTCGCCTTGCTGAAAAGAGCCAAGGCACAAAATAACAGTGAACCCGCATACAGCAAAATCGCCTTGCGGCCCGATTTGCTGATGAAGACAAATTCCACCCAGCATAAAATCGACAACAGCGAAAAGAACAGCATCAAAACGTTTTTTCGCTCGGTTATCCACGCCACCGATTCGACGTTCACCGGATGCAGCGCAAAGACCGCTGCGGCGAGCCACGCCCAGGGTATGGAGAGGCGTCTCAAAATCAGCCAGAGCAGCAGGGCGTTAATACAGTGAATCGCCACGTTTACCGTATGATAGCCCGCCGGGTTAAGTCCCCACAACTGATACTCAACCCGAAACGTTGTGTAAACAAGCGGGAAGTATTGCGACGGGGAATCCGTTGAAAACCATATTCGGTAAAGCCCGTCGGGAGCCGCCAAAAGGGGATTGGCGGTAACGTAATCGTCGTCGTCCCAGACAAAGCCGCCTTGTATCGCCGGCATATACGCCGCGAAACAGCCGACAACGAGGATAATCGCCCCTGCCAGCAGGACCAGTTTTCTTCCCGTTTTGTCAACTACCCGTTTCATACCGCCATACTATATCAAACCAGGCCGTCCCTGTTTAGTCCCTTCTTACTCCCCGCCCCCGCTTCTATTTTGCTTAAATATCTGCTTTTTTATGCAAATAGCATCTTGACTTATGGGTGATTTATTGCTTAATTGTCCCGAAGGTGTCCCTGCAAAGGGACATCGAGGGGTTCCGCTTTGGGTGTGGGCGGGCCCCTCTTTTTTTCGTTATGCGTCGCGGCATATACAGCGAACAGCGTTCAGCGGGTAGCGGATAGTTTTTCAAATCAAAAAGCAAAATGTAAAAGGTAAAAATGTTGTATCCCTAAGGGATGGATTTTGATTTGACTCGTCGCTCGCATATCGTATATCGTATTTCGTATCTCGTATTTCGTATTTCGTATCTCGTATTTCGTATATCGTATCTCGTATTTCGTATATCGTATTTCGTGATTTGCGACCTTAACTTTCCGATGGGAAGTTAAGGTGGGCGAAGTCCTTATGATATTTACGTGCCGCCCGGTCATACGCCTTCGCGGCTTCGAGTTCAGTTTTGAAAGAACCTAACCACATTTTTTTGTTTTTATAGCTGATATGAGCGGTCCACAGGAGATATCTCTTGTGGAAACATACGCCGATAAATCGCGAAGAGGTTTTCACTCTTGTCTTTTTTCTGTTGTAGGTGTTCTGTGCGCGTGTCGCCTGGCGGAGATTGGATCTACGGTTATCGAGAGAATTATTATTTTTATGGTCGATAAGGAATCCCCGCGGGCAATTCATAATTTCCCTGTGCATCGCAATAAATTGCGTCTTTTCGGGGGTAAGTTTGAAACTTCTGAGGGCATATTTATCTTTGAGGAACCATTTAAAATTTGCAAGACGGTAGTAATCCTGCAGGTCGAGGATTGCGAATTCGCCTTCGCCGAGGTAAATCCGGCGGAAGGCGCAGCCGAAACGGAGAAGGCGATAGGCGAGAAGGGGACAGGTGAAAATGAAGTCGAGCCAGTTTGGGATTTTGATTTGAACGGATGTCATAACAACCTCCCTCTTTCTTAAATCAAAAATTAAATATAAAAAAGTAAAAATGCGGAAGCATTTCCGAAGCGGGCTCGTCGCTTCGCTCCGTGTCGTATGGCAGATTCGCCAGCCGAACAGCACAAGTATTTTTGAGTTTCTGAAGCAGGCCCTGCGCTTCGTTGTGTGTTGCTTTGTCTTTTTGCCCTTTGCTTTTTGATTTTTGATATCACTTGTGCCTGCCATCCTGAGGAAAACGCTTCCTCTGTAATTGGCGCGAACTTGCGCGGTTTTGACGAAAAATCGTGTTTTGGGGATAGGCCAAAATGTACTTAAGTTGTTATGGGATAAGGAGTAAAAAAAATTTTAAAAATTTCCGGATTGGCCAAAAAACACTTGCGCGAAAATGGATAACAACTGTATCATACAACTGTTTGATACATTTGTTTTATACGACTTTTTTAGTCCTGTTTTAAGTCCTTATTTCACAAATAGTTACATCTAAAGACCTGCCCGAAAAACACGCAAAAAACAGGCCCCAAAATGGCAAAAAAACGAACGAAAATACTTGATGCGGATTTGTAAGTATAGACAGAAAATGACTTTAACGCTGTTTTTAATGTCCCCATAGCCGCTGTTTTTTGCCACAGATTGCACAGATTACACTGGTTTATTTTAGACGCCGATTGCGCAGAGGACGCTGTTTTTACGCTGAAAACGAGGGCAGGAAAACCGGTTGCTGTCCCTATTATTCATTTAATGGGAAATTAAACATTTAGTATTTCAAGTATTTTTTCGAACCTTGCTCTAGTTCTTTGCAGAATCTCGCTAAAACTCCACAGATATAAGCCACCTTTGGCTAAATCGTCTTTGGTAGCCAAAACATCCGAAGTATACTCTCTACCCATAACGAATGTTTCAAAATGTATATTTGGCCTGCATTTGGTGACAATACCTTTATAAGTAAGTGCTTGTGTTACATGATCCATTTTAACTTTAACTTTCGGCCTTTTGAATTCTAAGATTACAGCCTGTTTACCTCCGTCTCTCGATCTACACAGCAAATCTGGTCTTTCAGATTCGTTATCTTTGTAAATATCATCAAAGTGTTTTTCAAGTATAGCTTTCAATGGTTTATCTGAAGCCCAGAGTTCAAGGCCTTCTCTGACCAGCCATAAATTACCTTCAATTAACTTGTGGATTTGAATTTCTAAGGATTTGTCGCTCTCAATTACTTTTTCAAGTTTTTTGATTATATCGATTTGGTCTTTTATGATTTCTGTGACACTATTAATCTGCCTCAGACCCCAATCTTTTATTAATTCTGTCAGTTTTTCAACCTCATCTGAGTTAGCCTGCATTATTGAATTCATTAATTCTCTAAGGACGTTCGAATCAAAATATTTGATTATCCAATCGACAAGTTCATTTACTTCTTCATCGCTTGCTGATTTAAGCTTTGATATTACTCCTTCGATTACTCTTCTTGCTTTTGCTCTTATATGAGGAGGAAGTTTTTCTAATTTTCTCTGAACTTCTGGTACTTCAATAATCTTTTTAGTTCTTCGGCCTTCCGCTTGTCTTTCGATTTCGTCTATGATTGGTTTAAGAAAATCATGCAGATAGCGTTTGACAGTTTGTACTTCTTCTGCTTCTGCGAGGAAATCATCCCTACTTGTATTAATATAAGGGTCTAAAAAATCCGCATTAACCTCACCTACAAGTTTTTCGGCACCAAATGAAAAATGTCTCCTTTTTTCCAGTCCAAAGAGACTAGGTTCCGTTACTGCTCTTTTACGAACCCTGATTACGATACCTGGTTGTTGTTGTCTGACATTTGCAACTACATAAAAACCAGAAATATTTCCAATGCCTTTGAATTCATGCGAGATTTGCTCCTTTTCCCCAGGGACATCATCTGCCGAGCAGATTACATTATTAACATTTATTGCAAAATCTGGAACTTTTGGTAATACGTTAAACAAATGCTGACGAAGCTGTTCTGGATCTATCGATTTTAATTTTTCGCTTATGTTTTTAAGAACTAATATTGTCCCATCTGAGGCTTCTGTTTTTTTAGTATCAATTTTAAAAGAATAATCACTTAATGCAGTCAAATCTTGAAATATTTCTTTTTTGAGAATAAGATGAGATTGGACTTTGTTTTTTACGCTGGTTAGTTCAATCGTGTTTGCTACCCCAAAACCGGCAAGTTTCCCTATACCTTTATTGCCGATTATTAAACGGTTTTTAATTTTAGTGGTATCGCCTTTCTGTCTCCGATTATAACCGATATATAGATATTTATCTTTTAAATCACTAGGGCTCATCCCTAAGCCATCGTCCTTAATAATTATCTCTGATGCTTTAAGAGTTTTATCAGGTACGGTAACCCAAACATGCACTGCGTTAGCGTCGTAACAATTGCTACATAATTCAGCGAGGCATTTTTTTAGAGATGTGTATGCGGCAACACCAAGATGGTCTAGAATTCTAGGAGATATTTTAAAGTGTGCATTCATGCTTAATTCTTTCTTAGTTAATTTTTGAAGAGTCATTTTATGGATTATACATCATAATATCATATTGTGGTGAAAAATCGCCATTCGACAATCACAAATCAGCAATCAATCAACTGCCTTGAAGGCGGCTTTTGATGCTTCAATTGTTTTTTCGATATCCTTTTTCGAATGAGCCAGCGAAACGAACATCGCCTCATAGGCGCTTGGTGCAATATATATGCCTCTGGCGAGCATCTCCGCGAAAAACTTCTTGAACTGATGGATGTCGGTTGACGAGACATCCTCGAAATTTCTGACCGGCCTGTCGGTAAAAAAGCAGCTCAAAATCGAGCCGACGCGATTGATAACGACAGGAACGCCCGCGATTGCGGCTGCCTCTTTCAATCCTTCAGCCAGCATCCCGGCTTTCGCCTCAAGTTTGTCGTAGCAATCGCCATTAGCCAGTATATCGAGCGTCGCGTTCGCGGCCGCGGTGGCAATCGGGTTTCCGCTTAGTGTCCCCGCCTGATAAACCGGCCCCGTCGGCGCAAGCATATCCATAATAGCCGCCTGTCCACCAACCGCCGCCAGGGGCAATCCGCCCCCTATGATTTTGCCGAGACAGGTAATGTCCGCCTTGACCCCGTAAAGCTCCTGTGCCCCTCCGCGGGCGATGCGAAAACCCGTGATTACCTCGTCGAAAATCAAAACCGCCTCCTCCGCATCGCACAAGTCCCGCAGCATTTGCAGGTATCCATCAGCAGGCGGCACAACCCCCATATTCGCAGCCACCGGCTCAACCAGTACCGCCGCGATTTGCCCCCTGTGCACCAAAAAACAATTCTTGACCGCCTCCATATCATTATATGGTATGACTACGGTAAGGTCCGCTATGGCAGGGGGGATACCCGCGCTCGATGGCGCCGCGTGTTCAGCCGCACCAGACCCCGCCGCGACTAACAGCGAATCGCTGTGCCCGTGATAGCAGCCCGCCATTTTGATAATCAAATCTTTTCGCTTATAGCCCCTCGCCAGCCGAATCGCCGTCATCACCGCCTCGGTCCCGCTGCTGACCAAACGCAATTTTTCAATAGACCAGAAGGCGTCGCGGATTTTTTGCGCCAGTTCGGTTTCCGCCAGCGTGGGCGCACCGTAACTCGTCCCTTTTCTCGCTGCTTTATTTATCGCCCTGACAACCGCCGGATGAGCGTGCCCCAGAATCATCGGCCCCCACGACCCGACGTAGTCAATATAGGCGTTCCCGTCGATATCGTAAATTTTCGCCCCTTTTGCCCCGGCGATGAATAAGGGCTTCAGTCCCACACCGCCGAATGCCCGAACAGGCGAGTTCACGCCTCCCGGCAGATACCTTCTCGCCTCCGAGAATGCCTCCGCCGACCTCGGATGCTCCAATTTGCCCTTTATTTTTTTCATTCCTGAAATCCTAATCCGCCGAGTACATACCGTCAATCGTTAATCCCATCTTTCTAACAGCCCTATACCCATTATTCGCCGTTTGTATTTCTCTGCTCAATCAATCACGGGCGTTAAGGTTTGACAATATATCGACTTGCTATATTTATATCCTGGTTTAGCTCTGGCGCCCGCAGCTCAGATGGATAGAGCAACCAAAGCAATATCATTTCCGCTGTTTTACGGCGAGTCACCCGTTCTACTCTATTGCGCAGCGACAAGCCGGCAAGGTTCGTTAATTTTGCATTTTACATTCTTGTCCGCCGAAGTCCTGATGAAGCTTGCTCCGCCTATGGCTCGAATTGCGGAGATTGATATAATCCGTTTAGATGTTAGGATATTCGCAGACAACGAAACAATCGAAACAGCCATTTATGGAGACCGGCCATGGACAGACGTGATTTCCTCAAGACAAGCGGAATTTTTGCGGCAGCATCTCTCGTGGGTTTGAAAGCCGGGGCGGCAGCAGCACCTGAAAAACCGAGTATGAGCTTTTCCCGTTATCGCGGCGTTAATCTCCTCGCGAAGTTCGGCGAATGGGGGCCAAGAGCCAAATTTGAAGAAGAAGATTTCGAAATAATGGCCGACTGGGGATTCGACTTTGCCCGCATACCGATGTCCTACTGGAGATGGGCATCCAAAGACAACTGGTTCAAGATTGACGAGGAAGTGATAAAAGATATCGACGAAGTCATCGAGCTTGGCAAGAAATACAAAATTCACATCAACCTCAACCTGCACCGCATCCCCGGCTATTGTATCAACGACCGCAAAAAAGAGCCGGTGGACCTTTACGAAGACACCCCGGAAAATATGCAAAAGGCCCTGGAAGGCGCAATCTTTCACTGGAAAATGTTCGCCAAGAGGTACAAAGGCATACCGAACTCACAACTGAGCTTTGATTTGATTAATGAGCCGCCTTTTACCAAAGAAGAAACACCTCACGTGCGGGTTATTACCGCGCTGGTAAAGGCGATAAGGGAAGAAGACCCGGCCCGGCTGATTGTATCGGACGGCAAAGACGCCGGCAGAACACCTATCTTCGGCATAGTTGACCTCGGGGTCGTTCAAAGTACTCGCGGCTACACGCCGATGAGCGTAACCCATTACCAGGCCAACTGGGTAGGCAAGGGCGCATTCGAGTCATCGGGAGTTCCCACATGGCCTTTGAAAGCCGACGACGGAAAGGTCTGGAACAGGGTCGTCCTGAAAAAAAAGCTGATTGACACCTGGGCGCCTCTGGTAAAAATGGGCGTGCCCGTGCACGTCGGGGAATGGGGCTGCTATAACAAAACCCCGCACAAGGTGGTGCTTGCCTGGATGAAAGACGTGCTTTCGCTTTGGAAGGAGGTTGGCTGGGGACACGCTATGTGGAATTTGAGGGGCGACTTCGGCGTGCTCGACAGCGGCCGAACAGACGTACAATACGAAAACTATAAAGGTCACAAGCTCGACCGCAAAATGTTCGAGTTGCTTAAGGAATATTAACCGCATTGCCAGAGGTTTGTTGATGACTCGAAATTTTCGAAAGATAAATCGTTGTTGCTTGTCCGCCGCGGGCGTGATTTTGTTGGCTGCAATTGCGTTTGCCGACAATGCAAACCAGCGCCTTTTCTGGCACGAGATTAGGCTGGATGACGAGGGTAAACTGCTTTGCTGGTCGGAGGCGAATTCGCCTTATCAAGAAGTTGTTACACGCGCATGGGACATGTTCAAAAGGATTCCTCTTCAGCCGAACGGCTTAAAGACATATTTTATGTACCCGGTCTTCTACGGGCCTAAAGATACAGGTAAAGAGCTTTTTACAGGAAGGGACTGGACGCATAATCCGGCTGGGCTTTTCGCGATGCTTACGGATGCGGCCATACTGTATTATGCTTACAGCGGGGATGAAAATGTAATGCCGCTTGTCCGTGACATGCTCGACCATTCTATTACCAATGGCAGCACTGAGCCAAGCGACGCGTGGAGCGTCGTGCCTTACGCCAGTTCTGACGGCGGGAGTTTGTATTATCGCGGCGCAGACGATACGCGGTATGAAAAGGACCCGAGATATCGCGGCAGGGGGGATGGGGTAGGTTTCATTGAGCCGGATAAAATTGGCGAACTGGGTTTGGCGTATCTGCGGTTCTACGAATTCAGCGGCGAAAAGAAATATCTCGATGCTGCGAGAAGATGTACTGATGCCCTGGTAAAACACGCGAAAATCAGCGACGACGGTAACTCGCCCTGGCCTTTCCGCATCGATGCCAAGACGGGTAAGATTATTAAAGAGCAGTACACCTCTAATACTGTCGGGCCGATTAAATTACTTGATGAGATGATTCGGCTGCGTCTCGGCGATATTGAGGCCTGCCAAAAGACGAGGCAGATGGTATTGGATTGGCTGATGAAGTATCCGGTGCAGAATAATGTATGGGCGCAGTATTTTGAGGATATTTATATTTACCCGGATTACCGCACGAATATAAATCAGTATTGTCCGCTCGAAACCGCGAGGTATCTTCTTGAACATCCCGAATGCGACAGCCAGTGGCGAGAGCACGCCGGGACAATAATCGAGTGGGTGCGGCAGCACTTTGCGAAGAATTCGAAAACGATGGGGGGCTTGCCGGAAAAAGGCATTCAGTGGGGGGCAGAGGTAATCAGCGAGCAAATCAACGATATGGACAAGATGGCAAGTCATACGGCTCGTTATGCGTCGGTGCTGGCGCTTTGGTACGAAAAAACCGGCGATGCGAACGCGATGGAGCGGGCGTTCAGGTCTTTTAACTGGGCAAGTTACGGCTGTCGAGAAGACGGGCTTGTCAAAACCAGTATCGATGAAGGCACGGGTTACTGGTTTTCAGACGGTTACGGCGACTATATGAGGCATTTTTTGAGAGGTATGGCGTCGGTGCCGCAGTGGGCTCCGCCGGATGAGAATCATCTCTTGAAAGGCAGTTCGATTGTTCGTTCTATAAAGTATGGAGCGGACAAAATTGTCTATAAGACCTTTGATGCCGAATCGAGGGAGCTATTCAAGCTGGCTCATCAGCCCAGGGAGATACTTGCCGGAGATAAAAAGCTGGAACCGGCAGGGGACATTGAGCAGTCGGGCGATTGCTATATGGTGCAGGCGATTGCGGGAGGCGGTTTCGCGGTGCGCATCAGGCATAGCCGGCCGGGGGAAGTCACGGTTTATATGAAGTGACTGGGCTTAATGTGCGATTTTGACCAATTTTTTAATCCTTTACGGCGTGGCTTTGATATAATAAGAAAACAACGCTTGTAGTCGTTTTACGGAAATATTTCCTTTATATGGCGGTTCATCATTAATGGAGATTGAATTATGACAGTAAGAAGCCAAGCCAAGTGTTTGCCCCAGATTGCAAAAGCAAATCCGAAGGTCCCCATCATTGGTATTTTTGCTCCCTGTGACCCTCGGATAGACGAACAAAGCCGAACTCGCGCGAAAAATATTGTCTCATTAGTGGCCAATGCGATAAGCGGCAAGGTCGTGCTGCCCGGCAATGTTCCGGTGCCTGTAGTGTATTCCGCTGTTCTTGTGGATAGCGAATCGCAGGCCGATATAGTAGCCCAGCAGTTCAGACAGGCGGGGGTGGATATCCTTGTTTGTGCGCCTGATACATGGGCGTTCCCTCAGTTGACAACGATTTCGCTGCTTGGGCAGTTTCCCGACAACACTCCTTTGAATATCACTTGCGGCAACAGTGGCCCGAAGCCGGGAGTGGTATATGCTCAGGCCCTTAACGGCGCTTTAAGCCAGTCGGGCAGAATGGTTCATCTGAACGTGGGCAAATGGGCTGATACGGGAATCAAGCCAAAAATGACTGAAAAGACAGCAGAAGACCTCATCGACTGGTGCTATGCCGCCGTAACCGCTGTGGCTCTTCGGGGTAGAAGGGTGATGATATTCGGTCATGACTCAATGGGGATGGAAACCGCTCTGGCTCATATACTTCCAACGAGAAATACATTTGGTCTTGAAATTACCAGGCTGGATATGAAGCTGCTGGCTGATATGCTGGCAAAGCAGGCATACGATAAAAAAGAATTAAAAAAATTACGCGGCTGGATTGATAGATATATCGGCGACCGGCTTGAACTGAAAAGCGACGAAGATAGTTTGCGTTTTGACCAGTCGCTCGCGATGTACCTTATTAACCGGGACCTTATGACCCAGCTTAACGCGGTAGGCGGCGGGTTTATGAGCCAGCTCGAATGGGGCAGCGACTTAAGGGGTCGGCCTCTCCCGGTTGCGGATTGTATGGAATCGTTATTCAACAGCAGCTTTGACCATAACGGCAAAAAACCTCCTCTGCCGTTCGCAACCGAAGCAGATATGCAGGCGCTGCTTACAATGCTTTTTATGACTTATCTCTCCGGCGGAAATCCCCCGTTGTTTATGGATTTCAGAAAGGTCTGGGAGGGCTGGGAAATTAAACAGTTAGCCGAAGAAATCGGCGTAAATGACCTGCCGGAAGACGCGGACTGGATAAAGAAAGGTTTAGTTGACGGCAACAACTCCGGCAGCGCATCATTCGACTGGGCGGCTATGCCCGGGGCGGGTGTGACAGAGATTATGAAAAATGTGAGTATGCCTTTGGCGGATGCCGAATACTTCCCAGGCGGCGGAAATTCCATTACATTTATGACGCCCGCTGGCATAGAAGGTATTGCCGGCAGAATGGCGTACGGCTACAGCAGCAACAAATTCAGTTTCATCTGGGACGAGGCAATCACGGCTGAAGTCCCCGAAAAACTTTCTCAAAAAATGGTCAATCTCACCAACTGGAACTGGCCGCATACATTCCTTGTGCCAAAATACGCCTCGATGATTGAATACAAACAATATGCTCCTGCCAATCATTTGCATATGGTCTGGGGTTTGCCGGCGGCTCGGCTGCAATACTGGATGGATTTGACCGGGGTATTAAGTGTCACGCCATGGGCGGCAAGACCCAAATTTATTGAAGGCGTTGACCGTCCTCAACCACTGATTCATCTTATTAACGGCGGAGAGGATTTATTCAGGCATTTGTAAAAAGCAGGATTTTGAATTCATAGAAAATCCGCTTGTTTTCAAAACGGCTCGTCGAATTGACGAGCCGTTTGAGTTTGTAAGTCAGTTTCCAGGTTAGTCCTTCAGCCACTCACCTCCTGCGTCGATATTATCTTTCGTAAAGACCCTTGAAGATAGCGTAACTTCTTTTTCAATTTTTTTGCCGTTGAGAAGTTCGAGGCCAAGTTCAATGGCCTCTTTGCCTCCGGTTGGGTATTCGAAGCTGGCCTGCATAATGCCCTGTTTGACATAGGCCTGGCCTTCCTGCGGCAGGGCGTCAATGCCTACAAATATGATATTTTTCTCACGCCCCGCGGCTTGTGCTGCCAAAAACGCCCCGTGGGCACCGGGGTCGTTGTGTGCGTAAACAAGGTCAATTTTATCGAAGCGGGCGAGTGCCGATTCCATTTCCTTTCTCGCGTCGGGCTCAAGCCATTTCATGTCGGCCTCAAAAATTATCTCAAGCGCACTATCCTTTATGCCGTCGCGGAAACCGGAATGCCGGTCCTGACCGGGGGTAGAAGTCATCAGGCCCATAAGTTCGACGACTTTACCTTTGCCGCCGAGCTTTTCGACAATCCATTTGCCGGCGGCCTTGCCGATTTTTTTATTGTCGGCGCCGATGAAGCATGTGTACTGGTCGCCCAGCACGCGTCTGTCCAGCACGATGACGGGGATGCCTTTCTGGTATGCCTGCGCCACGACAGGGGTCAGCGGGGCGGCTTCCTTGGGGCTGATTATGATGAGGTTTACGCCTGCGCTGATAAACTCTTCCATCTGTGAGCGTTGTTTCAACGTGTCGTTCTGTGCGTCTTTATAGACGACCTTTATTTCAGGGTGTTTATCAGCGGCCGATTTTATATCGGCGTTCATTTGCACCCTCCAGGGTTCGCCGAGGTTGCACTGGCTCATGCCGATGGTCCACTTTGCTTTTGTGCCTTTATCCTCTTTATCGGCAGGTTTCTTAGAGCAGCCGGTAATCGCAATGAATCCGACCAGCAGGGTGATAATTAAAAACGATATGGTTCTCTTCATGTTTCTTTCCTTCAATATGCAGGTAATCATTATTTTTTTCCTTTCTGCAGCAGGACGGCTGCAATAATAATCGCGGCGGTCAGCATGAGGCGTTTGTCTTCGCCGACGGCGTTAATGCTGAGTATTTTTTCGAGATAACCTATGGTCAGGACGCCTATTAATGTCAGCCAGATACCACCCCGGCCGCCCTGCAAGCTTGTGCCGCCGATGACAACCATAGCGATAGCAGAAAGCTCATAGGACATACCTGCTTCAGGGTCGCCCTGGAGTTCCTGGGCGGCCTGGCACATTCCGGCAACAGCGCAGAACAGACCGCTGACGCCATAAGCGAGTATTTTTGTCCAGCCGACGGGGACACCGGAAAGCCGGGCGGCCTCTTCGTTGCCGCCGATGGCGTAAAGGTATCGGCCGTATCTCAGCTTTACCAGGAGTATCCAGGAGATAATGAGGCATACGACGAAAATCAGCGTCACGACGGTGATATTATCACCGAGGACTTTGGAGTTTATAAAATTGAATATCTGGGGGACATTCACGTATTTATATGTGCCGTCGCTTTGCTGGACGGCGGTTGATATTTTCTGCCCGCCGGAAACCCATTTTGCCAGACCACGCGCGAAGACCATCATCGCAAGCGTCGCGATGAAGGGCTGAATGCGAAATCTCGCTATGACGGCTCCTGAAAACATTCCGCAGAGTGAGCCGATAACCAGACACGCCAAAATCGCTATGGGAGTCGAAATGCCCTTATGAATGGTGAACAGCGAAAAGGAGACGGCGGTCAGGGCGAGGATGCTTGCGACCGACAGGTCAATGCCGCCGCTGATTATGACGAGAGTCATTCCGCAGGAAAGTATCCCGTAAACGGAGACGGCTCGCAGCATATCGCGATGAGTTCCCCATTTGTAAAAAGCGCCATCGGCGTTGAAAAGCAGCCCGAGGCAGAAGACGATTGTCAGGGCGCCGAGAGCCCTGGCGGTGGGAGTGGCAAACCAGTGTTCCGAGGAGAGCTTTGCGGGTTTCACGGAAGATTCTTCTTTTGTCACTTTGAGACCTTTCTTAGTTAGTTTGCGAGCCCATTGCCGCGTGAAGGATTTTTTCCTGTGTCGCCTGGCCGGAATCGAATTCGGCGGTGATTGAACCACGGTGCATAACAATGATTCTGTCACTCATAGCCAGCAATTCGGGCATCTCAGATGTTATGAGTATAATAGCAAGCCCGGCGCTCGTCCATTTATTCATCAGCTCGTAAATTTCATGCTTGGCGCCGACGTCAACTCCCCTTGTTGGTTCATCGAGCAGGAAAACTTTCGGCGAGGTTTCTATCCACTTGGCCATCACGACTTTCTGCTGGTTGCCTCCGGACAGAGAATCCACCGGCATTTTCAAACTTGCCGCCTTGAGATTCAGCGATTCTTTCTGTTCGGCTGCGGCTTTATTTTCGCTGTTTGGTTTTAACCAGCCGAGAGGTGAGAATTTTTTCAGCGCAGCCAATGTTACATTGTGAACGATGTTCATTCCCAAAACCAGGCCGTTGGCCTTGCGGTCGTTTGTCAGCAGTGAGATTCCCCGGCTGATAGCGTTCGCAGGCGTTGTTGGCTTATATGGCTGGCTGTCAAGTTCACAACTGCCGCGTGATCTGCTTCCATACGTTCCGAAAATGCCGTTTAAAAGCTCGCTGTTTCCAGACCCCTGCAGTCCTGCTATGCCGAGTATTTCTCCGCAGCGAACACTGAAGGAGACATTGTTTACGGCCGGCATTGGTTTGCCGGCGGGGTCGGGAAGAGTGAATGAATTTACTTTCAATCTGACCTGCCCCGCAAGTGATTTGTGCCGGGGGAACTGCTGATTTAACTCTCTGCCTACCATCCACTTTACCATTTTGCCCCGGTCAAGCTCTTTGGCGGTGGCGGTCCCGACAAACTGGCCGTCGCGCAATACGGTGATGCGGTCGGCAATCCTGTAAATCTCTTCCATTTTATGCGATATGTAAATAATGCCGCAGCCGGATTTCCTGAGCTTGTCCACGATTGTGAATAATTTCTCAACCTCAACCTCCGTTAAGGCGCTGGTTGGTTCGTCCATAACTATGATGCGGCAATCGAAGGCAAGCGACTTACAAATTTCCACCATTTGTTGAATGCTCAGGGGGTAACTGCCGAGGTTTCGAGTGACATCGACGTCCAGCCCAATCTCAGCAAGGAGCTTTCGGGATTCGGATATCATTTCCTTTTTGTTTAGCCACAGGCCGCGACACTTTTCACGACCCAAAAAAATGTTTTCAGCTATGGTCATCGACGGAACGAGGGACAATTCCTGATGTATTACGGATATTCCTGCGTCGGCGGCGTCCTGAATCGAGGCGAAACGAACCGGCTGCGAGTTAAGAAAAATCTGCCCCTCGTAATCCGTGTGGACGCCGGCAAGAATTTTAATAAGCGTGCTTTTGCCCGCCCCATTCTCCCCGGCCAGGACGTGCACTTCGCCCGCGAGGAGCTCGAACTGGGCATCCGTAAGAACTCTTACGCCGGAAAAACTCTTGCAGATTCCGGTCATTTTAAGAAGCTGAGTTGTGTTTGCCTGCTGGTCAGTCATAGGTTATTGTTTTTGCTATACTGCTTTCCACCCATAATTTACATATTGATGCTCAAAGGTTCCGTCGTCGAACAGGTCGAAGATGCCGTAGCCCTCCTTGAATTCATAATTTTCCCCTTTCCACCATGCCCCGCAGACGGCGCCGTCGCAAATGTAGGTTACGCCGTTATATAACGCTCTGTCAACCATATGCATATGACCGCTTATACAGAGATGAACGTTGGGGTACTTGAGAAATAAATCTTTTATTTTTCTGGCATCGATGTGCATCCACTCGTCGGGTAATGTCCAGTGGCCGCTTTTCTCGTTGTCGCCATCGAGGAAGGCCGCTACGGAGAGTATCGGGATATGGCTGATGATACAGACGTGCATATTTTTGTAAGTTTCGAGCTCCTGTTGCAGCCACCCGAACTGTTCGTCATCCAGTCGTGCCGTATAGACGGTGTCATCGGGGTAAGTGCTGTCCAATATTATGATGTGCCAGGGTTTTATGTCGAAGCTGTAGTACCGGTTGGTTAAGTTTAATTCCTGTACGGCTCTTTTTTTCCCCCAGAGCGGTTCCTGGGCTGTTGTTTTGCTTTTTTCCTTGTCCCAGCCCCAGACGTCGTGATTACCTATGCAGAACTTAACCGGCAGCTTACATTGTTTGGCCAGGACTTTTTTGAGCAGAGCGAATTGAACCCCGGTCCAGTTATCATCGGCGCCCAGGCAATCCATTATGTTGTCACCGCCGGTAATAATCATCTCGGGTTTATCATCAAGCGCCTGAACGTGCCGCAGGGCGGCCGTGAAACCTTCGGGGGCGTGCCTGTTTGAATCGATATGTATGTCCGTGAAATGGGCGAACCTGATGGTGCGTTTGGAGCGTTTGGAGAAAAGACTGGGTTCGCCGGGTTTGGAATTCATAGCGAGGGCGTCTGAGGCGGCCAATGTGAGGCCGGCGGCGGCGCCTGTTAGAAAGTTGCGTCTTGATACAGAAATATTTTTCTCAGGCATTTTTTAACCCCTTAATAATCCGGTATTAGAACCGAATTTGCCTGTAGGTTCAATTGTTTTTAATGTCCTTAATCCAATTGACTTGATGCTTTGACGAATATTGATACAATCATAGGCGTAGAAAATTACAGGTGAAACAGTTGGCTGTCCACAAGATAAACATAGTTAATACTCTCATACTGCTGCTGAATATTTGCGGCACGTCCAGTTTGCAGGCTGTTCCCTCGAATGATCATTTTTTATTGGCGCCGGCTGAGGACGTGAATCGCGGTGAGTGGCTCAGGGGCGCCCGGCAATATCGTGACAGCGCCAGGGGCGAGGCGGAGCAAAAGGCAGGGGCGAACACATGGCGCATATACGACCGCGATGATTTGAGGTGGATGAGCAGCGATTTCGCGTGCCGAATGTGCATGACATACGACGCTGATTTTTATGACCCTTCCAGAGACGAGTATCTGATTGATTCCGTGCTCGCAGACGGCGTTAAGGAATTCGGCGGCTATGATAGTATTGTGCTTTGGCACGCTTATCCGCGTCTCGGAATCGACGAGCGAAACCAGTTCGATTTTTACCGCGATATGCCGGGAGGGCTCGCAAGAATCAAAACAATGGTTGACAGGTGTCACTCGAAAAATGTTCGTGTTTTTATAGATTATAATCCCTGGGATACCGGTACCCGTCGGGAGGCGAAGAGCGATTACGAGTTGCTGGCTGATGTGATTGTCGCAATTGGCGCAGACGGCGTTTTTCTGGACACGTTATCCGAGGGCTCTGAAAAACTAAGGTCCGCATTGGATAAAGCCAAGCCGGGTATTGCCATTGTCAGCGAGGGACACCCGCCCGTTGAGCAGTTGGCTATATGCAGCGGTTCGTGGGGACAGTGGCTTGATGAGCCGGGAAAACCGGGAATTCTAAAGTTGAAGTGGATTGAGCCAGGACACATGCAGTATCAGATTCGCCGCTGGGACCGCGACCGCAGTAATGAGGTTGAAATGGCATTTTTCAACGGCAGCGGCATGCTGGTATGGGAAAACATTTTCGGAACATACAATCCATGGAACCTTCGGGACAGACAGAACTGGAAAAAAGCAAATCTGATTTTGCACTTTTTCGCGGATTGCTTCGCCGGCCCCAACAGCGAGCCGTATTACCCGCCGAAGAATTCGCAGGTGTATATCAATCACTGGAGCCGTGCGGGGACGGATATCTTTGTGCTGGTGAACCGGGGCAAGACGCTGAGCGACGAAATTTTATTCGAGATTCCGTTTGAGCCGCAGATGAAACTTTATGACCTGTGGAGTGGTAAAACTATCAAGCCGAAGGTCGAAAAAGATAATGCGATGGTTAGCTGCTCGCTGGATAAGCTCGGTTGTGTTCTCGCTGTCAGGAATACGGAAAGCGATGTTCGCTTGCAGCGATTTCTTCAATTGCTGTCGGAACTTTCCACTGAGGATGCGGCGGCGATTGATTTGAGGAATTTTGCCAGGCCGGTTGTTTACGCCGACCCGGTACCTTCTACACCACTCGCAAAAAGGACTGATGTACCTGCCGGAATGGTGTTTGTTCCCGGTGCCGTCAAAACTTTCAAGATAGAGCATATTCGCGGCGAGTGTGGTTGTTATCCTGACCCGGGAAACGAACTTGTTGAGGATGGCGGTTTTGGTTACGGCCTTAAAACCGCAGCCGTATATCCAGACGTCATTCACAAAACAATCAGACATACAATCGGTCCCGTTGCAGTCAAACCGTTTTTCATCGATGAAGCAGAGGTCACTAACGCCGAATATAAGAAATTTATCGACAGCACCGGCTATAGCCCAAAGCAAAAACAAAACTTTCTGAAGCTCTGGCCGGAAGGGAAAATGCCTGATGAGCTGGCGGACCATCCCGTGGTTTATGTCGATATTGACGACGCGAGGGCCTACGCAAAATGGGCCGGTAAACGTCTGCCAACGGAATTTGAATGGCAGTTGGCCGCGCAGGGACCGGACAACCGCAAATGGCCGTGGGGAGATATTTTTGACCCCAATAACTGCAACACCACGGGCACTCATACTTTGCCGGTGCGTTCCTGTCCGGGCGGCAGGAGTCCCTATGGCTGTTATCATATGTCTGGTAACGTCTGGGAGTGGACGGAAAGCTGCCGAGACGACGGGCATACACGTTTTGTTATGATTCGCGGCGGCAGTTATTTTAATGCGGAAGGCAGCATCTGGTACGTCAAAGGCGGTCCACAGCCATGCGGTCATCATGCAAAATTCATCCGGGTCTGGCCGGGCCTCGACCGCTGCAGCACAATCGGATTCCGCTGTGTGGTCGACGCCGAGTAAAAAGGCCGGGATAACCGCATCTGTCATTGTAGTTGGGACTTCAAAAGATAAAATCCGCTTTGACGTCGCCTTCAGATTTGGAGTTTGTCAAAGCGGTGATGCTTTTCAGCGATTGATGTCTGCAGACGGCACGGGCATAGATGTATCGTTATCATCAATACCGTCGTTCCATTCGAGCGGCGCAAGATATACGCCGCCTTGTCCCCAGCCGCAGTGGCTGACATACCATTTGCCGTCCACATCGCGAACGACTTCAGCGGCATGCGAATTAATTTTGGCGACTTCATCTTCGAGAGTCCACTTGAATGGGTCATTGCCGCGATAGACACTTGTGCAGCGGTAATCGTCTCGCGGCCCGATGAAGAGGTAATAGAATAAACCCCTTCGCACAACAGTCGGCGATTCGGTTGGTCCGCCCCAGGTCCCTTTCGATGGGTCCACAAAAACAACCTTTTTGTTGTCCCAGTGAATGAGGTCAGTGCTGGTTCTGGTCGCGACTATGTGATTACCACCGGCTGGCGTGCTTGTGGCCGTATAATACATCACCCATTTGTCTTCAAGCCGGAAAATATACGGGTCTCTCGCATCGTAGCCATCTACCAGCACCGGATTCGCCGGATGTTTTTCCCACGAATAGAGGTCCTTTGACGTGGCCAGATGAATCTTGTATTTGCGATGGTCTTTCGCGCCGGCACAATAGAACATGTAATAAAGCCCTTCGTGGTGTATTACGTGCGGTGCCCATAGATGTTCCTCGTGCAGTTTCGGGTCAGCTGAAAGGGCGAATGGCTCTTTTTTCCACCCTTTCTTCGTTAAACTTTCGGACGTGGCATGAGCGAAGTTATCCTCATCCATCGGTAACGCTGGCTCTTTGTGAGTGATGCCGAACAAATGCCATAGGCCGTTGGAGTCGCGTATGAAACAGTGGTCGTTGATATACCATTTATTCGGCTCGTTTATACTCGGGTCGTAAATCTGAAAATACTCACCGGCTTTAAGCCCTTCACCATGGCATGAACAACAAACAATCATCATAAACAACAACGAACAAGTGTATTTCATCGGAATCCTCATTTTACAAAGTATGCCCTTTATGTTTATAAGGGTTTTACATGCAGGTAGTCCATTCCGAACATATACATCTTTATTGCCTCAGGATTTGCCCCGACAATTTCAACCGTAAGAACATGAGCGCCCGGGGCAAGATGCACTTTGCCCAAACTAAGCTCTTCCGTGATTGTCACTTTATCCTTGTTAAACAGGTCAATCGGTTCGCCCAGTTTCACATCATCAAGATAAAATTGAACAATTCCGTAATCAGGCGCTTTTGTCAAACGTGTCAGAAGCTCAAATTCACCATTGTTCTTGACATTTATCGCCAGTTTCATTTTCGCTCCCAGCTTGCCGGTCCACCAGAGCTGGTTATTGTCCTTCCACTTCGCAGGCCCAAATGCGGACATTTCCTGCTCTTCAACTGTGCCTTCGGGTTTCTCAAGGACCTTAATCCCGGACAGTTCCATGGGGTAAGTAAGTTTTGCATAAAAATCTACCCTCTGGTCAACCGCGACCGGCTCGTATGGGTCCTGCTGGCCCGCTGCTTGATACCAGTACGCAACACAGGAGTATTGCGTCGGCCTATCGTTGGCCCAATACTTCTCGATGCAGCCCTCAAAAGAGGTCTGGAAAGGAACATTGTCGGCTATATGCCATCGGTTCACGGAGATATGCCCCTTGTTGCCCTCGCAAATGGTCTGGTTATGGAAACAGTTCTGGAACAAATCAGCGCTGCTCCATGCGTATCCGAAATAATCTTCTGAACCTGTTCCGAACGTTGAGGGGAATTTTTCTCCATCGACAAAAAACTTTTCATCGCCTTCGCCCCACCAGCCGCCTCGCGGATTCCAAACCTCAAGCTCGACGCCGCAGAATCTGCCCTTGCCGGTTGTCTTCAGCATTGTCCAGTCAATCTGCCGTTCGGGTTCCGCAGGCGGGAAGGCATCACGGTGCCACTTGGCGTGAAAACGACCGTATTGGTCCGCCGGCCGCTTCAAAGGCGCGTATGTGATTTCAAATTGTGCGGTCACATCGGTTTGTCCTTCATTGGCAAGCTCAATTTTAACCTCCTTATCGAAGGGCATAAACCAGTTACTGTAGCCGCTGTAATCGATAATACCCATCGGCAGTGACCTGTATTGATTTATTCCCGGGGCTGTGCCGAAGAAATCTCCCAGGGGACACCAGACGCTTGGCTTACTCTGCCCGTCCCAGTAAATCGAAAGCGTCAATTCCCTGAGTAATCTCCGCTGTACCTCAATATCGTCAGGCATTGGACCGTTCACAACAAGCGATGTAATAGCGGCTGGCCCGGAGGTTTTGAAAACCACCTCTTTCTGCCCCGCCCCGACGTTAACCGTCAGGGTTTCTGTTTTTTGCCCGTCGTATTGCGCCCAGTTCGGTCCGCATTTACTCAGTCGCTCATTGGCCTTGTCCAGGGCCGCGTTTTCTTCTTTGGACAGATTCATATTAAAGGTGGGAACAACGGTCCCTTTCGGAAAAACAGTGTAAGTGAAATGGTAGTATTGACCGTAACTCGGTTCTGCGAGGATTTTACAGGATTTCTGAAAAGGAATTGGAATATAGCAGTTTTTTCCATTGCCGGCCGCGGTATGAACAAGCATAGACCTCGTGAAAGGTTCATTTTTACCATCGAAGTAGCCGGAGAAAGGAAGGTCCACAGCAGGATTGGGCTGACCATCCAGATAGATTCTGACATGCCCATTTTTCGCTATGGCAGACCAAATACGCCATATACACCCAGGTCCATTCATCTCCGCAACCACGAGTTTGCCGCCTTCTCTTCGTATAAAGCCATCCCCGTCGCCGTTAGCTGCCCAGTTTATATACTTGCCTGTTTTGGCGTTGTATTGGCTTCTTCTGTCGTAGCTGGACCATTGCATGCACTGTTCCCCTTGCTCCGGCAGGGTGGAAATATGTTCCAAATCTGTCAGATGGTTCACCAAGTCAGTATATGTCATCCGGTTTTCGGCACGACAGCCGCCGCTTGTTAGCGCCAGCATGCTTATCACCCATACGACTAAACTTTTGCTGTTTTTCATTTAAGTCTCTCCTTTCTGAACGCTTACTTTATTCGTCCCCGCGTCTTGTGCTGCCTTCTGTGAACTGCGACTTCTAAATTTTCTCGGACTGTAACTTGTGTATTGCTTGAAATCAACCGAAAGTTGTATTCGATTACCGGTTATTTTAAAAATATACATCGGAGAGTGTGGATTTTGCACCAAATCGGCAAAAATCTTGTGACGAGTGGTTGCTTTTGACGGGCCGAACATGGAAAATATCCGTTATGATTTCTAAATCAGGAGATTGCTTATGCGCACGACCAGAGATTTCCCTTATACATCGCGGGTGCGGTTCAACAAGATATTGATTTTGTTACTGATAGTTTTCCCTTCGGGTTCGTTGCCTGTCATACAGGCATCAGCGGCGATGACGCGAGACGAGTACTATGCTCACAAGACGGTTCAGGATGAGTACGGCGTTATTGCCCCCTGGAGCAAAGGACAAAACGGCCCCCTTGACACCCGGCTGCGCATAGCCGTCGAAGTTCTGAAACGATATCCCTGGGTCGATAAAAATAAAGCGGTTATGGCCGCCCCTGATTTTGTATATAATTCCCACTGGAGCATAAAGGACGATGGCACCATTCTCATACCGCCAACCAATGACTGGATGTGCGGTGACCTGAGCCAGCGCGCATGGAGCATCATCAAAGGGCTGACCGGCCATTATCAATACAGTGGTGACCCTGTTGCATTCCTTTACATACCCCTCACCGCTGATTACATTCTTGAATATGCTCAAACACCCGCTGACAGCAAATGGCCGAGTTTCCCGATAAGCACTCCAACCAAAGGAAGGGCCTATGGCAAGTGCGACCCGTCCGGCAGGAATCAGCTTGACCTGTGCGCGATAGTAGGGCGGGAGATGCTGCGGGCCTACAAGCTCACGGGAGAGAAAAAATACTTCGAGGCCGCCAAACACTGGGGCGATGTTTTTGCCGAGAAGTGCAATCTTGACCCCACGATGCCGCCGTGGAATCGTTATACCGACCCGTCGGTTGTCGGCTGGTCCGATGAGCTTACGGGCACGACAACGATTATCTGTGAGTTTCTCGATGAGCTTGTCAACCTCGGCTATACAGGCAAGAACCGGATGATTGTCAAGGCCAGAGATGCCGGGCGTCGCTATGTCCGCGACGAGATGCTGCCTCGCTGGATACAGAACGATATCTGGGGCCGACAGTACTGGGACTGGGACAACCCTGTTACGTGCGGCATCGTTTCAATGTGCGGCGATTATATAATGATGCATCCGGACGTATTTGCCGGCTGGAAGACAGATTTGCGTAATATGCTGATGCAAATCGCCAATCGAAACGGCGCCGACCCCGGCTCGATGGGTAATGTTTATCATGGCGCCTGGGCATGGCCGGAATCCTGCACGTGCTGCGGCACGTCTCTGTCTTACAATCAATATACAGCCGCTCCGACTATTCTTAGATATGCTGTTTTGGCTGACGATGACCTGTTCTTTGAGATTGGCCGTCGAATGATGATTATGGCAACATACGATAGCGCTGAAAATGGCGTTGTCAAAGATGGTCTTCTGGGGCAGGCCGTCGCCACGGGGGAATGGTCGAATCTCGCTCACCCCTGGCCTTTGTGTCAGGTTATCGAAGCGATGGCGTGGACTCCTGAACTTTTCGGGCCTAAACGAGAAAACCATATTATGCGAAGCACTTCTGTTGTCAACAACGTCATATATGCGAAGAACGAGATAACTTATTCGACCTTCGATGCGCCGTTTTTTACTATCGACGTTCTGCGCCTCGCATTCAAGCCGACTTTTGTCACGGCGGATGGCTCGCTGTTATCCTTGCAGCCGGATCTTCATAACAACGGCTACACATTGAAGCCACTCAAAGAAGGCGACTGGATGGTACAAATAAGGCACGATATGGCAAAAGATATCGTTGTCAAAGGCGTCGACGACCCGCAGCAGCAGATTGACGATGCCGAAATCAAATATCAGGGCAAATGGGAGGGGAAGAAAGATGACAGCGCATTTGGCGGCGGACTGCATGTAACTTCAGACAAGGATGCATCTATGAATTACACATTCACCGGCAATCAGATTCGCGTCCTCGGCTGCGTAGATGAAGCAGGGGGGCTGGCAGACGTATATCTCGACGGCCAAAAGCAACCTACGCTGATTGACTGCTGGAATCCAAAACAAAGGTGCAAACAGGTGCTTTATTCAAGGAGCGGGCTGGATAACGGCAAGCACGAAATTAAAATCGCGGCACAGGGCAAAGGCAACCTGATATCCAAAGGCGCCAATATTTACATCGATGCCCTGCAATATTGTGACGCGACAGCGGACAGTAATTTTGGTCAGGGAGGCGGCCCAACGCGAGCGCAACGAATGATTTTCGGCTATACCGGACGGCAGGATTATATCGATTCGAAAGGTAACGCCTGGAAACCCGCCACCGAATGGGTCATTCAGACCGGCTACGGAACAGACACAGTCGAAAAGGCCTGGTGGACCAGACGCCGGAGCATGTACATCGGCAATACCATCGATGAAGAGCTTTACAGATATGGCGCACATGGCAAGGAGTTCTGGGCGAATATCACTGTCGCACCGGGCAAATATTATGTTCTGCTGAAGTTTGCCGAGACGCCGATGCATACTTTTCTCGAGCGCAACAAAGATGGAGGTCGCGTCAGCCATACTATTGACGTGCTCATAAACGACAAGAAGGTTATGAGCCAGGTCAATATCACCAAGGCGGCCGGCGGTATATTCAAAGCTTATGACCGGGTTTTTACCGATATAGAGCCGGAAAACGGAATTATTGAAGTGCGGTTTGTCGGCGGCGATGAGCAGGGCGCTATCGTTCAGGCAATGGAAGTTGGCCCTATGTCAGAGTATTCGGGTGCGACTAAATGAACGATTTGAAAAGGTTCAAAGCCGTCTGTTGCGGAGAGAAGCTCGATTTTATCCTCATCGGCGAGTTCGGACAATATCTCGTCTGTGTTCTTGTTCTTCTCCATATTTTATTAACCACAGCAGGGGCGGCACAAAGCTCCGGCATTTACACCCCCGTCATCGAAGGTGACTGGTGGCAGGTGGCGGGTAATCCTGACCTCGGTAAATATACCGACCCAAATCAGCAGCCCGTGGATTTCGCTGTCTGGCAGGCGGAAGACAGGACATGGCAGCTATGGTCCTGCATTCGTAACACTAAGACCGCCGGCCATACCCGGCTTTTTTACCGCTGGGAGGGGAAAACGCTCACTGATACTAATTGGGCGCCAATTGGTATTGCGATGATATCGGATAAAAAGTTCGGCGAGCCGCAAAATGGCCTGCAGGCGCCGCACGTGGTAAAATGGAATGACGAATACTGGATGGCATACGGCGACTGGGATCATATTTGCCTGGCGAAAAGCAAGAACGGCAAAGATTTCGAGCGTGTGGCCGGTACTGGCGGCAGTTCAGCCATTTTCACCGAGGGCTCCGGAAATAATCCGCGCGACGCGATGCTGCTTTTTACAAACGGTAAATGGCACTGCTACTATACCGCATTTCCGGCAGGGCATGGCTACGATTTTTGTCGCACCTCGGATGACCTGGTTCACTGGTCGGATTCCGTAGTAGTGGCCTACGGCGGCAAGGCGGGCAACAACCCATACTCCGCGGAATGTCCCCACGTAGTCGAGTTTGAGCCGGGCTGCTACTTCCTTTTCAGGACGCAATTCTACGGCCCAGGCGCGCAAACCAGTGTATATCAATCGGCAAATCCGCTGAATTTCGGCATTGACGACGATAGTTACTTTGTGTGTAAAATGAATGTCGCCGCACCGGAAATAATCAACTACGACGGCCAATATTATATCGCCGCGCTAAATCTCAACCTCGATGGAATCCGAATCGCAAAGCTTGCGTTCAGGAAATGAATCCTGCTGCTGAAATTGTAATCTGATATAATCATGCGGTTGTTTTAATGTTAAAAAATGAAACGCCAGGTAACATTAGAAAGGGGGCTTATCGTGAAGATTGTTTTTCGCAACAAATCGCAGATTTCAATACCTGCTGTCTTATTGACGTTGATACTGGGTCTTTCCTTTACCGAGAATTGTTCCGCAGTAGCAAGGCGTGAGGTCAAGATTCCCGATATACCCGGCTACAGGACGCTGAAGTGTGATTTTCATATGCACACGATATTTTCAGACGGGCAGGTATGGCCCACTGTAAGGGTCGAGGAGGCGTGGCGGGAAGGACTCGACGCCATCGCGATAACAGACCACCTCGAATACAAGCCCCACGGAAAAGATGTCCGTCCAGACAACAACAGAGCGTATGAAATCGCAAAGCCGGCCGCCGATGAAAAGGGATTGATTCTTATAAGGGGCGCCGAAATTACCAGGGATATGCCTCCCGGTCACTTCAACGCGATTTTCCTCAAAGACGTAAAGCCGCTGGACACGAATGACTGGAAAGATGCGATGAAAAATGCTCAGGCCCAGGGTGCTTTTGTTTTCTGGAATCATCCCGGCTGGAATGGCCAGCAGCCGGACGGAGTGCCGCGGTGGTATCCTGACCATAACGAGATATACGAAAAGGGATGGATGCAGGGAATAGAGGTTGTTAATGAAAATGAATATTATCCGCTTGTGTTCAAATGGACGAAGGAAAAGAAACTTACGATTATGGGTAATTCAGATATCCACGAGCCGACCTCGATGTTTTACGATTTCTGCAAAGGTGAGCACAGGCCAATGACCCTTGTGTTCGCGAAAGAAAACACCGAAGATTCAATCAAGGAAGCCCTGCTGGCGCACCGGACGGCGGTATATTACAAAAACAGCATCATCGGCGATGAGCAGTATCTCAGGCCGATATTCGACAAATCAGTTCAGGTGTCTGAGGGCGAAGTGACAATCAAAGGCAAGGGCAGGGCGTTCATTCGAATCAGAAATAATTCTGAACTGGACCTTGAGCTGATCGCCAATGGTTCGCCGGAACACATTCTTGCTCCCGATAAGATAACCCTTTACGGAGACAGGACTGTGCTGCTGGCTATTGGAGGAAAAGACAAGGGATTTTCAGGTACGGAAAAAATCCGCATACCATATAAGGTAGAAAACCTTTTGGTTGCACCAAATGAGGGGCTTCGAGTTGAATTGGTAATTGCCGTCAGATTTATCGGGACAGAGCCAAACAAACCATAATTATGCAAACGAAATATATTACAGGTGTTATGACAAAGAAATTCAATGTCACTGTTCTTGGATTGATGCTGGGTATTTTCCAGGCAGCGGCCTGCGGGAATGAACCCAATGTGGCATCGGGATTGGCGCCGGTGGAATTTGAGAATCTGCCGCTAACGGCGATTGAAGCCAAGGGCTGGCTGCTTGGGCAACTTCGCATACAGGCCGCGGGGCTAAGCGGGCATCTGGATGAGTTCTGGCCTGACGTTGCACAAAGTGGCTGGATAGGCGGCAAGGCCGAAGGGTGGGAACGGGGACCTTATTGGCTCGACGGCTTGATACCATTGGCCTGGACGCTCGATGACAAAGCACTTAAGGATAAAGCAAACAGATGGATGAATTATATTCTGGAGCATCAGCAGCCGGATGGCTGGCTGGGGCCGGTAAAAGCTAAAGACCACAAAGCTTATGACCCCTGGCCTTGTTTCATAATACTCAAGGCGATGACTCAGTATCAGGAGGCCACGGGAGACGAGCGTGTCATCCCGGCGATGGAGAAGTTCCTTCACAAACTTGATAGTGTTCTCGATAAGCAGCCGTTGTTTGACTGGTCAAAGCCGCGGTGGGGCGATTTGGTATTGTCGATTTACTGGTTGTACGACCACACCCACGAGCCGTGGCTGCTGGATTTGGCGGCGAAAGTCCAGAAGCAGGGGCTGGATTGGCGGGAGCATTTTGCGGATTTCAAATATAAAGAAAAAATGGACAAAGCGAAACTGGACTACTGCACGCACGGCGTGAATAACGCTATGGCTCTCAAGCAGCCGGCTGTGTGGTGGCGACAGTCGCATGACCCGACCGACCGGGATGTTGTGCAGGATTTCATAAAAACGCTCGATACCTATCACGGCCAGGCAACGGGTATCTACACCTGCGATGAACACTATGCGGGGCTTAACCCATCGCAGGGGACCGAATTATGCACCGTCGTCGAATATATGTTCAGTATGGAAACACTGCTTAGTATTTCGGGACGCTGCGAATTCGGTGACCGGCTCGAAAGCGTCGCTTTCAACAATCTGCCGGCGGCATTTAAGCCGGATATGTGCGTGCACCAGTTCGACCAGCAGGCCAATCAGGTCATCTGCAAGGTCGGCAAGGAAGTTATCTACACCTGCAATTCCGGTGACTCAGACATCTTCGGACTGGAGCCGTGCTACGGTTGCTGCACAGCGAACTTTCATCAGGGCTGGCCCAAGTTTGCCGCGCATCTGTGGATGAAAAAGGGACAGGATGGTCTGGCGGCTGTCGCTTACGCCCCCAGTAGCGTCAGAACTAATATAAAAGGCGCTGCCGTGCAGGTTGACCTCCAGACAGATTACCCTTTCAGCGAGACGCTTGATTTTACCGTTAAGACGGATAAGCCGGTCGAGATGTCACTCTACTTGCGTATTCCGGGGTGGGTGCAATCACCTCAGTTGGTTATAAACAAGGATAAAGCGGTAACGCCCGTTGCCGGGACGTTTCATCGCATCGAGCGTCTTTGGACCGGCAAGACGCATTTGACCTTGCGATTACCTATGCCGGTGCGAATACAGAGACGGTATCACAACAGCGTTTCGCTTCAGCGCGGGCCGCTTGTCTATGTGCTGAAAATCGCCGATGACTGGCGATATCTCAAGGGCAAGAAACCTTATGCCGATTGGGAGGTTTACCCGACTTCCGCTTGGAACTATGCGCTGGCTCTGGATACCAACAATCCTCGTAACTCAGTTAAGTTCAAATCCAGGTCTGTAGGTCAGCATCCATTTACGCCGGAAGATGCCCCGGTGTGGGCGAAAGTTCGAGGCCGGCGCATTCCGCAGTGGACCATCGAAACAAATGCCGCCGGGCCATTGCCTGAAAGCCCCGTTGATTCGAATGAATCGCTGGAAGAGCTGATGCTTATTCCGTACGGATGCAGTCATTTGCGAATAACTGAATTTCCTGTGCTGAATAATTAACCGTCACCCGTAATCTTAAGACATCCGCGTCCAATCTTATCCGCGTTTTACTCTTTGACAGAGAAGACGGTATTTAATATAAGTAGTCGGATAATACAATAGCAGAATATCAGGGGATACTGACAAAGAGTTTTGCTGCAGGAGTATGAAAACGAACAAACCAAAGATTTGCGTTGTCGGCAGCTCAAACATAGACCTGGTGGTGAAATCACAGCGGCTCCCCTTTCGAGGGGAGACAATTTTAGGCGGAGAATTCCTGATGGTCCCAGGCGGCAAAGGGGCCAATCAGGCAGTAGCAGCTGCGAAGCTGGGAGCGGAAGTATATTTTGTAGCTAAACTGGGGGAAGACATATTCGGGACGCAATCATTTACCAATTTCAAAAAAGAAGGTGTGAATACGAAGTATGTTACCCGGACGAACAAAGCATTGTCCGGAGTGGCCTCGATTGCCGTTGACAAAGCGGGCAATAACACGATTGTGGTGGCACCTGGCGCCAATCATTTGCTGATGCCGCAAGATGTGAAAAGGGCCGAATCGGCAATTGCTTCGTGTGGTGCGATAGTTGCCCAGCTTGAAATACCCGTGAAAACCGTTGAGTTCGCTGCGGCATTAGCTAAAAAGCTCAGGATACCTTTTATTTTAGACCCTGCGCCGGCTCAAAAACTGAGCAGGGAACTCCTCAAAATGACGGATGTTATAAAGCCGAATGAGACCGAAGCGCAAATCCTTACAGGTATTGAGGTTACAGACGCAAGGACCGCCGGTAAGGCGGCAGGGAAACTCATGGAATGCGGGGTAAAAACGGTCATCATAACAATGGGAGCAAAAGGTTGCTTTGTGGTCAACAACGAAATAAATGAGTTCTTCCCTGCCAAAAAGGTAAAAGCTGTTGATTCCACGGCGGCAGGCGACGCGTTTGTCGGAGGTCTCGCGTTCTGTATAGCTCAAGGTCAAACCATTTTAGAGGCGGTCCTGTTTGCCAACAATGTGGCGGCCCTGTCTGTTACCAAAATAGGGGCGCAATCATCTATGCCGAGTATGAAAGAGGTTGAGAAATTCATAAAATTAAAAAAACAGAAATGATGAGGAAAGAGGGATGAAGAAAATAATTCTTATATTATGTGCTGTGATAATAGTCACGCAAATATGCGGCTGTAAGCAGCGGGCGCCGAGCAAACCGAGAGTCGCCCTGGTTATGAAATCTCTGGCTAATGAGTTTTTTAAAACAATGGAGGAAGGCGCCCAGGCGCACCATCAACAACACTCGCAGGAATATGACCTCATAGTGGTGGGTATTAAAGACGAGCAGGATGTGGCCAAACAGGTTGAATTTGTCGAGCTGATGGTTGCACAAGGGGTGAATGCCATAGTTATTGCCCCAGCCGACTCGAAGGCCCTTGTGCCTGTTTGTAAAAAGGCAATGGATAGCGGGATTATAGTCGTCAATATCGACAACAAGTTTGACAGAGACGTTCTCCAGGAGAAAAACGTTAAAATTCCCTTTGTTGGACCGGATAATCGCAAGGGAGCGAAACTTGCCGGCGACTATTTGGCGAATAAGCTCAAGCAGGGGGACAAGGTGGTTATTATCGAAGGCGCACCTAACGCGTTCAATGGAATCCAGCGAAAGCTCGGATTTGAGGACGCGATGAAAGCCGCGGGAATAAACATCGTCAGCTCCCAGACGGCGTATTGGGAGATGGATAAGGCCAACCAGCTCGTTTCGGCGCTGGTTACCGAACATACCGACCTCAAGGGTATCCTGTGCGCCAACGATAGTATGGCGCTCGGGGCCATATCGGCGATTAAGGCGGCCGGCAAATCGGATGACATTCTTGTTGTCGGTTTTGATAATATCCTCGCTGTTCAGCGGCTGCTTAAAGAAAAGAAAATTCTCTGCACGGTTGACCAGCACGCCGACAAGCTCGCATTATTCGGCATCGAGTACGCACTTGAGATGCTCAGGGGAAAGTCAGTCCCGGTTGATAAAGAAACTCCCATTGACCTTGTTACGGCGGAAACCCTTAAATGATTGAACCAGCGAGCGAAACACTTTTTGTCGCCCGCGCAATCAGCAAATCCTTCCCCGGCGTGCGGGCGCTGGAAGCAGTCGATTTTGACTTGATACAGGGTGAGGTTCACGCCCTTGTCGGCGAAAACGGCGCAGGCAAGAGCACCTTTGCCCGCATTATAGCAGGCGCCGAAATCCCGGACTCGGGTGAGATGCGCTTTTGCGGGAAACCCTACCGACCGAACAACAGGACGGACGCGGAATCAGCCGGTATCCGTATGATAATGCAGGAACTTCACCTGATTGGGAATCTCACAATTGCGGAAAATATCCTGCTGAACAAGCTCCCTCACAGATTTGGAATAATCGACTATAAGAAGCTTAACAGCATAGCGCGGGAAGTTATGATGCAGGTGGGTCTTGGTGATACTGACCCTGCTATGCCGGTGAAATTCCTGGGCACTGGCCGGCAGCAACTGGTTGAAATAGCCGCCGGGCTTTCGCAGCGGTGCCGGCTGTTGATTATGGACGAACCGACCGCGTCTTTGACTGACAACGAGACGGAGCTTCTTTTCACTCAAATCGGGAAGCTCAAGGCCGACGGCGTCGGGATTATTTACATATCTCATCGCATCGAAGAGATAATTCGCGTAGCCGACCGTGTCACGGTGCTAAGAGACGGGAAATTAATTTCAACACAACCCACAAGAAGTTTAAGCGTTGACGGCATTATTCGTATGATGGTTGGCCGTGACCTCGAACAGCAGCAATTGCGGCACGCAGCGACATCGGGAGAAACAGCCTTCAGTGTTACCGGCCTTACCCGTGCGAATAAGGTAAGAGACGTTACTTTTGACGTTCATAAGGGCGAGATTCTTGGCGTTGCCGGCCTGATGGGCTCAGGGCGCACGGAAATGGTTCGAGCATTGTTCGGCGCCGACCGCCGGGACAGCGGGAAAATTTGCCTGGGCGGTTCAAAAGAACCCCTCGAAATACGCAGCCCCAGCGACGCTGTTCGCAGCGGGATTGCACTTCTTCCTGAAGACCGTAAAGAACAGGGACTGTTGCTGCGATTGCCTGTTCGCGCGAATATCTCGCTGACCCGGTTATCGGGCGTCAGCCGTTTCGGGTGGATAAAAATATCCAGTGAAAAAGCCATAACAGACAAATTCGCCGATGCCTTGTCCATACGCTGCTCATCGGGTGAACAAATGGTTGGCCAACTCAGCGGCGGCAACCAGCAGAAGGTGGTCATCGCAAAATGGCTCAACAGGGACGCCGACATCTTTTTCTTTGACGAACCAACACGGGGGATTGATGTCGGCGCCAAGTTTGAGATATATCGCATTCTCGCCAACCTTGCGGAAAAGGGAAAGGCAGTTATAGTCATCTCATCTGACCTTATGGAGCTTATGGCTGTTTGCGACCGCATTATGGTAATGTCGGCTGGGCGTATCGCGGAGACATTTGCGCGGGGTCAGTGGAGCCAGGAAAAAATAATGTCCGCCGCCTTCAGCGGATATATAAATAAACCGTCAGAAAACATTGGTGGCTTATGTTGAAGACAGAAAATAAAAAAGCAGTCGATATTCGGGCCTTTGTCACTGATTATCTCGGCTTGTTTTTCGCCCTGGTGGCACTGCTAATAATATTCGGTATCTCTGCTAATAATTTCTTCACCCTCACAACTTTCAGAACAATAGCCAACCAGATTCCGGATATAACAATCGTCGCCGTTGGCATGACCTTTGTTTTGATAATAGCGGGTATCGACCTGTCGGTCGGCTCGGTGCTTGCCCTGGCCGGTTCCGTGCTGGGTGTTTTCCTGGTCGAATTTAATTTGCCGCTGCCGATGGCGATTTGTGCCTGCCTATTTGTGGGCATTCTCTGTGGTCTTGCCAATGGCCTTATTGTCATCCGCTGGAATCTTCCGTCTTTTATTGTTACGCTCGGTATGCTTGAAATCGCGAGGGGGGCGGCGTATCTGGTAACCAATTCACGAACCATATATATCGGAGGTCCGCTTGAGGTAATCACGGGTACATCTATTCTGGGGCTTTCGCTGCCCTTTATATTGGCTGTTATTATTGTGGTAGCGGGACAACTCGTATTATCGCGGTCTGTTTTTGGAAGGTATATGATAGCCATTGGCACAAATGAAGAGACCGTAAGGATGTCGGGAATCGACCCGCGTCCGATTAAACTTCTGGTTTTTGCTTTGTGCGGTTTCCTAACCTCCACGGCGGCAGTCATACAAACGGCCAGAATGTCCTCCGCAAGCCCAAATGCCGGCTCTGGTCTTGAGCTTCAGGCCATCGCGGCAGTGGTTATCGGCGGCACAAGCTTAATGGGCGGCCGCGGCTCTGTGATAAGTTCCTTCTTTGGCGTCCTTATTATCGCGGTTTTAGGGACCGGCCTTGCCCAGATAGGTGCGCAGGAATCAACCAAACGCCTTATCACCGGATGCGTTATCATCGTGGCAGTTATAATCGACCGGTATCGTCATCGAATTCGCAAGGACAACTGCTAATCTTAAAGATCGATGTGGCCTTGTTAATAAAAAATGTCATCTTGTTGGCGACTTTTTTTATTAAAATATTCGGCAGTATATTACCTGAGTTTACTATACCATTCTCTACCCAACTGAGCGACGCCGCCTTAAAAACATAAACGTCAAAGGCTGGGTCGACAAGCAATCCCAAAGTCACCAGTTATCAAAATCTAATTCCTGTGTTTTTCCTTTTAGTACCTGGTCAAGTTCCGCCAGAGAATACAGAAGACAGCCGACTCCGTCGATAGATTCATAATAAGGCTTTGCAGGGTGGCCTTTGAACAGCCCATTGACATATAGTTTTGTAATCGCCTCATCTGCAAATTTTTGAGCAAACTCCAGATACTTCTGCTTGCCTGTCAGGGCATGCATATCGATAAAGAACGAAATTGTCCTGCCGTATTTGTCTGCGTAAGTACCTTGTTTGCCGAATGTCTTTTTATATTCTGCATACCAGGAAATCTCTGTTTCATTTGCATCAGTCGGAGTATTTTCAATCCAGTCGGCAAAACGCTCGGCTGCAATCAGCATATTGGGGTCTTTTGCCAGACGATACGCAAAGGCATAGCATTGTGCCGTTTCAATCGGAAATTCACTGCCGAGAATATAAGGCTCCCACAAATCGAGATACCCTCTCGGCTCGTACTGGGCGTATTGCTGTGCGTTTCCAAATTGTTCCGGCTCTGACGAGGCCGGCAGTCGCGGGCCGGGTATCGGACTGCCATCGAGTTTTAGCGCACCCCAGAATTTCCCGCTTTGTTTGTCGAAACCGTATTTGTTATAGGCAGCCAAATACGCAATTGCCTGTTCTTTAAACATATCCTCTTTAGTCATAAGATATGTTTTCAGGAGTGAATGGCAGTAAGGGCCTGTGATATCGGTGGCAGAGGCACTGCCGTCGAATCTACTGCTCCCTGCGTTAGGCCTTTCAGCGATAAGATTGGTGTCTTTATTGCGCAAACTCCAGAAATAGTTCGCCAGCAGTTTTGCCCTGTCGAGCCAAACCGTATCTTTGGTTTTAGTGTATAAAAACGCGAACGCATCAATCATACTTCCGCTGGTCAGAGGGAAATCGCATCCCTGTAAGCCATCGTCGTGGCGGTTTGTTTCGCCGGTTTCTTTATTTATAACGTGCCACTGCCAGATGGCCTCGATTTCTTTTTTCACGGCGTCGGGATTTACCAGCCAGAGCTTTTCCCATTGAATCTGTATCCCGCCATGTATTTCGTGCCAATTCAATAAATGGCCGGTCATTTTATCCTGATACACATCATAATGTCTGTGGCCGCCCCACCAGAACAGGCCTTTTTTGTCAACGAGGTTTTTCAGATAGTAGTCAATATAATTGTTCGCAGCCGTTGAATAAGTATTGCTTCCGGTCAATTTGGACATCAGGAACATCGAATTTATCAGCGGCTGGTCTGTAAACAGATTTGCCCCTGCCGGATTTCTTCTTTCACGCCTTATAACGCGCCACTGTTCCTCAAGCGGCAGGGGGTTCTGCGGGCAACTACGGGTGTTAACATCGAGTATGCTTACAAAAATAGGCGTTTTGACCGGGCCGTATGTGTCTCTGCCATATTCAATCAGGTTATCAAGGCACGTCCTGACCGGCGTCAAGTATTTATCATTTGCGTCAGGAGTTACATTCCGGGCGTTTAGACCTGCGGCAGATATCAAAGTCAGTAAACAAGCTAATTTTAGTTTGCTATTCATTGCTTAATTGTACGGAACCATTATATCAGATAGTTTGGGATGCTCACTAAAATTTGCCTTTGTATTCCCATTTCAATGTTCCCCTGTTTTAATAAACTACGCGGCTATTTGTGGCCGTGAAGTTTGCGGTAATCCACCGGCGATATTCCCATTTTCTGTTTGAAGTACCGGGCAATATGATTGGTATTATCATATCCCAAACTTAACGCAATATCCGATATCGATAAATCCGTCTCAATCAGCATCTGGCTGATAAGGTCAATCCGCACCCGCTTAATCTCATCGTAAACCGTACGTCCCAGCGTTTTCATAAATTTGTCGTGCAGGTTGCGCCTTGAGACGCTTAAATCTTTTACAACGTCATCCACCTGTATAAGACGTTTGGCGTTATCATGAATATAAGTCAACGCCTGGCTGACTAATTTATCCTCTACCGCGATGATATTGGTTGACTGTCTCATCACCACCCTGTTCGGCTGAACAATCACCGTCTGGGGCTTCATCTTTTTTCCCGCCATCATGCTGTCAAGCAGCTTGCTCGCCTGGAAACCTCCCTCCGAAATATCCAGAGCAACACTCGACAACGGCGGGTTTGAAATATCGCATACCTGGTCGTCGTTATCTACGCCGATAACAGCCACCTCATAAGGCACGTCGAGTTTCGCATTGGCGCAGGCCTCGGTAATATGCTGCCCCCTGTCGTCATTGCACGCCATAATTCCTACCGGCTTAGGCAATCCCCTCAGCCATTCCGCGAGAATTGCCTCCTCCCTGAACCATAAACGGTTCGCAGGGGATTCGGGCTGCTTATATAAACTCGTCTTAAAACCGGCCTCCTTTATGCGGGCGATGAAACCGTTGCCCCGCTGGTCGGACCAGTATATATCATCGAAGCCGCAGTAGCCGAAATGACGAAACCCACGTTCCAGAAGGTGCTCCGCGGCCATTTTGCCTATCGCATGATCATTAGTTACTATATTGTTCCGCTTCGCCGAAGGCGGCTCCATGGCCACAGCGACAAATAATGGAATGCCCCATCTTGCCAAATCTTCGACGTTTCTTGAATCACGCGATATGATGCCTTGGGGCCCCCATTTTCTCAGGGGTTCCAATTCAGCTGGTTCGCTATCCCGCGCAACATAAAACAAATCCTGCCTGTAAAACACCCACGGCCCGTGCATCCGGGAATATCTCACAATCCCGTGGACCAACTCCCGCCCGAATGCCCGCGAGTTTTCTATCGTCAACGCTACCCTTTTTAAGTTCTTCACGCCCGTATTATATGCCTAAAATGGCGGATGTTAAGCAAAATTTCGAGGTTTCTTGAATCGCGCGATATGATGCCTTGGGGCCCCCATTTTCTCAGGGGTTCCAATTCAGCTGGTTCGCTATCCCGCGCAACATAAAACAAATCCTGCCTGTAAAACACCCACGGCCCGTGCAGCCGGGAATCCCGCGGACCAACTCCCGCCCGAATGCCCGCGAGTTTTCTATCGTCAACGCTACCCTTTTTAAGTTCTTCACGCCCGTATTATATGCCTAAAATGGCGGATGTTAAGCAAAAAATGGCGTTCTTTTTTTCCCCCGCATAGCGTACAATACAATGTGTGTTGTATGTGTAAGCAATACGGATTAACACAGACTTAATATTTTAGAGGTTTGTTAGCTTTTTAATATAACAACCATTGTTTTCTGTGCTTTAAACTACGCTCGTTAAGGGGAAGGAGCCGCTTTATGCAGAATAACCGTAAAGCAGGTTTTACGCTGGTAGAGTTACTTGTAGTAATCGCTATTATAGCACTGCTTATGGGGGTGTTGCTGCCGGCGTTGAATGTGGCGAGACAGCGAGCCCAAACGATTGTTTGCGCATCCAATCTGAAAAATTATGGTAGTGCCCTGTATATGTATGCCGACACTAACAATGACAAAGCCCCTTTCAGTTTTTCATGGCTTTACTCAATGAAGACCATCTCCCACACCACCGGCACGGGTGGCTGTCCGGAGGAATGCAGGTGGCACTATGACCTCGACCCGCCGGATGGGACCCTTTGGCCTTATCTGAGGAACATAAAAGCTCATATATGCCCAACCTTTAAAATATACGCGAAAAAAGCAATATGTCCAAATTCGGACAATCATCCAAGAAGCTGGAGCGGTACTACTACTAATTGGTATCATCCCACTTATTGTTATTCGATGAACCGCTGGCTCGGCCTTTACTGTCCCCCGTTATACTACGCTGATGAGGCGGAGCAGGCGGTTTTGCTTGCTCCAGAACCCTCACTTAAACTATCTCAGGTCAGAAGAGCGACTCAGTGCTGTGCTTTTTCTGAAGAAAACCTCTGGACTATTGACCACAGAGCCGGCGATGGAGATAAGTTTTACAGTATGACTGCCATAGGTAAAAACGACCTCTGGTTATACGCAAATGAAGATTGGAAGGAGGGAGCCCAAGGCAACCTTGCGACCTATCACAATGTCAGTTTAAGCAAGAAAAACGAAGGATCGGCAAACGTCGTTTTTGTTGACGGGCATGTCTCATTGACGAAGGGTCTGGCTGGATATGACGCATATTGGGAGTATGGAAGACCTTATAATGGACACGAAAATATGAACGGCGGTCAATTCTGGTAATAGCGGCTATGATGCCTGTTTTGAGTGTTACAGGCGTATAAGAGATGCGAATAGAGTGAGTGTTGTGTGTTTTAAGCGAATTTTTATGTGTTGACTTTTTTTGTTGGAGGACGGAGCAATGATGAAGAGATTAGTGGTTATCGTGGTCGTGGCGTTGATGGCTGCGCCGTCATTCGGGCAGTTGGCAGGGTACTGGAATTTCGATGAGGGCAGCGGCACAACTGTGGCCGACTCATCGGGCAAAAGCAATCCCGGCGTCCTGCAAACGAACGGCAGCGATTTACCTGTGTGGATAACCGGTCATGATGGGACCGGAAAAGCTTTGCGATTTAACGCCACCACTACCAGCAGCGCAAATTCCAACTATGTATTTGTGGATATTAATACCAATGACGCAGTTGCCCATCTTGGCGGGGCGTTTACTATTTCCATGTGGGTCAGAAGTGACCAGATTGAGGACTGGGTTTTACGGGTACCAACCTATAATTGGCGGTGGCTCATTTATACTAATGCCTATGATTTTGAACTTGCACAGGACCCAAATGCCACCAACATAGCTATTCATTCTGACTATTTCTCTTCCGATACGAACACCGCCTGGTATCAGATACCATTTCCGGGTGGCTGGGAAGATTGGGGACAGAACTATACCGGGCTCTGGTATCATCTGGCTGTAACGTATGACGGCAATTACCTTAAAAAATATGTCAACGGTTATCTTGTTTACGCTGTGGGGGCTCCGACAAGTCCACTCCCCACCGCGACATCAAAACTGTACATCGCTGCCATGGGCTTGCCTAACGAACCTAACGGAAGCGGATATTTTTCAGGAGACCTTGATGATGTTGCTATCTGGGCCGGCTCCTACCTGCCCGCTTCGGAGATTGTAAAACTGGCCAACGGCGATGCAACTCCTCTTACCGTTGCGGACCATGCTCCTGAGCCGCCGCTGCCGCCCGTGAATTACACGTTAGAAAGTGACATGTCTTGGAACCAGGGCGGCTGGAGGGCTTTTTACTCTCCTGCCTTCCAGTGGGATATCTCCCTGTCGTCTAATACTGCCAAGACCGTATGGATGGCTTCGGCATGGTGGTGGAGTGGCTCGGTATGTACGCCAGGCGGCCGAACGTCCGTGTGGGATTGGAGCAAATGGTATCCCGAGATTCTCGACGATAATACCATCTACGTGCCTGATACGTATCCCGATATGAATGTGGCAACGCATGGCATGGAGTGGGTAAGTTCTTCCTGGAGTGGACGTGCCCCGACTATTGCTGTATTTGCAGCATATATAACACCGGGCATTGCGATATGTCAGAATAATTGGGGGTTCCAGCCCTACGACCCTTCCCCAACAAGAGCTATTGGGTGGGAAGACAAGCCATATTGGAAGGCCTATGCGCGGGTAGCCGGTGTTCACGCCCAGGGCTGTTCATTCCGCATAAGAGTTTATACCTATCCCACGCCTAACGCTACCAGCACCAGCAACAGTGGTGTCTTCGTTCCGTTGACAGACCCGAATGTGCTGACACTTATTGACGACTTGGAGTTGCCCCTCAGTGGTGTCGATTACCAGTGGCAGGAATTCAAGTTCTTACTTCCTAAAGCGCCTACCATAGGCGGCTCTACCGGCGGCAATTGGTATAAAACGCATCACTGGTTTGAAGCTTCCATTGTCGGCGGCGATGCCAATACGGTTCTTTACATCGATGAGTTTAGCCCGATTTCCGACCAGTATGCTACCTATATCTACGACCTTAATAATAAGATAATAGGTACGACAGGTTACCTTGACGGTGATTTAAACAAGGACTCCTTTGTTGACTATAAAGACCTTGAGTTGTTAGCAGATGAATGGGTCGAGAGCAACAATCTTGACCCGAGAAGCGGCGGATTGCTTACTAATGGCGACTTCTCGGCTGATGCCGCTGCGGTTGGTACGGCAGATGACGCCAACAAAGTAATGACCCCGACCGGCTGGTCGTTTAGCGGAACAGGTAATTATGGCTTGTGGCGTACCGCCAAGCGAGGCGGACTCAATTATGCCAACTGGACTGAAGCGGGTACAATTGTTCCTATCGGCGGCGATATATCAGCTTTCATGACGGATATGTCCTCCGGTGACCCGAACGGAGTATTGTCTCAGACGGCTTCGGCTACCGCGGTTTCAGGCCAGACCTATTACGCGATGGGCTATGTTATGACCTGGTATCCAGGTGACAATGGTCCCTGGTATGGCTGGAAAGATACCGCCACAATGACGATTTCGATTGATAATGTTGTCAAGGCGACTTTCACGCGCAGGTTGTCTATGAATAAATGGCGTGCGTTGTACGGCACATATACCGCTGTAAGCGCAGACGCGGGCAAGCCGATAAAGATTAGTTTCTCTTATGACAACACTTATGTAGATTATTATTCTCAGGCAGGTAATATGTATGTCGGTTATGCTTACCTCGGCACAACTGTTCCAAATGAATGGCCTGAAAAGCGTCAGAACCTGCTGACTAACGGCGGATTTGAAGACCTGTCGGTTATTCAATCGGCGATACCGTCTCTGTACACAAGTTTGACCACTTCGGATAACGCCGGTGCGTGGTTTGTCACCGGTACACCTGCTGCTATTCCGGGTTGGGTATATGAAGTTCCATCACCATATGACATGAACAATAAGGGTGGTATCTGGGCAAGCGCCTTTTATGGCCCCCCGATTCCGACGCCGGGTCTGAACGATGTCGCAGTTTATGTCAACAATGACTTTGTTTTGGGTCAGGTTGTCGGGGCATTGAATTCAGGCACGACATATTATCTTGACGCGGCCTGCGGCCTGAGCAGCGGTACTTATCTTTTGGATGTGACTGACGGCAACGGTGCGAACTGGCCAAATCCTGCTCCTAAAATCCGTGTTGAGCTTTGGAGAATACCTGCCGGCGTAACAAACGGCACGGATATCTACAACGCGATTTCCGGCGGCAATCTAAGCTATGTAAAAGTTGCTGAGGCCAATGTCCCGGCAACAGGCGATATTTTAGGCAGCTATTCCGGTCGCGGTACGCCCAGTTCGAACTGGCAGATTATCGGCACTTCCTATACGGCGACATCTTCGGATACCAGTATGTATGTAAGAATTCGCGGCACCGGCGGCGCGTCTTATAGGCCGGAATATGCTTTCAGTGATGTTTATCTGTCCACTCAAAAGAGACAGATTCCGGGCGGTTCGCAGTCGGCTAATATCTCTTCCGGTGTTCAGTATGATGTATTAGGCCCGTATAATACCTATCACGCCGCTCTGATGGACTTGTACGCGGCTGATGCCGATGGAAGCGGTATTGTTAACTTCAACGATTTTGCGATTATGGCTGATGACTGGCTTAAGCTGGCATTCACGGACATTACTGGCTATATTCCGCCACAATAATTGTTTCCGGACAACTGCGGCGGCAGTTAATCCGCCGCAGTTGCCCGTAAGTTCGTTGATAGAGTATGGAGGAGTGGGTTTGAAGAATGTGTTATATATTATCGTTGTCGTACTTACGGCAAACTTTGCTTCGGCAAGTTATCCATCTCCTGTAGGTCTGTGGCAGTTCGACGACCCAAATCATTTAACCAGGGCCGCCTTGGGACAGGATTTGGTCGAAGTAGGAACGCATAGCGCCGTGGCAGGCATTAATGCCGGTGACGGCGCGGTAGCAGACCCGCTGGGTAGTTATTATATCTGCAATCACGGCATATTGCCAAATGGCGACGGCGATTTCAAGTATGTCAACAACTGGACGGTAATGATGGATGTCAAAGTACCGGCTTCCAGCATTGGTCAGTGGGTAGCATTATATCAAACTGACCCGACAAACAGCAACGACGCCGACTGCTTTATCGCTCCTGACGGAACGATAGGGGTCGGCGACACAGGATACACCAGGAACAAAATCAACGGCGACACCTGGTATCGAATTGTAATAAGTGTCGACAATATGAACTTTTACAGGATTTATGTAAACGGCCACCCGTGGAAAAACGGCACCGTCCAGCCATTAGATGGAAGATTTTCGCTCGACCCTCAAATACTCTTCTTTGCCGATGATGACGGCGAGGACTATCTCATATATTGTACCAACCTGGCCATCTGGGGACAAGCCCTCGAGGATTCCCAGGTAGCAGAACTTGGTGATACGACAGCTCCTATTGTGGTAGATGCCGCCGGTGCTGCCGGTTCTAATTTACTGGCGAATCCTTCAGCTGAAAACGATATTGACAGTTGGATTATTGCGGATGGCAATGACTGGCAGGCGACCGACAGAACGGACTGGCACTATCCACACACAGGCAATTACTATTTTACCGCTGGTCGCTCTGCTCATGCCGAAATCAACCAGGTGATAAATCTGGGGTATATGGCAACTGCAATCGACAGCGGCTCAGTCATAGCAAACGTGAGGGGCTATCTCGGCGGCAACGATAGTGACCAGGGACGTATAATTGTCGAATACCTTGATGCTGATGATGCAATACTGGCAACTACCGACAGCGACTGGGTCGTCGGCCCCAATTCAGTCAACTGGACTCAATTGGTTCTGCCTGACGCTGACGGATTTGCGATACCTTCGGGGACAAGGTCGGCAAAATACCGTCTTCTTGCACAGCGAACAAACGGCACTGATTGCCATGCTTATTTTGATGACCTTGTGTGGGAATACAGACTTGCAATTCCGGGCAACAACGCTCCGGGCGTCCCTTCAATAGCCGGTCCGAGTTCGGGTTCCATCGGTGTTGACGCGAATTTTACATTTTCCGCCGTTGACCCGGACGCAAATCAGGTAGATTACCAGATTGACTGGGGCGATGAGATTTCGGACTGGTCTGATTTTCAAGATTCAGGTTCAGATTACATTGTTCAGCATAACTGGCCGGTGCTTGGCACATACAGCGTGCGTGCAAGGTCACGCGATACCAATGGCGGACTCAGCGCATGGTCGCCGCCTTTTAATGTCACAATTTCAGGCGACGCCGCAGGTGTGTTCAAATCACAGCCCTACCTGCAGAACGTAAGTCAGGATGCAATGACTATCGCCTGGGAAACCGACCGGATTGTCAATCCTACGGTTGACTGGGGCTTGACCGCCTCATACGGCAGCCAGACAAGAGGATTATGCATCGATGTAGGCGCAGGGGCATATATTTGTAAGGTAAGAATCAGCGGACTCGACCCGCAGACGACTTATCATTTCAGGGCAAATAACGGTTCGACCGCAGGTACCGATGCAACATTCACAACCGCCCCTTATGGACAACCACCTTTCCGTCTTGCAGTGTGGGGCGATAGTCAGCAGGTAGCTAAAAGATTAAATGGGGACCCTGCGCATCCGGAGTGCAGCACTGCTATGTTCACAGATATGGCCTCAACGGCTGATATCGCTGTTAGTGTAGGCGATCTTGTTGAGGATGCCACCTATGGCTATTATGTTAGTGCGTTTAGGCCTTATGTCAGCAACATTCTCGGCAAACAAAAACCGTTCTTTGCAGCATTTGGCAATCACGATGTGCCGGTACCCAGCCTTGTAGACATACACAAAGTCATACAGAACAGCGGTATGCATAGTTTTTCATTCAACTACAGCAATGCTCACTTTACCTGCATTGATTATGACGATTGCATAAAAGACATGTTCCCATCGGATGGTTCGATAAGTTCTCTGCCGCTTGGCTGGATTGAACAGGACCTTTCGTCCGATGATGCGCAAAACGCAGCGTGGAGATTTTTCTTTATTCACGTTCCGCCATATAGCGAGCGATGGATTAGCGGCAGCAGTATTATGCAGACATATCTTGTTCCGCTGCTGAATCAGTATAACGTTCAGATATGTTTTAGCGGGCATGTCCACGAGTATGAGCGAGGAATGCTCAACGGCACGTTCTATGTAATCACCGGCACCTGCAGCTATCTTGATATTCTTGAAAAGATTGTGACAGATTGGCCTTTTATGACTGTCGGCGGTGACCAGAATATCCCGGGTGTGCTTGACGGCGGCGGTGAAGTACACGGCTGGACTGAAGTTCAAATTGATGGCATAGAGCTTCATTTGATACAGCACGCGTATAATCTTGATGGCACTTCTCTTGAGGGCACTTCTTTTGGTGCAGGCGTAATTGATACCATTGATATCGTTCAGGCCGACTTTAACTTAGATAAAACTGTAGATTTTGAGGATTTGGCCATATTGTTTGATTCCTGGCTGAGTACTCCACAGGATGCAGCTTGGAACCCTGCCTGCGATATGGCTGATAAGGCACAGAAAATTATCAATTTCAAAGATATGGCTGTTTTTGCGCAATATTGGCATTTTAACGGCCAGTTTTGACCGTGAAGATATATCCGAAAGTGGTTTTCGGGTAAGAGAGTATCTTCGCTAAAAGATGCTTACAGCTTGACTTACGACTTTTAGGGTGTTATAATGTGCTACGAAGAAGGAAGAATGTACTACGAAGAAACGGGGATTACATGTTGGCATTCCAGAGATGTGCGCCAGATGCTGTCAGAGTTTGGACGCGTATCGTATGGACGCAAATATCTCACAAGGTTAAATGGTTGAAAGTCGAAAAAAGTATTAACGAGAAGGGTAGTTTAAAGTATTAACATTTTTTGAAGGAGAGAATGATGAAAAAGATTATTGTTTTAGTATTGGTGGTTCTTGTAGCGGCGGGGGTGTCTTCCGCCGCGGTAAATGTTCCTGGCGGTCTAACCGGCTTTTGGCAGTTCGCGACCGACGCGACTAAATTGACGGCGACAGTAGGCACAGACCTTGTAAGCGTCAATGAGGCCAGTACCTGGTTTATGGGTCCCTGGACTACAATAGGGACGGTCGCACAGCCAGACCTTTATACCGACAGAGGTGTCGTTCAGGAGCAGAGTTGGGGTTACCTTCAGTGCAATCCCGGATTACACGCTAACGGCGGCGGTGACTATGTCAATCAGTACACAATTTCCATGGATTATTATCAGACGAGCACCACCGGTGACGGGTATAACAGCCTGTACCAGACCGCATGGGGTGGCAATGACGATGATGGCGAACTGTTTACTTGTGGTGACGCTACTAACGCTACCATCGGCATCGGTGATGTTGGCTACACAACACAGACCTATAACTTCGCTCAATGGAACAGAATCACATTGTCCGTTGACAACAGCAGCTTCTTCAGAGTTTATATTAACGGCGCTCTGGTTCTCGATGGCGCAGGCCAGGGTGTTGACGGCAGATTTTCTCTGTACACGGACAGAGTCAATCTTTTCGCAGACGATGATTGGGAAGATGCTTGGGGTCTCGTCGGTAACGTGATGATTTGGGATCACGCTTTGACAAGCGATGAAATCGCTGCGATGGGCAGCCCTACCACCCCGCTGGTGCTGACTCCGGAACCGGCTACAATATCGATTTTGGCAATTGGCGGTCTGGCTCTGCTCAGGAGAAACCGCAAATAAGCACAAGAACGAAGTAGTTGAAAGCTTAAGCTTTTGAGACAGGAAAGGAGTTTTCTCCTTTCCTGTTTTTTTATATCTTTACCACGCGATTAACCCGGGGGATGAATACTATTTTCGTTTCCGATTAGGCGAGGTTTTTGAAACTGCCTGGTCGCTCTGCGGATTTGATACGTTCCTCGGAAACTTATTGCGGGTTCATCCATTGCCTTGCGAAAACCGCGAAATCCGCAAAATTAACAACGCCGTCTGGGGGAACAGCAAGGTCGAAATTGGGATTCCAGTTGGTATCGCCAGGAGAACTTAGCCATGCCTGTGCAAATCCAGAAAGATATGAAAAATCCACTGTAGCGGGCAATTTAAGATCTGAGGCAAAGTAGCCCAGAAGATAGCACATCTGGGCCTGATAGGAAATGCACGGCTCAAGAATGGACGCATTCTGAAGATTCAGATAATATTTCCATGAGTGTTTAATATAAGGAGCTAATAAATAGTCATCGAGCATATTGATGTTGCCGCACAGGTAACCCGGTACGGGATTCAAATGGTCGAACATATAAAATGAATAATGGTCTGTGCCGTGCAGATAGTCGCTGTAGTCGCCGGTGATTAGAATCCGCGAAACAGGATTTCGGCCGCTAATCCAGTCCAAAGCATCCAGCGCGGTATCACGATATTGAGTATTACCCGTCCATTCATAAGCTCGCAGCAGAACATAAGCATTGCCGCAAAGAAGGCCGCTGGAACCCCAGTAAAGGTCGTTGAACATAAGCATCGGGACCCTGTAAGTAGAAGCGGAGGTGTTGGCATTGTTGACAAGGAAATCCGCTTCAGCGAGGAATGAATTCATGATTGCAGTTCTTATGGAAGCTGTTACCGGCTGGGTGGTTTCTTCGGCATAATCCATATATCCTTTGCTGATAGCGCTGCCGCCGATTAAACCCATATAACCATAATAGCTGTTGCCGCCAAATGAAGTAAGGACATCTGAAAATCTGCTTTCGAAATAATCGCGATATTCACTCTGGCCTGTTGCCAAATACAGCTCAATCGCCGCAAAGCCGCGATAAGGCGTATCATCGGTAATGCCGTAAGACCAATGATTGTTGGTGCTGATACCACCGGGAGAGCAGGGGTCATATGTGTTCGGATGAGCTGAAAGCCACGACCACGATAATTGTGCCCGGCTCAGCAGATCCGCGCTGTATGATTCCATTCCAGGTATGGTTGAAAAGAGCGTATATGCTTTGGCGAAAATACCGGCTAAAACACAAGGAGCTCCGCTGGATACATCTGAGACCTTCTGGAGGTTATAAACGTTCGGAGGGGCATATACTATAAAATGAACGCTGCCGTCGGTGTTCTGCATTTTTTTAAACCAGTCCAGCTGATACTTAATCAGCAGGACGAGGTCGTTTGTCTGGCTGTCTGATTCGGGAAGGTTCAGAATATTGGGGCCGAGTTTATTTTTCTGCTGTTCGAGCATTTCCAGCAGAAGCCATAACGGGGTGATATTGTTATGGACATCCAAATGAAGGTCGCCGGCATCGAACCATCCGCCTCTGACATCACGAGTGGTAATCCCCACATTATTCGGGTCATAGTCGTACATTTTGGTGGGGTCATTGTCATCGTAATCGTAAGCACAGGCGGAATTGCTTGCGTAAATTGTCGGCCGTGCGTGCCCCTCAGCACAAGGTTCAGCGATTTCATTACCGCTTCGGGCATAATAGTAAAATCGAAGCGAATCACGGAACGCTTCATTAAAAACCGTGCTGCCGATATTAAAGGGCGGAGAAGTTTGCCCTGTTTCGGGCGAATAAATGACATACCGGCCGGGCGTTGTAAAAGAAGTAAAATCGGCATGATATACGGTATCGCCGCTTGCGTCCCAGGGGGCTGTTGTCAATTGGAGGTTGGCCTGATAAACAACGGCGCCGCTATTGGCATCCTTGACCTGAAAATAGGTGGGTGCGGGAGTAACAGTGCCGGCCTCATAACTTACAATTGCCAGTTTTCTCCCGTTTGTGAGATATCCGAGCTGGTTGATTTTGACCATATCGGCGTACTGATTACTGATACTGGGCACGACCTTAATTTTTTCTATATACATCGTATTGGTCGCGGTGTAAGTGCCCGCCCCGGCAAGTCGGAGTACGCCGATTCTTGTCAGGTCCAGCATCGAATTTTTGGCCAGAAAATCAGCCATTGGAATATAAACATCCTGCCATGCTGTAGTGGAGGGAGTTACATAATGTGAGAGTGTTACAGATGCGCTTTGGTCTGTATATGTGGCGCCTGTTCCGTTATATGAATTGTATAAAGATTTTATCTCTTGGTCGTCAACCAATGTTATGGTGAGGTCCGCTCCTGTTGCAATTGCACCCCACTTAACTCGTAAATACAGCAGAGGGCTTTCGCCATATCGCAGAAAATTTACCGAGTGCCCCCAATCGAGCTCAAAGTCAACGTGCCACGAGGAGCCGGACGGTTTTTTAGTCGTAAAAACCAAATAATCGCTACTTACCGGTACGAAATTTGTGCTGCATGCTGTAAACGTTGCCGAACCGGTCTTATAGATATAGGATTTGTTGTTATCCCAGCAGGAAGGAGATCCTGCATCTGAATTAGCAAGGTCGAAAAAGTTAATTCCTATGGCTTCCTGGGCAGCCGTGGCGGGCCCTGGAAAGACCGAAAGGAGTATAATTACGAAGATGCTTGTTGCTGTTTTTCTAAAAACGCAAGAATCAGCGGGTATCCGACAAGCAGGAACAAAACAAGTTGTACCACCACCCATCATATACGCTATTATAACACAATCCCGTACCTCCTGCGGTGCCAATATTCTCAAAGTTCCCGATTTTTTGAACATTTTTTTCAGGCAAGGGCCCCATCAAAGCATTTGTACGTCGTCAGCCAAAATGAGACAGTAAAGAGGTCTATTTGGGTTGATGGTATTGGCTCATGGTTTCGGTTTGTCCCTCCCCAAAAATTACATCCGGGCTTTTAAGGCCGAGTAAACGGCTCAGTTTTTACTCGGTGTATAGGATTTACTGCTTAGGCAAAATTGGCTTGTAGAAATGTTTTTGATCGCCATTTGAGCATGCGTTCCTCTTGTTTCAGTGTGTCTTTGGCGCAAGCGGCGCGGATTTCTCAACCGGCACCGGCATTGACGTGTCCGCGTCATCCAGGCCGTCGTTCCAGTGGAGTTTAGCCAGATACACACCACCTTGTGCCCAGCCGCAATGGCTTACGTACCATTGCCCGTCCACATCCCGCACCACCTCCACAGCGTGAGCGGTTATTTGTCCCAGCCTGTCCTGCATCGTCCATTTGAACGGGTTCTTGCTCCGAAATACGGTCGTGTTGCGATAACTGTCCTCGCAGCCCTTTTCATCCCGCGGACCGATGAACAGATAATAGTATTCGCCTCTCCTTATCACCTGTGGCGATTCCGTCGGCCCGCCGAATGTTCCGATCGATGGATCCGTGAATACAACCGTTCGTTCGCCCCAGTGAATAAGGTCCTTGCTTTTGCAGCACGCAACAATGTGGTTGCCCCCCTTGGGCTCGCTGGTCGCCGTATAATACATTACCCATTCACCGCCCATTTTGAGGATATATGGGTCGCGTGCATCATAACCATCGACAACCATAGGATTTGCGGGATGTCGCTTCCAGGTTATTAAGTCCTTCGATGTGGCAAGGTGAATTCTGTACTCGGAATTGCCTTTTAAGCTGCCGGCACAATAGAACATATAGTACGTCCCGTCGTGCAAAATTATATGGGGCGCCCACAGATGCTTTTCACCCGCATTTGCGTCAGCCGTCAACGCGTAAGGCCTCTTCTCCCACGGATTTTGAGTGAGTTTCATAGCCGTGGCATGGGCAAAATTGAGAGTGTCGCTTGCCGGATTTAGCGGCTCCCGGTCTGTTATGCCAAATAAATGCCACACCCCGTCTATGCCTCGAATGAAGCAATGATCGTTAATATACCATTTTCCCGTTTCGCTGACGCTGGGGTCATATATCTTAAAGAACTTCCCCGAACTGACATCTTCTGCCTGGCCGATGGATTGCAGAAAAACCATAATTATCACAGGCAGCATCAATATGTTTTTCATCACTCTTCAATCCCGGAATATGTGTCTTTGTTTGGCCTTCGATGTATTATCCGATTCGTAACCGTTCACGGGTATTTTCGTAGTATCGGGTAACACACCCAACATTGTATGTCTTCAGCAAAAATGAAACAAATTTGCCTTTGAATTAGGAGACGGTTTCAGCTCCTGTTACTGCGATTCTATCGTTATACTTTTTTCTTTCAAGCATTGTTTGTCTTTTTTCAGTTCCTCCGGGCACTCCCATACGTGCAGCAGCACACGTTCTTTGATTGAGCGGTGATAGCGTTCTATATTATCATTGGACAGTGTGACCCGGAAATTATGAGTTTTCAGGTTAAACCTGTGGCTGAATGCTGGGTGACAGCTATGCAGCATTGTCGGACTGAACGGTCTTTTGAAACAATCTGGCGCACAGTAAAACTTTATTAGTCCCAATCGCACATTATTACTGGAATTGTGTTGAATGTCAGGTGACCTTCCCCCCAAAAACTGTGCCACTTGTAATTAGAGAGTCGGCATGTTAGAATATAGTGTTCCCCGTTAAACAACAAAAAAGTTAAGGAATTTTTGACAACTCAATCGGCTCAAATTCACATGGTGTTTTGTGACCGATCGACGAGTGCGGAAAGTCCGTGTTGTAATCGTTCACCCACTTATCCAAAGCCGGCTGCAAATCAAACGGCGACTCAAAATCATTCGGCCAGACAAGGTCCTCTTTAATAGTCCGCATCACCCGTTCAGTATCGGCATTGCCTTTGGGATTATTGCAGCTGGCGAAGATTTGTCTTATCCCCAGCACAGAGCAGGCGGCCATAAATCCGACCGAAGTCGGCTGGCTGCCGTTATCGCTGACCAGCGATAACACATCATCATCGTTTCGTATGCCCTCAGGGAACTGTCCTTTTCAACCCTTCCAATACGATAGTCAGCTTGTCTTTTGAAGACCATTTTCTTCTCTGCATAATCTGTATCTCCGTCAAGAAATACTACCATACTTTGGCCTATTTCTTAAGGGGAGTAATATCATCGTATTATTTGGCGTCAATTTGTGCGCCTCGTAATTGACACTAATTGCGTGGATTATGCGTGAACTTTCTGAGATAATCATCTTTATCCTAAGTAAAGAGATTCTGCGATGTTTGAGTTTGATTTAGAGAAAATTGAAGACCTCCGCAAGCTCGCGGCGTCGTTGTCGCTCAATATACCGATGCAGGAGGACATTTCGATTCTCGGCGCCGCCCTTAAAATCGGACCGCTTACAGCGCCGAATCGTCTGGCCGTTAACCCTATGGAAGGCGCAGATGGGAATAGCGAGGGCTGTCCCGGCGAATTGACTTTGAGAAGATATAAACGTTTTGCCGCGGGCGGTAGCGGTATTTTATGGGTTGAAGCAATCGCTGTAGTCCCTGAGGGACGGGCAAATCCCCGGCAGTTATGGCTTCACGACCAGAACAAAGATGCCTTCGCAAATATGGTTGCGGAGGCGCGAAAGGCCGCTCGAGAATCAATGGGCAGTCAGCACCGCCCCATTATCGTTGCGCAATTGACACATTCAGGCCGATATTCGAAGCCGGAGGGTGTTGCGCATCCGATTATTCCACAGCGGGACCCGTATCGGGATGCGATGATTCCGCAACAACTGCCGATAACAAATGCTAAGGCGGCAATTCCGGATAACTGGCCGATAGTGACCGATGATTATCTCGATGGGCTGGTTGAGCATTATGTAAAGGCCGCGAAATTAGCGTTCGAAGTTGGTTTTGACGCGGTGGATATCAAGGCGTGTCACGGGTATTTAATCAATGAGTTACTGGCGTGTTTGAGCAGGCGAGGCAAATACGGTAGGTCATTTGAAAATCGCACACGCCTGCTGCTGGCCGTCATTGACGCGATTCATCAAAAACTCGGAAAAGACAAGACCGTTGTAACGCGGCTGGGTATTTATGATGCGATACCTTATCCATACGGCTGGGGGGTCGATGACAACGATTACGCAAAACCCGATTTGACTGAACCCAAAAAGCTGTTTGCTTTGCTTAGCGAGCGTAATGTCCCAATGATAAATGTTACGATTGCCAACCCGTATTATAATCCGCATTATGGCAGACCATATAATAAGCCGATTATTGGCGGCTATGAGTCGCCGGAGCATCCTCTCCAGGGCGTGGAAAGAATGATTCGATTGACCGGTGAAATGCAGAGGGCGTTTCCCAATATTGTTTTAGTAGGGCCGGGGTATAGCTGGCTGCAACATTTGATGCCATACGTGGGGGCGGCCGTTTTGAAAAAGGGTTCCGCCGGCATAATCGGCGCTGGTAGAATGTCTCTGGCGTATCCCGATTTTGCCAAAGATATACTTACCAGGGGTAAGCTTGACTCCAATAAGGTTTGTATTGCCTGCAGTGCCTGCTCGCAAATTATGCGTGACGGCGGCACAATAGGTTGCGTTGTGCGGGATAATAAAGTATATGGCTCGATTTATAAACAGGGCAGGTTGCGTTGAACCGTTGAGGTTTTACCGCGGAGCACGCCGAGACCGCAGAGAAAAATAAATTATAAAAAACTCTGCGTGCTTTGCGGTCTCTGCGGTGAAAAGGAAGGATGTATGAGCGCAAAAGAATCACTCAAGGATAAACGACAGGTCGCTATCGTAACCGGAGCAAGCCGGGGTATCGGCAGGGCCATCGCAATCGAGCTTGCAGGACTCGGGTTTAATATAGTTATCAATCATTATGATTTCACCGCCGATGGCAAACCTGATGAAACGGCGGCACAGAAGACATTGTCGGATATAGCGGCCAAAGGTGCCCGTTGTATCGTATTACGTGCGGATGTCAGCAGCGACGCCGACCGTGCGGCACTTGTGAAAGCGGTTAAAGACCAATTCCACAGATGCGATATGCTTGTCAACAACGCGGGCGTTGCACCTCTTAAACGAGTTGACCTGCTCGAAGCGACCGAAGAAAGTTTTGACAGAGTGATGGATATTAATCTCAAAGGGCCGTATTTCCTCACACAGCTCGTTGCAAAGTGGATGATTGAGCAGCAGAAACAGTTCCCGGAAAGAAATTACCGCATTGTCAACATCGGCTCAATGTCGTCTTATACGAGTTCGCCTGCCCGCGGGGAGTATTGTATAAGCAAGGCAGGGGTCAGTATGATGACTATGCTCTACGCCGACCGGCTCGCGGAATTCGGGATAGGCGTCTTTGAAATTCGCCCCGGCATTATTGAAACTGATATGACAAGTGTCGTTAAAGAAAAATACGATAAACTTATAGCCGATGGAATTACGCCGATTAAACGCTGGGGCCAGCCCGAAGATGTCGCCAAAGCCGTCAGCGCGATTGCCGAAGGGAAACTGGATTTTTCGACGGGGCAGGTTATCAACGTCGATGGCGGATTCCATTTGAGAAGACTTTAAGGGATTAAAGAATGGATATCAAAACAACCATACAAGTTTTGCTCAGGGACGGCTTTATTCTCGTTTTCAATGAGGACCGGCTGGATATTGTTAAAACAGCGCAATCACTGCTTGAGGCGGGTATCGGCAATATGGAAGTTACCTGCCGAATCAAAAAGCCGCTGGAAAAACTCGGTCGGCTTCGCAGGGAACTGCCCGAATTTGTCGCCGGCTCTGCGAGTTTGATAGATTATCCTGAAATGCTCAATATCGCCAACCGGAACAATACTGATGACCCGTTGCCGTCCGTCGATGAAGTTGTTGACGCGGGGGCGCAATATCTTGTCTCAGCAGTCAATTTCAGAAAAGCAACTTATGAAAAGTATGCCGGCAAACTACCGATTATCCCGGGTTGCGGCAGCGCAACGGAAATAGTAACACAGTTTTCGCTTGGAGCAAATTTCTGCAAGGTTTTCCCTGCCAAAGAGCTTGGTGGGCCGGCCTTTATCAAGGCGGTTGACCCCGCTATCCATAAGTTAATCTCACTTATCCCTACCGGCGGCACAAATGCCCAGAATATTGGGGATTATATTGAAGCGGGCGTTTTGGTCTTAGGCGGCTCTTTCAGCGCTATTGAAAAATCCCTGTTCCAGAAGATTGTCGAGCAGCAAGATTATAAGCTCCTTGCCTGTGAATTGAAAAAGACCAAAGAGCTTATTGACAGCAAGCGCAACCAGAAATGGCCGAAGCTCGACTTCGCGAAGGCCTCGATAGAGGAAATCAGCCGGATAACGGGCCGAAACTTCAATATCAGGTAGCTTATGGAATCAGTGAAGATAGGAAAGCAAAAAATCACCGTCCATAGATACAATACCGTTATCGTCGGCGCCGGCGCGGCAGGGATGAACGCGGCGGTTCACCTTTATGAATTCTTCACACAAAAAGGAATCAAGGACGCTCAAAACCGTATTGCGGTAGTAACCGCGGGCGTATCTCTCGGCGCTTCCCGAATGAGCGGCTCAGACAAGCAAACCTATTATAAGATGGGCACCAGTTCTGATGTCCCTGACTCAGCCGAGGCGTTTGCCAAAAGCATTACCGCAGCGGGCTGCTGTCATGGCGACCTGGCGCTTGCCGAGGCAGTCGGCTCACTGAGAGAATTTTATCATCTCGTCCAGGCAGGCGTGCCGTTTCCCCACGATTCAATAGGCAGCTTTCTCGGCTACAAGACCGACAATGACCCGTCCGCCTTAAGCGAGACCTCGCCAACAGGCGGGTATGAGCGGGCCACGTCTGCCGGGCCAAAGACAAGTAAACTAATGTGCGAATGTCTGCAAAGGCAGGTCGTTGGTTACGGCATCAAGATTTACGACCAGCAGGAAGTCGCCCATCTGTTAACCGCCGGAGAATTTGAACCGTTCGACAAGCAAAGAGCAGGCAAACGTATCATAGGCGTTGTTACAATAGATAAAAAGGCACTTAATACCAAAAGTTTCGGCATCAGCGTTTTCCAGTGCGAAAATCTTATTCTCGCTGCCGGCGGGCCGGGCGAATTATACAAAACAAGCGTCTATCCTAAAGGACAGACAGGAATTCATGGTCTTGCTTTTAAGGCAGGTCTTGCCGCTGAAAATCTCACCGAATCACAGTTTGGGCTTGCCAGCACAAAGTTTCGCTGGAATGTATCCGGCTCATATATGCAGGTTATTCCTCGCATCTTCAGTACGGATGCAAATGGCGGCGACGAAAGGGAATTTTTAGCGGATTATTTTCCATCGATGAGCAAAATGGCCACGAATATTTTTCTCAAGGGTTATCAATGGCCGTTTGACCCGCAGAGAATTGAGAATTATCAGTCGTCGCTGATTGATGTGCTGGTATTTAATGAGACACAAAAGGGTCGCAGAGTTTTCATGGATTTTCTAAAAAATCCGATTGGCACAAAATCCATGAAGAAATTTAAGTTGAACGATCTCGAAGAGGAAGCGCTTGTGTATTTGCAAAAGACGGGCGCGACGCAGAATGCGCCAATCGAGCGTCTTGCCTGTATGAATCAGCCGGCTATTGATATTTATGCCGAACACGGCATCAACCTCTGGAAAGAACCTTTAGAGATTGCCGTCTGTGCTCAGCACAATAACGGAGGATTTGCCGTCAATCACTGGTGGGAATCGAATATTTCGCATACGTTTGTCGTCGGCGAAATGGCGGGAACCCACGGCGTAAAACGGCCCGGCGGTTCAGCCCTGAATTCCGGCCAAACGGGCTCACTGCGTGCGGCTGAGTTCATCGCGAATGTCTATGGCGCTGATTTACCTTCAAAAAACTCAGCTAAAAATGAGATTAAGACACAAGTAGATGAACTGATTACGAGGTTTACCGGCTTTATACGGTCAAGCGGTCTTAAGGCCAAAGACATAATCGCCGAGATTCAGGCCCGTATGACCACCTCCGCAGGCCATATTCGCGAGATTAATGATGCCCGTAACGCGTTGACCAAAGCTATCGCTCTGGTGAACCGTATAAAGGAGGAAGGTATTTCGATAAGCAGTCCAAAGGACATTCCCGCGGCTATCAGGGCCGAGCATCTCGCACTGGCAAGTGTCGCGTATTTGAAAGCAATAGTTACGCTGTTAGAACAAGGTGAGGGTTCGCGCGGCTCGCATCTTGTGCTCTCGCCGGATGGCATACATATTGCATGCACCGAGTTTCGGTTCAAGCCGGAAAATACGGAGATGCGTAATTCAATTTTGCGAATCGAATACGACCCCAAACAGCCGGACTTGTTCCGCTGCGAAAATGTCACGCCGAGACCCATTCCAGCCGAACGCAAAACATTCGAACCGGCCTGGAAAGATTACAGAGAAGGAAAAATCTATGGTTGACCAGCCAACGTCCAGTGGTGAGCCAAGCCGAGCCACCAGATATGCGCTGACAATGACACTTGCGGCGGCGTTGCTTGGGTGGATGTTTGACGGGTTTGAGATGGGACTTTTTCCCCTTGTGGCCAGACCTGCATTAAGGGAGCTAATGGGGCCTGAAGCAAGCAGGACTATCGGCACCTGGTTTTCGGTCATAATTGCTATGTTCCTCATTGGTGCTGCGTGCGGAGGCATATTCTTCGGCTGGCTCGGCGACCGCATTGGCAGGGTTCGTGCGCTTGTCTGGAGCGTGGCAACATACTCTGTCTTTTCTGGTTTGTGCGGTTTTGCCACGGCACCGTGGCATCTGGCGGTCTTGAGATTTATCGCATCGCTCGGTATGGGCGGCGAATGGGCGCTGGGGGTTGCGCTTGTGATGGAGGTGTGGCCCTCGTCATCGAGACCAATGCTGGCGGGGCTTATAGGCGTGGCTTCAAACGCGGGATTTCTTCTGATTGCATTAATGGGGCTGGGCCTCGTAAAAGTGATTGGCAGCATCGATTCATTTTTCACTTTTGTTTGTATGCCTGCGGAATGGGAAAATGCCCTGTTATCCAATTCGGCCTGGAGGTTGCTTTTATTCATAGGGGCGACGCCGGCGATCTTGACTTTTCTCATTCTATTGTTCGTCCCGGAATCGCCTCGCTGGAAACAGGCGGCTGCTCAAGCGCCTGCCAACCGCGTTTCGGATATTTTCAAAGGCGGCCTGGCAAAATCAACAATACAAGGTTCTATTCTTGGTGCGATTATACTTTTGGGAACGTGGGGTTCGACGCAGTGGCTGCCGGCCTGGGCGGACAAGTTAAGCGGACAGATTCCAACAGCCAAATCATGGGCACAAATCTGGTCGGCATCCGGGGCGATTGTTGGGGCTTTTCTTGCGGCATATTTGGCGAAGTGGACAAGCAGAAGATTGGCGTATTTCATCCTTTGTATTTTGGCCGCGGGCGCTTGCGCGTATCTTTTCAGAACTCCTATGGAATATGGCGGCGTGTTTTTGTTCTGGGTGTTTATTGTCGGAGGGGTAACGGCAAGTTTCTTCGGCTGGCTGCCACTGTATCTGCCGGAGCTTTTCCCGACGCGGATTCGAGCGACCGCGCAGGGATTTGCGTATAATATCGGGCGGGTGCTTGCGGCTGCTGGAACCCTGGGGGCGGGTTCGCTTTTGAATTATTTTAATGAGGATTACGCGAGAATGTGCGCAGTTGTAAGTCTTGTTTATGTTCTTGGAATTGTATTTATCTGGTTTTGCCCTGAAACGAAGGGCAGACCTTTGCCGGAATAACAATCAGAGGTGCCAAATAAAATGTTATTACCACCACAAGAGAGTTTAAGTATCTGTGATTTTGGGGCTGTTGCCGATGGCATCGCCGATAATACTATAGCGTTTAAGAATGCCATCGAACAATGCCGCAAAAATAACGGAGGCAAGATTGTCGTTGGCGCGGGGACATATCTTACCGGGCCGATTCATTTAAAGAGCAATATAAATCTGCATCTTGACGAGGGCGCAGTAATATTATTGGGCGACAATCCGGACGAGTGGCCGCCTATCAAATCAAGGTGGGAAGGCGTAGAATGCTACGGATACTCACCTTGCATCTATGGCGAAAACCTCAAGAATGTTTCCATCACAGGCGCCGGAACAATTGACGGCCACGGGCAGGCATGGTGGAACGAATTTAAACGACGCAAAACAAATGGCCAGACTCAGCCGATTTCAGCTCGAGACAAGGAATTCGCAAAACTCAATGAAAATACTGACCTCTCCGATTGCGGAGGAGGCGGCATTGGCTCCTTCTTTTTCAGGCCGCCGCTTATCCAGTTTAATAATTGCTCAAATGTGCTGCTCGACGGTTTTACAACATGCAACTCTCCTTTCTGGAATGCGCATCTTGTTTACTGTTCGAATGTCATGGTGAAAAATACAACCTTTCAAAATCCCGCAGGCGGAATCAACGGCGACGGCCTTGATATTGATTCGTGCAGCGGCGTGCGGGTCTTTGACTGCATCTTCGATGTAAACGATGACTGCCTTTGTTTTAAGTCGGGTATCGGCAAAGACGGCATGCGCGTAAACAAGCCGTGCGAGAATATTGTCATAAGAAACTGCAAGATGGTGCGAGGGCACGGTAGTATTGTCATAGGCTCTGAAACGGCGGGCGGCATTCGAAATATAGAAATCGCTGACTGCACTTTTAACGGCACTGACCGCGGTATCAGAATAAAATCGCGGCGAGGGAGAGCCGGAACGGTAGAAAATATTACGTTTAATAACATTACTATGAACTCCGTAGGTTGTCCGATATCCATGAACATGTATTACGAATGCGGCGCACGGCCTGAAGAAATTGCGGCCCTTTCTGACCGCAATCCAAGACCGATTACAGAAACCACTCCCTGCATCAGAAACATAAAAATAACAAATATCACGGTCTACAACGCACAAATAGCAGCGGCCTTTCTTCTGGGGCTGCCTGAAAAACCCATTGAAAATGTACTGTTTGAGAATTTCAAAATAACGATGGCTAAAGACGGCATTGCCGGAGTTCCAGATATGGCCTTCGGAGTTAAGAAGATGCAGGGGCAGGGAATCGTTGCCGAGTTCGTCAAGGACTTTGTCCAAAGGAATGTATCTATAAAATGAGAACAAACAAATTTATATTAGCAGCGGTCTGTATCATTCTGTCAGGCGGATGTGTCAGCCAGACAAATGTCGGCTGGGGAGAGATCGATAAGATTTTAAGCAGAGTTAAAGCTCCTCAGTTTCCGGCCAAGGATTTTAACATCACCGATTATGGTGCGGTGGGGGATGGGAAAACCAATTGTGCCCAGGCGATCAACAAAGCGATATCTGCCGCTAATAAAGCCGGCGGGGGTCGTGTAGTAGTTCCACCCGGCACATTCCTGACTGGCGAGATCTATCTGAAAAGTAATGTTAACTTATACATATCACAGGACGCAGTTGTCAAATTTTCAACTGACCCCAATCAATATCTTCCGGCGGTGTACACGCGATGGGAAGGCGTCGAGTGCATGAATTACTCATCGTTAATTTACGCCTATAAAGAGAAAAATATTGCCATAACGGGCAATGGAACGCTCGACGGGCAGGGCAGTAATGATAATTGGTGGGAATGGAGGAAAGGTCTCCAGAGCAAGGACCGGCAGGAATTGTTTGCGCAGGGACAAGCCGGCGTTCCGGTCGAGCATAGACAATACGGCGGCAAATACCTCAGACCCACTATGATTGAGCCATACAAATGTGAGAATGTCCTGATAGAAGGCGTAACAATCATCAACGGCCCATTCTGGCATATTCATCCGGCGCTGTCACAAAATATTATTGTCAGAAACGTAAGGGTGGACGGCCTGGGGCCCAACAATGACGGGTGCGACCCTGAATCGTGCAAAGACGTGCTCATCGAGGGTTGCTATTTCAACACCGGAGATGACTGTATCGCGATAAAGTCCGGCAGAAATAACGACGCCAGACGAGTAAATGTGCCAAGTGAAAACATCGTTATCCGCGATTGCCTTATGAAAGCCGGCCACGCCGGCGTTGCGATTGGCAGCGAAATAACTGGCGGCGCAAGAAATATTTTTGTTGAGAAATGCACAATGGATGACCCGAACTTAGACAGGGCAATTCGGCTTAAAACCAACTCGGTCCGCGGCGGTTTTATGGAGAATGTTTATGTGAGGGACATTACCGTCGGCCAGGTGAAAGAGGCGGTGCTGCTGATAGATTTCTTTTACCCCGATGTCGAGAAGGGAAATTTCAAGCCGGTTGTCCGCAATATCAATATGGAAAATGTCACCAGTAAAAAAAGCAAATACGCACTATTCCTGAGGGGCTTTGACGATGCGCCGATAATCGATGTCCGCCTGAAGAATTGCACCCTTGATAATGTCACAGATACCGATGTTATCAGCAATGTAAAAAATCTGGTTCTGGATAATGTAAAGATTAACGGCAAACTTGCCTCTGCAGGCAGCGTGGATACCGACTAACTGGACTGGCTGATGCAGCGTCAGTGGGTGAGCATTTTAATAAGGCCCCAGAAGGCGGCTAAGATGCCGACGGTAAGGGCGGAGCTGGCGAGGACACCCCAGGTATCGTCCTTGTCCCATTTGCAGAATTCCCAGTTTGACTTCGGGAAAAGTTTCAAATGGTCGAAACGGGTTGGATTAGCGTAGCTTTTTTGCAGCTCGGCCTTGTCAAGCTCGCGGTCGGCAATGACCTTGGTTTTCATTTTGACGTAGAAGCGGGCTATGTTTTCTTCCAGGCCTTTATCCCTCGTAATCAGGCTTACAGGGATAAGGATAATAAACGGCAAAAGCGAAGCTATAAGATATCGTAGCGTCATCAGCGTGGACGGTTTCATATTTTGCAGGTCCAATCCTGTCATTTTGCCAACAACAAGTTCGGTTTTCAATCTGCCTAAACCGGTCATCGATGAATTGGCATCCTCGGGATTGCTCCTTGCCACTGAATCAAAGTATAGACTTGCAGGAGGAATTATAAATTCTTTTCTTATTTTTTGTCCGACAGCGGAAGCAAGTCCTTTATCAACGTCCTGCTGTGTAGCCGATGTACCGCGTGTAACTGTTTGTTCATAGGTTTGCTGGGTGAGCCATTTTGAATGCTGGACTGAACTGAATAGCGGCAGTATTTCCGGCAAAACCGCGAACAGTATTGTGCAGATTATTACCTGTGCATAGACGGCCTTCAGGGTCAGGCGCTTCCAGAACAGTAGGAGCATTACCGGTGCACCGAATATAATATTCAGTAAGGGCTGCATCTTAATTATATCAATTAGACTTTTGTAGTGTACCGCGATGTAAATAGCGAGCAGAAGAACGCCGGCAATAGCGATTCGCGACACGTTAATGTAATGACGTTCGCTTTTGTTTTTAACAAACGGTTTATACAAATTTCGAACGAATAGCGCCGATAGGTAAACACAGTTGCAGGCTAGGGCGGCCATATTAGCCGCCAGGATGCCTGCTATCATAATGCCTCGCAGTCCAACTCCGAGCAGATTATTGCTCATCACGCCCCAGGCGGTATCGGGGTCGGAGATTGAGTTCTGGTAGAGTGCATAAGCAAGCAGACCGCATAACGCCCACATAATAGTAAGAATTCGTTTGGTATAGTTGCCGCCCAGGCCTCCGACTCTTGCGGTAATTTCATCTTTAGCTGAACCGTTGTGGGCCATATTGCCCTGATGGCCGGTAATGCCGATGATATAATTGGCCAGCAGAAATGCGGCGATTGAACCTAAGGAGAATTCGTCCAGACCGGAGCCGAAAAAGGACAGCATATGCTCGGGCACTCTTGTGGTAAACTCGCTCCAGCCCCCAAGTTTTACCAGCGCAAGCGGAATCATCATTATTGAAAATGCGATTACCAAAAGCCCCTGGATTACATTGTTCCAGACCGTTGCCTTAAGCCCTCCCATTATTACATACGCGCCTACGAAAATTGTATAGATTATATAAAACCAGGTCATCGGGGTGTAAGATATAGAAGCTTTGATTTGCTCTTTGAGGTACATACTGTCGAGAGCTTTGTATCTTTCGAGCTTTTCGGGGGGGAGCTGTTTTGCTTTGTAGAGCTTGTTGAGCTGATTGTATTCCTGAAACAAATTCATTTGTTGTTTTTCAGCGACGGTGCATTTCTCAACCGGCTTGATTGTCATTGCCTCGAAAGTGCGAAATGTGATTTTGTAGCTCATTCCAGCGAGAATTACAGTCAGCCAGATTCCGACGCAGGCATAAAAAACGGAAAGGAATTTACTTTTGAAGCGTTCATCGAACAGTTCAGCCATTGTAATCAGCCGGACTCGTCTGAACCAGCCGGCTATGAACCAATAGTAAGGCCCTGAAAAAATAGGCGCCAGCAGAAGCCATACGCCTCCGAGTCCTTTGCTTAATACGAAACTGGCGGTACTTATGGCGTTGCTGGCGTCAATTATAGTGGCCATGTTCATAAAGTACTGGAGAAGTTTGCCTACCGAGCGGCCAGCCATAAAGAAGTCTTCCTGGCTGTGTACTTTGCCCGAGGTTCTTTTACCAACGTAGGTGATAGCTGCCAGATAAGCCACGATTAATAAAACATCTATCGGGTGAAAACCTAAAATATACATGCTGCTACTTTCACTTATGGTTACAGCGGAATGTTCAGTTTAGAACTCAAAATATATCGGAGAAGGGATTGTATGTCTACGCAAAACCGCGCAAAAAATAATGCCTTATTGCGCAAGACCGGCGGAAACTTTGGGCATCGCGTTTACGTCCTCAGCGGGCTGGCTGCGAAAGCACGGCTTCAGTTCGGGTACGGCCTTGACGAGTTCCTCAACAACAAGACGGCCAAATATCACGCTGCCTTTGGCGTTGAGATGCGTGTTGTCGATCTGGTTCGAGTCCTTGATAGGACTAAACTCATAGCACTTTTCTTTGCCCAACTGTTCGCACAATGTTTTGCTGCGAGCATGAAGGTCAATAAGCGGCACGTTTTTTTCTTTGGCGAGCTTATAGACCGCCTCAGCGTAGGGTGTCAGGCTGGAGTTAATCTTGCCGTTGCCTGATTTGTCCCACTGGCGGCGCACCATTGAGGTGACGAGAACAGGTTTGGCGCCGATTGCGCGGACCTCGTCGATATATCGCGTCATAAATTCACGATAAGTGGTGTTAGGGTCTGTGGTGCGTTCACCTTTGTTGGGTTCATCGTTGTGGCCGAACTGAATCAAATAGTAATCGCCTTTGAGCGCCAGCGCCGTGGTCCAGTGTCCCTCGTTGATGTAGCTTTTGGAACTTCGGCCGCCTCGCGCAGCATTGTTGCACTCGGCGAGGTCGGTAAGGAAACTCTTAAAGCCGGGTCCCCAGCCCTGTTTGTCTGTAACAGTCGAATCGCCCACGAGAACGATGCGAATCTTACGGTCCGGCAATTTTGCCGTAACAGGCGGCACGGCGAATGACGTTGCAGGCTGCGCCGTTGCGGCATCAGCGTCTTTGACCGTTTTGGGCTGGTAATTTGGCGCCGGACTGCAATTTTTGAAAGTAAGTCCGGATGTTGAATTAGGATCGATTGTCCAGGGTGGTGTGCTATCCGTAATATTAATTGCGTCAAACGTGCTGTTTGTGCAATAGTTGATATATGCTCCGCCGGCTGTGCCTCCATTTATAGAAATGTTGCTCAGAGATAGATTAGTATGCGGCGTGCTGGCTAATCCGTTAATATAAATACCATACTTTTTGAGGTTGGTGCAGGTAATGTTCTTTACTGTGATATCCTTAAATTGCCCCGGCCCGCCTGAGGGATAATCGCAGGAATAAGAACTGTCAAAAAATATTGCGGAATTCTTTGCGATATTTTTGATGACAATATCCCTGCAAAAAACATTTCTGGCTCCGCCGCCTTGTTTGGTGCCGGTTTTGAACCGAAGGCCGATGTCCGTTCCGTCAAAAATGCAGTCCTCTACTAAAACATTCTGAATCCACGCTGCTGTAAAGCTGCCGAAAACTACGCCGCCGTGACCTCGTTTGGCGATACAGTTGAAAACCCTGATATTGTTATCGGGGTAATTTTCCTTTACACCATCAGCGCCGACACCCGCATTGAAATTTATGCAATCATCGCCGGTGTCGAAACTTGAATTGAAAATATATGCTGTGTCACTTGTTGCGAGGTCAATGCCGTCGGCATTATGAATATCGTAAGTAGTAACCGTAAGTCCGTTTACTGTGATATTTTTGGAGTAGCTGATAAAGATGACGTGCATCGGGGAGTTTACAAGTGTGAGTCCGCCAAGATATAAGCCATCAACGCCTTTAACGGTAATCATATCGCACCTGGCGGTGTCATCTTTGGCTGCTGCCTGCTTATCACCGAGTATTGTGTTCTTATGACCTGTTAGAGAACCGACAGTATCCGAGCTGCCGTTTACGGTGCCTGAGCCGCATATTCGGACATTGGTAATGCTTCCATAAGTTTCGGTATAGGCGTTTATCAGGCCCATATAATTATTGCCTGATGCGTAATAGGAGAACCGTTTGCTTGTTAACGGATAATCAGCGGTGTTATCACTGCCTCGCAAAGTTCCGTCGATTTGAAGTGTCATATTGCTTTTTAAGAAAAGAGCGCCGCTGACAAATATGCCGGAAGGAATTAGGACTTTGTTGCCCGGCGTGCATTCATCAATGGCCTTTTGGATTGCGGCGGTATTTAAGGTTTTGCCGTCACCGACTGCACCGTATGCCGTAATATTAAACACTTTCATTGCAGGGGCTGTTGACTGTATGACTTTGTTGCTGGACGCTGATTCTGTTCCGGATGCATCTACGGCCTTTACGGTAAGTGAATAAGGAGAATTAGCGTCCAATCCTGTAATGTTGTAAAAAAGGTTTTTTGTGTTGCCGGCCAAAGACCCGTTTTGATAGATGTTGTAACTGACAATAGTCGAGTAATCAGAAGGTTTGCTCCAAATAGCAGTAATGCTTGAATCATCGTAAGCCATAGGGGGGACCATCAATTTTTGGGGCGGGGCAACGGGTACAACATTGCTAACAGCCGGTTTTGAGGCGTTAGAATCAGGGGCAGCAGTGCTGCAGGCCTGTTTTGGGAAGGCGGCACAAAACCATATTGACAAAGCGATAACCAGAACAAGGTTTTTTCGCATAAGGGTCACCCCAGAGATTTTACCAAAAGCACGGTCTTTAAGCACTTTATATTCTAATATGTGTCCGGGTTTGGCAAGTGAGCTTTTTGCGCAAAAAAAGGATAAAATTGCGCAAAAATTCCCTTGTGCAGGAAATTTTGCCGTGATTTATGGTATAATGATATGCGTAGATGTGTTTTTATAAGGGGTCGGTATGAAAAGGTCGTTTTGGCAGCAAGTGTTGCCGCTGATAATGTGGATACTTTTTGCGGCGTGTCCTGCGTATTGCAGCACCTATTTTGTTGACCCAAATGGCAACGACAGCAACAGTGGCGATATCAACCATCCCTTCCAAACGATTCCCCATGCCGTCGGAGTGGTAGTGGCGGGTGATACTATTTATCTTCGCGGCGGAACATACGCATACTCAGGTTCAAGCACCGCTATCACTCTTCCCTCGAAAAGCGGGTCAAGTGCAACCAATAGATGTTCTTTGATCGGCTATAACGGTGAACGGCCGCTCCTGGATTTTAATGCTATGACAGGTACATCCGCAGACGGCCTTAAAATCAACGGCAGTTACTGGTATGTCAAAGGTTTGGACTGCAGAGCAGCTCCGCATAACGGAATAAAAATCAGTGGGGGGAACTACAATATCGTTGAGTTTTGCCGCTCATACGAAAACAGAAACTCCGGCGTGCAATTGGCGTCAGGAGCATCGTACAATCAAATCATAAATTGTGATTCTTATTACAATTTTGATGCTCCGACCGGCGGTAATGCCGATGGTTTCTCGCCGAAACTGGATGTCGGCACAGGCAATTATTTTTATGGATGCAGGTCGTGGCAGAACTCAGATGACGGGTATGATGGATATCTGCGGCCCTCTGATGATGTAAATACTACTTATGACCACTGCTGGAGCTTTAAAAACGGTTATCTCGAGAACGGTGCCGCAAGTGGCGGTAACGGTAATGGTTTCAAGATGGGTGGATACGATACAGGTCAGAACTTGAGACATAATGTGATTTATAAAAATTGTCTCTGTTTTAATAACAGGGTGAAGGGATTTGATCAAAATAACGATTTAGGTGACATGAATCTTTATAATTGCACAGCATTCAGCAATGGCTCGTATAATTATAACATACCCTTACAGCCGGCCAGCGGTAAGACGGCAACAATTACCAATTGTGTTTACCTTACAGGCTCAAATAATCTCGGCAACTTTGTTGATCAAAATACAAACAGCTGGATGCCCCAGTTTGTTGTTACCAGTGCGGATTTTGTAAATATCGACCCTTGCTCAGCTTATGGCGCAAGAAATGCCGACGGCAGTTTGCCGGACATTAATTTTATGCACCTTGCTGCCGGAAGCGACCTCATTAATGGAGGAACGTATGTCGGGCTGCCGTACCACGGCAGCGCACCTGACCTCGGATACTTTGAGTATGGCGGCTGTACAACCCCGGCCGCCTCTGACCTCAATGGCGACTGCGAGGTGGATTTCTTCGACTATGCTCGACTGGCTGATGCGTGGGGAAGCAACCCGCCGGAGGTTGATTTGAACAACGACGGCTATCTGGATTTTCTGGACATAGCTCAATTCGCAATTGACTGGCTGACCTGCAATCGAGACCCTTCCAGTGAGTGCTGGCAATAAAATGAACGCGGTCTAATGAGCGTGGTGCTGCTGGCGGTATTTCTGAGGCAGCATTCCGGTGATCTTTATAAAGGCACGTCTCATATTTGAGGTGTAATGAAAGCCTGAGTGAACGGCTATCTCATCGATTGGAAGATTTGTCTCAATAAGCATTGCTTTGGCGATTTCGAAGTGCGCCTGAATGATTTCATCGTGTACGGATTTCCCGATTAAATCATGGAACTTCAACTGCAGCAGGCGCTTGCTCATACAAACGTGGTTGGCGATTGCATCGACCTGAAGCGGGGTATTGCCGTTTTGCCTGATATACTTCATGGCTTCTACGATAGCAGGGTTGTTGATTGCATAGATATCAGTTGAGCCGCGTGTTTCGACATGCGTCGGCTGAATTTCTATGCACTGTCCCTGCATGGTTTCATGTCCTGATATCATTTTATCGAGCAGTTTGGCGGCATCGTAACCGGCTTTTTTGAAATTAAACGCGATGCTCGACAGCGGCGGGTCGCAGATATTGCAGATGGCATTGTCGTTATTGACGCCGAGGATGGCAATTTCGTCCGGAATGTTGAAGCCGGCTTCTTTGGCCACATTGATTAAATAACAGGCAAATATGTCGCAACTGGCCAGTATGGCTACCGGTTTGGGTAGTTGTTTAAGCCATTCTATTAGTTTCTGTTGGCCGGTGTTGAGAGCCGTGTTAATCCATAGTCTGGTAAATGGAGTCAGATCATTCCTGAGAAGCACCTGCTTTTCTTTGAACACATGGACATTATAACCCCTCTTGGCCAGGTATTGGGAAAAGTGTTCCAGCCTTTCAGCGGACCACCTTGCCTGCGTAAGGCCGAAAAATGCAAGATTTTCGAACTTCTTTTTCAGCAGATATTCGCAGGCCATCTGTGCGACCTCTTTGGGATTCGCGCTTACAAAGGGAAGATTGAGCAAATTTTGTATTGTGGCCACTCCTATCACGGGTATGCCGATCTGGAGCAATTCTTCTGCCTTTATAGTTGTCTGTATGCTTACAAAAGCGCCTTTACATCCTCTTTCCTTGAGAAACATCAGTGACTTTAGCGAGCAATCAGGCCAGGTAATCAACTGCCGGTCTCCCTTGTCACGGATGTATTGAGAAATGCCGGCCATCAACCCTTCGGTGTTGTGAGTGATATTATTGTGAGCGAAAGCTATTTTTATTTTCTCTTTCATCTCATCATTACCTTTGTCTGTTTTTTAATTTTTGTGTGAGCACAAAAGACTTTCGAGAAAACCGAAGTGGTGAACCATTATATCGATTTAAATGTATTTGTCAACATGCTGCAACTTATAAGCTGGGATGGCCGTGCATCTCTCGCCGATTTTCATTTTTGAGACAGTGAATTTCAAATGATTTTTCGCAGGCGCAGCGGCAATATTCGCAATGCAGTATAATCTGGCGAAGAGCATATTTTCTCTTTTTATTTTCGTTTTTCTTGAGCACCGAACCCCAGGGACGAGCGAATAATACGGCCTTTGCGGGTGAAACCAGGGGCAAAATTCCCAAAAAAGTAAGAATTCAAAGTATCAGCTGACAGATATTGCCGGAACATCAAAATTAGCGATTTAGCCGGCTTTTTTGGGGCCTAAGCCTGAAATATAGAATTTTTTGTAAGTTCTTGGATTTTATTGCGTTAAAACTGTTGGGCAATTTTAAGAAAAAAACAGCATATCTGAGCAGAATTAGGAGCTAACCCCTTGATTTTGATGCAGTTACGGCCTTTGCGCGAAATCGACTTTATTAGTGCGCAAAATGGCCTTGCTTTGAATGTTAATTTTTGCAAAAATTGTTTAATGAAGAAGTGTGCCTGGTGTGTGCCGGGTACTTGTTGTGAATACAAGTAGAGCGCGCGTATCTTTTATTGTTTTAGTTTTTGGAGGAGATGAGAATGAGAATGAGAAAATGTGTAGGTATACTAATGGTTTGTGCCGTATTGTTGTCGATTGGTTCGACAGCCCAGGCGGCCTCCCAGACCTGGGTCAGCGGTAACGTTGGCGACTGGGGCAGTACTGCGAATTGGAGTGGTGCGCAAGTGCCGGCAGGAACAGACACGGCAACCATTAACAATGGTACCGCGTCGATTACTACAAACCAGGGATGTGGTATTACTCTGCTGGGGAATGGCCTCGCAACCGATGTTGCTACATTGAACATAGGCTCGAATCTGAACCTTTACAAGAGCGGTTCAAGTGAGCTGTTTTGTGTCCTAAAAGGGACAACAGGTGCAAGTGCAACCGTCAACCAGAGTGCCGGTACCGTACGTGTCGGCGCTGTTGGAACCGCTAATGGTGGAACATTTGAAACGCGTCTTGTTACGGGGTCAACAGTAACAACTGGTACGGCAACTTACAATCTGTCCGGTTCTGCTATTTTGGACACAGATGTACTCAGTAAGGGTAATAAAGTCGACACTGGCGCCACTTTTAACGCTACTGGCGGAACGCTGGTCCTCCGGTCCATGATCTATAAGTTTGGGCTCAACAGCGAAGGTTACGGCTTTAATCAGGGCACTTGCAAACTGGAAATAGGCGCTATTGATACTGTTGCCGCGATAACCGTGGGTAACAGCTCCAATTTAATGGATTATACCGTTGGTACAGGCGGAACCCTGGATTTTGACATTGCCTCTGCAACTTCGTTCGACAAGATTACCCAGTACGGGAGTGTTGCCAACACCTTGGGCGCAACGTTGCAGATCGACCTCTTGGGTGGTTATACCCCGCTTCCGGGCAGCTTTTTTGATGTATGGGCTTTCAGTGCCACGGGAAAATCTGGCAGCGGCACATTCGCCACCCTTCCAGCCAACTGGACTGCTACATGGATTGATACAAATGCCGATTCAATTACAGATACTCTTCGCCTGACATACATCCCTGAGCCGGCTACAATCGCATTGCTTGGTCTTGGCTTACTGGCCATGAGACGCAACAAAAAGTAAAGAGAAGTTGACCAGAATTATGAACTCAGGGCCATATTCGATAATCGAGTATGGCCCTGAGGCAATTTGAGCGGTCCGAAGTGTTGGTCTATGCTCTTTTGCAAGTCCAAAATAACATTACTGTTGTCAAGGCGTCATTCCGGGATTCTTACAGGTTTTATTTGTTATAGTCCGGGAGCATTGCGCAATATAGTAATAATAAACTAACAGGTGTTTCTTGGTCTGAAGTGGTGCACTTCAGATTGAAATTCGGAATGTTTTGTAAACTTTTCGGTATATCGGGGCAGTTTTTTGTCTGAGGAGGACATGACTATGAAGAGTGGAATGATGTGGATGGCGTTGGCAGCGGCGATATTGGTTTCTACGAACGCGTGGGCGGTCTGGAATCCCGATACGGATCCCTGTCAGGTTTTCGATATGAATTTTGAGACTTACAGCAACACATCGCACACGGCCAAAGATTTAGTAAGCGGTCTTGTTGGAACGCTGGATTCTTATAACGATGTCAACCCGAATGTGTTTGGAGAAACAAGCTTGACCGGTCTCGGTCATGACGCGAATTTCGCGGCGATGCATGACATATCCCTTGGTGCCGGTGTAGCATCCGACGGCCCATGCCCCAATGATGTTAGGCTGGTGATGCAAACCGGTACAAGCATCTTCGACCTTTCTGCTGTTCCTTATAAAACTTCTTCCCCCTTTTCTTATATGACGGATAAGCGTACCTGGACATTCTGGTTCAATGTGCCGAGTATCACCGATGGCACTATAATAAGACATGCAAGTAGCTATGCGTACGAGTACCTGGAGGACCCGTCGTATAATTCGTATAAGAATCTCATATGGGAAATACGCATATATGGCGGCGTGCTCCAGTTTTATCACAAGAACAACTGCCTGAAGATGCAGACGGCATCAACCCTGAGCGATTTGGGGCTTACAACCAACACATGGCATCATGCAGCCGTTGTACTTGACAGAAGTAATTGCGTGGAGACAAGCGTTCCCACAACCCAGTTAAGCTGCAAGATATATATCGATGGTCTTGAGGTGCCTATAATAGTTACTTCTTTTAATACTTCGACTATGAACGTTGATGCATTTTATGACTCACCTTTGTGGATTGGAGCAGGGGAACGCGTTTTTGACGGCTTGCTCGATGAGGTACGTCTTTTTATGTGCGACCTGACCCCCTTACAGGTCAGTATTCTCAATCAGCCGGATAAAACCAACCCTGTAGCTCTGCTTCCTATCCCGAGGTCTTCGGAGGTGGCTATGGGAACAGGTCTGAGCTGGGTGCCTGCAGGCAGCTCGCCTGCGCCTACGGCACAGAAGGTATATTTCGGCACGGACCCGAATAGTCTGCCTCTTAAAAAGACAGGCGACGGCTCACTGAATTCGGTATCAAATGCTGATATTAGCGGGCCATTGTCGCTTAATACCACGTATTATTGGTATATTCGTTCAACCATCAGCGGCAATGATGTAAATGGGCCCCTCTGGTCGTTTACGACCGAAACAGGCAAGGCGGTCAATCTGTCTCCCATAGACGGCGCGGAAGATATAGATGTTTGCGATGTTAATTTGTCGTGGTTTACTCCTACGGCGGCGACTTATACGGTTTATGCGTCAGCAATAAGGTCACTGGTGGAGACAAATGATGTCAGTGCGCGGATTGCAAATAGCATCTCAGACCCCTGCATAATGGGTTATGACCCCAACCTCAGGGGCGCCATCATTTATTGGCGTGTAAACAGCACCTATGCGTCAGTGGGGACGGTAGCGGGGGATATATGGAGTTTCCGCACCAAGCCGTACGAGCTTGTCTTCAACACCGATGCCAACGCGACGACCTATGCGGATTATAATATCCCGGCTTATACCTGTGTAGTTCACGGAGACGGCTGGTCTGACCCTTGTGCAACAGCCACTCTTGCCTCGGACGGTGTGGCGGTATTCAACTTCCCGAGCGGCTTTAATTATGACAGGCGTTACGATATTATCGTTGTGCCGCAGGTTCGTCCAGAATGGGTTGATACCAACATTCCCACACCGCTTGCTATTCACGTAACAGGCAATTTCTATTTCGACGGCAGGGTACAAATTGCCGGAGATGATATTTTGACTACAATTCAAGATCTTACCTACGCACGTTCGGGCGGTTTCCCCGGACCCAAGCACAACCAGGATTCAAGCGTTTTTGTTGACAGCCCCCAGCCTGCTTTGGCAGATTACTGGACTAAGTACACTTTCCCCACGAATAACTATACTCGCTTTGGTGTATATACTTCGAGTTCTGAACATGACATATATGTCCCAACAGCCCTTGCGCAGAGCACATTTGGCCCCGGTGTTCCCGTAAACCCGCCATATAAGGGCGGCGGCGGCGGCGGTGCCGGCGGTGTCGGCGGCGACAGCGGTCGCGGTTACTGGTCGGGTGTATTTTCCGGCGGCCCAGGCGGCGGCGGTATTGAGATTGTCGCTACGGGCAACGTGGTTCTTGACGTTAATTCCCAAATCATCGCCAACGGCGGTGGTCAACTGTGTTCGTCGGTATCGTATCCGGCGGGCGGCGGCGGCGGCGGTTCGGTAAGGATTATTGCCGGCGGCTCTGTTACCAATAAAGGTATTATCAATGTAAACGGCGGTAAAGGTGGCGATGGCAATGCTAAGGTTAA
>JBEKWM010000002.1:0-333212 GCA_049513025.1 Sedimentisphaerales bacterium
GTAAGAGTACCCCCAATATCCTGAACAATTGCGGCGAATGAAGCGCCTGCGAAAACAAATACTACCAGCGTAACCATCCATAACGTGGCTTTAGCGTGTCTCATTCTCTAACTCCTCCAAAGATTCACCTTAGATGTCATTTAACAAAGAGTTCGAGCGGATGGGAAAAAAAGAGAATACAAAAGACCTAAGGCTGATATAGCCGTATCTGACATGACCATACTCTTCCTTCTTCTCATCACTCTCACCTTCTTCTTCTTGCCACCGGCTGGCCTGGTGTGTGGCTCTACGCAACCAGTAGCTAACACCTTGAATCTACCTTATAGCCAGGGTCTCCTCTACTGTGGGAACCCGCAGGTTTTTGCGAATTGTCAAAAATGGTCAGTTTGGGGATTAAAAAGCAATTGATAGATTAATTACGCCCACGGGCGATTGTTAAGTGGTTTAATTACAAGAACTTACAGAATATAAGCTGGCCAGATTTAATTGCCGTTTATTGAGGGAAACATCGCCATCGCCTTTTTGGTCAGCTCGACGGCATTATTGACGCCGAATTTATGGAATATGTGGCTTCGGTGAAACTCAACCGTCCGCACGGCGCAACCCAGCTTCTGCGCGATTGCCTTATTGCCGTTGCCTTCCAGAATGAGTTTGAGCACCTTTTTCTCGGCTCTGGTCAGTTTGGCTCCCGCGGCCCTGCCGTCATACTCATTGCGTGAAAGAGTCGCCTTTACCTTCTCTACGAACGCCGCCCTGCTGAAGGGTTTTTCTATAAACTCCGCCGCACCAATCTTGGTGGCGTAAACAGCCATCTGTATGTTGCCGTATCCGGTTATAAGAATAACGGGAATCCACGGCGCTACGCGCTTTATCCTGCTCAAAAGCTCCAGCCCGTCCATCCCGGCCATCTTCACGTCTGAAATGAGCAGATTGCACCCCGTCTGCTCAACCTCCGTAAGGCAGTTCTTCGCGTTTGCAAAACACGTCACTTCGTAACCCAGTTTGCTCAGGGTATCCGCTATCGTCGTCCTCATTGTCGCCTCGTCATCGACAAAGAAAACTTTTTGGTGTGTCGATTTCACAGACAGGTCCCTTTCAAAATTCTACTTTAACGGCCAATTAACATAAAATGTTGTGCCTTTCCCAGCAGTGCTTTTAACTCTGATTTCGCCGCCCATGGTTGTCAATATCCGATGAATAATTGGTAACCCCAGGCCTAAACTCTTGCCACCTCTACTGGTCTTGGTGCTGTAAAATGGCTCGAATATCTTCCCGAGATTTTCTTTCATTATGCCCCGGCAGTCATCGTAAAACTGCAGTTCAATATGCCGGTCTGTCTTCTCCGCGCTGATTACCAGCCGGTGCCACTTTTTCTGGTCTGCCGCTTCTATCGCGTTCTCCGTAAGATTAAGCACCATCTGCTCAAATGCGCTTCGGTGTCCCGCTATTGTCGGTAAAGATTTCGGATTTTTCACTTCAATTCTAATCTTCGCCCGCCTGGCCTTTAACTCCAGCGAGGACACCACTTCCTTGATTACGTCATAGAGAGAAAAATGCTCTACTTGGCCTTCAATCCATCGCCTGGTATATTCTCGCATTTTTTTAATTATTTCACCAGCCGCATGGGTTTCCCCAAGGCATGTTTTCAGCGACTTGATTATTTTTTCCTTTTCAAAGCTGCCGTTCTCAAGCTCACCTGCCATCTCCTCCATAAGCACATTTATTATTGTCAGCGGCTGGCTGAGCTGATGCCCGATTATAGCGCCGAACAAATCCAGATATGCGCTTCGCCGCAGCTTGAAAAGTTCTTCCCGGTAATGACTTAGCTCCGTTTCCGCCTTTTTATGTTGAGTAACATCTTTCGCAAAGACCACCATTCCCGTGACTTTCCCGTCTGCGCCTTTCAGCGGATATCCTGTCGTGCTGTAAATCCTCCCTCTGTCGTCTTCGTCGAAATATGCTACCGGCTTTCCTGTCGCCAGAATCTGTTCTGCTTTCGGCTGTCTTAATGCCATTGCTTTTGGCGGCATACAATCCCACGCGCATCGGCCAATAAGTTTTTCCCTGGGCTGTCCAAACGCGTCCGCCATTTTTTCGTTCACCTCAATAAAATTTATGTCTCTGTCGAGCATTGCTATCGAGTCATCAGATGCGTTTAACATCGTTTCGAGTGTCTTTTTACTTGCCTCCAGCTCCGCTTCCGCCTTTTTATGTTGAGTAACATCTTTCGCGAAAACCACCATTCCCGTGACTTTCCCATCTAAGCCCGTCAGCGGGTAGTATGAAGTGCTAAAAATCTTTCCTCTTCCGCCGTAGTCGAAAAATGTTATTGGCTTTCCTGTCGCAATAACCTGTTGGGCTCTTAGCCGTCTTGCTGCCGCTATTTTCGGCGGTATTAAGTCCCACGCGCATCGGCCAACAAGTTTTTCCCTGGGCAATCCCATCGCATCTGCCATTAGTTCGTTCGCGTCAATAAAATTGATATCCCTGTCCAACATCGCTATCGAGTCACCAGATGCGTTTAACATCGTTTCGAGTGTCTTTTTGCCTGCCGCCAGTTCCGCCTCTCGTTTCTTCAGCTCGGAAATATCCACAGCCGTGGCGCATTCCATTACAGGACGACCGCTTTTATCCCTCATTAACCATGTACTCATAAGCATCGGAAATACCGTGCCGTCGCGATGTGTATGCCAAATTTCTTCGTTGTTCAGGCCTTTGCCCGTTTTTCTCAGCCGGTCGTTAACAGCCCTGACATGTTTCAACTGCTCGGCGTTATGGAATATCTTCAGATTCCTTCCAAGCAACCAGCCCGCATTATAACCGTGCCTTCTCGCGAAACTGTCATTTACATATAATATGTCCCCCTTCACGTCCACAATAGCGCAGCCGTGATTCGCGGTATCGACCATTTGCTTATATTTGTGCAGCTCATCTGTAATTTCGTTGAATCTGGAAACCTCGATACCAGGCGAATATTTGCTGTTTCGGCGCGCACCAGCAGTGCGGTTCAATTGCTTCTTCGATGAAATTCGTGTTTTTCGTGGATTTCGTCCCATTTCCTGTCCTTCGCATCCCATTCCCTTGTATTTGATGTTATTCTATTGCCTTTGGGCCTGTTCGTCAAGAGTAAAAAAGCTGATAGAGATATATGTTGTTTATATTTGGTTTTATACCTCTGGCGGCAAATTGCCGAAATCGCCGCGTCACCGCCTTTTTGTTAGCTCGATGGCATTGTCTATTGTCAAATTAGCCAATTAAAAAAGCCGCCAATAACAGTTTTGGTCTCTGCTACTGACGGCCCCCCGGGAGTGGATTTATAATTGCATTGATAACTTCTTATTCTTTCACTATTTTTCGCTGTGCCTGTAAATCGGGCCGCCTTATTACACAAGACGGCCCAATTGTCCTAGGAGGAAAATAATCCGGACATACCTCTCTTCTTGCATGTCCGAGTTCTTCTCTCCTTTATTTTCTTCGCCGCAAAGCAAATGCGCCCAGACCAAGCAGACACATCGTCGCCGGCTCGGGAATGTCGCTTATGAAGTTGTAGGTTACTGCGTTGGTGGTGTTCCATCCCGGTTGACCTGCTGTGGGCGTATAGACCACACCGTTCATGCCATTCTCAAGTCCGACTTCGTCCACATAAACCACGTTGCTCAGCAGTTCGGGAATTCCGATGTCCGCCAGCGAATCGGAGCCATCGCTATTGTCGGAGTATACAGCAAATTGGGCACCGACGAATCTCACAACGTCACTAATCGTGGTGGTCCCAGACTCCATAACCACGAGGTCTCCTGACACAAACGGATATACGTGCAGGGGGGGCTGGTAGGTCAAATTTGGGGTGCCGTTGAGTATTTTGTATGCGAGCGGGGTGATCACACCATTATTGTTAACGTTGCCGTTGCCATTCTCGTCGAAACTGACGACGATGATATTACCCCATGCCGCCGTCGTTAACAACGCACACACACATACTGCACAAATTGTTACTAATTTTCTCATACTCTTCTCCTCTTCTTCAAAAAATCAGATTTCAAGGCGTGAGGGACGATGTTGCGGGAAATAAAAAGGGAGTACTCATTTTGACTATGAGCACAAAAACAACGCTCTCTTTCGTTGCTTCTCATCACTCTCACTCTTCGTCCTTCTTTTTCTTGCCGCCGGCTGACCAAGTGTGGTCTACGCAACCAGCAGCTAACATCTTGAATCTACTCTATCCGCCTGAGTCTTATCTACTGTGGAAACCCGCAGCTTTTAAGGTTTTCCCTGAGGCTAAAACAGGGAAACACCTTAGCAAAATGGCTCTATAATTAGGGGAAAACGCCCCTGACCGGTCATATTCGCGTCGGCGGCGGGCGCGCTGGCCTGCACCAAATTCGGGTCGGTGGACGCGATGCCCACAAAAGCAGAGATAATCGAGCTGATGCAAAAGCAGAAGCCGGAGTAATCCGCCGCCTGACCAAAATTACAAAACGGGCTTAATATCGGCTAAAATCCTGAATAAAAAAAGGGCTGTGTTGTTTGAACACAGCCCTCTGTTTTATAAAACAGATTGTCTTTTCGAGCTTTTTACGCTCTGCGTTTTCTCAACAGACCCAAAGCGCCGAGACCGAGAATTCCAATCGTTGCCGGCTCGGGAACAACATAGTCCTGACCATCAAGCGAACTGGTCGCGACCAGATTATTCGCGAAATACGCCGTGTCGCCGTCCAACTGGCTAAGCCAGAGATTGGCTGTAGCGGCTTGTTCAATGCCAGTTGCATAGAAACCACTTCCACTGGTAACATCCCAGATAACTTTCCCCGTAATGGGGTCGGTGTCGGTTTCGTAAACAATCTCCCATATACAGGCACTGAAGGCTTCTGCCATTTGTGTATCTGCGCCGGTTGTCCAAGCAGGGTTAAAATCTCTGCCCCAAAGCTCACGAATGTAATTGGCTTTGGTCATTCCCATAGGAGTGCCATACTCCGGAGGTACTGGTGCAGCATCCAGCGAGATAACATTCTGCCAGCCAGTGAATGGCCCTTGAGGCAATTCTATACAGAAGCCCCAGTTGGGAACGTCAGCTCCCGCACCGGTGAAGCCTGCGTTGGTCCACGAATAGACGCCCGTGTAGTAGGTTCCACCAGTAAGGCCGGCACCCCAGAGTTGACCCTGATCAGAAAAATTATTATTGTGATTCTCGAGGTCTACGGTACCAAGAAGCGTTGCACTTGCCGTTGAAATCAGCGCAACACCAACCAAAACCATTGTTGTAAATATTAATTTTTTCATTCTCTACTCCTCCAAAGATTCACCTTAGATGTCATTTAACAAAGAGTTCGAGCGGATGGGGAAAAAAAGAGAATACAAAAGACCTACGGCTGATATAGCCGTATCTGACATGGCCATACTCTTCCTTCTTCTCATCACTCTTACTCTTCGCCCTTCTTCTTCTTGCCGCCGGCTGGCTTGATGTGGCTCTACACAGCCGACAACTAACATCAATCTATACGCGGAGACCGATAATGTCAAGCGCAAAATCGGAATCCCAGCAAGCTTTTTTTAGGGATCAGGCAAAAAGACGGTGAATATCAGGCAAACCCTGATTCTGAACTGAAAATGACATATAAGCCACAGATGGTATACAAGCCACAGACAGTAAGGATGGTATTAGTAAATCTGAACAGACCTCTCCATGCCCGGAAATCCTGTTTTTTGATAATTTTTCCGACTTTCCCGAACAAACGCCGATTTTAGCTCAAAAACACGGTAGATTCCTTTTCATATGATCCTGAATAAAAAAGGGGCTGTGTTTTTTAAACACAGCCCTTTTTTTGTAATTGCGGTTAAAGTTTTGTTTTTGTGTTTATGCTCTGCGTTTTCTCAACAGACTCAAAGCGCCAAGACCAAGCAGACAAATCGTCGCCGGCTCGGGAATATCGCTTATGAATTTGTAGGTTACTGCGTCGTTGCCAGAAAGGGTGGGCCACCCCGGCTGACGGGACACTGGCGTATAGACCACACCGTTCATGCCATTCTCAAGTCCGACTTCGTCCACATAAACCACGTTGCTCAGCAGTTCTTCGGGAATTCCGATGTCCGCCAGCGAATCGACGCCATCGCTATTGTCGGAGTATACAGCAAATTGGGCACCGACGAATCTCACAACGTCACTAATCGTGGTGGTCCCAGGCTCCATAACCACGAGGTCTCCTGACCAAAACGGATATACGGGCAGGGGGGGCTGGTAGGCCAAAATTGGGATCATGGGGCTGTTGAGCATTTTGTATGCGAGCGGGGTGATCACACCATTATTGTTAACGTTGCCGTTGCCATTCTCGTCGAAACTGACGACGATATTACCCCATGCCGCCGTCGTTAACAACACACACACACATACTGCACAAATTGCAATTAACTTTCTCATACTCTTCTCCTCCAAAAATAAACAATATTAGATTTCAAGATATTAGGGACGATGTTGCGGGAGAGAAAAGAGGGACACTCATTCTGAGTATAAAACTAACGCTCTCTTTCGTTCTTCTCATCACTCTCACTCTTCGTGCCTGTAAGTCCATAAAACAGACCTATCAGCAACCTGTATATTAACCTACCTTCATTCTGAATGCCAAGATGAAAATTTGAAAAAACAGCAAATTTACCACTTTCTTTTCTCGGACAAACGCTGATTTTAGCTCAAAAATGCAGCAGAACCCTTCGTAAAATTTGATTTCAACGCCTTTTTAAGCGGCGAATAGTCGGTCAGATTCGCATCGGCGGTGGACGCGATGCCCGTCAAATCCGAGATAATCGAGCTGATGCAAAAGCAGGAGCCGGAGTAATCCGACGGCTGTCCTCATTTTTCCGCACAATGCAATAAAAGGCACGCCAAATGCGTCTATTGGCAATTGAGGAAAGCTATTAGTATTATATTTACAGATGCAAAATATATACGGGAGGCCCGGGCAATGAAGTGGACGATTGAATATCTTGAAAAAGATGGAATCGTCGCCGCGAAGCTAAACGGCATTATGGACTGGGAGGAGCACAGGAAATTCGCCGAGGAAATATATCCGCTGGCACACAAGAAGGGTTCCAACAGGATACTTATCGACTTTCGGGAAATGGTTCCCGACTTTACCGTATTGCAAATCGATGACCTGCCCAAACTGCTGAAGGAGCTCGGCGTCGGGCCGGACCTCAGGATAGCCGCGATACACGACCCGTCTTCGCCCAAAACCGGCGAGTTCACATTCTTCAGGAATGTGGCTACTATTATGTCGCTTCAAGTCGAGCAGTTTGCCAGCCGGGAAGAGGCGATAAAATGGCTCAAGACAGGTTTGCACGCCAAGTCGAAGAAGTAACTGACCCTCAATTCGTTACCTGCGAAATCGCCCTCTTGCCAACTGCTACGTTCACAGTAGAATAAGGCAAATTGTGAACGGCTTGCGCAATAAAACTATTTAGAGGGGGCAAAGTGACGCCGAAAATTCGCATTCTGGTGGTTGATGACGATGAAGTGGATTGCCTGACGGCTAAAAGGGCTTTGGCTGATTCTCCGCTTCCCGTCAAATTTGAGGCGGAGACCGCCGGCACAATGGCCAAGGGAGTCGATAAGCTGAAGAAGGGACGATTCGACGTGGCCCTGTTCGATTTGGGACTGCCCGACAGCAACGGGCTTGAGACAGTCAAAGGAGCGGTCTCGGCGGCAGGAGAGATTCCCATCGTGGTGTTGACAGGATGGGCGGACGACCAGACAGGCATCTTGGCGATAAACCTCGGGGCGACGGATTATCTCGTCAAAGGCCCGACGATTGAAAGTATGCTCGGCAGGACGCTACTTTACGCGCTGGAACGCAAAAAGGTGGAGCGGAAACTCAAAGAGGCGCTTGCCGCCAAAGCGGACCTGGTGAATATGGTCTCGCACGACCTGCGAATACCGCTGACAGCAATCAAAGAAGGTATTGATATCGTCGGAAGCGGCGAGGCGGGCGCAGTCAATGAGGAACAGAAAGAATTCCTCGACCTCGCTAAAAGGAACGTTGAACGGCTGACCCGGCTGATAACAGACTTTCTCGACTTCGAGAAAATCGGCGCCGACAAACAGCAATTCAACATTGTGGAAAACGACATAAACGAACTGGCAAAGGACGTCCACAAAACAATGGGGGCGGTCGCCAAACAAAAAGGACTGGACCTCCGCGTTGAGCTTGAAGAAAGACTGCCGAAAACAGAATTCGATTACGACGGCATCACTCGCGTCGTAACCAATCTCGTAAGTAACGCACTGAAGTTCACAACCGAGGGGAGTATCGTCATCCGCACCAGAAAAGACGAGGACAGAGTAGAGGTCGCAATCGCGGACACCGGCTGCGGGATAAGCAAAAACGACCTGGGGAATCTGTTCAAGAAATACGGGCAAATCAAGTCAACGAAAGTAAAAGACATCGAAGGAACCGGACTGGGATTAGCCATCTCAAAGCTGATTATCGAGCACCACAAAGGAAAGATTTGGGCCGAATCAGAACCGGGCAAAGGAACAACGTTTTACTTCTATTTGCCAAGCTGATTCCTGCTCGCGGCAAAGTCGAAGAGTGTCGGCTCCTCCGGCGTATCTTTCTTTTCATTGTCCGCCGTCGGCGAGACCACGCCACTTGGCGGGTCCGCTGCACGCTGAACACTGTCCGCTGTTTTGCCGAGGATTTTATCAATAGTATCGAGAAGGACCTGCGAATCGTAGGGCTTTTGCAGATACGCATCGACGCCTTCAGTCAGGACGCTTTGCTTAATCAGCTCGTTGGTCATCCCGGTCAGGACAACAATATGCGTCTTTTTAGTGCTTTCCGAAATTCGCAGTTTCCGCAAAACACCAAGACCATCGCCGGCGGGCAACTGCAAATCCAGCACGATTAAATCGGGAGCAATTTTGTGCGCCTTCTGCACCGCATGGTAACCATCGGATGCGCAATGGACGGTGAAACCCCTGCTGGTCAGCCGCTTGGCGACGACCTTTTGCACGTCCAATTCATCTTCCACTACCAGTATTGTTGCCATACAAAACCTTTTATAGCCGGTTACTCCGGCTTTTCGGCGCAGAACCAAACTGATGGCTATATCGGACTAAAACAGACCCAACTTAAGCAATCCTCGACAGCAAACAGACCAAAAAATGGCGCTTTTGTATGCCCTACAAACGAATTTTTATTCGCCATAACTACTTATTATCAGACTAAGGGGATTCCCGATTGATTCAACTAACACTGTATGTTAATATAAGAGCATTAGGGGCGTGATAACGGATGGTTTTCTAATATCAATAACTCAGGAATCGGCGATTGATACGCCAATATGTCAATATAGGTAATATGGGCAATATAAGGAAGACGGAGGAAAATGATGAAGAAGAAAGAGATGAGAACTTTACTGTGCGTGATTGTAATTGGTTTGTCCGCGGCCACATCAGCAAACGCGGGAATGGTGGTACTTCACCCAACACCAAACGATTTGTGGGACCTGCCTCACGCGGAATATTTTACCTGGGGGATTAACTTTACTCTCCCGTCGAATGAAAAAATAACCGGCGCAGTGCTGACGTTCACCAACATCTGGGACTGGGTCAAAGAAAGCGACGACCACCTGTTCATTCACCTGCTCGATAACCCGAAAGCCGGCGTAATAAGCTATGTTGATAACGAGGGCGGCGGGGACAACTTCGCGGGACAGGGCAAGTTAGTAAGCGACTGGTCGGACCCGGCAGGCGGCAAAGCGCGAAACTTCAACCTGGTTCTTGATTTCGGCAAACTCGGACTTTTGGATGCGCTCAACGCTTACGCCAAGACAATACCGGGCCCAGGTAAAGCCAACTTCGGATTCGGAATCGACCCTGATTGCCACTACTATAACGACGGCGTAACATTCACCATAACCACCAAAACCGTAAAGCCAATCGTTCCCGTTCCCGAGCCCGTCTCCGCTATCCTTATGGCGGCGGGCTGTCTCGTTGTTGGTTTGCGCCGTAAGCAACAGTCAAACGCAGTATAAGCTTGCTGTGGCGAGCAGGCCCGCCACGATGGCTCTGCTGGGAATCGGCGGATTACTTCTCCGCAAAAAAGATAAAGAATAAAATATTCACAAACACCGGCAGGATGCTCAAGTGTCCTGCCTTTTTTATGCGCAAACGCCACTTAACTTTCCCCGCGAATATGGTATCATTACACCATTCAGGAGACAAGATATGTGCCAAATATACAACGTATACTGTGACGAAAGCTGCCACCTGGAGCATGATGGGCTGGGAGTAATGGTTCTCGGGTCTATATGCTGCCCTTTGGATAAGACCCGTGAGATCGCCAGCCAAATACGTCAGATAAAAGAAACTCATGGCCTCCCAGGCAGATTCGAAACCAAATGGACGAAAGTATCTCCCGCAAAGGTCGCACTCTATACTGACCTTATTAATTACTTCTTCGACAATAACGACCTGTCCTTTCGTGCACTGATTGTTCCTGACAAATCGAAATTACAACACAACACCCGTGGCCAGACGCACGACGAGTGGTATTACAAAATGTACTTCACCTTGCTCAAAGCAATTCTTGATCCCCACTGCATATATAGAATCTATCTCGATATCAAGGATACCCACAGCGGTACAAGGATTGCCAAACTTCAAGATGTTATCCGTAACAGCATGTATGATTTCAATAAGCAGATCATCAAAAGTGTTCAACCCGTTCATTCCAACGAAGTCGAACAAATTCAACTGACCGATTTGCTCACGGGCGCGGTCAGTTACGCAAACAGAAACCTAAGCTCAAGTCCCGCAAAAACCGCTTTGGTCAATTTAATCAGAACGCGAAGCGGTTATTCCCTTACACAAAGCACACTGTTGAGAGAAAAGAAGTTTAATGTTTTTGTCTGGCATGCCCAAGAGGAAATTGATGTGTAATCTGCCCGACTGGCTTCCAGACCTGCTTTTGTTCGATGCCTTCAGCGGCGATTGGCAACGCTACGAAGATGCGGTGTTCGCCCAATTTTACTCTGATTTCATTGAATCTAGACCGACTTTTCTTAATGAACCGGTATATATAACCAAAAATCCGCTCAAAAAGGGCAAGGAAAGGGGCTTTTGGCATTGTATTCAGCAAGGCCCAATAGAAGAGGAAAGAACAGCAGACTTACGAAGATGCGAGCGAATTGGCTGGATCAAATCTGTTATAGAACACGCTGCCGACCCCATTATCAAAAAATGGCCCAAACAAAAGGGCAGCAAGCATCGGTATTTGCTGTGGGTGGAAGAAGCTGACTATCTAGTAGTAATAGAAAAACGTCCTCGTTGCTGGCTTTTGTGTACTGCTTACTGTACGAATTATGTACACACAAGGAGAAAACTCCGAGCAGAATACGCAGCTTATACAAAAAGCCAACGCCGCCCTGTTTAGGACGGCGTCCGTACTCCTTCTACGCTTGGTAGATGAGCTATATATAGTATCGACACTATTTCACTTAAGTCAAGTCTTTTCTTGCCATCGATACATAAGTCCTATAATATAGAGCACTTACGCCATAAAATTTTTGCCATCCTTTTGACGATCGCTATCTCCGCCAGCTTATCCGGCTCATAACAAAACGACTCGTTCGTTCTCATACCATCCCTGTCCATTTCTTTGTTCTGAGTTCTGTGTTCGACGTTTGTCTCAATGAACCATCAACAACGAACTACGAACATTTCGCTTCCGTAACAATCTGCTTCGTCAATGGCGATTGATTTCTCTGCGCATCCTTAAACGCCTCCGCCGAATCGGGATTTGTCTTCTTGAAAATCTCATTTGCCAGGACAATCTCCTTCAAAGCGTTCGACTTGGCCTTTGCCTGCTGCAAAAAACTCATAACCCTTATCGCCCCTGCCCCGCCGAACAGCCCCGCTATCGCTATCCCCAATTCCAGTGTCGAATCCGCGATATCCCACGCGTCAGGCCTTTGCTTAGATTGCTCAATCGCCGTCGCCGCCAACTGCTTATTCGATTCACTCAGCACATCTTCCACCGTATCCGCTTTTGGCAGTTCCTCGGGCAATCCGTAATACGCCACAAACGCCTGGCTCTGCGTCTCCGATAACTTCGTCAATTCTTGTAGTTTCTCCGACGATTGCTCGCTCTGTGCCGTTTGAGATGCTATCGCCACCGTCCGATTATGCACCCAGGCGTTTTGCTTCTGCGCCTCGCTCGGCGCAAACCTGATTCCTTCGCAACCAACACAAAACAACATTCCTACTGTTACTACAACTGCTAACCTCTTCATAATTTCCCTCCTAAAATTGAATTTGACTTTAATACCCTGCCAGTCGTGCGTATATCGTATATCGAGCGACGCAATACGAACAACTAAATACGAAATACTTCACTCCTGCGATTCTTTCTCAAGCTGTTTCAATCTGAACTCGTGCGAGATTACCTTTTCCTGAAGCACTTCAACCTTATCCGCGGAGCGTTTCTGACTTTCCAATAAGCTCGTCACGTCCCGCTGAAGCAAATCTAATTGTCTTTGCAGATTGACCCAGCTCCCAAGAATCAAACTGCCTAAAAACGCCAACTGCACTAACACCGAAAGATTCACCGTCCTGTTTAGCCGCCAACTTTTGCCGTTACTCCTTGTCATTTTCCGCTCCTCTTCAATCCGCAATCTGCAATCCCAAATCCGCAATCAATATGTCCTGCTTCTGACAATTTTTAACTGCGTCGTTTGTTGACGAAAATCTATCCTCACCCGCTCAATTATCGCCGGGTTTATGTTGTTCCTTGTCGATAACACATCCCTGCTGTCCGGGTTCGCCCCGGCGATGTCCCCGACCTCAAAGCCAATCGCCAAATAAGGCGTCTGCACTTCGAACGTATCGCCCTGGGCGTTCCTTGACGCATTGACTTTCCAGACATTCGTCTTCGATATACTCAAACGCTCCCCTTGCTTTTGCAGATTCAGCTCAACTGCTCTGCCTATTCCCTTTCGATAAAACACAATCGCCTGTTCCGGCCCCGGCTCGCCCAACCTCGGCACAAACTTAAACCCAATGCCTGCTTGTTCGCAACATCGGCTTATCGCCTCCAGCAAGCTCCTCCCCGTAACATCGAGGTCCTCAATCGCCTCCCCCGCCGTCAATGCCCTTATCCTGCTCGCCTCCGGGATACTCAACTGTCCCGCCGGCAAATACTCACAAAGCAAATACCCAATAACATCCGTGAAATCCCACAACCGTGATTCAACACCTTCCGCCGCAAACACCCGTATCCTGCTGCCGTTACGCTCCACTATTTCAGCCGTCGCGTTTGGCAAACCATTCTCGCTAAAAACCGTCTTCGCTCCCGCCACGAACGCAATCTGACCGTCAACTCCTCGTTCCCATCTCCCCGATACGCTTATCCTCTCAAACGCCAAGCTAAAATCTCTCGCCACGATTTCAATACTCTCGCCCTGTGGCCCAGTCGCCGTCTCAATAATCTCTATCTCTCCTGCGAAAATCACAATCCCTTCCGCGCCGCCCGCCGGATAACGATTGTTATAAAACCATTTGATTGAGATTGGTTTACCGATTTCACTATCAACTTGTTCTTCGTTGCCAATCCATCTCATCCTGGCTGTACTAAACTCACCCGTCCCACCTCTGGCTATCTCCACAACCTCCAGTTCCGGGTATAATCTTCCCTCAACAAACACCGACGCCCCACCCGCCGGCAACGCCGTCCCTCTTCTCTCCGGCTGATACAAATCCACCCTGTTCGTCATATCACACCAATAATCTGAATCGCTTCCAAATTCGTCTCGCGAATCTCAACCGTAACCTCTTTTTCGACTCGCACTCGTTACCATTCGCGTCTGCCGCCCTTACTGCGAACCGATACCGCCCATCCGTGGGCATCTCAATCCTGTGCCTGTAAAACCTCCGCCCCTTATACTTCACTACCGCAACTGGATTTTGATAGTCAATCTCGCCCGTGCCATTGTCCCCGTAAATCCTCATCTCCGCAGGTCCGCCCCCCTGCCCCGAGCTTAGTCGAGGGGCCTGCTCCATCGGATTGTATGTCCAGACAATCTCAACATTCCCATCCTGTCCCTGTTCCGCTCTTAGCCCGACAATTTCATTCGGCCTCGTCTTGCCCAGCTTGCCGTCATTATCAATCGCGACCTTCGCCACCGCCCGCAATGTCTGCTCAATATCCCCCCAACCGTTCGCGCACCGCACAACGTAAAAATAAACCTTTCCCGCTTCGTGCGATAAGTAACTCGACAAACTTATCTCATCCGCATCCGGCTCCACTACGGCCAATACATTCTCAAAATCAACCCCCTCCATACTCCCGCCGCGATATGCTATCCGACATCCGCCGACCCTCATCCAGAACCAGCCCAGTGTCGTCACTGTCCCCAGCTTAAAACCGTTCGCCGTCTGCCCCGCGAACAACGCTTCTCTCATCCACGCCTGCCTCATCAGCTCACCGCCCTCGTTAAACTCGACGCGCCCTCGTCAGGTGTATGCGTCAGTATCACCGTCTGCCCATCATCGTCGTAATACCGAATCGCCCCCGTCAACTTGTCTTGCACCGCTTTGTTCAGCAGCATCTTCGCCGCCTTCTGCAACGACTCGGCGTTAATCCCCTCTATGCTCCCCGCGTCAACCCTCCCCGCAGCGTCTATTTTCAGCTTGTTCGCCGCACCATTTGTGAATAACGCCGCAGCCATCGCCGCCGCCCAGTTCGAGTCCTGGTTGGTGATGGTCCCGGTAACAGTTGACGGGTTATAGGCACAGGCATTAACGATTACCTGCCCTGAACCGGTCTGCCGTATGTCTGTGGCTGTCCCTGTTGTCGCCCGCGTGAATAACGTGCAGTTTTTCAACACCAATCTGCCGTAATTCTGCACCCGAACCCCGAACACATAACCATTCGTCGCGCCTCCCTCGGCCCTCATAACGCAGTTTTCACAAGTCACCAGCGTATAGTTTGTGCTTGTCCCGTTGTTCAAATCCAAACCGCCAAGCGAACCTGTTCTCGTTGGCTGTGCCGCGATAAAGATGCAATCCCTGAATACAAATACGCCGGGACCAACGTGAACACCGCGGTAATCTCCCGAACCGGAGTAAGTCCCGTCTGTTTCAAAAACAGTCCGCTCACACAAAAATTGTGTCGCTGCGTAAAAGTTGCTGCTGTCGTAAGTCCCTTTAAGACGACAATCCCGGATAGTAACAAAAGAAACCCCGGACAGATAAATGCCATCGTACGTCCCGTTGATATCGCACCGCTCGAACAAAATATTTGTCGCTCCGCTCGCCGCTTCTACCGCCTTGTTCGGATTTAACGCTTCGACAGTAATGTTTTTCAGAGATGAATGGCTGCCTATTTTAAACGTCGTCGTGTATCCGCTCGGATACGTAATCTTGCACAACTGCCTGTGTGTCCCGATGATATTCAGCGCCTTGGCGGACGCGTCCACAAGTTCGCTATATGTCCCGGGCCAGATGATAATCGTATCCCCGCTCGCCGCCGCGCTTACCGCCGCCCCAATTGTCAGCTTCGCGTCATTCGCCAGATTAATCGGATATTGCCCCGCGTGTCCGCCGTTGCCGTCGTTGCCAACCTTCGCGACATGCCACACCCTGCTCGAATCATTTATGTAAATCATTTCTCATCCCTCTAAATCTGCAATCTAAAATCCGAAATCCGCAATCCTTAATTTCAAATCTCAAATTCGAAATCTTAGATTCTTTTCTTTATCCTGCTCTCATCAAAACCCTGCAATCCTCAATCGCCGTTATATCCCCGCCCGAAGTCGTTGCTATCGCCAATCGAACGTGTGGCGTAGTCGCCATATCAGGAAAACCGCTGTATTCGTTCGTTACCAGAACCCCTGCGTTTGTCAGGTAAATGTAGATGTTCGCCTTGTCATCCGCCAAAGCATTGTCCGACGAACCGGCGTAATTCACCTCCTGTGTCCCCGCATGGAACTTCCCCGGCTTCACCCCTATATCCAGCCCGCCCTCGTTATACACCCGCAAATCATTCGCCCGCCTCGTCGCCTGCAACAGCCGATACAACATCCTGCGAAATTGCAGATAATAAGGCGCCTGCCCCGTCGCTATGTATTCCACTCCAGTTTCATTGTCCGTCAGTAAATTCAACAACTCATTGTCACTCGGATAAACCTCTGCCATAATTCCGCTCCTTTACTTTTCGTCCTCAACCTCAAGCATAAGTGCATTCGTCGTTTCCTCAAACGACAGCACATCCAATCCTCTTGCCGGCCTCGCCGCCGGTATCACCACAACATCCCCAGTCTCGCTCGACGCACTCTCATTGCCCCTCTCATCAATAACCCTCACCCCGAACCGATACACTCCCGCGTCCAAAGCCGGACTCACCCATTCGATAACATCCGCGTCAACTCCGAACTCACCCAGCCCAAAACCGCCTATGCCAAACCCGACTCCGCCTGCCCACTCATAACCAAAATCGCCTTCCCCAAAACTGGCTAATCCAAACCCCGCCTTATCCTGCCAACATCCCCAAACTTGTCCTTCGCCGATCAGATGCTCGTAGTCAACCACCCCGGTCCCATTGTCAAAATAAACCTCGAATCTCGCTCTCGCCGGCAAACGCTGACTCCGCAGCAAACTCAATCTCACCCTCCCGCTGTCCCCATCGCCTCGCTCCAGCTCATCACTAAAATCAACATCTGCCTCACTCGCCTCAACCGCAAACACCTCCACCCTCGCCGCCCGCTCATAACAACTCGGCGTCTGCACCACCATTTCCCTCTGCCCGCAGTCAACCGTCGTCCCCGCCAACCGCCCGTTGACATACACCTGATAAATCTTGTCGCTCCAGGCCGAACGCCATCTCACCAAACAAACTCTTGGTCCTTCGACTACCCCGCCGTCTTCCCAAGCGCCAGTCGGCAAATCAAAAACCCTCACGCCATTTATCCCGCTGCTAATAAGTCCCATCGTTACACCATCAACTGCGTATAAACCACTTCGTAATCCGCCACGACTCCGCTTCCGCTCTCCCGTTCATTCTTCACGCTAACCGAATCAACCCGAACATTTTCAAACCTCTCCCCCTGCGAACCAACCAGCATATGCGTGTCCCCATCTATAAAAGCCGATATCGCTCCAACTCTGCTGTCCATGTCCGTCTTGCTTCTCGCTCTAATCTCGCCCTTTTGCCAAATCTTCCTGCCCCGCTCACCAAGGTCGATACTAATCACGCCGTCTAATCCCGCCGCCGACCTCTCAATGCTCTCTCGGCCAAAACTGCCAACCTCGATTTGCGACTCTCCCTCGCCGAACAAATTAATCCCATCCAAATTAACCATACAAAAGCCCAAAATAATCAATTATCAATAATCAATTTATTAATCTCGTATCAGCCGTCCGCATCCGCCGAACCGTACACTGTCCGCCACGCCGTCGCCGTCCTTGTCTATGGCAACCCGACATCGCTCCATCCCCTTCCCAAACAACTGCTCGTAATGCTGCCATTTCTCCTTCAAATTCTCTCCGCCTGCCCCGCTCGCTAACATCCTGTATGCCGCCGCCGCAACCCCCATTGCGCACAACTGTCTAACCTCATCTGAGTCCAGAATCTCGTCCGCACAAACGTCCCCTATTTTTTGCCCTGGCTTAATCCACAGGTACTCCATCAACCTCAAGCTCACCTCCGTCACCTGAGGCCTGAATGTGCTTATCCGATACGTGATGTCACTACCAGATGGCGGAGCTATCGGGTCCGACTCCGAATCTCCTCGCAAAACCGATACGCATAACTGCGTCGCCGAATCCACCGCCACAATCTCATACACCCCGTCAAGAATCCCGTCCGCCGACCGCAGGTAAACACAATCGCCCGCCTCAATCTCCGCCGACGCGAAATCCGCGTCGCTCGCCTCGAACGTCGTCCCCGCAAGCTCGCCTCCCGCCCCCGCCGCAATAACCTGGTTCCCCGGATGCAATCCCCCGAACAACGCCGGCTCATACTTCAAAATATCAATATCATTGCATAACCTGACCATATTTCACTCCCTTCAAGCCGGACACGGGTAGTCCCGATAAACCGGGACTACCCGATATCCGCCAAATACTAACTAACGCTAAGTCCTCGAATAACCCCGTGTGCCGCCTCGTTCTTCAATTCCACCGTGTACTCGCCTATTAGTTCGCCGCACTCATAATCACCTGCGCTCGCCAATGGCTTGAAGTGAAAACTACGCCCCGCCAAAGGCAATACCGCTATCCGCGACGAATCCAAAAGCAGAACCGTATCCTGTGGCAGCCACCGTGTCGTCACTATCCGGCAAACGCCGAAATCGCTCTCGTACACGTTTACCAGGTCGGTAAACTTCGTGTCCCCTGCCGCGTAACTCCTGCTGCTCGACACGAAACTATTTATCCGCCTCTTCTGAAACCCGCCCACAACTATCAGGTTGATATTCCCGCTGCTGCTGGCCCATATTTTCCTCAGCACATAGTTAATCTTCGCTTCATCAAGGTCCGCTCCCGACGGAAATCCACTATCGCCTGTGCGAAACACATTTGTCGCAAGATGCTGCACAACCCCCTTCATCGTCCGCCTAACCGTATCGCCGCCCTGTGGACTGCTCGTCGGCTGACCCCCGTTGATAACCGTGTTCTCCATGTCCCTGATCAACTCACGCAGCCGTTCCTGCTTCTGATAGTCCATCTCATCCGCCAGGCCCAACTGGCGTGCCGCCACATCCGTCCCCGAAACCTCAACCGTCGCCGTAAATATCTGTGTGTAGTTCCCGCACCGCCTGCGATTCGTAAACCTCACGCCCGGCTTATCATCGCCCTCCAAAGCTGCGTTGCCCAGAATGTTGATTGCCTGGTTGTCCGCAAGGTTCTCAGCCGTCGTCCCCGCGTAACTGCGAATCACCGTCAACGTGTTGGTGTTCACTCCACTCACTAACATCAACTCCCTGCTGCCCTCAATCTGTATCTGGTCGCCTGCCCTGAACCTGCTGCCGTTGTCCACCACAAACTGCGTGTCCACGTCCGGGTCGGTAAACGTGCTGTCGTTCACCGCGTCCTTGTTTGGCAGCAGCTCATCCTCAAGCCACTCATGATGCGTGCTCGTCGCCTCCCTCAATGGGTCGCCCAGTGCGTCCAGCAAAGGCGTTTCATAAGGCGATACTATCCCGACTAAATCCGCCACATCTTCCGCCAACTCCGGCAAAGTCGCCCCCGCCGAATACGTAGCTTTTCCCGTAAATGCCATTTGTTTGTCTCCTTCCTAATTGTCCGGTGTTCTATGTTCATTGTTCATTGCAATGAACTACGAACAACGAACTATGAACATTTCATTTCAACAACAGTTAAACAACACTTCTCCTTCTTCTCATATACTCCTGCAAATCCGTCCTGCTGCCCGTCCCCGCAGCTCTCTTGGCCGCCCGCTCAAGCACTCCGGCTCCACTTCTCTGCTCTTTGACTGACGAAGTTCGTAGGGCGGGGCTTGCCCCGCCGGTTACTGTCTCGCTAACCTGTCCCGAGCCTGGTCGAGGGAACAAATACTGTTTTTCCTTCTTCAACTGCTCCACTACGCTGCTCAAATCCGACTGGTCTTTTCCGGCTAATCGCGACTTTGCTATCAGCATCGCTGCCTCCAAATCACGTGTCCCCTCTGAGGCCAGCCGTCTCATCAACTCCTGCTCCTTCTGCGTCGCTTTCAACTCATCCGCCAACCTCGTCGCCTCAGCCCTCGCTTCAGCCAGTTCTCCCGCAAGCTCCTCAACCCGCTTCTCAGCTCCCTGTGCCCGCTTGCGATACCGTATCGATTCCCCGACAGGAACAAGTTTCACGTCATCAACCTCGCCTTGTCCCTCTTCTGCCCCCGGCAGTACTCCTTCGTCAATCTGACTCATAATTCCTCCATTTCATGTTTTTTGTTTTTCTTTGTCATTCCTGCGCAAACAGGAATCCACAACCTTATTCAACTCAAAACTCAACACTAAAAACTCAAAACTTTCCTTCGTCCGTCTTCCGTGTTCCTTAAAAACTAAACAATTGTTTCGTATCCCAATTCCTTCAGCACCCTCTCGACCGGCACGCCAAGCTCCTTCTTCGCCTTGGCCTCCTCAAGCTTCTCCATTTCATTCTCAGGCAGCGGGTCAGGAAAAATTATCTCGACGTCTCTGTCCCGCTCGCTTGTCTTGTAGATGTTCGCCTTATCCAAAATCTCAAGAACCATCCCCGCTATATTCTTCAAACCCTCGCCGTACGTAAATCTCTTGCGCTCCGTTTTCGACAGCATACCCATCATCGTCAACCTAAGCGCAACTGCGCTCGTCAGATTCCCCAGCTTGGTACGAATCACCCCTGCCACCAAAGGCGTCGTCCCGCTGATTTTGTCCATTGCCTCGCGCATCTCCTCTATGTGCGCACTCTCGCTCGGATGGTCCTCATCACCCCCAAACTCCTCTATCGCCGCGTCCGGGTTGTCCGTATGCCACATCACCCCTGGCGACACCGGCTTCTCCGCGAAACCCTCTATCCCCTTGCCCAGGTACATCTTGAACGACTGCATCGTTATCCTGCTCGCCCTGTCACTCAATCGCGTATTCAGCTCGTCCTGTATCGGCATCAATGGCTCAACGTCGCTTTGCCCCTCGTAGTAAAATGGCTGAGCCAGATTCTGGATATGCGCCACCGGCAAAAATCCCCAGGGTAACCGGCCCTCCGCCACAAGCTCCTTGTCCTCATACCTCTGCCACGCCTCCGCCGATGTTATCTCCGTCACGCTCACCACTTTCCGCCTGTCCCCCTCTCGCCCAAACAGCCGCTGCAATACTCCGCCAGCAACCAGTTGATTCCTCGCCTGCTGAAAATGCTGAACGTAGTAAACCACTTTTCGATAATCATTCTCATCAAGAATAGGCAGTGCCCGAGGCGCCTCTATCAGCTCCAATCCGATTGCGCGTGCTAATCCAAGCACAACCTCGTAACTGAGGTTTGAAGGAGTGTCCGAAATGCGCTCGTAGATTTCCCGGCCAGGCCTGACCATACAATCGACGAACCCATAGACGCCCCCGAGCACCGCCATATCCTGCAAAAACCCGATCCCGCCGTTGGCCGAAAAAACCGCCTTTATTATCCCTTCGATTTCTGCTCGCTTCACACCATCAGGCGACCGGGATACCACGCTTATTGGTTTACCAAACAAAAAATCCACCGCGGCGTTCACCCGCCACGCTATATCATTCTCAATCACCACCTCCTTGCGACGTATGTCCCCGACAGGCCTCCCGCCGAACATCCCCGCCTCAGCGCACCGCACCAACCCCGTTATCCTCGCGGGCAACCCATACTCCTGCGCCTGAACATAGCACTTACCGTTTTCACCCGCCTTATGCTCGATTGTATGAGTACCCGTCCGATGCAAATCCATTATCGGGTTAGTGTAATACTCCCACATCTTCCCGAAATGCGTCTGTACTTCCGCCGCCCGCTCCTCCACTAACCATTCCAGATATTCCGCATCCAGCGACTCAACCAAAGTCCCGTCCCCAAATATCTTCAAATCAAATCCCATTTCGCCTACCCTTTCCTTGTCATTCCCGCGAAATTTATCCGCCTGTGGCAGAGCGGGAATCTATAATCTCAATCCGCAATCTCAACCAACTCAAAACTAAAAACTCAAAACTACAGAGGTGACCGCTTTGCGTGTCCCTCTGTAATTAGCGCGAACTTGCGCGCTTTTGACGAAAACTCCGATTTTTCAGATGGGCCAAAATGCACTTAAGTCCTTGTAGGACAAGGAATAAAAAAATATTTCAAAATTCCGGGATTGACCAAAAAACACTTGCGCGCTTTCGGCGAACAACTGTATGAAACGTTTGTATCATACAAACGTTTTATACGACTGTTTGAGTCCAGAATTTAACTTCTTGTACGGCAAACACTTACGGCAATAATCGTGATTGAAAAACGCGCAAAAAACCGCCCCAAAAATGACCCAAAAACCACGCAAAAAGCCCCCCTTCTCTGACAGGCTATTATTTATAACCACTTACATATACCGGAGTTATAGCAGTTTTTAATGTCCCCATCACCCCCGTTTTTTATGCAGAAAATCCCCTCCACCACAAACTTGTCCGCCGGAAGCGAATTCCACTGATTTCACTGTAAGCCATTTCATAACTGCCATTCCCGCGCAAGCGAAAATCCAGAAGCCGGGTGTAATCTGCCTGCCCTGCGTAGTTGAACAACGAAGCAGGGTAGCTAAAAATCCGCTTTTTTCTTGACATTCCTAATATCCATCCGGTAGTATCAATTAATGCCAAATGGCGGGGGGGGCAAATTGGCTAAAGAAGAAAAGAGAAGGGCATGAGAAGAGAGGTCACACATTGTTCGGGAGCAATCCACTTGTATAAACTCGCCAAAAATGCGCCAAAACCATCCCGTTTTTTTGAATTTAAGTGTAGCTCTGTGAGCCTGATAAAACCTCTGAAAACTTCACACGAAACAGAAAGGAGTCGCAGTAAAATAAGGAAGAAGTAATCACAGCACCACAAAAAACTATAAAACTTTAACAATGCAATCAATAAGAAGGAGAGTTGAGTATGAAAACATTATGCAAAGTGTTATTTAAAACTGGATTATTGCTGGCGATATTACTGTTTGTCGGGGAGGCCGCCGCCGAAAACCTTATTGTTCCCGCCAGCGGAACCACCGTTACGTCTTCGGTATTAGAGGCGGGCAAAGAATATCAAATCAGGGCCGAGGGAACCTATATCTATTCCTGGGCTAATTTGCCGGCCGATGCGGAATGGCATCTGCGATATGGCGCAACCAACTGGGAAGAAGATTATTGGGATTCAGGAAGCGGCATTTATCACTATAGCGAGCTCGATCTGCTCGTCAATAATACCGAGTATGATTGGCTGGGAACGACAGACGGAACTAATTTTGCCCCTCATACCTATAGTCCGCTCCATACTTACATGATTGATTCCTTCGTTGGCACCGGGCAGGCCATAAGCTTTCGTATTCAGGATATAGATGCCAGCGACAATAGCGGCTACCTGAACGTGTCGATTACTCCCGAGCCCGCCACGTTATTCCTTCTCACCCTCGGCGGCCTGCTTCTGCGAAGAAAAAAATGTTTGTAATTAAGAATAAGGCCGTGAGTTTGGCTTTGCCCTTACTCCCTGCCTTTTTTCATTTTGATATGTATTTTTGCGTTTTGCTTTTTGATTTTTGCATTGAAAACCTGTCCGCTATACGCTGTCCGCTGAATGCTGTCTTCGCCTGTGGGTAACTATCTCGGTCTTACAGGTTGGTATCGCCGCGAGAAAATTCCTGCCGTATGACTTGCTCAATACGCGGGAATCCAAGATGACAACAATACCGGTATCCATCTTTGTCCGAATCAGCCGGCCAAAGCCCTGCTTGAACTTGATTATCGCCAAAGGCAACTGATACTCCGCAAACGGATTGCCGCCCTCTTCTTTGATTTTATCTAACCGCCCCGCCAACAAAGGCGTATCCGGCACCGCGAAAGGCAATCGCACGATTATCACGTTCGACAATGCCTCGCCCGCCACATCCACTCCCTGCCAGAAACTATCCGTCCCGAACAATACAAACCGCCCATCCATCTTGAATCTCTTCAACAATGACGTCCTGTCCAGCCCAACTCCCTGCTGCAATAATTCTATATTATTCTCCTTAAACCACTCCGCCAGTTGTTCTGCGAAATTCCCCAGCATCTTATAACTTGTGAAAAGCACAAATGCCCGCCCCTGTGTTTGCAGCACGTATTTCTTCACCGCCTCGCACGCCGACTCGACAAACTTCTCGTCATTCGGCTCAGGCAAATCACTCTCGACATAAATCGTAACCTGCTTTTCATAATCAAAAGGCGAACCCAGCTTCACCGCATCATAATCCCCCCCGCCAAAAGGCGAGGTCTCGCTGAAGGCGGACAAACCAACCCTGCCCGCAAAAAATTCAAGCCCGCCCTTCCCCTTTTCTCCACCCGCAGGTGGTGAGCCTGTCGAACCACTGCTAAGTGTAGCGCTCGTCATTATCACCGACTCAAACTTGTCGAACAAACTCCTTTTCACATCCGCCCCGACGTTTAACGGCGCACTTTTCAAATAAACCGCCTCACGCTTGTTTTTACCCCGTGAGATGGCTGCTTCGCCTATCTCACGGGGCGAGCTAACCTCAACCCAATAAACATAATCTTGTTTCGTCTGTGGCAAAAACGCCTCCAAATCCTGCAATAGCCCCGCACACTTATCGACGTATCGTGTCAATTCAAATCTCTCATCCTCATCCTTTGCCTGCTTTGCCAAACCAGACAACCCCCCTCGCAGCTCCTTAATATGCGCAGACAAACTGTCCTCGACAAAATTCTTGTAGCATCTGCCGTTTGACTGTGACCTTTGCCGCTCATTCCACTGCCGAACGCCTTTGAAAAACTCCTTCGCCGCCTCTGACGCTTTGACAACCAGGTCCATCAACTTCTCTGCTTCCGTATAAACCAGCAGTCCCTTGTGCGTCCGCGGATTATAAAGCCCGTCCAGCAAAAACCTCACCGACCCGCTGCTTATCTCAATCCCGAAATGTTCCTCCGCCACTCGCTCGATGTTGTGCGCCTCATCGATAACCACCCACTTATAATCAGGCAGTATCGAAAACTCTTCCTCCCGCAGCGCAAGGTCGCTGAACAGTAACGCGTGATTTGTCACAATAACATTCGCGTTCTCAAGCTCTCGTCTCGCTCGCTGGCAAAAGCAGCTCGTCCAGTGCCCGCACTTCCTGCCCCGGCAGTTCCCATGTTCCGCCTTCACCGCGTCCCAAACCCGACTATCCGGTATAAAAGGCAAATCGCTTAGCGACCCGTCCGCCGTCCTCATCGCCCAGTTATGTATCTCCTCGAGGGCATCGCCGAACTGGTCGAACAAGCCCATCTGCCTCCGCAACGCAAACTCCAGCCGACGCTTGCAAAAATAATTAGACTTACCCTTCGCCAGCGTCGCCTTGAAACTCCAAGGCAGGCACCGGTTCAAACAGGGAATATCCTTATTGATTAATTGCTCCTGCAAAGCGATTGTGAATGTGCTGATAACAACTCGATTTGCCCCAAGAATTGCCTTTTCTATCGCAGGCACAAGATATGCTAAGCTTTTCCCGACACCTGTCCCCGCCTCCACGACTAAATGTCGCTTCGTCGATAGCGCCTTTTGCACCGCCCTGGCCATCTCGACCTGCTGCTGACGCCGTTCATATCCCTCAAACGACCGCCCAATCACTCCTCCCGGCGCAAAAAAATCATCTATATTCAAAGCAGTGCTTTGTATTTCGTCGTTAGTCATGCGTATTTCGCCTGCCCTGCATAGTTGAAAACGACGCGGGGTCGCTCGTGGTTCAATATACGACACGTAGCGAAGCGCAGAGCCCGCTTCGGACACGAAGCAAAGCGGAGAGCCCGCTTCGGCAATACGATATACGATACGCGTTAAGGTTTTGCAAGGCGCTCGTCTATCGCCTTCTTCATCGCCGCGACTGCCGGCGAATCAGGCATCTTTTTCGCCGCCGTCTCTATCGACTGCCTCGCAAATTCCAGCCGGTCCATCTGGTAATAAATGTAACTGAGCAGAAATTCCAGCTCCCCGGAATCGCTCTTGTCCATCCAATCACGGGCTTCGAGTATCCTGTTCTCGACCGTGTCCTTGTCGCCTATCATTCCCACAAGGTCAATCTTGACCTTCGCGTATTCTGGGAAAATCTCCAGCGCCCTGGCCAAAAATAACGCGCTGCTCAGATACTCACCCGACCCAAACAACGCCACGCTCTTGCCCGCATAACCCAGCGGGTCATTAGGCTTATAAATCGACGCAAGAGTGTAAGCGTCAGCGGCACGGTAGAACCTTCCCTGCTTCATATAGCCCTCCGCCGCCCTTATATGTTGATTAAACTTGTCATCATTGTGAGCGGCAAAACTCTTATACGCCTTCGCAAATTCCTCCTGCGTAACGCCCGGCCTCGAAACTGTCGATTCATTCGCCTCCGCCTGTTTTGTCGCAGGTACGCTCTGGGGCAATTCAATGGTCTTGCCCAACCGCAACTTCATCTGCTCATATATATCGGTCCCTTGCTCCGGCTTCGGTTTTTCGCCTGGCCGACCAGTCAATCCTTCTTTATCAACCCGTTGCTTGTCCTGCAACCTCTGGAATCCTTGAGTATTCACACCCAGCAACGTCTCCAAACTCGACTCGCTGCCCGTCGCCAACTCAGGTTTTCCAGTCCCCTCGGCCGCTTCATCTTTTCGCTGAATATTAACTCCTATATCACGCCAGAACTGTTCCTGTGACTGCGAACCCGGCTCGCCTCCAAGAGGATATTTCCCGATATCCGCCTCCACAAGTTTCTCCAAATCCTGCTGGCTCATCGACAATGGCCGCCTGCCGATTTGAGGATTATACCCGCTCTGGTAATATCCCATCTGAGCGCTCGGTAAATTTGTGCCTGCAAATAAATTACTCCCCGAACCGCCTGTCGTAACCACACCACTCCCGCCCGGCTGCGTCGTCGTCACCGTCCACGTCGGCGAATAATAAGGCGTCAGACCGCTGCTGTGCTGCCCGAAATTCTGTGAACCAGCAGAGTCACTCAGAAATGAGTCCAGACTGGCCGATGTATGCTGAATTGAGCTTGCCGGCGCGTAAAAACTCGTGGGGCTGTTGTATGGCACGACGCCCCTGAATTGCATCCCGTTGGCCACGTTGCCCGTAATCACCAGATTCCCGCTCGTATCGATTGGATTTGCGCTCGGTATCAGCCCCGACTTATAAGCCGTCGGCGGAACCGTCCCAGACCCAACCGGGTTGCCAACCGACGGATTTTCCAGGCATAACCCAACCCCGCAGAAAACCGCCACAATTAACGCCGACACGCAAATTATGTTTCGTCTTCCCATAACATTAACTACCGCAAATAAGCCGGCCTGTTCGCTTTTAAATTCCCGCTAAATACCCTGATACTTCGGCTTCTCAGCCCACCCCAGCTTGGCCGACAGCGTGTCCCACTCGCTGCGAAGCGGATTATTCACAATCAGAAAATCACGCTTCTCCCGCTTTATCTCCACCACATCGTCAATATCCAGTTCCAGCGACACCTGGCCGTCTATCGAAACCGTTGTCCCCTCATTGAAACGCTCACCGCGAAGCTCAACAACGCTGTCCGCTTTTATAACAATAGGTCTGAAACTCAAGCTGTGCGGGCAAATCGGCGTAATCACAATTCCCTCCATCTTCTGCGACAGAATCGGCCCGCCCGCGGACAAACTATACGCCGTCGAACCCGTCGGCGTCGATACCACCAGACCGTCGCTCACACACTCCCCTAAATGCTGCCCATCCACGAACATCTGCAGGTCTATCATCCTGAATGGTGGGCCGGAAGTAATGAACACATCATTGACCGCCATCGAACAAAAATGTTCCTTGCCTTTTTTAATCACCCGGCAAAGCAGCATCATACGCTTCTCTATCCTCGCCTTACCTCTCATCAACTGCGGGAAAAATTCCTTCAGCTCCTCGACGCTGAACTCCGCCAGATACCCAAGCTTGCCGAGATTCACCCCTATAACCGGAATCCCGATTCTATCCGGACTTCGACTCAACTGCCTGGCTGCCGCGATAATGCTTCCGTCGCCCCCGAAGACCACCGCGTAATCCGCCTCACGAAAACTTTCCGGCGTGCACTCTTCTATCCCGCAATTGACCACTGTTTTGGCTTTACGCCTTATAAAATCCGCAAATTCCGTTATCGCCTCCGCGACGTGACCCTTCCTGCGGTCCCCGAAAATCGCCAACCTCAACATTCTCTTGCGACTTGCTCTTACCATTATTTAGCATTCTCACTTCTAACTTCATCCGCCCTGGCGGACTACCGATTTAGCATTTGACACACCGTCTCCGCTATTTTATCGGCATTTATCCCCGCCTCCATAAGCTGGTTGGTCCGCGAATCGTGCCTGACAAACCGCTTCGGCACCCCCAGCATCCGTACCGCCCCACCATCTCGCCGGGGCACAAATCCGCCGCTGTGCTGACCAGCCGCCTCCATCACCGCCGAACCAAATCCGCACGCTACCCCGTGGTCCTCAACCGTAATCACCGGCCTGCCCGACCCTAGAAGCTCAACTATCCTGCTGTCAATCGGCGCCGCAAACCTCGCGTTTATCACGTCAATCTCTATGCCTTCCTCAGCCAGCGCCCTCGCGGCAGCTATCGCCTCCACAAGAATACTCCCATAACTGATTATCACTGCAACCGACTTGTCGCTTCTTCTGGCAACCACGCTTTTACCCAGCAAAAACGGTTCGCTGCTTGATTCTGCAATCTGTTGGCTGGCGATTATTTCCTTCGGATACCTAACGCACACGGCCCTGTCCGCGCTCAACGCAAACTCCAAAGCGCCTCCCATCTCTACCGCATCCGCAGGCGACACCAACACAAGATTCGGCATCATACGCAAATATCCGATATCCATAAGACCATGATGCGTCGGCCCATCTGCACCAACCATACCAGCCCTGTCAATACAAAATACCACAGGCAGGTTTTGCAATGAAACCTCCTGAAATATCTGGTCGAAACTCCTTTGCAAAAACGTCGAATATATGCAGACCACAGGCCGCAATCCGCTCTTGGCAAGGCCCGCTGCTATCTCCACCGCCGCGCTCTCAGCTATACCCACGTCGTAGAACCTGTCCGGGAATCGTTCACGGAACTTTTTCAGCCCCGTCCCCTCGCACATCGCGCTGCTTATCGCGACAACCTTTTTATCCTTTTCAGCCAATCTCACCAGCTCGTCGCCGAAAGCATCCGTGAAGCTTCGTCCCTGTTTCTCCGTTGCCGGCTCTACCACGTCGCCGTTCATCTTGAAAGGCCCCGTCGAATGATACTTGCTCGGCTGGCTGTCCGCGGGCGTAAAACCCATCCCCTTTTTGGTATGACAATGCAGAATCACCGGATGCTCAACCTGCCTCAATGCCCTGAATAACTGCACCAAAGCCCCTATATCATGACCATCCACCGGCCCAAAATATGGCACATTCAAACTTTCGAACAACTGGCTGCCAGGAAGCACCATACGAATACTCTTCTTGATTCTCTCTATCGCCTCCTCTACCGTCTTGCCAATCACCGGCGTGTGTTCCAGTATATCGCTTGTCGTCCTTCGCAAATCCTCGTATGTCTGGCTCAATCGAATCTTCGAAAAATACTTTGCCACCGCGCCCTGCGTCGCATCTATCGCCATCGAATTATCATTCAGCACAATCAGCATCTGTCGCTTGACTAAGCCCAGATTGTTCAGCGACTCGAAACTTGCCCCGTTGACGATGCTCCCATCCCCGACAAGAGCTACTATTCTTTCCTGCTTTCCCTGCTTTAAACCGCCAAGAGCAAGCCCAATGGCCGTCCCTATCGACGTACCGGCGTGTCCCACGGCAAATTGGTCATAAGGGCTTTCCTCAGGATTTGGAAATCCGCTAACCCCGCCGGCACGACGAAGATTTTTGAACTCCTCTTTCCTCCCCGTAACTATCTTATGCGCATAGCACTGATGCCCGACATCCCAGACCAGTTTATCCTGCTCAAAATCGAACACATAATGCAGTGCAAGCGTTATCTCAACCACCCCTAAGCTACTCGCCAAGTGCCCCCCGGTCCTGCCCACTGTCTCGATTATGAATTGGCGTATCTCATCGGCTAATTGGCTCAACTGGGCTACCGAAAGCCTCTTCAAATCCCCAACCCCATTTATCCCCACAAGCAACGGATAACCCTGCCAATCGACATCTGCCCCGGCGACTGCCCTAAGCTCCGCCGAAGGGCCTGCGCTGGCTGAACCTATCGCTTCCACCTGTCTCTTGACATTTGATTCCTGATGCTGTTCTTTTGAATCCAAATTCTGCACCCTGTCTAAACCTTTCCGGCTACAGCTCGGCGCACCTGATTCTTCTTAGACCGCATCGTCGCCTTCGCCGAGAACCCGCACAAATATCTGATTATACACCTCGGCACCCCATATTTCAACTAAACCATTGCCTGCCCTGAGCTTGTCGAAGGGCCTGCCCAATGACATCCGCCTTGTGCTCGGCGGGCTTGCCATACTCAAATTTATTCAGTAAACCTCTGCCTATACACCCAAACCTCCCAAGTTGCCCATATGCCCCGATTTATAGGACCATGTTCGCCACCTATTTGCCATTTACCCCAATAGTTAACACACACATCAAAAACGCCGTACGACTCCTTTGGATATAACATAAATATCTACAATACTTTAGGTTGGAGGATACACGGTTGTGGACTTTTTCTCAGCCGGCAACTCCTTATTTTTTAGGCCAAACAATGAATACTCTGACATATACATCTCGCAAAAAATCGCAACACGACGGGTTCACCATCGTGGAAGTAATGGCATCGGTCGCGATTATCGTCATAGTCGCCCTGGGCACTCTGTCTTTCCAGTATTACAGCGTAAAGGACAGCCGCACTTCAGAAGCCCAGCTTACCGCCGCACACCTCGGCCAACTGCTCCTCGAGGACTGGAAAAGCCAAGGCGGCGATTCCGACTATGACGCCACATTACTCGGTCTGGGATTCGCAAACCCAACACCCCCGGTAACCGGAAGTTACATAATTACCCTCGACAACCAAACATTTTATATTCAAATGGCTCAGCAACTGGCCACTATAGACGATGGCGCCAACCCTGACCCGGTTGCGGGCATAACGCTCCAGCAGCTCAGTGTTACTGTAAGCTGGCGAAGTAATTATGGCCATGGCACCGTCAGCGCTTCTGACCCGACTTTAACCTTTACCACTTTTGTCAGACGTGACTCGTAACCATCCCGATTCATCGGGGCAAAATTATGAAAAGAAACGGATTTACAGTGATTGAACTAATGGTGGCAATAGCCCTCGGCTGTATTGTTATGCTCCCCGTTGCCATGCTGATCCAAAGCGGATATAAAAGCTGGAACCAGACATACGCCACTGCTAACTGTAATTCCCAGCTCGACTCTATAGCCACAACGACTTCCTTTGGCACAATAGGCCGTAAATCCAACAAAAATGATTACTACGTCTATTGGGTTGTCGGCAGTGGCTCTAACACAACCTACACCAAGGTCACCCCGGTCGCCAACCCGGAAGAAATCCTGACCGGGCAGGCCGTCGAGTTTAGATATTGGAGTACCGACCTTACCGCCGCTATGCTGACTCCCACAAGCGTAGCGGACTGTTATGCCCTCTTCTACCTCGATAACGGCCAGCCCGGTAACATCCAACTCAAGCTCGACCTCGGCACATCGACCGGCGGCCCCACTGGCGGCGCAATCAATGCCGCAGGGCACAGGGTAACCGGAACCGGCGTAAACACCACCACCCTGGCTAATCACGTCACCAGCGTCACGTTCAGCCACACAACAAAAGATTTGGCCGGCGACGGCAATGGCTGCGTCCGGATGAATTTGACTATTAACGACCCCGCCGACAACAAATCCAAAACCGTCATTGCGGCCACTTATATCCGAAACGTTTGGCCTCAATAGTCCATCATGGAGCTGTAATATGAATACTAAACTTGATACTTGTGGTTCTGCGACAAGGGTACGCAATACGAAATACGAAATACGAAATACGAAAAATGGACCTGTCCTCCATAGCTTTAGCGAAGGAGGATTTGTCCTGCCCTTGGTCCTCTTCGGCATCGTGATACTGATGGCGCTCATTATAGGTTCTGCAATGACAAGCTATAACTCCCGACTACAGGCCGTCCAGACAAAATCCCAGACCGAAGCAATGCTCGCCGCCGAAGCAGGTTATGAAAAGGCCATCTTCTGGATGAGCCAGCGAACCGACCTCCTCGGCGACATCCAGGCCGGAGGCGGCAACGACTCCATCAACTTCGGAAGCGGAACCTGCAGCTATGAAATCGACTTCCATGGCTTCATTGGGGCAAGACCTGTTTTCAGGGTAACATCCACAGGCATAAGCGGAAGGCCTTCTTTCACAAGAGTCGTTGACGTGGACGTAGTGCAGGAAACCAGCGGCTGGGCTATGGGAACATGCAGAATCCCGATCGGCTCGTCTTCCACCATGGGTGTCAATTTTATCAATGGTGAAATAATTGATATGCCCCTGCACATAAACAAGGCCGACGATAGCCCGGATATTGGTGATATTTTCATATCCGGAAGTCCAACTTTTCTGCAAAAAGTCGAAATGGGCGAAGACAGAAAAATCGGCAGCACCGATAAAAACATCTATACCCAAACCACCTCGGGCTTAACCTTAATTGGCAACTACTCCACGATTATGCCACTGTTTAAAAACGGCATAGATTTTGACCAGCCAAACATCCGAGTTACCGATGCGACAGCCGTCCAAAGCAAAGTTACTCGATTCCAAAACAGCACCTTAACCGCCTACAAATTTACACCTAATCTCACCGGCTGTCCTACTACAAGCCCATTCAACTCTTCCAGTAAGTGTCCCGCCGTCCAGCTCGAATTCTTCGTTCAGGGCGGCGTCGGAATGGTCAGAATCACCAACAACTGCGCCGTCGTATTAAACAACCCAGGCCCTTACGATTATAACATTGTTACCGGAAGTAACCCCACCACGTTCAATACATACAAAATCTACGGCTACCACTATAGACCAAACGATGCGGCAAATCAAACCACCGTCCCCATCACAAACACCTACACCACCCAGACCATCGGCGACTATACAAGTGACCCGGGCGGTCAAATCTACGTCAACGGTAACGTCATCATCGGAGGCGACAGCAACGCCACTTTGACCGACCCCAACCAGGTCGTCAAAGGCAAAATTACCGTCGTCGCCACAGGCAATATCTGGATAGCCGACTCGATAAGAGTTGATGATAACGGCGGCACTCAACGCGACGTCAATGGCATGCCGAAACCGGATAACCCCAACTCCAATCCCAATGTACTCGGCCTTATCGCACAGGGCGTAATAAAGGTCGTTGACCCGGGCCTGTCGCCGACTGCGCCTTCAAGCGTAACCGGATATACCTATCAGCCAATCGGAAACAGCCGTACCCCCACGGGAACCTATCCCGGACGCTGGCTGCCCAACCCAACCGTCGTTGAGGCCTCTCTAACCATCGGCGGCGGCGGATGGGGAGCAGAAGACGTCAGCTACAGAAGACAATTCAGCGGCAGCTGCAGTCAAGATACCCTGACTATCCACGGCAGCATCACAGAAGTTATCAGGGGCGTCATTGGCTTATCCGGCGGCTGCAGTAACGGCTATACCAAAGACTACCACATCGACACCCGGCTGATGTCAGGCATATTGCCCGGCGATATATGGTTCAGCGGTAAATATATCCCCGCCCCGGCCGGCTGGCATGACCACAGTGCCAACTAACCTTTTTTACCGCAGAGACCGCAAAGCTCGCAGAGGAAAACAAAATAGAAAAAAACTCTGCGGTCTCGGCGTTCTCCGCGGTGAAAATAAAAAGGCCATCCTGAGTAAAACCGAAGGATGGCCCGTTGGTTCGCAAAAACAGTTCTAACTTAAGAGTTTCATCTACTTAAGGAGGGCGAGGCGGGGGACGTATCCTGTAAGATAAATGACTCACTCCAAAAAAGTACCCCCAAACTTGCGAATCTCCTTCATATTCAAAAACTACCTTCCCCCCAACCAATCTCGCCGCCAGCGGGAGGTAAATAATCAGCGTCATCAGCCCTATAGGAGACAATATTACTTCCACGGTCAAGCTCCTAAAGACCCGATTGCTTCATCGGCTCTCCCTTTAATTTTTTATTAGTCGAAATCCCTCACCCCAAACTGCGGAAAACCCTTATCTCCCAACCCCATTATCAGTATTGAAAACGCTGTTCCCCCTCAATCGACAAATCCCAAATAAAAACGTTCCTATGCTCAAAACCACAGGCGTCAGCCGTTTTGAGATTTAAATTTCGTTAATTAGTGTTTGTTTGGAATTTAGTATTTGGAGCTTGGGGGTTTTATTTTGTCCTGTTCAAAAGCGATTCCGCAAGCCGACGAAGTGTCTCCGCTTTTTCGCCGAATGGTTTTAATGCATCTATCGCCTCATCAGCGATTTTACCGGCTAACTTTTTCGACTTCTCAAGCCCCATCACTGCCGGATATGTTTGCTTTCCCTGTCTCGCGTCCTTGCCGCTGGTCTTGCCCAATTGCTCGCTTGTCCCGCACACGTCGAGTATGTCGTCGGCTATCTGAAACCCAAGCCCTATCTTTAATCCGTATTCCCGCAGCCGCTTCAATTGTTTCTCGTTGGCCCCTCCGCACATACCCCCAATAACAGCAGCACAGCGAAACATCTTCGCCGTCTTGTTGGTGTGAATGTATCGCAGCATCTTTTCATCAACGTTTTTATTTTCAAAATCAAGGTCGGCCATTTGTCCTGCCACCATTCCCGCAGGCCCTGCCGCCTCCGCAAGCTCACCAATCAATCGCGCCGCCATCGCCGGCGCTTTTATTTCCTTCGCCAGCACCTCAAACGCCAGCGTCAGCAACGCATCGCCCGTCAGTATCGCCGTCGCCTCATCGAACTTCTTGTGACAGGTCAGTCGCCCACGCCGATAATCATCATCGTCCATCGCCGGCAAATCGTCGTGTATCAGCGAATACGTATGAACCATCTCTATCGCCGCCGCCGCTATCTCCGCATCGCGATTAACCCTCCCGCTTATCATTCCGCAGCACCACAACACTATCGCGGACCGGATGCGCTTGCCCGGCCCTGTGAGAGCATAACGAACCGGCCCCCTAAGCTCTTTGCTGATTAAATCCCTCCGCGATAAAATCCGCTCAAGTGTCTTATCGACTAACCTGACCTTGCGCTCTAAATCCCCTTCAAATCTTCTTTGTGATTTACTATCTGACTTCATAACACCAGCCCCGGAAAAGTTGCGTTACAATCTTAAAAACCGTATTATACACTCGCCCCGCGGGGCTTCGATAAAAAATTATGAACCCCAAAATGATTCTTATTCTTGGCGTCACCGCTTCCGGAAAAGGCAAACTCGCCTTCGCCCTGGCAAAATCCCTTGGCGCCGAGATTATCAGCATCGACTCGATGAAGGTCTATCGCCGAATGAATATCGGCACCGCCAAACCCCCAAAAGAAAACCGCGACCAGATTCCATATCACCTCATCGACGTCGTCGAACCAAGCGAATCATTCAGCGTCGCTCGATTCCTCGAACTGGCACAGGCCGCAATTGATGATATAAAAAAACGCGGCAAACCAATCGTCGCAGTAGGCGGCACAGCCCTTTATATCAAATCCCTTCTCTACGGCCTGTTTGAAGGCCCCGGCGCTGATGAGCAAATCCGCGACCAACTCAAAGCACAGGCACAAGCCCAGGGCCTCGATAAACTCTACGAGCAACTTAAAACAATCGACCCCGACGCCGCAGCCAAAATCAACGCCAACGACCCAAGACGCATCATCCGCGCCCTTGAGGTCTATAAACTCACAGGCAAACCTATATCCACCTTTCAGCAGCAGTGGGACGCAAACGCTTCGCAGGATTGGTCCATCATCGGCTTACGTAGGGAAAAAACAGAAGAGAGCAAACGCATCAACGCCCGTGTTAAAAAGATGATTGATTCTGGTTTGGTCGATGAAGTCAAACACCTCCTCGCTGAACCAAATCCTCTCAGCAAACAGGCCCGCTCCGCCATCGGCTACGCCGAAATAATCGAACATCTTTCCGGTCAAATAACCCTCGATGACGCAATCGAACTAATCAAGAAAAACACTCGAAAACTCGCCAAGGCCCAGCGAACCTGGTTCAAAACCTTCAAAAACATCCACTCCCTCGATATTGCCTCAGACGAAACCTCAGATTTGGTTCTCAATCGTGCGCATGAAATTCTGAATCAAGAATTTAAAATTGGTAGTTAAGAATGCAGAATTCAGAAGAACTCAAAACTAAAAACTCAAAACTAAAAACTTTGATTCTGGCATCGAGGCCAAAATTCCTCACCGCAAGCGCATCACCCGTTCTCGTCGGCTCAGCCCTCGGTTTTGCAATCGCGGGAACGTTCAACTGGCCTCTTTTTCTGCTTGCCCTGTTCGCGACAATGGCCCTGCACTCTGGAGCCAACATCGCCAACGACTACTTCGACCACATCTCAGGCAACGACTGGCTCAACAAAAACGTCACACCATTCTCAGGCGGCAGACAATTCATCCAGCAAAATATCCTGTCGCCAAAGGCAACGCTGGCCGCATCACTTTTTTGTCTCACCCTCGGCGCATCGCTCGGCTTAGTCATTCTGTATCTGACTCGCAGTTGGTTCATTTTAATCCTGGGCCTCGTCGGCCTGCTCGGCGGGTTCTTCTACACCGCGCCGCCGGTCAAACTCGGCTACCGGGGCGTCGGCGAAATCGCAATCGCCTTCCTCTTCGGCATCCTCCCCGTTTATGGCTCTTACTATCTCCAAACCGGTTCAATCGACATAATTCCCCTGCCCGCCGCCTGCGTCGTCGGCATCTTGATTTTCCTCATAATTCTCATAAACGAATTTCCCGACCTCCCCGCAGATGCCGCCGTCAATAAGAAAACCATCGTCGTCCGCCTCGGCATTTCTGCCGGCGCCTGGATTTATCGAATCGCCGTGATAGGCACCTTCGTGATTATGGTCGCGGGCGCATTTGTCAGCAGGATTATGTTCTGGCCTCTGTTGCTGTATTTACTCTTTGGCCTGCCCGCCGCCGTCGCCGCAATAAATTTCGCAAACGTGCCAGACCTCTCCACCCCCGGCTCCACCCAGCACCGCGCAAGCGCTATCACTATTTTCTTCCACCTCATCGGCTGTCTCGCCCTCGCCGCCGGCTTTATCATAGGCAAATTCATACTTAGTCAAATGAGTTGACTGCGGTTTGGGAAAGCGTAAACTTGCCGACAATGGAACACCGACTAATAATAAACGCCGATGACTTCGGATTATGCGAAAGCGTCAATAAAGGAATTGTCGAGGCACACACTAAAGGTGTCCTGACAAGCACAACCATTATGACCAATATGCCCGCCGCCGAGCAAGCGGCCGATTTAGCAAAAAACCTGCCCACCCTCGGCCTCGGCGTACATCTCAACCTCACCGCCGGAAAACCCATCTGCCAAGATAACACCGTAAAATTAATCCTCGACTCACAGGGATATTTCGCTTTATCGCCAGGCAAGCTCGCACTCGCATCCCTCATAACCGGCAAAGTCAGAACCACCATCGAAACCGAACTCGCTTCCCAGATTCAATGGCTCATCGACAAAAGAATAAAGCCCACGCACCTCGATTCGCACAAGCACATCCACAGTTTCCCAACCATATTTCCGATTGTCTGCCGATTAGCCAAACGTTTTGGCATATCAGCAATCCGATATACCTTTGAGCCAAAGCAGGTAAGCCAATTACCCTGGCCTGTAACCGACCGCGAAAGCAGAAAAAGGGCGTCGCTCGTGCGAACCATGGCAAAAATTAATCGCTGGCAAAATCCTGTGTTCTTCAAAACAGACGCACTTTTAGGCGTCGCGCACGTCGGAACAATAAATGCCGCTTTTATGCGGGCCGTTTCCCTGTATAATATCGCCTCGACAGCAGAGCTAATGACGCATCCGGGATATACCTACGACCTCGACGTGACTCGAACTCGCCTCGTCAACCAGCGGGAAGTCGAGCTTGAGGCCCTTTGCAGCGAAAAAACAAAACAATATCTCAAAGACGCAGGTATAAAACTTATACATTATGACCAACTTTGAAAAACAACCGCAATCCTCAACGGACCCGATTATCGATTGCTCCGTCGTCGTGCCGCTCTACAATGAATCGAAAGTAGTCAGCGAGCTTTACCAGCGACTGGCAAAAACAATGACCGCAACGGGCCTCTACTATGAGCTTATCTTCATCGACGACGGCAGCGAGGATGACACTCTCCGGATTCTCAAGGAAATCGCCGCAGCCGACAGTAAAGTCATCGTCGTCGAGCTGCGCCGCAACTTCGGCCAGACACCCGCACTCGCCGCCGGCTTCGATATCGCAAAAGGCCAAATCATAATCTCAATGGATGGCGACCTGCAGCACCTGCCGGAAGAAATACCGATTTTCCTCGAAAAACTCGGCGAGGGCTACGACGTCGTCAGTGGCTGGCGAAAAACTCGCGTCGATAACCTCGTTATGCGAAAAATACCCTCAAGGGCCGCCAACTGGCTCGCCTCTAAAATCTCCGGCGTTGACATCCACGACTTCGGAACAACCTTCAAGGCGTACCGCAGGGAAGTCATTGAGCAATTGCACCTCTACGGCGAAATGCACAGATTCATCCCCGCCTTGCTCTCGCAATCCGGAATGAGGATTATCGAAATCCCCATTACAAACATCGTAAGACCCTCCGGCTCAAGTAACTATGGGTTGGGCAGAACCTTCAGGGTCGCTTTCGACCTGATTACACTGCGATTCCTCCTTGGCTACCTCACAAAACCACTCCACTTCTTCGGAAGGGCCGCCTTCTATTGCATCCTCGCTGGCGTGCTTATGGCCGCCTATGTCCTCTTCGATAAACTCTACTATAATGTGCCGATCCTGCTCGCCCACGGCCCACTCGCCGGACTCGCCGCGATGCTGCTTACGGTCGGAACAATCTTCATCGCCACAGGACTCATCGGCGAAATGATTAGCAGGGTCTATTTCGAATCCACCGGCCAGAAAATCTACTCCGTCCGAACAATTTATCGCAGACAAAAACCGGCGGGACAATAAAAATGAGAAAGAAAAAAAATCCGCTCCGGCTCCTGATAACAGCCGCAATACTAATCACCGCGGCCGTCATCCTCGTTCAAAGTTTCCGCATTAAAAACTTTCGCGTCGTCCAGCCCTCCCTGCTTTACACCAGCGCTCAGCCAAGAGGTATGGACTATACGCGGCTGCTCTACAAATACCATATCGCCACAATCGTCAATCTCCGCTCACCTGCCGAGCATCGCGAACAAAACTGGTATAACGAGGAAGTAACCTGGACCAGAAGTAACGGCGTCAAATACATCGAGATGCCGTTGGATAGAAACGCGAACGACCCCGCCCATTTTCCCGACGCTAACATGCAGCAGCAATTTCTCGCTGTAATGACTGACAAAAAAAATCTCCCCGTCCTGGTTCACGACGGAAAAGGCGAAGGCAGGGTAGCTATCATGGCCACCGTATGGCTCGCCAAAAGCCAACAGCAGCCCCTCGAACAACTTCTTGCCGACGCCGTAGAAATTAAACACGGACAGCTTACTGAACAGGAGATAAACTTTATCCACGGTTTATTCAGATAAACCGGAATACTAAAAGAATTGCCATATGACTGTTAATGATTCAAAAGTATATTCCACGACCGGACGCAGACGGGTAATTGTCGCTGGATTGCTAATCGTGACTGGATTGGCAATATGGGCCTGGTTCGGCATTATCAGATACCACGTCATCCCGAAAAGATTCGGCGTTGTGGAGCAGGGACGCATCTATCGCAGCGGGCAGCTATCGGCGCCCCTGGTCAAAAAGGTCCTTGCCGACCACAATATCCGCGTCATTGTTGACCTTACAAACGATGACCCGAAAAACCAGGACCAGCAGGCCGAGAAAAAAGCAGCAGCCGAACTGAACATCAAGGTATTAAGGTTTCCTATGAGCGGCAAAGGCACCGGAGATGTGAATGATTACGCCAGTGCAGTCGCCGCGATAGCCAATGCGGAAAAACAAAACCTGCCCGTCTTGGTGCATTGTGCCGCCGGCGCGCAAAGAACTGGCGGCGTCATCGCAATGTTCCGGCTTTTAGTGCAGAAAAAAGACCCTGCCTTTGTCATAAGCGAAATGAAACGTTATGGCTGGAACGCCAAAGATAATCCCGACCTGCTGCCATACCTCGATGGCAATATGGCATTACTTGCAGAAATGCTCAAACAGGCAGGCGTTATAAACGAAGCACCCTCTCCACTGCCAAAATTGTCTCATAACTAATCGTCGCTGACGCGACAGGTCATTATTACTCCAACTGTAGCAACTGATATTCATCAGGCACCGTATCGGCGGTCTTATAAAGAACCCGTGGGGAACGGGACGCAATCTTGCCCTGAATACTTTGCGTCTTCAAATACTTCTGTCTTATAAATATATAATGGACCTGCTCGTTGATGTCATTGGCGTCGTGGAGGTACCCGATGGGCGGCCTGAGACGAAAAATCGCGGGGTAAATAAGACTGCCTGGCCTAAACAGATTTATTGTCTCGCCCGCCGGCACAATCCTGTTGATGTCCGTCGCAATCGGAGCACGGTTTTCCATCGGCACCGAAATATCGATAATTGCGGAAGAATACTGCAGCGATAAAATAATAACCAGCAGCATTGTAGCAAGTGAAAGCCCAAGCTTGCCTTGAATCGCGTCGCGTCTGAGAAAAACAAATATAGTCGCGCAAATTGCCGCCGCCAGCGCGATAATCGTCCCCGCCGAAACCGACACAAATATCAATCCTGCCGCCGCGGTCAGGCACGACACAACAAAACCCGCAAGCAGTATGTTCTTCCAGAAACGGTCCGTAGAGACAATTTCCTTTTGAAGCGAGAGCATCCAGCCCAGCAAAACAGATACCATCGGAATAAGAGGCATAGTGTATCTTGCCTCCATTTTCGGCATCAGGGAGATTATACAGAAGCCGATTACTATCCCGAGCCGACTGCCGCGAAAAATCGCCTCGTATTGCGGTGCAATCCGGTCCGTCAATTTCCTGCTCCACAGTATCGGCAAAAAAACTAACCAAGGCAGAAAATTTAAGAACTCTCTCACAAAATTCCGCCCCCAGTACAGTATATCCACCTTATCGATGATTCGAATGAGCAGTTGATTGGTCATTTGAGATGACATTTTAGACGCTGACGTCTGCTGAAACGCAAGCAAGAGCCATATGCAGAAAGGAAGTAAAGCAATCCCCAATCCGACAATATGCCAAATCGAAAACAAATTCTTCAGCTTCTTTGAGTAATACAACACCAAAATCACGACACTGTAAAAGAACACGAGAATAAACGGCCCCTTAACCAGCATCCCAAAAGCAAGCACTATTGATGGCGCAAGCCACAGCAGCTGGCTTGAACCATTACTTGACCAGATGCTCAGCCACAAAAGCATCGCTATGCCGGTAAGAGTTATATAAACCATCTCAATTTCAATCAACCGGCCTTTTTCTATAACGGCACTGGTGGTCAGGAAAATTATCGCCCCAATCAAACGGGCTTCGAAGTCCAGCCAGGGAATCGGCATCCAGATTAAAAACGTCACAAAAATCAGAGCAAATATCACCGAAGGCAGCCGCGCCGTCAGCTCCGATTGCTCGCCTGTCAGCACAAATGAGGCGGCCACAAGCCAGTTTATCCCAGGCGGTTTGTTATAGTAATCCTGGTCTGCGATGCGAGGCAACACCCAGTTGCCGGTCTTCAGCATTTCGACCGCCGGCAGGACCCGCCGCCCCTCCTCGCCCCTGAGCCCCTGTCTGCCCAGACCCGGCAGATATATCGCCGCCCAGGCAGCAAGAAGAATCAAAAACACCTTACCACGACTACCAGTAAAAGCCATTCGCTTATCTCTCCGGTAAAAAATAACAAATTCTCATATTAGACGCCTGGACTGCAGAAGTTGACTTATGAAACAATCCCCCGGGAACAATGTTGCGTCTGTCTCGTGCGACATCCTTTGACATATATACAAGGTCAAAATGACTGTCTTCCTTCAACTGGTTGATTTTTTTACCCAAAGCCACAATCCAGAAACCCTGCTCATAAAACTGGTCAAGCTCCGCCTGGGTAGTAACTACGGGCACAGTTCGTCCAAAATAATGAACAAACTCAGGTAATACCGAACCGTATGCGACAAGCGTGTCCGTAACAGGCACCTTTTCCGCCACTTCCCGTGCGAACCGTTTCGTCGTCTCCGCAGGATTAACGCGGTTTCTGTATTCGACATCACAAACCAGCATCGTTCCTGCCGCCCATAAAAATATGGCTGCGCAACCGGCGACATATCGCTTCTTCGCAAACAATATCGCAACAATAATCGCCGGAACCGTTATCGCCACTATGCCGATAACAGCCAGCGGCAACAACCCACGACCGGCCGAAAGCATAACCTTCGCTACGACAATCGCCAAAACAGGGACCGCCGCAAGATACCCCAGCAAAACCTTCCTTGCAAAGCTCGGGCTAAATGCCTCCCGGATAAAAACCATATCTTCGAGCAATATGCCCGTCAAAATCGCCATTGCAGGCATCAAAGGCAATATGTAATGCTGACGTTTTCCCCCCGACAGCGTCAAAAACACAAAATCAGCCACAAACCACAACCACAGAAACCGCATAACCGGCTGTTTTTTACCCCAGATTCGATAAAAGGGAGCGATTGCCCCTATCGGCAAAAAAACGACCCAGGGCGCTGTGTACTTGAATATTATCAAAAAGTAAAAATACACGGGATAATCTCCCGCCGCGTATTCACCTAAAAACCGGTCAATGAACTCCCGCTTCCATACCGTCATATCCCAGTTCACCCTGTGAGCCGCCGCAATAGGCCAGGGCAGCATTATCGCAAGAAAAATCAATATCCCCGCCACTGGAAGCAGCTTTGGAACCTGCCGCCACTGCCTGAATATCGCAAGGTAAAAAACCGCGGGAATAAGAACTAACGGAATCGGCACCGGCCCCTTGGCAAGATTGCCCAAGCCAAAGCTGACCCAGAAAACAAGCATATACGCAATTTGCCTTCTGCGGCTCTGCGTGTTTACCGCAGAATAGAAACCCATCAGGCACAACGAGATAAACAGGGTAAGCACCATCTCAGGCCTGGCATTATGTGAATAGCGAATATACCCAAGCGATGTTACCCATACCCCCGCAGATATGACAGCCGCACGAAATGACAGCCACTGCCTCACAAAATATAAAATCGCGCCAGCGGACAAAAACGCGAAGACCGCACTTGGCAATCGGTCCGTAAACTCGTCAACTTTCCCCGTAACCTTCGCAACCGATGCGACAAGCCAATATGAAAGAGGCGTTTTTTGCAAACGGGGCTGTCCGTTAAACGTCGGCATAATCCAACTGCCGCCGTCGAGCATCTCCCTGGCGGTCACAGAAACATAACACTCGTGGTCTTCCAGGGGCTGTGCCGAAAGCTTCCAAAACGCCGTTATTGCTGATAAAGCCAGAACCCCCAAAACCACAAACACCACGCCACGCTTGCCGCCCGGATTAACCAACATCTAAAAACCTCCCTGTTAGTTGCCCTTCGGCTCTGTTATTTTATCAGTTTGATTATCTGGTCGAAATCGTTCGGCGCCTCGATGGGCGGGTTACTGAACGGCCCCTGCTTTTCCTTGTGATAATTCACCGTAACATTCGGGTCCTTCAACGCGTGTCCGGTAAGCACGCACGCGACTCGCTCATCCGTCCCTATGATGCCCTCGTCTCGCAACAGCTTCAATCCCGCAACCGACGCCGCTGATGCCGGCTCGCAACCAAGACCGTATTTGCCTATCACCGCCTTGGCGTCGCAAATCGCTTCGTCGCTCACCGCCCGCACAACACCATTGCATACATCTATCGCTCGCAGGCATTTTTTCAGATTCACAGGTCGCGAAATTTCAATCGCCGATGCGCACGTATGAGGCGAAAATTTCCTCGCCGTCAGGTCCGCGTAGTAATCCGCGATGACCTTGTTATTCACATTGCCGTTGTTCCACACCAACTTCTTGTTGTTCACCATATCTGTAAGCGTATCCGCGCCCGTCGCGTTGATAATCGCTAATCGCGGCACACGCTTAATCAAACCAAGCTGCTTCAATTCGTAAAACGCCTTGCCGAACGCGCTCGAATTGCCCAGGTTGCCTCCCGGCACAACTATCCAGTCAGGCACTTCCCACCCAAGCCCCTCGATAATCCGAAGCATTATCGTCTTTTGCCCTTCCAGCCGGAAAGGATTAAGCGAGTTGAGCAAATATAACCCGAGTTTCATGCAAACATCCTGCACCTGCTTCATACAGTCGTCGAAGTCGCCATTTATTTGTATCGTCTGCGCGCCGTAATCCATCGCCTGCGATAATTTCCCGAAAGCGATGCGACCCGACCCGATAAAAACCGTGCATTTCATCCCGCAGCTGTGTGCGTAAAGAGCAACCGACGCCGACGTGTTGCCCGTCGATGCGCATGCGCACGATTTCGCACCCACCATTTTCGCGTGGCTGAACGCCGCCGTCATCCCATTATCCTTGAATGACCCCGACGGATTCAATCCCTCATACTGCAAAAATAATCGTCCCGCCTTCATCCCCGCGAATTTGCCAACCTCGTCGTTGGCTTGCAAAATCGTCTGCCCCTCCGCGATTGTTACCTTGTATTTATCATCGCAGAAATTCAACAGTTCTCTGAACCGCCACACCCCCGACAAATCAAGCCGATTATTCCTGTTCGCCCAGCGCTTGCCGAAGTCAGACAGCTTCTTCGGAACATCAACTTTGTCCCAGTTGTATTGCGCATCCAAAAGGTCCCCGCACTTCGGGCATTTGAATATCACTTCACTGACGTCGTACTCCGCAGCACAATCAGGGTTTATACACCTTTGAAAAATAACCTGCTTACCCATTCAACACCTCTTGCATACGTCACAACCAGCGACCGGAATCTCAGATAGCAGCCCATCACCATCCGCAGATTTTATCGCGTTAACCTTTTCGATAATCATCGGCAATTCACTGATTAGCTCTATTCTCCAGACGCCATCCGGGACTTCTTTGCCCTTATTCGTATAAGCCGACTTCAAGGCCGCACGCATTCCCGCTTTCAACGCAGGCCTGATGTCCGTGTATATCCTGTCGCCAACAAAAAGTATGTTTTCCGCCGGCTCACCAATCTTCGCTATCGCTGCCTCAAATATCCGCCTGTCCGGCTTGCGATACTCAAACTGGTAAGAATAAAGCCGATAAGGAAAAAACTCCAGCATACCAAGCTGCCCAAGCTGCCTGTCCAGCGACCCGGCGCTTACAAACGTATTGCTCAATATGCCCAATTTAAGCCCCATACCCTTCAGTTTGGCGAGCGTCTCTTTTATATCCGGCTCGGCCTTCGCAATCCTGCTCAACGGCTCATACCACAGCCACCCAACCTTCCGCCACTGCTCCTCGCTTAGTGTGTAGCCGCGTCTGGTGCCGAACCTTTTCAAAAGTGACAGGGCATCAAAGTCCCTGCCGGTAATATTCCCCCACAAAGCCCTCACCTGGATGGCAGCTATGTTCCGAATAAAATACCACCCGAAATTACCCGCGGGCTGACCGTGACTAATCAGGTAATCGTAAGTCAATCTCGCGCTTTGCCCAAAGACCCGCATCGTCTCCACCTTGCCGAAATTCAGCAAGGTCTCGCCCAGGTCAAACATCACCGCTTTAATCTGAGTAATCTGTGAAATCTGTGGTTTAATTTTCTCACCTCAAAGGCGGCATCTCGTCCCCGAACGCCTCTTTTATCCACTTGAACATCTCCTCGTCCGAAATGGCCGATGACCTGTCCGAGGCGTATTCCGCCGCTATCCGGTCTCTTATCTTTATCACGCGCGGGTCATGCTTCATAATTTCCATTTTGAACCGCGACTCAATCCAGTGCTTTATCCCCGCCGCGCCTGTCTTGTCCGTAATCGCGACCTCAACGGGCCGATTCAGCAGTTTATTGGTATCGAAGCAGTTATATATCTCTTCGTTTTTCAGCAGGCCGTCCGCGTGAATACCCGCCCGCGTAACATTAAAGTCCCTGCCGACCAACGGATAATTGCTCGGTATATCAAAGCCAAGCTCCTTCGCCGCGTAAGTCGCAAGCTCGGTTATCGCCGCGTAATTAACGCCTTTCATCATCCCCTTGATTTGCGCGTGCTCGATAATCATCGCTTCCAGAGGCGGGTTGCCCGTCCGCTCGCCAACGCCGAATATCGAACTATTCGCCGCGCAGCACCCGTACAGCCACGCCGTCGCTGCATTGACCTCGACCTTGTGCAAATCATTATGCCCGTGCCATTCCAATTGCTCGCCCGGCACACCTATATTGCGAAGCCCCGCCACAAGTTTCGGCACACTTCTCGGCAGCGCAGAACCCGCCCACGGCAAACCAAAACCAAGCGTATCGCACAGCCGAATCTTAATCGGCTTTTTATACTCCTCGCCCAGCTTCATCAGCTCCGCGGAAAACGGCAGTATAAATCCATCGTAATCCGCCCGCGTCACATCCTCAAAATGACATCTCGGCAAAACACCCTGGTCCAAAGCCACCTTCACAATATCCAAGTACCCCGCCATAGCTTGCGCACGGGTTTTGCGAAGCTTCAGGAATATGTGGTAATCGCTGACGCTGGTCAGTATCCCCGTCTCCGCAAGCCCCATCTGCTTGACTAATCGGAAATCCTCCGCGACCGCGCGAATCCAGCCGGTAATTTCCGGATACTTGTAGCCGCGGGCCTTGCAAAGCTCAACCGCCTTGCGGTCGCGGTCCGAATACAAAAAGAACTCGCACTGCCGAATCAAACCCGTATCGCCGTCTATCTCGTGCAGCAAGTCGTATATCCTCAAAACCTGTTCAGGCGTATATGGCGGCCGGGCCTGCTGGCCGTCGCGGAAAGTCGTATCTGTTATCCATATCTGCTCGGGCAACTCATAAGGCACACCCCGCTTCTCGAATTTCGTAATCGGAAATTCGGTATAAGGGAACACTTCCCGGTACAGATTTGGCTCTGCCACATCCGCTAACTTGAAAACCTTTTTCGCCATTCCACACCACCTCGTTTAAAAATCTTTCCACCACCCAAACGCGAAGTTTCAATAACTCAAAGCTTTACCCGCCATTCTTTTTGGCGAGCCAACACTAAACACGGAGCGAAGCGACGGGCCCGCTTCGGCAACTCAAAACTCTTTAATAGTGGCCGAGATGGGAGTCGAACCCATATGCCCGTTAGGACAGGGGATTTTAAGTCCCCAGCGTCTGCCATTCCGCCACTCGGCCAGTTGGCCTTTGGCCAACAGAGCACAAGTCATAAGTGCACAAGTCGTAAATGCTTGTGCGCTTGTGTTCCTGTGCTCTTGCGCACTTGCGTTAATTTAACGAATTCCACCCCCTTTTGCAAACCGTTTATTCTACCTCCGGCCGCAGGGAACGCAGGGAGTTTTTTAACCACAAAAAGGCTCAAAAGGAACCACGGATTTCCGAGGCGGGCTCTACGCTTCGCTTCGTGTCACGGATTTGACGATATTGACCGAAAATACTGACGGAAGGCCAAAGGCGGGAAGAAAAATGGCCGGAGCCAATTTTATCGCACCCCACTGTTTCGCTTTGCGAAGCAAAGCATGGGGACAGGCGAAAGCGAGGGGCAGGAAAAAACGGCTGCTATCCCCGTTCTCCCTCAAGTTGTCCACCACGGGCAAGTTGCAGATGCATAGCACACTGTTGGCAGTCCTTCTATGCGTACCTTAGTGGTTAAAATGAAGGAAGCTGGTCTTACTGAATTACACTTCTGTTCCGCGAAGTGCATTTGCGACGATCTGCTGAACCTCTTCCATGGTCGTGACGCCTAAGGCTTCCCTGGTGGCGGCTTCCATCTGTTCGAGAGTCAGCTGCCGTAAAAAGCGGCGGATGAGCACAGCCTGAAATGGGTTCATGCTGAGGTTCCTGACGCCCATTCCCACCAACAGGCAAACGGAAGCCGGATTTCCTGCCGCATCTCCGCACACCGAGAGGGCAATCCCATGCATCAGGGCTGTCCGAACCACGTGTTCTGTTGCCCGCAGTACACTAGGATGCAGGAACGTAATCACGCCAGGAGACTTCTGCAACTGCCGGTCCGTGACCAGGATGAAGTGGGCGAGATCGTTTGTCCCGATGGATACGAAATCCACCATCTTCACGATATCACGGAATTGTATCACTGCGGCGGGGGTCTCTATCATGGCTCCTATGGAAATCCGTTTGGCGACTTGCTCGGTTTCGATCACCTCGTTGACGAGGTTTCGCGCCTCCCTCAGGTCAGCCACCCCCGTGACCATGGGAAACATAATCCGGACATCACCCACCTGCGCGGCCCGGAGGATCGCCTGGATTTGGGTGCGGAACATATTCTTTTCGGTCAGCGAAAACGCCAGACCACGCCTGCCCATCCGAAGAGCTATGTCACTTTCGGCATGACTGAAACGCGGGATTTTATCCCCGCCAAAATCCATGGTACGGATAACCACGGGATACGGATTGAGCTTTCTCGCCACCGCGGAATAGGCCGCAACCTGCATGTCCAGGTCAGGCGGCTGCGCGACATCCAGAAAGAGAAACTCGGACCGGAAAAGACCCACGCCTTCCAACCGGTACTCTGAGACCAGGTGCGCTTCATCCGCTCTATTGATATTCGCATACAGCCCTATGCTAACACCGTCCCTCGTGGTGGTTTCCTGGGCAGAATCCTGTTCCGCGGCGGGCTCGTGTGTGACATATCGGCTCCTGCGATCCGAGAAGAGTTTCTCCTGAACTTCAGTCGGTGCCACCGTGACATCGCCGGCTTCGGCATCCACCAGCAGTTGGTCGCCTGTCGTCAGCAGCTCCGTGACATCTTTGATGTCGCTAACCGCCGGGATGTTTCTGTTCCTCGCGAGGATGGCGACATGCGACGCGGGGCTGTTGTGCTCCGTGACCAGGGCCACCAGATTGACGCGATCCAAGTAGAATATATCGGACGGCAGGAGTTCCTTGGCGACGAGAATCGTGTTGGGCGGGAGAGACGCCAGACGGTTGGGTGCCGTCTCGCCGGCGGTTCCGATATGCCGCAATACTCGACGACCGATGTCACGGATGTCGGCACCTCGCTCCCGCATGATTTCCTGTTTCAATCCTTCCAGCTTCTCCGACATCTCCTTGACCTCTTCCGCAACCGCCTGTTCGACTTTGATCAGGTCCTCACGCACGCGCCGCTTGCAATTGTTCCAGAATCCGACGTCGTTGAGCATGGCCACGTGTACTTCCAGCAAGGCGCTTTCCGCGGCCGCCATGTCGCCGGCGAGACTCCTCTGCGTGTTGTCCAGATCACGTATCGCCGCCGCCAGGGCACTGTCGAGCCGGCTGATTTCCGCCTCCACATCATCCTGTGAAATGGGTTGGTGCGCGGAGGTCAATTCGCTTTCTGGCGGCAGGTAGATCCACGCATTCCCCTCCGCCATGCCAGGGGAAAGGCCATGGCCATGCAGTGTTGTACCAATCATCCTGGCAAAGGTGCGCAGTTGGCTTATCTTCTGTTCTTTTGCCGTAATCGTCTTCTTCAACTGTGTTGTCTGTGCTGCGGTCCTGCCAATCAGATAGGTATAAAATATCATGGCGGATATTTCGATCAGGACGTTAAAGCCAACAACCGCAAACGATGCGTCGATGTTCCATTCAATCTCATAACCGATTCTCAGCACAGGCAACGTTATGGCCATGACATATGCCAGTATTCGTTGTTTCCTCCACGCCGCCAAGCCCACTGGAATAACATAAATAAGCGGGAATTGAATCTCCCTGCCCGTGATAACATCGATCCACAATACGGCCGCCGCGAGGAATACGATGGAGAGTTTGGGGTATTTTATGTTGATCTGCTCTATGAATCGCAGGGCACGCAGCATGTCTTTGTTCCTGTTCCCCTTAATCAGTGTTTCCCAATTTTTAATAACAGACGCTTTAGCAGCTAAGATTATTGCATTTCATTTCCCTGACGAAAGGCACTTTATCTTTGCCATTTTTATACATTATTTCTCTGCGTCCTTTGAGTGGCGTGCGGTACAAAAACAGGGGTTGACCATGCAATGAAGATATAGGCCTATTTACTATTGTTGCCCATATTTTGCTCAATGCCGGATATCAGATTTTTTAGGTTTATGGGCTTAGCTATAAAGGGATGACCACCTATATCAGAGCCCTTCTCATCTATTTCCTGTTCCGTTATAATCGCAGTTAAGAACACAACTGGTATATTCTTACAGCTCTCTTCCTCCTTTAGCTGCGCAGCTACTTCAGAACCATCCATATCAGGCATCATAACATCCAGTAATATCAAGTCGGGTTTGAACGCCTTGGCCGCCTCAAGACCGTGTGATCCTTTATTCTCAACCCGGACTTCATATTTGCCTGTTGACTCAAGGTTCAATTTCACGTACTTCGTAAACTTCTCTTCGTCATCGACGATCAGTATCTTTTTCTTATTCATTGCAGTTCCTTTCTTTTATGCCTTGAACGATACGATTACAACAGTCCCCTTTCCGCCGGTTCTGTTTGAAATATTAATTTTGCCGCCGTGCATCTCTATTATATTCTTTACCATCGGTAACCCCAGCCCGTGTCCTCCCCTGGAATGCTTTGTCGTAAAAAACGGCTCGAATATTTTTTCTGCGGCACCTTCAGGTATCCCCGTTCCGGTGTCTTCGATTTGAACAATGACCCGTTTTTCGTGGTCTTGGGGCTGTTCTGCGTAAGTCCTTATTATAATATCTCCGCCGCCCGGCATTGCATCTACGGAATTAAGTATGATATTAAGAAAGACCTGTTGAATTTTGTTTTTATCTATTATTATATAAGGAATGTTTTCCTCAAAGTTCCTTGTTATTTTAATATTATTTTTATCGAGCAGATTTTTCATTAACAGCAGAGAATTGTCTAAAATTAAATTTATACTTTCCGGCGTCGCCACCAGTTTGGATACGGAAGCAAAATCTAACAGCCCCCTGACGACATTATCAGCCCTGCCCACAGCTTCCTCGATGTCTTTCAGAGCCATAGAAACATCTTCATCTTTTGTCTTGAGCTTTTCTTTAAGATATTCTATTCCCTGCATAATAATCATTAATGGATTTTTTACTTCGTGAGCCACCCCGCTGCTCAATTTTCCGACTATTCCCATTTTCTCGGCCTGAATAAGCTGAGTTTGGGTGGTTTTTAATTTTATATGTTCATTTTCCAATGCGCTATATAGATTTTGTAATTCATCGGCCTTTTTCTTCTGATGACGAAAAATAGATGCTGCCAAAACAAAGAACATAAAGAGCACAAACCCGCCAAAAGCTATATTGTCTCTTGCGTTTTTATTCACTGGTTCTGCGACAACGTCATATTCCATCGCCACGATAATTGAATACCTGGTATTTCCGTGGTGAATGGGAGCAAATGCCAGCAGTGTCTTTACAATATTTGGGTTAACATCATCTGAAAAAAAATCTATTATGGCTGTCCCCTGTTCGCCATTCTTGATTTTTTGCACCATTGAGTTTAATTTTAGCCATTCGGGATTAGAGATTTTCCCTTTTAAAAGCGTTAGAAGATTTTCGCCAATATAGTTCATATAGTGGCTGTGCTTTATTTTTGCATCATCATCTACTATAAGAACTTGTACTCTTTCTAAGTCATCGATATGCTTAACCAGTCCGCTTGTATCTACCGCGGAAATCTCGGTATTATAAGAATGTCTCTCAATGCTTTGTGCTTCAGATAAAGCAGTTATCAAGAGTTGTGTCTGGGCCTGATCAACCATTGCTTTTTCAAAGGCATTATGGTTAAGCCGGGAAAAATAACCTGTTACTGCTAAAATAATAACAATAACTATATAGGGTATAATTGTTCTGGTAATTCTCATATTAAACGCCTGTCTGTACAGCCAAACTGTCTAATTTTCCAATGATATCAAAATCTTCATTTTAAACATCTGCCGGACGGCAAAGTTGACGGACAAAGGTGCGTTTCTCTCCAATTTTTACCACAAAGTCCCTAATAAGACAACAGGTTTTAATGTTATTAAAAAACCGCGTAATCTGCGCAATCTGTGGTTGTAATTCAGATTTTCACAAACGAGGTGTCAAATTAAAATTCATCGCGCAACGAATCCGCAACTCAAAACTAAACACTCAACACTCAAAACTATCTGCTACCCGCTGAACGCTGTTTTATTTACGCCCTTGCGGTTTGCGTGATTTGTCCTGCTAACTGCTCTAATGTGGCGTGCATTTTGGGGTCGCTTTTTCGCAATTCCTCGATTTTGGCGTAGGCGTGCATAACGGTGGTATGGTCCCGGCCGCCGAGGTGGCCGCCGATTTCCTCCAAGCTGTGCTTTGTGAGCTGTCTGGCAAGGTACATACAAATCTGTCTCGGTTCGGCGATACTCTGGTTTCGCTTCTGGCTCTGAAGGTCTGCCAGGCGAACGTTAAAATGGCGGGAAACGGTATCGATGATATCGCTGATTCTTATGTGCCTTGTGCCGAGGTCAACCTGGCCGTCGAGTGCGGTCTGGGCCATCTCAAGGGTGATTTTCTCGCCGGTCGTCATCGACACCGCGTATATCGTCGTCAACGCCCCTTCAAGCTCCCTGATATTGGCATGCACCTTGCGTGCGACGTAGCCGGCCACGTCCTCACTGACGTCAAGCCCGCGAAGATGCGCTTTTTTCTGCACAATCGCGATTCGCGTCTCGTAACTCGGCGGGTCTATTCGCGTTACTAAGCCCCAGTTGAACCTGCTGATGAGTCGTTCTTCGAGAGACGGTATCTCGCCGGGCGGGCTGTCGGCGCTGAGAATGATTTGTTTGCCGTTGCTGTACAAGGCATTGAAAGTGTGGAAAAATTCCTCCTGGCTCTGCTCGCGTTCCCGCAAAAATTGCACATCATCAATAATAAGGGTATCGACGGTGCGGAACCGGCTCTGAAAGCCGGGCAAATCGCCCTTTTCGATTGCCTGGATAAAACGATTCACAAATTCTTCACAGCTTAACAGTTGAATCACCGCCGACGGCGTTTTCCTTTTCACTTCGTGGCAAACCGCCTGAAGCAGGTGCGTTTTGCCTAATCCGGAATTCCCATAGATGAACAATGGATTATATGTATCACCCGGCGACTGACTGACGGCGATGCAGCTCGCGTGCGCAAGCCGATTGCAGGGCCCAACGACAAAATTCTCGAAAGTATAATCCGGATGAAGAGTCGGCCTGTCTTTTTGTTCCTGTTCGGTGGATTCCTCTCTGACTTGGCCGTTGGCGGAAAACTGCACGGAAACAAGATGGCTCGTTATTTGCTGCGCGGCCTTTGTAAACGCGCTTCTGCATTTACTTTGCAAAAACTGGGCACACGCCTCATCCGGGCAGCCAATCTCAAGCGACCCGCCCGTCAAACGCACAACGCGGAGGTTATCAAACCACTTGCGGGTGTTGACAGGGTCCAGAGTTCTTGCTCGGTCCAGTATATCAGCGAAGATATTTTCTACTTCACCGCCGGCCAAGACACGCTCCTTTATAAAAATCCGCCAATGGCGAATAAAACGATGCCACTACAAACAGAGGTTACCCGCCACAAATAACATCCGTGTTATTGAAACAGCCGAAAACCTTTTATCACCCTCTGCAGTTGTTACGATGACCATCCGTGAGTAAATCAGAGCAAAGTGTAACAGCTGAAGATGATTTTGTCAAACCAAATCAGTCAACTTGCGACAAAAATCGTATGACGGATAAACCTTGAATTCGTGGGCTGATTCTGCGAAACTTGTTCGCTAACTATGGGCATATTTTCCAAAACAATCGGCTACTTCAAAGACCGGCTGAGCAAAACCCGCGACAAAATCGGCTCGTCGCTGTCTGCCGTCCTCAGTATCGGCAGAAACATCGACGATGACCTGCTCAACGACCTCGAAGAGACACTAATAAAAGATGACATCGGCGTCGAAACCACCGCCAAACTCATCTCCGATTTGCGGGACGCCTACCGCGACAGGAAAATCAGCAAGGTTGAGGACATCGTCCCGTTTCTCAAAGAACACATCAAGGGCTATTGGCCTCATCAGGACAGGCAGGTGCGTCTGGCAGCCAAAGGGCCGACCGTGATTTTAGTCGCCGGCGTCAACGGCTCAGGCAAAACCACCAGCATCGCCAAGCTCGCCTATATCCTCAGCAGGGACAACAAAAAAGTAATCGTCGCCGCCTGCGATACCTTCAGGGCAGCGGCTGTTGAGCAATTGTCAATTTGGGCGGACCGTATCGGCGTCCAAATCGTCAAGCACCAGATGGGCAGCGACCCCGCCGCGGTCGCCTATGACGCCTGCGAGGCCGCCACAGCGAGAAACGTCGATTTCCTCATCCTCGACACCGCGGGCCGACTCCATACGCAAAAAGACCTGATGAAACAGCTCATCAAAATCCGCGACGTCGTCGCCCGCAAAATTGAAGGAGCCCCGACCGAGGTTCTGCTTGTTCTCGACGCCACAACGGGCCAAAACGCAATTGTCCAGGCGAAGATGTTCACCGAGGCAATCAACGTTTCGGGAATCTTCTTAGCCAAACTTGACGGCACAGCACGAGGCGGAATCGTCATCGCTATTAAAGACCAGCTCAACATCCCCGTCAAATTCATCGGCCTCGGCGAAAAACCCGAAGACATCGCCGAATTCGACCCCGATACATTCACCGAAGCCCTCTTCGCGTAACATATTCACCGCTGCGTTTGGCCGGTTTACTTTATCATTGGTCATTGCGTGTTGGACATTTATCCGCCTGTGGCGGATTGGACATTTCTTAAGTATTTCCCCGACACCGTCAGCATCCGAATTACGATATACTAAATTTTACCCGCCGCAGGCGGGACGAACGACTAAATACGAACCGCTGTTTCCGGAAAGTTCAGCCGTGCAAACTCCCCGTGATATTTCTTCGCTGCCGCGTCGTATGCCTTCGCCGCCTCAATGTCGCTGCCGAAACAACCTAAATGTATTTTCTTCCCGTGACAACGAATTTTGGAGGCCCATCTTCCGCTTCGCTTGTCAAGTGAAGCGCCGATATACTGCGATGAGGTTTTTGTTTTGATTTTTTGCCTGTTATGCATATTCTGTGTGTGTGTCGCTAAACGCAGATTTGCCCTGCGATTGTCCAGTGAGTTGCCGTTTCTATGATCGACAAGAACTCCGGCGGGTGGCTTCATAATTTCTCTGTGTAATCGTATTTCTTTCGTCCGCCCGGGTTCGATTTTAATGTTGCAGACGGCATAGAATTTGTCTCTTTTTCCCTCAATGCCCCATTTCAAATTGCCGAATCGGTAATAATCCTTCTGGTCTAAAATCGTCCATTCCCCTTCGCCTAAATATATCCTGCGAAACTCGTACCCATATTTCCACCGCCGATAAACCATCATCGGCCACGTGCATATTCTGTCTAACCAACTCGGTATCCCAATTGTTAAATTGACTTTCATACCCACATCCACCTTCCTTTTTACCTCGCCGATTCCTCATCGGTTAGCCCCCAGGCCTGCTTGGGGGTCATTACGAAATACGATATACGACACGTAGCGAAGCGCAGGGCCCGCTTCGGCAATACTATCAACTACAGAGGAAGTCGAACAATCGACTTCCTCTGTAATTGGCGCGAACTTGCGCGCTTTTGACGAAAATTCCGATTTTGGGGATAAGCCGAAATGAACTTAAGTTATTATAGCATAAGGAGTAAAAAAAATTCCAGAATTTCCGGATTTGAGCAAAAAACACTTGCGCGCTTTTGGTGAACAAATGTATCATACAAACGTTTGATACAAGCGTTTTATACGACTTTTTCAGTCCTGTTTTATGTCCTTATTCTGCAAATGGTTACAGCTAAAGGTATGCGTTAAAAACACGCAAAAAACCATGCTGAAAACAGGCAAAAAAACGAACAAAAATGCTTGATACGGATTTGTAAGTATTGACAGATAAAGTAGTTATACCGATTTTTTACCACGAATAAATATGGAAGCACACTTCACATGGAGGCGTCGTTGCGAGCGCAACGAAGCAATCTCAAGCCCCGAATATAAGGTTTTTCAACAACCCCGCTGTCCCCGGTTTTCCCATTCGCGACGGGTTGTATGGTTGTAATTTTTCAAAGAAAATGTATAATATGCAGCAAGAAAAATATAAAGCATAAACATTCCTTATTAATAAATAGGAATTGGAAATGAGTCAAATAATCATAGAGCCTGGGGAAAGGCGTCAGACAGAAATTATAATTCAAACCAGAAAAGGCAATAACATATTAAACATTCAAGAACATGAGTTGATTCCTTATTTATTGCACTTGGTTGAAGAATATGATAGGCAATATAAAGAACCGTTCGTTTTCTTCGTAAATAACCCTTCACCCATTTATAATTGTCACGGTTTGGTATTTGGCAACAGAAGAGCACAGATTTGGGATTCTCAAGAAATAGCAAAAATAATTAAGGAAGATGATTACACAATGGTTGATATGAACAACGTTCGAGTAGGAGATGTAATAATTTATTATGGTGATAATGGCGATGCAGAGCATTCTGGTTTGGTTATTGGCAAAAAGGGAGTAATTCCTTTGATTTTAAGCAAATGGGGATTTGGAAGAGAAGCAGTTCATACATTCAACCAATGCCCTTACAGTTTTGCCAATATAAAGTATTATAGGATATCAAAATGAATGGTTTTGATATAAAAAATTTTAAAGAATCCGCGAAGTGGTTTTTATGTGCAAATACGCCGGTCTATCTCTATACGAATCTTAAAAAGCTTTCAGAAATAGAAGGTTTATCAAATATTCTTTCTGTAAAAGACATTTATGAGAAGTGCAAACATATTTTGGAAAAATCTGAAAGAAATCAGGTAAGCGAATTGATGTTTTATATTTTTTTGATGGCTTTGTCTTTCAAGGAATATTCAGAAGCACACACCTTTTTAGGGTCGTTGAGGAATGACAAATATAAGTGGGCAAATAGCATCATTTCACTTATAATTGGAAAATATAATCCGATTACAGAATATAAAACAACTGTAAAATACGAACCTAAAGTTATTCTTTCCCAGGAAGGATTTGAAAATCCTACGACATCAAGTGATGTAACTAACGTTTATGTTAAGGACAGTAAAAATGCATAAGATGCAATTTGTCCATCTAGCAGAAAATGCTATTATAGACAAGTACACTAACAACTTAAGCATAATAAGCATAATAGATGGTTTTCAAGGGGTATCATTTCCTTTTGTTACACCACCGTTTGCTATTGCTTTTCAGTCTGAACGAAATGTCGCGACTGACCCTAGTATAGTAAAAACCGAACTGATAATTAGACAAAAAGGAAAAGAATTACACAGGGGTAATATCGACGTAAACTATGAGGATAAATCTTCACACAGAGGCGTAATAAAAATTAATGGATTGGTTGTTGAAGAACCTTCGCCAATAGAAATTATCTTTATGTGTGAAGGGAGAGAGCTTGCGAAGATCCCAATTATAATAAAAAATATAACTCCACAAGTTGATAAAAAATAATAATACGGAACAACTAGGGACAGCCACCTATTATTTCCTTTTTACTTATCTTTTAATTCTACCCAAACCGAGTCCTTTTTCAACGGCTAAATCCACCAAACCCACTATAGATTTTCACAAACGAGGTGTCAAATGTTAGTTTTGAGTGTTTAGTTTTGAGTTATGGAGGCGGGGCCCGGCAAATCCGCCTGCCCTGCGTAGCTGCTTCGGCGAAGAAGGGTGTTATTTGCTCGGCTTATAAATGAAGGCCGAAGGACTTCGGCGGACGACGACATCAGCCAATCGCACAAACCACGTTTGGAGAACTGGCTGTGTCGAGTACGCCAAGCCGAGCAAAAGCAGCGTAAATCTGCGAAATCAGCGTCTAAAATAAATCAGTGTAATCTGTGTAACCAGTGGCTTGATTAAATCGGCAATCGTCAATTATTTAATCCGCAATCTACAATCCGAAATCCGCAATCACTTCCGTCATCTGTCCTCAGTCCTCTGTCTTCCGTCTTTCGTCCGGAGTTCTCTGCCCCATGTAATCAAACCATTAACCGCCAAGGCGAGGAAGAAGATATACAGAATCGCAACGAACTTCACGTCTCTGGCGTAATACAGGCCGATGCAAATACTGTTCACGCAAAGCCAGAGAATCCACGCCTCGATTTTTCTGTGCGTCATAAGGCCGGCAGCGACGAAGCCCATCACCGTCGCTGTCGCATCAATATAAGGATATGCGGCCTGCTGGGGAAATAACACGGGCAGCCAGGTATGAATCCTGCTCATCGTGAATCCCAAAATAATCCCCCCTGCCGCGATTATCGCACACGCAATTGCCCGGCCTTTGTCGGAGGTGTATGAAACTGCCAGCTCTTTTTCTCCCTCTTGTGTTTTCTTTCGCGCTGCGAGCCATACATACCACCCGTAGAAGCAATTGCCGATGTAGTAGAACTGCTCGAAGAAATCGGAATACAGGCGGACCTGGTAGAACAGCACTGCGAAAAGCAAAAACGTTACTATCCCCAAAGGCCACGCCCAGACGATTTTGCGGGTAATAAGGAGGACATAGACGGTGATTAGCAGCGTAGCCGACAGCTCGATATAGCTCATCGGGTAACCGAGAATCGTGAAAAACACGTTATGGACGTTAAAGGCGTTCATTTCTTACCACAGAGGCCGCAAAGCACGCAGAGTTTATTCTATATTTTTCTCAGCGGTCTCCGCGTACTCGGCGGTTAACCGCATTATTGCAAAAAACAGGCCTGCTCTGAAAGCAGAACAGGCCATTCGCCCCTCCTGTCCTTCCATCGTCCCGCCATTTCTGGGGGGACTGGCGGAGGACAAGAAACTCAATCCTATACTCTTGGGTAATTTCCAAGGTATTCGGTTTTCGGCAGTCCCCCTGTCAAGGGAAACGCATATTTGACAAAGGCGTCTGTAACGCCGTTGCCTTCGGAATTGATATATTCATCGGGCAGCGACTTTGTTTTTTCGGCGACGCTGCTTAATTCCGTGGCGAATAATTCAATCGCGTATTTTGTGCCTTTGAGGCGTTTCATCGCGACGGAGCCGCTTTGCTGCGTGATGGAGTACTTAACTGCCTGTCTGCCGCAAAGACGCGCCTCTTTGGCATCAACAGGTGATTGCAGGCCGGCGAAGCTTCTCTGGAGATAGCCGAATGTGTCGGCGCGGACGCGTTTAATTTTCAAGCTGCTTCTGACCTGTCCGGCCAGAAAATCTGCTAATGCGCCGGTTCCTGAAAGCTGGATATTGCCATGGGCGTCTTTTTCTTCGCTGCTGACGATTTTCTTTGTCCAGATGACACCGTCGGTATCAAGAATACCTTCGCTGACGGCGACGACGCATCTGCCGAGCTTTGTATATACGGCGTTAACATCGGCAAGGAACTTATCCATCGAAGCAGGCCGTTCGGGCAAATAGATGAGGTGTGGGCCGTCATCATCTTTTCTCTTCCCGAGCGCGGCCGCAGCTGTGAGGAAACCGGCGTGTCTGCCCATAATGACGTCGATTTTTACTCCCGGCAACGCGCGGTTATCGAGGTCGTCGCCCATAAGTGCGCAGGCGACGAACTTCGCCGCAGTTCCATAGCCGGGGCAATGATCGGTAACGAGAAGGTCGTTATCAACGGTCTTCGGAACGTGCCAGGCGTGCAGCTCATAACCTGACTTTTGCGCGATGGTATTGATAATATGGCAGGTGTTCGCTGAGTCATTGCCGCCGATGTAATAGAAGTAGCGGACATTTCGCTTTTTCAAGACCTCGAGGATATTCGCGCAGCATGCTTCATCGGGCTTGTCTCTGCTTGAACCTAAAGCCGATGATGGCGATGCGGCGATCAGCTCGAGGGTTTTGGCGGAGACCTTTTTAAGGTTTATGAACTGGTCTTTGACGATGCCTGATACGGCGTGAACCGCGCCATACAGGTCGCCGATTTGGGAATGTTTTTTGACTTCCTCGATTACGCCGACAAGAGACGCGTTAATAACGCCTGTCGGCCCGCCCGATTGACCTACTACCGCGTTTGCTTTTGCGGCCTTTGCCATTGCTGATACCTTTCCGTTAAAAATCAATCCTGCAAACTTTTAAACAACTACCAAAAACAAGGGGCGTTAGTATATCAACCCGGCTGTAAATTTCAAATCAAAAGTGAATTATCTCGTCGCTGCAAATCAACCAGCGATTACTTGAAACGGCCGGCAACCTTATGGTATCATTAGCCCATCTTAACACATAGGAGAAATCCAATGAGTGTTCTTTCGTCGATTGGCAATACGCCGATGGTTGAGCTAAGCCGGCTGAACCCCAACCCCAAGGTGCGTCTTTTAGCAAAAATGGAGGGCAATAACCCCGCCGGGTCGATTAAAGACCGCACAGCACTCTATATGGTTACAAAGGCCGAGGAGGATGGCTCGCTAACCAAAGATAAAACCATTCTCGAACCAACCTCCGGCAACACGGGTATCGCGCTGGCGATGATTGGAGCAGCCAAAGGGTATCGCGTCAAACTCACACTGCCCGCCTGCGTAAGCAGCGAACGACGACATATTTTGGAGGCGTTTGGCGCGGAGGTGGTAATGACCCCTGCCAACGAAGGCACCGACGGCGCTATCAGGATGGCTCAACGAATCCTCGAAAAAGAACCCAACATTTATTTTATGCCCAACCAGTTCACCAACCCCAATAACCCGCTGGCTCATTACGAGACGACCGGCCCGGAAATTTACAAACAAACCAACGGCCAAATCGAGTTTTTCGTCGCCGGCATGGGTACAACCGGCACGCTTATGGGTATATCTCGCTTCCTTCGCGAAAAATTAAACCACGTCAAAATCATCGGCATCGAGCCAACGCCTCATCACACCATACAGGGCCTCAAGAATATGACCGAGTCAATCGTGCCCGCTATTTACGAGCGAGACCGGCTCGACGATGTTATGACGATGGAGGATGATGAGGCATACGAAATGACCCGTCGATTGGCGGCTGAGGAAGGAATCTTCGCGGGCATATCGAGCGGCGCAGCCGTTGCAGGAGCGGTCCGAATCGCGAAGGATATGAAAGCTGGCACGGTGGTTACGATTATTTGCGACCGCGGCGACAGGTATTTAAGCACAATGCTCTTCCGCGCCGCCTGCGCGAAATGTCCGCCGTAATGAACGGAAGACAGCGTTCAGCGGATAGCGTATAGCGGACAGTTTTTCAAATCAAAAAGCAAAAGGCAAAAAGTAAAAATGCGGTATCCCGGAGGGATGATGATTTTTACTTCGGCGGGGAAAAACGGCTGTTCCCGGTTATTATTGTAGCCCGAAATTGTTTATATAAGAATTTTCCTGCCCCACGATTAAAAGACGAGATATAACGGATTTTTCCCTCTACTGAACGGATTTGCTTATCAGACATGGGATAGCCACGTTGTATTTTCCCCTTCAACTCCAAAAACGCAGCACGGGTCTTCTTCATCGTATCTTTGGGGACGTCAAGGTGCCGAGTATTCACCTTTATTCCGGTCACGACCTTTTCATCATCACCTTTCATCACTTTCGTTTTTGAAGGATTAACCTTAAACCCTTCTTGGGTGATGATTCCCAATACCTTATTCTTAGAAGAAGCAAACCGTTTGTCGCCAGAAAAGTTATAGTCGTCTATATACTGGGTACACTCACAATGACGCGCTTCAGCAAAACCATGTAGTCTCTTCGAGAGATTAAGGGTGACTAGATTGGAAATGGCTGGACTCGTAGGGTAGCCCTGGGGAAGACTGCCGTCCAGAGTGGTTAACCTAGTAAGGACGCGAGCAACATCAGGGGAACATTGCTGCTGGTTAACGAACATTGAATAAACTTTGATTGGTCTAACGTTAGGAAAGTGCTTCTCGATATCTACGCTTAACAGGAGTGGCTGAGCACGGTGAGGTAGTGCATTTGTAATAGTCGAATGGCCCGGCACACCTCCATGAACGTAAGGAGGCAATTCGATTCGCTGCAACAGGCGGTTTAACCGATCCAAAACATTCCTTAAACGGCCGTAAACATTGACCATCGGGCGCACTTTGCCCTTTTTTGTCTTTTTTTCCCAACAGAAATAATACTTGCTCGGGTGGCTCTCAATATTGAGACATATCTTGTCCAATTCATCTGGGGAAGTACCCAGATGTTTAGCGAGATGCGTTAAATCTCTGATTCTTAACAACTTTATTTGTCTCTTAACCATTTCTGGAAATCCAACTGTTCTCCGCCAGATAATTGTGATGCTCTAGCCATCAAAATGCCAGCCAAAATCTTGTGAAGTTCAGCAAGGACGTTATCATCATAATTCGGATGTTGCTCACTGAAAAATAACAATAGTAAAGGTATGTGCAACTCTTTGGAGCATCTTTTCAAAAAAGAAATACTCGGTTCCTTCCGACCGTTCTCAACCTGAGAAAGATACGTGCGGCTTACATCCAGACTCTGGGCAAACTGGCCCTGTTGTAGGCCATCTGCAGTACGAATTAGTTTTATGATTTGACCTGCCAACATGATTATTCCTCCTCGATAACAAAAAGAAAAAGGGAATCGATTAGTGCCATAGTCTTTCAACTAAATCAGCGATGGAAACGATCACTCCTATTATTGCCAGCCAGTTAGTGTTTTCTTCGGGCTGGCTAAGAAGTGTCATCCGCAATGCCTTTAAGCGATTGAGAACGGCTCTTAATTCGACCGAACCGGTTTTGCCTGCCCCTCCAGAATAGTTTAGAAGTCGCTGCAATGCAGCAATAATCTTCTCCAATTCTTTTTGGGCTTCGCGGCATCTCGGGTCGGCTTTGTTTCTAATAATATCCATTGTAACTCCTTTCTTAAATTTGGTTAACACGGTCAAACTGTCGGTCCACACGAACCGAATTGCAATTTGGCCATAGTTTCTCCCTGTAGAAATATTGGTTCGACCAGCTCGGAACTCATTGCTGAGTTGGCGGAGCTGGCTCCCTATTTTTCTCTGAAACAGATTTACTGTTTCAGTACACTGCGACGGACGTACTACAAGCATATCATCTGCACAAATTATTTGTCTGTGACGCTTGACAATACGTTCTGCAGTTTGTTCCGATGTGCAAATCAAATGTCATACTATCGAGTCCTTATCCAAAGCATTGCCGTAAAAGAAGAAGTGTGGGAATCTAGCAGTTAATCAAATAGACAGAGGGACATACGACACCAAGACGATCTGTCGCCCACCAAAACACACTCGCCCAAAAGCGAGGCAGCTACACAGTATGTAGCTCATCAAGAACGCCGAGATGGCGGTACAGGGAGAGAATTTTCAACCGACCCGAATAACACTTTTACTTTTAAAAGAACGTTAATCATATACTACCACAAAATTGCACTTTGTCAACTGCCAGTTAAACATTTTTATCTAAAAAATAACAATTGTTAACATAGAGAACACTAAGTCCTTTGTATACCTTGACTTATATTCCACAATATCGCTGGTTAAAATAACGGTTTACGATAAGAATTTTTTCATTTTGCCGTGGGGGAAGCCGATAAGGGCGACATTTTCGATTTCGGATTTGCGATTGCGGATTGGCGATTTAATTTAGACGCCAGACACCAGACGCAAGACGCCAGACCAAAGACAGAAGATGGATTGGAATGTCCAATATCCAACACCCAATAAGGTCCGACTTCGCCCCGCACTGGTTTTGAATCCTGAGGTCTCTTCAAATTAGCTGCCGATGTTTTCCCAAAATGGGTGTCGGGCTACGCCGGATAAATTTCACGTTCGATTGTACCGAGATAGAACCGGCCATCGTTGCGCATAAAGGTTGCGACGGCCTCGAGCTGGCTTTCGATAAAGGATTTGTCGTTGCCGACGACGGCGACGCCGAGAGTGGCGATGATTTTGCTATCGTTGTGGTCAACTTCGGAAATGGATATATTGAACCGGCTTTGCAATCGTCCGATTACGCTTTTGACGATGCTGCGTTTTTCTTTCAGCGAGCCGATACCGTGAAGGTGCAAGTTGGCTGTCATCACGCCGACTATCATAAACAATCGTCCGTCGTCCAAGCAGATGTTGTTGAAAACCCTCTACTTTTTGAGTTTCAGTTCGGCGGCTTTGTGTTTCACATCGGAAGGCGTTTTATTCAGCCGGTTGGCGATTTCCCATGTTGCGGTTTCCTTGTAGTTTCTTCGCAGATACCGCAACTGGGCGGCCGTCCAGCCGGATTCTTTTCTTCTGCTGATGTGCATTTCGCGGAGTTGTTTCTGCACCGATATCAGCGAACGTTTGAGCTTGCCCGCCAGCACCACTGCGCTTGTGGCCGGATACCCCTTTTTCAAAAGCGCAATATCCGCTTTCGAGTACGGCCCCTGTATGTATGGTCTCTTTGCGATTTTAGTGCCCTGTCAGTAAAAGTTTCCAATATGGTTTTCTCCGGTTCCGCCGGAACTTACTCTCGATTTACAAATTGTCAACTTATCATCCGCACAAGCGGCAAAACCTCCAGATAGCGGCACTTTATAATTTACAATCGGAAAAGTCAATCATTAAAATAAAAAATTTTTGATTAACGGATAACGTATACCGAATAGGGATAGAAGACAAAAGACGCACAATGCAGGACACACTGGCCGGCACAGACCGAAACTCAGACGTCACACACCTGTCAGCAGAGCAACCGGGCTGGTTGCCTGGCCGCACACAGGCGGTGCAATCGCAGTCAAATTTCCTGCGGGAACGGCGCAAGTGCTTCTATAGAGAAACAGTCGATAGGATTTGAATTTGCTGAAGTCCTCGCCGGCCCGGTTCCCGTTGAAATACTTTTGATAAACTTTATTTATTCGCTTTCTGTACAACCAGCGAATAACCTTGCTCATAAGCGGATATCTGCCTGCCAGAAAGTTCAGCGACGAATCGATAATCGGACGGACGACGTTTTTCATCGCGTCATCCATCAGGTCAAGATTGGGAGTTGCGTGGTCGGTTATGTCAATATCTTCAACCAGCTCGAATGACTGGCTTGCGATGTGTTTGTAGAACCTGCTCAGCAGATAACCGCCGCCGACATTTTTGGCATCGGGTGTCGCCTCGACGTCTTTTCTGAAGATATCGCAGATGAGCATATAGCCGGCCGGGTTAAGAAGTTCAAACGTTTTGGCCATTGCCTTTTGCATCTTGATGTACTGAAAGCTCTCGCTGAACAGCACTAAATCGTACCTGTCTTCGGTCTGTAAATCTTCGTACTTGCACTCGAATACATGGCAGGCGTTGCCCATCAGTTCCCGCACCCGTCCGCTCAGCACCGGACTTGGCGAGACACAGGCGACCTTATAGCCCATATCAACGAGTCGTTTTGACGTATGCCCGGCACCGCAGCCGACGTCCAGAATCGTGCGAACGCCGGATGGAATGTGCGAAACCAGAAAGTTCGTGTAGTTCTCCTGCGCAATGTGCAAGTTGCTTACATTCACCGGCAAACCTTCGGGCCAGTAGCCGTAATGCAGATGACTAAGCCCAATGAAATGCTTGCCGCAGAGCGCCGCAAATTCAAGACCGAGGTCGCGTGATGTTATTGCCGGCCGCTTTTTCATAAACCGACTCCAGCTCCAAAAAATAATTCGTCATATACGCTGACTCCTCGGCGAAATACTTACGCAAAACAATCAACGTGCCCTTCACGACTCGACCGAGTCGGAACGAGACCCTAAAGACGGGCTCGTTGAAATTGGGCGTGACTACAACAATCCGATGGGTTGGTTATGCCTGCTCGAGCTGCCCTAACCACCCATCCGCCAAAATACAAACAACAATATACCAATATTATACCTTCGACTTGACAGATTATTCTTCTTGAGCAGAATTTTTATAGGATGGATGACTTCCCGCAAATTGTTCATTCTTAACAGTCGGGATGCCGAATTGGGCCAGCCCTCGCGTCCGGCAACAGCGTGCAAAACGCTTGACTTTGGGACAGAGGAAAGCTACCTTCAGTTCTGTGGTAGTTCTGTATTTTTCTTTGTAAGGAGATTTGTTTTGAGAGTACTTTCGGGCATTCAGCCGTCGGGTCGGCTGCATATAGGCAACTATTTCGGGGCGATGCGCCAGCACATACAAATGCAGCAGGGCAACGATTGCTTTTTCTTCATCGCCGACTATCACGCCCTTACGAGCAACCCCTCGCCGAAAGACGTTGCCGAATTCACCCTCAGCGTCGCTATGGACTACATAGCGCTGGGACTCGATACTGAAAAGACGATATTCTGGCGTCAGTCGGACGTGCCGGAGGTTACAGAACTTACGTGGCTTTTGTCGTGCGTTACGCCGAAGGGGCTTTTGGAACGATGCACCAGCTACAAAGACAAAGTTGCCCAAGGCATAAGTCCCAATCACGGCCTCTTCGCTTATCCTGTTTTGCAGGCGGCTGATATCCTTATATATAAGAGCGATGTTGTGCCCGTGGGGGCCGACCAGAAACAGCATATCGAGGTTACGCGGGATATCGCGGGGTATTTCAACAACACTTACGGCGAGATTTTTGTGCTGCCCAAAGACCACATTATCGAATCGGTCGCGGTTGTGCCGGGTATCGACGGGCGCAAAATGAGCAAAAGTTACGGCAACACGATTGAGATGTTCGAGCCGGAAAAGAGCATCAAAAACAAGGTAATGAAGATTGTTACCGACTCAACGCCGGTTGAGGCGCCAAAAAATCCGGAAAAATGCAACGTTTTCGCGTTACTGAAACTTTTCGCTTCCGCCGAAGAAATAAAACAATGGGAAGACAAATACCGCAAAGGCGGGACAGGATACGGCGAAGTTAAAAAACGCCTGGCGGAGCTTATCGTGGAATACTTCAGGCCCTACCGGCAAAAACGAACCGAGCTTGAGAGTAACCCGGATTACCTCAAACAGCTTTTGGCAAAAGGCGCTCAGCGGGCAAGAGCGGTCGCGGTAAAGACGCTTACTGAAGCGCGAAAAGCAGTAGGATTAGGTGAGTACTATGGCAGATAAACTTGTTACTATAGCTGAGTATATGGATTCGATGCAGGCGGAGATGGCAAGGCAAGTTCTCGAGGACTTTGACATTAAAGCCGTGGTGATAGGCGAGAATGCCGCCAATACCTGTTTGGCTCCGACTGTTATAACCGCCAAACTGCAGGTGTTAGAAAAAGACGCCGAAGAGGCCAAACAGATACTTGAAGACCAGGAGCAAGGATTTGAACCGGGAGAATTTTCGGAATTCAATGAGCTGGGCGGCTATGAAGAACCGGAGGAGCAGTAAGTGGCCGATTATCGGGTAAATCTTGAGATATTCGCGGGGCCGATGGACCTGCTTTTGTACCTTGTCCGCAAGGAAGAGGTTGACATCTACGACATACCCCTTGCGAAAATCACCGACCAGTACATTCGTTATATCGACATACTCAAGCAGCTCGATATCGACGTGGCGGGAGATTTTCTGGTAATGGCGGCGACGCTGATGCAGATAAAATCGGCGATGCTTCTGCCAAAGACGCAGGGAGAGGAAATTGGGGCAGAAGATTTGTCAGACCCGCGTGCGGAGCTTATCAGGCAACTTTTGGAATATAAGAGATTCAAAGACGCGGCGAATATGCTCGCGGCGTCAGCCGAGGAACAGGGCGACCGGTTTGCCAGACCCGATACGGTCATCGAGCAGTTCAAGCCGGACGCGGAGCCGGCGATTGACCTCGACCAGGTCAGCGTATGGAACCTGCTCGAGGCCTTCGACGCGATTATGGAGGCGACGGGCGCCAAATTCGATATAAGTCACATTACGGACGACACACCGATCGACTTGTATCAGATAGAGATTTTGCATCGGCTGCAAAAAGAGGGCCAAATGAACTTCGAGCGTATTTTCGAGCCGCGAGGCGGCCGGCTCGCGCTGGTAGGACTGTTCCTGGCTATATTGGAGCTTATCAGGTCACAGTTAATCTGGGCGGAACAAACCCAGGAAACAGGCAAAATATCCCTGCGTGCGCTGACCGATGTGCCCGCGGAAGAAGCGGTGCGAACAGCGATAATGAGAATCGAAGCCGCAGAGGCAATACGGGAACAACAGCCGACGTCCGCCCCGGCTGAGGAATTACCCGCAGAGCCGAATTTCGCTATTGATGAAACAACTGAAACAGAACAGGAGTCGCAACTGCCTATACCGATTGTGGAAATACCGTCGGCGGACAATTTGACAATCGAGCAGCCGGTCGAGGAGATGCAAACGGAATCGCCCCTGCCAATACCCATTGCGGAATTGCCTCCGAAAGGCAGGCCAAAACAGACCGCCAACGAGCCCAAGCCGCTGGAAGGCCAAACAAAAGAACAATCGTAAACAGAAAAACGCAATAAGCGTTTGACAGTGGTTGGCCAACTCTATAGAATCCAGATAAATCTAAGGCCAATTTGGGAAAGGAGTCAGTAATGGCTGGTAATGTGGTTGAGCTTACCGACGCGGATTTCGACGACGTCATTCATAAATCGGATGTGCCCGTGCTTGTGGATTTCTGGGCGCCCTGGTGCGGCCCGTGCAGAATGATGGCCCCCATCATCGAGGAGTTCTCAAAGGATTACACAGGCAAGGCGAAGGTCTGCAAGCTCAATACCGATGAGGCCAGAGACAGCGCTATGGAGTTCGGCATAAGCGCGATACCCACCATCATTCTATTCAAAGACGGGCAGGTCCAGAAGAAATGGGTCGGCCTGACCAGCAAAAGAGACCTCGCCGCGGCGATAGACGAGCTGCTTTAAGCGAAACTTAAAGTCCCCCGGCCGCCGGCAGATTCCACCAGTTTGAATCGCGGAAATAATTTTTCAGCATCATCGCCGCATTTGCCCCGTCGCCTGTAGCCGTCGCAAGCTGCATCGCTGCTCCCACCCGGCAGTCGCCCGCCACAAATACGCCGGGGACACTTGTCCGCAGGTATGCGAAATCGCACTTGATGAAACCACCATCGGTCAAATCAACGAAACCCCTGAGAAACCCGGTACTGGGAATCATACCGACAAAAATGAAAACGCCGTCGCAGGGGTAATTCTCTTCTTTATTTGTTTTAACATTTTTCAGCCGGACGGATTCGACCCTGTCCTTGCCGTCAATGACTGTCGCCACGGTGCTGTATTTAATCAGCAGATTAGTATTCGGCTCTTTTGTCTTCGCGATAAGCTCTTCCTGCAGGACTCTGGTTGCGCGGAATTCGTCCCTGCGATGGAGCAGCGTTACCTTCGCGGCGAATTTGCACAGGTGCAGCGTCTCTTCCAGCGCGGTATTGCCGCCCCCGATTGCGACGACGGATTTGCCCTTGAAAAAAGGCGCATCGCAGGTGCCGCAATAGCTGACGCCCGCGCCGGCGTTGCGGAACTTGTCTTCGCCCGGAATACCGAGCTTGCGATAAGCGCTGCCGGGGGCGAGTATAACCGAGCGGGCAAGGTATTTGTCTTTACCGCAGGAAATTTCGATGTCGCCGCTGCTTAGTTTCTTCAGGGCAGTTACTTCCGACCCTGTTTTGATTTCACCGCCGAAGGCGATGGTCTGCTTTTGCATTTTTTCGATAAGTTCGTAGCCGCTTATGCGCTCGAAACCGGGATAGTTTTCGATTCTGTCGGTGTTGTTGATTTGGCCGCCGGGAACAAACTTTTCGAGCAGCAGCGTTTTGAACCGGTCTCTCGCGGCGTATAATCCGGCTGCCAATCCAGCGGGGCCGGCGCCGATTATTATACAATCATATCTTTCTGACATACCTGTAATCCCTTACTATTTTTAATGTGCAATAAGAATAACATAGCCGATTGATAAGTGCCAGAGTATTGACAATCGATGATTAATAATTGATGATTTAGAAAACGTTTTAAAGATAATCAATTGCGTAGAGGTATCCGGTGCGAAAGATTAGGGGCACAATCATATTATTATGTCTTGCGATAGCAACAACAGGCATAAGCAAACCCGTTAAAGAACAGCAAAAGCAGTGGGCTTGGCCATCCCTTTCGGGAGACGTTAATCAGCCGGACACGAACGGCCTGGGCGAATACTACGGATTCGGCGAGATGGAAATCATTAAGCTGGACTGGAGTATTCAGAGTTTACAGATTGCCGATTTTGACGGCGACGGCCGAAACGATATCGCGGTGGCCAACAACCGAAAATCCGCGATAGAGATTCTGTTTCAAAAGGATTCCATCGGCCCCCAGGATGAAGACGTGGCGGTTGACCCCAATGACATTGATATAAACGCCCTGATAGGCCCAAGTCGATTCACCAGACAAACAGTGCCGGTCTCGCAAAGAATATACAGTATGGTTAGCGGCGACCTGAACGGCGACGGACTGATTGATTTGGCATACTATGGCGAGCCGCGAGGCCTCTATATATTGTTACAGAAACCGCAAAAAGAAAAACACAAGTCGAAAACGTTAACCTGGCAGCCGGTGAAACGCATCAATATCGACGATGCGCTGCCCAATGAAAATGCACTAATCTGTGAGGATATAGACAACGACGGCAAAAAAGACCTGATTGTGGTCGGCAGGGACGCCATATACGTCTTGCTGCAGAAAAAAGACGGTACTCTCGGCGAGCCGGTCAAGTATCCCGCTGCGGCCCGAATCATTGGCGTCGAGGTCGGCGACCTCAACGGCGACGGCATAAACGACCTGCTGATTGTCACCGATGATGCCGAAAGACCAATTCACGTCCGTCTCGGGCAGAAAAATGGCCAGTTAGGACCCGAAATACGTCTGTTATCTGAAATGCCTCTGGCGCTGGAGCTTGCCAACATAGACGGCAAAGAAGGCAAAGAGATAGTTGCGATTGACGCTATAAGCAGACGATTGGCCTGCTATAAATTGGTCGCGGACAGTTCGCAGGGCGATGACTGGCCCGTGCTTTTTTATCCCCTCGCCGCAGGGCAGGGCAGCGAAAAACGAGACCTCGTAGTCGGTGATTTTGACGGCGACAAACTCGCGGATGTCGTAATCAGCGACCCCGGTGCGGCGGAACTCATATTGTACAGACAAATACCCGGCGTAGGACTGGCGGAACCGGCGAGATTCCCGTGCCTGGCAGATACCGACGCCTTATCGGCCGCGGACATAGACGGCGACGGCAAAACCGAGCTTGGCGTCCTGAGCATCAAGGAAAAAACAATCGGCATAAGTAAATTCGAGTCGGGACGATTGACCTTCCCGAAAGCAGTCGATTTGACAGGTGAGCCGCTTGCTATGGAATTAAGCGATATAGACAACGACAAGTCGACTGATTGCGTATATGTCTCCCGCTCACAGTCGGACACAAGGTCGCTTCGGATAATCTATAACGTGGCAAAAGCCGACGCCAATGATACCCTCGCGGTCGAGCTTCCGCAACTCGCCACTAATCCACAGGCAATCAAGGTTATCGACGTTGACCACGATGGCTTAAAAGACGTGCTTATATTTGTCAAATATGAGCTGCCCATACTGGTTCGCCAGACCCAAAAACGGAAATTCGAGGTCGTCGATTCGCCAAAGGCACAGACGAGCTTGATAAAGGAAGCGACTCTTCGCTCCGTTTATTTGGCTGATACTGATGGTAAACCAGGCGAAGAGCTTTTAGTAGCGCAAAACAATTTTGCCAGAAGTATGACATTCGCCAACGGTGAATGGACGGTCCTCGACCAGTATAATGCCAAAAGCGCCGAGAATCGTATCTCGGCTGTAGCCGCGGCAAAGATGAAGGTTGACGGCGCAAAAGACAGCAAAGCGATACTGTTATTGGATGGCCAAAAGGGCCGGCTGCAGATTCTTACACCGGGCACAGACAAAACGTATCGCTTCGACAAAGAGTTGGACGTCGGGTCGTGGAATTCGGCATCAGGCGTCAAAATGCTGACCGCCTCCCTCACCGGCGGCCCTGATGATATCCTGCTGTTTGACGGCGAAAAATTCGGCATTGTTATTCCGCCGGGAGGCAAAACAAATCGGTATCGACTCGAACAAAAATTCAGTTACGAAACAAAGATAAAAGACGGCGCCTACGGCAACCTTGCAACAGGCGATATAAACGGCGACAAGCGGATCGATATCATACTGGTCGAATACAAACATAACCATATCGAGATATTGGCCCTTGACTCGGCGGGCAAACCCATACCGGCAATGCGATTCAAGACATTCGAAGAGAAGACCTACCGAGAATCCAGGCCGCAGGCACCGATAGTGGAGCCGCGACAAATGAAGGTCGCCGATGTTACGGGTGACGGCAAAGCCGACCTTGTAACCATTATCCACGACAGGATTATCATTTACCCCCAGGATTAAACCCGGGCTTGTTCCCAATAAAGGCAGGCCCTTGCTTTTTTGTAGAAACAAGCATAACGTTTCAGTATTGATACTGACATTTTACGGAATAACAAAAGTTGCCCAAATTAACAAATAATGCTGCGTCGCATAACTTCTTGGTAATACAGCAGTTACGCAACACGGCAAGGCCTATAACTTTTTTTGCATCCTATAATAATTTCTCTTGACATACAGGTAGTGAATGTGGTATTCTCACTATTGTCAAGAGTATCCTCAGAAGTGTGTAGAAGTGGCTCCCTCTTGGAGGAGGGTCAAGCCAATTGAAAAGTGAATAAATGAAGTGAAGAAGTTGTCGCTTTATTTAACGTTAGGCAAGCACAAGGTTATAAAAAGGTGAAAGTCAAACTGTAGTGCTTGTTGTTGTTCGAGACAAAAGCAAAGTAGAGAGTGAGTTTGTCGAGAACAACTAAATCTCTGGCTTGTGGCCGGGGATTAACGAACGAAGAGAGTGATGACAATCGAAGAAGGAGGAGTAGAATATGAGTAGAACATTAGTAGCAGTTTGTTTTGTTTTGGCTATGGTCTCGGCCTGTTATGCCGATGCCACCCCTCGCCCTGGTGCCACAGTAATTGGTAACTGGGAACCCACAGACCCGACGCCAGGTTGGTCAATTGATGGCACTGCTGCGTATATGGAGGTAGATAGTGGTGTAAGTAATTCACTTGGCCCCTGCGCTACGATGGGCAACAATAGTCTCTTGTTAGCTGTCAATGGTGGGACGTATTGGCCAATAGTTTGGACAGCTCCGTGGGACAATGATGCGCAACGTAATAAAGTTCCGACAATAGGACCCGGCTGCCTTTTCTCGTTCGACATAACCGTACTTGCCAGCGATGAAGTAGGCTGGGAAGATATGGGCGAAAAAATATCCATCAACAGCGACGGTCCGAGCGGTTACCAGGAATATACTCCGACTTGTGTAAACAGAGCAGATAACACTTCAACCGGCCATGACTGGGGTTCTTGGACAGGCGATTTAGCAAGAACCTACACCTATAATGTCGGTGGCTACAATGAGACAGGAGCAACATGGATGATCATTAAGATCTCTTATCAGGGTTGGCCAGCAACAGCTTACATTGACAACGTTGAGATTTGCCCCGAGCCGGCAACAATGGCTCTGCTTGGTCTTGGTGGTCTTGCTTTGATTCGCAGGAAGAAATAATTTCTGCTAACAAGGCATAACGCTACAAAGTAGTATTAAACCGGGGCCTGTCAGAAATGACAGGCCTCGGCTTTTTTTATGGGGGAAAACCGTCAAATGCTGAACATTGAACGTCCGACATCCAACGCTCAACGTTGAACCAGGAAGAGTAGCATCAATAGTAATACTTGAACGTCAGGTCAACATCCCAGGCGTCGGGCAGGCCCTTGTTCTTTTTGAGGGCTATCTTGGTGCACTGAAGACCCGACCAGCGCAACTGGATTGTGGACAGGAATCTGGCGGCCTTGGTTATCTCGACACCCTTCAGCGAGACGTTGGCGGACTGGCTTTTCTGGCCCTCGGATTTGGTAATTATACCGGAAGACAACTTGTAATTGCCGGCGGCAATGGAGCAGAATTCGGCGGCCTGCTGGACGGCGGTGGCGTAATCGAACCCGCTCGCCGCGTTCTTTTCCTTTGTGAAATTCAGGCGTTCGGGGTCGGCCGCGAGCAATTCCTCAATCAGTTGCTCGGCCTTGGTGAACTGGTCCATTTCTTCACTGAGATTGGCCCGTGCTGCCGGCAGATAGACGCCCCAGATAATGGCCGGCCAAAGGGCGGCAAGAGCAGGGATAAGTATGTAATAAAACATCGGGTTTTTATATATTTCTCTTATGTCTTTCATTGGCCGCCTCCGCCTTGTTTTGTGGTGGGTTCAACCGTTACGCCGAAGGTGCTGCGTCCGCCGTTGGGGCTGATTCGCTGCTGTAGAACGTTTAAGCCGGCCTGCTTGAGAGCTTCAAACACTTTGAGTGTGTTTTCCGGGGGAGTGTCGCCATTGATGGTTATCATTTTGTCGGTTATGGAGACGGATTCGATATTCAGTCCCGTGGCCGCCGCGCATTTATTGAATGCCTGAAGCACAAGGGCAAGTTTCGCCGCGACGGCCTCTTCCCCGGTAAGAGAAAAACTCTTTTGTGCCTCTTTGATGCGCCGCAGCGCGGTGCCGATTTTCCTGGCCGCCTCTTTTGATTTGCTCGGCATTTTCTCGCCGAACATAACGGCCGAGAACTCTTTGGCGAATTTCACCCGCATCTGGGCACGATACTTGTTGAGCTGAATCGCCTGCATCAGGCCATACAGACCGGCGGCGAACATAAGAATGACCGCGGCGACGGTGAAAAACTTGAGGGTCCGCTGCAGACGCATCTTCCTGCCCTGGTAGGGCATAAAATCGCTGCGGAAGTTCGTGCTGTGAGGCAGGTCGAGGTACGCAATCGCGGCGCCGTAAGCGATTGCGAATTCGACTGCGTCGGGGCAGTCAGCCAGGTTCTCGGCGGACAATCTCGCTGAGCCGACTATGTCGATGCGATTGGTTTGAACGGTAAGTTTTTTGGCGATATCATCGCAGACCACCGAATCGGCAACGTCGAAGATTTCAAGGCGATTAATGACTCCGGCTGTTTGAAGCAGCGCGGTGGTCATAGATACCTGTTTTACCAGCATCTCATTTCTGTTTTGTGATACGCTGAGCAGAAAGGTTCGCATTGAGGCGGCCGGCGTCGGAGATACGCCCTGCCAGACAGAAGAAACGGGCGCGATAAAGTAGCCGTTTCGCCGGGACAGGAACGCGAACAACGGGCGAGCATCAGGGGACAGCGAGATATTCTGGCAGACGAACCTTGCCAGGCAGTTGACGTCGGGCTCTAAGCTGACGGGGTCAATGTTATTGCTTTGAAGAGTGCCAAGCAACTCAGCGAGCAGTTGCTTTTGTGCGGTGAAGGCGCTGAGATTTGAGCCGGTCTGGTCGGTAGAATCTATTTTGAATGCGATTGCGACGTCTGTGGCGTCGGTGCCGAGGGCCTCTTCCGTATCGAAGCGGACCGTCTGGGTGATTTTTTTGACGTCGGAAAACTCGCTGTGGATACTATGCTGCATAAACATCGCACAGTCCAGGGCAACCGCCGCTTCAGTAAATTTAATCTGCTTTTCGACGCAGGCGGCCGCGATGCGCTGGGCCAGCATCCGGTGGCCTGGTTGTTCGTCCTGCTCTATCGAAACACTGAAACAGCCAACGAAGTTTCTGTCGCGGCCCTGAACGGCCAGACAGACAACCGTGGCGTGGTCTTTGGCCAGGTATATCCCGAGAAAGTTTGTAGGTTGCACTTTCAGCAAGCTCCTAATCGACTATTCCTGATGTTCGGCGGCAAATCCATTTTTCAATCATCTCCTTTAAACAGGCAACGGTTACCCGCACACAATGGCGACTCGTTCGATTTTGCCGCCATCTTTCAGCACAACAACGATAGCCGAGGCCTTTGCCGCACCGCTTGAGGCGGTAACGCGTATTGCAAATACGTTGCTGGTCGTGGTAATGTAAGGTCTGCTTTTTTCGATAGAATCGGAAAAACTAAACAACTCTTTTTTCAGTTCATCGATATTGGCGAACGTTTTTTCGCGCCTTTTTTTTATGATTTCATCTGCTATCTTGTCGGCGTCGCCCCCGAAGGTAAAGGCGGCTTCAAGCACGTTTCTTGGCGCCGAGTTGATATTCACCTGAGTCGTCCCCCACAAACCCATATACTTGAGCGCCGATTCTTTTCTGTCTTCGCTTATAATTGTGGGTGCGGCGAGCATTTGCGTGTCGAGGAGGGAACTGTGGAAAAGTTTTGAAAAATCTTTGATTTGTTTGGTCAAAAGTTCTGCCTGCAAAACGTTTGTTGTCTTATAAACGACTCTCTGAGTCCTTGCGCCCCGCCTGGCCGAGGCGGGAGCCTGGGCTGTAACAGGCGTCCTCTGCACAACGGGTTTGAATTCGACCTTGAAGGGTTTTATTGCGCCGATTTGTTTTAGTTGTCCCTTGACGGATTCTATTTGGTCGGAATCAAATCCCATCCATTCGCAGAAGGTCTCAAGGCCCGCCTGGGCCTCTCGCTGGACTTTTTCATTATCGATGATGGCCCAGCCCGCCGGGTATTTTGCGTTTTCATCTTCGATTTCTATTTTCACAGTTGTAGAGCCGATTTCAAATTCTACCGGCTCGGTTACGAAAGGCCAGGCCGGGCCATAAGGCCCGCGTATCTTTAACTTGTCAATGGCATTCGAATCGGCGGCATGCTTCCCGTTCGAGTCGTTGGCTTCCTGGATAGTTCCATTTTCGTCAACTCCTTCCAAATCCGTAGATTCCGGCTGTTCGCCGGAGTTATCGAGCGGCTCGGGCTGATTCTTCGCAAGCTCTGCAGCCCATTGTTCAAGCAGTTGGCGGTAAGCCGGTTCACTGAGATGGAAAAGGTCGGAAAAATCCGGCTCATTGGGACGGGAAACAAACTCAATACTGTTCAGGTCCTCCAGCGAAGCCAGTGCGTATTTAATCGCCGAATCGCGGGCATAACAGGCGTTGACATAATCGACGACGTAATTGTCCCTGTGGCGCTGAGCCGAAACGCGGCTGGCCAGGGTGTATCCAAGAGTCACCAGAACCAGCAGCACAACCATCGTTATCAGAAGCACGATGCCGCTGGACTTCGACGAGTTCAGTCGAGCCGTGCGAACCGACGGTTCGGCTTCTGCGGCCGGCGGATTATTCTGACAACTAAACAGGTTACTACTCAAAGGGCTGCTCCTGTATTATTTTATCTTCGTAAAAATGGCATAGGACTCGTCGATTCTTCAACATCGACCGGCTGATTAGCATTTGTCGCCTGATTGGCATCGGACTCCTTGTTGGCATCGGTTGGCTGGTTGACGTCAGTCGCCGGTATATTAAACGCCAGCTTGCGGGTTCTGTCGATAGCGATGGTGCGAACCAGCTTGTCCTGCTCCGGGACATCAAATGTGCCGGTTACCGTCTTATACGGCTGGGCGAACGACAACGTCACTTTAACCGCCGGCGGAAGAACTTCGCCCGTCCACCGGTCGATGGAAGTTTCCCCTTTCGGGACCTCGATTCTGAACAAGGTAAGACCCGTGCAAATCGGCACAAAAACCTCTCGCTGCCAGGCCTCCTTTTGCGTGTCGAGCAGTGTATCTTCGAGCGCAATTCCGGAATGGCTGCGGTACAAAGTGAGCAGCCCGCCGTCGGGGTCAACGCTGCTCTGCCAGACGATTTTTTCAAATGTTTGCGATTGTTCCTTGGCATCTGTAATGTTCCGGAGTATTTCAATCTTCGCGGCGGAAAAACCATCCTGAAGCTTGTTTAAGATATCAATTTGAGTCCCCTGCCCTGCGCTGACAGCCCGGTCAAGATCTTCAGCGATTCGCTGAAATATTTCGCGAGGCAGGCGGTTGCTTTCCATCCTGTCAATAACGGCGGCTGACCCGCTCTGCCCCCTGTTGTAGAAAGCCATGACTACGATTAGAACCATCGTGCCGACGGTCAGGGCGGCAAGCACCTCGACGAGCGTGAAGGCCCGTTCAAAAAAATATATTTTGTTTTTTATTGGTTGCATATCGACGACAAATTGCCGGCTACTGGCCATTCTTCAATTCATCCATTGCTTTCTTCAATTCCGGGTCGAGTTCTTCCGGAGCCGCTGTTTCGGGGTTCGATGAATCGGAACCCGGCTGCACCTGCGATTCCGGTGTCGCCGGCGACTGCGACCCAGGCGTTGTTAGTCCGCCCTGGGTTGCTTTCTTCGGCCTGGTAATCGACAGTTCGGGATACTCAGCCAATGTGTCCTGCCTGTCCTGTTCCGTCGGGTTGCCGTCGGTTTGCAGGTACAAGTCCAGCCAGGGCTTAAGATATTCATTGGATTCCGTCATTGGCATGCCGTTTTTGACCCACTGCTCGATGGTTTTGGCATCAACACCGGCGTATTCGGCGGCCAGCTCCTCGGTCGCGATAATATACTTTACAAGTAATTGTTTCTGCATCGCCGACCTCGCCATCAACTGCTGCGACTGTGCGTCGGTCAGGCGGGTGAGCCAGTGGGTAAGCTCGACATTTTTGGTTTCGCCCCCCGAGCCGGTATATTCGGCGTAGCAGACCGCGCGAGCCCACATATGCGATGTAATCGGTTCGTAGAAGCTCTCGACGGAGGTCTGCCAGTGGATGTCCTGAAATTTTTCGCTTATGCCGTATTCAGTCATTTCCTGCACAGAGTCGGAACCAAGGAGCTTTTCCATATTTTCGTGGGCGATTTCGAAGGCACGCATACGCTGAATCGAGTCCGCCGCGGAGGCCGTGCAGCGTTCCAGCACTAACCAGACGCTTGCGCCGATGAAGGCAAGCAGCGCAACGGAGGCCATACTTTCAACCAGCGTAAAAGCCCGATGACGGAAGTCAGATGACGGATGACAGACACTCGTCTCCTGTCTTCTGTCTTCTGCCTGCCCTGCGTAGCCCTTTGGGCGAAGCGGGGTCCTCCGTCCTCTGTCTTCAGAAGGGCAATTCATCTTTGCTCCTTGGCCAGACGATTTGCGCTTCGCCGGGCTGCACACGAACAATGTTGCTTAGTCGGTCGACGATGATAGACCAGGGCTGCCCTTCCGAGTCGAGCAACACAATTATGCCGCCAAACTGCCATCCCGCCCGGCTTGCGCGAAACTTGGCCCTGTCTTCGTTTGTGAACTGGCCGTCGTCAAACAGAACGTATGAAACCTCGCAGTTGGCGCCGAAATCCTCCTCGGCAATGATTTCCTCCTCAAGAACATCGGCAAGGTTGGAAGAGGAAATTTCGCGGAGAAGATAGCTTTGCTGCGGGATATCTATGATGACTTCGTATCTTTTGTCGCTCTGGCCGGCGCTGGTCGAGGCGGCTTCAAGAGCGGCGATAAGCCCCTGACTTTTGGCTTTGAAAGAGTTTTTGGTAATGACGCCTTTGAGGTTTGTGGCGGCTATCAGTATCAGCAGCGAGATGATAACGACTACTACCATCGACTCCGCCAGCGTAAAAGCCCGAAGACGGAAGACGGAGGACTGAGGACGGAGAACGGCCAACCGTTTTCTGTCTTCTGCCTGCTCTGCGTAGCCCTTTGGGTGAAGCGGGGTTCTCTGCATTCCGTCATCTGTCATCTGTTTTCCGTCCTCTGTTACTGGGCGTCCGTGCTGTAAAGGTCTGCGTCATAACCCTCGCCGCCTTCTTCGCCGTTTGCTCCATAGCTGATAATGACGAACGGCTTGCCGCTTTCAGGGAGCAGTTGATATACGAAATCGTTTCCCCAGGCGTCTTTCGGCAGAGTTGTTGTTTCGAGGTATCCTCCCGTATTCCAGCCGGTTACATCGGTGGGTTGTTCGATAAGTGCCTGCAGGCCCTCTTCTTCGGTGGGGTATCGGCCCGTGTCGAGCTTGAACTGAATGACTGCGCTGTGGAGCATTTTCAAACTGGCCTTGGTGGAGATGACCCGGGCCTTGTCGATTTTACCCACGACGCTGACGGCTACGATGCCGGCGAGAATGCCGATAATCACAATGACCGCCATAATTTCTATCATTGTGAATGCCCGGCGTTTTGCGTTTCGTAGTTCGTAGTTCGTAGTTCGTAGTTTTTTCATAATCAACTCCAGTTCCGGCTATCTGGGACTACATAGCCATTTGTGAAATTTTCAAAATCGGCAACATTATGGCCAGAGCAATGATGCCGACAATTACCGCAATAAAAACGATGACGACCGGCTCGACGGCGGCGCTCAACCGTTCGATGACAATGTCGGTGTTTTCTTCAAGACCGTCGCTGATGTTTTTGAGCATATTTTCGAGCTCGCCGCTTTTCTCGCCGACGGTAACCATATGGGCTATCGACGGGTCAATGACGCCGCTTTCACGCAACGGCGTGGCGACATCTGCGCCGGCGAGGATTCTCTCCCTGGCCTGCTCGATAGCGCGTTTCATCAGGGTATTTCCCGTAACCTCGCCAACGACGCGGAACGACTCCGCCATACTCAGGCCTGACCCCAGCAGCGTCGAAAGCGTAGAGGCAAAACGCGAGACCACACGCTGTTTGATAAGCGGGCCAAACATAGGCAGCGAAAGCAGAAACTTGTCCCGCATAAAAGCTCCTCGCTGCGTTTTGAAGAGCCGTCTTAACCCCCAGACCATCCCGATTATAGCCGCGATGACAAGCAACACCCACCAGCTTGTCATAACGTAGCTTACGTTCATCAACTGCTTTGTAATCCAGGGCAATTCCTGTTTGGCGGCGACAAGCTGGGCGCCTATTTTGGGTATTACGAATGTGGTGAGAATAAGTATTACAACGACGGCGAAAAACATAAGAATCGCCGGATAAACCATAGCCGTAATGATTTTCGATTCAACCTTTTGGCGTTTGCCCATAAAATTGCCGATAGTGCCGAAGACGGCTCCGAGCGAGCCGGTAACCTCGCCGACGCGAACCATACTGACATAGATTATGTCGAAATAATCGTCGTAATCCTTCATAGCGTCGGTCAGCGATTCGCCTGTAATCACACGGTCGCGGATGTCAGTAAGGGCGTTTTTGAATTTCGTATCTGGCGCCTGCATTGTCAGCACCGTCAGGGATTCGGTAAGTTTTATACCTGAGTTGAGCAGCGTGGCCATCTGCTTGGTGAAGTCGATTATCTGTTTTTTGCCGGTCCTGGTAAAAACCGAGGCAATGGCGGATTTACCCTCTTCAGCGGCTCCAATCTCGTTTATGGAGGTCGGGTGAATGCTGCGAATGCGCAACTGCTTGCGGGCGGCGTATGGGCTTTCGGCGGTTATAGTGCCTTTGGCCTTTTTGCCGTCGGCCGCTATTGCTATATAGGTGTATCTTGGCATAACCGGAATTCCTATATCACATCGGCCTGTGTGACTCTAAGCACCTCAGAAATAGTTGTTATCCCCGCGAGAACTTTTCGAGTGCCGTCCATTCTGAGGGTTTGCAATCCCGCGTCAAGCGAGACCTTTTTTATGGCGCCTGCGCTGGTCCTTTGATATATCAGGTTTTGAATTTCCTCGCTAATCAGCATCAGCTCATAAATACCTGTCCTTCCGCGATATCCGGTCTGGAAGCACTTGTCGCAGCCGGTGCCGATGTAGAACTGGGCCTGCGAAGGCAAATCTCCAAGTCCCAGATCTCTAAGCTCGCGAGTCGTGGGCTTATATTCTTTTTTGCAATCCGGGCAGACCCTTCGCAGCAGCCGTTGTGCCATTATGGCAATCAGTGAGGAGCTGACCAAATATGGCTCCACTCCCAGGTCAAGCAACCTGCTTATGGCTCCCGCCGAATCGTTTGTGTGCAGGGTGCTGAATACGAGGTGGCCGGTAAGAGAGGATTGTATCGCCATTCGTGCGGTTTCCGCGTCACGAACCTCGCCGACCATTATCACGTCGGGGTCCTGTCGCAAAACGTGCCGCAGCGCGTTTACGAAGGTAACGCCCTTTTTGGAGGCGACCTGCATTTGACTGATACCTTCGAGCTGGTATTCGATTGGGTCTTCTACGGTCATCACGTTCTTTTCCGCGGAATTGATGCGGTTGAGACAGGCATACAGGGTGGTGCTCTTGCCGCTGCCGGTCGGGCCTGTCACGAAAATAATCCCGTGGGTGCGACTCAGCAGTGTATCGAATCTTTTGAGGTCGTCCTCCCATAGTCCGAGCTGGTCGAGCGTGAGAATGCCTGAGCTTTTGTCCAAAAGACGCAGGACACAGCGTTCGCCGAAACTTGTGGGGACGGTGCTGACGCGAAGGTCTATTTCCCGCTGGCCGAGTCGGACGCTGCATCGGCCGTCCTGCGGCATTCGGCGCTCGGCGATGTCCATACCCGCCATAACCTTGATACGCGAGACAATCAACGGCAATACGTTCCTGTTCAAACTTAAAGTGTCATAAAGAATGCCGTCGATTCGGGTGCGAATCTGTATTTTGGTTTCGTATGGATGGACGTGAATATCGCTGGCTCTCAACTGCAGGGCGCGAAAAAGGATGTCGTTGACTAACCGGATGACGGGCGGACGATTGACCACGTCGAGCAGGTCATCGGAGCCGGCGACCTCATCGGCAATCTGGTCGATGTTTTGCGAATCCAACTCCTCCACCACCTCATCTATTACGGTCGTCCGCTGCTCGTAGGCAACGTCAATAATCGAAGTTATGGCGGCACGCGTGGCAACTCCCGCTCGAACCGACATACCCGTCATCTTCGATACGTTATCGAGCGCAGCAATATCTAATGGCTTGGAAAGCACAACGGTCAGTTCGCCGTTGTTCGCTTCTGTCTTTATCCCTATCAATGAATGATGCTGGGCGTATGTCGCAGGGACGGACTGGATGAATTCCGGGGGCACCTGCTTGGCAGGTATCTCGGAGAAAAATTCGCTCCCCATAGCCGAGGCGAACAGACGCAGCACCTGCTCCTCGGTAAAATTGGGGCAGGCAAGCAGAACCTCATCGATTCGCCGGCCCGCGGAGTTCTCCTCCAAAAACTTGGCCAGCACCTCGGCATCAACGATGCCGGTCTGCTTCGCGGTTTGTATTAGAAGCTCTTTCATTTACATTGCACAGGTACTACTTTACTATTTTCCCACGATTATTCGGCTTCAAGCACCTTCTCCGGGTCCACCGGATGGGGCTTTATCCCAGGCCAATCCTCGTATTTCTGGAACCGCGTTTCGTTTTCCTCCAATGCCTTACGGTTTCTTTCCGAAATTTTCTCAAGCTCCGGCAGTCCCGATAGCGTAGCTTCAGGCCTGAGTATATTGGCCTTTACAAATACATATAGTTTTGAATCATCGGCGCTATTCGAGGTGCTTCTAAACAATCCTCCCACTAATGGAATATCTCCGAGCAGGGGAACCTTGTTGCCGCCTTTGTTCTGGCTGAGTTTCAGCATACCGCCAAGGATGATAGTTTTGCCGTCTGGAACCGTTACTGTTGTATCAATATTGCTCGACGTTGTATCGGGAGGTTTTGTTAAGTCAGACCTTTTCAGGAAATCCGTCCTTTCGAGCTTGACGATAAGAAGCAACAGGTCCCCTTCGCTGATATTGGGTTGAATGGTAAGCGTTATGCCAGCATTGTATGGCTGATAACTGGTACTTGTCTGGATACTAGTGTTGCCCGTGCCGCCCACTAAGGTCTGGCCGGTTAGTGTCACGTTGGTGGTATCGGTGGTCTTGATTATGCCGACTTGACCGTCGTTGACGAGGATTTTGGGTTTGGCGAGGACTCGACCGTAGCTTTTCGACTCCATTGCGGTCAGAAGCGCCTGTATATGCTTGTCACTATAGAACCCCTGGGCAACATCTGTCACGGGGCTGCTATATGCCTCTTGCGACTTTCCCAGGAAGGTGGTCTGAGTGGCGGTGCCACTCGCGGCGCCGCCAACAATACCCCCGACGACGTCCATATGCCCGGTGCCAGGCACCATTTCCGGGAATTTGCTTGCCAGTTGCAGGTCGAGGTTAAATGCTTCGGTCCTGGTCACTTCGACGAGTGTTACATCTATAAGAACCTGAGGCCTGCGTCTGTCCAAGGTCTTTATCAAATCCGCAATCCAGTCCTGATTTTTCTTGTTGGCGTAAACTATCAGCGAGAAAGTATTGGGGTCCGGAACGATGATGATGTTTTCTTCGGTCTTTTTTACGACCTTTTCTATCTTGCTCTCTTTATCTTTGACGACGTCCTCGATTAACTTCTTGAGGACCTCCGCGATATGGTCCGGCGCCTGATTCTGAAGCGGATAAACCTTGTAGGGTATCGCTCTCTGTTCACTCTCGCTATCGACGTAGGAGATGACGGTTGCAATCAGGGCGTGCTGTTCAGGCGAGGCATTGACCATCAGGGAGTTGGTTGCCTCGATAACCACCACCTGCAGCTCTTCGGTTGGCAATTCCCCTTCCGAACCGGGAGCTGTCATTGGAGCAGGCGTCGGCGATGCGGCCGGCTGACCCGCTGCGCCGGGAGCGGCAGCCCTGGCCGTAATCCTGCCTGATGTTGCAGATGTCGCCCGGTTGGCGCCTATTATGCCAAGCTCTTCCAGTTTTTTTCTCACATCTTCGGCATCAACGTGCTGCATTTCATACACCCGAAGTGAACGCAGGTCCTGTTGCGCGATGTCAAGGGCGTCAATGAGGTCTTCCACGACAGTCAGTTCTTCCTCCTGCCCTATCATCAGGATGCGGTTGGTCCTTTCGTCAGCGTCAAGATATATCGACGGTTTTGAAGAACCGGCCGCTGGAGTAGGCTGGACCGGCATCGGCTGACGAACCGGAGGACGCCTTATCGGCTGCGTTGCCGCGGCCGTGGGAGTAGAGGAAATCGCAATCGACATATCGCCCAGTTGTTCGACAAGCGCCTTGACCTTCGGGGCGAGCGTGCTGGCCATAGTGTATTTTAACTGTCGGAACTTGAACTGCTTGGGGGTGCCCGGCTTGTCGATGACTTCAAGAAGCTGCTCCACGCGGCTCATACGGTAAGCATAGCCGGTAACAATGAGCGTTCCCCGTGCGGCTATTTCTGTTACGGCCCCTACTTTCATACCCTCCAGCAGGGCCTTGGCGCTGGTGGTATCGATATAATTAAGCTGAAAAATGCGGGTTACTATCACGTCGCCTGCCTTAACCTGGCCGCTTTCGGTTCCTATCAAGGCGGGGTCTATGTCCAGGGTATCGGCAATGGGAACTATCGTAACCAAATTACCCTTGCGAGTCATAGCAAGTCCCGTAAACCTCAGGACCGATTCAACAAGCGGGTAAAGATCTCTTACCTTGATTGGCCCCTGAACCTTCAGATTGACCTCCATGCCCTTTATTTTTTTCTCATCGTACACATAATTGAGGTTAAGATATTTGCCGACCAGTTCGAGCAAACTGATGACGTCAAGTTTTTCGGGCAATGCAAGTTCGAGTGTCTCATCGGCACTAACGGCATATTCCGGCTCGTATGGACTGCGAATTTTTTCCTCTTTATTTGGCTCTGTCGATATGGCTGTTTCAAGGTTCGGCTCAGAGGCCTTCTTCTCTTTGCCTGTTATTTTGTCTTTAGCCGCTTGTTTTCTGGGTTTGGTCGCGACGCCTTCTGCTTTGGGCCGTTTGGCCTGTTGTTTTGCGGTATCGGTCGATTTTAGATTACTTTCGGCTTTGGATATAGAATCGAGAAGCTCGCTGAACGCCTTGTCCGGGTCGGTGGGGCTTGATTCCACAACGGGCACAGAGGCAAGACCGTCCTCCAGGTCAGGTAAAGGGCCGGCTCGTTTTACCACGTCGGCATATTCAACAAATTTGTCCATAACCGCGACCGGAGCGATAGCTATAAGCTTATTCTCGTGGATATCCACAATCGCCTTGTATCCTGTGCCGCCCGGCAAATTATAAAAGGTCCCTATGGATATCTTGCCGATTTCGGCTGCCATTGCGTCTGCGGACGGCATCTGATTTGCCTCGGAGGCGGGCAACAGGACCTTCACGGCATACTTTTCACGCGAATCAGCCAGCGTCAGCAGGGCCGCAGTTTTGAGAAGAGCATCCGGCCTGGCTGTAACCAGCAACGTATTGGAATCATTGAGCTGAGAAGCATTCGTGATGTTCATGTCGGCCAGAAATTGTTTGGCCTTCTGTGGTGAGATGTATTTAAGTAAAAAAGCCCTGTATCTGTCGGGGGCGGACGTTGCCGTTTCGTTGGGCGACGCAAGGTCGGCAGCCAGCCCCAACTGACAGGGGGCAAAACTGCCGAGCATTAAAAGTGCAAAGAAAGCAAACTTGACCATCCGGCAGGCCGGTCTCAGCTTTAGTGCCATAGCACGCTCCATATATCTCATCACTCGTTCCTCAGGCCTGACCCCACGCCGTGAGCACACGGTGCCTCAGCAATTCTGGGCAGGCACGGAATCACCACACTAAATGAGACAAAGAAGCCATCAAAAAGTTCCCCCTGTGGCGAGTTTGGCGACCTCGTTTTTGGGTTATTTTCAGGCCTCTGTCGGCAGAGGAAGCTGTATGGCCAATAGTCCTATAAAACAATGGTTTTTATCAAAAGGAGACGAAAGATGAAAAGGTTGCCCTTCGACTGGTTCGACAAGCTCACCACAGGCAAGCTCAGGACAGGCAGGGCAAACTGCCCCTTTTTCGCTTCTACTTCGATGAGCGGTTAGGTTCTGTGACTCTGACTATGGAAACCGGCTCCCTCCAGTGGATGATTTTCTCAAAATACTGCTTCTGGTTGGCTGTGTATTCCCCGCTATGCTCAGCGGTATGGCAATCGCTGCAGGTTGACATAGGGCCTGAGGTCTCGATTGCGCCGAGCGACCTGAGATGCTCGGAACCCGGCCCGTGGCAATTCTCGCAGCCGACGTCCTTCAATTCGGGGGTTTTTGCCGGGGAGATATAGCCGGTTTGGTATTGCATACCGACGACGTGGCAGACGACGCATTCGGGGTCATATTCGGAGCCGACCTTTTCGAGCGCAGCGAAGGCGTCGGCGTGCCTGCTGTCCGGTGACGCCTGTTTACTCAAGCCGGGTATAAAAACCTGTTTGCTTGTCATCCATTTTTCGTATTCATAGTCGTGGCAGAGTTTGCAGTATTTTGAGCCGATGTATTCGAGGTTGCCCGGCAAAATGAAACGCGGCTGCCTTTCGATTATGTTGGCGTCTTTGACCAGCCGCTGGTAGTCCTTATAAAGTTCGACAAGCGGCTGATGCTGGGGAATATCCTCGGTAACCGGCATCGAAGTGAACTTCAGCCGGGGTTTTCGCCCCGCGCCGTCAAATATCACCTGGATTCTGCCGACGTATTTGCCCAGCCGGCCCGACGAGATTACCAGAGGACTGGCATTGGCATCGCTAACGAGTGTCGGCTCATCGGACTGTGGGGGAACAATCAGTAAATCGAAGAGATGCATTTCCGAAACGGCAGCGACTGTTTTTGCGTCGGCGCGGTTAAGAATCAGAATTTTTACCGCCGAAGGCGACTCGGCGGACGATGAAAACAAGTCAGGCAGCCGGGGAATCTGGTCTTCGGTTTCGGCGGCAACAACGGCTATATCAATGAAAGTCCCGTTTAGCGTAAATCTCTTTGTGAATTTTGCGGGCAGTTTTACGTCATCGGGGCTGCCGGCGGTTATACAGTTGAAGAGCGAACTGAGGCCATCAAGAAGTCCTGCCTGGCGAGCGATAAGAATATCCTGTTCGGTGAGGTTGACTGCGTCATAGCCAAGCTGGGCAAATGCCTGTACGATGATGCTGAATTTAATGAGGTTTTGCCCGGTCGATTCCGAGACCAGCGAGCCGGTATCAATGATGAGGCGATTTTGCGGGCCGACGGCATTCAAGACGGCATAACGTCTGTCAAGACCGCCAAGTTGCCCGCCCGAGCAGCCGCACGGCTGCATTGAGCCCAACTCGTTACCTGTGAAGAAAATAGTAACAAGCTCTCGCGTTTGCCCAGTCGCACCTGGGACTGCGAACACCGTTGTCGCGGTCAGCAGGAAGATAAAAGCCGTTTTTCCCGTCATTGCCGGCAAGATTCAGTTTATGTCGCCTTTATTGTCGCTGATAGAACCCACGGCAGACGACCTCTATTTTTTCGCCGTCTTTGGTGGTTATCGTGAGCGTATCCGTAAACATCCTCGTTGGATTTTGAGTCGGAGGAGGGACTATCACAAGACCGAACTTGCAGCGATTACCGATTTTTTCCTGACTGAGGACCCTTATGACACCTTCCTTGGAGGTTGCTGAGGCGATTTCAAAATCTTCGCTGTAATTATTGAGCAGCCACAATTCCCGCTCGACGGACTTGTTGACTTCGGCGTTGAGTACATTTATAGCAGGCGGATCAACCTTAAATCTTGCCAGAACGCTGAAAGGTACGGTAATCGTAGGACACTCCGGATGACTGGTTGTAATTTCTACGCGGCCGTTGCTGTTGACGCCTGTTTTTTGTATGTCCATTTTGGTCTTAAGGACAAATTTCGCGGCCTTTTGGTTCGGGTCAAAGTCCGCGGAGACAGCGTCGCCGGTGGCATTGAACGCGGTAATCGCAAAATTCTGGTCATCGACGCTGTGCAAGGTTAGTACAAGGACACCTGCGTTTTCGCCCCTGAGCGTATAATCCAACTTTTCCGGGTCGTAAACAATCTTCTGGGCGATAGAGGCCTTGATGGTCAACTCGACTCTCGGGTTATCCTTATCGTTTGAGAGCACATAGAGGTGTCGAGTTCTGACGCCGCTGCCCTTGTCGGCATTGTATCCGACATCAATCGCTCCTTCCTCACCGGGAGCATATTCCTTTTTTTCGAGCGTAAAGACGGTGCAGCCGCAGGTTTTGGTAACATCACTAATTTTGAGGACACCGGCGCCTTTATTTTTGAACTTGAACTTGCAGGGATTGAGGGAGCCGGGCGCAACGGGACCGAAATCGTGAACGGTCTGCTCGAAAACAATTTTCGGGGACGGCCCGTTGGGTTCGGACGCTGCCTGTGGCTGGGCCGGGGCTTGCGGACTCGCCGCGTTGGGTTCAGCCGCGGGTTTGGAGGCAGTCACCTGCGCACCAACCGCCTGACCGGCAAACCAGCACTGCAAAACCAATACAGAACTTATGATTCCAGTGATTAAACTCAATCTTCCGACCTTCATTTTTGCATCTCCCAATACAATATTAAGCGCGAGGCAAAACCCTGTTTGGTTAAGTTGCTCAAAACTTACAATATATCACAAATTCGGCTCATCCACAAGCGGTTTTCGCAGGTTTTGAGGCGGGCTGGAACAGGCTTTCATCGCCTCCAGACATGCTGGATATTGGGTTAAAGAACCAGTTTTGCGCCATGTCTGTTATTTACCAGCCAGCCAGTTATCGCACAGAACAGCCAAATCTTTTATATCTACGATGCCGTCGCCCGCAGGTTCGGGGGCAATGTCCGCCAAGGGATTGTTTTGCAGCCAGTAGCCGGCCAAAACAGCAAAGTCGAAAAAATCAACATCGCCATCGGCATCAAGGTCACCGGGGAAATTGTCTAAGAGGTATGACGAGCCGGTGGATTTACCGTTGTTAGCGTTGTAAGGCGCACCAATGATGATATGGCGACCTGATAATGCGAGCGAGGTACCAAATTTATCGTCTGTATTTGCGTCGCCAGCCGTGAGCCGGTCGCTTTGAACCCAGGTTGAGCCGGTGCGGACAAATTCAAATACTGCGCCTGCTTGTTTACCGTTGACAGAATCATTAATGCAACCGGCGAGTATTGTGTCATTTTTTATGGCGACTGCCCAGCCGAAGTCCTCGCCGCAAGCGGGAGAGTTGGCGTCAAAAAGCTTTTGTTGTTTGACCCAGCCGACGTCGATATTGGCGAAGACGTAAGCCGTGCCCGCACCAGAAACAATATTGGTATCGTCCTCATACGCACCGATAACGGCCGAGTTGCCGTCGAGAGCAACGGAGAATCCGAAATGACCGGCATCGCCGCGCAGAACATTTTGTTCGAACCACGTCGTGCTTTGACGTTGATAAAAATAGGCGGAGCCAATCGGGGTGTGCCAATTTGGTGCGCCGATGATGATTGTGTTGTTGTCGATTGCGACGCTATAGCCGAAATAGTCATGGGCATTGGCGTCTGGTGCGTTCAGTTTCTGCTGGAAAATCCAGTTCGAGCCGGTGCGGACGAAAACATAGGCGCTGCCGGTGTAGCTGTCGTCGCCATAAGCTCCGATGACGATAGTATTATTATCGATTGAAACGGAGCAGCCAAATCTGTCGATAGGAGCCGCGTCAGGAGCGATGAGTTTTTGCTGCTGTGTCCAGGCACCGCCCAAACGAGAGAAGACATAAGTGGAGCCGGTATTCGGCTCATTGCTGTCGCCATAATAGCTGCCAACAACAATTGTGTTGCCATCAATGGCGACTGACCGGCCAAATTGGTCGCCGGGGGAGCCATCTAATGCGGCGAGTTTTTGCCGTTCAATCCATTGCGAGCCGGAAAGCTCATAAACGTAAACCGCGCCGCAGTCGCTGCCATTCGAGTCATCCAAATACGCGCCTACAACTGCAATATTACCGTCGATTGCGACCGAAGCGCCGAAACTGTCGCCGGCATTGGCATCGGAAGGGAACAGTTTGGCTGTTTCAAAATGAGCGAGGGCTGCGCGGCTAAACACAATCTGAAGTAAAAACGCTGACACTATGAGATACCTGGTTTTGGGTGCGGTAATCATCTTTTCCTCCTTATCGAATAATATTTTTTCTCCAGATTCAGACCTCGACTTCGCAGCCGGGCCTCAGAAAATAGAGCCATTTGCTTTCTGTTTTTTGGCCAAGAATTATGCTTGCGGCCCGGGCATAAAGGTCTAATTGTCTGCGATATAGTTCAGCACGTTTTGGCACCCCCTCGGCGGACACATCATCGGTCTTGAAATCTATGACCACGAGACCTTCGGGTGTTTTGACGAGTAAATCGATTATGCCCTGGACGATGATTGTATCTTGTATCTCGTATTTCGTATTTCGTATTTCGTCTAAGTTGTCCGATTTCCACTCCGAGGCAGGGACGGCAAATGTGAAGGGCCATTCCTGCCGGACAGAGTTGTTTTTGTCGAGGACCGTTTGGCCGAGTTTGCTTTTGAAGAATTTAGCAATAGCTTCGGCATTTATTCGTGACGCGATTTCCTGAATAAGGGCGCCATTTTTTACGAGTTTTTCAATAAGTTGTGTTACAGCTTCCGTCGTTACGGATTTAGCCAGGTCAAGTTTTGACATAACAAGGTGTGTGGCTGTGCCGACAGACCTGCCGTCGATTTGCTTAGTTGAGAAAACGGCTTTCGGTTTTCGGTCGAAGGCAAGCGAATAGTCAATTTTTGTGAATTCGTCGTTGCGGTGAGTCCACTGCGTTACCGTTCTTTTGGCGGGCAGCAACGGCGCGTTGCCAAATGGATATTGCCAATTAAGAGAGCGTTTAAGGCCGGCCAAGTCATGTTTAACGACTGGAGTTTTGAGTTTTGAGTGTTTAGTGTTTAGTTTGTAGTTTTGGATGAGAGCAGACAAGTTGTCCAGTTGTGGCTGGTCGTAAAACTGAACGCTGAACAGGTTATCCTGCGAGGTTTGTGTCGGCAGTTCGGTTTGAAATACCTGATGCAGGAGCGGCTCGCTGCCCAGCGCGGATAAAATCCAGTCGAGGTGGTTTCGACGTGTTTCGAGATGCCAGGATGGCATTGATTGGCCGGCGAATGAATGGGTTGCGGTAAGAATACTTCGGCAGCTATCCCGGTCTTTGCAGCCCACGAGGATAAGGCGATTCATCGCCCTTGTCATCGCAACGTAGAGGATTCGCATTTCCTCGGCCAGCGATTTTCGGCGGTTTCGCTCCTCGATTACCTGGTATGCCGGCGAGTCGAGGCGCGAGTTGCTTTCGGCATCGATGATTTTCAGGCCGAGGGTAAGGCGTTCATCCAGAACGCAATCACGGCTGAAGTCCTTTTTGCTGAACCGGCTGTCGAGGTCGGCAACGAAGACGACGGGAAATTCGAGGCCCTTGCTTTTGTGGATGCTCATAACGCGAATCGTATTGCCTGTTCCGGCCTCTGGCTGGGGCTTTGACCAGTCCTCGCCGGCGGCTATGAGCTTCTCGATAAAATCAATGAAACGGGTAAGTGAGGGGACACCCGAATTGCCCGCGAACCCCTCGAACTGAATGGCCCTGTCGTGCAGTTTCAGCAAATTGGCCCTGCGGGCGGGACCATCGGGCAAAGCGCAGACGAATGACAAGTAGCCGGTCTGACGGAAGATATGCCAAACCAGCTCAGCGAGCCGACCTCGACGTGCGACGGTCCGCCATTCATCGAGCGTGGCAAGAGATTTAGCGAGTTTGTCGGTCAGTCCGCGTTCGCCTCCTGATTCACAAAACAACTTTGCGCAATCGTAGAAGCCGAGGTTGTGATTAATTTTTTTGCCGTGCAGGCGAATTTTTGCAAGTTCGGTGTCGGTGAACCGGAAAAACGGACAACGCAGCGTCGCGGCAAATTCGATGTCGCGTCGCGGGTTATCGAGGACCTTGAGCAGGCACAATATATCGGTGATTTCAGTCGCCTCGAAGTAGCCGGCGGCAGCATCGCAGCTTACGGGGATACCGGCGAGTCGCAGCGCCTCGATAAAGTCGCTTTTGCCCGCCAGCGAGCGCATCAGTATAACAATGTCACGATACTCGATGTGGCGAGAATTTTTTGTTTCTTTGTCGAGGATTTGCTCATTTGAATCGGCGCCAACGAACTGCTTTATGCGATGGGCAATCATCGCCGCCTGCAGTTGCCTGTTACTGAAGGGCGACGCATCGGAGTCGACTTGTACTTCATCGAGTATGTGCAATTCAACGGCAGGAGAAATTGCGGCTTCCGCGTTTTCCTGCGAATGAGGTTTAAGTTGTGCCGACTCATCGTAATCAATACCAGCAAACGAGGCGGTCATTATCCGGCCGAATACCTTATTGGCAAAATCAAGGATTGGTTTGACGGAGCGGAAATTGACGTTGAGGTCAACCCGCAGACCCGCGTTACTCGATTTCGGTTTTATCGACGCTCGGCCAAGATGCTCGATGAAAATTTCGGGTCTCGCGCCGCGCCATCGATAAATGCTTTGCTTCGGGTCGCCGACGGCGAAGATGTTGCCGAATGAACCGACCATATCGATAATTGCCTGCTGGACACCGTTGATATCCTGGTATTCATCTACAAAGACGTATTTGTATTTTTTACGCAGTTTCAAGGCGGTTTGCGACGGTTCATCAGAAAAAGGGGCCTGACCCCTTTTTTCCAAAAGGCGTAGCGCGTAGTGTTCGAGGTCGGCGAAATCCAGACAGTTGATTGCCTTTTTGGCCTGGCGATATGAATCATCGAAATGCCTGACCAATTCGACAAGGACTCTTGTCTGCGTGCCGATTGCCCCGGCGAATTTGTTAAGGTATTCAGGATTTAAAATCGCCAGGTTTTTAAGCTCCCTGACGGAATCAAGCGCGTCGCCGACAATTCCGCCGATAAAGTCCGCCTGCGGGACATCCGTGGGTTTATAAACTTTAGGCCTTTCGAATTCCCACCGGCCGGCGTCGAATTGCTCGATACATTGCTGAACAGATTTTATGTATTCGTTTCTGCATTTCGCGGCCCACTTGCCCGACGGATTTTGTTCATTGTAAACTCTCAGCGCGAATTCGAGCCGGCCAAGGGCGTCCTGAAGTTTATCCGTTACGATTTGCTTTTGGGCCTGTGCGATGTCCGTGGTAAACGGGTCAACTGCCTCGGCTAAAACTCTTGCCCGCTCAAGCCAGTTATCGCGTGATACGACGCCGTCTAAAAAGTCGCTTATTTCGATTATGGTCGCGGGAAAACCGTCCGTCATTCGCAGGTCCCTGCGAGTCATAAGCTGCCTGAGGGCTTCGGCTATATTATTTTGTTTCCAGGCCCAGTCGATTGTTTTTTCGAGTATCTCGGTCTTCAGCAGCTTTGCCTCGTCGGCGTCAATTATGCCGAAGGTCGGGTCAAGCCCGATTTCGTAAAAATGCTCGGTGATAATGCGTTTGCAGAATGAGTGAATGGTGCTTATATCTGCGGCACCGAGCAGAATCAACTGCCTGCGAAGATGCCTGCGAAGGGCAGCGTCTGCGGTCGTTTCCATCTCTGAGCGTAACTGCTTTGCGATTCTGGAACGCATTTCCTCGGCGGCCATTTCAGTAAAAGTAACGACGAGCACGCTCCAGACGTCCGGACAGGCGGACAGGTTGGTCACGACGTTGACGCAACTGCCCGAAAGCACAGCGGTCTTGCCCGTCCCCGCCGAGGCGGAGACAAAGACGTTCCTGCCGTGCTCAACGATGGCCCGGTTTTGCTGCGTCGTCCATTTAATCTTACTTTGACTCATCTGCGTTTTTAATCAAGTCAAGGACCTGCTCCTTATTGAAGCGGGTAAGCAGGTTGTACCTATTTATCTGCCAGTCGAACCGGCAGACCGGTTTATATTCACATTGTTTGCAGGGCGAATCTGTGCCGAGGCGATAAGGAAACGCGGTGATTTTGCCAGACGTGATTTGCCCGGCAATATCGGTTATCTTGCGTGAGCCGAAATTCGTAAACGCCTCGAAATCCGCCGGACGAAGAGAACCGAGGTAATTATATTTCCCGTATGGGTCGCCTTCTTTTGTAACGAAGAAATTATAATAATGACTATCTTTTGCGGCTGCGGTGTCGAGCAAGGAGGAATAATCGCCATTGAATATGCCTCTTGCCTTATGTGTGAATTTGGGGTTGTTGTCGATGGTTTTACCAAGCTCGACATTTTCCGGGCCGACCTCAATTGGCAGATAAAACGCGCCGGCGATATCGTCAGCAAATTTCCCGGCGGCGTTGCGCACGGCTAACATATAAACCGCGAGTTGGATATCGAGACAGTAGTAAAATTCCGCCCAGCTAAATGAATCTTTGGAACGTTTTTTGTAATCGAAGACAATGGCAACCTTTCGCCCGTCAATCTTCGCGATATCCAGCCGGTCGATTCGGCCATTGAGGGTGAGTTGTCGGCCATCCGAAAGTGTTAACGTCAATTCGCCGATTGAATCGCCCACGGATTTGGATTTGCCAAATGAAATCTCGGACATCGCGGGCCTGAAAGCGCCCGCGCGAACCATCTGCGATACCGCGATGACGCAATCCCGCAGATATTCCCGTGCGGAGCTAATCATAAAAGCGTTGTGCGGGCTGTGGGCGGCGAATTTCGAGATAAACGAATCCTCCCGGCAAAGTCGTTCGGTCTCTTCATCGAGAATTTTAATCAAGGAATCGTCGGCGATTGTCTCGAAATTTATTTTGTCGGCGACGGCCCTTTTGGTAAATCTGTCGAGGACGCGGTGATAAAATTCGCCGAGGTCGGGCGGCTCAAGTTTGAATTCCTCGCGTTTACTCAGGCCGAGAATATATCTTGAGAAGTGCTTGTAGGGACATTCGGCGAAGGTGCTCAGCCGGGACGCAGAACTTGTCAGTTGCTTGTCGAAAAGCTCCCCGACAACCGAATTATCCAGCGTCGCTTCATTTTTATAACTGAGTGCATTAGCCGCTCTCGAACCAATCGCCGTGAGATGGTCATCGCGGAGGATATCATCCAAAAGCCCAGTCAATTGCGGAGGACGGCAAAGAACATCCTCAAGCTCGTATGTGGTGCAGACCTCTTCAATGGCCGGCGGCGAGGAATCGACCGATTCCTCTTTGAGGTCATCAAACAAACTGCACAGGTTATCGACAAAAGGCGAACGGGCAACCGTGTTTGATTTCTGGTCAACAGCAGGATAAGTAACGCATAGAAATTCCGAAGGCCTGGTGAACGCGATATAGGCAAGGTAGGGTCTGTTGGCAAGCTCCTGTCGGACGCCGGGCGGCAGGTCAACGCCTGATGACTGGGCGGCAAGGCGGTCTTCTTCGCTTAGTATGCTGTCGAAAACGACGGGCGATGGGAATTGCCTTTCGGTTGTGCCAATCAAGAAAACCGCCTTCAAATCAGGATGTCGGCTGCGCTCAATCGAGCCAACGAGCACCTGGTCAAGATTGGGAGGAATAAACGCCAGTGTTATCTGCGAAAACGCGCTTCGAAGAATCGAAAGATAATCCTCACAGTTAAGGGACACGCCCTCAAACGCCGCGACCATTTCGTCGAAGATGTCAATTAGCCGGTCATAAAACTGGCGGTGCTCGTCCGCAGTTGCGTAGTCGCCTTTTTGTATTGCCTGCTCGACCCAGGCCGACAACTGCTTGCGAACTTCTACTGCTTCGAGAAAGTCAAAAATTATTTTAGTGAACTGCTCCGGGGCAAGCGACTTATTATCGCCGACGGCATCGTCAAGTTTCTTTTTCAGTTCCAGCAGAGGAGCGATTGCCTTTTTGCGGATTCGGTTTACCCGCTCTTCGTCGAATTGTTCCGCGTTTTGGGCGGCGTATTTCCAGGGCCTGTCGCTTTCCCAGTCGTTGGCGGTTATGCCAAAGGCGAGACAATAATTTTCCAGCAGGTCAATTTCATCTCGCTCGATATTCAGCAGGTCGGTCTTGAGATACGCGAATATCTCGCCTGCGGGAAAATCATCTGTTACGGTGTTAAGCGCGGAACAAATCATCTCGATTACGGGATGCTGATTGAGAGGTCTTCGCTTATCTATAAAGACGGGGATGCTGTAATCCTCAAAACAGGTCTTGATGTAGTTTTCGTAAGAGTCGAGGTCGGATGCGATGACGGCGATGTCGCGATACCGTAAACCGTTTTGTCTGACTAATTTTGTTATCTGCCGGGCGACAAACTGCACCTCGGCGCGAGTATTCGGCACTGATACGACTCGTATTTTGTCGCCGGCGGATATTGCTGCGGAATCCTGATTGAATACGTTTTGCTCAATATGCGTAAGTGCTGGGCTATTCGAAAAGCGAATCGGCTTATTCAAAATTAACGGCACAGAAAGTTTGAGTTTGCACTTTTTTATACGCTCGACAAGCTCGGCGTACGTCTCAGCGGTGTGGCCGAATAAATCAGTAGGGTCGATTTTGTTTTTGTCCGGGTTGGCTATATCGGTCGTCGCCGGGTCGAGGCAAAGGGCAATTTGGGCGTCTTCGACGACCTTGAGCAGTTCGGTAAGCAGGGCAAGCTCGCCTGTGGTGAAACCCGCGAAGCCATCGACCCACAGTTTCGCCCCGCGCACCAAATCCGCACCCGCAACGGCCTTGCAAGCCGAGCGTAATTGAATATCGGGGTTGAGAACACTGCCTTCGATAAACTTGAGGTATTCCTCGAAAACTATTCCCAAATCGGCGAACTTAGCCGATGCGAGGGTATCGCCCTGTTGTTTTCGCAGATTTTGCGCAAGATTTTTTATATCATCAGGGGTGTGTGCATATTTCAACAACTGGGTAATCGTGTCGGCTAAACGCTGCCCTAGGCCGGGGAGTTTTGCGGAGTCGGCAAATACGCTCAATTTGCCCGCGCATTTGCGGAGTATTCCTTGAATGACCATTGTCCTGCCGATAGCGGTATCTTTGGATGAAACAAGATAAACCAGGCGGTCAAAAGACAGGACGTGCAGCCGATTATAGCCGGTTATACGCGTATCGCTGAGTATTGCCTCGCTCGCCTGATATGTTGCCTGCTCGGGAACAAGAAGTAATAATGGCCCATTATCCGGTTGTAACAGAGCATCCACTATTGCCTTTACGCAATGGTGTGTTTTGCCCGTGCCGCTCCTGCCAAGTATAAACCTAACCGCCATACCGGATTCCCGATAAAAATACGAATCAAGGCAATGAATCTTTTACCACAGTGACGGTTTTTTGCAAGACCCTGTGTGCGGCACCGACAAAAGGTTTACATCACAGGTTTGCCGATGATATAATGATTGTGCTTAAAAGTGGCAGGGTATGATAATGAAAAAACTCAAAACGGCGTTCACATTGGCTCTGGCATTGACAGTCCTGTTTGCTGGCGTTTGCCTGGCCGACACATTTACCAATCGCCAGACAAGCGAAATACTCCACGGTTATATCACGTCCCGGCCGCCCGGCTCCGCCAAAAACACACGTCAGGAGAGCGGTTCTCCAAAAGCCGACGAAGCTGATGATGCCCCAATAAGCGTCTTTACGCAGGAAAAAGGATTGCTCAAGCTGAATCTCAAGGAATGGGAAACCAAACGGGACAATCTTGGCAGGAACAATAAGGTAATCATCGTACCCGTGGATGATGCGATAATGTATGAGATTGAAACCGACGCCTTCGAGAAGGCAATAGCCGACAGTTCGCAGGAAGGCCCGTTATTGATACTGGTGGAAATCGATACCCCGGGCGGAAGGGTCGATTTGGCCCAGCGGATGTGCACGGTAATTACAAGAGGCGCTGACTGCAACGTAATCGCCTTCGTCAAAGGCGGTAAATACGGCGGCGCAATATCCGCCGGGGCCGCGGTAGCGCTATCCTGCAACAAAATCTATATGACAGACAACACCATTATTGGGGCGGCCACACTGGTGACTATGACGAAAGCCAAAGAGCAAATCAAAGACAGAAAATACGAAGACGTAGTCAACGAAAAGTACAGTTCCGCCTGGCGCGCGTATCTCGCCTCGCTGGCACAGCAGAATGACCGGCCCGGATTGCTGGCAAGGGCAATGGTTGACAGCAGTATTGAGGTCATTGAGGTAAACCAAGGGGCAAAACGGCTGTTTATCGAGCCGATGAACAAAAAGCCGGGCCAGCAGGTCGCACGAACCTGGAATAAATCCGGGTCACTGCTGACCCTGACCGCCAGGGAAGCCATCGAGTGTACGATAGCGGACGGGCTTGTTGACTCGCGGGAACAACTGCTCCAGCAGCTTCAAGCCGGCGACGTGAACGTCGTTACCGACAAGAAAATAGCAAACGCCAGAAAAGAGCTGCAAATAGCGAAACGCCGTATGGATGAGATAGTAAAATCGCTTGACCTGAAGATAAAACAGTCGAAATACCCGCAGCCGGCGCCCAAATTCCTGGGTATTCTGCAGGGTGCCAGAAGCGATTTTGAAAACCTCAAAACCCTTGCGAAAAAGTATCCTGACCTGGACATGGACGTTAAGGATATCGAGAAGGTCTTGAATTCCATTCAGGCCGATTATGAAAACACATCAAGGGAAACAAGAAGCCGCAAGTAGCTTCTTTTAGAGGAAGTTATGAAGGTACTTGGGATATCAACCAGTCCGAGAGACAACAGCAACAGCGATATGCTTTTGCGCCAGGCGTTGTCCGGTGCCAGTTCCGCCGGCGCCGAAGCGGAATACCTGCGCCTGTGCAAGTTTAATATCGCACCCTGTTCGGCGTGCGGGGCCTGCTACGCGACAGGCGAGTGCCCTGTTGAGGACGATTTTCAGGCGGTACTTCCGAAAATGCTCGCCGCGGACCGCATTGTTTTTGCGACGCCGATATTTTTTATGAGCGTCTGCGCGCAGGCGAAAATACTAATCGACCGCTGCCAGTGCCTGTGGGCGAGCAAATATATTCTCAAACGCCCGGTAGTCGGCCCGAGGGAGACAAACCGACTCGCTATGGTTATTGCCGTCGGAGGCAAAAAGAGCGGGAAAGGATTCGATTGTATCCGGCTGATGATGAAATACTACTTAGATACAGTCGATATGGGCTATTTTGCCAATCTGTTTGTCAGTAACGCCGACGAAGCAGGCAAAATTGCTGATAACGCCGATGCGATGCAGGAGGCGATTCGACTTGGAAAGGAACTTGCCCTTGCCGCGGGACCCGTGGCGGGAAAAACCGTTGATGTGGAGCTTGCAGGATAAAATATTTTGAGCAAACAGAAAAAATCTCGCCATTCAAGGAGACAAAAGATGAAAACAGAACAACCAAAGGCAATCATTTATATTTTAATGGCATTTATGGGTTTACTGCTCAGTGCGCCGGCGTTTGGTGAGCCGAACGAACCAAACAAAGCTCCAAAAATCACCAAACCATCGAAAGAAGCGCAGGCCGAAGAGGTAAGAGCAGGCAAAAATTATATCGCTACAAAAGTTTACAGCACACAGGAAGACGAGGAGATGCTGAAGCTGTATCAGGGATTGCGCGTGGCAGACGTCGTGGACGGGATGGATAAAGTTGGTTTGAAAAACATAGGAACGATGTCTCCCGACATTAAGCCGTTGTGGAAAGACACGGAGCATTATACGCACCGCATTCAGGGTATCGCGGTTACAGTAAGATACGTCCCGACGAACAAACCGCAGGCGCCGGCGATGGAGGCCAAGCCGTATGACGAATGGAGAGACAAGTGGTACACCAATTTTTCTCCAGAGCCGTTTATACCTCTTATCCGCAAGGGGACCGTCCTGGTCATAGAAGAATCCGGCGACGGCGACACAGGTTCCATCGGGTCCAACAACATAATGGTCTGGAAATTAGCCGGATGCATCGGCGTGGTTACAAGCAACACATCACGTGATACCGATGAAATCATAACAGAAAAAATGCCGCTGTATCTCAAGAAAGTGGGCAGGGGAATCAGGCCGGGCAGAAACGAATTAGAATCGGTAAACCGTCCCGTCGTCTGCGGCGGCGCACTGGTTGAGCCGGGCGACATCGTCGTCGCCGACGGCGAGGGCGTCGTGGTCGTCCCCAGGGAAAAGGCAAAAGAAGTGGCCGAATACGCAAGAGTGATACTGGAAAAGGACAAGGCCGCAAGACAGGACATCTACAAACAACTCGGTATGCCGATGGACGACTCGGTAAAATAAAATTGAAGATAAAGATAATAAGAGGTGGCTGTCCCCATTTATTCCGGATTATTTTGATTTTTACGGGTTTTTTGAGTCAGAAGTTAAAAGGGAAAATCCTTTGTGAAAACACAATGCCCTAAATGTGATGCACGATATGATGTATCAGAAACTCACGAAGGCAAAAAAGTTAAATGCTTAAAGTGCAATGAGTTTTTTGTTATAGTAGAAAAAACAATTGCAAGTGAGAAATGGGTTTTAAATTCAAGTAGCACATTTCCGCTAACTATCCTTGGGGTTGACAAAAATACCGCATTAAAACTGAAAAATACTCTCGACCAAACCCAGACAATTCATCCGAGAGGGCTTTACAATTCAGTGGCCGAGATAGTTGCACAGACCGGTCTTCGTTGCAAAGAAATAGAGGATTATGTGGCAAATTTCCGTGATATTTTCAATGCAGACGACGAACTGGATGTTGCACCATACTACTGCGACCTGGACTCACTTTTCAATGGTAAGCGCATAGACCAAAATGTTGGGACGAGTTTAGTTACCAATTATGGATTTGATAATTTACGATTCTATTCTCGACATCTTAAAATGGTCGATACGCCACGACCTATACCACTAAACCATCGAGACCGTGAACGATTCGAAGAATTAACCCGCGTAGGATTGGCAACGATAGGTCTCCCAATAACGAAAGCGGGAAAAACTGGAGATTCTTTTAAACTGAATGCTCTCAAAGAATCTATAAATTTAGATGACCTTCGGTCTTGGCTTAAGTTGTGTACAACTGTTGCTGAACTTATCACTTTAACTTATTCTCACTCATATTTTGCCACTAAACAAATCTTAAACAATAATAAGATGGCGATTGAAGATATGAAAGGTTATGAAGTTTCTTCCGTAGGAGATGAATGCACGTGTCCATTTTGCAAACGAATGAATGGGAAGAAATATCCAGCAAAGTCGCCCCCCAAAACACCTTTTCATATTGGTTGTAGATGTGCATTGCTTGAAATTTTCGATTAAAATATTATTTGGGCGAAACGGGAGAGCGGTTTAAGTAACCGCTAAATGGCTTGAACAACAGTAAGGTTTTGGCTCTCCCATTTTTTTACTATTCTATTCAAACCGACCCGAAAAAAGAACAGGTGAAAAATGATGCAACGCAAAAAAGAAGAAAACGGCCTCACTGCGTGGGAAAAAGTGCAATACCGTATCTCTCAAATTAAGCAAGAGTTGAGACAATTCGACAACAAGGACTTAACGCCAGGCACTCCCGAATACGAAAAACGGCAAGCCCTATACAGCGAATATCAGTCAATATTTATAGATGCTATGAAAAACAGTTCTGGCCTCCGTTATGAAACCCCTGAAGAACTGAGAGAACTTATTATTTTCCTTGATAAGATACCACAGAGACAGATACCTGAGGATGCGAAAAAAAAATATTTCTATGTTCGTAATTGTGCTGAGGCACTACGTAAGAGAAATCCTTCATTACCTAAGCTACCAATACTTTATGATGACCTATCGACGGGCTATCAGTCAATGATTGAATGGTGCGACGCTGCCAGCGAGCAGAAAAAAGGCGAGAAGGCGAAATCGCAACCGGCACGAAGCCCAGAGGCACATACAGAACACATTCAGACCAACCTTACCACTACAACGAAAAACGGCAAAAAAACAAAATTGCAACCCAAAGGGCTCTCAAAAAATACCACACGTAATCAAGTTTTCATCTGCTATAGCCACAAAGACAAGCGATGGCTAAACGACCTGCAAACCCATCTAAAGCCGTATGTACGAAACCGGTTGGTAACGGTATGGTCTGACAAAAAAATAGTTCCAGGTTCAAAGTCGTTACCGGAAATCGAGGCAGCTTTGGCTTCCGCAAAGGTTGCGGCACTGTTAGTTACTCCAGATTTCTTGGCATCCGATTTTATTAATGATAAGGAATTAGGACCGCTCTTGAAAAAAGCCAAAAAGGGCAAGGTTAAAATAATCTGGATTCTGGTTCGAGCATGCTCATACAAAGAGACACCACTGAAGGATTATCAAGCTGCGGTTAATCTCGACAAACCACTGGCAAATATGAAAAAAGCAGATCGCGACAAAGCTTGGGTCAAAATCTGCGAGGAAATTGACAAGGCAGTAAAAAGAGGGGCAGCCAAAATAACGAGGGGCAAGTAGGGACAAGTATCGTTTTTAGCGTAATAATGAGGGTTTTTTCTCTAAACCGAAGGGCAAGTTGCGTTTTTAGCGTCCACACCAAGCGAAGCGCAGGGGCCCGCTTCGGAAATGAGGGGCAAGTACCGTTTTCAGTATCAAAACAACGGTTTAATCAAAAGCGACGGATTTTCTCATCTGTTTGATTTCGCTGCGGCGGCGCTTGCGGAGCAAGCGTTTGCGCTTTTCACCGTGGGGAACGCCGGTTTCTTTTCTTACGGGTATATCTCTCAAGGCGAACTTGAGCAGCTCAACGAGACGGTTTTGTGCCGACTTGCGATTTGCGCTCTGGGTCCTGTGCCGTTGTGAGACAACCGTCAGCATATTGTCGTCCGAAATCCGCGACGAAAGCCGGTCAAACAGACGCTGCTTCTGTTCAGCCGTCAGGCCTCGACTGTGGTCGATATCGAAAAGAAGCGTAACGCGGGTATTGAGCTTATTGACATTCTGCCCGCCGGGGCCGGCGCTGCGGGAAAATCGATAAAAGATATCGCCCTCGCTGATGACCGTCTCATCGGTTATCCGAATCATAACTTACTTTCCGCAACTGCCTACGCCAGTTTGGCTGCCGCGTCCGCGACAAGTTTGCCTATCGGCATATGGTTCGGGCAGCGCGATTCCGCAACGCTGTAATCGACGCTCAGCAAACGCTGTTTTACGTCAGCCGGCATCTCAGCAAACACCGATTTGGCCTGAGCAATATCGCCGTAGCTGTCGTGATACATCAATGCCCGCATAATATCACCGACCGGCACGCCCAAAGCTACCGGCTCGCAAATATGCGCACAGCCCGCGCAATATCCGCTGCAGGTCGCCTGTGCGTATTGCCTGAGCACGTCCATATCCTCGGCGGCAAGTTTGGTTTTATCGAGTGCGACAGCTATATTGGTCATCAGCATCGTAGTGCTGGTCATCGAAGAGCAAACCGTGCTGATGCGCTGGTCATCCATTACGGCCTTTATTTTCGCCTGGCCTTCGGTGAAACCCTTTTCGAGAAAATGCGCAAGCATTTTTTTGTCGGCTTCGGCTTCAGCGGCAGCAGCATTGGCATCGGCCGAGGCGTTGCGTTGTCGCATTGCCTGTGTCTTCATTGCGATAAGACCGATACCGGCTTTGTGGCAGGCCTCTACGGCATCCTGCATTTGGGCGTCCTGCATCAGCCGGAAATCATATTTTGTTTGTATGGCGTCAATCCAGTCGAGCTTTGAGGCAGCCATAAGACACTGAGGCATATTCTGGTGGGTGCTGAAACCGAAGTATTTTATCAACCCACGCTTCTTGGTGTTTTCGGCCCACTTCTTCACGTCGTCGGTGAATCGCACCATATCATTTACCATATACACGCCGAAATACAGGTCTATGTAACTGGTATTGAGCTGCTTCAAAGACGTTTGCAGGCATTTTTCCAGATCATCGGTTGTTTTTGACTTGTTCTCCTTGGTAACGAGGAATATATCTTTCCTGCGGTCGGGATTTTTAGCGATAAATTCGCCGATACTTTGTTCGCTCGTCCCGTTTCCGGCCGCCAATGAAGTGTCCCAGTGATTTATGCCCCAGTCGAGCGACTGCCTCAAAACCGCCGGCTCAGCGGGTCTGCCCAGCCCCAGCGACAGCACGGGAACCTCAACGCCAGTTTTACCGAGTTTTCGTTTCGGCACTTTTTGAACTGGGGGCTGTGCCGCCGGCACATTCGGCCCATTGGCGTCAGCCGCGTTGGCTTTTGCCGCCGCGATTACGCTGCCCACTCCAACCAGTCCCGCTGTCTTCAGAAAATTCCTGCGATTGATTCTTTTATCATCTTGTCTCGACATGTCCTTATACCTCCAAATCGATAACGGTGATATTTGTCTGACCGCGCGGTTATTGCCGCGTAATCCGGTCATCCTGCGTTAAGTTAATATATTCGGGCGGTATTGTCAAATCGGGCGGCCTTTGAGCGAGCATCGTCAGGTAGATTGCCTGCTGTTTTTCGCTGTTTGCGCCGGAGAAAATGAAAAGGCCAATTAGCGCAAGCCACGGGTTGTAGAAAAACCCGAGGACGATAAAAAGCAGGGCTATTGCTTTGCCGATTGTTACCGCCCACAACGTGGCTCGCAGAAAACCAAATTTCAACGCAAGAATGCTTCTAAAAACCCTGCCGCCGTCCATAGGCAGCGCCGGTATGAGATTGAATACCGCCAGCACTATGTTGGCTACTATAAGGTTTGTGATAAATATCTGAGATGCGGTTGGATTAGAGTGATTAGTAAGGGCGACAGCCATTGACGAGCCGCCAATCAGGGCGAGCAGAATCGCTATCACGATATTTGTAGCCGGGCCGACGATTGATATCACTATTTCCTGCGACGGCTTGGTCGGCATCATATCGATTGCGGCGACGCCCCCGATGGGCAACAGAGTGATGCTCTTTGGCTCCCTGCCAAAACGGCGGGCGACCAAACTATGGGAAAGCTCGTGAATGACAACGCAGGCGAATATCGCGCACACAAACAGCACCGATAAACCGGCCTGCCCAAAGCCCTCCTTCATATCCGAGAAGAACACATACAGCAGCAGCAAAAAGAACGTGACGTGAATGCGGAATTTTATGCCGAACAGCCGGCCTGCGTTTATCGACCATTTCATAAAGTTACTGTTTCCGTATAAGCAAAATTTTACCGGTTATACGAGTGATTGCCGCAGCAGGTGCTAAACATTGTGGCTCGCTCTAATCAGTCCGCAAGTCGTTTGCCCAGCTCGTATGCTTCGTTCAGCCGGTCCGGCTTTTTGAGAATATCGCCCTTCTCGCCCACCCCGCCGACAACCACACTGCCGACCAATCGCATCTCAAGGTAGTCAAACGATTTTTCAAAAAGCTCGACCAGAGGTCCTGCTGTGTCAAGGTCGTCGTCTTCGAAAGGTATTATCGTAGCCGCGGCTTTGCCTTTGATTTTCGCCCTGTTTTCGGGGCAGTTGAAATATACGAACCGGTCGATAAACGCCTTCAGAATCGCCGTAGGCCCGAACCAGTAAACAGGCGTGCCGAACACAATCACGTCGCTTTCGCTTATTTTCTGATACAGGCCGAGCATATCGTCTTTTTTGCTGCAGGGTTTGCCCTTCCAGCAGACGTGACAGCCGTCGCACTCGCGGATATTCAGGCCCGCCAGCCAAATCGTATCGACCTGCGCACCTTTAGACGCCGCCCCTTCGGCCAGTTTACGGACAAGTAAATCAGTATTGCCGCCCTTGCGCGGACTACCTATTACAGCTAATATCTTTTTCATCATCGAATGTTTCTTCTGTCCTTCATCTCGTTACGACCGTTAACAACCCGCTTCAAACCAGATTCAACTGTCTTGCCGCCGACGACAGATGTTGGCGGTTATAATCAGGTATCACGCCGGTTGCATCCGGGCCTGCATTGAGCAGCAGATTTGCCTGCGTTTTTCGCGCCCTCTGATACCAGTCACAGATTGTCGCTACCGACGGCTGTTTTGTATCATCGCCTTTTTTCCAGAACCAGCCCGGCGCAAGAGAATCACAGTATTCCAGCGGCAAATATACCTTTCGGCCATCGGCCCCGGTAAAAACCGGGTCTGTAATCGGCTCGCAGATTCTCCCCTTCCAGACAAAGTCAAAACGTTCCGCCGTGCGAACATCTATGGGAAGATACTTCACCCGGCCCGGACTGTCGCTGCTGGAATTGTTCAGGACGAGGCAATCCGGCTGCAATTTATGAACGAGCCCATAAAGCTCATTCCACTGCCATCTTTCTCCGTGTTTGAGCCCGCTGTTGGGATTCTTTTCCCAATTCGGATCCCACGGCCAATCTCTCGTCGGATGGTCTTTCACCCACCCCCCGTCAAACCAGAGCTCCAGCACGTCACCGTAATTGGTAAGCAGCTCGGTAACCTGGTTTCGCACGTATTCATTATAAACCTGGTCATCTCCAAACTGTCGAAAGTTTTTGTCAATCAGGCAATAATAGAATCCGGTTTTGAGTCCCGCCTTTCTAAATTCATCAACGAACAGACGGGCGATATCCTTTTTCATCGGAGAGTTCTTTACCGAATATTCGGTGTGTTTGCTTGGCCAGAGGCAGAAGCCATCGAGGTGTTTGGATGTAAGCACGGCGTATTTCATACCGGCTTCGGCTGCTGCACCCGCCCACTGTGCGACATCCAGTTTTTCAAACATGACCTTTTCGGCCGGAAATTTCCCGTCTCCGTAACTGACCCCTCTGATCGTGTTGGGGCCAAAATGAATGAACATCCCGTATCCTAATTTTATCCATGCCGCCTGCGACTTTGTCGGCTTCACATCTGTATCGCCTTCTTCAGCCGTGGCGTATTCGGCAGCAAGAGCGGCCGCAGCCACGGCACAACCAGTGAGCCGGAGGAAATTTCTTCGCGAAATATTTCTCCATCTCATAAAATGCTCCAAGCTGCTTTTGGGCCCTATACCGAACCGTCGCCTTCGCGGGCGATTTTTGCGCCGACGGGATTAAGCCGCTCCTCGATTTTTTCGTAGCCGCGGTCGATGTGATAAACCCTGTTGATAATAGTCGTTCCTTCTGCCGCCAGTGCCGCTATGACAAGGGCCGCTGATGCGCGCAGGTCCGACGCCATAACGGGCGCCGCGATAAGCTTTTTCACCCCTGATACAATTACAGCCGCGCCTTCTTTTCGCAAATCGGCTGCCATTCGCGCAAGCTCCGCGACGTGCATAAACCTGTCCGGGAAAATCTTTTCGATTATGATGCTGTTGCCCTCCGCCAAAGCCAACAACGCCATAAACTGCGCCTGAAGGTCGGTCGGGAAACCGGGATAGGGCTGGGTGGTAATATCGGTCGGCTTGACGTGGCCTGAACAGGCGACGATACACCCGGAATTTTCGGCCTCGACAGTAACGCCGATATTGCGAAGCTTGTCAACCACCGCCATCAGGTCCCCGAGCCGGCAGTTTTGTATATGCAGACAACCTTTGGTGATTGCTGCCGCCGCCATAAACGTCCCTGCCTCAATGCGGTCGGGTATAACTTCGTATTCGAATGGTTTTAGCTGCTTGACTCCCTCGATTACTAAACGAGGGCTACCGATGCCGGTAATTTTTGCGCCCATTTTATTAAGGCAGTTTGCCAAATCTGTAACTTCCGGCTCACAGGCGGCGGATTCAATCACAGTCGTGCCTTTGGCTAATGTCGCCGCCATCATTACGTTTGCCGTGCCAAGAACGGTCGAGCCGAAAGGCCCGCCCAAAAATATCTCGCTGCCCCGTAAGCCCCTGGTCGCGTCCGCGACGATATAGCCGTTTTCGAGGTCAATCTGAACACCAAGCTCGCGCAGGCCGCGAAGGTGAATATCAACCGGGCGATAACCGATTGCGCAGCCGCCGGGCATTGAGACCTGCGCCTTGCCGCATCGTGCCAAAAGCGGGCCGAGAATACAAATTCCCGCGCGCATCTTGCGGACGATGTCATATTCGCCCACCGGCTTGCCTATTGTGGTCGAGTCAATGCTGATATCGCCGTTGGGTTCTCTCGCCACCTTGCAGCCAATGTCCACGAGCAACTGTCCGAAGACCGAAATATCCGAAAGCCGTGGAGCTCCTTTGAGGACTGATTTGCCCGGCGCAAGTATCGCCGCGGCCATAATCGGCAGTGACGCGTTCTTGGAACCGTTGACGGATATCGTACCCGAAAGACGAACCGGTCCTTCGATTCGAAATGTGTCCATATCTATTTTCCTTGAAAAGCCAAATCGACTTCGTGTATGGTAATACAAACGATTGTTTTTATCAAGACTTGTCCGCCGAAGGCGGAGAGACAGCGGCAATTGTGGATATCGCAAAGATAGCAAGTATTCTCGAAGAGCTTGGCGGCCAGACCACCATAGCGGACCTCATTGTCTGTGCGGGTGGCGTATTGGTGCTGTCGGTCTGGGCGCTCAAAACATCTCTTGGCACAAAGGCGCTCGACAATTCGCCGTCCCGTGAAAATAATATGCCGCCCCTTTGGGCTCTTACACCGTTTTTTCTGTGGTTTGGGACGGTATCAGTATTGTCTTTCGTCAAGGAAAAATTATTAGCCGGCCTGCCCGACTGGCAGGATGCCATAGCGGACAACCTGATACTCTGCATCGGCGTCATCCCCGCAATCGTAACGAGCGTAATGATAGCAAGAATAGCTTTTGTCCGCGGCCTAAAGGGTCTGGGGCTTAATCCGAAAACCATTCCGCGTGACTTTGTCGCTGCTTTGCTCAATCTGCTCGCCGTTATGCCTGTTGTCCTCGGTGCGATTATCCTGACAACCATAATTGGCAAATTACTCTTCGGCGACAAATTTCAAATGCCGCAGCACGAGGAATTAAAGCAGATAATCGCCTATTCCCAGTGGCAGGTGCGAGCCCTGATTGTTTTCACCGCCGTTGTGGTCGTGCCGTTTGTGGAGGAGCTTATCTTTCGCGGGATGATTCAAACTATGCTACGGTCATATATTGTCAAACCCTGGCCCGCGATTTTTTTGGCTTCGCTTGTCTTCATTATTTTCCACGCAAACCCGGAGCACTGGCTCGCCCTGTTCGCCCTGTCGCTTTGCCTCGGCTATACTTATGAAAAAAGCGGGTCGCTTTTCCGCTCCATTTTCGTCCACATGCTCTTCAACGGGATGAGCGTCCTCGCTGCTTTGAATCAGTAAACAAGCCGTTTGCCACAAAGAGGTACAAAAGGTTTAGGCGCAGATTTCGCAGAAAACGCTGAGACCACAGATAATGCTTTAGACGCAGGATTGACTCTGTTTTCCTGATATTTTGCTTACGCGACGGTCAGTCTTTTGTGTGAATGAGCACACTGACGCAAGTAAAGATTGACCAGGTTTTGATAGGGGATTCCTGTTTCTTCTGCCATTTGCTTGAAATACTCAATCACATCAACCCCAAGACGCAGCGTAACCTGCTTTTTGAGGGTGTTGGCGTAAGGATTCCGCCTGCCTTTCAGTTTCGAAAAATCGTATTTCTTTTTCATAATTATAACGTATTGCTTTCGGCATTATAGTCCAAGTAAATTAATATTTTCCCGTTGAGATTTTTAGACGCGGATTTAACCCGTGAGATAGGCAAAGCCGTCATCTAACGGGTTTAACGCAAAAGACGCTGGTTTTTATGGCCGTAAAGAGGCACAAAAAGAACAAAAACTTAGCCGAAGATTATGCTGTTTTCGGCAATAAAATAATCTTAAAAACCTGCGGGAAACCGCAGGTTTTTTTCTCTTGACATACCCCCCCCCCCCGTAAAATACAATCGATTTGTGCTTTTTGTCTGGGGGCAAAAGGCAAAGAGGAAAGAGAAGGGTATGAGAAGAGAGGTTACACATCGTTCTAGAATATTCCATTTACATAAACATCCGTGCGCACACGGTGCGCTAAAACTTTTATAATTTTTTTGAAGAGGAGAAGAGAATGAAAAAGACAGTTGTTTTTGCATTAATTGTGTTTGGGATGGCGATAGCGAGTAGTGCTTCAGCCAGCACTCAATTGTTCTTCGACGACTTTACCGGCACGGCTCTCGACACATCGAAATGGTCTGTGTTTGTCGATGCGCACGGGCAGTATCATTGGCCATATGTTGCGAACGGGCTTCTTTATTCACAAGGATATCACACGCGAATAGATTCCCCTGCCTTCGCCGCACCAGAGACGGGTCAAAGCGTAATGGCCAGTGCGCGAATTAGCCTCACCGGAGATGATCAGAAATTTGGATTCGCTCCGAATCCGGGTGAACGTACCTGTCCGATTGGATACTACTTTGACACAGTAGATGCTAGTGTTGGGTCACAGGTGGACCATGTTCGGGCGTTAGCTTATGACGGGTCTACGATTCCTCTCTTAGATTTCGAAATTTCTGTGACATGGGGTGTGGATGTGTTCCATGAATTCGCAATCGAGAGAACACCATCGCAGGTCATCTATTCAATAGACGGCCATGAGGTCAAGAGAGTAACAGATGCGTTCGCAGGCGCGTTGCCGGTAGGACTTTGGAGTGACAAGGGGGATTTGATGCAGACTGACTGGGTTGAGGTAAGTCAGGTTCCCGAGCCCGCCACACTTTTACTTATTGGCCTCGGCGGCCTGTTTCTGCGAAAACGAAAAGCGTAAACCGAATTTAGAATTAAGAATGTAGAATTGCGAATCGGCTGTGGATGGTTTGACAAATCTCCACAGCCGGTTTTATTTCCCATTCTCTAAAAAACCGTGTTAATCCGTGTCTAAAAAAACAGCGTTACTCTGCGCAATCAGCGTCTAAAAAATCGGATTCCTGCTTGCGCAGGAATGACAAATAAATCAGTGTCATCTGTGAAATCTGTGGTTATGCGACTTTTGTGCCTTTTCGTGGCAATAAATCAGAATACCAGTCGTTTCTTTAGCCGTTTGACCGCGAAGAAGCCAATCACGAGGATAAAGGCGATGATGTAAAGCATATCGAGCAGAAGATACCAGTGGTATTGGCCTGCACAGACGGCGCGGGTAAGCCGGACCGAATGTGTCAGGGGAATAATCTCGGCGAAGGGACGAATGTAAGCGGGCAGATTGGAAATCGGGAAAACCACACCTGAAAAGAAAAACATCGGCGAGATAATGCCGGTGAGGTAAAAATTGAAATGGTTAATCGTCCTGACAAAAGATGTAATCAGTAACGCCATAACAGAAAACATCAGCCCGGTGAAAAAACCTATAAACGGCGCAAGCAAACCACGCGGCAAAGATATTATGCCGAAACAGGTCAGCACGCACAGCACGGCAAACGAGAAGAAAAATCCCTTTGTCCCCGCCCAGATAATCTCACCGATAATCAGGTTATTGGCGGTCAGCGGCGCAGCCAGCATACCATCATAAACCTTCTCGAACTCCATCCGGATAAAAGTACCAAAGGTGCATTCGAACGACGCGGTGAACATCGCCGAGGTCATAAGAAGCCCCGTTCCGAGAAACTCGATATAAGTCAGGCCTTCCATTGACTGAGTTATGTATTTGCCGAGACCTAAGCCGACGCCCGCCAAAAAAATCAGCGGCTCCAGAAAAGGCGGCAGACCATTGCTGAAGATATTTTTGGTATAGACCCGCGTATGCCGAAACCAGACGCTGAACAATCGGCTGGCAAGCGGCGGATAAAGATATGGCCTATTGTCTTTCATTTAGTGCCCTGCCCGTCGCCTTCAAAAATACATCTTCAAGATTCGCCTGCCTCAAATAATAATGTGCGCCCTCTAATCGACCGGCCAATTGCCGCAGAAGCTGGTCGTCATCGCAATACACCCGCGTTGTTTCCTGCGTGCGGTCTATTCTGACTTTCTGAAGCATCGCGCCGTCGGCTATCGTTTCCAGCGAATGACTGCCCGTAATTTCAAGGACGTGCTTCTCGACATTTTTCGTAAGCAGCTCAGCCGGCGACCCGCGAAGTATGCCCGCCCCTTTATCCATAATCAAAATCGTATCGCAAAGCGCAAACGCCTCTTCCATATAGTGCGTCGTCAGCAAAATCGTCGTGCCGTGCCTTTTTAGCTGCCGCAGCTTGTCCCATATCAGGTGTCGCACCTGCGGGTCGAGGCCGGTCGTCGGCTCATCGAGTATCAAAAGTTTCGGATTATTCATCAGCGCACGCGCGATGACCAATCGCCGCTGCATACCGCCCGAAAGCTCCCTGATTCTGGCAGCGCGTTTGTCGGACAATTCCATAAAACCAAGCAGATAATCAATCCTGCTCGTGGCGGCCTTGCGAGGCAGTGCGTAAAACCGCGAATAAACCATCAGATTGCTTATTACGTCAAGCTCCTCGTCGAGGTTGTTTTCCTGCGGGACAACGCCCGACAGATATTTAATTGCAAGCTCGTCTTTAACAGGGTTATAGCCGAACACGTCAATAGATGCGCCGTCGGCACTCTCGATTGTGCATTTGCCGTAGAGCATCTTCATCATCGTTGTCTTGCCCGCGCCGTTTGGACCCAGGAAGCCATAGCAGGTGTCGGCCTCGACCTCGAAACTCAGGTCGCGGACGGCATTCACCTTGCCGAAGCTCTTGCTTGTTTTTTTAACTGTTATCGCGAATTGTGCCATATCAATTACCCAAAGGGAATTTTATCACACCGACGAAGATTTGAAAACCTCAAACGCCCCGCAATCTCAAGTACGCAAACGGGCCAATATCTTCCTGCCTGTTAGTTCTCGAAGTGCGTCTGCGGCAATCCAGCGGGCGGCAGGCGAATCCATATTCCGGATTTCCTTCGCGACAGCCACAGCTTTTTTGTTGAGCGGGATGTTCCGTTTGCCTATTTGTCGCAGCGCCCAGTTTACGGCCTTTTTGACAAAGTTCCGCTCATCATCGGCGTGGCGTTTGATGATGCTGAAAAACGGGAGGAATTTTTTATCCGGCGACTTTTTGTCGTGAATGGCCAAGGCGGCCATCAGCACAAAACCCGCCCGTTTGACGAATTCCTCTTTGCGTTGGGACCATTCGATTGCTTTGTCCCAGGCAAATGGCGTTTTGTCGAACAGCACACAACAGCAGGCGTCACACACGCCCCAGTTATCGATTTGACGCACCCAGTTATTCATCTGGGATTTCGTCACCAGCTTCGGGTCATCTATAAGCGCCGCTACTATCCTCGCTTCGTGAATATCGCTTTCCCATAACTCCAGCGCAAGTTTATGGTCTGTTCCGATTTCTTTGGCGAGTTTTCGCATACGCGGCGCTGATACGCCCAGCGCATGGTCTGTTTTGATTGCAAAGTGTGTCATTCCCGCCAAGTAATCCGGGTCAGCTAAAGAGTTGAGCGAGTCGATAACCTGACGGAGATTCATAACTCAATTGCGCAAAAAATCTAAAACAGCAGAAACCATATCCCCAATACAGCCGCTATCGGGCTTATAATCTTGAATGTCTTCCCGTATTTCCTATGCCAGGCCTCTGCCTCATCGGGGCTGACAAACTTATCAAGCTGAATCTTGTTAAACGCAACCAGTGAACCCAATACACCCGCGATTATCGCTATCAACGCAAATACAGTATTCATAATCTCACTTCCTTTCTTATGCTTGATACCAAACTTCGGGGCATCCCTGCCGTCTCGCTATTTCAATCCTAACACGTCAGCCATTGAGTAAAGGCCGGGTTTTTTATTGATTAGCCAGCCGGCCGCGCGAAGAGCTCCGCGAACAAATGTGTCCCTGCTGTGAGCGGTGTGATTCAGCGTTACCGTCTCGCCAAGCGTCGAGAAAATCACCGAATGAATCCCGACGATATCGCCCGCGCGAACCGCGTGCATACCGATTGTGCCTTTATCGCGCAAAGCGTCTTTGCCGCTCCTGCCGTGGGTCAGGCAATCGGGGATTTTTTTGCCTGTCGCCTTCGCGATATTTTCGGCAAGCGTCAAAGCCGAACCACTTGGGGCGTCTTTCTTGAAGCGATGGTGCTGCTCGACAATCTCGATATCGTAATCAGGCCCTAACATCGATGCCACTTTACCAACAAGGGCAAACAGGGTATTCATTCCCACGCTCATATTGGTTGCGCAGACAATTGGTATTTTCGAGGATGCGGTTTCGATTTTCTTTCGCTGGCTGTCGCTCAGGCCCGTTGTGCCCAGAACCAAACCTGTTTTATTGCCGGCACAGTAATCAATCGACCCATCCGCGGCCTCCGGCAGCGAAAAATCAATTACAACGTTTGCCTTGCCGGGAAAACCGTCCGCCACCTTAACATTCAGTTGGGCAACGCCCGCCAAAACGCCTGCGTCCCTGCCTAAGTCGGGATGGTCTGTTTTTTCAACCGCTCCCGCGATTTCAAACACGCCTTCTTCCGCCGCCAAGGCCACAATACGCCTGCCCATTCGGCCGGCAGCGCCGCAAATTATAAGTTTTGGTTTCATTTCGCTAACCTCTTATTATTCCCTATATGCTGTCCGCTAATGATAGCTGTTTTCAACATCATTGGCAAGAGTTACGAACTATTCGCTTGATGTTAAAAGGGGCAGGTGGTAAAAATGGGCAATGGTCTGAAACGATAATTTTTAGGAGGCCTCGCAATGGACCGAAGAGCGTTTTTGGCAGCAGGTCTTGTCGCCGGGACGGCGGCAATATCAAGTTCTCGCGCGGAAGACAAACCGGCAGCAAAACCATCAGGTAAATTCAAGCTCAAATACGCCCCAGAGTTTGGGATGTTTGAGGCAAGCGCAGGCAAAGACCCCATCGACCAGTTGAAATTTATGGCAGACGAGGGGTTCTCTGCAATGTTCGATAACAACCTCAGCCAAAAGCCGCCCGAATTACAGGAAGCAATCGCCAAACAATGCCAGCAGCTTAATCTTGCTATGGGGCCGTTTATCGCCTGCACTGAATTCAGCAGGCCGACGTTTGTCCTGAAGGATAATAAAGTCCGTGAGTCAGCTATCACTAAAATCAAAGCGGCAATTGAGATTTCAAAACGCACCGGCAACAAAATGGGCATCGTCGTGCCGGGGCAATATGCCAATAACCTGGAATGGGCCTACCAGACAACCAATGTTATCGACAATCTCAAGGCCTGCGCCGAGGTCTGCGAAAAAGACGGCTTCATTATGGTTATCGAGTCGCTAAATAACTGGAAAGACCATCCCGGGATGTTCCTCTCCAAAATCCCGCAGGCCTACCAGATTTGCAGGGCGGTCAACAGCCCATCCTGTAAAATTGTGGATGATCTGTACCATCAGCAGATTACCGAGGGCAACCTCATCCCCAATATGGACCACGCATGGGAGGAAATAGCTGCATTTCACTTAGGCGACACGCCTGGACGAAATGAGCCGACCACCGGCGAAATCAACTATCGAAACATCTTCAAACACATTCACGAAAAAGGATACCAGGGCGTCCTGTGTATGGAGCACGGCAAAAGCAAACCCGGCAAAGAAGGCGAACGGGCAGTAATTGACGCATATCGCTGGTGCGATAACTTTTAAAACGCAAACTTGGTGAAAGTCATTGCGAGCGAAGCAATCTCGATTTTTCGCAATGACGAAAAACTGAAAGGGTGATACTTATGCAGGAAATGGACAGAAGGTCGTTTATGAAAACCACGGCGGCGGTTTCGCTCGGAGCAATCGCCTCACAAATCGGAACAAGGGCCTTCGCCGCCGGCGACGATAAAATCCGTATCGGAGTCATCGGCTGCGGCGGACGCGGAACGGACGCCGTGCGAAACTGTATCGAATCCTCCGAATCAGTCGAGCTGGTGGCGATGGCGGACCTCTTTAAGGACCGCCTCGACGGCTCATTCAAGAGTTTGAAAGAGGGCACCTCCGACAAGAAGACCGCCCCTCTGTCAAAAGGATTCAACGTATCGCCCGACCAGTGCTTCGTCGGCTTCGACGCATACCAGAAGCTCCTCGCCTGCAAACTTGATATGGTCCTGCTGACTGCCCCGCCATATACAAGGCCGATACACCTTAAGGCAGCAGTCGAGGCGGGCAAGCACGTCTTTATGGAAAAGCCAGCAGGTGTTGACCCCGCCGGAATCAGGTCGGTAATTCAGACGGCTGAACTGGCAGACCAGAAGAAACTGTCAATCGTCGCAGGCACTCAACGCAGACATCAGAAACACTATCTCGACCTGATGAAAAAAGTGCAGGATGGCGCTATAGGTGACATAATGACCGCGCAGTGCTATTGGTGCGGCGGCGATATGCTCGGTTACTGGAAATGGTTCGACAGGGCCAAAATGCCAAACGATATGGAATGGCAGTGCAGGAACTGGCCCTGGTTCCTCTGGACTTCCGGCGACCACATCGTCGAACAGCACGTTCACAATATCGACGTTATTAACTGGGCGCTCGACGCGCACCCCGTCAAGGCATATGGAATGGGTGGCCGAGCCGTGAGAAAGTACGGCAACATATATGACCACTTTGCCATCGAATTTGAATATCCAAAAGGAATAAAAGTTCTCAGTATGTGCCGGCAAATGCCCGCCTGCACCGAACGCGTATCGGAAAACGTCAAGGGAACCAAAGGATTCTGCTACACAGACGGCGCAACCGGCTATATCAAGGGCGCAAATGAGTATAAATACGACGGCCCCAACCCGAACCCGTATGTCGTGGAGCACGCCGACCTGATACAAAGCATCAAGGACGGCAAGCCGCTCAACGAGGCCAAACGCGTTGCCGAAAGCACCCTCACCGGCATTATGGGCAGAATGAGCACATATACCGGAAGGGAAATCTCCTGGGACTGGGTTATGAACGCGTCAAAACTCGACCTTGTGCCGGCCAAACTGGATTTCGCAGGCGAACTGCCCGCTGAACCAGTCGCACTGCCCGGCAAGACACAGCTTATCTGATAAAACGATGCCTGGCTCTATCGACTGAAGCGTTTTTTAGTTTCCGGCCGATATAATTAAAACATTGCCTGCGTTTTAATCGTATAGACGCAGGCAGACGCTTTTAGGGGGTTATGGAGTATAAAAACTTTTAGGGTTTTATGGAGTGTAAAAAAATGACAAAATACATAGTTTCGGTACCGGTTACGGTAATATGTTTGGTTGTTTTGGTATTTGGCGTCGGCTGTGACAGTGGTGCCAAGACCGGCGCGGTCGCCGGCGGGGCTGTAGGCGCCGGCACAGGAGCAATTATTGGCCATCAGTCCGGCAAGACCGGGCAGGGCGCCTTAATCGGCGGCGCAATCGGCGCTGGTACTGGTTTCCTCCTCGGCAACGCGCAAGACAAAAAGAAACATGAGACGGCGACGCCCGCTAAATCCGAAAAACAGGATGCCGCCAATATAGTCACTGTCAACATCGCAAACAGCAACGGCTCAATTACGCCTGTTAAGCTGGCTAAGCAGGGCGAAAATAGTTACGTCGGCCCCAAAGGAGAAGTTTACGACCACCTGCCCACAGAAGCCGAATTGAAACCCGTTTACGGGTTCTGAACAACCGTCACCGTCGATTATCGGGGCGCTATTACTATAGCGCCCTTTTTTTGCGCAGCCGGTGTTGCAACCATTAAATAGAGCTTACCAGATACAGGGTATGAGTCGGAAACGGACTTGTTTTGTGTAGTCGGTATAGCCGGGAAGCTCTTTTTGAAGTGTGAGGTCTTCAAGGTATGTGCGAATGATAAGCAGAAAAATATCTATCGCGGCCGGAATAAGAGCATAGGTTGAGCCGAGAAGCAGAGCCAAGGCAGGCATGAAAATGATTGCGCCGACGTAGCCGGGATGACGAACGTAATGGTATGGTCCTTCGGTAATAACATAATGGCCTCGGTCGGTCTGAATGCGGACCCCGCTGGAAAAAAAGTTATTTGTCCACATCGCCCAATAGATAATACAGCAGCCGGCCAGAATCAAAACAAGCATCACCGGATACAGGACAATTGGTAATTGAGGCGACCAGTGAAACCGGCCCGCGTCGAGAGCGGCAAGTAAACTGACGGATAAAAACAAGGGAACGTGGATAGCGAGAAAGATTTTATCCCACCATTTAACGCCGGGGCCGGGCCTGACGCGTTCCTGCATAAGGTCCTGTTTTTTGGTGAAGAAAACGCCGAATCCCGTCATAAAAATCAGGAGAGTCGAAAAGAAAAGCCAGCCCTGCCAGTAATCCAGCCGACCCGCAAGTACGAAGATTGCGACCCCTATCACAATAATAGTGATAAAGGAGCGTATCATTATCCTTCGGCAGGAGAACTCCTTTTTTGTCCCGCTTTTTACACTTTGCATTTTATTCTCTCAGGGCTTTCCAAACAGCTCCGAAACAGGTAAACTTATCGACGAAAGTATATCCTTTATCAAAATCTATTGAAAGGAGAAGATATGTGCTGCACCAATATGACCCCTAATGATATGCTGCCTCTTTTTATTGTTACTGTTGTGGCCCTGGCGATACTTCTTTCCCTGATTGTGGCCCTGGTAAAAACCTGGATTAACTGTATGATTTTCCACAAGGCGGGCTATAGCTGGGCATGGGGGCTGTTGACCTTAGTGCCGATTGCCAACATAATTCTGCCGTTTGTTCTTGCGCTGGGCGACTGGCCCATACGCAAAGAGCTTCGCCGACTGAAAGACGCCGCCAAGACACAGGCAATCTAACTCCATCTCTTAAAAAATAGTTAAAGGAGTTGCCTTATGGGCTTAGAGAATACACAACGCATTAGCGTAATCGACCCAATCGGCCCGGCCATTGAACATGTCCGGCTGATGCTTTTCAAGCCGTTTGATTTGTCAAAATGGCTGATAGTTGGTTTTTGCGCCTGGTTGGCGCAACTTGGCCGGGGAGCCGGGGGCGGGGGCAACGGATGGAGAGCGAATGGGCACGAGCCTATCTTCCACGCAATAAGAGACGGCATACTCGCTCATCTGGCAGTAATAATTTTCGTTGCCGCGATAATCGTCCCTATAATCATAATTATAGCGGTGGTTCTTTGCTGGCTGCGAAGCAGGGGCCAGTTTATGTTCGTCCATTGCGTCGCGAGCAATAAGGCCGAAGTCGCTGTTCCCTGGAACAAGTTTGCCCGACACGGCAATTCGCTCTTCCTGTTCCGCATCGTAATCGGGTTTATTGGATTCCTTGTAATAGGAATTCCGGTAGCGGCCTCCGTCTTCGCCGGTTTTGTTATGTGCGCAACAGGATTTAACCCGGCAGCTATAATTGGTTTGACCGGGGCCATTTTTGTTGTCGTTGCCGTCGCGGTTTTATTTGGCCTAATCGCCAAATTCACCACTGATTTTGTTGTGCCGATTATGTTTCTTCACACCGAAAGCAGCGTAGCCGGGTGGAAACAATGCCTCGAACTAATTAGCGGCAACAAAGCCCAAATGCTTTTGTATATCCTGTTTCAGATTGTAATATGTTTGGTTATAGCATTTATCGCTTTGACCATTTGTTTAGTCACCTGCTGCTGTTGCTGCTGCCTTCTCGTGCTTTTTGTTTTACCGTATGTGGGGACAGTGATTCTATTGCCTCTTATCGCTTTCAAACGGGCGTATTCGCTTTTCTATCTTCGCCAGTTCGGGACGCAATTTGACGTTTTCAGCGTGCAGCCGGCATAGGCGGTTATGACCGACCAGAACAGGAAACAGACGATTTTTATAAGCGCTGCCGAACCCAGCGCCGACAGGCATTGTGCAGCCCTGATACGCGCCCTGCGACAGACAAAACGCGACCTCGAATTTGTCGGCATAGGCGGCCCCAAAATGGCAGAAGCCGGCTGCGCACTAATCGAAAACCCCGTCGGACGGGCCGCGATGACCTATAACGCCTTTGCGCATGTCTCTCACTATTACCGACTTATGAAACAAGTAGCGAAGTTTCTGGCAACCAACAAACCTAATCTCGTCATTGTTTGCGACTCACCCGCCTTCAACTTTCATATCGCAAAGGCCGCTAAAAAATCGGGCATCAAAACGCTTTTTTACGTCGCCCCACAACTCTGGGCCTGGGCACCTTGGCGAATCCGCAAGCTGCGAAAATGCTGTGACAAGCTCTGCTGCCTTTTGCCCTTCGAGCAGGACTGGTTTACAAGTCGGGGTGTCCCCGCTGAATTCGTTGGCAACCCCTTGCTTGATGGACTTACGCAATCGGATTTGACAAGGGCCAAGCGAGATTACCGCGGCTTCAATCCCGCCAACGCCAAAATCGCGATTGTCCCCGGCTCAAGACCTGCCGAAGTAGGAACGCTTTGGCGGCCTATGCAGCAAATCGCGATTGCCCTGTATAAAAAATACCCCAATGCCACGTTTACTACTGTGGCCGTCGATGAGGCAACCAGGGGTGCGCTTGACTCGACCCGTCTTATGGGATTTCGAACCGATTACTCGATTGACTCCGTATATCAAACGACAAGAAGCTGCGATTTTGCTCTCGTCGCAAGCGGCAGCGCAACTTTACAGGTGGCCTCCGCGGGCTGCCCGATGGTGATTATGTATCAAACTAATCCGATATTGTGGCACCTGTTCGGCCGATGGTTAGTAACAACCAAATACCTGTCGCTGGTCAACATCCTCGCGGGCAAAGAGCTTGTGCCGGAGTTTATGCCCTATTTCCGTTCGATTGAGCCGATTATCGAAACGGTTAAAAACCTGTTCGAAGACAAAGCCCGGCTGGCCCAAACTAACTCCGACCTGTTGGCGCTCGTCGGGCCGTTGGCAACCAAAAAAGCCGGAAGCGTTGTTGCCCAGATAGCCACATCAATGCTGCCCTGAATCGATAGTATCAACCAAAAACATCCTTGGGTTTGGTCTTATAAAACCGGCCGCTGACAACATATTCGCGTACCCCATCTTAACAACCTTTGGCTCTGGCAGGGTCATTTCCAATACTTTAATACGGGTACTTTTCAATCCTAATGGGCATTTTCTCGCTGGAAACGGACGAAAAACCGCATCTGCAGCGGAAAAATCACTAAAAATGGATAAGATGATAACAAAACGGTAACGTTGCGCGTTATAATATAGAGCATACGGATGGGATACGGCCAAGGCAGAGGAGGCCCCGGGGACAACAGTTTTTATCATGAGAGGAGCAGTTGTGAAAAAACGACAAAAGTGGATTATTATCACCATAGTAGCGGTTTTGGTGCTGCTGGTGATTGGCGGGCTGGCGTATAAAAGCCAAAAAGGCAAAGCCAAAGAGGAAGTGGTGCGTATTGAGGAGGTAAAGCGCGGGGATTTGACCGAGCGAGTAAGCGCAACGGGTGAGATTGAGCCAAAGGAAATGGTCCAGATAAGCGCGAAGGTCTCTGCCCGGATAATTGATATGCCCTATGACGAGGGCAACGTTGTTACCTGCGGCGACCCGAACGCGAACCCGCCGATACCTGCTTCGGTGCTGGTCAAGCTTGACGCCAAGGATTTAGAGAGCCAGTTGAAATTAGCTGAAGCCAGCAAGGCGGCGGAGGAGGCCCAGATAGAGGTTGAGAAGTCGAGGATTGAGGGCAGCAAGTCAACCATGGTGGGTCTTGCCGCAACGCTGGAGCAGTCACAAAAGGACCTCGAAAGAAAAAAGGGATTGTATGAGTCGAGGGACATAAGCAAATCGGATTTTGACCTGATAAAATACAAGGTGGATGAGCTTGCGGCCCAATATGAGGCAGCCAGGTATAACCTGGAGGCGTCACAGCAGAATTTAACGGTATTGAAGCATAATCTCGACGCCGCGGAGGCCAGGATTGAAGAGGCGAAAGAATACTACAGTTACACTACGATAACCTCGCCAATCAACGGCGTTGTAACGCGGGTCAACGCCAAGGTTGGTGAAATGGTAATGACCGGGACGATGAATAACCCGGGGACGGTGATAATGGAGGTGTCGGACCGCTCGAAGATGCTGGTGGTGGCGCAGGTTGATGAGGCGGATATCGGGGCGCTTGAGGTCGGGCAGAAAGCCGTTGTAAGCGTACAGGCGTTTCCAAATGTTAAGTTCACCGGCGTAGTGGATGAAATTGCCCCAAAGCACAGGTTCAGCAGCAACGGGACAAGGTATTACCGCACCGAAATCCTGCTTGATAACGACTCGAATGTCTCGAAGCTTTATACCGGATTGACAGCGGACGTTGATATCGAGACGAGGAAACACCCCGACGTTATCACAGTGCCGAGCCAGGCGATACTGGCAAGAGAGGTTGACAGTTTGCCCCTGGATATTCGCGATAAAAGCGCTGAGCTTGATAAAGGCAAGAAATTCGCGACGGTCGTTTACAGGTTTATTGACGGCAAAGCCGTTGCCACTCCGGTAAAGGCGGGGCAGAGCGATTTGACGCATACGATAGTTTTGGCGGGGCTTAAGGAAGGCGACAAGGTCGTAGTCGGACCTTATAAGGTTCTGGATAATCTCAAGCATGACCAGAAATTGAAAGACGAGCGGGAAGCAGCAAAGGGAAAATCCAAAAACAAAAACGGCAAGAACGACAGCAATGGAACAACAGGCAAGTAATCCAGACGGGAAAGTTGTAATCCGTCTCAAAGAGCTGAAACGATTCTACAGAGTCGGTGTGGAAGAGATACATGCGCTGGACGGCGTGGATTTGGAGGTGCGGGAGAACGAATATATCGCGGTGATGGGGCATTCAGGGTCGGGCAAAAGTACGCTGATGAATGTTCTTGGGTGCTTAGACAGGCCAAGTCAGGGGGTGTATGAGCTTGACGGGGACAACGTGACTGAACTTGGAGATTCGGAACTGGCAAGGATACGCAACGAGCGGATTGGCTTTGTGTTTCAGTCATTTGAACTTTTGCCCCAGATGAACGCCCTGAAGAATGTCGAGATGCCGCTGCTGTATTCGCAGGGCGGGTGGTTTGGCAGGGCGGCCAGGGCAAAAAAGGCGCTTGAGCGGGTTGGACTGGGCGACAGGGTTAAACACAAGCCGAATCAGCTTTCGGGCGGCGAAAAGCAACGGGTGGCGATTGCCAGGGCGCTGGTGTGCAATCCGAGCATACTGCTTGCCGACGAGCCGACGGGGAATTTGGATACAAAAACAAGCAACAGCATATTAGGGCTTTTCGACGAGCTTCACAGGCAGGGACAGACGATAGTGATGGTAACGCACGAATATGATGTTGCGCAGCACGCCAAGAGAATAATAAGGATGCAGGACGGTAACATTTGCAGTGACAGGACAACGGCAGAGGACAACATACACGAACAGAAGCCGGACAAAAAGGCGGAGGATGCAGGATGAGAAGATTGCTTGCCATGCCGCTTATGTTCATCCGGCTTGTTTACCAGAGCGTTTATCTCGCTCTTGGGCAGATATGGGCCAACAAAACGAGGTCCATACTTACGACAATTGGAATAGTTATTGGCGTCGCGTCTGTGACGGCGGTGATAGCAGCATTGACGGGCCTCAAGGCAAAAATCCTCAGCCAGGTCGAGACATTCGGCAGCAACACGATAATAGTTCAACCACAACTGCCGGATAAAGGACTTAAACGCACGCTGACGTGGTGGGACATAAGATTTAAAATCAGGGAATTTGAAGGGCTTTTGGAGCATTGCCCTTCGCTTGAGCGATACACGCGGATAAGCGAGGTCGGGCAGTACACGGTTAAATACGGAGAGAAGTCGGTGCAGAACGCTCACGTTTACGGTGTGGAGCCGGCGTGGCATTCGATTGAGCACAGACCAATTGTCATAGGCCGTGAATTATCGGATATAGACACGGGGCGGATGGTTTGTCTGATAGAGCCGGAACTTCGCGATAAGCTGGGCATGGATCGGGACTGTATCGGTGAAACGATTCGAATAGGATTCAGGAATTTCCGTATAATCGGGGTTATTGAAAAACGCAACGACCTTCAATTCGGCGGCGGTGGACAGGAGCGATACGAAATAATTGTTCCTTTCGATGCGGCTTCAAAATTTCAGAGGGAATTCTGGATATGGGCATTTGCCGAGGGTAAGTCAACAGATGTCCTCGAAGAAGGCGTGGGGGAATTGAAATTTTTCTTCCGCCGTGAGAGACACCTCAGCCCTGACGAGCCGGATACTTTCAGGGTTGAGTCCCTCAAAAGCGCGATACAGACGTTCAATAATATATCGCTTATAGTAACGCTGGTTGCTGGCGGCATCGTCGGCATTTCGCTTTTAGTCGGCGGAGTAGGCATTATGAACATAATGCTCGTCTCGATATCCGAGCGGACGAAGGAAATCGGTCTGCGCAAAGCCGTCGGCGCAAAGAAGTCCGCCATATTAACGCAATTTTTAATTGAAGCGATAATATTGTGCTTCGTGGGCGGACTTGTTGGAGTAGGTGTGGGATGGGGTCTGACTTTTGTGATAGCACATTCAAATGCGCTGCTGGCGAAGACATATATACCGGCCTGGGCGATAGCTCTGTCATTTGGTTTTGCGGGGACAGTGGGAATAGTATTCGGAATGTTCCCGGCGATAAAAGCGGCGAGATTGGACCCGATAGAGGCGTTGAGACATGAATAAGAGGATGAAAATTGTGAGAACACTTGCTTTTGTAATTGCGTTGGGCGCATTGTTTTTTTGGGCCGGCTGCGAGGAATTTACGAAAGAGGATGATTTTCTCGATGTAAAGGTAAAGCCGGAGCAAACCAGGGCCGTTGATACGCTGAAGTTCACCGCCAAAGCGGATGCAAACGATGGAATAGACATAAATAGGCCGGCGGAAAAAGAGATAACGCTGAGCATTGAGCAGTGCCGGGCGATGACGCTGAAGAATAACCTGGATTTGAAGGTTCAGTTGATAGAGCCGACGATAGCGGCTAAGCAGGTAAGCGCGGAAGAGGCGAAATTTGAGTCGTCATTTTTCTCGAATTTAACTTACGGTAATATAGACCAGCCGTCGGTTATAGTTGAACAAGCACAGAAATACAAAACCCAAACGGTTGACCTTGGGGTTCAGGTTCCATTGCAGACAGGCGGAACAGCGAAATTTGACCTCGCGGATAATCGCACCAACATTTCCATTGGGAACTATAGCGAGGTAATTTACACGCCGACGACCACGTTTTCGATAAGTCAGCCATTGCTGCGAGGCGCCGGTAAGCGTGTGAATACATATTCGATAAGGGTTCTGGAATATCAGCGGCAAATAACCGATGCGATGACAAAGTTAGAGGTGATACGGGTTTTGGCCAATGCCGACCGTGGGTACTGGCGGTTGTATGCGGCAAGAAAAGAGCTTGAGGTTCGTCAGCAGGAATACGAGTCGGCGCAGGCGCAGTTGGCGCAGACGAGAAGAATGGTGGCTCTTGGGGAAAAGGCGGCGGTGGAGGAGACGCGGTCGGAAGCCGGTGTGGCGGAGCGGTTAGACGGGATAATCACGGCAAAAAAGGCGATGGGGGATAGGCAGAGGGAGCTGAAACAGATAATGAATGAAGCGGGCCTGGGCATTGACTCGCCCGCTTTGGTAGTTCCGATGACTGAGCCGGACCCTGTGCGATATGAGATAGATAAAGAACGATTGACGAAATCCGCGGTGGAGAACCGGATGGAGATGCTGGAAGTGGAATTGCAGCTTGCGCAGGATTCGAGCACAGTGGATTATTATAAAAATCAGATGCTGCCTTTGGTTGCGATGGACTACACATACAATATGAACGGCATTGGAGCAGCAAGAAGCGATGCTTATGATATGATGTTTGACAGAACTTCTGAAAGTTACACGGTTGGGATGAACCTGATTATGCCCCTTGGTAATGAGGCGGCGAAGAGCCGGCTTCTTGAGGCGCAATATCGCAAAAGGCAGCGATTATTCACCAAGGAGAATCGGCGGATACAGATTGAGACGGAGGTGCTTGGTGCTATTGAGCAGTTGGAGGCGAATTGGCAAAGTATCCTGGCGGGCAGACAGAATTCAATTTTAGCGGGTCGGCTATATGAGGCGGAAAAGAGGCAGTTTGTGGTTGGGCTTCGAACGGCTACCGACGTGCTTGATGCGCAGGCAAAATTCGCAAATGCCCAGAGTACCGAGATTCGGGCTCTGACCGAATACCAGATAGCGCAGGTTGACCTGGCATACGCGACTGGGACGCTTTTGGGGGCGGCAAAGGTCCGCTGGGAGCCAATTGTGCCAAATGTCAACAGAACGGATGTCAGGTAGATATCAGCTATGGGCTTTTTTTAGCTAATTAAAGGGGCCCAAAACGTAACATCTTGCTAAATAACAGGTTAGGAGTAACGAAAACTTTTTAAAAAAACTAAAAAAGGGCTTGCAAAAAGCTAAGAGTAAAGTGTATAATAGATGGTGAAAAGTAAATAGTTCTTTTCTTCCAATACGGTCTTGGTTTCTGTAGGGCAGCGGAAATCTAAATAACTGTGTAATATTTTACCACTGTCTTACAATAGCCGGAGTGAGTAACTCCGGCTTTTTTATTTTGGCTTGAATACCCTTTGGCCCAACAGCCGCAACATTTGAGAACTATGGCGCTGGCCATGAAAGCCGCAAAGACATTTATGCCGGCTATCCTACGGCCAGAGTATTACAGTCCTCCACTCCTGTCCCAGGATAGCGAAATCAGCAAAGTTGACAATCTGATTCGCGTCTGTTGGTAATCCCCCGTCCGTGTTGAGATTAGCCGGGGAAATCAGCGGTATGATGGGGACAAATCCGCCATCTGATGCTAAGTAAGCAATTTCTTCCGCTGACAAGCAATAGTCATAAACTTGGAAGTCGTCGATTCTGCCGTTCCACATGCCCCAGTTGCCGCCGCTTGTGCCGATGCGGAATGCTCCGACGTTCGGGTCAAACAATGGTCCATAAGCATTCGCATTCGGATCGCCAGGTTGACCATTGGCGTCGCAATGACCAATCAGAGAACCATTACAATAAACTTTCATACTATAGTCGGACTTTGTGAACGCCCAGTGGTTCCATCTCCCGCCATAGTCGCTTTCGCGCATATTGAATGCCGAAGCGGTCGCCGAAGGTGATGTCTTGATGAAGACAGTGCCAGGACCGGTTGGGTAGGTCGGCGGGAACGGACTCGGGCAATGGACTACCAGTGTTTCAATATTTACAGCCCCGTTCCAGACGCTAAACAGACCGTTCCAGGAGCTTCGCATGTTGCCTGCGGTCGTATCTGCATTAATCCAGACCGCGAAGCTTATGCCGCCCCCGCCGGGTGTAGTATGATTAGCGTCGCCCATAAAGCTCAACGACGCTACCGGGACATTAACATAGCACCCAGCACCCGGAGGCAGGTAGAGACAGCCGTTACCATCACGGCCACCGATAATGTCCCAGTTTTGCGCTATAAAGTTTGTGACGGTGCCTGTATAGAGGTTCGGGTCACCTATTCCCGAGTCGACAGGGTTAGCTATTTGGCCGGACTCGTTAAACTTGTACCAAAGTATCGGAGCTTTTGAGGGTGGCATTACAGGGAAGGGGATGGGTTCAGCTTTCAGGAGCCAGTCGTTCACGAAGATATCCAAATCATTGATGTCCACATCACAATCCCCGTCCAGGTCGGCCTTTGGGCCGAATTGCGGAACACACATCGGGACGTACAGCCGGATATTGTCGAACATCACGTTGCCGTCGCCGCCGCCGAAATCCCAGTTGTTGCATCTGATACCAAAACCTACGGCGAAGCCGCTTATCGCTTCCATGTTTACAGGAAGTGGATCGCCTGCGGCGTTGATGTCTGTGAGTTTGCTGTACCACGATGTCCAGTTGCTCACCTGCGCAGCATTGCCATCTGGATTATCGTAAAAGCTTACATTACCCGCTGTATCTTCAATCGCCACATACATCCTGTCGTAAACCGGGTCAACCGCGTTAATTGCGGTGCCGCGATAATCGATTCGCAACGCCTTGGGCGCGGGAGAGAGAGCACCGCCGCCTGTAAAACTGGTGCCTCCGCTGTACGGACGTTTGGCCTCTGAGAAGGCCATGACCCCGCTGCCGCCATTGCGATAGGTGTATTGCAGATGCTTTCCGGTTGCGTCTCGTACCAAAACGCGTCCGGCATTACCGGTTAAACTGGTGCAACCGGTAACCGAATAACCATCCGGCCAGTTGGCGGTCAACTCATCTGTGCTGTTGTAATCCTCAAAGTCGTCGATGTTAATGTACGCAGCAGGGGTAAAGCTCCAGACGGTGCCTTTGCCACCCATTAATGTGGTGCCGTTAACTTCATCGATGCGCCAGTAGTAGGTGACGCCCGGAGTTAAGACAAAAGATGCTCCTGGGGGATTAGCCCCGTTTTCCAGTAATCTGCTGAGCGGATAAACGGGATCGCTTACCGTGCCTCTGTATCGTCCGTCTGTATGATTGGTGTTCGCATTGTAAATAGCTCCGGAATTCGTGCCGAAGTATACCCTGTGTACGCCTGTCCAGTCGCCTGCCGTCCAGCTTAACTGCAACGGTTCACTAAGCGATGTAGCGCCGTCTACTGGCTTTGGATTGTAGGCCTTGCCGTCATGGGTTGTGAATTTCCAGACAAGACCTTGCGCTAACACGTTGCTGTCGTTTGTCTCGTCGATTCTCCAATAGTAATCGGTATACATTTTGAAATTAAAATCGGCAATAGTCCAGTTGTGCGGGTCGCTGTTTGCGTCATATCTCGAACCTTGGTATACAAGTGATCCTGTTGATGTTCCGAAATACACATCGTGCTGTTTTGCCAAATCACCTTCTTGCCAGCTAAGCGTGATGCTGTTGCCGTCGGGTGTCTTGTAATGAACGTTTGTCGCGTTGTTAGCGGGTTGGGGATCCCAGGCAAGGTTAAAATTAACGGTGTCGGAAAGTGTCGTCCAGGTGCCGTCGTAAACCGGCGCACCGAGTTCCCATCCGCGAATACAGACAATACGGCCGTTTGTAATATAACCGCTAAGTTCGGTCACGTGATTGCCCTTGAGTTTCAGCGTCCCGCCGTTGACGTTAATCCGGTTTTCCGGCCTATCCTGACGAAAGACAAAGTTCGGGTCGGTGGTGCATTCCAGAGTCCCGCCATAAAGATTTACATCACCGTAATAAATCGCGATTCTCGGGACACTGACAAGCCCGCCGTACATATTCAAAATGCCATAGGAATCACCGTAAGTGCTTCCACCGCCGCCAATGGTCATTCCGCATAAGTTGGTCGAATTGGCCGAGTTTGGCGTGGTAACTGTGCCGCCATAAACATTGACAATAGCTCTGCTGACAAGAGTTTCTCCGCCCAACTTTGAGTCATAATCCGCATGTGAATTGATTTGAACCGTACTGCCGAAATTTACATCCAGCGCGGTACCAGTTACCGTAACAACCGTATCTTGAGCGCCCCAGGAAGTCGGGTCCCAGGGATTCAGGTCGAGCATCGAACACTGGGCGTTGCCGGTTATACACGGGCCGAGTTGATTCGGCAAAATCTCAACATAATAATCGGCATCCGGCACACCAGGAGGACTCCAGTTGTTGGGATTACTCCACGAACAATCGCCGCCTGCAGGAGACCAAAACTTCATACAGTCATCCCAAGGACACCATGCCAGAGCAGCGGAAACACTCATCAAAAGATATGTTAAAACAATGATTGAACAGATTAGGCGTGTGGTTGACATTGGTAACCTCCTCAAAATCTTCATATAAGGCCTCTCCAAAGCGAATTCGGCAACGTCGGATGCCCCCTCGCATCCAGTCCCAATTATCCTACCTATACTTTATAGACCGGGGCTGAATTTGTCAAGGAAATCGCGGTTTTTTTGATTTGAGATTGGATTTGCCTAAATACCTGCAAATGAAGAGGTTGCGAGTGATATAAATGCGAGAAAAATGACCGGTTCCCGGCAGATTTTAGCAGGGGCCGCTTGCGCTTATGTGAGCGGCCAGAAGGATGTGCCTGAGCCGGTCAACGTTGAGTTGATTGAGATAATCTTCGGTGAAGTCCAGCTTGAACCGGCCGTGGAAATTCTTGATGCGTCTTTTAAGCTCTTCCCTGTCAAGGGCTGCGATTGAGGTTGTGGTCTGTTCAAAAAATTCTTTCGAAGGCATTGCATCACCTCTCATTTCTACGACGCATTTGCGAAACCGGGCCAACAATTCCGCCATAAGCGGACAAGTTTCGTATCGACGGGGCGATGGCGTCGCTTTTGCACGAATTGACTCTTTGCGTCGAAACCGTTGAAATCCGCCTGCGATTGCGAAAAAAATAGTATACGATTTGAGTATGGTCTGATAAGTTTCTGGTATGAAGACCGAAGAACTGGATTATTGCCTGCCGGAAGAGTTGATTGCGCAGCAGCCGGCGAAAAACCGCAGCCAGTCCCGACTGCTGGTTTTAAACAGACCAACCGGTCAACTAATCGACACCCGGTTCGCCAAAGTCGGGGAATTTCTGCGCAAGGGCGATTGCCTTGTCTTAAACGATACAAAGGTATTGGCTGCACGTTTCTTCGCGAAACGTCAGACGGGGGGCTCGCTCGAAGGGCTGTTTTTGAATCAACAGGATAAAGGCCTCTGGGAGGTAATGCTCAAAGGCCTCGGCAAAGTCAAAACGGGGGAACACATCTGGTTCAAGGATATCAAAGGCGACGATTTTTGTCGCGCGGAAGTAATTGAGAAAAAAAGCGACGGCAAGTGCCTTCTGAAAATCGAAGCCGAATTGCCGGCAGAAAAAACGCTTCAAAAAATTGGGTTTCCCCCCCTGCCGCCGTATATCAGGCGCGACACCGATTTGCGCCAGGCCGCGAAAGACAGGCAAAGATACCAGACGGTTTACGCCCGCAATTTGGGGGCAGTGGCCGCACCGACGGCCGGATTGCATTTCACCAAAAAGTTGATTGAGACGCTCGAAACGCGGGGCGTTGAATTCGCATACGTCACGCTGGCCGTGGGCGAGGGGACGTTCAAGCCCGTGACCGCCGAAACGCTCGAAGAACATCAGATACACGAGGAACGATTCAGCATCGACGAAAGAAACGTGGGCGTAATAAACAAAACCAGGGAAAAAGGCGGCAGGGTAATCGCCGTCGGAACAACCTCGGTCCGCGTTTTGGAAACCGCGACCGCACAGGGACAACTGTCGGCGATGACTGATTCAACGCGATTGTTTATCAAGCCGGGATACAAATTCAGAATGGTTGACGGGATGGTAACAAATTTTCACCTTCCCAAATCAACGCTGCTCGCCCTTGTCGGCGCTTTCGCCGGGCTTGATACGATACTCGCCGCTTACCGATACGCTATTGAGAAGCGATACCGTTTTTACTCTTACGGCGACGCGATGCTAATAATTTGACATTCGATGCTGATGGGGTTATATATTTGGGCAAGGGAATATCGAATAATGGATTATCGTATAAGCAGGAGTTTAGATATGAACAAGAGAATTCTGGTTGGCGTGGTTTTGATGGCAGTTGTGGTTTACGTGAGCAGTTGCTGCGAAATGAAATGCTGTGCTAAAAAATGTAAGGAGCCGGGAAAAATGAGCGTTAAAGTCCAACCTTTTGGGAAAACACAGGACGGTCAGCAAGTTGATATCGTGACACTTACAAACGACAAGTGCCTTACGGCCAAAATAATGACCTACGGCGGAATTATTGTTTCGTTTGAGGCGCCGGACAAAAATGGCAAACCGGGTGATATCGTGCTGGGATTTGATAATTTGGACGGTTACCTCAAAGGGCATCCGTATTTCGGCGCGATAATCGGTCGATACGGCAACCGTATCGCCGGGGCGAAATTTACCTTGGACGGCAAGGAATATAAGCTTGCGGCAAACAATGGAGAGAATTCTCTGCACGGCGGGATAGTCGGCTTTGATAAAGTTGTCTGGAAAATTGAGAAGGCCGAGGCAAAGGGGAATAAAGCCGAATTAAAACTCAGCTATACCAGCAAGGACGGCGAGGAAGGTTTCTCGGGGAATCTCAAGTGCATAGTTACTTATACCCTAACATCGGATAATAAACTGGAAATGAAATATGAGGCGACAACGGATAAACCCACCGTCGTGAACCTGACGAATCACGCATATTGGAACCTCGCGGGGCAGGGTAACGGCGACGTCCTTGGCCACGAGTTGATGATAAACGCCGACAAATACACGCCCGTAGATAAGGGGCTGATACCGACGGGCGAATTAAAAGACGTGAAGGACACACCGTTGGATTTCACAAAGCCAATGACGATTGGCTCGAGAATAAAGCAAATTGATATCGGCGGCTACGACCATAACTACGTCCTCAAGGGCAAGGTGGAAAAAATGAAGCTTGCGGCGAAAGTATATGAGCCGACCAGCGGACGAGTGATGGAAATACAGACGACCGAGCCGGGCATTCAATTTTACAGCAGCATCGGGCTTGATGGTTCGCTCAAAGGCAAGGACGGCAAGGTCTATAATAAATTCGGCGCGTTCTGCTTAGAGACGCAGCATTATCCTGATTCGCCTAACAAGCCGACTTTCCCATCGACAGTGTTGCGGCCAGGTGAAAAATACGAGACGGTGACAATACACACGTTCTCAACAAAATAAAACCGTTGGTCGGCGTTTACTTCGACTCGGAGTTGCCGAATTCGTGGAAACCGGATTCTGCTGCTTCTGTTGTTTGCTGAGCATTCGACAGGTCGTTGTTCGCAAATAGCCGCCCGTTTGTCATATCAGTGGTCTGCAGAAAAACGCCTGTTCCTTCAGCCGCCCTGCAATTTAGAATTATTGCACCATTCACTTTGTCGAGGACAATAGCGGCCCTGCTGTCGCCGAGATGCGCCTGTCTGCCAATGAAACCGTCAATTTCAACGTTGCTGACGTTCTCGCACCATATACTATTGCTGAAAAAATCGGGCAAACCTTCCTCCCATTCGGTCTCGAATCCGCTGATTTTCAGCCCGGCCACGTCTTTGCAGTAAATCGCCGGTATATCGTGCTTGAATTGTGCCGTGGCCAAATCGGCGCTTGTCCGCAGGTCAAAATTCCCGCCGTATGATGTGCTCAGCGGGCCGTTTTTTATTTTTACTTTGACGTTGTCGAAAGCGAGGTCTTTAATGACGCTGTCCTTGCTGCCCCAAACGACGATACCGCTTTGCGACTCGGCAATTATATTTGAGAAGCGAACGTTTTTTATCTGGCCGAGTTTTTTTATGTCTGGAGCGTTAGGAACGGCGGAAACCTGGATGGGTTCCGCGTGTCCCCACCAGTGTCCCGTGTGCAGACGGGTTTGAATAATGATATTCGAAAAAAGCACGTTTTCAACCGATGCCTCGTCGCGGACGTTGACGAGCAGGCCGCGGTTTGATTCGCGGATGATAATATTTGAAAAAGTGCAGTTTTTAATGTCCCCCCCTGTGTAGCCGACGCGAAGCGCGGTCGAGCGGGATTGCAGCGTGCAGTTGGTCACGGTTATATTTTCGGTTTTACCCGGCCCGAGGGGCTCTCCGCCGAGAATCTGATGATGGCGGGAGTCGCCTATCGAGGTAATGGCAATACCATCGTCGCCTGCGGAGATAATACAATCGCTGATATGAACGTTGGCGCACGAAGTGCAGTGAATGCCATCGTTATTGGGTACTACAAGGGGATTATCTATGTGAACTCCTGAAACGACAACGTCCCTGCATCGGTCCAGATGAACCGTCCAGAGCGGGGCATCGGTGATTGTAACATCCCAAATCAGCACATTCTTGCAGAGCGAAAAAGCGACAAGCCGGCCGGGTCTTTCGTAAGGAATAACCGGCCCATCCGCTGTGCCGAACTTCGGGTCCATATATTCCCTGCCCTGGCGCGTAAATTTCGGGTCAAAATCGCCAAACCTCTCGGCCCCGGTGCGTGTGCTGGCCATATCCATAAAACTTGTCCCGCTGCCGTCGATAACGCCCCGGCCGATGATTGCGATATTGTCTGCGTTTGCAGCCGATATGAGGCCGTATCTTTGACCGTTGACGATATAATCGTTGAGGTCTGCGCTGCCTTTGAGAACCGCGCCAGCTTCAAGATGCAGGGTGGTGTTGGCATACACCCGTATCGGCCCTGTGCGAAATGTACCCGGCGGAACCGTTACCGTGCCGCCGCCTGTCTTTGCGCAGGCGGAAAGGGCCTTATTAATCGGGGCGGTATTGAGCGTCTTTGCGTCACCCACCGCGCCAAAGTCGGTTATGACAAAAGTGCCGGACGTGTTCTTGGCGCAGGAACTCAAGCCAAACGCGGATATTATTGCCGCCAACAACAAAATAATTTTGCGAAGGTACATATTCCCTCATGCAAGATAGATTTTATCCCCGGGTTTTATTGCGGGTATCTTGTCGCGTTTTTTAACGACGTCTTCTCTTGTCAGGGCAAAACTCGGCGCAATCTCGACAATGCAATCTGGCGAGCCGTCCGGTTTTCTTGGAATTTTCACGCCCGCCGATTCGAGCCAGGCAGCCGCACGGTCAATCATCATTTGCCTTGTTGTTTCGACGCTGTCAACACCCGTGGCGTTTTTGGTCGGGGCGAATTCTTCGCTGCGGAGGGTTTGCAGAATAATCGACTCTTTGCAAAGCGGCAGTGCGTCGAAGACAAAGCTCTCGAGTTTAACACCGTTCGGCTCTTTTGGTTCAACACGCTGCCCCTTATCATTTATATGGGAAATTTTCTTTATCGCCCTGTGCATCGGCAGGACAAATCCGTGATTGTTAAGCCGGTCGACAAAATTGACGCTTATGATGTGAATGGCGATACTGCCAAGCTCAAAAACCAGCGAGCCGTCCGGATTTTCCTTTTTGGCAAGCTCGTCCGGCAAATCGATGTATTCGATGACAGTAACTTTCCCGTCGGCTAAACAGAAGTTGCCGAGTTTTTCAAACGGGCCTGTTTTAACAAGCGCCTTCGAGGACATCTCCGCGCCGTCGAGGGCATGCAGGCCGATGAACAGCGGGTCAAAGATATTTATGAGAGGATTATCTACCTGCCAGTAGCTTATGAACTCGATGCCGCGTTTTTTCATATCAGCCAGCGCGCCGCTGTTGTAGAGCGCGCGCAAGCTGCCCCCGTGACCGTCGGGAGAACAGGCAATCGCGTCTATATCAGCAAGCAGGATTTTGCCGTCGAGCGAAAAATTGGGCAGTGTTCCCTGCTGGAATATGAATACGTCTTTTTTATTCAGTCCGTAATAATTGTTGGCGGAAAAAATATCCAGCGTCTGCTGATGATTCAGGGGGCTGGTCATAATATACCATGGACAGCGGGTATTGTTTTTTTCGCAGGCGGCCAAAATATCCTCGGCGAATATCGCAAAGAGCGTCTTGTTTTTGACGGGGCTTATGGGAAAGTTCCCTTTCGGCCCGTCGAAACCCAGCCGGGTCCCCTGCCCGCCGGCAACTACAAACGCCGCGACCTTACCCTGCGAAATCAGCTTGTCACCCAGTTGACGCGCCTGGCCGTATTTCCCTCGCTGGCCGGCATCGCTCGGCTGATGGGCGTAAAATGGAGCAGGCGCGAGCTTGACGGGCAGCTTGAAAGGGGCGGTGTTCATAACAAACTCTGCCCGCCAGCGATCTAACTGGACAAAGTCCAGTTGGCCAATCTGGGCGAGAAGCCGTTCCTGCCTGGCTGGGTCAAGCCGGGCCCAGAAGGCCAAAAGGCGGGTCTCTCCATATTTTTTTAGAACTTTCTGAAGATTTTGAAGCTCACTTTGGTCAGTCATAGGCCTTTTCCCACGTCAAAAACGCCCTTTATAAGGTATCAGACCGAAATTTTCAAGGAATATAGCATTTTTTGCCGAAAACCCTCTTGACAATAGTATTGGGCGGCACTATACTAAAAAATAGAGTAAGGTAGGCAGGTAAGTAAGTTAATATCATAATGTGAGCCGTAATTATAAATTGTACCCTACCAAATATCGTAACCTGCCTATGAGAAGTGGTTTTGCCTTGCTTAACTCGAATTGGCGGCATTTCAAGTCAAGGTTAAGGCAACCAACAAGTCCTATAAAATCTGGTCTAAAAAAGTTTTTTGCCGGCTGATTCCGAGCGAAATAGTGTAACAGTGAGATTCGCGGGGAATTACGGAAAGTATTGTGTGGTAGAGAGCAGGTTGCATTAATCCGTCTGAAACCATGTTCAATTGTGCTTAGGACGGCCGGATAGCGAATCTCAAAATGTGTAAAGGAGAAGACAAATGAGAAAGAAAGGTTTTACGTTGGTTGAGCTGCTGGTCGTCATAGCGATCATAGCTCTGCTGATGGGTATCCTGATGCCGGCTCTGGCAAGGGTCAGGATGATTGCCAACCGTATGGTCTGCGGGGCAAACATGTCGGGCATAGGCAAGGCGCTGCTGCTGTATGCAGGCGACTCTCAGGAGGCATACCCAATGCCAGGTTATAACACACTCCCCGTAGTTTACGCCACGCTAGGCCACATTGATACTACTTATTGGGACGGCACCGGCACTCTGGCCCAGGCCTTCGTGGGGTCAGGTACCACTGGCGGCAATGCAACCATAGGTTCACTGCTCTATATGCTCGTAAAATATGAGGACGTCTCGCCAAAACAGTTTAACTGCAAGGGCGACTCCGGCGCTGAGATTTTCAAGCTCACAACCTATACCGCCACGACACAGACAGACCTGACCAAGGTCTATGATTTCGGCACGGTGCCAGGCAAGCATAACAGCTATGCCTACCATTTTCCCTTTGCCAGATTGGCAAATGGCACGGCGGGGGGGTTCCCGATATCCGTTAACAACCAGCCGGGTTGTCCGCTCTTGGCAGATAGAAACCCGGGGATGGACAAGAATGCGGCTACTTATATATTGGGCGGAACGACTGCAGGCGGGACACTGCCTGCTGGCACGACAGCTGATTTGCCTGGCTTGCCTGCGGTGTGGCAAAACAACAACAATGAATACAAGGACAAGGATTTGGTGTATAACGCGTATCCCCATCAGCGAGAAGGGCAAAACGTGTTGTACAACGACGGCCACGTGAAATTTGAGACGACGACCAACGTGGGCATAAATAACGACAACATCTACCAAAGATGGGCAGCTCCATTCTGGGTAGCACCGACCGGTACGTCAACAACGCCGGATAAGATAGGCGTGGAAGCGGCCGGGTACTTCCCGCGGGGGTCAAACGCGGGGATAACCTACACCGACTTAGTACCGGGGGATGTCACAGATGCGATTTTGGTTAATGAGGTTAAGCCGTAATTAACAGCAACCGGTTGTTTTAGCTTTAATACGCGGCCCTGCGCAGTATTGTGCGGGGCCGCTTTCATTTTCACCCGGCAATGATAACCCCGCATTCGGCTTCAATCGCGACCCTCTTCCGCCGACACGCCAGAGCAGAATACCGATTTGACGTAGCGCGTCGAAGGACTGCAATCCTTAATTCCCTTTTCTTATATATATGCGCCAGCCCGCCAAATTACTCAAGCTATCAACTGTTCTACTATCTATTTTCCAGTCGGGTGTCCAGAACATAAGACCTCAATATAAGGCCAGGAATACTGCTTCTCTTAGCTACTTCTTTCGCCTGCTCCTCAAAATGACTTTGAGCTTGTTCAATCATATATTTGGGTGAATCCTGTTTTCTATAATCATTATATGCCCATTTATCGCAGACGAACCAACCCACCAAGTACATACCATGTGGGCATTGATTATCTTGTAGATATTTGCCAACAAGTTGAGTCTCCATCGCTATGTCTAATTCTTTATTCCAACATCCTTTCACCTCGATTATGGCTTTGATTATGTCGACGCTGCCTTTTGCTCTTGGATTGATAGCATCAATGTGAATATCTGTTTTCTGGCCACGACGGATTTGAACCTCCCTATTTACAATAATACCCCTACGCACGCTTAGGTCCTCGGCAATGTGTCTTGCGATATAATCGCAAAAATGCGGCTCATCTTTTGGGCAACACAAAGGTTTTTGGCTATTTCCTCGGTTATCCCAAAGATCATATACCGCAGGCAATTCGTCATGAAGCTTCTTTTCTAACCGCTGGAGCGATTCAAATATCACATTAAGTAATTGCTCGCCGCTTTCAACGAAGGTCCGTTGATTGTCTTGTGCAAGAGAGATTATCTGCTCTGGAGAAAGGGGATTCCACGTCATAGCACGAGTATTCTTTTCAGCTTCCAAAATATGCCATTTCATCCAACCAAGATGGGGTAAAGCCTTTTCTATTCGTCGGATTTGCTCAAGGGATTGCTTTGTTCCACGCTCCTCTAAATGTCTTAAAAGTCCGTCTCTGAAGTCATCGATACTCCTAACAGTATTGATTCCAGCTTTTTGGTATGGATATTGTTCTACCATCCAGAGATACATATCAGCCATTTGTTGTTCTGTAAGTTGCTCTGTGAATAAAACTAAGTTGTCATGGCGATAATGTTCAACAGACCACTCTATTATTTCTTTGCCAAAAACCACATCGACTTGAATGGCAGGCCAGAGAACCGGCCAAGCTATATCGGGACAATTTCCAAATAATGATTCAGATATGATAATCGCTCGTTTTCGAGCTGCTTTATCTTGTGGAGGAGGCACAGGTATTACCGACTTAGCATATTCAACAACTGGCACAAACTCTTTTTTAATGAGGAAATTTAATAAATCACTAAAGGCTTCTATTTTCATATTTGCTGAAAGGATTTCTTCAAACAAGGCCTCGCCTAAGCGATGATCAAAAATATGTTGGATTCTCTCTATAATAAAAACATGACCGCTTTCATTGTTTTCCTTGCGAACAATCTTTATTAAAGCCTCGATTGTTTCTTTAGGTGCAGTTTTATAACAACTCGACATTATTGAATCGTGCGGTTCTTTTTCATAACCACTATTTAAAGGATAAGAAACAACTACTTGAGCCCATATCTTCCAAGAATCTGCTGACAAGTGCTCAACGAAATATGGATCAAATTTCATTAAAAGCGCCATAGCTCTATACCCGGCCATGTTAGGTCGATAGTTGGTGTCGCCAAGCCAAGAGGCATCTATTGTAGGGGGATTCAATAGATATTTCTTTGCAGCACTTATGATTCTCTCTTTGATCTCCGTATCTGCTTCTTTCCATACTGGTAATGTTGTCAAATCATAATTGAATTCATCTTCGGGATGGTAGAGATTATCAGTTTTGAGTGTCATAATAAGATTGATCATCCACCAAGCATTAATGTCGCCTCTTTCAAATTTATTAAGAAGCGAAAGCACCCGTTTTTTGGGTGATGGCTTAAAGAATAAACGTATATTTCTTCTCTTTGGAAGTCGATGGAATTTCATGTACCAATAAAAATTCCTTACTCTGATGTTTAGTATATATATGGGCTTGAGAAGTTTTAAAGAATAACCAAATATCCTTCCGAGAAAAGGATATTTTCGACGAAATTTAAGCAAACGATCAAAGTTCCACGGAAAGGATGTTCGAGGAAAGTAACGTAGTAACCCACCCCAAAGTTCCGCTTCTTCTTGTGTTGCATTATTATACTGTTCGATCAGCCAATCTATATCCTGTTCTGTAACTAATGGAACCAATGTTACAATCAGATGTATGGCTATTTTTTGTTTGATAAATAATGGCGCAATTTCTTTTACTATTATTCGACGTTTTTGGGTATCTTTTGCTATCTCTTTATTAAAAGATTGCTCGTTGCCTGGAACAATTTGCTCGTAATTTCTTATTAGCTCAAATACTGCTCGAGTAAAAGGTTTCACAAGTGTCGGCATATCAAGTAAATATTTCCATGCAGCCGGTACGATGCGTTCTCGTATTCGTTCAGTATCTGAGTGATATCCCCATTTTTTGGGATTATCTGCAATCCAATCTAAAGCATAGGTAAGATCATCAGGTTTAAGATTCTTATCAAGTTCCTCAGATAATTTCCCAAGAAAAATGAAGTAAGAACCCAAAAAATCTTGTTTTTTGGGGGGAGTAAGAGCAATGAAAAGTTCCTTTGCTGTCATTAAATCTGGCCAACATGCCAATAGAGCACAACCCTTTAATTCGTCCTCAGGGTCATCCCCTAACTCACCGAAAACAAGTGGCTTTAATTTGAGTTTGGATTCAGAATCACCCATATTCGTAATTGCATAACCAGATTTTTGACGTATAAATATTTTGTCATTCTGGTCGAGTGCAACTGCTACAAGATTCGGCAAAACCTCTTTAACATCACATTCCCAAGCAATTTCTATAGCAACTCGCCTTACTAAGAAACCCTTACTTTTATCGTCAATATATGGCCGAACTTGTTCTGCGAGAGATGGATGTTTCAATTTGTGATAGTATCCACGCATGTCCCTGTCTATTAATCTTTCTTGTTCGAACATCATTAATAATTTTTCGACTAATCGTTTTCTATCTTCAACATCAAATGATGAAACATCACTCCTGAGAAGAACTTCTGGATCATTTTCCAAAATGCTTGTCAGGATATTGTCATTATCATTTGCTACCCATGCCGCTGTTTCGTACAATTGAGGAATAAGTTTCCCTTGGTTATCAGAAGGATTGACTAACAAGCCCATGATTTGATTTTCACTCATCGAACTTACAGACAAATATCTCGCCGCAAGAAATTCCGCATAAGTTTGGTGCGCCCAGCCCATTCTATGAGGACCTAGCGATGTGAAAAGACCTGTCCGAAGTGTAGCCATGACCAAGTCATTTGTTACTAATATATTCTCGCCGTTTACTTTTTCGCTGCCCCCCAATAGCTCACCAATCCTAACAGCTTCCTCTAAAACGTCGCCATTGTCGATGTCATTCCAGACAGCATATTTATTCCCAAAAATTGTAGCGGCGGCTATTCGACTAGCAGTATTCAGAAGTATGTCTGATTGATAATGGGATGTAATTCCAGTTTCTCGACGTCTTTCGTCTGGTTCTTCACACAATATATTACATCCCTTCTCGTATAATTCAGATTGTTTGGCCGGGAAAGTCCCTTCTGCTTTATAGACTTTAACTAGCATATTGAGTGTTACCGGCTTGATAGCGAAGGGCTGGGCGTAATTTGATATGATTAAATCTATGAACTTATCGGGATTATTTACATCTTCAGATTGTGCCGCATTGCGGACATCTTTTTTTCTAAGCGGTGCTAATTTGTATACTTTGACTTTTTCTTTGTCATAAAGATGCCCTAAACCTTTCTCGAATGAATTGGGCCATTCTGCAGTCCTGCATGCGATTCTTAAAAATAATCTTTCTTTCAATTTCTGATATTTTGAAAACTCTTCTTCCAGCAACGAAGTTACAGTGTCCAGCCGAAGCAAACATTCATCAAGACTATCTAAAAACAAATGAAGGTAATGTGTGCCCTTGGTCCATCTTATAAACTTTTCGTCTTCAAATATTTTGGAATAAAGACGGGTTCCTTCACTAATTGACTTTAAATTAACAAAAAGACATTCATTTTTAAATTGAGTAACGCATTGATTATAAAAATTACTGATTTCAAAGGATTTCCCAATCCCGGGTTCGCCAAGGAGAACCAGATACTGCTGTGTGTGAAGATTTTCTGTGGATATAAGGTTCGGATTTGAAAATTTACCGTAGTCATCATCTGGGTCGGTAAGAAATCTATTATCACCCAACTGATATTCAGTCTCTCGTGGGCACCAGAATCGTTTCCAGTTGTAATCCTTTTCCGGCATACAATTATTAGTCCGCAATCTTCCAGCCTTGAGTTTCTGTAAAACCAATTTATCCGCCTGTGGTGGACTATAAATCCTTACAAACGAGGTGTCAAACGTTTGTTTTGGGTGATTTGCCCGGCGGTATCCAAACTACGACATACGATATACGAACGACAAAATACAAACCGTAACGCCCGATAACATTACAAACTCATCGCTCTCCTGTCGTGGCCATATAAATCTCGAAAATATAAAAAACAACAAAACTCGCCGCGTTGGCCGTTTATTGTGCCCGCCCGATTCCGCCTTCGTTATTGACGAGCCGACTAAAAACCGTTATTATCGGCTCAACAAGCGGATGTGGCGGAACTGGCAGACGCGCAGGCTTCAGGAGCCTGTGGGCTCACGCTCGTGGAGGTTCGACTCCTCTCATCCGCATTACCTCGCCATTATTCTTGCGGGCTTTCCGCGTCAACTCAGGACTTAACGAAGGGGCCTTGCCAGGCCGATAAATACCTGGGCTAAACTTGTATTCTCAGGACGTCTTTTTCGAGACGCTAAAAACTTATGACGAACTTATTATGGACATTTCAAAACCGCGTAACGCATTTGCAGCCCTCGTTGCTTTTGACGCTCGCGGCCGTTACCATCGCGGCGGGCCTGTTTGTCTGGCTCGGCGGACTCGGCTTCAGAAAAATTATGTTTGTCGCAATAGGCCTCTTTTTCGGCGCATTCTGCACATTACTTTCTTCCGGCACAAATCTGTTTCTCGCCGCTGCCATTATTGGCATCTGTGCAATGCTGGCGCTTACATTGCAGGAAACGTTTCTTGTGCTGATCGCCTCGGCCTTAGCCGCCGGAATTGGCTATTTTCTGCTGATTCGGCCTTACTTCCATCCGTCCAGCAACATTTTGGCGGTAATCAGACAGTTGACCATCGGCGTCCCATACTACAACTGGCCCATACTGCTGGCATTGACCGCCGTCCCATTTGTGGCGGCATCCTGGCTGGGCGCCTCAGCCCTTTTTAGTTCAGCCGCGGGAACAATACTTATCCTGGCGGGGACGATTATGGCTCTATTGAATTTCGACTATCCGGCCGTCGGCTATATGACCACCAGGCAGGATATTTACATCGCGATAATCGCCCTGGCGACAATCCTTGGCACTATCGCCCAATTGTGGCTGTTGCCGAAGATTAGCACGCTATTTGTTGCCGTCAAGGTCAAAGTTAAAAAAGTCAAGGCCAGGAAAAGAGATACCGAGGCAACGGCCAAAACCTCAACCTGGCGCACTGCTTAAACCCCCGACTTGTCGGGCTTGAATGTCGAAGAAGGAGAAGAGTAAATGAGTTTTTCGTTGCTTTTGGCGAAAACATCACATCATCTTGACAACGCTACCGTTGAGTACGGCACTAAATATGTCCTCCGTGCCCTCGATTTCGTCTGGCAGCAGACCAGCATCCTCACATGGCTCCAAGCCGTTATCGGTATATCATTCGGCGTTATCGTCCTTATGTACGGCTGGCGAATTTACAAGGCACTCACCGTAATTGGCTTTGGCATCCTCGGCCTCTATCTCGGCTTGTGGATTGGCAATCAGTTCCAAAAACCCCTCCCCGGCGCAATCGTCGGGTGCGTTCTTCTGGTCATCTTGGCAATCCCACTTATGCGGTGGGCGGTCGCGGTCCTCGGCGCAGTCGCGGGCGGCATCCTCGCTGCCGGTATATGGCACTCTTGTAATCTTCCGCAGGAATATGTCTGGGCGGGCGGCCTTATCGGCTTCGTCGCGGGCGGGATGATTTCATTCGTCGTCTTCAAACTCGCCGTGATGCTCTTCACAAGCTTAAGCGGGACATCACTTATCGTCATCGGCGCCTTCGCCCTCATCTATCGCTACGAAACCTTTGCCAGCGACCCGCCAACAACGCATCTCAACCATCTCTATTACAGCAATCCCTGGTTCTTGCCTTTATTGCTCACCGCCGGCACATTACTCGGCATCATACTCCAATTCGGGTTTTTCAAGGGATCAACAAAGGAATAGTCCGTATAGTGCCGCGAATACCCCGGAATGTTTACCCGCCGGTCAGTTTGGTGGGTTTACCCGCCTTCTTTGTGGCGGGTCGTTATCCGGGTTCGTCTAACCAAATTTCGGGCGATTCTTTAATTTCTTGCAAAGAAAATTGCCTAATTTAACATCAAAGGTCTTATAATATATTGCCACGGTATTCCTTTTGCCGGAAAACCAAAATTTTTTAAGTAAAACCCACAAATTGCCCAAATACTCTAATCTACCCAATTTAACACTGCCGATAGAGTAGGTATCGAAGTTAAATTACTCTAATATGGAGATTAGATTATGAGCGAAGCGACAGTAGCGACTGAACAAAGGAAAAATACAAGAACACCGGTTGCCTGGCCGGTAAGCGTCTGGCTGCCGGAAGCAAACAGGTTCTTCAACGGCAGAAGCTCCAATATCAGCAGTGGCGGCGTGCTGGTGCGCATTCCGGCGACTACGCCTTTGCGAACCGGGCACGTTGTCGAGTTGAATTTCCCGCGCACAATGGCGCTGGCCAAGAGAAAAGGCAGCTTCGCGCGGATTAAGAGCGGACGAGTGGTGCGAATCGAACGAGGCGAATTGCTTGACGACGGCTCAATAGGCATTGGCATCGTCTTTGAAAGTATCGAGTCGTAACCACGGATTGACACGGATTTACACGGATTAACACTGTAAAAAAACAATTCTCTGTGTTTTCTGTGTAATCTGTGGTTAAAAAGTTAATTCGAAATAAGAAGTGCCATGGGGCACTTTCTGACAGCACACGGGTTTGGGGAAAAGCTATTGGCCGGCGAAGAATTGGGAGACCGCCGGCCAGTTTTTTTTGCCCTTTTTTTAGACGCAGATTCCTTCGACTACTGCTCAGGACAGGTAACGCAGATTTACGCTGTTTTTTTCAGACACGGATTAACACTGTTTTTGCTCGGCTTTGGTGTACTCAGCCAAGGGCGTTCTCAATACGAGTGTCTGCGACGCCCTTTTGCTTCGTCCACAGATGCGTTAGAAACGCCTCTTTCTTTTTAAGCCGAGAAAAACCACAGATTCACCCCGTGAGATAGGCGAAGCCGCCATCTAACGGGGGTTGGCATTAACTTTCTTTCATCCGGCCGAGTTTGTAACCCAAATAGGCGACCACAGCTATGCCAATAATATGAACGACAAACCATCCGCCGTGAAGAAATTGAAAGCTCTCGGGCAGGGCCACTAACAGCAGATTCGTATGCTCAACCATTGTTCTACTCCTTAACCTAATTCAGGATTAGTTTCGAACGCCTGTTTTTTTGAGACATGATGCCGGCTGCCATTGTCTCAAAGCCGACATAAGGCCGCAACTCTTTTCTGGTCATTCTGTGCCGTCTCTGCCTTTTTTATTAGCCACTCCCGTTCCCGGAAGGGACGCCTTTCGGCGAGATTTCACGGATTACACGGTTTTCTGCTGTTGTAAAAAGACAGGGGTTAGAGGATTGGGGGTTGTTTTATTGTTAATAGTCAGTAAGATAAATAGAAAGAAAAACAATAGCCATGGTATGGAGACCAGATAAATGATTACAGATACTCATAAAACTGCGGCAAGGTCTCTCTTTGGAGAAGTTGCAGTAAATCGAACCGACATGCCTTTGTTTGTGAACAAGACAAAGTTTATAGAAGCAATTCGACTGTTCAAAGAGCAAGACAACCTTTCAAAACTTAGATATGCGGTATTGGATTTAGAAGGTAATCTACACAGTGTGAAAGACGACAAGATAGGCGTTCTAAACATACACAGCAATGGGGATACAATCAACTTTAGCCAGAGACACTTGCTTGACCAGCTTGACCAAATTGCTGATTCGCAGACATTGGAGCGTGCGAAGTACTATACTGAGCGTCTTGAAAAAGCCATGACGGAAATTCGAACTAATAACATCAATGTAGATTTGAACTGACCTAATGAATATTGATATTATTAAACGGAGAGGACAAGCAGTAATTAGTGAATGATCTCTGGGAATATGGAATATGGGAACAATAGAGGTTTCAAGTAAAGTACTCAGAAAGTGCCCAAGATGTAGTGCTCAGTTATATGAAGAAGTATATGAGGACGAAAAGACAATATATCTGGTGTGTGAAAAAAATGGGTGCGGGTATGAGAAGAAAATAAAATACAAGCACTTAAAATTCTCTTTCACATACAGAGATGAATTTACAACAGACGTAGTGGCAAAAAATATTGAAGAAGCAATGAAAAAGATAGAAAGTGTGGATTGGAAGAGGACAGATTGTGATTTGTGGGAAGACTATCTTGATGTAGAATACTCACCTGTGGTAAAGTTGACTTAATAGGGTATTATAAAGGTAGAGTAGTCAATGGCGAAGTATATGATTAGAATTATCGCAGAGGTGGATTCATCTTTATCCAAGACAGATTTGGAATCACGATTGGTAGCGTCGCTATTTGATGTAGAATCTGAAGAAAAACTTAGTGATGGGGACAATAACCATTTTTGTATAGTGGATTATGATTTGACAGAGGCGATACCAATATGAAGGCGCATGTACTTATAACCAGCGCCGAAACTTTTCCTGTATGCAGAGACAGGCTCTTTTGGGGCATCGGGACTCCCGATTGCCCGCTTAGTTTCGAAGAATGGGCGGACCCAGCCAATTCTAGAAAACCATACCTTAAAATGCTCGTTGATATGACGAGTGTTAGCATTGGTGACCTGATATTTCTATACGAGAGGCAGGCAGGGTTCCACGGTGTCTATAAAGTAGTAAGTCCTTTATTTTTTGACACCGAAAATGTGACTAACAAGGACAATCTTTCTGTAGGAAGTCAGTGGCCCCTTCGAATGAAACTGGAAAATGTATATTACTTTCCAAAACCGGTTCCCGAAGATTTGTTGTTCTCGACCCCACGTTATGAAAATATCTTTTGGATATGGGCTTACAGAAAAAGTCAGGGGCCTCGTGGTTGTAACACGATAACTCCTGAAGCAACAGAGGCTTTAATAGAGTTGCTTGTAAAAATTAACGGCACTGATAGCAAATACGATGATTTTGATGGTTACACACCACCCGAATTTAAATCCGTCACGCTACAATTAGCTAAAAACGGAGAAAGGGTCGCCCTCGAAGATATTCTCAGAGGATATATCTTGGCGCATTTGGAGACAGGGGAAGGGTTGGAAGATATTTTCGGCCCCAAAGAAGATATTGAATGGTACGCTAACAACGTTCCGTACCATATAACTCAGAAGAACATTGACATTCTTGTCTTTCATAAAAACTTCCGATACACTTCCGTTCCTCTACGTTATAAATATTCCGTTGCTGAATTGAAAAAGGACGAGGCATCACCCAAAGATATCAGCCAACTTTTAAGGTATTCCTTATGGGTAAGTGGGCGACTTGCCGATGGTGAAGCGGAGATGATTCAACCTATTCTAATAGCGCACGATTTTTCTGACGAAACTATTAAGAAAGCAAAAGCCTCTGATTTCAACGATAGAGGCATAGTGCTAGTCAAATACAAAGCCGTGAGTGAAGAAAGAATCATTTTTGAGGTTCTCGGAAAGTAAGTATTTAGGATTTGAAGCAACCAAAGTGACAAGCTAAGACGTGTGGAAATGGCGGGATTGGACGAACTAACTGCATATACAAAATTGAAGAGAGGAATCTGTCTGCGTGTCTTGGGTGCTATTCAGAAAGAATGTGGGGAGATCGGGAACGAGCAGATTGAAGATGATTATATTTCTTTCGAGGTTTATAGCGATTACTTCGAGGATGCACCAAGAGCAATAAGAAATGGCCGATTTACGTTGAAACTGGTCGATAAATTCGACGATCCATTTTTTACGCTAATATATAGAATACAAATTCATAGGAAGGGGGTAGGGAGGCGGAGGTCGATGACAGAGGGATTGAAGACTTGAAGATAGTGGAGTTGTAATGGAAACGACAAAAATAGCAGTATTCAAAGGCAGAGAGGTCAGAAAGACCATACATAACAACGAATGGTGGTTTTCGATAACGGATATTATCGAAGCTCTGACGGGAAATGAAAGATCGAGGAAATACTGGAATGACCTGAAAAATAAGCTCATAAAAGAGGGCTATTCTGAAGTGTCCGAAAAAATCGGACAGTTGAAATTACAGGCTCCAGACGGGAAACAACGTCTCACCGATTGCGCAAATACAGAAACGCTGTTCAGGATAATTCAGACGATTCCATCGCCGAAGGCCGAACCCTTCAAGCGCTGGCTTGCGAAGGTGGGTTATGAACGTGTCCAGGAAATTGAAGACCCCGAACTTGGAACAAAAAGGACCCGCGCTTTGTACAAGGCCAAGGGGTATCCTGATGGCTGGATAGAGAAGCGTATGCGAGGAATCGCGATACGCGAGGAATTGACGGACGAATGGAAAGAACGGGGCGTAAAAGAAGAACCGGAATACGCCATCCTAACCGCGGAAATCTCGAAGGCGACGTTCGGAGTAACGCCTTCACAATATAAACGGCTTAAAGGATTGAAACGTGAAAATCTGCGGGACCATATGAACGACCTCGAACTGATATTCAATATGTTGGGCGAGGCGGCAACGACGGAGATTGCAAGGGAAAAGGACGCACGCGGTTTCATAGAAAACAAAGTTGCTGCGAATAAAGGCGGCCAGATAGCGGGAAAAGCGAGAAAGGAACTTGAATCGCAGACCGGAAAGCGAGTCGTATCCCGTAAGAATTATCTGGAGGGACCTCCGGATAGAAAAGCATTGCCGGAGAAGAACAGACGATGAGCCGAACAACAATAGACCATTTAATAATTAACTCGCCTTTCGACAAGCTCAGGACAGACAGTTAGCAGCAGTTTCCAGCCCAGCTTAGAAAACGAATCTTACAGCATTACAATAATATTGAAGCAATTACATTGCGAGAAATGATACCTAACGAACTTGAAGCAGATCACAGATTTCCACAAGTCAGGTGGTCAAAAAACGAAACGTTTGATCCTGATATGTCTGATAGTCAACTTCACAACAAATTTCAACTGTTGACGCGCCAACACAATCTTTGGAAAAGTCGTTATTGTGAACATTGCGCGAAAACAGGAGAACGCGGCACGTTTATCGGTATTAATTTCTTTGCTACTGGTGGTCCAAAGTGGGATCCGCAATATCCGACGAACGACGAGCGGGGATGCTATGGTTGTTTCTGGTATGACCCAGATGTTTGGCGTCGAGCGATAAACAATGTTGTGGAAAAGCATGAATGATGAATACGATTGAATAACCGTATAATTACCTTCGGTGGGTAAACCCCGCCCTAGAACTGGATTCTCGCTTCCTTCGACTGGTTCGACGATGCTCACCACAGGCAATCTCAGGACGGAGTAGTTGCTTCAGGGAAGTTGAGCCGGGCAAACTCGCCGTGGTATAGTCCCGTCGTTCGTCGCGCGTCGCTCGTATTTCGTCATTTGGAATGAGACTGAGCGATTTCCGGAAAATTGAGGCGTGCAAATTCCTTATGATACATTCTTGCTGCGACATCATAGGCGCGGGCGGCGGCGATTTCGTTATCGAAGGAGCCGAGCCAGATGGATTTGCCGTTAACCTTGATTTGCGAACACCAATACCGATGCGATTTATTAAAAAAAGAACCGATAAACTGTGAGGAAGTATTTGCTTTCTTCTTCCTGTTGTGCAAATTCTGAGCCTGTGTAGCAAGGCGGAGGTTTGCCCTGCGATTATCGAGTGAATCGCCATTTATATGATCAACGACAAGGCCCTTAGGGCAATCCATAATTAACCTGTGCAAACGGACAGTAGTCGTTCGGGAAGCATCGGCCCTGACGTTGCGAACAGCATAGAATTTGTTGTCGTTTCCGCTGATTTCCCATTTGAAGCAGCCAAAGCGGTAGTAATCCTGCTGGTCGAGAATGGTCCAGGCGTCCTCGCTGAGGTAAATCCTGCGGAAGGTGTAGCCATAGCGGAGAAGGCGAAAGACGAGCAGTGGAAAGGTGAAAAAACGGTCCAGCCAATTCGGAATACTTATGTGAATAATTGTCATTTTCTTGCCCCCTTTTTTTAGCCACAGATTACACAGATTTATTTGATGCTCAGCCCCGCACTTGTCTTCGACAAGGAAACGCGGGGCTAAGGCCCAATTCGAGGAACATCGTTCCTCTATAATTGGGCCGACTTGCGCGCTTTTGACGAAAAAACCGATTTTCGAGGAGGGCTAAAATGCACTTAAGTCGTTGTGGGATAAGGAGTAAAAAAAAATTTAAAAATTCCCGGATTGGCCAAAAAACACATGCGCGAAAATGGATAACAGTTGTATCATACAACTGTTTGATACAGTTGTTTTATACGACTTTTTTAGTCCTGTTTTATGTCCTTATCCTGCAAGAGGTTACAGCTAAAGACCTGCGTTAAAAACGCGCAAAAAACAGGCCCAAAATGGGCAAAAAAAGAGGTTTAGCCACAGATTCCACAGATGGACACGGATTTATAACTACTTAAGAATAATGGGATTACGTTATTTTTCGCTACAAAGAAAAGAGGGGACATCCTGTCTTGTTTTCAGCGGACGAAGATATTTTAATCGCGGAATAGCCATTCCCGTTTATAATCTCGATTATGTTTTTGTTTAAGAAATGGCGGCGCAAGAAAATAGCCGGCAGGGCTTTCCCGGCGGAGTGGCTGGGCATTATTGAGGCCAATGTCTCAATATATCGCAAACTAACAAGAGCCGACAAAGAGGAACTGCAACGGCACATCCTCATATTCCTCGCGGAGAAGCATTTCGTCGGCTGCGGAGGTTTGACAATTACCGACGAAATCAGGGTAACGATAGCCGCACAGGCGTGCGTATTACTGCTTCACCGCCAAACCGATTATTACCCCGGATTGCATTCCATATTGGTTTATCCCGCGGCATACGTGGCTAAAGCCACAAGGCACCTGGCGGGCGGGATTGTGGAGGAAGGATTCGACGTGCGATTAGGCGAATCGTGGCATCACGGTTCGGTGGTGCTTTCGTGGGATGACGTTCGGCGTGATTCGGCGGACGTACGCGCGGGGCACAACGTCGCGCTGCACGAATTTGCGCATCAGCTGGACGCCTCCGCCGGGCAGGGGGACCATAGCGCGGTCCTTCAGCGCCAGTCCACATTTATCGCCTGGGCGAGGGTGCTGCATAAAAATTACCTGAAGTTACAGCAAGATTTATCCGGCAACAAGCCGACACTGCTGGGTTCTTACGCTGGACAGAATCCGGCGGAGTTTTTCGCAGTCGCAACCGAATACTTCTTCGAACGGCCAAGGGATTTGCAAAAGACGTATCCCGATTTGTATCGCGAACTGAGTAATTTCTACCACCAAAATCCGGCAGACCTGTAGGGTTAAGCAAAGTTTGTATTCTATGGGGAATTGCTATCGGATTTTGTAACCAGTATCCATTCACAGGCGTCGGTATATTTTTTGTCACTTTTATAGCCGATTACATTTACCTGATTATTCCCCGGCACAAGCCCGACATTTTCCCAGGTAATCTTGTGGATGTCTGAATCCATTTTTTTCTTCGAGAACAGTTTGCTGTTAATGTACAGCTCGACTTCGTCGAGATTTGTGTAAACCGCGACCTGCACATTGCTTTGGGTGCGCTGCGTATTGCGTCTGCTGAGGATATAAAGGACCGGCTCATCGGACCAGTTTGCCTTATAGAAATAGAAGGCGTCTTTTTTCACCTGGCGGTCATGCGTAACAAGCCCTTTGTGATTAATAAAATCACGGTCACCGCGTTTGGCAAACGTCCAACTGAAGTCGAACATGTTCCATACAAACTTGCACCAGATGTCATTTCTGTCTTTTATACTTCTCCAGACATCCTCGTGGTAAAGACGCTGGTATTGCTCGGGGAAAAACCTGCCGAGGGGATTGGGGCGTTTCGGGTCTTCCTGCTGCTGGCTGATACAACCTTCAGCACCGTATTCACTCAGGCCGCCTTTTAGTTCCGGGTGTTCTTTGTGAAGTTTGTCATACCATGTAATGTATTTGTCAACCTTGTCATAGTACCAGCCGAAGTACCAGTTCCAGGCAGCGACGTCCGTCACGAAATGCCTGTCTGTAACCTGCGTGAAGTCCGCCTGGGTGGTTAAACGACAGGGGTCCAGCTCTTTGGCCGTCTGATGCAGCAATTTTACATCTTCGGCGGAGATCGGAATCTCGTTGTACATCCCCCAGAAGAAAATTGAGGGGTGATTGTAGTTTTGTTTGATAAGCTCCGTCAATTGCTCTTTGCAGTTTTGAAGATATGCCGGGTTCTCCGCCCGATATGCCGGCGTGTTCGGGATTTCCGCCCAGACAACAAGGCCGCTCTCGTCGCACATGCTATACATCTTATCCGCCTGCTGATAATGCGCCAGCCGAATGCCGTTGGCGCCGAGTTCGAGTATTAGTTCAATGTCTTTTTTGTGTTGCTCATCGGTTAGAGCGGAACCAAGCCCCTGCCACTCCTGATGCCTGCACACACCGTATAAATGATATGGTTTGCCGTTCAGTATCAGGCCCTTGTCCCTGTTAACCTCAAAGAACCGAAGTCCCATCGGCTGGTCTATTTCGTCTATTTTTACTCCCTGTGGGTCTTCCACGCGGACATTCAGCTTGTATAAGTGCGGGTCTTTTCTGGCATTCCAGAGATGCGGATTGCCTATATGAATCTTCGAAACGGTTTTGGCCTGCTGATTGTTCTTTACAATGACTTTCTGGTGATTTTGAGCAATCACATTATTATTATCCATCACGGCCGTCTTCAGCATTACTTCGGCGTCGTTGGGATCTTTTGAGGCGGCGCGGTAATCCAGAAGTATCGCCACTTCAATATCTGCTTGTTTCTGTGAAACGTTCACGGGGCGAATATATACGCCGCTCGAAGCGTAATCGAGCGGTGATATACATAAACAATCCGTGCTGAATACGGTGACAGGACGGTAAATACCCCCGAACAAAGGATAAAGGTAAGTCCCGGAAGGCGCCACGTCCGGCTGCATCGAATTATCCACCTTGACGGAAATGTTGTTTTTGCGGCCCGGTTTAACCTGTCGTGTTATTTCGTAGCAAAAAGCGGAAAACCCTCCTTTGTGTCGACCGATGTAAACGCCGTTGACATATACATCAGACACCAGGCATACGCCTTCAAAACGAATAAAGTATCGCCTGCTATTTTGCTTCTTTGGCAAATCAAAACTGCTGCGATACCATCCTACCCCCTGATAACAATGGTCTCCCTCCGTCAGAACATCTTTCGCATTCCAAGTATGAGGTGTAGTTACATCTTCCCATCCTTGTTCCGATATCTTGTCGCCGCTTTCCGCAGAGTGTATGTCACCTTTATAAAACTTCCAGTTGGTGATATTGAAGCTTTCACGATACCCCAAAAATTCCTGCGAAAAAGCATTCCCAGTTCCAAAGAGAACCGCCAAAACCAAAGCAATGCAAACTTTGAACCTCATTCGCTTAATCCATTATCGCAAAACCATGTTTTAATTGTTCGAGCTTATCGGTCGCACTGTTCATTATTCTGATAAGATAATAATATGCAAACATATAAACGTGAAGAGTAAAAGGTGTGGATTTAGGTTGCAAACAGGCCGTTTTTTTATGCGCGGACTTTGCCGGGTTGATTATCGACAGCCAATGGCGTATCATTTGAGCAAAGCTGATTATCTGGAGGTGTCAAATATGAACGGACGGAACGTGTTTTGGTCGGCGATTCTCATCGCGATGATTGTTATGGGGATTGTTTCAGCGGAAACGAGTAAGGTTGTGCCATTGGAAATCGGGGCGGCTGCGCCGGAGTTCAATCTGCCCGGCGTCGATGGTCAAGAATACGGCATAGCGGATTTCGCCGACGCAAAGATTCTCGTGATTGTATTTACCGCAAATCACTGCCCGACGGCGCAGGCATACGAAGGCCGGATTATGCAATTGGTGACGGATTATAAAAGCAAGGGGGTGGCGGTTGTGGCGATATCGCCAAATGACCCGCAGGCAATCCGGCTGGATGAGCTTGGATATACCGACATGGGCGATTCTTTTGAGGAAATGAAGATGCGCGCGGAGGAAAGAAAGTTTAATTTCCCGTATCTTTACGACGGCCAGACGCAGGCGGTATCCCGTGCTTATGGACCTGTCAGCACACCTCATGTTTTCATATTCGACAAGGAACGCAAACTGCAATACACAGGCGCGGTCGATAATTCGGACGACCCAAGCAAAATAAAGAAGAGCTTCGCGCGAGACGCGATTGAGGCATTGCTTGAGGGGCGAGAGATTACGATAAAGAAAATGAAGACGTTTGGCTGTTCGATAAAATGGGCGGACAAACGAAACTCGGCGCAAAAGGCGCTTGCAGAATGGGCAAAAGAAGCGGTTGAGGTGAATCTTATCGACGCCAACGGCGTGCGCGAGATTATGAAAAATAATTCCGGCAACCCCGCCACACAAACGGCAGGCAAGCTCCGGCTGGTCAATATATGGGCGACGTGGTGCGGACCCTGTGTAATTGAAATGCCCGAATTAGTCAATATAAACCGGATGTACCGGGCCAGGGCATTCGAAATGGTAACAATCAGCGGGGATATGCCGAGCAAGAAAGACGATGTTATAAAATTCCTGAAGGATAAGCGGGTTTCCTGTACTAATTACCAGTTCAACTCGGAGGACAGAACCGAATTAAGTGAGGCACTGGACAAGGGCTGGGAAGGCGGTATCCCTTACACGGTAATTATAAAACCGGGCGGTGAGATAATTTATCGGCATTCCGGCCCGATAGAACCCCTTGAAGTTAAAAAGGCAATAATTGGCTACCTGGGCAGATACTACTTCTGATATCGGAATGACAATGTGAGGGGTTTGTGTTTTTGAGGGGGGTATGTTAAATTGTCGAGGCGGAAAGACCCCGCAATAAATTGCGGGGCTAAACATAATTAGGATGATTGGAGTTACGACTTGGCTGAGACGCTTTTTTACAAGATACTTGGGGCGCACATTGTTGAAGGAAAACTCGCGGCAGGCGAGCAGATTGGGATACGGATTGACCAGACGCTGACGCAGGACGCTACGGGAACAACGGCGTTCTTATTGTTCGAATCGATGGGGGCCGGTCGAGTCAGGACCGATTTGTCGGTCAGTTACGTGGACCACAATATGTCTCAGTTTGGGCCGGAGAATCATAACGACCATTTGTATTTGCAGACGATAGCGGCCAAGAGCGGGGTTTACCATTCGCGGGCGGGCAACGGGATTTGTCATCAGGTTCATTTGGAACGGTTCGCAAAGCCGGGCGTGACACTATTGGGAAGCGATTCACATACGCCTACTGCGGGGGGAATCGGGGCGATAGCGATAGGCGCAGGCGGATTAGACGTTGCGGTGGCGATGGGCGGAGGGTCATTTTACCTGGCTTGCCCAAAAGTCATAGGTGTTAAATTGACAGGTCAACTGTCTGACTGGGTGGCGGCGAAAGACGTAATTCTGAAACTGTTGAGCATACTGACGACGAAGGGTAACGTGGGCTGGGGTGTTGAGTATTTCGGGTCTGGGGTAACAACGCTGACTGTGCCGCAAAGGGCGACGATTACGAATATGGGTGCGGAACTGGGGGTAACGACGAGCGTTTTCCCCAGTGATGAGCAAACCAGAAAATTTCTTGCGGCGCAGAAACGGGAGAAAGATTACAAGCCAATGGCTGCGGACGCCGGTGCGATTTATGACCGGCTGATTGAGATTGATTTGTCAAAGCTTGAGCCGATGGCGGCGTGCCCGTCGTCGCCTGATAATGTGAAAACAATCACAGAAATCGCCGGAGCACCATCGAAACAAATAGCGATAGGAAGCTGCACAAATTCGAGCTACGCGGATTTGATGATGGCTGCGAAGGCGTTAAAAGGCAGAAAGATTGACCCGACGGTGGAGTTCGCGGTTGCGCCGGGCAGCAGGGAAGTATTGAATATGTTAGCGGCCAACGGCGCGCTTGGGGATATTATTTCAGCAGGGGCGAGGATTCTTGAGAGCGGGTGCGGGCCTTGCATAGGGCTTGGTTTTTCGCCTGCGGACGGGGTTGTAAGCTTGCGGACGTTTAACCGGAATTTCGCGGGCAGAAGCGGGACGAAAGACGACAAGGTATTTCTCGTGAGTCCCGAGACGGCGGTCGCGTCGGCTTTGACGGGAAAGATTACTGACCCGAGAGAAATGAAAAAACTGTTCGGGATAAAGTACCCGAAGATTGAGCAGCCGGCAGAATTTATTATCAACGATAATATGATTGAGGCGCCTTTGAGTGAGAAAGAGGCGGCTAAGGCGGAGGTTATACGGGGGACGACGATAGTTGTGCCCGAACAGCCGAAACAGTTGCCGACGGATTTGAAGGCGGAAGTGCTGATAAAGTGCGGCGACAAGATTACGACCGACCACATAATGCCCGCGGGGGCGTTTTTGAAGCTTCGCAGCAACGTGCCAGAATACGCGAAGGTCGTGTTCCACTGCTTCAATGAAAAAGGCAAGCCAAGTTTCGCTGAACGGGCGATGAAGGTGAAGAACGAGGGTAAGGGCGGGATTATTGTCGCTGGGGCGAGCTACGGGCAGGGGTCGTCGAGAGAGCACGCTGCACTATGCCCGATGTATCTGGGTGTGCGGGCAGTTATCGCCAAGAGTATCGAGCGGATTCACAAGGCGAACCTGATAAACTTCTGCGTTGTGCCGATAGAGTTGGCAAACCAGGATGACTGCGAAAAAATCAGCCAGGGCGACAATCTGCGTATAGACGGCTTGGTCGATGCGATAAAAGGCAAAGATGAAATAAAGATTGTCGAAGAAAAGAGCAGATACGAAATTATCGGGAAATTAAACCTGTCGGGCAGGGACAGGGAAATTCTACTTTCGGGCGGCCTGCTGAAATATACGCTTGAAAGAGCGAACAAAAAGGCCGGTAAAGCCGGGAAAGCCAAACGATGAGGATAGCGAGATTCATATTGGTCCTGACGATGGTAACGGGAAGTTGGACGTCGCAGGCAGCTGTAAAAACGAACGGCGACAAATTATTGCCTGATGATTACGTTTTTGCGGGAGTTGACGGCAAACTGATTCAGACGGCCCCCGACAAATGGACGTTTGAATTTGAGTCAGCAGCGAACATCGGCGGAGTTGAGATAAAAGCAGGGCAGACATTAGAGATGCTCGGCTCGGCGACGCTGGAGAAAATGGCCGCGGACGCGAAGGAGCGAAACGAAGCGATGTTTCGGATATGGGCGAAAGTAACGCGATTCGAGGGAAAGAATTATTTGTTCACGGTATATTATCTGCCGCTTCGCAAGATAGACAGACCCGCGGAAGAAAAAGGGCGAAATGAAGCGAATACGGTTACGCAGGCAGTGAATGCTCCGAATGACGTTGTGAATATCCCCGCGGAGATAGTGGCGTTGCTTAGACAATCGGAGGTTTTGCCGACGACTGAGGCGCAGGCGACCCGGCAGGAAGAACTGCAGCTGAAACAGGATACTATTTTCGCCAACAGGGCCGGGCGAGTAGCGGCTAGAAACGGCGATTACGTTTTCGAGGCGGATGCGCTGGGACGCGGAGTCGGGAAATTCACTATAAAGTTGCTGCCCTGCCAGAAACTCGAAGACGCGCTTTTGCAGGTGCGAAGCGAGTCAAATCCTGTCAGGTTTAACGTGGCGGGGATTTTGACCAGATATAAAGGCGAACAATACCTGCTGCTGCAAAAAGCGACAAGGATGTATAGTTACGGGAACTTCGGGAGATAGTTTTACCGCGGAGCACGCAGAGACCGCAGAGAAAGAATAGAAAGCAATGGCGAATGAGCTTGATAAAATTTTGATTAAATACGACCAGCCGGGTTTTAAGGAACGGTCAGCAGAAATACGTGCAGATGTTTTCAGGGCTACCTATTTCAATCCCGGCAGTGAAAAAGATGAACAATTAGGTGTCATTCTTGAGGAAGTAAACAAGCGTGGCGATGAGGCAGTGGCCGAATTCACGGAGAAGTTTGACGGCGTTAAACTCACTCCTGAGCAATTCAGGATATCAGAGGCGGAGCTGAATGATGCCCATAAAATAATCGACAAGAAGCTTTTGAAGTCGATTCGCCAGGCGATAAAGAACGTTAAGGAGTACCAGTCGAAAATATTCGTCGGCAAAAACAGGGATTTCAAATCGACCGGCATAAAATACACGCCAATAAAACGTGTAGGGATATGCGTGCCGGGGGCGTCTGCGCCGCTACCATCAACTGTTATTATGACGGCTGTTCCTGCACAGGTGGCGGGAGTGAAAGAAATCGTTGTGGTATCGCCGCCAAGATATAAAGGCAGTATTCATCCCGTGATATTAGCGACCTGCAAAGAATTAAAGATTAAAGAGGTTTACAGGATAGGCGGGGCACAAGCCGTAATGGCACTGGCGGGGTCAACCAAAACAATACGAAACGTTGACAAGATTGTCGGGCCGGGGAACGCTTGGGTTCAGAACGCAAAGAAAAAACTTTTGGGGCTTGTTAGCATTGATTCGATGGCCGGGCCAAGCGAGGTGCTGATAATTGCGAATAATAAAGCCAATCCTGCCTGGGTCGCGGCAGATATGCTGAGCCAAGCGGAGCACAATCCGGGTTCGGCGGTCTTATGCACGGAGTCCGAGAAACTGGCTCTTGAGGTATTGGCCGAACTCAAACGGCAAGTGGAAAAGTTAGTCAGGTCGAAGGAGACAATCGATTGCCTGCTTGGATTCAGCGCCATTGTGGTCTTAAAAAATATGGCGGACATAATAGCTTATGCGAACCTTTTTGCTGCGGAGCATTTGCAGATACAATGCGGAAAACAGAGCAGGCAGATTGCCTCAAGGATACAAAACGCAGGCGCGATATTTATAGGCGACTATTCGCCTGTCGCGGTGGGCGATTACTGGGCGGGGCCAAGCCATACTTTGCCGACGGGGACAAGTGCAAGGTTTTTCAGCGCGCTGAGCGCAAATGATTTCATAAAATCGACCAGCATAATCGAATACGACAAAAAGAAATTAGCGGCGAGCGCAGATGATATAATCCGATTAGCGGAGGCGGAGGGATTAGACGCACACGCGAAAAGCGTTAGGATACGTCAGCAAAGTTAGGGTTCTTTAACCCGCCAATTTGCTTTTTACAATCTCAGCGGCTTTTGCGAGAGCGTTGTCGAGTTTGTCGGGTTTTTTGCCGCCCGCCTGCGCCATATTTGGTCTGCCGCCGCCGCCGCCGTCGATAATGGGCGAGATTTGCTTGAGGAGGTCGGCTGCACCAATTTTACTTACGAGGTCGTCGGTTACGGCAGCGAACAGGGTCGCCTTGTCGCCTTCGGCGAAGCCGAGAACGATGACCGAGGATGGGGCTTTCTTTTTGAGCATATCAATCGCAGCGCGTGCCTGTTCGGCGGTCGTGGGTGATAACTTTCCCGTGATAATCGAGGCGTCGCCGATTTTTTCGCATTTTTTGAGAAGCTGTTTTGCTTCGGCGAGAGAATCGGAGGCGGCCTGACGCGAGGGTGATTTAAGCTCTTTGGCGAGCCGTTTATTCTCAGCGAGCAGATGCGTAACTTTTTCGACGAGGCCGGTCGCGGGGATTTTAAGCGCTGCGGCAAGCTCGTCAACTATGTCGCTTCTTTGTTCGAGGTATTTGGCAAGGCCTCGGCCGGTGTATGCGGTGATTCTGCGGACGCCCGCGGAGATACTTTCTTCCCTGATGATTTTGAATCCGCCTATAACGCCGGTTCGGTCAACGTGTGTGCCGCCGCAGAATTCCTTGCTGAATGCCTGGTTGAGACCATCCTGGTTTGGCGCACCGACGGCAATTACGCGGACGTCATCGCCGTATTTTTCGCCGAATAGCGCCATTGCGCCGAGCTTGTCGGCCTGGTTTCGAGGCAGGATAGCGCAGGTAACGGGCAAATCTGCGACGATTTTATCCCTGACGAGTGATTCGACCTGTTTTGTCTGCTCGCCGTCGAGCGATTTGGGATAGGTGAAGTCGAATCGCAGGTAATCAGGACAGACCAAACTGCCCTGCTGAGCGACGGAACTGCCGAGGATTTGCCGCAAAGCCCATTGCAAAAGATGCGTGGCGGTGTGGTTTTTCTTTGTGGCGTCCCTGTCGGGGCTGACTATGGCGGTAACTTTGTCGCCAACGGCTATTGTTCCTTCGAGTAATTCGCCTTTGTGGATAACGCAATCGGCGACTTTGATTGTAGCGTCAACGACGAATTTGCCTTTGTCGGACTTGTCCGCCTGGGCGGATTCTATAACGCCGACGTCGCCGACCTGGCCGCCCATTTCGGCGTAGAAGCAGGTTTTATCGAGAACAACAGCGGCTTCTGTGCCGGCTTTGATTTGGCCTGTTGTGTTGAATGCGCCCTGGTCAATGAAGCCGAGTACCGTTGCCGGACAACGGTCGACGGTATATTTGAAGTGGTCTTGTGTTACGGGCAATTCGGTATTGGCTACCGTAACGAGAGTTTGTGCGCCTTTTTGTGCGGCCCTTGCGCGGCTGCGCTGCTGGGCCATCAGCTTATCGAAGCCGGCGGTATCAACCTTGAGGCCTCGCTCCTGCGCCATAAGCTGGGTCAAATCGACGGGGAAACCGTAGGTATCATAAAGCTGGAACGCGTCGTCGCCGGAGATGGTTTTGTTTTTGGATTTCAGCGATTTATCGGCGGCGTCGGTGAAAATCTCAAGTCCCCTGTCGAGTGTTCTGCCGAAGCTTGTCTCTTCGGATTCGATTACTGTGGAGACGTAGTCAGCCCTCTGGAGTATTTCGGGAAATGCCTCGCCGAGGCAATCATCGACGGCGGGGACAAGTTTGAAGAGGAACGGGTCGTGCAGGCCAAGCTCTCTGCCGAAACGCGAAGCACGGCGAAGAATTCTGCGGATGACGTAGCCCCGGCCCTCGTTGGATGGTGTTGCACCGTCGGTTATAGCCATTGAGAGCGCGCGGATATGGTCGGCGATAACGCGGAAGGCGTTATCGTTTTTGTTGTTCAGCTGCGAGGTGAATTTTTTGCCGGTCATCTGGGCGAGCTGGTCGATTACGGGCATAAAAAGATCGGTGTCGTAATTGCTGCGTTTATTTTGCAGCACGGCGGCGATTCTTTCGAGGCCTGCGCCGGTATCGACGTATTTCGCATTCAACGGCGTGAGTTTGCCGTCTTTGGCTCGATTGAATTGTATAAAAACGAGATTCCAAAGTTCGATGAATCTTGCGCAGCCGGCGTTGACGGCACACTTGTGGCCGGGGACGTTCTTTTTGTCGCAGCGGTCGGGGCCGAGGTCGATGTGGATTTCGCTGCAGGGGCCACAGGGACCGGTTTCGCCCATTTCCCAGAAGTTGTCTTTTCTGCCGAATTTGAGGACGCGGTCTGCCGGCAGTTGTGTAACCTTTGTCCAGAGGTTCGCGGCAACGCTATCCTCGGGGAGATTATCATGGGCATCGCCGGCAAATACGGTCGCATATAATTTAGAGGGGTCGATGCCCCAAACATCGGTGAACAGTTGCCAGGCCCATTCGATTGTCTCGGCCTTGAAGTAATCGTCGAATGACCAGTTACCTAACATTTCAAAAAAGGTGTGATGGTAGTTGTCATGGCCGACTTCTTCGAGGTCGTTATGTTTGCCGCTGACGCGGAGGCATTTCTGGCTGTTGACCGCGCGGCGGCACGACGGTGCGCTTAGGCCGAGAAATATGTCCTTGAACTGGTTCATCCCGGCATTGGCGAAAAGCAGCGTCTGGTCGCCGATGGGGACAATGGGCGAGCTGGGGACAAACTTGTGGTCTTTGCCTTTGAAAAAGTCGATGAAGCCGGCTCTTATTTGTTTTGCGTTCAAGGTCATATCTGGTTTACGAAATTAGGTTGTCGTATCGTCTTTTTTGATAACGATGCCCTTGTCCATACTATTCGCTATCTTTTCAAAGGCCCTGACGAACCTGTAAATCATAACAATAAAGAACATAACAACAGCAATGTAACCAAGCAGAAAACCATAAGAAAAAATCTTGGCTTTTATAGATGGTTGAGGGGCGGGCCTGTCGGGCTGCACCGTTGTGTTCTGGTAGGCCTGATTCTGATAAGCCGGATTCTGGTAAGGCGGCGCTGATTGTGTGGGCGTTGCTGCCGCAAGTAAGTTCATAACATTATCCTTTCTGAAAACCTTCTAATAAGAAGAGGTTTAGCCACAGAGTTTTTAGCCACAGAGCACACAGAGATTTATCCGCCGAAGCGTTAGCGGAGGCGGAAATGAAATATAAACAGTGTAAATCCGTGTTAATCCGTGTCTAAGTATTATTTATCTTCTATCAATCCTTTCGCGACGAGGATTTTGTGTTTTATCTGTTCGCAGAGGTCCTTGTTGTCGATAAGAAACTGGCGTGCCTTTTCCCTTCCCTGGCCCAGGCGGATTTCGCCGAAACCCAGATGCGTGCCGGATTTTTCGATTACGTTGCACGCGACGCCGAGGTCAATCAGGTCGCCTTCGTAGCTGATGCCGTGGTCGAACATAATGTCGAATTCGGCTTCGCGGAAAGGCGGGGCGATTTTGTTTTTCACAACCCTGGCGCGAACCCTGTTGCCGACTGAGCCGGTATCTTCCTTGATGGTTGTTATTCTCCGCAGGTCAAGGCGAATCGAGCAGTAGAACTTGAGGGCGTTGCCGCCTGTTGTGGTCTCGGGGTTGCCGAACATTACACCGATTTTCATACGGATTTGATTTATGAATATCAGCGAAGTTTTGCTTTTGGCTATTATGGCGGTGAGCTTCCTCATCGCCTGGCTCATCAGTCGCGCCTGAAGGCCCATGTGGCTGTCGCCCATTTCGCCTTCGATTTCGGCTTTCGGGGTCAGCGCGGCGACCGAATCGACAACAACGACGTCAACAGAGTTGGAGGCAATCAGCATCTCCACGATGTCGAGCGCCTGTTCACCCGTATCAGGCTGGCTGACGAGAAGCGAGCTAACGTCAACGCCGAGACGCTTTGCCCAGGTGGTATCGAGGGCGTGCTCGGCGTCGATGAATGCCGCGACTCCGCCTGCTTTCTGGGCGTTGGCGATGATGTGCAGGGCCAGCGTGGTTTTGCCTGATGATTCGGGGCCGAAGAGTTCGGTGATTCTGCCACGCGGTATGCCCGCACCGCCAAGTGCGATATCGAGCGATAATGCGCCGCTGGGTATGCCTTCGATTCTGGCATACTTGTGCTCGTCCATCTGCATAATCGAACCGCGGCCATATTGCTTTTCGATTTGAGCGATGACTCTTTGCAGGGCGGATTCGGCGCCTGATTTATCCGCTGCGCCAGATTGCTGTGGTCTTAATGGTTCAACTGCGCCTTTGGTCTGCTGGGTGGTCTTTGTCTTAGTCATTTTTCTCGACTCCTATGTGGGTAGTGTGAAGGGAAACGTTCCCCTGCTTTTCATTCATCCTTACCGCAACTTAAACTCGTCTAATAGAGTATAGGTTGGGCCGGCTGATGTCAACTGGCTTTGGTAAACGCAAAGCGCGTCGGTGGCAATTGAGCCGAGCTTGAGATGCGAAAATTGCGCGATTGCCTCGCCCATCTTAAGGCCCGCTATGGGGTGATTGACCCGGCAAAGCGTCAGGTGCGCGGAAAATTCACGGTCTTCTTTTGGGAAACCGGCCTGGTCAAGAAGGTCGTCGAGGTCTTTTTGCAATGCCAATAACGCGTCAGTTCCTTTACTCGCTCCCACCCAGACGATTTTTGCGCTCCTGCCGCCAAATGAACCGACGGATTCGATTTCGAGGGCGAATTTCTGATGTGCCTGGGCAACGGTTTTTGCGATTTCGCTGACTTCCGTGAGCTGCTCGTCTGTTATCTCGCCCAAAAATTTCAGCGTAAGATGGATATTATTCGGCTCGACCCATTTGAGGTCGCCCTTTTTGACGTCAACCTTCGAGGCGATTTGCTTTTGCAAATCCGCGATTGCCTTTCGGATTTTGTCGTCGATATCGATGGCTATGAATACTCTCACGGTATCACCTGCCTGTTAAAATGTTGTGGTTTTTCGCAGGGTCTTGAGGCGTTTTTCGATGTCGCGTTTGGTTGTTTTTGTCAGGCCTTTGAGCGAGAAATCGGAGATTGTAAAAGACGCGACGACTGTACCATACGCGACTGCCTTTTTGAGCGTTGCGAAATCGGTTTTGTTCTGGCCCGCCAGATAACCCATAAAGCCGCCCGCGAAGCTGTCGCCCGCGCCGGTTGGGTCTTTGACTATAGTGGCGGGATAGGCGGGCAGGACAAATAATTGGCCGTCTGATTGTCTTACGATTGAGCCAGATTCGCCCTTCTTGATGACTACGACTGAGGGCCCAAGTTTCTCAATTTTTGCCGCTGCGGTTATTAGATTATGCTCATTTGCTAACATCCTCGCTTCAGTTTCGTTGAGGATTAGGCAGTCGATTTTTTTCAGGAGCCGTTTCAAATCAGCGAGATTGTTATTTATCCAGAGATTCATCGTATCGGCGGCGACAAATTTGGGCTTGTCGAGCTGTTCGAGAAGCTGGATTTGCAGATTCGGCGCGGTATTTGCCAAGAAGACAAATTTACTGTCTTTGTATTCCTCGGGCATCTGGGGCGGTTCTTCCGCCAACACATTTAACTCGACGAAATCTGTTACGGCCTCGTTCATCGCGTCCACGTATGAGCCGGCCCAGCGGAATGTTTTGCTTGTATGTCGCAGTTCAAGCCCATTCAGGTCAACCTTTCGGCCTTTGAAGATTTTCTTCAAATCGAACGGGCAGTCGGCCCCGATTGCACCGAGAAATCTTACGGGCGAAAAGAAGCTCGCCGCCATACTGAAATAAACAGCCGAGCCGCCAAGACAATCCTTGCTCACGCCAAACGGCGTCTTTACAGTATCAATCCCGATTGAACCTGTTACCAATAATGACACGAGCGTTTTCTCCTTATTTGCCTGTGAATTTTTTCAAGGTGTTATCGATTCTGACCAGTGTTTTTTCTTTTCCCAATAATTGCACGGAGTCGAAGATTGGCGGGCTTATTGTTGAGCCGGTGATGGCGACGCGGAGGGGCTGGGCGACTTTGCCTAAGCCGACGTTATTTTGATTGGCAAGCGAACGCAGCATTTCCTCAATACCCTGCTCGGTAAGTTCCGGCATCTCGGCCAACTTTTCGCGGACGAGTTTGAGCATCGCAAGACCATTATCTTTCAGCAAAACCTTTTGCACGGCCTTTTCATCGTATTCAATCCGGTCATCGGCAGTAAACAGGAATTTGCACTTGTGCTCGATATCCGCAAGGGTCCGCGCGCCTTCGCAGATTTTTATAAGACGAAGCAATGCCTCATCGTCGGCTTTGGCGACGGGCGAATCGACAATTTTCAAATACGCCTTAAAATGAGCAAGTAATTTTTCTTTGGGGAGCATTTTCAGATGTTCGGTATTGTAGGCGACGAGTTTGCCCCGGTCGAACAAACTGTTGGATTTGGTCAGGCGGGTAATATCGAAAGCGGCAATCAGCTCATCCAGTGGCATAACTTCGCGTGTATCGCCCGTGCTCCAGCCCAACAGGGCGATAAAGTTCACCATTGCTTCGGGAATGTAGCCACTTTTGAAGAAATCGACGACGTTTATTTCGGGCAAATTAATGCCAAGGTATTTTGCCATTGCCTCGATTGCGGGTACATCGGGGACATTTTCGCCTTTAAGGAAATCTTTCATCTCGTCGGCACTGAGTCCGCCGACGCCGGCGAGTTTATTGAGGTCGATATCGGTTCTCGCTTTGATTGCCTTGCGGAGGGTTTGCGGGCGTTCACGTTTCGATAGTTTGCCGCCCGATTCGCTTATGGTTACGGACATATGGGCATATTGAGGCGGATTGCCAAAGCCGAGCGCCTGCCATAACGCCTGCTGACCCGGCGTGTTCATTAAATGCTCCTGACCCCTTATTACGTGGGTGACACCCATAAGATGGTCGTCGATTACGCAGGCGAAGTTGTAGGTGGGGAAGCCATCGCTTTTGATGATGATGAAATCGCCGAGTTCTGCTGTATTGAAGCTGACCTCGCCCCGGACTAAATCATTGATGACGATTGTACCTTGCGGCATAGCGAAGCGAATTGTAACAGATTTGCCCTCAGCTTTTGCTTTCTCGACTTCCGCTTCGGTCGGGAATACCGCGGGCCTTTGATATACGAACCCTTTTTTCTGCGCCTCGGCCTGTCCGCGGAGTTGTCCAAGCTCTTCAGTTGACTCAAAGCAATAATATGCCCTGCCCTGTCCCAGCAGTTGCCCGACGTATTTATCGTAGAGTTCTCTTCGCTGGGATTGAAAATATGGCGCGTTCGGGCCGCCAATTTCAGGCCCTTCATCCCAGTCGATACCAAGCCAGCGAAGGTCGTCGATAACCTGCTGGGTCGCGGTCGGGGTATTGCGTTTGAGGTCGGTATCCTCGATGCGCAGGATGAATTTACCTCCGGTTTTCCGGGCCAAAAGCCAATTAAATAGCGCTGTTCTCGCTCCGCCTATATGCAGATAACCCGTCGGCGACGGTGCAAATCGTGTTACGACCATTACCGGAACTCCAAAAAGGTATTTAAGGCCAGTCAGGATAAGCGTAAGCGCCGCAGAAGTCAATTTTCAAAACCGTCGGGATAAGGTCAAAGCTTGCTTGACGGCAACGGGCGGTGGGACTAAAATGACAATTATTGGCAATAATTTTGAATTAGGATTGGTTTATCGGATTGACTGATGGCGAGAATTAAACTGCCGGACGGCTCAATTATAGAAGCCGATGACGGCGTAACGGCAAAGCAAGCAGCGGAGAAAATCGGCCCAGGACTCGCGAAGGCGGCCATAGCGGCAAAAATCAACGGCAACCTCGTTGACCTGTCCACGCCGATAAACGGGGAAGTAAGCATCCAAATCATCACCTCCAAAGACACCGAAGGGCTGGAAATAATGCGCCATAGTTGTGCGCATATTATGGCCGAGGCGATATGCGGCTTGTGGCCCAATACCAAACTCGTTTACGGTCCCACCGTTGACGACGGGTTTTATTACGATATTGACCTCGATGAGCCGATTCGCCCGGGCGACTTCGAACGCATCGAGGAAAAAATGGGCGAGATTGTCAAGGCCGACAAGCCCTTTGTTCGCAAAGAAATGACCCGTGCCGAGGCGATTGCCAAACTTGGCGGTGAAAAATACAAGACCGACAACGTCAATCGCGCAACCGGCGACATAATGAGTTTTTACTCCTCCGGCGACAGTTTCGAGGACCTCTGCCGAGGCCCACACATCCCAAGCGCGGGCAAGGCGGGCGCATTCAAAGTTATGTCGGTAGCGGGAGCATACTGGCACGGCGACCCGACGCAAAAAATGCTGCAAAGGGTTTACGGCACCAGTTGGCGAAATCGCAAAGAGCTTGACGAATACCTTACTCGTCTCGAAGAGGCGAAAAAACGCGACCACCGCGTCATTGGCAAACAACTCGATTTGTTCAGCTTTAACGACGCAGGGCCCGGCTTTGCGTTTATGCACCCCAATGGGATGATTATCTGGAATTCGATAGTCGATTTCTGGCGGGGCGTTCACAAGCGATTCGGCTATGAGGAAATCAAAACGCCCATCATTCTCAATAAAGAACTATGGCACAGGAGCGGCCACTGGGACCACTACAAAGAGAATATGTATTTCACCCGCTTCGACGACGCCGACTACGCGATAAAGCCGATGAACTGCCCGGGCGGCTGCTTAGTTTATCAAACCCGCAAACATTCCTACCGCGAATTCCCGCTACGGGTCGCCGAACTTGGGCTTGTCCATCGCCACGAGGCGAGCGGCGTAATACACGGGCTTTTCAGGGTGCGGCAATTTACCCAGGACGATGCTCATATCTTCTGCACGCCCGACCAGATTGAGGGGGAAATCGCGGGCGTTATCGAGCTGACATTCGAGATATACCGGGCGTTCGGCTTCTCGGATTTCCACATCGAACTCTCCACCAAGCCCGAAAACCACATCGGCTCCGATGAAATCTGGGATATCGCCACCAACGCCCTAATCAATGCCCTTAAGCACAAGAACATCGATTACAAGGTCAACGAGGGCGACGGCGCCTTCTACGGGCCCAAAATCGATTTTCATATTGAGGATTCACTGAAACGCTCCTGGCAATTAGGCACCATCCAGCTTGATTTCTCAATGCCCCAGCGATTTGAGCTTGTCTATACCGACAAGGACAATACCGAAAAGGCGCCGGTTATGATTCACCGCGCGGTGCTGGGTTCGTTCGAGCGGTTTATCGGGATTCTCATTGAGCATTACGCGGGTGATATGCCCTTGTGGCTTGCCCCCCAGCAGGCAGTCATCCTGCCCATAAGCGAAAAGACCAATGATTACGCCAAGGCGGTCGAAGCCCGGCTAAAGGCGCAGGGGTTGCGTGTCTCCTGCGATTTGACTGATGAGAAAATCGGGGCAAAAATCGCCAGAACGCACAGCGACAAGCCGGCATATATGCTTGTGGTCGGGCCAAAGGAATCGCAGTCGGATTCCGTCAACGTCAGGATTCGCGGCCAAGAGCAGACAAAAACGCTGAAAGTCGATGAATTTGCGGCAATCGCCTCCAGGAAAATTGCCGATAAGCAGGTAGGGCTGGCCTTGTAGGCCGACAGGTTTGAAGATTTTGACAGACAACTATATTTATAGTTTTTGGAAAGGTGATAGTTAGTGATAATAAAGGTAAAGGGTTTGAGGATAAACGGAGGGATACGAGCCGATAAGGTTCGGCTCGTCGATGCAGAAAACAATCAGGTCGGCATAGTTGAGCGGCTTTTCGCCCAGGAAAAGGCCCGCGAGGCCAGTTTGGACCTTGTCGAGGTATCGCCGACCAGCGACCCGCCCGTATGCCGGATAATGGATTATGGCAAGTGGGTCTATGAGCAGAAGCGAAAAGTCCGCGAGGCACGCAAAAAAACCCACCATGCCGGCTCTCTTAAGGAAGTCCGGCTGCGGCCAGAAACCGACGCACACGACATCGAAATCAAGGTCAAGCACGCCCGCGAGTTTATCGAAAAGGGGCACAAGGTTCAATTTACGCTCATTTTCCGAGGTCGCCAGATGCTCCATAAGGACAAGGGTACCGAGGTTCTTACCAGGATAGTCGAGACCCTCAGCGACATAGCCAAGGTGGACCGCTCCAACGAGATGATGGGCAAGCGAATGACCCTTGTGGTCGCGCCCAAGTAGCGATTTTCAATTCTTCGGATATCGCCGGCCGGGGGGCCGAGCGACGAGAAAATTGAAAATCATAAATCAAGGCGGTTGACCTGCTTACGCAAATAGTGTATACTTCCCCATTCGCTCGTGGCAGACAATTATGGTTATGCGCCGCGATTTGGTGAAATTTTTCAGGGTAGAAACAAATGCCTAAAAATAAAATGAAGACCCATAAGGGAATAAAAAAGAGATTTAAACTTACCGCCAGAGGGAAGCTGTTGTATAAGCATCCTTCCGGCAATCATTTAATGAACAGCAAGAACGCCAAGCGGCGAAGAAGGATAGCCCACCCCGCCATTATTACCGGGGTTTACGCTGAGAAAATCAAGGCGATGTTTGGCAAATAGCGTTATTTCGGCCCGCGTCGCATAGAGTGTCCGCGGCGGGTCGGCTGAGCAGTGAGTTGAGAAAGGAAACCGGGTATGCCAAGAATTAGGAAAGGCGCCGCAAGACGGCAGGCGCACAAAAGGGTTATGAAGCTGGTGAAGGGGTATCGCAGCTCCGCCGGCCATCTTTATCGTGCCGCGAAGGAAGCGGCTGTGCGGGCGGGGGTTTACGCGCGTGCCGGTCGCAGACTGCGCAAACGCGACTTCAGGTCCTTATGGATTACGCGATTGACCGCCGCCTGCCAACAGCGGGGTATTATGTACAGCCGGCTTGTCAACGGCCTGAAAAAGGCAAATATCATTCTGAACCGCAAAATGCTCAGTGAAATAGCAATCGCCGACCCGGTTGCATTTGACGCAATCGTCGCGGCGGCAAAACCGGCAACCATTTAAAAATCACCGCCTCCCGTAAGGGACGCCCTATGGCGGAGAACGCCCAGGCCGCAAAGAAAAAATAAATAATCTCTGCGTACTCTGCGGTCTCCGCGGTAAAAAGAGATTGGCATGCTTGAACAGTTCGCCAAAATCGGTAAAGATGCCCTTGAGGAGCTAAAAACTGTCGCCGATTCCGCGGCACTGGAGCAATTCCGCATAAAATACCTGAGCCGCAAAGGTCTTGTCACTCAGATACTCACGCAGATAGGAAAAGTTTCAGCCGAGCAAAGACCGGCGGCGGGCCAATTAGCCAACAAAATCAAAAACGAGGTAAACGCCGCATTTGAACAGCTCAAGGCAAAAATCACACAAACCCAGCAGGCCAAAAGCAGGCATTTGATTGACGTTACCCTGCCCGGAACACGACCCCGAATTGGCAAACGACACGTCATAAATCAGACCACAAACGAACTTCTTGAGATATTCGCGCGAATGGGTTTTGCCGTCGCATACGGCCCCGAGGTCGAAGACGAATGGCACAATTTCGTCGCGCTGAATATCCCCGCGGAGCATCCCGCACGCGACCCCCTGGATAACTTTTACGTCGATGACCAAACCCTTTTGCGGAGTCAGACCTCGACAATCCAGATTCGCGTGATGGAAAAGCAAAAGCCCCCCATCCGCGTCGTCGCGCCGGGCCGGGTTTACAGGCCGGACACCGTTGACGCAACGCACATGTTTATGTTCCACCAGCTTGAAGCGCTCGTCGTCGATGAGGGCGTTACTATGGTCGATATGAAGACCACCATCGACCAGTTCATTAAAGTGTTCCTTGGCAAAGACGCAAAATGGCGTTTCCGACCGAGTTTTTTCCCGTTCACCGAGCCGAGCGCGGAAGTGGATTTGCTGTTAGTTGACAAGACGGGCAAGGAGGTTTGGGTCGAGATGGGCGGCTGTGGTATGGTTGACCCGAACGTTTTCGACGCCGTGGGTATAGACAGCGAAAAATATACCGGCTGGGCCTTCGGCTTCGGCATCGAACGCTTAGCTATGCGAAAATACGGTATTACTGATATTCGCCTGTTTTACGAAAACGACCTTCGCTTCTTACAGCAGTTCTAAAATTGAATCGCTAATTGCGGAGACAGCGGTATGAGTTACAAAGGCATAATACTCGCGGGCGGAAGCGGCACCCGGCTGCACCCCGTCACAAAGGCCATAAGCAAGCAGCTTATCCCCATATATGATAAGCCGATGGTTTACTATCCGCTGACTACGCTGATGCTGGCGGGCATAAAAGAGATTCTGGTTATCAGCACGCCAACCGACCTGCCAATGTATAAAAAGGTCCTCGGCGACGGTTCGCAGTGGGGTATCCGGCTCGAATACGCGGAGCAACCCAGGCCCGAAGGACTCGCCCAGGCATTCATCATCGGTAAAAAATTTCTCGCGGGTTCCCCCGCCTGTCTCATTCTCGGCGACAACATTTTCTACGGTCACGGCCTTGTAGATTCGCTCAAAAAAGCCGTAAGCAACGAAGCCGGCGCGACAATTTTTGGCTACTGGGTAAAAGACCCGCAGCGATACGGCGTCATCGAGTTCGATAAAGCCGGCAAGGTCATATCGATTGAGGAAAAACCGCAAAAACCGAAATCCAATTACGCGGCAGTAGGACTTTACTTCTACGACTCGCAGGTCTGCGACATTGCCGCGACCATCAAACCCTCTGCCAGGGGCGAGTATGAAATCACCGACCTCAATAACGCTTATCGGAAAAACAACAAGTTACAGGTCGAATTGTTCGGACGCGGCACCGCCTGGCTCGATACGGGGACGCCTGAGTCGATGCTTCAGGCCTCGAATTTTGTCCAGACCGTTCAGCAAAGACAGGGCCTGATGATTGCCTGCCCCGAAGAAATAGCGTTTCATCTCGGCCTTATCGACGTTAAACAATTAACCAAACTCGCCGAGCCCTTAGCCAAAAACTGGTATGGGCAATACCTGCTTGCCCTTGTGGATGAGCACCACTAAATGAAGGTAACGCAGACAAAACTACCGGGAGTGCTGATTTTTGAACCCGACGTGTTCGGCGACGCGCGCGGCTGGTTTGCGGAAACCTTCAGCAGCAAACGCTATGAAGAGGCGGGATTGAAACTGCCGTTTGTGCAGGATAACGTCTCATTTTCAGAAAAGAACGTCCTGCGAGGTTTTCATTTCCAGTACCTGCATTCGCAGGGTAAATTAGTGCAGGTGTTATCCGGCAAGGTTTTCGATGTGGCAGTCGATATTCGCGTCGGCTCGCCGACTTTCGGACAGTGGTTCGGCGAAACGCTGTCTGCGGAAAATCACAAACAGATGTATATCCCGCCGGGTTTCGCTCACGGCTTTTGCGTCCTCAGCGACACCACCTTGTTCTCCTATAAATGCACCGACTACTACAACCCGACGACCGAGGGCGGCGTGATATGGAACGACCCGGATATTGGAATCACCTGGCCGGTTGATACCCCAAAGGTATCGAAAAAAGACGCCAACTACCCCCGGCTAAAAGATATCCCTAAAGACAAACTACCAAAATATGGTGAAAATAAATGAGCGATTCACCTGACAAAGTGATAATCCTCGGCGGCAAAGGAATGTTAGGCACCGAAGTAGCCGCGGAGTGCAAACGCCGGGGTATGGATTTCGAAGTGTTCGACCTGCCCGAATTCGATATAACCAACGAACACCAGTTGCTGAGTGTAATTCATCCGGCCCATACGATAGTCAATTGTGCCGCGTACACAAACGTCGAAAAGGCCGAGACCGAAACCGAGCTTGCCTTTCGCGTCAATGCCGAGGCCGTAGGCCTGCTCGCAACCTCCGCGAAAAAATCTGGCGCCTGGGTCCTTCACATAAGCACCGATTTTGTTTTCGACGGCGCTTCCGACAAGCCATATGCCGAGAAGGACATTCCTCATCCCATAAACGCCTACGGCAGGACCAAGCTGGCGGGCGAACGCCTGCTGGTTGAAAACCACTGCCACAATTGCATAATGCGAGTCGAGTGGACTTACGGGATGAAAGGCGATAACTTCATAAAGAAAATTCTGCAAAAGGCACGCACACTCGCCTCCGCCGTTGGGCGTCCCTTACGGGAGGCGAAGCCGGGCGAAGCCGGGCAAAAAGATATGAAGGTTGTCGATGACCAGGTTGGCTCGCCGACAGCGACAACCGAGGCGGCCAAGGCCGTTTGCGACCTTATACATAAAAAACCGACGGGTATTTATCATTTCGCAAGCCAGGGATACGTCAGCCGATTCGACGTCGCGCAGTTCATCGCCGAAAAGCTCGCCCTGGATGTACGGCTGACCGCCTGCAAAACCAGTGATTTTCCTTCCGCAGCGGCCAGGCCGCTAAACAGTAAATTTGATTGCAGCAAAATCAGGCCCCTGCTCAGCGGCCCGATTAAACCCTGGCAGGTCCCTTTAGAGGAATTCCTTAAACAGGCCCAGTCCTGAGCGGAGTCGAAGGATATGAGAAGATTGCTCGTTACAGGCGGCGCAGGTTTTATCGGCAGCAATTTCGTACGAATGGTTCTTTCCGAACAACCCGATTGTTTCGTGGTCAATCTCGACAAGCTCACATACGCCGGAAATCTTGAAAATCTCGCCGGCTTTGAAAATCACCCGAATCATAAATTCATAAAAGGCGACATCTGCAACGCTGATTTGCTTGGGCGTACCATCGACGAGTTCAAGATTGATTCTATTGTAAACTTCGCCGCGGAAAGCCACGTTGACCGGTCAATTTCCGAGCCGAAAATATTCATCGAAACTAACGTCACGGGGACATTGACTCTTTTAGAGGCCGCAAGAGATAAAAAACTCCAGCGGTTCGTCCAGATTTCGACCGACGAGGTTTATGGTACCCTCGGGACTGAAGGTATGTTTACCGAAGATACCCCGCTTAGTCCCAACTCGCCATATTCGGCCAGCAAGGCCTCCGCCGACCTTCTTGTTCGCGCATTCGGGCACACTTTCGGCGTGCAATACAACATTACCCGCTGCTCGAATAATTACGGGCCTTATCAATTCCCTGAAAAACTCATCCCGCTGATGATTAACAACGCGCTGAACAACAAACAATTACCTGTTTACGGCGACGGTATGCAAATCCGCGACTGGCTTTATGTTTATGACCACTGCACCGCTATCTGGAAGGTCCTCACCGAGGCGACGCCGGGCGAAATATACAACATCGGAGGCTGCAACGAGAAAGCCAATATCGACGTCGTCCGGCTGATTCTCGGTCGCTTAGGCAAACCTGAATCACTCATCAAACATGTTACTGACCGCCCCGGCCACGACAGACGATACGCCATCGACGCTTCAAAGATAATCAGCAAATTGAAATGGCGGCCCTCGGTATCTTTTGAACAGGGGATTGCCAAGACGATTGACTGGTACCTGGCAAACCGAAAATGGCTGGCCAACGTCGTCTCCGGCGATTATCAGAAGTATTACGAATCAATGTATTCAAATAGGTAACAAGTAACCGCTGATATTTTGTCTGATTGATATCTATGGCAAGTGCAAAACGAATCCTGATGGTGGCCGCTTTAGAACACAAGCCGCACAAAATGTTTATCAACCAGACGGCCAAATTAGGCAAGGGGTTTATCCGTCTCGGGCACGATGTGCGGTATTTCAGCTACTCCAATGCACTTAAGGAATTAAGCCCGTTCAAAAGCCGGACTATAGGGGCGTATTTCTACAAAAACAAGGTGGATGACTTGCTGGCTGCGGAAACAAAAAACTATCAACCCGACATAATCTGCCTGAGCTTCGTCCGGGTGCTTGATGCGATAACAATTGAGAAGATACGGCGGGCGGCGCCGAACGCTGTCCTTATCGGCGGCGATGGAGACCTTTGGCCGCAACTGCGCCCCGGAAGAATCGCCGCCGCCAAAAAACTCGATATCTTCACAGCCTCCAACAACGGGGAGTCCCTGCAAACGTATCGCGACGCAAGCGTGCCGAAATGTGTCTTTATGCCCAATATGTGCGACCCGGATACCGACCATCGATACGACGTTGAGCCAAAATGGAAAACTGACATCCTCTGGACAGGCCTTATCATACACGATCCCAAACGCTATCCTGGCGAGGATATGCGATATGAATTAGTCAGCCGACTTGCCAAAATGCCGAATTGCGCCGTTTACGGCTGTTGCGGCAGGCCGAAGATAGGGGGGATAAACTATCTTTATGCGATAAGCGGCGCGAGAATTGGCCTGAGCATCAACGGCGACAACAACGTTCGGCTTTATCATTCCGACCGGCTGACGCATTACCTATCCTGCGGCACCTTTGTTCTGGCAAAAAGAGTACCTGATACAGATTTGCTCTTCAAAGACGGCCTCCATCTGCGATATTTTGACACAGCCGATGAGTTCTTTGAGCTGGCTGACTGGTATCTCAAACACGAGGATGAAAGAAAAAAAATCGCCGAAGCCGGTATGAAATGGACGCACGAACAGTTCAACAGCGTCAAAATGGCTGGTTATATTCTGGATTTGGTTGAAAAAGGAACTTATAGTGCTCCGTGGACTCCATGAAGCTCCTGGTTATTAGCAATAATCCCGACCGCGCAAGCTTCAGACAGAGGATAGAAATCCATCTCGATTGCCTGCGGGCCGAGGGAATAAACTGCACGGTGTGCCGGTATCCGACAGGTCCCGTGGGCAGATTGAAACTGCTGCAATTGAGCAGGGACTTCGACGCTGTCTTTCTGCATAAAAAACGCCTCAATCCCCTCGACGCATTGTTGCTGCACCGATACGCCCGAAAGGTCGTTTACGATTTCGACGACGCCGTAATGTATGACGACAATTGCCCTGACAAACCCAGCCGAAAACGCCGGAGAGATTTTCAGAGAACAGTCAAGCTGGCCAACCTCGTAATTGCCGGCAACAAATACCTTGCCGAGCTTGCCAGGTCGTTCAATAACAATGTTGAAGTTCTTCCAACCGGCCTCGACTTCGCTGCCTATAACGTCCAGCCCACTCCAAATAACGACGACAAAATACGCCTGGTCTGGATAGGCAGCGAGGCCACGCTGCCTTATCTGAAAGAAATCAAGCCCGTACTCGAAGAAATCGGCTCCCGTTTCGATAATATCATTCTGCGAATAATCTGCGATGAGTTCTTCGACCTGCAAAATATGGAAGTGGAGAAATGTCCCTGGACTCATCAGGCCGAGGTTGTCAATCTCGTCTCCAGTGACATCGGCCTTGCACCCTTGCCCGACAACCCCTTCACAAGAGGCAAATGCGGTTTCAAAATTCTTCAATATGCCGCCGCTGGTCTGCCCACGGTCGCATCCCCCGTTGGCATCAACGCCGAACTAATCAGTGATGGCTCGACTGGTTTCCTCGCAGTATCCAGCCACGACTGGGTCGATTGCGTATGCCGGCTTATTCGAAACCAGACATTGCGACAACAAATGGGCGACGCAGCAAGACAAAGTGTTCGCAGATTTGATTCAAAGCTGATTGCCGCCCGCCTCGCCGAACTGATTCGCTCCGTTACATCTTGAACAGGAACCGATACAAATAAATTGTAAGAAATCTGGCTGCGTTCCTTATCTTCATCGACGACTTTCCCCGCCTCCTCGCGTCAAGCGTTACAAGTCCATAAACGTATGCTGCCAGCCCGATGGCAATGTGGCATACGTCTCGCAGGATAACTGCCGGCTTGAAAACAATGCTGAACATCGCCGTCTCAAACCTGCCACGGTGCTTCCTGAAAAATGCGAACATACTTTCAAGCATCATTAGCCGGTTCCTTGCCGGCATCTGCCTCGCCGATTGCCCGCCAAGATGCGTTATTTCGGCCTCCGGGACAAACACCACCCGCCACCCGGCCTGTTTTATCCGGTAACACAAATCCACTTCCTCAAAGTACATAAAAAATCTCTCGTCCATCACACCAACCCGTTCTATTACCGACCGCCTGACCATCAAAGCCGCCCCCATAAGTTGCTCGACGTCGGCCCGCCTGTCGTATCCGAAGTCCTTCATCAGCCATTTCCGGTACTGTGCCCGGAAAATCCCCGTGAGCCGGAAAACGCTGTGCCGATACAAGGCCCCGCGGAAGGTGGGGAAACGTCTTACGGACGCCTGCGTCGTCCCGTCGGCGTTAAGCAGCTTTGGCCCGCACGCACCAACGTCTGGATTATTGTCCATAAAACGAACCAGGGTATCTAAAGAGCTGCTGTGAACAATTGTGTCGGGGTTCAGAAGAAGTATGTATTGCCCCTGTGCCTTTCGTATCGCCTGATTGTTCGCCGAGGCAAACCCCCGGTTCTGCTCATTCGCAATCACAGCTGCTGCCGGAAAGTCACGCCTGAGACATTCCACCGTCCCGTCCGAGCTTGCGTTATCTACAACAATTACCTCGTATGTTCCAGACGGACGATTCTCCCCGATGGACCACAGACACCGCACAAGGTCTTCTCGAACGTTCCAGCTTACTATGATAACCGACAACTTCATTATGACAACTTCTCTCTCCTCTTCGGGCGCGCAACAACTGCAAACTGCTGGTATCTAAGATCAGCCAGCAGACCACACAAGAGGATATTGATGATTCTGTAAGTGCGACTATGTGTGGGATGCATACCTTCCAAAATTATAATTTCAAACCCTGTCTGGTCAAACGTCTTGATTATGCTCTTGAATGTGAAGAACCGCAGGTGTGTTTTGTCCATAATGCCCGCCTCCTCGTAATCCCAGTTCCCGTGTATTACGAAATCGACAAATTTCCGGTAATAGCGTATGTTCGGAATCGAGGCGATGATTACGCCCTTTGGGGTCATTTTGGATTTTATGGCCAGCAGCACTGCGTAAGGGTTTACCAGATGTTCTAACACGTCAAGAAAGACAATGCAGTCAAAATAATTATCGGGCAGCTTGTTAATCGCCTCGAAGGCGTCAGCGACAATAACCTTATCGAGCACCCCAGCCGCTTTAGCCGCCGCGGCGGCGCTGATTTCCACTCCCCAGGTCTCGATTCCCCGTTCTCTTTTCAACTGTGCTGAAAACCCGCCGAAGCCGCACCCAAATTCCAGCGAGGTCCTCGTGCCACCGGGGATATATTTGAGCATATCTTCCCGCAGGCTTTCATAATATCCGCCTGGCTTTATCGTGAGGTCGGTTATATCGCTCTTCATTTGCCGATAACGCATATCTCCATCTGACTCGCCAGGGCAAGCGCCTGTGGTTTGTCGATGATTATCCTCTATAGACCGCATACACCACACCAAGTCTTCCTAGACTTTCCAACTGACAATAATAATCGACAGCTTCACTGATTCGGACGCCTAAACAGGTACAAACGAAAGTTCTCATTGGACCATATACTACCTTTGAATTCCTTCACCTTCACGACCACCTCTTTGTTCTCGGGAATATCGTAGTTCAGAACCAGCAGTACATCAGACTTTTGTTCGTTCGCAAAGCGTCTGACTTTTTCGATTAGTCGCCGCTTGCTCATTTTGTACTCTGCTTTGTTATCGAATACAATGAACGTGCCGACCTTGTCCCGCCTCGGATAATATAACTCGCGGTCTAAGTAGCCGCTGATTACCGGGGTCGAAGTGTCAGAATCTCCCGCTATTGGCAGTTTCGACAACCCGTTTTCCGAAATATACCGTGCCGCAAGCTTGCCCGTGGAAAACGGGCAGAACCATCCCATGCCGCTGGCAAAAATACCGACGCCCAGATGAATGACCAACAGAACGTTAAGCACCAAATGCACACGCAGGGCGCAAAAGTCCGCGGCCTTGTCAAACAGACGAGTCTTTAAGTTGGTGTCGGTCTTGTAATATTGCGAAAGCCACATACACGCGATGAATAAAATAAACAAATGACCATGATGCCGGATGTATCCCAGATATTTTAAATATTGTAAGACAAGGATTGCAACTGTGCCGAAATACCAGAGGAACATTACGAACTTCTTCTTCGCAAAAGCGAACAATAGGAAAAACGCCAGCAGCACAGACAGACAGGCGGGCACCAATTTGTCGGGCAATATGTTCGTATCCCAGTAGCAATAGCGACCCAGACGAGGAATGGGGACGAAGCTTTGCCAGATGGTCGCAATGCTCCTCTGGAGGCGTGGCAGGTCAAGGGTTGTTGTCCACTTGCCGCTGAATTCCCCGTCCGGCTTAGGAATCATCATAATCGCCGAAAGCACCATAGCGGTCAGCACTATCAGAATAGCAGCGGCGATGTGCCATCTGGGGCCATTGATGGAATTTCGTGCCTCACGACTAAGCAGAAACTCCATTCCCAGCATAATCGCAAAAGATGCTGCTATCATAAAAGCATATGCGTTAGCCAGGCACAGTAAAAAGAGTATTACGGATATCAACAGATATCTTTTTCCCCTGCCCTGACCCATAGCAGCGCAAAAACTAAATATCAGGAGAAGCCCGATTGCATAATTTCTGCTTATCGCAGCATACTCATATAGAGGAAAATAGCCGAAGACAAACAGAAGACGCTGCAGCCGCGTGAAGGGGGCAAATCTCAGGAAAATGTATGCACTTGCAGCGGCAATTGCCAGGTGAAGGACCTGCATCCCGGCCGGATTGTGCGTCACCCGGCTCACCGCGTAGAGCATAAGGTGCCACAGCGGAGGATGCCCGTCATACCTGAGGTTATGGAACAGTTCCATGATGGAGTGGCTGTCTTTGGCGATAAGCCAGTGCTGCATCTCGTCGAACCATATCTCGTGCGTAAGAACATTCGCCGCCGCAACAAGAACGTAAAGCAACAGGGCAAACCGCCTGAACGTCTTTTCCTCGTATGAAGCAAGATGATTCTCTAATTTTTCAAATAGCCCCGTGAATCTTTGCAGTAGGTCCATATTCTGTCGGTTTCACAAAAGCGTTTTTTGCCTGTCCAGCCGCATCTCGGCGATAAACCAGCATATCGCACCAACCCACACCACGTTCCAATGGAACAGACGAAAACCAGGTACAAAAACATTGTTATCGTTTCCGAGAATAAAAAAAGAGGCAAGAAGAGTATAAAGCAGAAACGATTTCGACGGCCGAAGTGCCCCAAACGCCACGGGCAACACGAAATACTGAACCGCGATACCCGTTGTGAAAGTCAAAAAGAAAAGCGTGCCCAGCAGGCACTTCGCGATTATGTCTTTGCTCTTCAGAAACAGCGGAAAAATGCACATACCCAGTATGAACAGATACTTCAGATTAGGCAACATAAACAGCGAAGTAATACCGTAAACCCCAACGTCGGAGCTGTACTTGAATACATTGTTAATTATCCCTTTTCCGCCCTCCTCCCAGTACGGGATAAACATCGAAAGAAAAATAATGACTGAAATCACAAATAGCGGCACTTTTATCCAGTATCGCTTTATGGAGGAATGCAGACATATAATAAGCTCGTAAAAAACGTTGTGTTTGGCAATCATCCCCGCCGTGGCAAAGAGCCACAGCAACGCTATCCTCAATATGGGTTTGGTCGCAAACCGGAGATACATATAAATCCCGGTCAGCACCATCAGTATTGCAAGATTTTCCCACTGCCCGTGATAGCCGGTGATAAGAAACGTAATGGGGCACAGGTAGAAAAATATCGCTGTCCTCGCCGCAGACAGTTTGCGAACACCGGCAATGAGAAGCAGAACCCCCAGCGTCAGTAAATCAACGCCGGAAAGAAACGACCTGACCACAAAGTGGAATGGCACGCCCGGCAGTGCGAGCTGTATCTGCTTCAAAGCGTAAAGTACCCAAAATTTCACGGGCGTCAAATTGTAGTTGCCGTCCTCCGTATAAACGTTACCGCCTTTAATGGCTATGTTTGTGTAAGTCTCGTACATCTGCGTATCGATGTTGCCGTAAATCGCCGCCGCCAGAATCAGCCGGATTGCCGTGCCGGCCAGAATTACCATCGCCACTATCACAACAACTTTGGATTTCGAGACGGCCGGCTGTTCACCGCTGTTTATGACAAATAACGCCACACTGGCAAAAAAACCCGCAAGGGCAACCAAACCGGTAAATAAACTCTCCAGCAGATATGTGTCTACCTTTTCTTTGTCCTGCGCTGTAATCACTTTAGAGGGCACTACGCCGTATTTAACAAAGTTATCCTGCCGCTTGGAGTAGTGTTTGAAAATCTTATGCCCCGTGTGGGTCTGCTCGATGTTTTTGGCGAGCGTTCCCATCGCGGGTACATATCGGTCCGTAATAATGGGCTTGCCGACGTAACAAAGTCCGCACAAAACCACTATAAGAATAGCGAGTATCGCAATAGTTATGTTTGCCTTTGTCATTTCTCCACATCCGTTTCAGAATAACCAAGATATCCTGCGGCCATTTTGGCCACCTGCCACCTCTGCCCCGCCGATTATTTGCCGATAATACATATTCCCATCTCGTTTGCCAGGGCAAGCGTCTGGGGTTTGTCGATAATTATCGTCTTGCCAGCTTCAACCACAAGGCACTTTGCGCCGTTGGCGGCCAGCGCTCTTATCGTATCGGTCCCCACGCAGGGGACATCGAATCGCATATCCTTTTTTGCTTTGGCTGCCTTGAGAAGAGTCCAGCCGCCCGCTCTGCACAGACGACCCGCACGTTCAATCATATCCGCAGTGCCTTCGATTCCCTCAACCGCTATTACTTCCCGTTCCTTGACGGCAATTGCCTGGCCTATGTCCATCTCCGCTATTTTTTTTACGATGGGCCATCCAAATTCAATGTCGCCCAAAAGCGGTGCGCCGGGACCTCCTCCCGTCATAGGGCCATTTGTCGCCAGATGTTCTTTGCAGTATTTTGTCGAATCTTCCAGGATTATTCCTCCGCTTGCCAGCTCGTCCGCCAAGGCCGACAGCAGTGTTTCATTTTGTTTGTTTTTTTTGCGAAGCCGCCAGTACCAGATTCTCACCGCCCGCCAGTCGGGCAGATACTTCAGTATTCGCCACGGCGTAAAAATTCGCCCCTTCGCAACCCGCCCTGCCATTACAGCGCTTGTTACGTTGTGTTTTTTTAATTTGCGAATCCAGTTGCCGGGTCGTGCCAGCGGCACCGTATAAAAAACATCAACTTCATCCGCCAGCGCCTGTCCCGTGCTTCCTTCAAGGCCAACACAAATAACTTTAGCGCCCGCCCGCTTCGCGCCGGCCGCTATCATAAAGGGAAGCCGGCCTTCACCCGCAATCAGCCCGACTACATTGGCGCTATCCATATCACTCTCGGACCGCGAAAAAATCCTACAACTCCTCAGAATGCTGCGAATCTTCCGGGCGAGACGGCTTATTTTCTCCGCTGGATAAAAGCTGCTTCATCTGCGCCTGAAGTTCGCGGATGCTTTGTTTAATCTCGGGCAGATACTGAATCATACCGTAAGCACGTTTGCCCTGTCCGGCGTCTATCGCTGGGGCTCCCAATATCACTTTGCCGTCAGAGACGTTGTTGATTACGCCCGCCTGTGCCCCGATTGCGACCTGGTTTCCTATGGCGATGTGCCCGACGATACCCGCCTGGCCCCCGACAATGCAGTGATGCCCCAGCGTCGTCGAGCCGGCGATACCCACCTGCGCTACCAGCAGACAGTGCGGCCCGACCCTCGTCCCGTGCCCAATCGCAATCAAATCGCCAAGTTTGCTGCCCTGTCCAATGATGGTGTCGTTCAGCGTTCCCCGCTCAATCCCGCAGCAGGCGCCTATTTCAACGTCATCTTCTATTATAACGCTGCCGATTTGCGGTATCTTGTGGTGAACGCCGTTATGCGTGGCGAAACCGAAACCGTCTTCGCCGATTGTGGCATTGGAGTTGATAATCACGCGGTTGCCTATTTTGCAGCCCTCGTAAATCACCACATTAGGGTACAAGAGGCAGTCATTGCCTATCTGAACGTTTTCCCCTATGAACGTGCAAGGATAGATTACGCATCCGTCGCCGATTTTTGCGCCGTCAGAGATTGTAACGAAATCGTGGATATTGCATCCGGCGCCTATTTTGGCGCTGTCGGAAATAATAGCGCGAGGACTGATGCCGACTTTCTTGTGCTTGCGGTGCCCGTGCAGCAGCACCATTATCTGCATAAATGCATAATACGGGTCATCCGCAACCAGCAGAGGAGCTGAGGCCGCAATAGTATCCTTGCCCACAATCACCGCGCTGGCCTTGGTCGTCAGCAACTGCTTTTCGTATTTATCGTTGCTCAGAAAACTAATGTCGCCGTCGCCGGCCCTGCCCAGCGTTGCCGCGGCGGAAATCTTGACGTTTGCGTCGCCGAGGACCCGCCCGCCAACGTACCGAGCCAATTCGCCTAAGGTCTTGGTTACCATAAAACCACCTTTTCGGAAAGTCATTGCTTGTTTGCGGCCCGTTCTGCCTCAGGCCGGAAGTATTATAGCAGATACATCACAGCGGTCAACATTCACTGCCAATCCGTGAAGTGACCGATTATGCCAGCAACGCCGCTACCGCCTGTTGTTGCAATTCCTCTGAGATTACCCCGGCAAAATCTGTCTCGTCGCTCCGCAGAATTGTTACGGCAGGCCCAAGAGGACCGTAAATGGCTGGCTCCGTGGGACCGAATACCACAACCGTGCGGATGCCCAATGCCGCGGCCAGATGCGTTATTCCGCTGTCGTTGCCGATATAACCCCGCGAGCAACCAAGAACACCGAGCACATCAGCCAAAGACAGGTTTGTCAGCAGTTTTCCGGCAGTCCTGATTCCGGCGATAGCCGGTTCGCTGAACCTTTCCGCCTCGGCAGGCCCAAACAGAAATACTACTTCTACCCCCTCTTTTGCGAGGATTCGCGCGACCGACAGAAAATTATCCAGCCGCCAGCATTTATGCGCTCCGCCGCTGCCGGGATGTATAACCACGGGTTTCGTCGTTGGCATAATACCGTTCTCGGCCAATATCTCTTTGCCCCTGTATATATCCGCCTGCGTAGGCCTTATCAGTGGCATACCGACCGCGGATTCATTCCCATCAAATGACAATCCGCTTTGCTCAAAGAACTGTTTCCTGTAAAAATCGCTTACGTGGATATTGTGTTCCGCCGCCGGTTTCATTGCCAGCGTCATAACCTCCGCGCTGTGGCTGCAATTGACCGTGAAAATAAGGTTCTTCTCGAAATGGCTGTCCGGCTCGCCTAAAAAGCTGGCAATCCAGGAATAACCAGCAAACGCCATAATCAATGGGTCGCCATCGGCAAGCTCAAAATCTCCCTCGCCCGCGAACAGCCGATGCAAACTCATCGAATCCAGCGACTTAACCGCATCGACACAGCTTCTGCCCGGCAGCATCCCCAGGTATTCGGTATGGCCTATGATATCGACCCCGCCGGGGCAGACCGTCTCTTTCATTAGCTCTGCCAAGGGCAGCGTCAAAATGCAATCGCCTATTGCCCCCGGCTGCAAAATCACCCCTCGCCGACCCTGCTGTGCCGCAATCGCGAGCTTTTCCAGCAGCTTGTCTATTATGTTATTTCTTGCGCACATATTCTGAAAGCGTACTATATCTTATCGAGGGGCTTGGCAACAAGAACGCAGGGGCTTTTATTGAGTAAGACAAGAAATACTAATACTATTATAAGAAAGTTTTTAGTTGACCCTACTTGACCCTCGTTTTTGTGTGTAGGGGGTGGAGGGCAAGTTGCCTATATTAACTTTTGCCACAGAGTTTTTTAGGTGATGATTGCGCGGAGTGATGCTGTTTTTTTGTTTAGCCACTGATTACACTGATGGACACAGATTTCCCATTTTCCGATCACTAAGCGCTGATCTTGTAACCAACTTTCATGGCGTTTATTACTATTTGAGCACAGGCCAACGCATCCGATAAGGCCTCATGATGGTTTAGCTCAATTCCCAGATGGTCGCACACATTATTGAGCTTGGCTGGATCCAATTTCCAGCAAGATCTGGCGATATTAACCGTACATACAAATTTCTGCGCCGGAGGTTTAATCTTATATTTTTCACAGCACTCATATAAAACAGACCTGTCAAACGGGGCGTTATGTGCCGCGATAAAATCCGCACCATCCAGCAACGGGCTTAATTCTTCCCATACCTCATCAAACAGAGGAGCATCTTTGACATCTTCTGCCGTAATGTGATGTACGTTCTCTGTGAAATCGTCTAAGAAATAGGTTTGAGGATTGATGAGGCTGTATTCCTTGGCAACAATTTCATTATTGACAACCTTAACTAATCCTATCGCACAGGCCGAATCTCTGTCATTATTAGCCGTCTCAAAATCTATCGCTACAAAATTACATCCCATAGAAATTCCTGAATTTTACGATGCTTCATTAGAATTGCTTTTGACAGCCTTATTCCATTCTGCCGTGACGAATTTAATATATCCGAGTAAACCGTCTGCCGCTTTATTGACTTCCAAGTCTATTTGCGACTTGTCAGTAATTACTTTTTCAAACCACTCATTGCCAGGGGAAAACATGATTGTCCTTCCAATTGGCCACCAAGGATTATTTGGTGTATCAATCACATCAAACGTAGAGTCTTTATCTAATGCATTACGAACACGATCAAACTCACTATTGTACTGTTTAAAGTAATCATCTTTTCTTGAATTATCATACTTAATTAATGAAATACCATACCAACACCTCTGGTCTTGATCCTTTTGTACAAAGAAATTAAATATCTTGTCCAAATCGAGCGAAGAAGTTAAGAAAAACCCTACATATGTTTTCTCATTTATTTCTTTGCTATCGATATCAATACCTCTATTTTTGAGTTTCAGTTTTAGAGAAATCCAGAACGAATCCAAAAAGTATTTTTTGAGATTTTCAACACTTTGGTTGATCTCACTCGCATATTCAAACAGCTCAGGATATTTCTTTATAAGATCTTCCATTTCCTTCATATTTGTCTCCGCCAAAGTATTCTTACCTACCAGTTCAGCAACAACATCTTTGTATTGCTGTATCGCAGTGTTAATATTGGGATATTTATAGGTTTTTTCTAAACAGCGATCCAGCCATCTTAAAATATGCTCTGAATATGATATGCAGTAATATTCACCCTTGTATTCGCCTGCGGTCTCGGGTTCCTTACCATCAAGCGTAAGGTATATTAAGGCCTTATTATGCTTCCCACAGTCGTTGAGATATTCAACATATCTGGAAATTTGATCGCTTTGTTCACCAGCGTATATTTTGTTTTCAATAATTAATATTGAGTCTTGGAAAACCACGCCAATGTCAATACGGCCATAATCTTTTCCAAGTGGTGTCTCCCGCAAAATATTCTTAAATGTATCGCCGAGGCACTTGTCAAGAAAGTTGCTGCCATCCGGTTCGCCGAGGTTTTTATCAATGCCCTGTTCTTTAAGTACTTCAAGAAACAGGTTAAGGAAAAGGTTGCCGCAATCATGCGAACCTTTAGCATTTAACAACAATGCAAGAAATCTTGAATGGAGTCCGACTTCTTCATGCGCTTTGCGCAAAGTAGTAAAGACATTAAATCTTGCCTTGGTAGCCCTGATGAAAGTATCTCGGCGAACTTTTATCTCGCCCAATTCCCGTATTAACTTAGGAATAGCTTTTGAAAGTATCTCAAATTCAGTAACCATACTTTCCTTGTAATTTATTTACATTATTGCAGTTAGGATATACCATCACTCATATTTTGTAAATCAATGTTCTCCATCGCAACCTTTGGCGGTTTGGGAGAAAATTTTGCCCCATAATTAGAGAGAATGATTTTACAAACAATCAATCCTATTATTGCTCCCCCGAAGGAATAACCAATCACTTGAAAACTTCCTATTGGACAAACGATATCTCCTGACCCCATAGTTATTACCTTCAAGAATACAGATATAAATGCCTTTCCAAAATACATAAAAACTGCTTTAGGCTGAAGTTCAAAAGCACCTAACTCATAAGCTGAAGTCATGTAGTACAAAACAATTCCTAACCAAATCGATAGTGCTATGGGGAACGCTTTTGAATTAGATGCGGCAGAATTGAATTCTTGCCATTTTTCCAAGGGTTGCTCCCGCAATTCGTTTAAGCGTTCGTCAATTTCTTCTATGAGTGGTTTATATGAACCATAAGTTTCTCTGATCTCTTTGCCAAGGTTACTTCTAGTTGAATATTGACCATCTTTATTTCTGTGTATTCCGATTTCTTGTGCTTTTCGTTCTTTAACAGCTATTATTTCAGCATACTCCTTGCGTCTAACAAACAAAGTCTTGAACTCATTTTTCTCTTCTTCATTAAGCCAATAATCGGATAGGTGATTCTTTAAACCGCTTTTAGTACTTTTGAATTCGAACCAGTAACCTATACTTCCAAACAACAGAATGACCGGTAATAATGCCACACCTATCGCAATGCATAAAATTGCAATTATAATAATAATTGCAGATATTCTGCTAACTATGGCTGATATGATTTTTTTTGCCATATCATTTCTCAAAATCCGCTTTATAATAGGACTTGTTGAGTTTCATTTGAACGTCTCGCAGTTGCGACACTGGTGGTTTTTCATAATTATTTTCTCCTCAAGCACCATTAAAATCGTTTCGACTTAAAAAGTAGTATATAATTCAATTAGGTACAAATAACAATAATTTCCTCTAAAATCTTCTGCCGAAGCAGCAACGCCGAACACACAGTTGACAGCCGTCATGTTCAATTATGCCACTTCGACCTTAGCCCACTTATGCGAACCTCACGGACAGGTAACAGACCCCGAAGCGGGCTTCGGAGCTAACCAATGGCGGGTAAACCACACCACACAGCACGGCGGGTAAACTTCGGTGTCAAAAAATCCAGGATTTGAGTATAATGGCGAAAACGCTGAATTTGTGAGTATAAAATAAATGGCGAAGTTTGAGCTGAATAACGCGATGAAGCCCGCGGGGGACCAGCCAGCGGCGATAAGCCGGCTGATGGAAGGGCTGCGCGCAGGTAAAAAGGTCCAGACGCTGATGGGCGTAACAGGGTCGGGCAAAACATTCACAATGGCAAATATCATCGCGGCGTATAATCGGCCTGCATTAGTCATATCGCACAACAAGACCTTAGCGGCCCAGCTTTACGAGGAGTTCAAGGATTTATTCCCCGGCAACGCGGTTGAGTATTTTGTGAGCTATTACGATTATTACCAGCCGGAGGCGTATATACCGCAAAGAGATATATACATCGAAAAAGACGCGTCGAAAAACGCGGATTTGGACCGATTGCGGCTTTCGACTACGATGAGCTTATCGACCCGCGAGGACTGTATCATCGTGGCGTCGGTATCGTGTATATTCGGATTGGGCTCGCCTGAGGATTACAAGGCAAGCGTCGTGGGCGTAAGGGTGGGAGATACGATTGACAGAAATACCCTGCTGGGTCGGCTGGCGGACATTCAATACTCAAGGAATGACTTTGATTTTCAGAGGGGCAAATTCCGGGTCCGCGGGGACGTGGTCGAATTGCATCCATCTTATGAATCATTCGCGATTCGATTCGAGTTTTTCGGCGACCAGATAGAAAAAATCAGCTACATAAACCCGGTCAGCGGAGATATTCTCGCACAGGAAGAGCAGGTCTTTATCTACCCCGCGCAGCATTACGTTACGGGCGGGGACAGGTTGCTTAGCGCAATAGAGGGGATAAAGGCGGAGTTATCGCAGCGACTGATGGAGTTGCGCAGTCAGGCCAAATTATTGGAAGCGCAACGCCTTGAAGCCCGCACGAAATACGATATTGAGATGCTGCAGGAGGTCGGGTATTGCAGCGGGATAGAAAATTACAGCAGACACTTGGCGGGATTGCCCGCCGGGGCAAAACCATATACGCTGATAGATTATTTCCCGAAGGATTTCCTGTTATTTATCGATGAGTCGCACGTTACGATTCCGCAATTGCGCGGGATGTGGGCTGGGGACAGAAGCAGGAAGGACGTATTGGTTGAGCACGGGTTCAGGTTGCCGAGCGCGCTGGATAACAGGCCCCTGCGATTTGAGGAATTCGAGGAGAAATGGAACCAGGTGGTTTTTGTATCAGCGACGCCCGGGCCATTTGAAATGGCCAAGTGTAATAATGAGGTGGTTGAGCAGATAATCAGGCCTACGGGGTTGATTGACCCCGAGATTTTTGTTTGGCCGGCAAAAGACCAGGTGACGCATCTTATCGGCGAAATTGAAAAGCGAATCAAGGTCGGAGAAAGGGTTTTGGTTACGACGCTGACAAAAAAAATGTCGGAGGACCTGTCGGGGTTTATCGCGAAAAAGGGCATCAAGTGCCAGTATCTTCACAGCGAAATTGAGACATTGGAGAGAGTTGAAATCCTGCGGAATCTCCGGCTGGGGCAGTTTGACGTTTTAGTGGGGATAAACCTGCTGCGTGAGGGGCTGGATTTGCCTGAGGTTTCGATGGTGGCGATACTGGACGCGGACAAGGAAGGTTTCCTGCGGAGCGAGACATCGCTGATACAGACGATAGGCAGGACTGCCAGAAACGTGAACGCGACGGTGTATTTGTACGCGGACACCGTCACCGAATCGATGAAGAAAGCTATTGACGAAACGAACCGGCGTCGTAAAATTCAGCTTGAATACAACAAGGAACACAACATCACACCCGAGACGATACGCAAGGAAATACGTTCGGGATTGAACCTGGAGCTTAAGGCCAGGCAGGCCGCGCGTGAGGCGGTGCGGTTTGAGCCGGATGAATTCGAGAAGGTTGAGCTGGCCGGGCAAATCGAGAAGGAAATGCTTGAGGCGGCGGAGTCGCTTGATTTTGAACGGGCCACTTTTTTGCGCGATAAGCTCAAAGAGCTTAAAGAACTGCCGCAGTTGGTGCTTTTAGATTCTAAAAAGAAGAAGAGTAACTTTTTAGCCACAAAGAAACTGAAGCGATTCAATAATCAAAACGAAAGGTGATATGGACAAGCTTGAGCTCGAAAAAGTGCTACCGCTGCTGAAACTGGCGATAGAGGAAGACATGGGACAGGGAGATATGACCAGCGACTTATTCTTCGGGAACAACGTCATCGGCAAGGCGGATATTGTCTCCCGCGAAGAAATAGTCGTATGCGGGATACAGATAGCGAAAACGATATTGCGTATGTATGACAAGCGTTTGAAGCTCGAGGCGCACGTCAAGGACGGGCAGCAGGCCTACGTCGGATGTCACCTGGCGACAATCAAAGGGCCGCTTGGCTCGATATTGACCGCGGAACGGGTAGTCCTGAATTTTATGCAGCGGCTGTGCGGAATAGCGACAACGACGCGAAAATACGTTCGTGCAATACAGGGGACAAAAGCCAAAATTTACGATACACGAAAAACGCTGCCCGGCTGGCGGATACTTGAAAAATACGCGGTGCGATGCGGCGGCGGGTATAATCATCGCCTCGGCCTTTATGACGGGATACTGATTAAGGATAATCACATTGCGCAATTAGGCAGGAATTTCCAGCCCAAGCTGAGAAAGATTATCAAAGCGGCGCGCAAGATAAAACACGCCAAATTTGTCGCCGTCGAGGTTGACCACGTTGATGACCAGCTCAACTACGTGCTGGCGATACCCGGCATCGACATAGTGCTGCTGGACAATATGGGGCAGTGGCAGTTGAAGCACGCCGTCGAAATGAAACACAAGATGTGCGGCAAGGGCAAACCCCTGCTGGAGGCATCGGGCAATATCTCGCTTGCCAACGTCTCGGCGATTGCGCAATCCGGCGTGGACCGGATAGCGGTCGGGGCTATTACACATTCGGCGACGGCTGTGGATATCGGGGTTGACAGGTGAGTAAAGCAACACCATCGCCGGACGCGCTTGACCCGGACAAAATAAAGTCGCATCTCAGGACAAAACGCATAGGCCAAAAGGTCGTTGTTTACAACAGTACCGCAAGCACAAACGACGTCGCCGCCCAATACGCCAAAAACAAAAATAACGACGGCCTTGTTGTGCTTGCGGAGGAGCAGGTACAGGGGCGAGGCAGGAGCGGCAATCAATGGGTTACAGGCAAAGGGGACAGCATAATTTGCTCAATACTCCTGACTGAATGCGGTATAAACGCGGAATTGCTGTCATTAACAATCGCGGTTGCGACCGCTGAAGCAATCGGCAAATGCGCAAAGGCCGAAGCGAAAATAAAATGGCCAAATGATATTATCCTGAACAATAAAAAAGTCGCCGGCATCCTCGTCGAATCAAAGAAAGCCAATAAACTCACCGCTTATGTCATCGGCATTGGCATTAACTGCCATCAAAGCAAACTGGACTTCCCCGCTGAATTGCGGAAAATAGCGACGAGCATCGATATCGAGACCGGCGGCAGCATCGACAGAATCTCGCTGACAAAACGACTGCTTACCTCGATTGATAACTGGCTTGAAATCGCCGCGCAGGACAAGGAAGAAATTATCGAACATTGGCAGCGATTAAGCACCCAGCTTGGCCAGAGGGTGTCGCTTGTTTACAACAAGAAGAAATTTGCCGGCAACTGCATCGGCATCGACCCGGAAAAGGGGCTTGTTTTGCAGCTTGACACCGGCGGAATAAGAATGTTCCAGGCAGCACAAACAACAATTGCAAAATGAGCACTGATTTCTACTAAAAGTTTGACCACACCTTCCGGACCAGGTCGTTTTGGTCAACCGAAACACCGTAGGTCACCGAATAGGCGAGACAAGTCGGCGGACCGATGAACTTCTTTTTTACTATCCACTCCGTTGTCTGTTTTTCTGCTGTATATTGCCAATAATCCTCTTTGCAACCGCTGGGGTACAAACGATCATCAAAGACAGCAAAGTAATAGGTGTCGAGTTTAATACGAACAACAGTTTTGGCGGCGGAGAAAAGTTCCTGGGTCAACTTGACCACTGAAATGGCTGTATCAGCGTCAGTAATCCTGATTTGCTGATGCCTGAGAAATGAAGAAATCGACGGATAGTCGAGACGTTTGTCAGACCCAGAGGAGGCCAACATCGGTTTGCTGAGGTCTGTTATTTCGCCGGTGACCGATACGGCAAAGAGATTGGAATGCGAGAAACTGGTGGTTTCTATAACAAAGATTCTGTGCTTTGGCAAATATCGCGAAATTCGCTGGCCTCTTATTTCAACACAGTTTATGGTAGGGTCGTTAAGGTCTTTTCTGGTTTTTTCAAGATACGGTTGAACAAACTGGCACCATGTATCCAGAGCATCTACCCAGCAGCCCAGTTTTTGTACTTTGGCAAACAATACAGGGTCTTTCCTGACGCTGTCTGCGATAATAACATCGATTCCCGCAGGGATATTCAACTGCTCGGGATTTATGCTGCCACTGCCGAGAAACAGAGTAACGGAAGGATATATCAGGTCTTTCTTCATAGTATTATCGCTAATCAACATACCAAGGTAGATACCGCTGGCAACATCGAGTTTCCAGTCGTAGGCGAATTCAACGTCGCGCATAAGTGCCTTCGCTGTGCCGGGTCCGGCTTCTATAACCAGGCGTCGGACAGGAGAACTGACGGCAGCAAATTTCTGTAAGACATTATTAAAGGTGTTGGTGTCGGCTTTATAATAAAAGCTTTCGCCGCCATTAACCCATCTTGAATAGACCATGCCCGGCGATTGAGCAACTACGGCGACGCCGTCATACCAGTCGCAACTGACTTCTATAGGTCTGTCACCAAAGTTCTCTGTTGCCAGCGCAAATGCTACGACGGGAATACCCAGAACGCACAGAAACAATACAGCATGCCTTGCCTTGCACATTTCATATCCTCCAAAATCTGATATCGATTATAATTCAGGGTATCTATTGAGGCAAAAAGATATTATCCGCCTACTCATAAAAAATATGCTTGTGTTATAATGCTGTTCTTTTGATTTTATTGGGATTAGCTCAGAGCTAATGGAAATTTTGGCGACTGATAAAAATACGGGTTTATTACAGATACGCGACTGCGGAGTGGAGGACTTTCGCGAAACGCTGGAGTTGCAGCATCGGCTGGTTGAGCAAAGGCGGCAAAACCAAATCAGCAATACGGTTTTAATTGTCGAGCATCAGCCGGTGATAACATTAGGGGCAAGGCAAAGCGCAAATAAACTGCTTATCGAGCGAGATAAATTAACGGCTAAAGGAATTAATATCGTCGAAATACGCAGGGGCGGCGGCGCAACCGCCCATAATCCGGAACAACTCGTGTTTTACCCGATTTTGAACCTTCAGGAATTGCACCTTGATATAAACGAATATATCAGAACGCTCGAGCAGATTGGAATTGAACTTCTTGAACAGCTTGGCGTCAAAAGCGAAAGACGAAAGGGCTTTCCGGGACTTTGGGTGGTTCGACACGGCTCACCACAGGTCAACGACAAAAAAATCGCATCAATCGGCGTGCGTGTCTCGAGACAAATTACACATCACGGAATGGCGATAAATATACAAAACGATTTGGGCATCTTCGAGACAATCATCCCCTGCGGCCTTGAAAATATCAAAATGACCTCCGTCTTTAACGAGACAGGCAAAAAATGCTCGATGCAGGAAGTAAAAAATAATTTATCCCAACTGCTGATACAGCATTTTAAACCCGAAATACGAAATACGAAATACCAGCGACGACTCCCCGATTGGCTGCGAAGACCTATGCCGGGAGCCGGCCCCTTCGGCACTGCTCAGGGCGGGGAATATAGCAAAACAAGCAATATTGTGAGTTCGCTTGGCCTTGAAACAATCTGTATGAGCGCCAATTGTCCCAATCGCGGCCAGTGCTGGGCAAGAGGCACAGCCACGGTCCTGATTCTGGGCAATATCTGCACGCGTGGCTGCAAATTCTGCTCGGTCGCCAAAGGTAAACCGAAGCCGGCGGATACAACTGAGCCGGCAAGAATAGCGGAACTGGCGAAAAAACTTAACTTACATTATCTCGTAATCACAAGCGTCAATCGTGACGACCTGCCTGATGGCGGAGCGGGGCATTTCCGCGATTGCATTAACGAGGTTCGCAAAGAGTGTCCCGATGTCAAATTTGAAATCCTTACGCCTGATTTTAGCAATTGCCAAACCGAGGCGATCGATATTCTCGCCACAGAGATTTTAAGCCACAGAGACCACAGAGGTCACAGAGAATTTGTATTTGCACATAACGTTGAGACCGTTCCTTCCTTATATTCAAAAGCGAGACAAGGCGGCAACTATCAAAGGTCTTTGAATCTGCTAAAACTCGCAAAAAAATCCTTTGCCGGGGTCCCGATAAAATCATCGATTATGTTAGGCCTTGGCGAGACGGACGAAGAGGTCGAGCAGGTCCTGAAAGATTTACGGGCCGTCGGCTGCAATCGGCTGACAATCGGACAATATCTCAAACCCTCCAAAGATTCACTCGATGTTGTTGAATACATCACACCTGAAAAATTCGACCGGTGGAAACAAAAAGCAATCGAGCTTGGCTTTGATTGGGTCATCTCCGCCCCGTTTGCCCGCAGCTCATATTTCGCGGAAATGGAAGCGGCGAAGTAGAAGCCGTCTAAACGCCGGATACGATGACGTCGCTGAAGACCATACTTGGCGTTCGCCAGTCGCTGTAAAGCCAGGGGTCGTTGGCGCACTCGGTGAGCTTGTGCCAGAACTTTAGGTGGTTGTCGGCGATGTTCATTTCGGAAACAGGGTGAACTATTTTTCCGCCGTCGAAGAATTGCCCGAAAATGCCGACTGAGAAATCGCCTGTCGTCGGATTTGAATTGCCGCCGAGGAAATCTGTAACAAGAATTCCTTTGCCGAGGTCTTTGATTATCTCATCGACCGAGCGAGCACCCGTGGGAACAATCATATTGCCGGTCGAGCCGGAAGTTGGTTCGCAGCCGAGCTTCCTGCTGTAATACCAGTCGATATAAAAATCTTTCAGGACGCCCGCCTCGATAATGGTTCGCTTTTTCGCCGCGAAGCCGTCGCCGTCATACAGTCGACTCCCCTGCCCTTCCTGAATTAACGGGTCATCAACAAGAATGAATTTATCGCTCCCGATTTTTTGCCCCTTCTTGTCGGCCAGAAACGACTGCTTGCGATAAATGTTGCGACCGTCGAGCGCCTCAAAAAAGCCGTTCATAATTCGTTGGACGTTTTTGTTCTCGATGATAATAGGCAGAGTGGCAGTAGCGATTTTTTTCGCCCCAAGTTTCGCAATCGCCTTGTGTGCGGCGTTAGCGCCAATGGTTTCGGGGTTCGCCAGTTTTTTGTACATCCGGCAGTCCGCGTAGTCATACGCTATCGGCCTGCGGTTGTCATCGTCACGGACACTGACCGAAACCCCGACGCTGAAATTTGTGGACCGGGTGTCGCCTGAAAAACCGTTGCTTGTCAACGTAACCGATTCGCCGAACTCGTCATTAAACCCGGCCTCAACGGTAACGACTTTTTCTCCGCCCGCCGACCATGCGGCGTTTTCCGCTGCTTTTACTACCGTATGTTTCTGCTCCGCTGATAAATCATCGATAGACGCGTCCGCGATTTTAAGGTCTATATCCGCTCGACCCTTGTAATACTTCGGGTCGGGCAAAGTCCTGTACGGGTCTTCCGCAATAAGTTTTGTAGTCGAAACGGCATCTGAAATGAATTCCTTTAGCGCGTCTTTTCGCAAATCGCAGGTATTCTGCGAAGAATATCTGCCCGCGACAAAAAGGTCCATTCCCATCTGCACCGTAGTCGCCTGCTTGATTATCTCGGGCTTTTTGTCCCTGTATTGTATTTCCACAAACCGGCTTTTGCTCAGCGACACTCTCGAATCCTTCGCGCCTGCCTTGCCCGCGGTCTCCAAAACCCACTTGCACAGGTCATACATTTGTTTATTCATTCTATGCTCCCTGTTTTTTTGTCCCGCCTACCGTTAAAGACCGAACCATGACCGTAGGCATTCCCGCGTCTATGGGCACTAATTGTCCCTCTTTGCCGCAGGTAGATGAACCACTCCAGCCCAGTTTAAGGTCGTCTGCGACCATTGTTATATCCTGCAGCAGTTTCGGGCCGTTGCCCATAATGTTTATGTCTTTGATTGGCGCGCCGAGTTTGCCATCTTCTATCAGCCGGCCCTGTGAAACATAAAACGCAAAATCCCCTTGGCCGATATTTACCTGCCCGTTACTCACGTCCTGGATGTAGATACCCTTCTTGACGCTCTCGATAATCTCCTCCGGCTTGTTTGGGCCGGGCAGGATATAGGTATTTCGCATTCGCGGTATCGGGTAATGTGCGTAGCTTTCCCGCCGGCCGTTGCCCGTGGAGGATAATCCGTAATGTTTGGCGGAAATCCTGTCGTGAAGATAACTTTTCAAAATTCCGTTTTCAACAATCGCCGTTTTCTGACCGGGCGTGCCTTCGTCGTCAAAGTTAATCGACCCGCGTGCGTTAGGCCATGTCCCGTCGTCAACAACCGTTACCATCGGCTCAGCAACTTTCTGCCCCATCATCGTGGAGTAAATCGACGTCTTCTTGCGATTGAAATCCGCCTCAAATCCGTGCCCGACTGCCTCGTGCAGCAAAACTCCGGATTCACCGGGGGCAAAGACAACGGGCATTTCGCCCGCGGGAACAGCCACCGCATCGAGGAGCGTTACCGCGCCATCGACAACGCCTTCGGCCACTTCCTTCGCAATATCGTCTGTGAAATATGAAAAATCCCGCCTGCCTCCCCGCGAAAACCAGAACTGCTCTTTACGGCCGTCTTTCTCGACTGTAACCATAGCGGATAGCGAGCTGCCCGGCAGCAAGTCCTCCGCCTTAACACCGTCGCTTGTTACAATCATTATCCGCTTCCTGCCGTCGCCGAAACGGGCGATTGTTTTGATTATATAATTTGAACGAGCGAAGCATTTGCCGGCAGTGTTTTCAACGAGCGAAAGCCGAGGCGCCAATGGTGCGGGTTTTGTGCCCGTCAGCGGGTAGTAATCGCCTGTCTTGACGGCCGTAAATTTGCCCGCCACGGGAGTCGCCGAACCGTCGGCAATCGTCGCAGCCATTGCCGCAGCAGCCATCATCGATTTTTCAGTCAGCTCCTGCGTAAACCCAAACCCCACCTGATCGCCTTTGACCGTGCGGATACCCACGCCGAGATTGATCGATGTAGATGCCCGGTCAACCTTTTTGTCTTCCAGGCCGAGCGAATTCGATATGGTATGCTCGAAATACAGGTCCGCGAAATCCCCGCCCTTCGAGAGTGCCTTGCCCAGCACTTTTTTGCACAAAGCGTCGGTTATGCCGAATTCCTTCTCAAAATACCCTGTCTTTTCGGTCCCCGCGAAGGTCAGCCAGCCGTCAAACAACACCGGCGCTGCGATTATCGCGCCCCCGGCAGCCGTGGTGGCCTTCAGAAAAGCGCGTCTGTCTATTCTATCCATAATCATTCCTCGTCTGTTTCCCAATAATTTCCTTTATACTTGCCGCAAGTTTATTATGTTCGCTTATCTAAAGCAACCCGATTCCCGGAGTCCAAAGTCAAAATAGCGAAACTGGACAGGCGTGAGGAAATCTGATAGATTTTTCATAGCCAATGCCCGCTGCCTCACAATCAATTATAAATATGGGGAATCGAAATGACCGGAGAAAACGAAAAAGAAACCAGGCATGATTTTATAAGGGATATGGTTGTCGAGGATATCGCCCCGGGCGGCCGATTCGAAGGCAAGACCATCTGCACCCGTTTTCCTCCCGAGCCAAACGCCTATCTCCACATAGGCCACGCAAAGGCCGTCTGGATTGACTACGGCATAGCCGAGGAATTCGGCGGACTGTTCAACCTCCGCTTTGACGATACCAACCCCACAAAGGAAGAGCAGGAATTCGTCGATGCCATCATCGAGGACGTCCGCTGGCTCGGCGCAAAATGGGACGGCCGGCTGTTCTTCGCCAGCGATTACTTCGGCCAGATGTATGAATGGGCCGTAGAGCTGATTAAAAAAGGCAAGGCCTACGTCTGCGACCTCACCGGCGACCAAGTCAGCGCGCACCGCGGCACACTTACCGCCCCGGGCAAAAACAGCCCCTATCGCGATAGACCCGTTGAGGAAAACCTCGATTTATTTACTCGGATGCGAAACGGCGAATTTCCCGATGGCGTAAAGACCCTTCGCGCCAAAATCGATATGGCGCATCCAAACCTGAATATGCGCGACCCGATTATGTATCGCATCCTGCACACCGAACACCATCGCCAGAGCAACAAGTGGTGCATTTACCCGATGTACGACTGGGCACACGGCTTCGAGGATTCCATCGAGGGCATTACCCACAGCTTGTGCAGTTTGGAATACGAAAATCATCGCCCGCTGTATGACTGGTTCATCGACGCCGTAAACGAAGGGCGGACCGACGATGGTTCAGGCCCCTGGGGCAAAAAAATCAATCACCCCCGCCAAATCGAATTTGCCCGGCTCAATCTCACTTACACGGTTATGTCCAAACGCAAACTAATCGACCTTGTTCGAGGAGGCCACGTTCGCGATTTCGATGACCCGCGCCTGCCGACGCTCGCGGGCCTTCGCCGGAGGGGCTATACGCCCGAAGCGATTCGCAACTTCTGCGCCACTATCGGCGTCAACAAATTCTACAGCACCATCGATGTCGCGCTGCTTGAACACTGCGTCCGCGAGGACCTGAACAAAACCAGCCCGCGCGTTATGGCGGTGTTACGCCCCTTGAAGGTGATTATCGATAACTATCCCGAAGGACAGGTTGACCAATTGGACGCGGTAAATAATCCCGAAGACCCGTCAGCGGGAACTCGCAAAGTGCCTTTTTCAAGAGAGCTTTATATCGAGCGGGATGACTTTATGGAAACCCCGCCCCCGAAGTTCTATCGGTTAAGCCCCGGCAAAGAAGTCCGCTTGCGATACGCCTATTTCATCAAATGCACAAACACCGTAAAAGATAATGCCGGCAATATCATCGAATTGCATTGCACCTATGACCCCGCCACAAAAGGCGGCGACGCACCCGACGGCAGAAAAGTCAAATCGACAATTCACTGGGTCTCGGCTAAAGACGCTATACCAGCCGAAGTCCGATTGTATGAGAATCTCTTCACCAAAGAAAATCCCGATGATGTCCCCGAAGGCAAGGACTTGACCGCGAACCTGAATCCCAAATCGCTCGATTGTTTAAGAAATTGCTTCGTCGAGCCGGCCTTGAAGGACGCCAGGCCGCTTGCCCGGTATCAGTTTGAACGATTGGGTTATTTCTGCGTTGACCCCGACACCGCAAACGGCATACTCACCTTTAACCGCACCGTTTCACTCCGCGACGAATGGGCGAAAATACAGAAAAAACAGGAGCGTTAACCGACGAGTGTTTATATAAAAATTAAGGAGAGTTAAAAATGGCTGGTTGGAAATGTGTCGTTTGTCTTACATTGATTTTTGGGTTTGCCTCATTCTGTTATGGTCAATCAGCGGACGCAAACACTGCCAAGCTGCCTTACGGCTGGACCTCCGGCGATGTTAAGGCCAACGGGATAACCCTACACTATTACAGAACAGGCAACGGCACACAGCCCTCCATGGTGCTCTCGCACGGCTATACCGATAACGGCCTGTGCTGGACGGATTTGGCACACGCATTCGAGAAAAAATATGATGTCATAATGTATGATTTGCGAGGTCACGGGTTATCCGATGCCCCGGCTACAGGTTATGACATAAACGACAATGTCTCAGACATTGTCGGCCTGATAAAGGCCCTGAAACTCCAACATCCTGTCATTATAGGCCACTCCCTCGGAGGAAGTATCGCTGCGGTCGTGGCCGCTCAATACCCGGATATACCGAAAAAAGTTGTTCTTATAGACCCGCCCGGACTGGTCAAACCGATGTTTGAAAGCAGTGAAGATATGAACCGGGCCAGAATCCGGTTTAAAAAGGATCTCGATTACATTAAAGGCATTAGCCGCGAAGAACTCATAAAAGAGGCCGCAAAACGACACCCAGCCATTTCGCAAGAAGCCCGCGGCCGCTGGGCTGACTCGAAGATGCAAATAAAACCCCAGATTTTAGATAGCGTCATGACGATTCCGCCTCTGAAATCGTATCTGCCTAAAATAACTGTCCCAACGCTGATTCTTAAGGCCGATGCCAATGATACTATAAGGAAAATGGAAATAGACGCCGTGAGCAAGCAGCCCAATATCAAAATTTATCACGTAAAAGGCGCAGGCCACCTCGTTCATCTCGAGCGCCCCGAAGAATCACTCGCTGTTCTGAATGATTTTCTGGTAGATTCCAAACAATAGCAGTTTCAGTGAGAAAAAAAGGAACTGATTAATTGGGTGTGATATATGAGATACATAACTATCTTTGTGATGGCGATTGTTTTTGCGGGCGGATGCCAACGGAAATACGTGGCCGTGGAAGCCGAAAAGGCGGGATTGTCGGACGCCGAATCAAGGGAAGTGATGAAGGCGGAACGCCTAGGGGAAGAGTTATATTTTCAGGACGTAGTCGCCGCAAAAGCAACGGATGCGCTGCTGCGGGTAGTTGGCCCGATAAAGCCGGGCGCTCTGAACGGCTGGATTGTCGTTAAGGACGGAGGCGGAAACCTGACGCGATTCATCAGGGAAACTGGGGAAGATGTAAACGTCGTTTATGATGTGCGGATTGACGTTAAGGGCAACACCGATGTTACGAAGGACAACTTGCGGTCTTTGTCGGCGACGGAGATAGCGATGTTTCGCGCCAGGCGAAACGCCCTGCGTGCCGCGCCGAAGGATTGTTCCAAAAACTATAATACCGCGGTAATGGAAGATATTGATTCGAACGGATGGCTGGTGTATATTCTGGCGGCAACGGCGGATGATGTAATCGTGGTTGGAGGCCACAGCCGGGTGAAGGTGTCGGCGGACGGGAAAAACGTTTTGGCCGTAACTCCTCTTTATCAATCTTGTCTTACGCTGCAAAAGCCGGCTACCGACAAGACCAGGGAATCGCAGGCCCTTTCCGTGAGTTATCCTCTGGGAAACGTCCCGTCGGAAATTCACGTATATCTGAACCGTCTTCACGGATACCCGGTGTATGTGTCCACGGCAAAAAGCGCCTGGCTGGTGAAGAATGGGAAAATATCGTTAATCAAGTCCGCCGAAAAAACAAGGCAGCAAAAATAAATCGGCAGGCCGGTGTTCCTTTTGAGGCACGGGTTATTTAGCTAAAATCATTTTGATTGAGACCACCAGCATAGCCACGCCGAAAATTCTTGAAAGAGTCGCCCCCGAAAGAACCGTCGCGAATTTGGCCCCGAAGAACCCGCCGATAAAAAATCCGATGCACATCAGACCTGCGACCTTGATATCCACAAAGCCCGCCTTGTAATACGCCCACGCGGCCAACAGGCCGATTGGGGGCACCATCATCGCCAGCGTCGTCCCCTGTGCCGTTTGCTGAGAAAAGCCCAGCAGAAAGACCAGTGCCGGAATAATAAAAATACCGCCCCCGATACCTAAAAGCCCACTCAGAATCCCCGCAACCAATCCGAACGCTAAGTAAACAGCTATCACCATTTTATTCGTCCTTATTAAATCGGTTTTATACTCACTTGACCAACAGCACGATAAGGTCAATTATAAAAAGCAGCACAATCGTTACCTCAAGTAGAAACATCACCGAGTTAAACCTGTTTTGAAGCAGAATCTGGTAGAGACCGTCGAGTGTCCTGGTTTTTTCCCCGATGATACGCTGCCAGTCGCCGAGGTGAAACCTGTCCGCGAGATTCCTGTGTGTCTTCGCCAGGTGCCAGTCGCCGAAAAACTTCGTTATGTTTGACAATTCATCGCTTATCCTCGCCAGGTCTATACGAAGTTCTCGCAGATTCTCCAGCATTTTGCGCGTGGAACGAACCGTTTGCCTGTTCATATCGTTGTAGGCAACCTGAAGCGCCTCATCCAGAACCCTGTCGTAAGCCGCAAGCTCGACCAATTGGACGTTCGCAAGCTCCATTATGTGCAGAACGTCGTCAAGCGAGTCCTGCTGGCCGACGACAACCGCCGAATCCCAGTCAACCACAACAAGGTCGTCCCCGTAATAGCTCAGGTATAATTCCGTCGATTCACTGACCTCCTGCTCTGATAACGCTTCGGCGTTTTCCTCCTGCATAAGCAGCGCCGCTACTCGCCTTCTGTTGGCCGTCAGCCAGTCCTCCGCACGAACCCCTTGTCCTTCCACCTCCGGCAGCCCCGCCACGCAGAACACCGTATATGCCTCCGCCTGCATCAGCGACGGGACCGGTCGAACACAGTAAGGCACAAGGTCCCTTCGAACGCTTTCGGCAAATTCCGCCACCTCTTCCTCAAGACCCCCCTGGGCGAATTTCAAATCGTGATAACCGACAAGGTCCTCCAGCCGTTCAACCTCAAACGGCACCCGAACCTGAACGGTCATCGCGCCGACGCCGAAAATTTTTACGCTTTTCCTGATTTCAAGTGATTCTCCGCTGCGCAGCACGCGCTTCTCAAGAGCAAAATCGGCTATCCGAGGCCGATAGAAAAACATCTGCCGGGGAATTCGCTTGCTGGGCCCCACAAGATAGTCCCTCGTCGGCTGCGTTAAAATCTTCTCCACCGGCTCATTTTTTATATCGTACGCAATGTCATAAGCATAGATATAAACAACCTCGCCGCGATACGGTAAACGCCGCCCCTGTGTATTCACTGTTATTTTGTCGTTTTTAATATCCATTTTTTACCGCCAGACCACAAAAATACTAATTGGTTCTTTTTTACTTTCCCCTTTTTTTCGTGTCTTAGTGTCTTCGTGGCAAAACTCTTTAGTCAAACAGCTCTTTGAATCTGGCGGTTATGTCCGCACTTTCACAAAGCGTTTGTCCCACAAGAACCGCGCTGACGCCCGTTGCTTTTAATTTTTCCACGTCTTGCCGCGTTTTGATTCCGCTCTCGGCGACAAGCTCGACCTTGTTATCCAGCAGGCCGGCAAGGCGCGAAGTAGTATTCAAATCCACCTTCATTGTCGCAAGGTCGCGGTTGTTTATACCCAGGACGCTGTAGCCCTTTCTGGGAAAGCCGACCATACTTCGCACTGCCAAAAGCGAGTCGGCGTCGTGCACCTCCAGAAGCACCGTCAGTGTTAATTCGGCGGCGGTAATCATCAGGTCGATAAGCTCAGCGGGCTTCAACGCCTCGGCAATAAGCAGTATCGCGTCGGCGCCGGCGACGCGGGATTCATAAACCTGCCAGATATCTATGATAAAATCCTTTCGCAGGATGGGCAAATCAACGGCGTGTTTCACGTGGTCGATGTATTCGAGCTTGCCCTGAAAATACTTTTCGTCGGTAAGAACACTGATGGCATCTGCGCCGCAGCGTTCGTATATCTTCGCGATTGTAACCGGGGCAAAATCCCTGCATATTACGCCCGCGGAGGGCGAGGCCTTTTTTATCTCGGCGATGACGTTGATTCCCCGGCTGTTTGCCTTTGTGACCGCCTTATAGAAATTACGGCATTTACCGAGAAGCACAAGCTGCTCTTTAAGCTCTTCGAGCGGCTGCTCCCTTTTTCTCTTTGCGACTTCTTTCCTTTTATCCGCGATGATTTGTTCTAATATGGTCACAAATGTCCCTTCGAACTTTTTATTAGCTAATTTTCAGTTGTCCCCGAGACCTTAACGTAAGCCATACGAAGCTCATTGAGCGCGGTCGTAATGGCCTGCTGCTCGTCTTCGCTGAGATTGCCTTTGGTTTTTTCTTCGAGCGTCTCGAGCATATCGATATTGTACTTGGCCAACGCGAGGTCCGGCTCACGTTTGTCCTGCCCCTTGACCTGAATAAACCCCAGCGAAAAAAGTGTCTGGGTAAAGAGCATACTCACCAAAGTCGTCAGGTCGCCCTGCGGCAAAGGGCCTTGACGCCTATCCTGTACGGCCTCTTTCTTTTCCGCCTCTTCTTTTTCAGCCAACACCTCTTTTTCCTTCTTGGCCTGCTGCTTCCAGTCCTCATCGATAATTATCTTCTTTTTGTCGTTCTTTTCTTCGGTCATAATCTTTGGCTCCCTGTTTTCAGTTACGGAATTTTTTCATTCGCTTGTCAATGTCCCTTTTCTGCTCGCGTTCGGCAATCGCCCGGCGTTTGTCATATTGCCGCTTGCCTCGCGCAAGCGCAACCTCCGTCTTCGCCAGGCCCTTTTGATTAAAATATATCCGCAACGGCACAAGCGTATAGCCGCGCTGCTCCAGCTTGGTGTATATTTTGTGAATCTCGTGCTTGTGCAGAAGAAGTTTCCTTTTTCGTGTCGGGCTGTGGCCTGCCAGTCCCGTTATCTGGTACTGAGAGATTTTCGCGCCCACCAGCCAGCATTCCCCGTTTATGATTCTCGCGTATGACCCGCTCAGGTCCGCCTGTCCCGTGCGAAGCGACTTCACCTCGCTGCCCAAAAGCTCCATCCCCGCTTCGAACTTGTCTTCTATCTCGAAGTTGTGCCAGGCCTTCTTGTTTACTGCGACCGAACCCGCCGCCGCCTCTTTTTTCTGGGATTTTGTGGACATTTTTACCCCGTGAGATATGCTCTTCTCGGCAAATCAGGACCATCCTGTTCTTCTTCAAATTATCTCACGGGGTAAATAATAACTGCGCCGCAGTGTTTTTGCAAGAATGGAAGCGTTTAGCCCCCCACCCCGCTTGTCCTGAGCACACCTGTGGTGAGCGACCTGTAGTGAGCGAAGTCGAACTAAGCCGAACCAGTCGAAGAAGCAGTGGGGGGCATTGCTGTAATATCGCCCCTACTTGATTGCCTGAGCTTGACCGTCAGTGGCTATAAGGTGTCTGTCTGAAAACGTGCCTTAAGATATGTTGTCTTGCGATATGAGACCGCAGCGGTTATCAGGTTGTTGACTTGCCTGTTACTACCGTTGCCTTATCCTTATTTGCCCAGTCGGCCTCTGCCTCTTTGCTTTCTGACATATCCCTGATGATGCCAACAGCATGCCATTCGCCATTCAACTGAACAGGAGCGAGTGACATTTCTATGCTGAATTCACTTCCGTTCTTCCTGATTGCCGCTAGCTTGAGCGTCTTGCCCATTGCGTTGCCTTTCTCTGCCTTCTGGAAGGAAGAAAAAACCTTTTGAAAAGCATCGCGGAATCGCTCAGCGACCAGCAGCGTGTGAAGGTCTTTTCCGATTACCTCGTCGCTGGAATAACCAAATATCCTCTCTGCGGCCGGGTTCCAAAAGGATACTTCTCCCTTTGGCCCCATCATTATAATACCACTCTTTGCGCATTCAGCTATTTTTTTGAACTTGGCTTCACTCTCTTTGAGTTTGATCTCAGCGTGCTCGCGATCGCTAATGTCTCTGGCCACAGCGATTATATAATCCCGGCGGCACCAGTTGACAAGGTTGACATTCACCTCGACCGGGAAGGTGACGCCATCCTTGCGTTTGTGCCGACTTTGCAGGAATACGTATCCATTGTTACTAACCTGCCTGACCTGTTCAGCCCAGGAGCTATCCGTAATGACTTCCTCTATATCCAACGCGGTCATATTCAGCAATTCTGCCCGCGTGTAGCCAAGCGTGGTGCATGCCCTGTAATTTACATCCAGAAGCTTCGCGGTTTCGGGGTCGATGATGAAGACGGCGTCGTTCGACTTATCAAGTAAACCCCTGAATAACTCGAGCCTGCCTTTTACTTCCTCGTTTATTTCCAGCATCCTGTTCATAGGGCTTACTATAAAATTGTACAGGCCTATCGTGCCGAACACAGCCAAGAGAAGCGGGTCAAAAAGGATATCCCACTTGCTGCTGACGGACAACAGTTGCGTTGCCGCCTCAATGGCCGCTTCACAGATGATAATAAGCAGGCCTACTTTGATGAACAATGTGACAGGTCGGAGAAAAACATGTGACGGGTCGTGCGCAGCAAGTTGCGGGGTGCTATAGGCGTTTTCGTCGTTGCGTAGAGTCAAACTCATTTGGCGAATTCCTTATCACGGTTTTTCAGATGCGGCGTTTACCCCCAAATAACGATTACTAACAGGCCGTGCTTAAGTATCGACCGACAAATGAGATGGATTTATAGGTATTTCAATAAATGAGCCAAATAAACATATTTTCTCGCGACGAAAACAGGGAATGATGCCGGTCTGTTGGTGTTGCTGCCGAGCGTCCTATAATTTATGGCCCTCTTCGGCGGCAAATGCACACATGAGATAACGGCAAAATATCCCCCTGCCGAGTGCTGTCTTATTTCTTCTAAACCTGCTATATGCTAAACGCTCGCTTTGCGATTCTCCTGACAGAACTTGCCCATCAGCATCATCGATTTATTAGTCGCTTCCGCCGAGCCGTCCATTTTCGCGAAGGCATCAACCAGCGCAACCAAATCCGGGTCCGCTGGCACACGCCCATAGTGATGAGCGACGTTTACTATCCCAGCGTCAAGGCCGTATTCCATCGCTTTCGCCACGTATGCTCTGCAAACGCCAATCCTCCGCCCCGGCAAATCACGCACCGAATTGCTGATGCCAAGCGAACAATGCACGCCCTTCATCGCAGGGTCGCTCTTTATCTTTTTAATCGCCTCGAACGCCCGGTAAGTATATCCCGGAACGCCCGGCTCCATCGGCATATCTATCGCCAGCGGGAAAACCGTCGAATCTAACAAAATCTCCCACGGCTTGAAACCATACTGTCCCACCGCCTTTTCGTAAATCTTCTTCGCAAGCGAATACAACTCTTCCATCGAATGTGACCCGCCCGGCCCAGTCGGCTTGTCTTCCGTCATCAATAGCCCGATGAACGCGTAATCGTAATCCCTCTTCAGCGGGAAAAATTTATCCATCGTGTAAATCTTGACGGAGTTTATCAGCGGCTGCTTCACCGTCTCTTTTGTGTTATACCACTCTTTCAATCCGGCAATCAGCACGTCGTTGTTGCCGCTGTCGATGCAGATGGGGACACCATTGCCCCACCTGCGAACCAGCTTGACATATTCGCGCATCATATCTACCGCGACCTGCTGGTCATCCTCGCCGAACGCATCGACGTTGACCGCAATATAATCCGCACCGTCGTTTACCTGCGATTCCACCAACGCTTTGATATAATTCAACGGCCCGCTCGGCTTCGTATAAGCATCCGGCCCAAGCTGCGCCAGTTGTCTCATTATCTGTCCCGTCTTTGGTATCGAGGCATGAATCGATTCGCCAATCGAAATCAGGGCGTTTTTCATAGTGTGGTCCCTCCCAAACAGGTAATTCACAATCGACGCGGTATGCTCCAGCGTTTTTATTCTCGGCTTGTTGATTATGCGTTTGAGTTTCGCAAGGCCGAGTTCTTCAGAAGCCGCCGCGTCGTAAATCAATTCCCCGATGCACACACGTTCAAGATTGTTGCCGCATTTGCCGTCAGCCGTAGCGTCCCCGCACGGCGCGTTGGCAAGTCCCTTTTCGCATCCGCCCATCGTGCAAAGCCCGAAATTCTCAGGTAAATAACAATCCCCGCAGCCCTCGCAGTCAAATATCAAATACTTAAACGCCCCTTCGCCCGCGTGGAACAATTTGTAAATGGCGCCTTCGCCTTTTTTTGTCCCCAGCGCAGCCATCGCACCCCTGAAAATCTTAAACCCGCGATAGTCAGGATTCAAAATCGCCCTGTGCATAAAATTGAAAAATTTGTGATGGAACGTCTTGCGCGGCTTCGATAAAGCCCTCTCTCGACCGTTATCATCATAAAGATAAAACGCTCTCTTCGCGGGCCTACCCTCCATAGCTTTAGCGAAGGGGGGCCAGCACAAATTATCCTTGTATTGTCCCCAGCCATCGCCAATTTCCGCGGCCCTTTTCAAAATGTCCGCAAACGTCTCAAAATTGCTGACGCCCCCGATATCCACACCTGCCGCACCAATCGCCTTATACATCGCCACCTGTTGCGCCGCCCTCTCAACGTGCTGCGACAAATTCTCCGAATACAGTTTCGCCAGAAGTTCATCGCTCACAAAACACCCGGTTAGTTTCGCATCGTGCATCAACCTTGGCGCCGCCGTCGTCGTGCTCAAGAGGTAAACGTTGCCCAGGATGGGGATGTTGATTTTGTTTTTCTCTAAGTATCTGAAAAGCTCCTGCGATTTTTTCCAGTCCCAGCCGACCTGGGTAATCAGAAATTTCGCCCCGCAGGCGATTTTCTTCTCCATCTTATAATACTGCTGCATTTGCGATTGCTCGGTGTATTTGAATGGCGACACCGCCGCGCCGGGGAAAAACTGTTGAACCTTGTCCAAATCCTGGGGTCTCGCCTTTATGTACCCCTCGTTGTCCATATCCCTGATAACTTGCAGCAACCCGATTGAATCAACATCAAAAACGCCCGTCGCGGAAATCGGCTTGTCGCCCGTAAGAATCAGCACGCTCTCAACACCGGAATCTCTCAGCCCCACTAACGAACTGACAAGCGAATTGGCGTTCTGGTCCTTGCATGAAATATGCGGCACACAATCCAAATCGCCCAAAAGCCCCTCCGCATTCAACCTGTCAATCGCATGACCCGGGTCGATATTCGCCACACCGCCCGGATTCTGAGGCAGCGTAATTCCCGCGAAATCAAATCCTGCCGGTATGGCGCCCGGCCCCGTCTTCTTGTATGCCGACAAAAACTTGCCAATCGGCCCAAAGTCGAAATTCGGCCCACCCGCAAGCTCCGCCACTACAACAAACCCGGCCTTGCATTCCAGCCGTTCTCTTAGTTTTTTACGCTGCGCCATTTATCGTTCCTGTAAATGCCTCTAACATAATAGATACCGATTTAACTGGTGTTTTTACCACGAAGACACTTATCCACAAAGAAAAATCTTAACGCCTTTGTGTCTTAATGGCGAAAATTTTTCGCCCGCCCGCAACACATAACATACTGATATACAATGACTTCGGTTCTAATATATGCCTGTCCTTCGACTCGTCCGGCGCAACGATAGCGAAGTCGGAAGCCCGTCGTCCGGGCGAAGGAGGGTCATTGCGAGGAGGTCGCTTTGGGGGACCGACGTGGCAATTATAAATTGTAAATCGGCGAGAGTCGCCGGGGACACAAACGTGTAAAACGAAAACGGGGCGCAACGCGCCCCGTTTTGACATACTCTGCATCGAGCATTGCCCGATTTCCGGATGTTGCGACACAATCTCCGGAAAACCGGCTTAATTCCTGATCTTCAGACAATCAACTCTGAAGCAGCACTCGGTCCACTGGCAGGTCCCGTTTGTCGTGCTGTAGCAGGCGTTGTTACCCTCGGCCCGCTGTATCGCCTGAATCAGTTCCGTCTTCTTCATATTCCCAGGCGTAATACCAAGATTCTTGGCCTTGTCCTTTATCTCGCCCATTGTCATTGGTCTTTCAACTACTTTTACCGGAGTCATGTGTTTCTCCTATTAACTGTGTGGTTGTTCGAATTTAATTTATACTTACGGGGTCCCTGTCCGGTCCCATTTTGCGTAAGTCACGTTCACATACGCTATTATTTCGGCAGTTTTTGCCCGCTCGCATCACCTACTTTGCAACAAATAACAAATTGGCTGAAAAACCGCCAAAATATGTTGGTTAGGAGAGAGTTTCTCGGACGTTTTGCCCGGTTCAGGGCGATCTCCACATCCTGCCCTCGCCGGCGACATAGGTTTCTTCGACCATTGGCTCTGACCGAGTAATCGTTTGTATCTTTGCTGAGTTCGGCCGGCTGAATCCCTTGATTACAAAAAGCAATGTCAGGAACGCGACCCAGACCGCAAGATAACTGCCTACGCTAATTGCGATTAAATTAACCGGCAGATAAACCGCCTTTGGGAACATTGGCAAATGCATCGGCCTGTCGTAGTGACTGTTGATTATGTAGCCGTTGATATAGGCGATGTACCCACCGGCGCCGGCCGCGACAAGCGACAGAATAAATGTCAGCCGCACAAACCCCTTGGTGATGTTAATCGGACTTCGCTTGCTTGCCGCAATCTTCGCGTCCCGGATTCTTGTCTTGACCGCCTCAAGCTCCTGCTCCAGCTTTATTATCGCCGCCGCCCCTGATTCCGCCTGCGACTGATACTTCTTTTTCGCAAGCGCCTCGGTCTTGGCCTGGCTTTCCGCTTTTATCTTTGATTCTGTCTCTGCCTGCAGTCGCTGCTCTAACTGGCCCTTGGCCTCGGCTTCTTTGACAACACGTGTTTCCGTTTCCTTTCTTGCGTCCTCTGCTTCGGTAAGTTTCGCCTTGACCTCCGCAAGCTCACGGCTTATTGCTTCAACCTGCACGTCCGCCTTTAATCTCGCTTCGGTTTCGGTTTTTAATTTTTCTTCGAAATTTTCTCTCGCCTGCTTTTCCGCCATTGCCGATTCCTCGGCCTTTCTCCCGGCGTCGATTTCCGTCAGCAGCTTCGCCTCAATCGTTGCTCGTGCGCTGACCTCTTGTTTGAGCCGTTCTTCCGCCTCCTGTCTTGCCTGGGCGTCAATTTTTGCCTGAAACTCCGCCTTTGCCTTTGCATCCAGCGAATCTTTGATTTTTTTCTCTAACTCAAATCTTGCCTCGGTTTCGTTTTTGATGTGTTCTTCCGCCTCCGCCCTGGTCTCCGCCAGTATTGCCACAGGTATCCCGTCATTGGTCTGAGAGAGCGGACCCGGAGCATGACCTCTCCTGTCCGGGGCCCTAACCTGCTTTTTGCATTTCGAGCAAATCACGACCGCGCCGGCCAGGTCAGAAGCAATGTAAAATCCGCTTTGACAATGGGGGCAAGTAGCTATCATTTTATTACACCTACAAATAAAATATACCATTGGAATTGCGTTCAACAAAACCTCGACTCCGCCAGAAAAGGTCCTCTCGCCCATTTGGTCCGGGAAAAACGCCTCTCTCAGCAAAACCCCTGCGTGCGCCATTCACAAACATTTGACCCTGCGGCAAATCTGTGATATGCTCACTTTGTTGAATATGATAGCCAGGGGAGCCGGGGCGAAATTGGGCCTGTGGCTGAGAAACCTCGAATTGTCGGGGTGACCCTATGAACCTGCTCAGGTTAAGACCTGCGAAGGGAGGCGGATTGATTTGGTTTTGAAACGCTCCTTTCCGGGAGCGTTTTTTTGTTTACGGCCTCGATTTTCGAGGATTATGTATGGGCTTATTAAAAATAAACGGCAAAGAGAAAATATTTCCTGACAACAAAATGCCCGCAACGATAGCGGACCTGTTGAGGCATCTCGGCGTTGATTCCACAACCGTCGTCGCCGAGCTTGATGGCCAAATCATCGAACGCAAAAACTTTTCGATTACACCGCTGCAGGCCGGGCAAACAATCGAACTCGTCAGATTTGTCCCTGGAGGTTAACTATGGATAAGCTCATTATTGCTGATAAACAATTTTCCTCGCGCCTGCTCATCGGCACGGGAAAATTCTCATCCAGCAAGGTAATGGCACAGGCGATAGATGCATCTGGCGCTGAAATCGTTACCGTTGCTCTTCGCAGGGTCGATATCACAAACAAAGACGATTGCTTGCTCTCCGCAATCGACAGGAACAAATATCTGCTCCTGCCCAATACATCGGGCGCAAGAATCGCCGATGAGGCGATTCGTTTAGCTCACCTCGCGCGGGCTGCGACGGGTATCAACTGGGTCAAACTCGAAGTAACGCCAGACCCCTATTATCTCTTACCTGACCCAATCGAAACATTAAAGGCCGCCGAAATTCTCGTCAAAGAGGGCTTTGTCGTTTTGCCATATATTAACGCTGACCCGATATTGAGCAAAAAACTTCAGGATGTCGGCACGGCAACTGTAATGCCTTTAGCCAGCCCCATCGGCTCAAACCAAGGATTAAAAACACGGGCCGCGATTGAAATCATAATCGAGCAGGCCAATGTCCCCGTCGTTGTTGACGCGGGGCTTGGTTTGCCCTCACACGCCGCTGAGGCGATGGAAATGGGCGCAGACGCGGTGCTGGTCAATACTGCAATCGCGACAGCTGTTGAGCCGGCGAAAATGGCCGAGGCATTCAAACTCGCGGTTATGGCGGGCAGAATCGCTTATCAATCCGGCGCTGCAACCGAATCCAAAAAAGCAAACGCCTCAAGCCCGCTCACCGGCTTTTTAAGAAACGAGTAAGGAAATTATATGAAGTTTGTTAAGTATCACGCACTTGGGAATGATTACATTGTTCTGGACTCAGACAAACCCTCGGTTGATTTTACTGAAGAACAAATACGCAGGATATGCCATCGTAACTACGGAGTCGGGGCCGATGGGATTCTCTGCGGGTCTGCAGGCGCAGAAGAAAGTCCTTTTACTCTTCGCATTTTCAATCCTGATGGCAGCGAGGCGGAAAAAAGCGGCAATGGCCTGAGGATTTTTGCGAGATATTTGTGGGAGCAGGGCGGCAAACGTCAAACGAGGTTTTCTATAATTACTGCGGGAGGTCCCGTAGAAGCCGAGGTGAACGAAGACGGAAGCAATGTCGCAGTCGATATGGGGCAGGTCAACTTCCATAGCAGTAAAATCCCCGTCGCAGGTCCTCCACGCGAGGTAATTAACGAAAAGATGGAAATAGAAGGTCAGACACTAATATATTCAGCCGCAACAATCGGTAACCCGCATTGTGTGATTTTGCGCGAGAACGTTTCCGCTGACCTGGCACGGCGTCTTGGACCTTTTATTGAACGTGATTCTCGTTTTCCCAATAGAACAAACGTGCAGTTTATGGAAGTGACGGACCGCCATAATATAAGAATAGAAATTTGGGAAAGAGGCGCTGGTTATACTTTAGCATCGGGCAGCAGCAGTTGTGCGGCTGCTGCGGTTGCTTATCGCCTTGGTCTATGCGATTCTAAAATAACAGTGCGTATGCCCGGCGGGAACATCGATATTGAAGTAGGCGCAGATTATTCCGTGCGAATGACGGGGCCGGTTACAAAGGTGTTTGAAGGCACAATATCAGAAGAAATGTTTGACTGATTTTTGTTGAGCCAATATGGCAGATGCGAAAAAACATACCGTTGCAGATGTAAAGACCATTTTGGCCGACAGGGGCCTCGATGGCTCAGGCAGAGAAATCTGGACCAAGCGTCTCGGCGAAATTACGGAAGATGAAGTCAAATGGGCGATATCGCGCAAACCGGGATATTATGTCCTCGACCGGTTATTGATGCTCATTTCGCCCGCTGCCGAAAATTACATCGAGCAGATGGCGCAAATCGCCCATCAGCTCACGCTCCAGCGATTTGGCAAAACCGTTCGATTATATGCCCCGCTTTACGTTTCAAATTTCTGCGTCAATGATTGCGTTTACTGTGGCTTCAATAAGAGTCATAAGTTTCCCCGAATCCGTCTCACTATCGAACAAGCCCTCGCCGAAGCAGAAACAATCGCCAAAGAGGGCTTCAAAGATTTACTCTTAGTCAGCAGTGAAGATAAAAATTTTATCACCGTCGATTACCTTGCCGAATTAGCGTCGAAGTTACGGCCCAAATTCAGCTCGCTGTCCATTGAAATCTATCAGATGTCCGCCGAAGAATACGCGAAGCTTTTTGCGGCAGGTATCGAAGGCGTAACGTTGTATCAGGAAACCTACAACCGCGAAACATACCGCAAGTATCATCCCGCAGGGCCAAAGGCCGACTATGATTATCGCCTGTCCGCGCCAGACAGTTTTGGCCAAGCAGGTATGCGGGAAATCGGGCTTGGTGCATTGCTTGGACTTTCTGACTGGCGGCTTGAAACGCTTGCCCTTGCCGAGCACGCCCATTACCTGATGAAACGCTACTGGAAATCACGCGTGTCGTTTTCATTCCCGCGATTGCGACCTGCCAAGGATGTTGATAGCGCACGGTTTAATCTTCTTTCCGATACAAATCTCGTCCAGATGATTCTCGCCCTTCGCCTGTGTTTTGCCGACGCGGGAATGACCATTTCAACACGCGAGCCGGCTTACTTGCGCGACCAGCTTGTTAAATTGGGCATTACCCGAATGAGCGCAGGCAGCAAGACAAACCCCGGCGGCTACTCTACTCACGCCGATTCAGTAGGACAATTCGATATCGATGATTCCCGCTCCCCCGCCCAAATCGCCGCTATGCTGAAATATCAGGGCCTCGAACCTGTCTGGAAGGACTGGGACAGCGCCTTTACCGAAACTTAAAAGGTGGTTTGTTCTGCCTTACGGAGTTCACGCTGTTTCCACATCGCGTACAAAGGCGGGTAAACCAGCAGTTCGAGTACGAAGCTGGTGAGAATGCCGCCAATCATCGGCGCCGCTATGCGTTTCATCACATCCGAACCTGTCCCCATCGACCACATAATCGGTATAAGGCCCATAAACATCGCCATCACCGTCATCATCTTCGGCCGAATCCTTTTGACCGCTCCGTGAATAATCGCCTCTTTCAAATCCGAGAAGGTCTTCATCCTGCCCTGTGTCACCATATCATTGTAAGACAAATCCAAAAACAGCAGCATAAATACGCCTGTCTCCGCGTCGAGCCCCATCAGCGCTATCATCCCCACCCATACAGCTATCGAAATGTTATAGCCCAGTATATAAAGGAACCATACCGCGCCAATCAGTGAAAAAGGCACCGCGAGCATTACTATGCCGGTCTTGACGATGTTCTTTGTGTTTATGTAAAGCAGCGTGAATATGATTAAAAGCGTAAGCGGGATTACGACTTTTAGCCGTTCTCTCACACGCAGCATATTTTCGAATTGCCCGCTCCATTCCAGTGTGTAACCGGCGGGGAACTGCAATTTTTCGCCAACCGCTTTTTTCGCCTGTGCGACGTAGCTGCCGATGTCTTTGCCTGCGATATCAACATATACATAACCCGCCAACTTCCCGTTCTCGTCGCGTATCATCGACGGCCCAAGTGAGACGCTTATCTCCGCAAGCTCGCCAAGCGGTATCTGCGCACCCGATTGGGTAGGCACAAGCACCCGCTGTAACTTTTCCAAATCGTCGCGATAGTCACGAGCGTATCGCACGTTTATGCTGTAACGTTCCGTCCCCACAATCGCAGTCGTAACATTTTCCCCGCCGATTGCGCTTGTGATAATCTCTTCAGCGTCCTGTATGCTCAATCCGTATCGGGCTAATTGCTCCCGCTTCAAATTGAAATCCACAAAGTACCCGCCCGATACCCGTTCCGCATATACGCTTCGCGTTCCCGCAAGCGGCTTGATGATTTGCTCAAGCTGTATCCCTATTTTTTCAATCTCACTTAGGTCGGCACCATAAATCTTGATCCCTATCGGCGTTCGTATGCCGGTCGAGAGCATATCTATTCTCGCCTTTATCGGCATTGTCCAGGCGTTGGTCACGCCCGGTATCTGCATTTTGGCGTTCATTTCTTCAATCAGTTTTTCCCACGTTAACCCGGGCCGCCAATACTGCTTATCTTTCAGAACAACCGTCGTCTCCATCATCGAAAACGGCGCAGGGTCCGTCGGCGTATTGGCGCGACCCGCCTTGCCGAATACCCTCTCAACTTCAGGGAACGACATAAAAATTTTGTCCTGTATCTGCAAGAGATTCGCCGCCTCCGTAATCGATATCCCCGGCAGCGTCGTCGGCATATACAAAATCGTCCCCTCATTCAAAGGCGGCATAAACTCCGACCCAAGCTGGAAATACACCGGCACTGTCGCTACCATCAAAATCGCGGCGCAAATCAGCGTGAACTTGCGATGCTCAAGAACGAAATTGCACGCCGGCTCATATATCGCGAATAATCTCCGGCTCACCGGGTGCTGCTCTTCGGGATAGTATTTGCCTACGGTAATAGTGTTGTATAACTTCGAAAGCCACGCCGGCTTAAAATTCTTGTAATCCATCCGCGTGAAAAGCATCCGTATCGCCGGGTCGAGCGTTATCGCCAGAATCGCCGCTATCGCCATCGCAAGGTTTTTGCTGTATGCCAATGGTTTGAACAGTCGGCCTTCCTGGTCAACAAGCGTGAATATCGGCAAAAACGCTACCGCTATCACTAAAAGCGAAAAGAATACCGATGGTCCAACTTCTTTCAATGCGTTCAGCCGGATGATATGAAAATCGCCTTTGCGCCCGCCCGCTTCCCACAATTGCAGTTTTTTGTAAGCGTTCTCAACCTCCACAATCGCACCATCAACAAGCACTCCTATTGATATCGCGATGCCCGACAGGGACATAATATTGGATGTCAGCTTTATGCCATACATCGGGATAAACGACAGCAGCACCGCGATTGGTATCGTAACTATCGGTATGATTGCCGAGGGGAAATGCCACAAAAATATCAGTATCACCAAACTGACTATAATCATTTCCTCGATGAGCTGATGCTTTAGCGTATCGATGGCCCGCTTAATCAGGTCCGAGCGGTCATAAGTTGTAACTATCTCAACGCCTTTTGGCAGCGATAGCTTTATCTCCTCGATTTTTGCCTTGACGCGATTGATTACGTTGAGCGCGTTTTCCCCCTGCCTCATTATCACGATTCCGCCAACCGTGTCCCCTTCGCCGTCCAAATCCGCCACCCCGCGCCTTATGTCAGGCCCTATTACAACATCAGCGACATTTTTCACCAGCACAGGCGTTCCCGAACCATCTGTCCCTATTACTGTATTCTCCAAATCCGCGGGCGATTTTACATATCCCTTTGCGCGAATCATATACTCCGTGCCGGACATCTCAAGCAGCCGGCCGCCCACGTCGTTATTGCTTTGCCGGACGGCCTCGACGACTTTTGTCAGAGGGATATTGTAGGCGAGCAGCGCATTGGGGTTGACGTTGACCTGATATTGCTTTTGAAAACCGCCCACTGCCGCGACGTCCGCGACCCCGGGCACGCTTTGCAGTGAGTATCGCAAATTCCAATCCTGAAAACTTCTCAAATCAGCGAGAGTATTATTGCCCGATTTATCGACCAGCGCATATTGATAAACCCACCCCAGCCCCGTCGCGTCAGGCCCAATCTCCACCGACACGCCCTGGGGCAGTTTCGCGGTAATCTTGCTCAGGTATTCCACTACCCGGCTTCTCGCCCAGTATATGTCTGTGCCGTCCTTGAAGATTATGTAAACGTATGAGAACCCGAAATCCGAAAATCCACGAATCGCCCTGACGTTCGGCGCACCCAGCATTGCTGTAACAATCGGATATGTCACCTGCTGCTCGATAATGTCGGGGCTTCTGTCCCACTGGGAGTAGATTATCACCTGCGTGTCCGACAAATCCGGAATCGCGTCTAACGGCATAACCCTTATGCAATATACCGCCCCAACTATCGCGGCTATCGCGAAGAATATGACGATAAACTTGTTTCTCGCGGAAAATTCTATTATCCTGCCAATCATCGCCACACCGATGCTTTCACTTGTTTGGTTCCGCTGATTTGTTCAAAACCGCGTTCAGTTCGCTCTCCGAATCTATCAGGAAGTTGCCTGATGTCACGACCTCCTCATTTTCCGCAAGCCCCCCCAGCACCTCGTAATATCCTTCCGCTTTATGGCCGAGCTTTACAACCCTCGACTCGAAATGCCCGTTTGCCCCCGCGACAAAAACAATATCTCGTGTCCCCGCGTGCATCACCGCCTCTTCCGGCACAGCTAATTTCTCCCCAAGCCCGTAATTTATCTTCGCGTTTACAAACATCTCCGGCTTGAGCTTGTTCTCGGTATTTTCCACCAGCGCCCGTACTTTCAGCGACCTTGTTGTCGCGTCTAATACCGGCGCAACTGAAACGATTGTCCCCTTGAAGCTTTGCCCCGGATACGCCGTCGCCCCAACCTCGATTGAACCCCCCGCTTTTACTAATCCCGCCTCGTACTCATAGATATTCGCGTAAACCCAGATATCGCGGTCGCTTTTACCCGGCAGATAAAGATTTTGCTGCGGCTTGCCCTCTTTTCTCAGCGCGCTTATTTCCTCTTCGCTCATCCCAAGTAAACTCAGCTTGCGCATCACGGCATTAATTAACTGTCCTGATTGTTCGTCCCTGTAATTGGAATCTCCGCCTTGTAACGTCCCGTTAAATCTTACCGCCTGAAGATATTCCTCCTGCGCCACGAACAAGGCCGGGTCATACGCGACCCTGCCAACCGTCAGGATTTGTCCTGCCAGATTTCGTTTCTGCACCTTCCCCTTTTTTACCCCGATTAGTTGTTGCTTCTCCGGGCTTATGTAAACCATCGCGGGATTGTTTTGTGCGGTCTCCTGACCAAGCGTGCGAACGCTTTCCCTTTTCACAAGCGTCATACCACAGATTCCGCAATTGCCGGGTTTGTCCGACGTGAAGTTCGGATGCATCGGGCAATAATATAAATCCTTTGCCGTCTCTGAAACGGTTCCTGAACGCTGCGTATTATTGTGCCGGCCAGGTATAAAAACTCCGACAACCGCTGCCACAATAATCACGCCGACAATAATCGCCCGCCTTTTCATTATTCAATTTCCTCTTGCGGTAATTTCACTTTTATTTCGCAAACTGAGGCAACTTCGCCAAGTATTTCTCCGGTTCTTTCTCAAACGCTGCCTTGCATTGGGCACAGCAGAAATAAACCTTTTTGCCCTTGTACTCGACAAAGACGTTCTTGTCGATTTTGTTGCCTTCCATTACGGGACACATCGTCTGCTCGACTGAAGCCGCTGTTGCCGCCTTCTTTGTATCTTCCACAGTTTTAATCGCCTGCTTCTGCATATCTTCCATTGACATCTCTTTGGCTGGCGTAGCCGGCGATTCCTTCTTCTTGCATCCACCCCCCAAAACCACCGCCACTACCAGAACTATCGTCCATAAAACCGTTGCCCTGAATATCCTGCTCACCTTCATTTCCCTTTCCACTGGTTAAATAATGTTCCCTTCGTTAAAATACCTGTCTTATATCATACTAAACCTATGGGATTTTGTTCACAACAACCAAGATTTTGCCGTAACTTCCGTTAATTAACCGTGTTACAACTTTGTTATCTGCGTCCGATAAACCAGATTCGCTCGCTATTTCGAGTCCAGTTCCGTCCCCGCAAGCATCTCAAGTTCAGCCAATTTTTGCCGATTGTCCGCCAAAACACGCTGATACGACAAACGATAATCCAGCAATGTTCGTTGCGCATCAATCAAGCTGAGAAAATCGATGGTTCCTCCTCTGTATGCCGTTTCTGATGACCACAGCAATTCTTCGGCCTTTGGCAGCAGCTTGTCACGATAAAGCCGGATTTTCCTGATGCTGTCGTTGTATTCGTAATATACCTGTGCCGCCTTGGCCAGGATATTGTTCTCCGCTTCAACTTTCTGCTGTTCGATACTTGTTGCCTCGGCCACCGCCTGTCGCTGCCCGCCTTTGTAATTGTCCCGCCATAAGGGCACGTTAAGCGAGAACAACAGCAGCACCGCATCTTTGCCGCTGTCCTGTGTATTCCCGCCGGGCCTTCGCATCTGCTCGAATTGCAGACCAATACCGACGTCAGGATAAAAATTCTTTTCCGCCAGTTCGACCTTGCTCTTCGCCGCCATTGCCTCAAAATTAAGCCCCGCCAGTTCAGGATTTTTTTGCCTGAGCAGATTTACCAATAACTCATAATCCAGCGGCGCCGGTTCAAATTCTTCGTGTTCGGGCCACGGCAGGTTTACCTCTGTCGGCAGATTCAGCGCCGCCTTCAATCGGCTTACCGTTGGTTCGCGTATCTGCTCGAGTCCTCTCAGCACGTCTTCCATTCTCGCCGTCTCAACCTGCGCCCGAATCACGTCCGGATGACCAGCCCCCGCCGCGATATATTTCGTCTTCGTGATTTCCTCGAATCGGCTCAACAACTCAATATTTGTTCTTGCTATGTCACTTGCCTTGGCCAGATACGCGTATTCATAAAATCCGCTCTTGACTTCCTTGAGAAGCAATAACCGGACCGCCTGGTATTTTTGTTTCGCCACGTCTGCGTTCTTCGCTGCCGCCTCGGTCCTCGCGTCTATCTTGCCGAACCACGGAAACATCTGCATCACGCCGACCATCTGTTTTTCGTGCGTGTCCGATTCCTGCATGTAGTAACCGTACGTCAGTTGCGGGTCGGGCAGCGACTTTGCCTGAACAACCACTTCCGTTGCCGCCACCCATTGCTGATAGCCGCTCTTTAGCCCGGCGTTGTGCGCCTCCGCGTAACTTGTGTAGTCCTTCAGCGTCAAAAACCGATTCGGCTCGTTTGGCTCACCAATCGCGACTGCGCATTGGACCAGAACAACTAAAACCGCCGCTAACATTTTTGATATGCCTGTTCTCATTAATCCGTTTCCCCGCAAAGCTTGCTGAAACGCACTATACCACCCCATACAAGCCGCGTCTATGACAATGATATAGCGCTCGGCCAATTACTTGCTGTTTGGATCCGCCGGGCCGACGGGGCTTGTCAGCCGTTCGACGAGAAAATCCTCGAAGGCGCCGAGATTTTTCCACTTCGTCGCGCAGTTGATTTTCTTCGCCTTGCCGTCTATCGCCGTGTACCCATCATCTGTAACACGAATGCCGAGTTTTTCCATCTCTACCAAATCGCGTTTCATTGCGAGGTAAATCGCTACGGTATCAAACAGCGTCGAGCTCCTGCTGCCCACCTGTGCCTCGTTCATATTGCCGCTTTTTGCCCACACGCGGTAGTTTTCAATTATTGCTTTCGTTATGGGGCTGTTACAGTCCCGCACTTTCCTGTATTTATCCCCTTGCAGCGTCACCCTGCTGCAGGTGTCCAAAGGTGTGATTGTCATATCCCAGTCCGCCGTGAAAACCGTCTGTGACGCCTTGATAAACGAAACAACGTTATATTCTTTTTGCGGCTTCGACTTCTCGCCGTAGCCGCTACGGACACTGCCCTGCATACCCACAAATCGGGCCTTCTTCGCTATATTCGGCTCACGTTCCAGCGCAGCCGCGACGTTCGGCAGGGGGCCTATTGCGATTAGCGTTATCGGTTCAGGCGAATTCATAATCGTATCTATCATCACCTGCACCCCGTCCGGATAAATCTTCCCGGGATACTTCGATAAATCGAAATCTTTTACCCAGCCGTCCTGCCTGTGCCCGGTTTTCATATCCCCTATGGCCACCCCTGCCCCGATAGGTATATCCGTCCTGCCGGTCGTCTGCAGTATCTTCGCCACAACCTTTGTTCTGGCCGTCGTATCGCCCACCGACGTGGTAATCAGCTTGACGTCAAACTCTGGCGACTGAAGCAGCATTGCCAGCGCCCACGTATCGTCGATGTCGTCGCAGATGTCGGTATCGAGAATAACCGCTATTTTCCCGTTCTTGCCTACAGGGCTGGACACAGATTTGGTGCCTAATTGCTGTTCGCACCCGCCAAATATAATAATCAATGCCGCCGCCAGAACCGCAACCGGCAAGTATCCTTTCTTCGCGTTCATTCTAATCTCCTTACAAGTGCTGTTTCTTTGCCAATATAATAATCACTTGCCGGCCTGTCCGCTAATATAAATCGCCTGCCCGGCCCTTGACTTTGCGATGAATTTTCATATTGTTGCGTAGGTTCTGAGCAAGAGTTGCACTGCCGAGCACGCTGAGGCCGCGGAGAATAAACATAAATCAATCTCTGCGTTCTTTGCGGCCTCTGCGGTGAGATTGTGCAAGGAGGCCGAAAAGTGGCAGAAAAACTCGCAACAGGAGCGTTTGTTTTTGAACCGCCGGCAAGTTCGCCGGTCGGCAGCGTTCTATACAACGAGCACCTCAAGCTAACCGATAAATCCCACATCGCCGAGTTCGCCGGCTATCTTATGCCACTGTGGTATTCCTCGATTGCCGAAGAACATTCGGCGGTTCGCAAGCGAGCAGGCATGTTCGACTGCACCCATATGGGCGTCTTAGAGGTCGCAGGCCCAAACGCTGAGAGTTTTCTCGACGCTGTTACGACCAACAACGTCCGCGCTCTGCAGGTCGGCTCGGCGCAATACAGTTACCTTTTAGACACCGCTGGCAACATACTTGACGACATAATTATCTACCGGCGCGAAAAAGAAAAATTTATGGTGGTCGTCAACGCTTCGAATGAGCCGAAAGCCAAGGCGTATCTCGCCGCATTGCAGGCGGGCCCTTCGACTACGCTCAGGGCGGGCAAAGCAAAAATAGATTTGGCGAAGCCCGACAGGCAAATAAAAACCTCGCCGGTTCGTGATATGCGAGATACAAAAACCGGCCCCGATTGCAGGGTCGATATCGCTGTTCAGGGGCCTGCCTCGACGGATATTCTTTGCAAACTTGCGGACGCCCCGGTCGGTCAAAAGATAAAGGGGCTGAAAAGCTTTACGTTCTGCCAGGCAAAACTGGCGAATATCGACTGCATCATCTCCCGAACGGGATACACGGGGGCGAAGGTGTGTTTCGAGCTTTTTGTGCATCCGAAAGATGCTGCGAATTTGTGGCAAAAGTTGATTGACGCCGGAGCTTTGCCCTGCGGCCTGGGCGCGCGAGACAGCTTGCGAGTCGAAGCCGGTCTGCCTTTGTATGGCCACGAACTCGCCGGACCTTATAATATTTCGCCATTCGAGGCGGGCTATGGCTGGGCGGTAAAACTCGACAAAGAATTCTTCATCGGCAAAGCAGCGATGGAGAAAATTGCAAAAACCTATAAAATGAAAGTCGCCCGGCTTGAACTTTCCGGCGAAAAGGGTGTTCGGCCCGTCCGGCAAAATGACCCGGTGATAAATGATGGTATATGCGCCGGCTGGGTCCTCAGCAGCGCAACCGCGGGGACAAGACAGGTTGCGATTGTATATATGGACAAGGACAAGGCAACGGAAGGGAATTCGGTTGGTGTTTATTACCTGGCTCGCAGCGAGAGTCAGGTAAGCAAGGGAAGAAAACAGGCCGTGAAAAAAGGCGAGCGGATAGATGGGGACATCCAGGGTAAAGTGATAAGCCGATTTGAAAAATTTTAACAGTGGAGACAAAGTTATGGTTGTTAAGGGACTGCTTTACACAAAGGACCACGAGTGGGCCAAAATCGAAGGCGACGTTGCGATTATCGGGATAACCGACCACGCGCAGAACCAGTTGGGCGAGCTTACTTTTGTCGAACTGCCCGACGTCGGCAAAGAAATCAAACAAAAAGGCGAACTCGCCGTCGTCGAAAGCTCCAAAGCCGCCAGCGACGTCTATTCACCCGTTACGGGCAAGGTAATCGAGGCGAATACTAAACTCGAAAAGAATCCGGAAATAGTAAATGACGACTGTTACGGCGCCGGCTGGATTTGCAAAATCCAAATAACCGACAAGGCAACGATGAAAAACCTTATGGACACCGCGCAGTATGAGGAATACCTGAAAGGGCTTTAAGATATGCCGTTTATTGCCAATACCGCAGACCAGCAAAAGCAGATGCTGGCCGAGATGGGCCTTACAATGGAAAAGCTCTTTTCGGATATACCAAAAGGGCTTCTGTGCGGGCAACTGAATCTGCCGGAGGGATTGCCGGAGCAGGAAGTCCGCAACGTGCTGGCCGACCTCGCGGGCAAAAACTCGATAGACCTTACGCTTTTCCTGGGCGGCGGCTTCTATGACCATTTCATACCGGCCGCCGTTTATTCGATTATATCCCGCAGCGAATTCTACACCGCTTACACCCCTTATCAGCCCGAGGTCTCGCAGGGGACATTGCAGGCGATATACGAATATCAGTCAACGATTTGCCGACTGACCGATATGGAAGTCGCCAACGCCTCAATATACGATGGCGGCACCGCGATGTACGAGGCGATGATGATGTCCCTTCGCATCACGGGCAGAAACAAAGTAATCATAGATACAAGTGTCAATCCTATTTACCGCGTTATGATTGAATCGTACACACGGAACCTCAATATCGAGCTTGTCCAGACACACTGTGCGACGGGCCTGGTCGATAGAGAACAGATATTGGCCAAACTCGATAATGATACCGCCGCTGTGATTTTGCAGAATCCCAACTTCTTCGGCTGCGTCGATGATTTCAGCGATATCGCCGAAGCCGCACACAAAAAAGGTGCTCTCTTGGTCGTGTCCTGCTACCCCATATCGCTTGGAATCCTGAAAACCCCCGGCTCAATGGGCGCTGATATCGTAACCGGCGAAGGCCAAAGCCTGGGTATGCCGATGTCCTTCGGCGGGCCATATCTCGGCTTTATGGCGACGCGAATGGAACACGTCCGCAAAATGCCCGGTCGAATCATTGGCCGAACAAAAGACCGTAATGGTAATGACTGCTTCGTTATGACACTTCAGGCAAGAGAACAGCACATACGCAGAGAAAAGGCCACGTCAAATATATGCTCCAATGAGGCCCTGTGCGCTATGACCGCACTGGTGTATCTGTCATTATTAGGTAAAGAGGGTTTGCGAGAAACCGCCCAGCTTTGTGCCGACAAGGCTAGTTACGCTTATAACCGCCTGACCGCCATCCCCGGCGTAAAATCCCATTTCAAGGCAAGATGGTTCTTCAACGAATTTGTGCTTGACCTCCCTAAGGACGCCGCGGATGTGATAGGTAAACTTATAGAAAAAGGTTTTGCCGCCGGTTTCCCATTGAGCAGGTATTATCCCGATATGAAAAACTGCATCCTTGTTTGCGTAACCGAAAAGCGAACCAAGCAACAAATAGGTATGTTCACTGAAGCGCTGGAGAGCGTTTTATGAAACTGATATTCGATAAAAGCGTGCCCAACAGACGCGGCGTCCGAACGACGCGAAGCGACGTTGCCACCACCGTAAATATCAAAAAGGAATTCCTCCGTAATAAACCCGCCCAGCTCGCCGAGCTTAGCGAGCTTGACGTCGTCCGACACTTCACGGAACTTTCGCGTCGCAACTTCGGCGTCGATACCAATTTTTATCCCCTCGGCTCCTGCACAATGAAATACAACCCGAAGGTCACGGAACGCATCGCGTCGTATCCGGGCTTTGCGCATCTTCACCCGCTTCTGCCCCAGTTGCGCGGAGGCGGTATGCTGACACAGGGGGCGCTCGCCGTCCTTTATGAAATGGATATGCTCCTGCGCGAAATCACGGGAATGGCGGGCTTCACAATGCAGCCGATGGCGGGCGCGCACGGCGAACTGACAGGCATAATGATTATGGCCGCCTATCATCGCGACAAAGGCAATAAAAAAACCACCGTCCTCATCCCCGATAGCGCACACGGAACCAATCCCGCCAGCGCAGCAATCGCCGGCTACAAAATCGCCTCCGTCCCCAGCACCGACAAAGGCGTGATGGATGTCAACGCCCTTAAAAAACTCCTCAACGATGAAGTCGCGGGCCTTATGCTCACCTGCCCCAATACGCTTGGGTTATTCGACCCCAACATCAAACAGATTTGCGATTTGATTCACAGCGTCGATGGCCTCGCCTATTACGACGGCGCGAACCTCAACGCCATCGTCGGCAAAGCCCGCCCCGGCGACTTCGGCTTTGACATCGTCCACATCAATCTCCACAAAACATTCGCGACACCTCACGGCGGCGGCGGCCCGGGCGCCGGTCCCGTTGGCGTTACAAACAAACTCGTCGATTACCTCCCCGTCTCAATCGTTACCAAACGCGACGACGGCACATACGCCCTCGAATACGACCGCCCCAAATCCATCGGCTACATCGCCCCCTTCTACGGCAACTTCGCCGTAATTCTCAAGGCGTATGTTTATATCCTTATGCTAGGCAAAGCCGGCCTCATCCGCGTCGCCGAAAACGCCGTCCTCAACGCTAATTACGTCAGGATTAAATTGCAGAAGCATTTTGAACAAGCTGTAAAAGCACTTTGTATGCACGAATGTGTGCTGACGCCATCAAAGGGAATGTTGGATTCAGGTGTTCACGCTTTGGATGTCGCCAAGGCGCTTATTGACCGCGGCTTTCATCCGCCCACCGTCTATTTCCCCACGACCGTCCACGATGCGATTATGATTGAGCCAACGGAAACCGAGAGCAAGGAAACGCTCGACTCCTTCATCGATGCGATGATTGATATCGCCGAAGTTGCCAAAACCGACCCTGAAAAAATCAAGGCATCGCCCCTGACAACTCCTGTTTGCAGACCCGACGACACCGCCGCCGCCAAAAACCTCGACTTGGCCTGCCTATAGGAAATATCGCGAAGGTATAGAAGCAGCAAACCGCTGAAAGTCTATTTCAACTCAACAGACCAGTAGGCGCTGTCTAAGAACTGTTTCCAACTGCTGTAACGCTGATGGCCTAAGTGAATGTGAATGAGCGGGTTGTGTTTGGGTTTGGCGGGCTTTTGAATCAGGGTCAATCCCGCCTGATGAGGTGTTCTGCCGCCTTTCTTCACGTTGCAGTTGGTGCAGGCACAGACGATATTCGTCCAGGTGGCCTTGCCGCCCGCGCTTCTTGGAACGACGTGGTCGAGTGAGAGTTCGCTGGTGGGTTGTTTTTTGCCGCAATACTGGCAGCGGTTTTTATCGCGGGCGAAGATGTTCCTGCGGTTGAATTTTACCTCGCTTCGCGGCAGGCGGTCGTAAAACAAGAGACGAATTATCCTCGGCACGGCAACATATAGATTGACCGTCGAAACCCAGTCGTGATTTTCCGGCTCAAAATTCCGCTTTAACTCGCTGACCTCGCACCAGCTCTGAAAATCGTAATTGGCGTATGTGCCTTCCTCGCAGGAAACGACCTCTGCCAGTTGACGACAAAGCATGGAGAACGCCCGCCTCGCGCCGATAATGCGAATGGCCATATAGTGCTTGTTAAGAACAAGCACGTTACAGTCCAGACCGGATTCAACCCCTGCGGATAACATAGTCGGAAACTGCCTTATTTCTTTGCCTTTCCATTCACCGCCTTACTATTGAAATAGCAGATATTATGGGAAGTTGCAAGAAAAAATTGATGTCATTCCAGCGTGAAAAATGAACTGGGGGTATCCGTCCTCTGTCTTCCGACCTCTGTTATCTCAGGATTTCGTCGGCTGCTCGCTTTTCTTTGCCTTCTCGCCGCCGACCGAAAGAGGGACCACGTTCTCTGCTCTTGGGCCTTTTTCACCCTGCACGATGTCGAAGCTGACCGGGTCGCCCTCCTCAAGCGTCTTGTAACCCTCGCTGCTTATGCTTGAGTAGTGCACGAAAACATCTTTGCCGTCCGCGGCCGCGATGAAGCCGTAACCCTTCCTTGTGTTAAACCACTTGACCGTTCCCTCTGACATATACCGCCCCGCTTCAACAACCTGTCGTGACACCCCTTAGGGATGAAGAAAACACGGCCATCCGCCGTAAGGCGTCCTGTGGACTGACCGTGCTACGTTTTATTTTGTCCCCGCCGATTCGCGGGTGCCGGAAATCATGCGGTCCTTCATCAGTCGGCCCATCTTGAACTTCACTGTCCGCTTCGCCGGCACATCCACTCGCTGCAGTGTCTTTGGATTCTGCGCGACGCGCGATGCGCGAGTCCTGGTCTCGAATACCCCGAAGTCGCGGAACTCAAGCCGGTTGCCCTTCATCAGCTCAGCGGTCATCGTGTCGAGGAACGTCTGAATGATGCGCTTGACTGTTACCCGCTTTGCCTGTGTGTCTTTTGCGATACGATCGATAAGTTCTTTTTTTGTAACTGTTGTCATACGTTACCTCGCTTCAACGAACAGCAAGTGGCAAATATAAAGTATCCCTTTTCGCGGGACAACCGTTGTCCGACCCAAACCCACCTTCTGTCCATTCGGGTCCCATTGTCTGCCTCTGCAAATCCCGTTTAACCGTTGTCGCGGCAAATAAACCAAGTAGCCGCAAGTAACTATACTATAACGACTTCTACGCAACAAGAAATTTTTATCTAAAAATTTTTCTCTGTTCAAAATCGCTTGACTATCCCGCGGATAAATTATAAACTGCAGCATCTGTGAATACTCGCGGGAAAAAACCTGTGATTGGCATCTTGGGCGGAATGTATTCCGGCAAGAGCACAGTAGCTGCCGAGCTGGCAAAGCTCGGGTGTGCCGTTATCGATGCCGACTCCATATCTCATCAGCTCCTCGAAGAAAAAGACGTTCTTAAAAAAATCGTCCGCGTATTCGGCAAAGAAATTCTCGACAACAAAGGCAAAATCGACAGGTCTGCCTTGGCAAACAGGGTCTTCGGCGACCCAGCGAAACTGGAGACCCTTACTGGCATACTGCACCCCCTCGTTATGGCTCGCGTCGAACAGTTGATAACACAGTGTGGCCCCCAGCCCGCCGTCAGGGCGATAGCCCTCGATATACCACTTTTGGTTGAAGTTGGCTGGGAAAAACGCTGCGACCACATCATTTTCGTCGATTGCGCACCCCCATTACGCCTTGAAAGAGCCAAAAAAACAGGTGTTTTTGACGCCGACCAGCTAAAAATTCGCGAAAATCTTCAGATTTCTCTGGACAAAAAGAAACGTATCGCCGATAATATCGTCGATAACAATTCCGACTTATCGGGCTTGTCCAAACAAATCGCTTGTATTTTCTCAACCATTGTGGATAAAGGGTAAGTGCGGTTCAGTGCAGTGTTTGGATAAGCGTACCCGGTTTGGGGATACTGACATAACGCCTTAATACCAATTCAGCCATACTCAGCGCAGTAAAAATTTCACGCTGGGGTCCGGAAAATCAGCTTGATATTGGCATCTGGGACAAAAACTGGCTGTTGGGCACCTGCGGAATACCGGGCATAACCCTCCAGGCAAATGAACGCCGATGGGCGGATGATGGAGAGATTAGGGCGGTTTTGCTTCAGCTTAAAGAACCCCGCGCGGTTAAAGCGGGCGGGATAACATTACTTGTAACTTGGTTGTTGGCAGATATAGGAGCGAATATGATTAAAGGTGGCGGAAAGGGCAGAAGGAAAAAACGGGGTCAGGACGAGGCAGAAATCATCGAGCAGCCCAAACAATCCGAGCAGCCCGAACAGGCACAAGCCGAAACTCAGGCCGTGGTCAATAACGAACCGCAGGCCGGCGTCCAGGTCGTCGATGAGGCCAACGGAACGCAAAAGACCGAAGCGGAATCCACTCACGAAAAATACGAACGGGTAAAAAAGGGGCAATTGTACCTTACGGACCTTCAGAAACTGAGCGTCTCCGAGCTCCACGAAATGGCCAAGAAGGACAACATCACTGAATATACCGCCCTCAAAAAACAGGAGCTTATTTTCAGAATCCTCAAGGAACGCATCCGCCAGAACGGCCTGATGTATGGCGAGGGCGTCCTCGAAGTCCTGCCCGACGGCTACGGCTTCCTGCGTAACCCCGACTATAATTACCTCTCAAGCCCCGACGATATTTACGTCTCTCCTTCACAGATTAGACGCTTCGGCCTGCGAACGGGCAATACCGTCTCGGGCCAGATTCGCCCGCCAAAGGATTCCGAAAAATACTTCGCTCTCCTGCGCGTCGAGGCCATCAACTTCGAAGACCCCGACCGCCTCGCCGAAAAAACTGTCTTCAGCGACCTCACGCCCCTGCATCCGCTGGAACGAATAATAATGGAGACAACCCCGGAAGAGCTGAATATGCGGATAATCGACCTGGTGACCCCCGTCGGCAAAGGCCAGCGAGGACTCATCGTCGCGCCGCCAAGAACAGGCAAAACCGTCCTGCTCCAGAAAATGGCAAATGCCATATCAACCAATAACCCGCAAATCAAACTTATTGTGCTTTTGATAGACGAGCGACCAGAGGAAGTTACCGAAATGGAACGCAAAACCGCTCCCGACGTCGAGGTAATAAGCTCGACCTTCGATGAGCCGGCCTCCCGCCATTGCCAGGTCGCAGAAGTCGTCATCGAAAAAGCAAAACGAATGGTCGAATACGGCCACGACGTGGTCATTCTTTTAGATTCGATTACGCGACTGGCGAGGGCATACAACTCCGAAATGCCCCACTCAGGCAAAATCCTCACCGGCGGCGTTGACGCAAGCGCAATGCAGATGCCCAAAAAATTCTTCGGCGCCGCTCGAAAAGTCGAGGAAGGCGGCTCATTGACCATTTTCGCCACCGCCCTCATCGACACCGGCTCCAAGATGGACGAAGTCATATTCGAGGAATTCAAGGCCACAGGAAATATGGAACTGCACCTCGACAGGAAACTCGTTGACCGTCGCGTCTATCCCGCAATCGATATCAGCAGAAGCGGAACCAGAAGAGAAGAACTCCTGCTTGCCCCAAAAGAGCTTGCCCTTACCTATCGGCTGCGAAGAGTGCTCAGCGAAATGAACCACGTCGAAGCCATAGAACTGCTCAAGGGCCGGCTGCAAAAATGCAGAACCAACGCGGAATTCCTTATGACGATGAACCTCGACTAACCGCTTTGCTTTACATTACCCGGTTGTTTGATTAAGATTAGATTCCGGCAGGTAAGCGCCTGCCGGAATTTTTTATTTCAGGGAATCTTTTGGGCGTTATATGGCTGAAGAATTAAGCAAGGTTTACGAACCTAAAAACACCGAACAGCAGGCAGACCAGATTTGGGCCGCGGGCAATTATTTCCACGCCGAGCCGTCCGCCTTTGGCGAGACCTCGCCCGCCGCTGTGCGGCGAGGCGGGGATGATGCAAAAAGAAAACCTTACACAATCGTCATACCCCCGCCTAATGTTACCGCTGCGCTGCACCTGGGCCACGCCCTCAATAACACCCTTCAGGATATCCTCATCCGCTATCACAGAATGCTCGGCCTCAACACCCTCTGGATGCCAGGCACAGACCACGCCGGCATCGCTACGCAAACCGTCGTTGAAAAAAGAATCCTGGCCGAAGAAGGCAAAAAACGCACCGATTTCAAACGCGACGAATTTGTCGCCCGCGTTCAGGCATGGAAAGACGAATACGAAATTAGAATCATCGACCAGCTAAAAGCGATGGGCTGCTCCTGCGACTGGCAGCGGACACGGTTCACAATGGATGAAACCTGCGCCAAAGCCGTCAGGACCGCGTTTTTCAATCTCTTCAAAGATGGCTTGATTTACCGAGGCAAACGCTTAGTCAACTGGGACCCCGCCACGCAAACCGTGCTTGCCGATGATGAAGTCGAGCACGAGACAATTCAGGGAAATTTCTGGTATCTGCGCTACCCGTTGGCCGAGCCGATTCAGATTGACGGTAAAAAAGTTGAATATGTAACAGTCGCGACCACCCGGCCCGAAACCATGCTGGGCGATACCGCCGTGGCGATGAACCCCGGAGACCCAAGGGCAAAATTCCTCGTTGGTAAATCCGTCCGCCTGCCAATCGTTGGCAGAATTATCCCCATTATCGCCGATGAGCATGTTGTTTTGCCAAACCCGCCTAAAGGCGAGGTCTCGTCCGCCTCGGCTCTCGCCGTAGGCGAGGCCGGGCCAGAGGCGGATAGCGAAGACGAAAAAGCCAAATTCTCAACGGGCTTTTTGAAAGTTACTCCCGCACACGACCCTGATGACTGGGCGATTGGCCAAAGACACAAGCTCGAAGTCATCAACGTGATGGCACCCGATGGCTCAATCAGCGATAAATTTGGCTGGACCGACTGGGAGCAAATCAAAAACCCCGACGCCGAAAATCTCATCGGTATGGACCGCTTCGAGGCACGCGAGGCAATCGTCGAATGGTTCCGCGAAGAGGGCCTGCTCGAAGAAATCAGGCCCTACGCCCACGAAGTTGGCCACAGCTACCGAAGCCACGTCCCCATCGAGCCATACCTCTCAGACCAGTGGTATATCGCGGTTAAAAAGCCGATTGACCATCTTAAGAAAAAAATTGGCAAAGGGATGATTGAAGGAACCGACGTGCCGGTTAATTCATTGGCGGGTCTTGCTTTGAAGCCGCTTTTGGATGGCCGACTGAAATTCATCCCCGAACGTTACGCCAAAACCTATCAGGCCTGGCTCGAAAACCTACGCGACTGGCCAATCAGCAGACAGCTCTGGTGGGGACATCAAATACCGATATGGCACAAAAGAGTAACTCTCACTGAGCAAAATTGGACGGACGAACTGCTTGAGTGGGGATGGGACGATTATGTAGAAGGCAACTGGAGAAAGGATTCTATTATCATTCGCCTTATCAAAGTTGAGGATGGCAGTGAAGTTAATCCTAAAGCAGACCCGCTTATGCCGGTGATTAAACGAACCGAGGGGGAATATGACATTTACATTTGTCCTCTCGAAGATAAGACCATGAAGGAGTTTGACTTTGAGAAGTCAGGCTTCGAGCGAGACGTTGACGTTTTGGATACATGGTTTTCTTCGGCTCTTTGGCCTTTCAGTACACTGGGCTGGCCGGATGAATCGCCGGCATTGAAAACCTTCTACCCCGGCAACGTACTTTGCACCGCCCGCGAAATCATCACGCTATGGGTGACACGAATGGTGATGATGGGGCAGTATTGCGTCGGCGATATTCCATTCAAAGACGTGTATATCCACGCGATGATACAGGATGGCGAAGGCCGAAAGATGAGTAAAAGCTTAGGTAACGGCATCGACCCCCTCGTCGCAATCAATAGCCACGGCGCAGACGCTATGCGTTTCACCCTTGCCAGTATGACCACCGACACGCAGGATATCCGAATGCCCGTTGCGCAAATGACGCTTCCCGATGGCAGGGTTGAAAATACCTCGCCTAAATTAGATATCGGCAGGAATTTCTGCAACAAGCTCTGGAACGCCTCACGCTTCGCAATGATGAACCTCGAAGGCACTGACTGCGCAGGCTTCGATAAAAATAAATTAGCGATTACCGACAAATGGATTCTCTCGCGTCTCGCCCGCACAATCACCGAAGTTACCGCGGGCCTCGACGCCTTCAAATACAACGAACCATTGAACGCAATTTACAAATTCTTCTGGAATGATTTCTGCGACTGGTATCTTGAATGGGCCAAGCCGAGAATGTTCGATTCGGCTCAAAAACCGATTGCCCAGAACGTCCTCGCCTTCGTCCTCGACCAGACGCTGCGACTTTTGCATCCCTTTGTGCCGTTTATCACCGAAGGTATCTTCCAGAAACTAAACGAACTCGCCCCAGCGCGAGGTCTCAAAGGAATCGCGGAATTAAACGCCGCTAAAGCATTAGTCATAGCTGACTGGCCAAAGCGAATTGACGCCCTGATAAATGAACAGATTGAACGGCAAATCGATAATATCCAGACCGTTGTGCGCTGCGTCCGCGACATACGAAGCAAATGCAACATTCCACCCTCCTCAAAACTCGTCGTCTCCGTCAATGCGCCGCAGAACCTATCAGGAATCCTGAACGCCGACGCCAGCCTTCTCTGCCAGCTCGCGAACCTCAAAGAATTCAGCGCATCGCTCTCGGTCCCCAAACCAAAAAACGCAGCCGCCGCAATCGCCGGGCAAATGCAAATTTATGTTCACGATGCGATAGATATTGTTGCCGAGCGCAAACGGCTGACCAAACAAAAAGAACAAATCGAAGGCGGGAAAAAAGGCGTCGAAGCAAAACTTGCCAACGAAAATTTCATAGCAAGGGCAAAACCGGAAGTAGTTACCCAGACCAAAGAAAAACTGGCTGAATACACCGAACAATTAAAGGCCATCGAAAAACACCTGGCAGAATTGAATGATTGAAAATGCTTTACCGCTGAGTTCGCAAAGACCGCAGAGAAAAAATTAAAATAATCTCTGCGTGCTCCGCGGTCTCTGCGGTGAGAAAGGCATATAAAATGGAAATTGAAGTCGAACTTTCAAAAATAATAATAAACGAGTCATCCGACCAGCAGATAATCGTCCTCAAGGAACGCTATGGCCAGCGAAGCTTCCCCATCGTCATCGGCATCGTCGAAATCTTCGCCATCGACCGCCGGCTGAAAGGCATCCAGCCCCCGCGACCGATGACCCACGACCTGCTCGACAACATTATCAGCTCCCTCGGCGCACGCGTCGAAAGAATAATCATCAACGACATCCGCAACCACACCTTCTACGCCAGGATAATCCTCAGCTTGAACGGCAAAACCGTCGAAGTCGACTCCCGACCCTCCGATGCAATCGCCCTCGGCGCCGCCTCAGGCGCGCCTATTTTTGTGGCTGAGCAGGTTTTTGACAAGATTCTGGGCTAAATAAACTCGATATAATCAGCAGCCCCACCGCCGTGCACAACATCGAATCCGCCACGTTAAACGCGGGCCAATGCTTCCCCGGCCAATACACAACGTCGATAAAATCACGCACTAATCCCCCGTTGAATACCCGGTCGTAAAGATTACCCGATACCCCCGCCGCGAATAACGCCAGCGCAACAACACCAATTTTGCGCTCTCCCCGCGCGAATATAAATATCGCCAAAATCACCATCAGCGCTATCACCGATACCGCCACCAGCATCACCCGATGCCCCTCCGCTATCCCAAACGCCGCCCCCGTATTCACCGCTAATTGCAGCCGCAGAAAACCGTCTATTATTACTATACCCTGTCCCTGCAAACCCCCAAGCCAGCCAAACACCGCGCTTTTCGTCCACAAATCAAACGCCAGACCGCCTGTAAAGATTGACCAGAAGATAAAATGACGGATTCCAGAGGGCGGAGGACTGAGGACGGATGACGGAAAGTTGGTTTTCTGTTCCCCGTTCATTACTTCGAGTATTTCTCTATCAGTTTGATAAGCCGGTCACTCCTCGGCTGGTCAGGTTTGATGCTCAATGACTGTCGCCACAATTCCACCGCCTGCGCTTTCAGGCCCGTGTCTTCTTCCGCGAGCGCCCTGGTCATATACGCCACGCCAAGCCCCCGGTACGCCTCCCAGTCCATATTGTTTACCTTAATGGCCTGCCTGTAATTATCGATGGCCTGATTTACGTCGTTTAACTGCAGAAAACAATAACCCAGGTACTGATACGCGGAACTATTCTCCGGCTGCAACTGAGTTACAGTCGCAAACAATTCCCTCGCCGGCTCTACGCGTTTCGTCCGCAGATACGCCACCGCAAGCGACATCATCACCCCGGTGTTATTGCTGTCCATCTCCAGCGCACGCTTATATGACCGCACCGACTGCTCATAATCCTTCTGCGAGTCGTATATGTTGCCTAAAAGCTGGTGAAGCTCGCCGGTATTCGGGTCTATCCGCTCCGCCCTTTTCCCATAAGCAATCGCCTGGTTGTAATCATTTATCTCGTAAAGACACTTCGCGGTATTCAGGTTCGCCTCAAAATGGTTGGGCTTTAGCTCGCACGCCCTGCGATACGCCTTGACCGCCAGTGTAAATTCCTTCATCATCTGATATACACGCCCCAAACTGAAATAATCCCTGAACGACCACGGGTTAAGCCGTGTCGCCGCATCGTACGATGCCGCGCTCTTTTGATAATCCTGCTTCTGCTCGTAAATCTCCCCCAGCAACGAGTGTGCCAGCGAGAACCGCTTGTCGGCCTTCGTCGCCTCGTTGAGTTTCGCGATGGCCTTGTCGTTCTCGTTAAGCTCCTTCAACGACACCGCGTCAACGTATAGTTCCACCGCCCGCTGCCGGCCTGCACAACCACCGGCCAACTGTAACGCGATACACGCTATCGCCAACAAAACCAATAATCGAACGCCCCTTCTTTCGGACATCCTGTTTTCCCCATATAAAACTGAACTCAAAAAACAAACCTTACTTAAAATATATCGTCATAACACGCTGTAAATCCTCAAATTATATCGTGATAACCAAATCTGTCAAAACCTTTCGCCCTCCCGCCAGTATCCCCCCAAACCCCATTGGCAAATTCATTTCACCAACGCCCAATCTTCGATGTTGATTATTGCCCGCAAATGCTTTAATATCTTCTGTTTACCTGTTAAGTAGTGGAATTCTTTGTCTCGTCTCGGCGAAGGCAGATATTTGCCGGAGCTTGGGCAGGGTGGGCTGTGCCCCCCGGGTTTGCTATGCCGAGCCGTAGCCGGAAAGGAACGCGAATATGGAAAATTTGTGGATAGTAGCACAGGCAACCGAAACGCAGGGCCAATCAGAGGTCCCGGCCGAACCGGTGGGGCAAAACCAGGGCACAACCAGGACTATGACGGCTGCCGACCCAAACACCGCACACACTGCCGTCCCTATGAACTCCCAGTCGTCAAACTATATGCAGTTACTTTTCATCGGCGGTATTTTCGTGGTTATGTACTTTATCCTCTTCCGCGAACCCCGAAAACGCCAGAGACAGCAGCAGCAGATGGTTCAGTCCATCAAAAAGAACGACAAAGTCAGGACCGTCGGCGGAATAATCGGAATCGTCGTCGATGTCAAAGACGACGAGATTGTGCTAAAAGTCGATGAGTCGAACAATACAAAAATCAGGATCATGGCTTCTGCCATCGGAAAGAACCTCTCAAACGAAGAAAAATAAAGGCCGGCTATAACAAGGATTTGATATGGATAAGAATCTCTCGTGGAAAATCGTATTGGTTGTTGCTTTGGTCATCTTGGCGGCCTGGACGTTGTATCCGCCGAGCAAAACCCTCAAACCGGGTATTGACCTCGGCGGCGGAACAAGTTTGATTTACGAAGTTGATGCCAAGGGCCTTGGCTCGGACGAAAAAAGAGGCCTCTCCGAAAGAGTCATTACCGTCCTGCGACGGCGTATCGACCCCGCCAACATACAAAACCTCGTCTGGAGACCGCAGGGCAGCACAAGGTTTGAAATACAGATGCCCCTCGCCAGCGCCGAGGCCAGGGATAAAAGAACACAATACGAGACGGCGCTGAGCAACCTTCTGACCAACAATGTCACCCAGGCCACCATAATGCGCTCCGTCGCAAAACCACAGGAACAGCGAGCAAAGGACTTCGAACGATTCGCTCGCGATTCCAATGAAAGAGCACGCGTCCTCGACGACTTCGCAAAGACCTATGATGAGCGAAAAACGCTCCAGCAGCAAAGAGACGACTTCGCAAACCAGATGGCTACCCCCGAAAGCTTAATAAAGCTCGCCGGGCTTAAACTCGATGATATCAGGATTCAGGTCATCGATTGGGCCAAACTCGATGGCGATAAACGCAAACAAGCCCTCATTAAGTTCCTCGGCTCCGAGGACAATCTTGACCTGCTTACCCGCTATACAGAGATGTATGGCAAATGGGCTGATGTGGTGGACCGCCTGACCGAACCCGAAAAGGGCGCAAATGCCCGCTTTGCCCAGGCGGCACAGACCCTCCACAAGCTGAACTTGTCTAACGAGCAGGTAACTGCCGCGCTTGAGGCCGGAGCACCGGGTTCCGCCAGGGCCAATAAGGCAATTGAGGCGCTCAAAACAGGATTCCCCGAGCTGGCTGACAAAATCAGCAAAGTCGCGACCGCCTACAACACCTATTTCCCCTTCAGAGGCCGACTCGACGACCCCGGCGACCTCCAGCGAATGCTCAAAGGCGCAGGCATTCTCGAATTCAGAATTCTCCCGACGGACGGACACCCTGAAGTTGATTCGGCACAGATGAAGGCCTATGTCGAAACACTCAAAACAAAAGGACCCAAGTACCCCCTCGACGACCAGTATGTCTGGCTCGAAATCGAAAAGCCCGCTGAATGGCGCGCCGCTGATAGAGCAAGCCGACCGGCCATCACCGCCCAGTTCGGAAACAAGGCCTATGTCCTCGCCAGCAACAGAAAAGCCAAAGACGAGGTTATGCTCCACACGGGCCTGAAGGACTGGAAACTCAATAAGTCCTCCCCGGGCCAGGACCAGCAGGGCAGACGAGCCATCAATTTCGAACTCGATGAACGCGGCGGAAAACTCTTCATGGACGTAACGGGCAAAAATATCGATAGGCCCCTCTGTATCGTCCTCGATGGTATCGCAATTTCCGCCCCCAATATACAGGCCAGAATTTATACCCATGGCCAGATTACAGGCGGCGGCAGCGGTTTCAAACAGACCGAAGTCGAGGATATGGTCAGCAAACTCAACGCCGGCTCACTCCCCGCTCGACTCATCGAACAGCCCATCTCCGTCAAAACTATCGGCCCTGCCGTCGGCGCAGATAACCTCCAGAAGGGCTTGAAATCCGGAATGGTAGGCCTGGTCTGCGTCGTCCTGTTTATGCTCATTTATTACACCATCGGTGGCGCCTTAGCCGATTCGGCGCTTCTGCTTAATATTCTCTTCCTGCTTGCCATTATGGCCGGACTGAGCGCCACCTTCACCCTGCCCGGTATCGCGGGCGTCATACTCACAATCGGTATGGCCGTTGACACCAACATCCTGATTTTTGAAAGAATTCGCGAGGAACAGAACAAAGGTGCCTCGCTGGGGATGGCCGTCAAACTCGGCTACGAAAGGGCGTTTAGAGCAATTTTCGACTCTCACGTGACTACGATTATGACGGCCTTAATCCTTTACTGGGTGGCATCAGAGGAAATAAAGGGCTTCGCCATTACGCTGATACTGGGTTTGGCATCGAATCTGTTCACCGCCTTCTTCGTAACCCGAATGGCCTTCGACTGGCTCCTCAAAAAGAAAATTCTCAAGGACCATCTCGTTTTTCTGCACCTCTTTAAGTATGTCCCCAAGATCGACTGGATGAAAGCCCTGCCGGTATTCCTCACCATTTCCGCTATTCTCACAATCGGCGGCTTGACGCTCTTCCTTACAAGGGACGATACCAAAAACAGCAAATATGATATCGAATTCACGGGCGGAACCAGCGTCCAGATTAACCTCGTGGAGGGCTCTCATCTCGACAGGCAGCAGGTCGAAGACAGAATTCATAATAAAGGCGAAGAGCTTAATAACAAGCCCATTGCAGCCGCAACGGTTTACAGCATCGGCGACACAGGCAACCAATACGAAATTACCACAACCGAGACAAATAAAACCAAGGCAATTGTCGCCTTCTCAACGGGCCAGTGGACCGTCGAATCGGTCACCGCTGCCATAAAAAAAGCCGAAACGGCCAAGCAGGCCGAACTGCCGCATCTCGTCGTCGCACCCGAAAAGTCGGGCCAGGCATTTGCCGTCAGCACAAGCCAGCTAAATAAAAACACAGTCGCCGACGTCCTCAAATCGGCCTTCCCTGACGCCAATATCTCTGACCCGCAATTTGACGAGGTGGTTTCAAACGTCATTCTCGCTGCCTTTGGGGACCAGCTCGAAATCCGTAAAAATCTCAAGCCAACCGTTACCTCCACGGAAAAAATAACCGAATCAATGCTCGAATACTCTCCCGAACTCGTCGATTTCATCGGCGGCATCGCCATCAGGTGCGAGCTTGGAGCCGGCATCCCAGCCGCTGAAATTAGCCAGAGATTCGAAGAGTTGAAATACAAACCCGATATGAGAGGCGCGACCTGGTATTCGTACCGAATACTCGACTCGAACCTTAAAACAATGGACCCCAATCTGCCGGTCAAGTCCTTCGTTTATCTTGCCGCCGAACCCGAAATCGCTTCGGGCCAACAGGACTCCGACATCTGGACCCAGTTTGTCGATGGCGAAAAAACAAAGGTAACCGATGCCATGCAGATTGCCTCTTCTCTTCCGCATGTAACACAGATAAGCCCCTCAATTGGAAAAGAGGCCAAGAACGCCGCCTTGGTTGCTGCGGTTTTGTCCCTGATTGGGATGCTGATTTACCTGGGGGTCCGGTTCGGTGACGTGCGATACGGCCTGGGCGGCATCGTTACCCTTGCCCACGACACAACCGCTACGATGGGCGCATTGATGTGCTGCGCATTTATCTCCACCACGGTAATAGGCCAAAAGTTGCTTATCGCCGATTTCAAGATTGATATGACTATGGTCGGCGCCATCCTTACCCTGCTTGGTTATTCGATTAATGATACCATTATCATTTACGACCGTATCCGCGAAAACCGCAGGAAAGGAATTCTGACTCCCCAGCTTATCAACGACAGTATCAATGCCACTCTTTCGAGAACCATCCTGACCAGCGTGACGGTCTTCCTCGTGGTCTTCATTATGTACATCTTCGGCGGCAAAGGGCTCAGGGGCTTCAACTTCGCTATGCTCTTTGGCGTTATCGAAGGAACATATTCATCAATCGCGATATCTGCGCCGATATTGTTAATAAGGGCACGAGCGGCGGTCAATAAACCCGCCCCTAAGCAACAGCAAAACTGATTGTTTGGTTATGATTTACCCTCCATAGCCCGAAAGGCGAAGGATGGGTATTGAGTGTCGGCGATATGCAAAAGGACTTTAAAATCGGTCTGGCAATCGGCGTAACGCTGGCTGCGAGCGTCGTCCTTTGGCTTGCCACCCTGCCAAACCTCAGCGCACAGGCACGCGCCCTCCAGGCCGCCTCTAATATAAATCCCTCCCCCAAAACCCCGCCAATTGCATCGTCGTTCGCAACCTCACCCATACTGCCTGATTCCGAAATACGAAATACAAACACCGAGCAACAAACAACGAACAATGAACAACGAACAATGCCTGCCCCGAGCGAAGTAAAGGGGAGCACAGAACAACCCCCAAGAATTCACATTGTCCAGAAGGGCGATACTCTTTCTTCTATCTCCGCCAAATACTATGGCTCCGCCCGTCAATGGCGTAAAATCGTCACTGCCAATAGCGACAACCTCCCTAACCCCAACCGCCTCACCCCCGGCAGCAAACTCCTTATCCCCCAATAGAGCAAAAAGGGGGCATCCTGTACCGAACGGCCTATGGTGAGCGAAGTCGAACCAAGTCGAAGTGGAGTCGTTTTCTAAAATATCAAGCCAAAGATAGAAAATCAAAAACCGAGGAATGCCCGGGACAGGAGTCGAACCTGCATGAGCCGAAGCCCACCAGCCCCTCAAGCTGGCGCGTCTGCCAGTTCCGCCACCCGGGCGAGCTATCGTTGATTATTGACGATTAGCGGGTAAAAGTCAAATGGAATGATAAATCAAGAATACCGAATTCCCAATCGGCAATCGCGAATCGACAATCGGCAATTTCTTGTTCTTTATTTTCCCTTTGCGCCGTCGTATAGCAGAATATGCAGCCGCTGGCAGAAAACATAGCCGGCTTGTTTGCACAATTGTGCGACCATAGGCGATTTGGCGATTAGCTCCTCCCTCGTTTTCGCCTGGGGCATAAGCATTACTTTCTCAGCAGGTATTCCCCTGATTTGCTCCACGGTCTGCTGAATTTCCGGCAGGTCATCAGGCGAATCCACCACGAATTTAAGCTGATATGGATATCGCCTGATTAACTGCCTTACGGGGGAAAAGGGGTCAGCCTGCCCTGAACTTTGTTGTCGAAGGGGCCCCTTTTTTGCTCCTGAATTTGACAGCTTCGGGCTTACGCTCATCAGGTCGCAGGCAAGCCCGCTGACGAATTTGATACCCGCCGTCTCAATCGTGATATGCTTGTTTCGCTCTTTTATCGCCTCGACAAGGGCGGGCAACTGCGGATTCACCATCGGCTCGCCGCCCGTTATCACCACGTATCGGCAGGGCCATTGGACGATTTTGTTGACTATTTCCGGTATGGGGAGTTCTTCACCCTCATTGGCGTCCCAGGCGTATTTTGTATCACACCACTCGCACCCAACAGGACAGCCCGCCAGACGAATAAAGACGCTTGGCGTTCCCGCCAGCAGCCCCTCTCCCTGAAGTGAATGAAAAATTTCGTTTACTACCATTTCAACCGCGCGCACTGCCCTGTGCTAAACCGTTTTTCTTGCGCCAACGACGCCTTGAACGTATTCAATCGGGTCTTCAAGCCCCGCATCGTGAAAACCCTTCAGCCGAATCCGGCACGAATCACACCTGCCGCAGCTCCTGCCTTCCCTGTCCGGGTCATAGCAACTGTGCGTCAGCGAATAATCTACGCCCAGTTTCATACCAGAAAGTATCGTTTGGCCCTTCGTCATATTTATGATTGGCGTATGAATCCGGAATGTCCCCTTCTTCTGCGTCCCCGCCGCCGTCGCGAGATTAGCCATTGCCTCGAACGCCTGTATGTAATCATGCCGACAGTCAGGATACCCGCTGAAGTCCGTCGCGTTTACCCCGAGGAAAATATCAAACGCCCCAAGCACCTCTCCCCACGCCAGCGCGTAGCTCAAAAATATCGTATTGCGGGCCGGAACGTATGTCAGCGGTATCTGGTCGCTGCTGCCAAGGCCCTCCCTGTCTTTGGGCACCTCCATCGTCAGGTCCGTAAGCGCAGACCCCCCGATACCGCCCATATCTATCAGGATGATTTTATGCTCAGCCACCCCTATCGACCTTGCGATTTGCCTGGCGCCCTCTACCTCGCACTGGTGCCGCTGACCATACTGAAACGTAAGAGCGTATAACGAAAATCCGGAGCGTTTCGCTATCGCCAGTGTCGTCGCTGAATCCAGCCCGCCACTCAGCAGAACCACCGCCTTATCCTTTGTCTGTGACATTTTACGCTCCTTATTGAAATGGGAATGTAATTATATTATACTAATTGAAAAGCTTTTGCGAGAACCAAGAAATGAGCGAAAAGCCCCAACTTGAACTGTTCGATAACCCATCCCCCAAGCGTAATTATTGCGTCACCATCAGATGTCCCGAATTTACCAGCGTCTGCCCAAAAACCGCCCAGCCCGATTTCGGCGAAATAACAATCGAGTATTGCCCCGATAAAACCTGCGTAGAACTCAAAAGTTTGAAGCTCTATATGCAAAGCTACCGCAACAAGGGCATTTTTTATGAGGCGTTGACAAACGAAATACTTGATGATTTAATCTCTGCCTGTAAACCCAGGTGGATGAAGGTAACTTCCAGATTCACCCCGCGGGGCGGCATAACAACCGACGTGGTGGCAGAATATAGTAAGGACAAAAAATAAACCCTGCTCAGAGGTAACAAAATGGGAATATCTTTTCACTGCGAACATTGCGGCAAAAAAATAGAAGCCCCCGATACCGCCGGCGGCAAATGGGGCAAATGCCCCGCCTGTCACAATAAGGTTTACGTCCCCGCCAACAACCCGCCGGACGACGAGCTTCGACTCGCCCCCATCGACACCGAAGAGGAACGCAGACGCAAAAAAATGGCTGCTGAAGTTGACCGCCTCAGAGAGAAAATTCTTGACGAAAAAGACATTCCCGAAGAAGGTGTCGTCCCCAAAAACCAGCCTGCCGCCCCAGAACCCGGCGACCTCAGCGACGCCGAGCTTACTACCTTCATTATCAGTTACCTGCGTCAAATGGCCGACGGCGAACTTGACCTCGCCGAACAAACCGCCAAAACCATCTTGTCAAATAGCCAAAACGCCATCCGTCCTCTCGAAAGAATCGCACTTAGCGAAATACCTGAGCCCGAAATCGCCGACATCCCACAGCAGGTCCTCTCAGGTCTCATAAAGGGCCTCCGTAACCGCATCCGATGACGAAAATCATTTAATTCTCGCATCCGCACAGTCCAATAAAACCCCTGCCATCGACTGGTCGTAGTATCTATTGGGGCAGGAATACAGAATCGCCTCATTTGCCCCGGCCTATACCGTTTTTTATACTTTAATCCGGAGGGCGAGATTGTCCGATTCTGCTTTGAATGGCACCTTTGGAAAGGAACTTGTATGGGGATTAAGCCAATCCTTGTTCATATTACGCACGAAGCGGCAGCCAAAATGGGCGGCATCGGTGCCGTTCTGGAAGGTTTCTTCACCTGCCAGTCATACCTCGATGCCGTTGACCGCTCCATCGTCATCGGCCCGCTCTTCACAACCGACGGCTCGGTCCTCGACCGCCTCGGCCAAGACGGCGAAGTCCTTTATTCCTCCATCGACGGACTTGTCAACACCGGCCACGCCTCCGCCTTTTCCAAAATAGAATCCTTCTACGGCGTCGGCATCATCTACGGCAGACGAACCTTCGTCGATTCCCAGACAGGCATCAAATCCTCCCCGGAAGTCATCCTCCTTGATGTCCGACACGCCGATATAGGCGCAGTCAACGAATTCAAAGGCAAACTTTTTAAAGAATTCGAAATCCGCAGCGACCTCTACGAACACCTCTGGGAATTCGAACAGTATGTCCGCCTCGCGCCCGCCGCACTGGCCGTCCTCAAAGCCATCGGCGCCGCCACCGACAAAACCGTCATTGTCGCCCACGAGTATATGGGTATGCCCACTGCCTTGGCCGCTATTCTCGACCAAACGTGCAATTATAAAACCGTCTTCTATGCCCACGAAGTCGCGCCTATTCGGAAAATCGTCGAGGACCACCCAGGCCATGACACAATGTTTTACAACGTCATCAAAAAAGCTCACCAGCAAAAACTCTACGTCAAAGACATCTTCGGCAACCAGGACCTGTACTTCAAATATCCTCTCGTTGACGCCTCCAAACACTGCGACGCCATCCTCGCCGTCGGCGGACTCGTCGCCGATGAACTGAGGTTCCTCGCGCCGGAATTCAAGTCGGAGAACATCAGCGTCGTTTATAACGGCATACACGCCTACAAAACAACCGTCGAGGAAAAACTCGCCTCCAAACACAAGCTCCAGCAGTACTGCTTCAACCTCATCGGCTATCGCCCCGATTTCGTCTTCACGCACGTCACGCGACTCGTCCGAAGCAAGGGACTCTGGCGAGACCTCCGCGTCCTCGAACACCTCGATGAGGCCTTCACAAGGGCCAGCAAAACCGCCGTTATGTTCCTCCTCTCCACCGAGGTCGCCGTCAGGCGAAGTTGCGATATCTTCGAAATGGAAGCACGCTATAACTGGCCCGTCGCGCACCGCGAGGGCTGGCCAGACCTCTCAGGCGGCGAGGCGGCTTTCTATACCGCCATCCAGGAATTCAACGCGAAAAACAAAAACGTCAAAATCATCTTCGTCAACCAGTTTGGCTTCAATAGAAAACTCTGCGGCGCCAAAATGCCCGCCAATATGGACACCATCGACATCCACAGGGGCACAGACGTTGAATTCAGCCAAAGCATCTACGAACCCTTCGGCATCGCGCCCATCGAACCACTCACCTTCGGCGGTCTCTGCGTCTTCAGCAACGTCTCCGGCTGCGCCGGCTTCGTCAACGACGCCATCGCCGGTACAAACTCATCCTTAAAAGACGGCACACGAAACGTCATCATCGCCGATTACACTTCCATCGATGGCCAGCTCGCCGATATCAGTGACCTCCTCGCCATCGGAAGAAGCGTCCGCGACCAGATAGAAGCCGCCGAAAGCAGAGAAGTTGCCGACGAAATTCTTATGCTTCTGCCAAAATCCGACGCCGAAATCGCCGCGATGATTGAAAATGGCCACCGTATCGCCAAAAATATGAGCTGGGACGTCGTCGTAAATGATTACCTCCTGCCCGCTTTCGAAAAAATCCTCCACACCAATCGTAGCGCAGCGAAGATCTCGGCGTAGTCAAAGACGAAGACGGATAAGAACGCCCGGCTCGAAAACGCCGTTAAAATCTCACGCAATTAAATTTCCCTGTTTATCCCCGATACTTGTGTCTGGGTTTGAATAAAAAAAATTTAATTTTTCCTAATTCTCCCCTTGACCTCAGCCGTATATGTAGTACAATTGCTTTTCTCGATGGTCAAGCAAACAACGATGTTGCTTGGCCATTGGTGTCTTAACAAGACGCAATTTTGCTCTTTAACAAGTGAACAGTTAAGCCAAACAGCAGCGAAAGTGCTGCCCTTTGCGGGATACACGAATGCCCGCATGGGGCCACAATTTACAGTTCAGCACTTTCGGTGCGTGTGCCAAAATTTAAGTGTTGAGCCTTTAATTAGACGACCTCCGTCCGGTGATTAAATCGCCGGCGGATCGATGAATCAAACTGAAGGGTTTGATCCTGGCTCAGAACGAACGCTGGCGGCGTGGCTAAGACATGCAAGTCGCACGGACCGGTTTTTTGAGCAATCAGACGACCGGTCAGTGGCGAAAGGGTGCGTAATGGATAGGTAACGTACCCCGGGCTTCGGAACAGCGCCGTTACGGGAAACCGTAACTACCGAAAGGGGCGATAATACCGAATAACGTCATCCACCGACAGGTGAATGACCAAAGATACGTTGGCCTGGGAGCGACCTATCTCCTATCAGCTTGTTGGTGAGGTAACGGCCCACCAAGGCTTTGACGGGTAGCGGGACTGAGAGGTCGGCCCGCCTCATCGGGACTGAGACACTGCCCGGACCTCCACGGAGGGCTGCAGTAACGAATATTGGGCAATGGGCGAAAGCCTGACCCAGCGACGCCGCGTGTGGGAGGAAGTCCTTCGGGACGTAAACCACTGTCAGGGGGAAGAAAGTCTGTCGCAAGACAGATTGATCTAACCCAGAGGAAGTCACGGCTAACTCTGTGCCAGCAGCCGCGGTAAGACAGAGGTGGCTAGCGTTGTTCGGTGTCACTGGGCTTAAAGGGTGTGTAGGCGGCCAGACAAGCGCGTTGTGAAATCCCCCGGCTTAACCGGGGAATAGCTTCGCGTACTATCTGGCTTGAGGCAGGTATGGGTGCGGGGAACTGTTGGTGGAGCGGTGGAATGCGTAGATATCAACAGGAACGCCGGTGGTGAAGACGCTGCACTGGACCTGTCCTGACGCTGAAACACGAAAGCGTGGGGATCGAACGGGATTAGATACCCCGGTAGTCCACGCCCTAAACGATGTTTACTAGGCTGGGGAGGTTCTGACACCGTCCTGGCCGAAGCAAAAGTGTTAAGTAAACCGCCTGGGGAGTACGGTCGCAAGGCTAAAACTCAAAGGAATTGACGGGGGCTCACACAAGCGGTGGAGCATGTGGATCAATTCGAAGCAACGCGAAGAACCTTACCTGGGTTTGACATGGTTGGATACTTTACCTGAAAAGGCTAAAGTTGCCCGCAAGGGTGAAACTTCCACAGGTGCTGCATGGCTGTCGTCAGCTCGTGTCGTGAGATGTCGGGTTAAGTCCTTTAACGAGCGAAACCCTTGCCGTTAGTTGCCATCGGGTCATGCCGGGAACTCTAGCGGGACTGCCGGTGTTAAACCGGAGGAAGGTGGGGACGACGTCAAGTCATCATGGCCTTTATGCCCAGGGCCTCACACGTGCTACAATGGCGACTACAAAGCGACGCAAGACCGCGAGGTGGAGCAAATCGCATAAAAGTCGCCCCAGTACAGATTGCAGGCTGACAACTCGCCTGCATGAAGTTGGAATCGCTAGTAATCGTGAATCAGCTACGTCACGGTGAATGTGTTCCTGAGCCTTGTACACACCGCCCGTCAAGTCATGGGAGTCGTAAGTACCCAAAACCGGGTTGTCAACCGCAAGGGGACGCCTGTCTACGGTAAGTGCGATGACTGGGACTAAGTCGTAACAAGGTAGCCGTAGGGGAACCTGCGGCTGGATCACCTCCTTTCTAAAGGATATTTAGACGGTATTCGCCGTAAGGCGGATATTTGGGTTCCTTCGGGAACCAGTCAGGCATTTTCGCTGTGTTGGTTTGACTGTTACTTGATATTTAAGCCCCGTGAAACCCACGGGGCTTTTTTATTTTTGCCACAAAGACACGAAGGTATTGAAGGTTTTAACAGCAGGTGACGGAGGACAGAAGACAGAGCGCGGAAGACGGAGGCAATCAGGTTATCAGGGCATCAGGAAGCAATTGCGGATTGGCGATTTAATTGAACCACTCCCGTAAGGGACGCCTTACGGCGGGGTTTAGCCACTCGGCCCGCCTATGGCGGGTAAACTTCGTTAAAGAACTACGCCGAGGCGGGCGGATTGCCCAGATTGACATCGACTATCAGGCCTTATTTGCCCGGCTCTGCAAATCACTCAATTTCTTTCTTGTCTTGAAATTCGAGCAGGTGTCATCTGTCCAGCGGAAGAAGGGTGATTTCTTGTCGCTACTCATAATCTCTTTTGCGGATTTGATACAAAGCCCCCAGTTAGTGCTGCCGGGCATAATGCCCTTCGGTTCAAAATACCTGCAGTTCCCACACTTCTGTTTCATTTTGGGCATTCGCTCCAAATCATTATCGTTTATTTTTTAAAAATAATAAATATGAGGCAGAGAAAATCCCTTCTCTTTGCCTCATTTCCAGCAGATATGCTGGTGTGGAAGCTTCTGCTTAGAATGCTCTTGTCATCCGTCCGAAGGTGCAGAAAGATAGGTGAAAGCCCTTCCGCGCCCCAGCCAGTTTCAGCATATCAGCGCAGAAATTACCTGCGATTAAGTCCTGTTACATACAAAAGCGTCTATTGCATTGAAATGTTGACGATAAAATCCTGGGCTATCATTGAGATTCAGCCAAAACCCCGTCCTTGATAGGAAAGGGCATATTTGGTAAGATGACTGTTTATATTCGGTTTCTTTGCCTTTTGGGAGCAGTTGCAGGTGAGCGAAAAAAGCACAATTGGACAGGGGTGTGATATACCAGGCGACGTTCAACGCGCCACGGCAATTTTTTTTGAGCATTGCGACTTTATCCGTGCTGTTATTCGCCACAAAATTAAAGATGAAAGCATGGCCGAGGATTTGTTCCATGATTTTTTCCTTTCGCTTGTATCAAGACCTGTCCCGGCAGAAGTACGAGACATCAAAGGTTATATCTACATGGCAATAATCAATGACGTAACAGACCACATTCGACACCTCGGAAGGTACCAGGCGATGACACACAGATGCGCTGATTATAACAAATTAACCGTCAACAATCGGCTGCCCGAAGACGCCTTAATGGAGAAAGAGCGGGCGGATCGGATGATAGAACTAATCAGAAAGCGGGTAACCAAGAACGAATTTAAAGCTATTACATCAAGATACCATGATGGTCTATCCATAAAGGAAGCAGCTGACAGGATGAGCATTAATAATCGCTCCGTAAGCAGATATATTTCCACCGGTATTAGGAAGGTTAAACAATTTCTGGCAATTGAGCAAGAGGTTGAGAATGATAGCACCCGATTATAACAAACTTTGTGCGGAAGCCGAGCGGCACTATTTTGACTTTTTACGTGACGAGGCCGAGCAGCCTGTCCCCAGTGAAGTCATCGACCACATCACGGGATGTCATCACTGTCGTGAGCAAATGAGCCAGCTTGAAGCGATGCTGGCCGAATGCAAAGAGCGTCCGCAAACATACCTGGCACAACGTCAGATGGCGACTGCCGCCATACTCAAGCTGCACTTTTCGTTTGTGGGCAAACACGTTAATTGCACTGATGCAAGGCCTTTTTTGCCGAATCTTTTGGCTCCGACGGTGCAAATCAGGATACCTACGCCTATAACGGCCCATATCGATAACTGCGACCAATGCAAAGAGGATTCTAAAAAGCTGCAAAATCTGGGCCTCAGCAACAAACAGCTTATAACCCTCAGCGAATTGTTTGCAGATGAACTTGATGCCGACGAAACAGATTGCACCATGGCTCGTGAGGCAATCCCGGCTGTGGTTGCGATGGCCTTTAACCGAACAGATGCGAAAACCTTAAGGCATTTATCTTTATGTCCGAAATGTCGGCAGGAGCTGTACAAATTCCGCCAGACAATCCTGGAGCAAACAAAAATACTGCATAGCAGGAATGAAATACAGAAGAGTATCTTCCCATGTTCATCAGTAGGAGCAGGTGACGTCTTTGATTATTGCATTCCATACGGCATAGACCCGACAAGTGACGAATATGCGAAATTCCGCAAGTCTTTAACCACACACATTGTCTGCTGTGACGAGTGTCTTGACAAAATCCAGCAATTGCACAAGACGATTTATACAATTGCTGAAAGGCCGGAATCCGGCGTTGCGACGGTCTTCCACATAGACACGACTGCCAGGGTTGAGACAGAAAGTTTATACGCTGGTTTCCCTGTAAGGGTAGAAATGGCCAATTTGGGCAGCCAGGAACAACCACATATCGAAGAGTATGAAAAAGTCGTAAAACTCAGACCTGCATCAAAGGGCATCAGACCGCTATTGAAAATAGCGCTTCCGGCTGCAGCGTTGATAATGTTGGGCGTAGGCCTGTTTATCAACGTCCATACCGCAAAAGGTCTTGCTATTGAACAGATTTACAGGGCTATAGATATGGTCAAGAATATCCATATTTCCAGCTTTGTTCCCGATAATCAAAAACCCGTGCAGGAAGTATGGATAGCCAGAAATTCCGGCCTGTATGTTATTAAAACAGAAAATAAGTGCACGTTAAGTAATACTTCCAGCCGCATACAGAAGACCAAAGATTTGGGCACCGGCATAATCAATCAAACTTCATTGAGCAGTGATGTCCTGGCTGGTATTGCAACCAAGATTAGCAACTCATTACATATAATGCCCTTCCGCACGCCTTCTGACATCCCCGCGGATGCAAGGTGGTCTGAGATAACGGATTCCGAGATTGCCGTTAAAACCAGCAATACGAAAGTATATGAACTAAGCTGGACCGAGAGTGCTTATGATGGTTCAACAACGCAAAAGAGTTGGCGGATATTTACGGACACCTCTACAAATCTGCCACAGAAGGTTCAGTGGTTTAAGCAATCAGCATCTGCCCCTCAGCCGGTCCTGGAATCGATTATGATTATCGAATACCCTGGCGATAAAGAAATGCTTGCCAAAGCAGAAACTATGTCGTTCTAACACGCAGCTATTTGGAATCCGGCGACCACAACGGATACCGGTTTTCGTAGGTGCCGTCGGCCTTTTTTTTGACGAGCAAATCTTCCGCTTTGGTGCGAGCTACGTGACCATCAACAAATCCAACGTTTACCGTCATTTGGGGATGTCTCCCATAGAGCGCGTCTATCTCCTGTTCCGGCTTAAGTTGTCTTTGGCGATTTATCGACAAGCCCGGAATGTAGGCGGTATCCTCAATTGGTGTGCTGCCAAGCGCTGCCGATGGGAAATCGGCCGCATGCTGCCAGCTTATTATTGCGTAACCGCTATCGACTATGAGTAGTGTCTGCGCAGGATGCGGAATTTCCGAAAGCTCTTTTGGTTTGCCGACAAAATTTGGGTCTGCGTTTCCTGTGGACATCTTGCAGATGGACAGATTAACGCCGTAGTTCCCGCAAAGAATATCACTTTTGAGTGCCGTCTGTTGTAGTTGTTTGGAAGGGCATTGAAGCACGGTCTTCACACCCAAGCTTTTCTTATAAAACCCTCCAAGGTAATTAAACCACCACCACCCCCTTCTGTCATATTGAGATAGACCGGCATAACCACCGGCTGGAGGATTAAGCGGAAGTGGGTTGTCAAACCCGTAAGGGAATCTGCTGCTGTCGTTAACATACATTGCAAAAATTGAATTTAACTGCCTGATATTGGACATACAGACGGCCGCTTTTGCCTGAAGCCGGGATTTCTGAAGGGAAGGCGCCAAAAGTGCGAAGAGAACGGCAATAATTCCTATTACTAAAATCAATTCAATCAGTGTTAGCCCAAACCGCCGCATAGCCAACACTATATGACTTGCGCCGAGAAAAGTCAAGCGAGTCAAAACAACATATATTAGAACCTGTATATCACTGTACCCTAACGGGCGATACGACGATAAAGCTACAGTGAATTACATACATGCCATCATATAATAATATGTCCACACGCCGGTCACATTGCAGGCCTCAGGAATATCAGGGTCGTTAATGCAGGGGGTTGATACAAATTTGACCATTTTTGTGCTGGAGCAACTGCCGCTATCGGCAGTTTCGCATCCATAGCGTGTGTAATATTCATAGTACTTCCCTCCGCATAAACCGTCAACATAGCTGCAAAAGATGACATTGTAATTCTGCAAGAGTTTTGTGCAGGAGTAACCGGAGCCGCCGGTTATATCTGCTAACTGGCCACTGCTGATTTCATTAAAGTCGCCCTGAATCGGCTGTTTCGAGACAAGTAAGGCCGTCCCGTCAGTCCAGTCCATATCAAAGAAGCTGATTTCCGTATGGTCATAGAATTTGGCGGACGAAAGGTCTGTTATCCAGACATACCGGTCATCAACGCGGTCCACGACAACGTAATGGCTCCTCCCGGGGAAATATAAAATTGCCTTGCAGCCGTTTAGATTTTTGAGTGTATCGATGTTTGTCCTAACCGCCCGACAATAAAATCCAAATCCCTGCAGAAAGTATTCCATATCGTACATGCTCGTGGTGCCACTGGTCTGATTAACGAGGGATGCAAGGTCTTTATCTGAAATCGTAACGCCTAATTCCGACGCGACGTATCCTGTCGCGATTGTTGCGCAATTTCGCGTATTCGCTCCATCTGATTTGGCTGTCGCCAAACGTTTTGTCAGGAGCTGGTTTGTATCAGCGGCGTTTGATTGCCGGTACATTGCCGGCTTAGTGCTCTCATCAGAATGATGCTCAACCAGCGCATCCGGCTCATAAGGGACATCAAAAGCGTTTGCCTGTGGAACGCTATCGTCTATGGCGGTCAGATTCCACAGGTCGCGGGCCTTCAGCCGACCTGAGCCGGCTTCAAATCGTTCAATCGTGATGGTTTCAGGGACCCAGCCGCCTGCGATAAATGCATAATCCGAATACTGTTCTGAAATTGTCGAACCATCCGGTTTTTCTATTAAGCAATTTTTTAACGCATAGTTTTTAGCAGAGTCCAGTGTAAAGTGACTTTCGCTACCGTCGGCTTCTTTGAGCGTCAAAACTATTTGTGTCTCACCGTCGGCGGTTGATTCAATGCCTGATGATTCAACGGCACAAAGATTACTGTATGTGTAGCGACCATATCCCCACGGCACCAACCCTGCTGTTAAAGGCCCGTTTACAGAATGCGGGCTGTTTCCCCCTGCATCGACAATCGCATTGTTGGCAGGCAGGAAATATGTAGTGTACTTTTCGCCATCCCACGCAAATATACGCCTTTGGTTTCCGCCGAGGTCGAATTGCTGAGTCATAAAATTGCCGGCTAAATCCCTGCCTGGTTTTACCGAATCAGACCGTGAATCTACGTTAATCTCCCAGTAGAACCGCTTACCATCAAATCTTATTTGCTCCGTGGAATTCATTGTGTATTCGTTGGATAACTCGTAGCGAATGTTAAAGGGTATCGCGTCGAGCTTCATTTTCTGCAGTTCTCCGGTAAGCTCCCGTTTGTCTGGCTCATTTCGATACCGTTGAATCCCCGCGGCGATTTGCCGGTTAATCCCATTTTCGTCGGTAACGGCTGATGCGACATATTCCTGATGTGACGCCTCAATTGTGCCCGCCGCAATCCAGGTCTTGCGGGGTTGAGCGGTTAATTGTTCAAAGATTTGCAGAAGCTCCGCACGCTCCAAGGGTCTATCCGCGACTGCGATTCCGCTGCCAAGCAGCACTATGACGATAATTCCTGAAAATATTCGTGTGTTCATAACACACCTCCTCTCGTATCAATGTTATCTAAAAAACTTCACAAATCATCTATGGGCTTTTATAACATTACCCATATTAAAGGCGTTATGAAAAAAGAGATGTTGACGACTTTCTGCCAAAGCGTGACATGTTCTGACAGAATGGACCAAAATAATCGTTCTTTATCATTGTTGCGGTCCTTCTGTTGCAGCAAACCCCTCTTATCCTCGGTTTCTACTGTCCGCCGATTATCTGGTCTTTTCCAGCCAGTATTCGGCAAATTGCCTTAAGTCGCTGATGCCTACATACCCATCGGCATCGAGGTCGGTTCCCGAGCAATTCTCCGGTTCAAGACAGTCGGTTCTTTGCCAATTCGAACCAAGCACAGCAAAATCTGAAAAATCGACTATCCCATCATTATCAAAATCACGCGTTGGAACGTGTGCGAAAGCCATCACATAGTTGGGCTCGTCAAAACTGAATTCATAATCGTATAACCAAACATTGCAATCGCCTACATTGATGGCGCTATAATCTATTATGAACCAGTCGCCTGGTATTGTGTCTTCGACATCAGTAGCCAGCTCAAAGCCGGACTTGAAAGAATCTTGCTGATCCCAAACGGTTGCTCCCGGACCCGCCGCCTCAAGGTGAGAACCTTCCCAATCAGAAGTCGTTTCATTGTAATCTTTTCCAATGAGGACTCCGTAATCCCGGTATGGGTCGCTGATATACAGACCTCCGCCCCAGTAGTTCTCACCGGTATCTGAACTAATAATAATCGTGAGACGTGTTCCAACCATAATTGGGCGGTAAACGAATGGAATACATGGGTCGGCAAGCTTGAGCGGTGTATTGCCATCCGCCAGACAAACCCTTGTGAATACGTCAGCGTGCGCTGCTGGTGCTGCAACCAGAAGCAGTATGAAAGGAATCAATCTTTTCACAGCCCACACTCCCTTTAATGGGTTTTTAGAACCTTAACCCAGCATCAATAGATATGACCTTCTCCTACGGAGGTGAATGGTCTGCTTACTCCTTTGTCATCATCTATCCGTCTAAGCGAGAAGCATTATAGCACATTTTGTTTGCTAAAATCAAGCAAAAAGCGATATAGCCTCAAAAGACAATCAACCTTTGGCTGTTTCCAAACGCCTTATGCAAAAGGTGATACTGATGGGCAAGCATCTAATACTCATTATGGAAAAATCGCGTGCTCGTATCATACAGCCGAGTACGTAACTCCGCAAAAAAGCGAAATAACACTTTAGGTATGAGTGTGTGGACATAAAGTGTTTGAATCGCGGTTTTTGCCCCGCGGCTGTCAAGTAAAATCGATTATCGATGTGTCACCGATAGGGGGAGCGGTATGTCTGTCCTATTTCGATAAAGCAAGGTGGTCCCGGCTTCGCCTGTAGCAGATAAACCCGCCAAACTGCGCGGCGGGTAAATGCCGGCGGCGGCCAAACAAGGTCGGAAAATTTTTTTAAAATTTATTAAAAAAAGGCTTGACAGATTAGTTTGTGTGTGTATAGTTAATGTATGAACAGTTATTTGCCGATAAGGAGCTTGATATGGCTTTGAAGGAAGAATTAGGGTTAAAAACGGACTTCGCGTCGCCGGCACATGAGGCGCTTTTGAACATATACTACACCGCCTCGATAATGAAAAAGCGGGCGGATGACTTTTTCGGTCAATTTGGCCTGACGGACGTGCAATTTAACCTGATGAACCTGCTATATTACGAAAGCGGCAAAGAAGGCGGCCTGAGCCAGGCACAAATCAGCGATATGATGTTAGTCAACCGCGCCAATATAACTTCGCTTGTGGACCGGATGGAAAAGGCGGAACTTGTAAGCCGAACCGCTCACGCAAACGACCGCCGATACAATATCATCAAGCTGACCAGCAAAGGGAAAAACCTTTACACAAAGGTTGAGCCGCATTACCTCAAACAAGTAAAAGAAGCAATGGCTCCGCTGGATGCCGCGGAACTTAAGAGGATAGCAGGAATGCTGGAGAAAGTAAGGAGAACTCTCCGGATTTAAAAGTCCAAGCATAAAGGGCTGTTGCCCAATTGTTTTGGGACGACAGTTAATATATTAACCATATATGTAGCAAGTAATATGAAAAGGAGAACAGAAATGGATGCGATAAAAACAGACGGTGGACAGATTGGATGGCGTTTCGGGTTACGATGGGTACTACTCACAATTGCCGGGTGGGCTATTGGCTTTCCCCTGGGTTTCGTCTTCGTGGCAGTTGCAGGATGGGTTATCGGCGTCCACGAGGGCTCCATCATACTCAAATTAGGGCTGGATAATGCCGCGGCATTTGTCGTCGTAGTCGCCGTGGTGAGCTTGATGCAGTGGCTTGCACTACGGCGTGTCGTCCAGCGGGCTGGTTTTTGGGTGCTGGCAAGTATAATAGGATTCGCTATATCCTCAAGCATCCACGGAGTCGTGTGTCATGTCTACGGATACCCCGATGACCTGGGTCCGCTTGGCGCTCAGGTGTGGACATTATTTTTCATTTTGGGCGGAACACTAACGGGTCTGCTTCAACAGCGTATATTACGGCACCAGGTACGTCGGTCAGGATGGTGGGTGCCTGCAAGTGCGGCCGGCTGGAGCTTAGTCGTGATTGGATTTGGAATTGTAAGTAAAATCCTGGGGGTGCGTCTACAGGTGGTGGGTGAAATAGCGTCTTCGGGACTCCTCGGGATAGTAACAGGAGGAGTGCTGATTTGGCTGTTGCGGCAGCCGACACAGCAAATGCTCGATACTGCAACTTAGAAATAAGCGACTTTTAGCCCAATTGTTTTGTGCTAACTGTTAATATACGAGCCGTATTTGTAACAAGTAACTTGGAAAGGAGAACGAAAATGGCTGCGAAAAAAACTGTATTAGTTGGATTGTGTGTCGTTGTAGTGCTGGGTTTGTGCGTCCTGGCCGGGGCCGCGAAGGGAGAAACGGACTCCAAGAAGGTTGCCATGGATGCATACAAACTAAGAATGCAGGGGAAGGTTGATGAAGCAAAAGCGCTTCTCGAGCAAGCTATCCAGGAAAACCCGCATAATGCGTCTGCGCATTATGAGCTTGCGAGAATTAAGGTTCATATGGCACTGGGAAATCCGGAAAAATTAGTGGAAAGAATTGAAGACGCCCATAAGTCGATTATAAAAGCAATTGAAAATGACCCGAATAACGTGATATATCCTTTCTTTGAGGGACACATCGCTTTGCTTCAGAATTATATGTCCCAAACCAAAGAAAATGCCGCGAGATTATGCGGAGCTTTTGAGTCCGCACTGAAACTCAAGCCGGATTATCGTCAGGCGATGCTCTACCTTGTTGAGATTTATACAACACTGCCCGAGGACAACGGCGGCGACAAATCGAAGGCGGAGCAATATGCAAAAAAACTGGAAGCAATGGACAAGGTATTTGGCGCCAAAGCCAGGTGGATACTCATGCCAAAAGACGCCAATAGAGTCGATTACTGGCGAAATGTTATGAAAAACCACGAAGGCAATACCGACGTGCTCGAAGAGATGGGAAAGGCATACTTGTGGGCAGACGATGTTAATGACGCTGTGTTGTGTTTTGAAAAAGCAATAAAAATCGACCCTGAAAAATCCTACCTGTTTTTGGACCTCAGCATATATCATACATGGGCAGCGATGGGAGCGGGAGATAATTCCGAATTGCGTCAAAGGGCAATAACGGCAGGTGATGCCGCCGTGACGAGATATCTGGACTCCAATCCTGTCCTGCCGATGGAGGCGTACGCACTCGGCGTGCAATATAAGTACAAGTCCCATTCGGGGCACAAAGAGCAGGCAGATGAGATTCTGAAAAAAGCCAAGGAGCTGGACCCTTATTTCTCAATGGCGACCGGGGCTCCGAATCCTGACCTTTTTATTGCTATCAATGAAATTTCACACAACCATAGATACCTTTTCAGGCCTATACAGTGAAAGATACTGATTTGTAGAACAGAATAAGAAAGGAGTATCACAATGTTGTTTATGTTGTATTACAAAGCGTATCCGGGCAAAGGCGCAGAGGCGATTCGCCTGCGACAGGAATGGCAGAATAAGTACTCTGAAGCGTTCCGCAAGCGGGTCAAAGTGGTCCACGAGTTTGTCGACCCATCTGCGCTGGTGGGCTGTTTACTGATTGAAATGGATGACCACAACCATCTGGCCAGCTTGCTGTCGCTTCAGACCGTCTTCGGTGATACAGTCGAATTCAAGCTGCATCCGGTCATCGATATACGCCAGGCGTTGAAAGCGGGCGTGGAAGAACCGGCTGGGCTGCTGTAAAGCCGCCGATTCGGCCTGTTTGCGCAGGGACAGGACTCGGCTATCGTGTATAAAGGGCCGTTGAAACAGACAATTTTATATTGTCGGAAAGGAAAACGCTTATCAAAAATGTTTAAGATGCTAGAAGATTCTGTTCGGACAGGTCTTAAAAGATTGCTGACGAAAGAAAAAACCTTTGTTCTTGAAGACAGGATTCCTTCTGTCGAAGAACTGGCGTTAAAGTTCCAGGATATCGAAGAATTAGGGCTTTATCTCCATATTCCCTTTTGTGAGCAGATATGTCCATACTGTCCTTATAACAAAGAAATTTACGCCCCCGAGGCAGCAGAAAGATACGCAACCGCCGTCAAAAGAGAAATGGACCTCTATTCCGCAGTGATTGGCGATAGACCTATTACTTCTTTTTATATTGGCGGGGGCACTCCCACAACAATGCTTCATACCGGCCTTGCAGATGTGCTCGAGCACATCTTTTCAATTTTCAACATGCAATGTGATATTCATATGGAAAGCCATCCGAATCATTTGACAACGGAAAATCTCAATGAGATTACCGCTATGGGCGTTAGACATCTTAGCACAGGCGTTGAGGCCCTGCAGGAAAAGCATTTAAAGACACTTAAAAGACCATATACCGTAGAACAGGCAAAAGCAGCAGTTGAACGCGCCGTGAATATGGGCTTTGAATGCGTCAATGTTGATTTAATGTTCGCATTGCCGGGCCAGACATTGAGCGAGATTGGGGAGGCGGGAGAAACTCTGGTTAAAATGGGCATTGACCAAGTTGCGGCTTATCCTCTTTTCAGGTTCCCATACACCAAAATGGGCGGAGACGGCAGAGTTAACAACTTTACCGCCTCTCATCTCTTCCGGAGAAGAAAAATGCTTGGCATTCTTGAAGATATATTTTATGCCAACGGATATGAACGAACCTCCGTATGGGCGTTCACTAAAAAAGGAGTCCCCCGATATTGTTCTGTAACAGTGCCTCTTTATGTCGGGCTTGGCGCGAGCGGCGGCTCTTATTTGAAAGATGTTTTTTATCTCAATACCTTCAACGTTGCTGAGTACTGTAACGCCCTCGAAAAAGGAAGGATGCCAATTTCTCTTTCTCTCGAGCTGACCGAAACAATGCAAATGGCAGGCTGGCTTTATTGGCGGCTTTATGAAACAAGATTCAATAAAAGCGATTTCGTGAGCAGATTTCAAAAAGAGTTTAATAACGTGTATGGCAACTATATGAAACTGTTATCTTTCTCCGGATTCGCACACAATAATGGAGAACAGGCGGTCCTTACGGATAGGGGAGCATACTGGTTACACGCTTTTGAAGATTTATTCTCAATAAATTACGTAAGTAAACTATGGGGAACTTCAAAGCAAATCCCATGGCCTGATAGGGTGGTTCTATAAAAAAAGAAAACGGACTCTCGCGATTGACGCGGATATTTAGTATGTTGTAAAAAACATTGATAGACCACAATGACTATTATATTCTATTGATGAATTAAGGAAGGTAACCCGTTTACCCGTTAAGGAGAGAAACGTATGGACGAACAAATAACTCGTTTGGTAATTCTGTTAGCCATCGTTGTCGCCGTGAGCGGACCTGTCGCCTTGATAATCAGCATAGTCGCTCTAAATAAAATAAAGAGGTTACGAAACCTGTTGGATAGGAAAGATACCTCGTCTGGGCGGGAGCCGGAAATTCAAATACCGATATCACCACCGAAGCCCGAAAAACCGGCGGAAGTTATTAAGGAGCAGTCAGTTCCTGAGCCGGTCTTCAAGGCGGCGAGTGTCCCTGTGGCCGAAAAGCCACCTGTCGCAGAAACAATCCGTTTCGTTGATACAGCAACAACGACTCAGCAGGCCGGCTCGCTTGAGCAGAAAATCGGGACACGCTGGATACTCATAGCAGGTATTATCACCTTGATTGTCGGTGTGGGATTCTTTCTCAAGTATGCCTACGACAATGACCTGATTGGGCCTTTGGGCAGGGTCGTTATTACGGCGGTTGCGGGAATTGTCGCGCTAATTGTCGGCGAGGGGACTCGGCGTCGCGGCTACGGGATTGTCGCAAAAGGCGTGACGGCGCTTGGTTTCGCTATCCTTTATGCGGCGGTTTTTTCCGCGTATCGGTTTTACGAGCTTATCGGGTCGGGACCGGCTTTTGGCCTTGCGATATTTATCACCGCAACAGCGATGCTTTACGCGGTCGCGCTCGATGAGGTTGTTATCGCGTTTTTCTCGCTGCTCGGCGGATTTCTGACGCCGGTGCTTGTCTCAACCGGGGAAAACCGGCCGATGGCGCTTTTCGGCTATGTGCTTGTGCTGGGCGTAGGCGCAATCCTGTGCGCGTTTTACCGAAAGTGGCGTGCGATAATCGCGTTGTCATTCGCGGGGACATACATTCTTTACGCCGGCTGGTTCGAGAAATTTTACAGGCACACTATGAACGGAACCGACACGCCAGCGCAGACAGGTATCGCGCTGGGCTGGCTGGCGGTATTTTTCGCGGTTTATCTTATTATGCCGGTCCTGTACGCATTAGTTAAAAAAATAAACACCCAGAGGGAAGACGTGGTTCTTGTCCTGGCCAACGCGGGGGCGACGTTCTATTATCTTTGTAATATACTCTTTGACAAATTCCGCGTCGAGCTTGCTTTTTGCGCGGTCGGGTTATGTGTGGCGCATCTGGTGCTGATGACGGTCGCGACTAAGCGATGCAAAGATGATATCGCGCTTAGGTTATCGCTTTTGGTTATCGGATTATTCTTCCTGACGATTGCGGTGCCGTTGTATCTGAAGATGTACGCGGTGGCAATCGCCTGGGCAGCCGAGGGCGTGGTCCTGACAATCATCGGCCTGCGATACAAAAGTATCTGGACGCAACTGGCAGGCGTAATTGCTTTACTGCTGAGTCTGATTCAACTCATTTTGCAATTGCCTATACACAAGGCGGCGTTCCAGGCGATATTCAATCCGCATTTCGGGAGCTGGTGTTTTTTAGCCGCGGCGATTCTCGTTTGTCATATTATTTACAGGAGATGCTCGCAACTCGAAAAATATTCGGATGTTCCGCAGTTCTTTTATGGCGCGGCCTGTCTGTTGTTTTTCGCTACCGTCATGATGGAGTGGTACTGGCACTGCATGTTCAACTTTACGGCCACGCCGATTTTACAGGAGTCGCTTTTCACAAAAGGCGTCATACTCATTTTGTCGACGTTTATAGTCCTGTTAACTCTGCGGCCCGTCTGCCCGAAGGGAATGCCCTTGCGCAGTCTGGCAGCGGTATTCGCTATTGGGGCAGCGATTTTCACTATGATTGCATTTAGTGAAACCTACGATAGACGTTTCCTGATTTTCGCCAACGTCGAATTTGCTGCCGCTATGGTTCTGGTCGCGGTACTGCTCGCCTCGGCAATTTTGATTAAGCAGCGGACTGAGGAAGATGAAAACGCGATAACGTTCGCGATAATTTTTGCGCTCGCCGGGATATTCACACTATGGGTTCTTATAAGCGAAGAAATTTATTTCTACTGGTATTGCCGGGACCATTACGGCACAGCGACGCCCAACTGGCAGTTCCTCGCCAATATGTACACGTCCATCGCCTGGGCCGTTTACGGGATAGCGCTGATGATTGTCGGCTTCTGGAGGCATATCAAGACGCTGCGGTTTGCCGCGCTCGGCTTGTTCGCAATCCTGCTGGTAAAAGTGTTCATAATGGATATGAGCACCGTGAAGAGCGTTTACAGAATCGCGGCGTTTTTAGCGACGGGCATTACGCTTGTGGCTGTATCGTATCTATATCAATACCTGAAAAATCACGGCTTTTTTGACACGCTTTCTGCCGCGCAAAAACAAAACGAAATATCGGGAGATTCCAAATGACCTGCGCAAAGGCGATTTTGTTGTCGGCCCTGGTCGTGGTGGTCTTTGCGCTCGGCGTGTTTATGCTAAGCTCGCTGCGGTCAATCCAGAGACAGGACGGGCCTCGTTGATTACTTGTTCGGCTCTCCGGCCTTATTCGGCTCGACTGGAGGCATTAACGTCCATTCGCACTTGTCGGTATAGGTCTTGCCGTCGCGGGCCACGGATGCCTCGATTGTATTAAGGCCGGGTTTGAGGCGGATATCGAACCACTTAAATACGCAATTTTTTTCCGTCTGGCTGCCTATGGTTTGACCGTTTACTTTCAGCTCAACCGAATCGCAGTTTGAATAAACCTTCACCGCCGTATTCGGGTCTGTTCGCTCGGTGTGGCGACGGCTGGTGATATACACAAACGGCACGGTGGTCCATTTGGCCTTGTAGAAATAAAAGGCGTCTTTTCTTGTTTTTCTGTCGGCGGTAACAAGCCCTTTGTCATTAATGCCGTGGGCATCTCCTTCGTTTCGCCCGGCTGAGCCAAAATCAAACATCACCCAGGCGAAGCTGCCCCAGATATACGGCCTTGCTTCAATCGCAGCGTAATCTTCCTCGTGGACAATCGCCTGCCATTCTTCCGGATGCCATTTGCCTCCCGGCGTCGGCACCTTTTTCATATTCTGCTCGTGCTGCTTAATACTTGCGCCTGCCCCGTATTCACTGATACCCAGCGGCTTATCATTAGCGTCGTGTTTGTATTTGTCTATGTCTTTCGCCATTTGGGTTGGCATGGCCCTGTACCAGCCGGGATACGAATTCCAGGCAATCAAACCGGTTATCGCACGCAGGCCCGGCCATTTGCTGCTGGGGTCATTAGAAGCGGCCGTGGTGAGGCGAGTCGGGTCTTCCTGTTTTGCCAGCGATTGCAGTTGGGTCAGCAGCGGGCGCGGGTCGTCACACTTGCCTGAATTGCCAAGCTCGTTGTATAAACTCCAGAAAAAAATTGACGGGTGGTTATATTTCTGGCGGATAAGCTCCGTTAACTGCTGTTTCGCGTTTTCAGCAAAAGCGGGAGTGTCATATACCTGATTGACCAAAGGTATTTCCGCCCAGACGACAAGGCCGGCTTTGTCGCAAAGTGAAATAAAATAATTTGAATGCGGATAGTGCGCCAGCCGAACACAGTTGGCGCCCATTTCCAGAATCAGATTCGCGTCCTCATCCTGGTCTGCGTAACTGATTGCCCATCCCTTCCCGATTCTGTCCTGATGGCGGCAGACGCCGTGGAGCGGATACGATTCGCCATTGAGGAAGAAACCTTTGTTCGCATCGACGCTAAAGTAACGAAGACCAATCGCGCCCAGTGTGCCACTTATCTCGTCAACGACGTTGCCGTCGCAGAGCAGCTCAACTTTTGCCTGATAAAGGTATGGGTCTTTGCGGCCATTCCACAAATGTGGATTGGTAATCTGTAACTGATCATACAAACTTACCGTTTTCCCGGCACCAATCTTTACTATGTTCACTCTTTTTCTTATTGCAGTTGGAAAAACACCATTAGCATCACCAGCTAAAGCTAATAAGTGTGCGGAAACAGGTTTATCGAGTCCGTTGGAAATCTTTGCCTCAACGTCAACTATCGCTTCTTCTTTTGTTACTTTGGTTTGCTTGAAATATATGCCCGGCGAGGCGTAATCAAGGGGCGTTATGCAAACCTGGTTTTTAACAATCAGCCAGACAGGACGGTAAATACCGCCACAGATATTGAAATCGCCGCTCAGAGGCGGGACGTCCTCGAAAAACGAATTATCGACTCGCACCGCGAGAATGTTCGAGCCACCTCGTTGAATGTAAGGTGTAAGCTCATAGCAAAACGCGGTAAAGCCGCCGCGATGCTGGCCAAGGCGCGCGCCATTGAAATACACGTCGGCAACCAAGCTCGCCGCCTCGAAGTGAATGAAGACGCGTTTATCTTTTGCTGTTTCAGGTATAGCCAGTTTTATCCTGTACCAGCCGGGGCCACGGTAATAGTTAGGGCCGCCGAGAGTGTCTTTATCGTTCCAGGTATGCGGCAGCGTTACCTGTGACCATTTCGAATCGTCAAAAGCAACTGCCTCGGCGCCATTAACGTCGGCCCTGATGAACTTCCAGCCGTCAGTAACCGGGAACACGTTTTGCGGGTGCTGTAAGGTTTGCCCGTTGGCGAAGGCAGCGGCAGCCATCACGACTAATGAGCTTATTCTGCCGGTCATTCGGTATGTCCTCTCATTAAGGCCGCCTCGCTCTTAGTACACGCGTATCGGCAATATCACAAAAGGCACGCCCTGGTGGTAGAGCTTTCTCTGGAGTGCAAATACGATATGGTTGTGAAGCAGCCGGTGGATGAATGAATCTTTTTCAAAGACAAGCTGTCCGCCGAAGAACATCGCCGCGGGGAACCGCTCAATAATCTTCGGGGTGATTTTCATAACCTCGTCAATTACATCGACGCCGATTTCGGAAATGCCCTCCGAATAAAACCCGTTTCTCTTCATAAGATTGACGTAACGGTCCACCTCGTTTTTGGCCTGCGATTCGAGATGGCCAACCTCCTGCGCGCCTTTGAAATTACCGACGTCTATGACGCCGACCTGTACGAAGATGAAATTTTTGAAGACGCCGCCGAATAGTCGCATCACGTTAAATAGTGTGTGCAGTCCCATCCCGTTGAATCCGCTGACAAGCAATACCGCGGTTCTTGCGTTGGGGTCAAACTTCGGCTCGACAACCGGCGTGGCCGTGTTTGACAGGAGACCGGCATCCGAAAACTCCGGCTTGGTAACAAGATTATCGAGGCGGCCAAGAAGCATCCGGACGCTGTTATAATGCCGTTTTATGAGAATCGCCAGGACAACCAGTGTGCCTGTAATCAACAGCGTTATCCATCCGCCCTCAAAAAACTTGAATGTAATCATCATCGCGAGAATAGAGGCGGTCAGAACCAGTCCTATTCCGTTAATAAACAACTTTCTGCGCCAGCCCCTGACGGTAAAACGGTCATTCCACCAATGCCGAACCATGCCAAGCTGGGACAGGGCAAAAGTGATGAAAACATTGATACTGTAAAGAACGACGAGGAACCTGACTGAGCCCTTGGAGAAAATCATTATCACCAGCGACAGACCGCCCATAATCAGGATTCCCTTTTGGATTACCAGCCGGTCACTAAGCGCTGAGAACCTTGTGGGGAACCATCTGTCGAGAGACATATTCGCCAGCACCCTTGGGCCATCCAGAAATCCGGTCTGGGCGGCAACAAACAGAAGCGTCGCCTCCGACACAAGCGCAATAAATATGAAAACGACAGAGTAATTCGCTTTCCAGCCCTGTGTTGCGCGTTCAAAAAGAACCGCGTTTAAGGTCTTGCCGGGCTCAGATGTAACTCCGTAAATCAGATACCCAAGCGCCAATCCGAGAACCATAAAGGCAAGCGAACCTGCCATATAGCGCATCGTGTGCCTGGCGGTTTCTGCCCTCGGCTCCCTTAAAACCGGGATGCCGTTGCTGACCGCTTCAATTCCGGTATATGTGCCGGCGCCCATGCTGTATGAACGCACTATCAGAAAAATCATCCCCCAGAAACCAACTTCAGAAATGCTGCTGTGCACGTCGGCACCGGTGGAAGCCGCAATCCCTTTCAGCGCCGGCAGGTGCATAAATACCGCGTATAGAATTATGAAAACGTGAGTAAGTAAAAACGCAAGGAATATCGGCACTAACGGCAATATCGACTCTTTGACCCCTCTCATATTCAGCAGCATCAAAAGCAAAACAATGCACACCGCGAAGCCGAGGCGGTATGACTGCCATTTCAAAGGAAGCAAGCTGCATAGAGCGTCGGTGCCGCTGGCGATTGAGACGGTGATTGTCAGGACATAGTCGATTAGCAATGCGCAGCCGGAGAGCATACCCAAACCGGGTGATAATAATTTGCTTGCGACAAGATATCCGCCGCCGCCCGTGGGGAAAAGTTGAACTATTTGTGAGTAACTTGCGCTTATAGTGAAAATCGTCAGCGCCGTAGCAATCGCGACGAAAATTGCCAAATATGTGTGATGACTCAGCACAAGAAACGCTTCCTGCGGACCGTAACAGGAAGACGACAGGCCGTCGGCGCCAAGGCCCACCCAGGCAAAAAACGCTATAAGCGAAAGTTTGTGGAAAATCCGCGTATCCCGCGGGCTGCGGGACTTGCCTATTACCAGATTTTTCAGCTTCTGCTGTAAGTTTGGTTCTTGCTGCATTAGAAACTCGTTTTTCTGATATTTTGACACCGTGCTGCAAACAATGACCCTGCCCGCCTCGACTCGCCGTCTTCGGCGAGGCGGGAAAGTTCATAAGTATAACCGATTTGGCCGCTAATTCCAGTCAAGAACGGCTCGCAGAAACATTCCGAAAAACTCACCAACAGTGTTGCTAAACGTGCCCTTCGGCAATATCCTATTACCGGAATACTTCGATTTCGGAATTTGGCTATGCGCACAAGGCGACTGGGTAATACAGATTTGGAGTTGACCGTCGTTGGCTTAGGCACCTGGGCCATGGGCGGCCCCTGGCAATTCGGCTGGGGCCCGCAGGATGAAAACGAGGCGATAGCCGCGATATTGAAGGCCGTTGACCTTGGTATTAACTGGATTGATACGGCGGCAATTTACGGCTGCGGGCATTCCGAAGAGTTGCTCGGTATAGCACTGAAGAAAACAAAAATCAGACCCATCATTGCGACGAAATGCAGCTTGCTCTGGAATGATAAAAGAGAAAAAATTGGCTGTCTGAAGGCGGAAAGCATCCGCAAAGAATGCGAGGACAGTTTGAAACGCCTCGGTATTGAAACAATCGACCTTTATCAAATGCACTGGCCCGACCCGGAGATTGACCTCGAAGAGGGCTGGGGAGAAATGGCCCGGCTGCAAAAGCAGGGCAAAGTCAGATACATAGGCGTATCCAATTTCAATGCCAAACAACTCGACCGGATTCGCAAAATAGCGCCGGTTGCGTCGTTGCAGCCGCCATATAGTATGATTCGGCGGGGTATCGAAAAAGATTTGCTCGGCTACTGCGCAAAAAACAATATCGGCGTTGTCGCTTATAGCCCGATGCAGCGGGGACTTCTGACGGGTAAATTCAGCAAAAAACGACTAAGCGAACTTGCACCCGACGACCATCGGCTAAAAAGCGGCGATTACCAGGAGCCGGAATTTTCCGCGACTCTTGCGCTTGTCGATAAACTAAGACCAATCGCCGAGAGAAACAAAAAGACCCTGGCCCAGTTAGCTATCGCCTGGGTGCTTCGCAGGCCTGAAGTAACTGCGGCAATCGTCGGCGCCCGAAAACCATCCCAAATCGCCGAAACCGCACCCGCCGGCGACTGGATACTGACCAAAAACGATATAGCCGAAATCGAAAAATTACTCGCTGAACGCGAGGATAAATTAGCCAAGGCCAAATAAAAGGGATTGAAAATGGCAGAGAACACAAGCATTTATACAAGTCCGCTGGTTGAGAGAAACGCGTCGAAGGAAATGTCTGAATTATTCGGGCCGCAAAAGAAATTCGGCACGTGGCGGCGAATATGGCTTGAACTGGCAAGAGCCGAAAGGAAACTCGGTCTGAAAATCAGTCAGTCGCAAATCGCTGAAATGGCGAGGCACTTGGACGACATCAACTTCAAGAAGGCCGCGGAATACGAAAAAAAGGTTCGCCACGACGTGATGGCGCACATTCACACGTTCGCCGACGCAGCGCCGAAGGCGGCGCCGATAATTCACCTCGGCGCGACGAGCTGCGATATAGCCGACAACGCTGATTTGATTATTATTCGCGAGGGCCTGCAAATCACCGCGGGCAAAGTCGCGGCAGTAATAAATCTGCTGGCGCGATTCGCTAAAAAATATAAGGCGATGCCGACACTTGGCTTCACGCATTATCAGCCCGCGCAACTGACCACAGTGGGAAAACGCGCGACGCTGTGGTGCTATGAATTCGCGATGGACCTCAATGAGGTTGAACATCGATTAGATACGCTTCCATTCAGGGGCATCAAAGGCACAACAGGCACGCAGGCGTCGTTCCTCGCCTTATTCGACGGCAATCAAAGCAAAGTTGACCGGCTCGATAAAATGGTCGCCGCGGCATTTGGTTTCAAAAATATATGCGCCGTTACGGGCCAGACATATCAGCGGAAAATCGATACGCTGGCAATAAACGTCCTCGCCTCAATCGCACAATCCGCCCAGAAACTCTGCACGGACCTGCGATTGCTGGCAAACCTGAAAGAAATCGAAGAGCCATTTGAAAAATCGCAGGTGGGTTCATCCGCTATGGCATACAAGCGCAACCCGATGCGATGCGAAAGAGTTACAGCGCTATCGAGATTCGTCTTATCGTTAGCGACAAGCCCCGCGATGACCGCCTCGCAGCAATGGTTTGAACGCACATTAGACGATTCCGCAAACCGACGACTCGTTATCCCCGAAGCGTTTTTGGCAGTCGATGGCATCCTCGAAATCCTGACCAATGTCCTCGATGGCCTTGTCGTTTATCCGAGAGTTATCGCTTCACACGTCGCTGCGGAGCTGCCATTTATGGCAACGGAAAATATCCTTATGGCGGCGGTCAAGGCAGGCGGCCACAGGCAGGTAATCCACGAAAAAATCAGACAACACTCACACGAGGCGGCGGCACAGGTAAAACAATTAGGCGAACCCAACGACCTCATCAACCGGCTCAAAGCAGACGCAGCATTTGTTAAAGTCGATTTCGCAAAGGTCCTGAACCCGAAGGATTACGTCGGTCTCGCACCTCATCAGGTCGATAAGTTCGTAAAACAAGTAGCAACACCGGCGATAAGAAAATACAAACAGCAGATAAACCGAAAAGTTGACCTCCACGTCTAAAGGAATCGCAAAGTGACCAGAAGCGAGCTCATCAAGCGTGTAAAGGAAACGGCGTATCTCGAAGGTGATTTTATCCTGAGAAGCGGCAAACGAAGTAAATACTATCTCGATAAATACCTCTTCGAGACCTGCCCGGATATACTCAAAGCGCTCGGCAAGGAATTTGCCAAGCACGTCGGCAACGATGTAACACTTATCGCCGGCGCGGAACTTGGTGGGGTCGCCCTTGCTGCTGCGGCGGCTATGGAAACAGGTAAAAACTGGGTCATTATCCGAAACAGTAAAAAGGATTATGGCACAGGAAAACTCGTCGAGGGCAAACTAAATAAAGGCGACGTTGTGCTGCTCGTTGAAGACATCGCCACAACGGGAGGCCAAGTGCTTGAGGCCGCGAAGGTAATCACCGAGGCGGGAGCAAAGGTCAAGAAAATCGTCGCCGTTATCGACCGCAAACAAGGCGCGGGCGAGAACATCACATCCGCCGGGTACAAATTCGAGTCGCTGTTGACCAAAGACGACCTGGGTATCAAGGACTAATCGCGGCCTTGCCGGCCTGTGCCTGGCGGGCTTTCTCTAAACCAGCCAGTGCGTCTTTGTTGTCCGGCTCTATTTTAACCGCCTTTTCGTATTCGGTTATCGCTTCAGCTATTTTCCCTGTCCGCATAAACACTGCTGCCAGCATGTTGTGCGCCAAGGCATAGTCAGGCACCGCCTGAATCGCCCTACGGTATTCCGCAATCGCTTTTTCCGGCATATTCTGCGCAAAATACGCATTGCCCAGATTGTAGCGGGCCTTGGCGTTGTCCGGTTTCAACTGAATCGACTTTGCGTAACACTCCATCGCCCTGTTTAACCGGCCCTTTTGTGCCCAGGCGATGCCGAGGTTGCAGTATGTCGTGGAATCCGCTTTGATTTTGACCACCTGCTCCAGTTCCGTTATCGCCTCATCGAGACGGTTCAGCTGCAACAAAACCAACGCAAGCTCGCCGCGCAATACTGTATTTTCCGGGTGGTATTTTAATCCCTCTCGATACGAATCTAACGCAAGTTCAGTTTCGCCTTTAATAATCCTTGTCGATGCCAGAGCGATGCAAGTATCGGCATCGCCCGGCTTAAGCTCCAAAACACGGTCGTAGTATTCAATCGCCTCGTCAGTCCTGCCAAGCAAAACAAGCATATTGCCGATATTGTAAAACGTTCGAATATCGGTCGGCTCAAACCTCAGGGCCTCCTTAAACTCGCGCAAGGCCGCTTCGGCATCGCCCTCTCTCGCAAAACCGATACCCAGGTATTCCCGCACGATAACATTATCAGGGGTTACGGCGGCACAATGCGTAAACAGCGACATAGTGTCCCGCCAGTAGCTGACCTGCACAAACGTCATCACCCCAAGCACACCGAGAATTACCGAACCGGCAACTCCCGCGAGGACTTGCCTTAACCGCCGTTGCACGACTATGTCACCGGCAAGCCAGGCAAGTATAATGAAGATACCCGTCAGCGGTACATAGGTGTACCTGTCAGCCATCGCCTGTCCGCCTACCTGCACAATCCCGATGACGGGCAGTAATGTCCCCAAGTACCAAAACCAGCCGACAAGCAGATAGCGATGCCGCCTAAGCAATATCACCGCAATCGTAATCGCCAGCAAAGCAGCCAATGATGCGACGACCTTCCAGCCGACGAGTGAGTTTGCGGGATGAGGATAAAAAACCGCCAAGTCAACAGGCCAAAACATTTTTATCAAGTATTGGCAATATGAAATCAGGGCGTTGCCGATTCGCTGGCCCAACGGCACTATGCTTATTTTCGCTACCGACCCGCCGCTTTTTTGTGCGACAATGGTGATAACGCACACCAATACCGACATAACAACCAGTGGGAACTTCTCAAACAGCAAATGACCAACCGTAAAACCGTTTTTTTTCTCTTCGGGCCAAAGACGTTTCAAAGGCCAGTAATCCATAAGCAAAAGCACAAGGGGCAGTGTTACCAGCATCGACTTTGCCATCAGACCAAGCGCAAAAGTTACGCAGACCGTGATATACCGCCCAGCCGTCCGCCGCTCCACATACCGCGCGTACGCAAGCATTGTCAGCATCCAAAACAACGTGCTGAGAACGTCTTTTCGTTCCGTCACCCAGGCGACGGATTCAACGTGCAGGGGATGCAGACCAAATAGCGCAGCCACAAAAAAGCTCGGCCACAGCGACTTCGAATATCGTTTCAACACCCAAAACAGCAGGACTGTATTGACGATATGAAGCGCGACGTTGACTAAATGAAACTCCCCCGCCCCAACTCCCAAAACGCTCCTGTCCAGCATCAAGGACAGCCACACAAGCGGAATCCAGTTGCCCGCGTGCATCGTGGTAAAGGCCCATTTAACGCCGTCCCAGGTCAATCCCGCCAGCACCTGTGGGTTTCTGGGCACATAAAACGGGTCATCATAATCGACAAAATCAAAACCGCCGACACGCACATACACGGCAGCAACACCAGCACTCAAAAGCAGACAAAGCCCCAAAACAAACCGCTTGCGGCGATTCCCCCAAATCGTCTTCGCCCAGAAAATCACCGATTTCATCAAATTCTCCGATTAACGCGAAGTGTCCGGCTGGCCTCCGCCACTCTGCGTAATCAGGGCTTGTTCGAGGCCTGTTTGGGCACTCTCATTGTTCGGGTCGATATCGAGCGCGCGTTCGTATTCGGCAACCGCCCGCTCGACCAAACCCTTCTGCAACAACAGCTTCGCAAAAACACCGTGGGCCACCGAGTCCCGAGGGGCCAATTCGACGGTCATGAGCAACTGATCGAGCGCCTCATCAATCGAGCCGGTGTCCGCAAGAATATTGCCAAGATTGAATCTTGCATCCGGGCTGTTCGGCTCAAGCTCAACGACCTTGCGAAAGTTTACAACCGCTTCATCGATCCGATCCATCCGCGCATACGAGACCGCCAAGTTGCCGTATGCCTTTGTGTATTTCGGCTTTATCTTAATCGCCTTTTCGTATTCGACGACCGCCTTTGCCAGCAAGTCCTGTGAGAGATAGCAGTTGCCGAGATTGTAGTGTGCCTCCGCGTTGGCCGGGTCGAGCTTAATCGCCTTGCTAAAATATTCCATCGCCTTGTCGCCGTCGCCCTTAGCCAACACCGCCATTCCCAGGTTTCCATATATAATCGAATCCGCCTTGAGTTTCACCGCGGTTTCCAACTCCGTTATCGCCTCATCGATACGCCCCATCTGCAGGTAAAGCGACCCAAGCCCGCCGTGCAAACCGCCATCATCGGGTTTTTTGTTCAGCCCCTCCTTATACAATTCAACCGCCTGGTCCAAATTTCCATTCCTTGCCTCAATCAGGGCAAGTGCGCCATGTGTGTCGGCGTCATCCGGCACAAGCGCAAGCACGCGGTTATAAAACTCCAGCGCCTTCTCGGTTTTGCCCTGCACGTCCAAACTTTTAGCGACATTGTAAAGGGTGTCCGCGTCCTTGGGCGTCATTTTCAGGATTATGTCAAACGCGCGCATCGCCGCTTCGATTTCGCCCTTTTCGGCGTAACGCACTCCCATAATGCTGTGCGCGACGTAATTATCCTTAGTTACCGCGGCCGTATGCTTAAACAACGACATCGTATCATGCCAGTAACTTACCTGAACAAACGTCATCACTCCAAGCACACCAATAATCGCCGAACCGGCAACGCCGGCGAGAAGTTGCCTGAACCGCCGTTGCGCCACGATGTCGCCGGCAAGCCAGGCAAGCATAATGAAAATTCCAATCAGCGGCACATAAGTGTACCTGTCGGCCATCGCCTGTCCGCCCACCTGCACGACACCGATAACGGGCACCAATGTTCCCAGATACCAAAGCCAGCCGACGAGCAGATATCGACGCCGCCGAAGTAATATCACCACAATTGTAATTGCCAGCAAAACAGCCAATGACACAGCAATCTTCAAGCCGGGAATTTCCTTTACGGGATGAGGATAAAAAACCGCAAGCCCGACAGGCCGGAACGTCTTGACGATATAATCGCAGTATGAAACCAAGGCGTTTCCAATACGGTACTCGATTGGAACCATGCTTAACCTCATTAACGCCCCGCCGGTTTTCTGCGCGATAAACGTTACCACGCACGAAGCCGCGGACAGGATAAACAAAGGCGCCTTCTCCCATATCAGCCGACCAATTGATGTGCCTGTCCCGGCATTCTCGGCTCGACCGGGCTCGCCGAGGTCAGGCAACAAACGCTTCAAAGGCCAGTAATCCATCAGCAGAAACACCAAAGGCAGCGTTACAAGCATCGACTTTGACATCAGGCCAAGGGCGTAAACCACGCAGATGATTACATACCGCTTAGTCGTCGGGATTTCCACGTATCGCAAATACGCCAGCATCGTCAGCAGCCAGAACAGCGTGCTGAGCGTGTCTTTTCGCTCAGTTACCCAGGCGACAGATTCAACGTGCAGGGGGTGCAGGGCAAATAACGCGGCCACAAAGAAGCTCGCCCAAAGCGACTTAGAATATCGCTTCAGCACCCAAAACAACAGAATCGTATTGGCGATATGAAATGCGATGTTGACCAAATGAAATCCGCCCGCCCAGGTCCCGAAGATAGTCCTGTCTAACATAAAGGACAACCAGATGAGCGGAAACCAGTTGCTTCCATACATCGTGGTGAACGACCATTTAATGCCGTCCCAAGTCAAACCCGCCGGCACCTTGGGGTTATCTTTGATATTGCCCTGGTCATCGTAATCGACAAACTCAAAGCCGGCGGTCTGCACATACACAGCGATAATGCCGACTGCCAAAAGCAAACAAAGTCCGAGGATAAGCCGCTTTTGGCGGTCCTCCCAAATCGTTTCCAGCCAAGTTTTTTCCGATTCCATTTAATCCACCCGCATTGATTGCTCAATCAGTCGTATCAGCCGGTTGGCGACATGTCTTTTCGGCGCCTCAGCAAATCGACGCCATTCCTGGCCGGCTTTTTTTACCCAAACCTCGCACCGTTCGCTGCCAATGGCCGCGGGCGTGTTGGCGACAATCATATCCAGCTTTTTCTCCCGCAGTTTTATCTCGGCGCCGGCCTTGATGTCCCTGTCTTCAAGCGCAAAACCGACGACCATCTGGTTTTGCCTCTTGTGGGTTCCGGCCCATTTCAGAATATCCTGTGTGGGCTTTAATTTAAGCGTAATCACGCCGGGGCTTTTTTTCATTTTAAGCCGGGCAGGTTTAACCGGAGTGTAATCCGAGACCGCCGCGGTCATAATCAGGCAGTCGCATCCGCCAAATTTGCCCTTTACCGCTTCGAACATATCACGGGCCGATTCGACTTTGACTACACCGGCTCTTTTGGGGACACGCAGGTTTGTCGGCGCCGTTATCAGCGTTACGTCGTGTCCAGCCAGAAGCGCCGACCGCGCGAGTTCGTAGCCCATTGTGCCGGTACTGGCGTTGGAAATGAATCGCACGGGGTCAATATATTCTCGCGTCCCCCCGGCTGTAATTAAGAATCGAATTCGGCGTCTTGGTTTTGAGGAGCGCATCGTCCGGCCAGGTCTATTTGTTTTTGTGTTTTCGTTGGGCGGCTATCCTCCCAACCGCCTCTAAAATTTCCTGCGGTTCGGCCATCCTGCCGATACCTTCCGCGCCGCAGGCGAGCCGACCCTGCCGCGGCCCTATAAGCTCCGCGCCGACTCGTTCGGCGAATTTGACATTCTCCTGCACCGCCGGATTGGCCCACATCTTTTCGTTCATCGCCGGCGCAAAAAGTATCGGTTTCGCCCAGCAGGCGCAAAGCGTCGTGCTGAGCAGGTCATCGCAGATACCGTTGGCGAATTTGCCGAGGATGTTCGCCGTCGCAGGCGCGACCACAATCACATCCGCCCAGCCGGCGAGATTTATATGCCCGATTTTGAACTCATCCTGCTCCGCCGTGAGGCATCCTGTGGACCACAGACTCGTATAAACCGGTCCGCCTGTAACGGCCTCGAAGCTTTTCGCTCCCACCAGGTGAAGGGCGTTTTCGGTCAAGACCGTCCTCACCTCGGCGCCTGCGGCCGTCAGCTTGCTGGCAAGGTCAATCGCCTTATACGCGGCGATGCCGCCGCTGACCCCCAGCATAATCTTTACCCCGTCAAGTTTTGCGGTCTGTTCTGCCATATACGTCCGCCTCGGAGCAATTCCACCGGCCGCTTACACGCTGCCCGGCTTGTCGATGTCACTGTTCTCGTAGTCGATGGCAATTTTGTCCAGCTTGATTTCCTCGACGACGATTTGAAGCTGGCTCATACCTTCTGAGTTTTCAATCAAAGGTCGCCCGCCCTGCATCAATTCCATCAGCCGTTTCTGAATCAGGGCCGTCAATTTGAACCGCCCGCCGACTTTTTTTACCAACTCGATATTTTTCAGGTCTTCAATCATTCATTCGACTCCACAATTTAACTGTTTTGCCGCTTAACTCTTTTTCGCTTTCCTTGCCGCGTTAATGATTCCTGTAATTTCACTTACCGCCGCGTCGAGCTTGTCGTTTATGACCATATGCTTGTAATCCTGCCAGGCGGCGGCAATCTCGGTTGACGCCTCGTCGAGCCGGCGTTTTGCCGTTTCCTCGTCTTCTCTGCCCCTGCCCTGAAGCCGACCGGCAAGCTCCTTATGTGTCGGGGCAAGTATGAATACCATCACCGCATCGGGATACATTGTCTTAATCTGCCTGCCCCCCTGGACGTCTATCGCCAGAATGACCGTTTTTCCGGCAGCGAGGGCCTCGTCCACCTTGTCCTTCGGCGTGCCGTAAAAATTGCCGAAGACCTCCGCATGCTCGAGCAGCAGGCCCTTTTCTATCCGCCGCTGAAATTCCTCACTGCTGACAAACCAGTATTCTCTGCCGTCAACTTCCTTATCGCTTTTGGGGCGGGTAGTAACCGAGATGCTCCTATACGCGTTATCCAGTCGTTTCACCAGCTCTTTGCAAATCGTGCTCTTGCCCACGCCGCTGGGGCCGCTTATCACGACAATAATTCCGTTTGACGTCTGTCGTTTGCTCATCGGCAATGTGCTACTCCACGTTTTGGACCTGTTCTTTGATTCGGTCTATCCGACACTTGATATCCACAACCAAATGCACAACATCGGAGTCGCCGGCCTTGCTGCCGATAGTGTTGGCCTCTCTGAGCATCTCCTGACAGATAAAATCGAGCTTGCGACCTTCGCCTTGCCCATCGCTGCCCTTCAAGCTCTTTGTAAACTGTACTAAGTGCGAATCGAGCCGGGCAATTTCTTCCGATATATCGGCCCTGTCGGCAAAAATCGCGACCTCGCGAGCCAATGTCTCGTCATTCAATTTTAGTTTGGCAATCGAGAGCAGTTCTTCCACTCTTCTTTTGAGTTTTTCGGCATATTGCTGAGGGCCTGCGGCGCTACGAACCTGTATCTGCTCAAGAGAGGTCTTTATCGCCCTGCAATGTTTCTCGAGGTCTGCCGTCAGGGCCGCCCCTTCCGCCGCTCGCATCGCCTTAAGTCCCTTCAGGGCCTGGCGCGTAATCGCCAGCACCTTTCGCCGAATACTTGCGGCCTCCTTTGCGCCCAGCACCGCAGGCGACAAAATTCCCGGTAGCGCCAATAGCCCGCCCAAATCAAGCTCGCGTTCCAACCCGCCCGACGGCGAGATTTTGCCAAGCCGTTTCAGCAGCGTCGCCAATGCCTTTTCGTTTATATCAAAAAGCGCCTCAGCGGGCGCGCCCTTCTGCCTGAGCATATAGTTTACCGTCCCGCGCGACACCTCCCGGCGCAGTTCTTTCTCCACATCGCTTTCGAGGAACCCCAGCGTCTCGGGTAGCCGCAGCGTCGGTTTGAAATAGCGGTTGTTCACCGCGCTGATTTCAACGACATAGGTAACGCCGCTCAGCCGGCCCTCCGCATTCCCGTATCCGGTCATACTGTTTATCATAGAGATTCAGTCCTCATTACACATATCGCCCGCGGACGAACAAAATTGTCCCGACCGCGGCGACAAGAACGCTCACCGCTGGGTCTGTCCCTGCCGGTCTGCCGGTGCAGGCGCAGGCTGCTCTGTGCCTCTGCCGGTGTCGGTGCTCGTAATCGGAGCAGCAGTTCGTGACTCCGGTCCGCTTGTCATCGGTTTCCACCACTTGTCGAGCACAAGGGCAACAATTATAAATAAACTGGCCACGCTGATGGTAATCCACGTCAGGACGTCGCCTGTCTTGCTGCCCAATATCCCGCTGGCCATACCGCCGGCAAAAGCGCCACTAAGTCCGCCGCCTTTACCTTTTTGAACCAATACCACCAGGATAAGCACCACCGAGCCAATCACAAAAATCGCCGCAAGAATGTTCATTATGAAACCTGCCGCCAATACCGGATTCAATGCCATAATATGTCCCCTATTTCGTTAAAATTTTTATAATCAAACCGCCGCTTTAACAATCGCCACAAAATCATCCACTTTCAAGCTTGCTCCGCCGACTAATAATCCGTCAACGTCTTCCTGGGCCATCAACTCGCCCGCGTTATCCGGCTTAGCCGACCCGCCGTACTGAATCCGAATCTCGACGGCAATTTTCCTGTCATACATTTCCGCCAGCAGCTTTCTAATCAGTGCGTGCACCTCCTGTGCCTGCTGGGGCGTCGCCGTCAACCCTGTCCCTATCGCCCAGACCGGCTCATACGCAATCGTAACCGCCGACATCTTCTCGGCGCTCAAGCCGGCCAGACCTTTTTTCATCTGCCGCGTTACCACTTCGGCGGTCTTGTTCGCTTTTCGCTCCTCAATCAGTTCGCCTACGCACAATATCGGCAAAAGCCCGCCCAATATGGCGGCGTGGACCTTTTTATTTATCAGCTCATCGGTCTCGCCGATAACGTGCCGCCTCTCGGAATGCCCGCATATCGCATAAGCGCACCCGACGTCCTTGAGCATCGCCGAGCTTATCTCGCCCGTGAACGCGCCTTTCTGCTCGAAGTAAACGTCCTGCGAGCCAAGCGCGATATGCGACGACTGAAGGGCCATGCCCACCTGCTGCAGATAAACAAACGGCGGGCACACAGCCACATCAACTTTGCCCACAACATCTTTACAACCCGAAACGATGCCCTGGGCCAGTTTGACGCTGCTGTGAACATCGGTATTCATTTTCCAGTTGCCGGCCACAAACGATTTTCTCGTGGTGAGCTTTGTCGAATCACTCATCTAAAACGCTCCTAAAGTTATCCTAAAACCTCTGTCGCCCGCGGGAAGCTGCCCAGCACCGAAAGCTGCAAGCAGTGTTTGCGTGCCTCGTCGAAGGCCTTCTGAACTTTTTCGTCGCCACGATGCCCCATAAAATCCACAAAGAAGTAATACTCCCATTGTCTTTTTTTGCTGGGCCTCGATTCTATATTAGTCAGGTTGACGTCATACTTCTTGAAGACCTCGAGCACATCAACCAAGGCGCCGGCCTTGTGGGCCGTGCTGAATATCGCCGCGGTCTTGTCCTCGCCGGTAGGCCTGGCGTCTTCCCGCCCGACGACAAAAAACCTCGTTACATTGTTGGGCGTGTCCTCGATGCTTTCGCACACGATTTTAAGTCCATACAGTTCCGCTGCTACTGCCGAGCCGATTGCCGCCGATTTTGCTTCTTTGGCGGCCTTCTGCGCGGCTTTTGCGGTTGACGGCTCCGCGACGGTCTTTGCCTCTTTGAACGTCGAGGCAAGCCAGTTACGGCACTGTGTAAAAACTTCCGGCTTCGAGTAAATCTTCTCAATCTGGTCTATGTTGCAGTTGGCCAAAAGATTGTGATGAATCGCCATCAAAATCTCCGAGCAAACTTTCACGTCCGAATCCACCAGCGCATCGAGGGTTTCGACCACGCCGCCGCCCAATGTATTCTCTATCGGAACAATACCCAAATCGCAGTGTCCCTTGCTGACCTCGTCGAAGACGCTGCGAATATCCGCGAGCGGCTCATAGTCCGCGCTTTGCCCAAACTTTAACATCGCCGCGGTATGGCTGAAACTGCCGGCAGGTCCCAGGTAGCCAACCCGCAACGGCCTTTCCAGCACAAACGACCCGCTCATCAGCTCGCGCCATATCGCCTGCAAACACTTATTCGGCAACGGGCCTTTGTTGGCCCCGGTTACCTTTTCAAGCACTTCTTTCTCACGGTCCGGCGCATAAACCGGCTTGCCCGCCTTGCTTTTGATACCGCCAATGTCTATCACAACGCTGGCACGCTCGTTGAGCAACTCGACAAGCTTACGGTCAATCTCGTCTATCCGTTTTCTAAGGTCTTCTAAAGACAATATTTCCACCTGCCCCCGCACTTGTCTTTGATAAAAAAACGCGGGGGCGTCAAACCTTTTGCCTATACAGATTTACAAACACGCTTTTTTATCATAATTACCCTCTTGCGTCAACGACTTTGCCTTGTTTAATATGATTTTTCGCGGTATGGATACGCAAATGAAATATACGATTTTCAATACTGCCTGGGGGTATTTTGGCTTAGTCGCCGACAAAAAAGGGCTTCGCCGAACGATTCTACCCTGCGAAAACCGCAAAATCATCGAAAAACACCTACTGATGGGCCTCGATAACTCCCAATTTGACAAAAACCTCCTGAAGCCCCTGCAAAAACAGATAATCGCTTATTTTGAAGGCAAACCGGCAAGATTTAATGCCCCCCTTGTTCTCGACAGCTTACCTCTTTTCGCCCGTAAGGTGCTTGATGCGTGCAAAAAAATACCATCCGGCAAAACAGTATCTTATTCCCAGTTGGCCGGTATGATTGGCAAGCCCCTCGCCAGCCGGGCAGTCGGCAGCGCCTTAGCGAGAAATCCTATCCCCTTGATTATCCCCTGCCATCGCGTCATCCATTCCGACGGCTCACTCGGCAATTTCTCCGCCTTTGGCGGCACGAGCACAAAAAAGAAATTGCTCGCCCTTGAAAGCTGATCCGCTACTGCTCGCCTTACTTCGCGGGCGAGACTGGTTTATTCGGCTCTTTAGGTTTATTTGGTTCGACGGGCTTAACAGCTTCTTTAGGCTGATTCGGCTCACCTGCTCCCAACAATCGCACGTTGTCGAAGTAGAAATTGCCGGCAGTGGTCACGCCATCATAGTTTGTAATGATAATAACATTTCCGTGAGTCAGGTCCGGCGGAGTTTGAGGGGGAACGTCAAAAGCAACTGTAAACGTCTTATCGCTCTGGCCATTCCACGAATTATCTTCCCCGGCCGTCGGGTCGATTTGCTGCCAACCGCCAAAATCATCCTGTATCACGATACATTCGATTGGCTTGACCCAGCCGGTACCGATGCTCCACTCCTTGGCTTTTAACGTTACATCTACCTTCAACTGTGTGGCTTTTCCGAGTGCCGCCAGCAGTTTCGCGTCGCCCGACAAATCCCGCACTATTGCCTTCTGCCAGCCGGAAGGCACAAACACCTTGTAACTATAATTGCCTAACGTCGCATTTTCCCGGACGGCCTTCGCGGTCGTGCCATCGGCGGCCTCAGAATGCACAACCCAGTCATCATTGCTGTCTTCCCAGTTGCCTATCACCTGGGGTAAATCCGCATAGCTTATGCCGGCCAGCCCCAGCGTTATAGCAAGACATATAAAACCACAAACCCCGATACGGCTCATCAAATTCATGTTCATACCCTTTGTCTCCTTCGTTATTGTCCATTTATTGTTTTCTATTTCTACGCTGCTCGAAACCAGGGCTATGTTATAAACAAAAAATGTGACTTTGTCTATGGGCGCTATTATGAATGATTTTTGTTCCGCGGTCGGCGGAGATAAACGCAATCAATCCTTTTTCGTCAATTTCTTTATAACTTCTATTTCCTGTTCGCTGAAAGGCGAGCCGTCTTTGCGGAATATGTCGTGATGCCAGACGTTCGGCTCAGGGGCGTTCGGCGGTGAGCCCCAAGGGTAAATCGTCTGCGTCTTGCCATACACAAATCCCCAGTTTATCGCGCCGACGTTTTCGGCTTTCAATAAAGGCAAATGCGTCTCAAACTTGCTGCCCATTCCCCTCGCTATATACTCGGTGCAGATAACAGGCCTGCCGTAGGACTTGTACTTAGCAATATCCTGCTTCATATTCTCGTAAGGTGAGTAGTTATGGAACGTAATCACATCGCTGTTACTAATCTGGAAATCATTCAGCTCAATGTAATCCTGTCCGCCCTTCCACACACCCATTGTAATCGGCTGTGACGGATTGGCTTTCCGCGCCCACTCCACAACCCTTTTCAAAAGCGGCATTATCTGCTTGGGCGTATGACTGTTGCCCGGCTCATTGTATAAATCCCACACAAGCACCCTTTTGTCTTTGCCGAAAGACCGCAGAATATCGTCCACGTATTTTTCAAACACGGGAAATTTCGTTACGTCGTTTACCTCGGCGTAACGGGGACATTGCAGCCAGCCCGAATTATGAATCCCCGGTTTGGGCGCCGGCTGTTTGCCTAATTTCGCGTTGCCGTTCCAGCAGTCATCGAACAAAACAAACATCACCCTGATTTTGTGTTTCGCGCAGATGCCGAGGAAATCGTCCATCCTGCCCTTGAAGCCATTGGGGTCTTCCTGCCAGACCAAATAATGCAGAAACACCCTGACGGTGTTGAAGCCGATTTGCTGTGCCCAGCCAAGCTCACGGTCGATTGTATTCGGGTCGTAGGTGTCTTTTTGCCACATCTCAAGCTGATTGATTGCCGTGCTGGGAATGAAGTTGCAGCCAACGGGCCAACCTGCCTCACTGTACCAGGCGTTGGCTTGCTCTTTTGACATTACTTGTATTGATGGCTCAACCGCCAAACAGGTCAATGAAAACAGAATGGTTACGCAGGCGGCAAATACAGTTTTCATAATCTTTCCATCGTTATGTTATTTGAAACGGTTGCTGTCCCCATTATTCCCCATAAATAGTTCAGGCTGTCTTGGTTTTAACATCATCGTAGCCGAAAATAAATCTCATTTAAGGAGTAGATAGTTATTCTAGCCTGTCTTTTGATTTTCGGTAATCCGATATTTTTCTTTCCAATTCTTCTAAAAAGATTTCGTCAAAATAATCATTATCTATTGCCTTAGACAATAATTGAAGAAAAGCCTTTTGGCCTATCATGGGGGCAAACTGGCCGTATTTTTCTTTACCAGCAATCGTTATCCAATAAGGAAACCACAAATTGTGCTTGTCTCCAGAAGGGGTTTGCTCCCATAAAATTTTAACAATTGTTGGATTGAAGTCCACTTCGCCCTTTTCGGCACTAAAACATTTAACTGGGCTATCCAGTTTGACTATCTTTTCGACTACAAAATTGCCCCAATATTTCGCTTTTGTTTTCTTCCCTATCGTAATCACAGTTCCCTTCCTTTTAATAATACCTTGACCTTATGGGAATAACGGGGACAGCGGGGCTGTTGAGGTTATTCCATATGAACGACGTTTGTTCTGCGGTCGGCGGATAAGCTGGCTTTTTTGATGGTGTCGTAAAGCTCGCGGGAGTTTTTGATTTTTTTGAACTCGAACTCCGGGTGGCTTTTGTCCGTCGTCGTCAATATCACCGTCCCCACTCCGACAATGCAATCGAGAACATTTCTGCGGAGCTTGATATCAACCACGCGGAACATATCGAGGTTATCAATCCTGCGGTCGAATACCCCCTCGCCGTATTCAATCCGGTCGGGGCTGACCTCGTAATGAGTCATCCTGATTTTCCACACCTTGTAAAAGAGAATCAGGCCGACAACAATAAACAGGCCAAGGCCGAGCAGTACCCGATATTTGCCAACGACTGCTATACTCTGAAAGGAAAGATGTAGCCACGAAATGCTTTCGATATGCCAGGCGATTATCAGAATCGCCGCAAGAAGTACGCCAGCGCCTTTGACGAAATCCCAGGCAATCACCCACAGACTCGGCCTGCCTGAGTAAAATACCGTGTTCGACTGCTCCTTCGATGCATCCTCACCGTCGGCTTGCTGTCCATCGCCGGCGCCGCCCTGCTGGCCGGGCTGGGCAACAATCGCTTTTGCCCGCGCGGTATTGAGGAACTCGCCGCAATGCCGGCATTTAACCGCCGCCGACAGTATCGTCTCGGCACAAAACGGGCACACCTTTGTTTGTGATGTGGTTAGCTGCATACCCCATATATCGGAAAACCACTCTCAAATTGCCCAGTGTTAAATAATCCTAAAATGTTTCTTCTGTTACCCTGTACGAAAAAATTTCGCAAAAAATTGTAAAATCTACTTGACATAGTGTAATGTTTAGCTTACACTATGTTCGATATAACATACATTTGTTAGGAGAATCAGGTATGAACAGAATTCAAAAAATGGCGTGGTGGATGGCAATTTGGGTATCAGCAGGGGCTATTCTTGCCGCAATCGCCGTAGCGGTTTCGTATTTCATAATTGGTATGCCCTGGTCAATAGCCAGAGCCGGACTGGGATTCATAGGCATAGCCGGTTTTGGCGGCCTGGCGTCTCTGATTTTCAAAAAAGACCCCGGCAAAGCGACCTGCGACGAGAGGGACCGGCTAATCAATAACCGGGCGGCGGTGGCGGGTTTCTGCGCGGCATTTTTAGTCACAGGTCTTGCGTGTATGCTGCCATTTTTCATACTGGGGCCTGAGGCAACAATATCAGTAGTGTGGCTACCGGACATTTTTATGGCAGCAGGTTTGACTGCCTTCTTTGTGCATTCGGTAGCGATACTGGTCCAATACGGCTGGAGAGGAGAAAAATCATGACGGCATTACAAAAACAAGCATGGGGCAATTTATTTATGATCTTCGTGGTTTGTCCTCTCATGACCGCATTGTTAATCCTTATGTTTGTAAAGGTTAACGGAATGCCACTTTCTATAACATTGGTTACACAAGCTTTCGCACCTATCATAACGGTCATTTTTATGCCCCTGGCCCTGAATGCTTTATATGTTGTTCGCAAACCTAAACAATGGAAGGGAATCTATCCCTATGACGAACGGGATCGGTTAATCCTTTACAAAGCCCTATTATATGTGTTTTATGCACTCTGCGCAGTTTTTACAATAGTATCTATAGTTATTCCAAGCACCATAGGCCTTAAAACTATTCCTTTTTATATCTTGCCTTTGTGCTTCAGTGGTACCGCAATTCTTATTGTTCTTGTTTATTCCGTTGCGGTACTGATTCAATACGGCTGGAAAGGAAAAGACAATGAATAGAACTCAAAAAACTGCGCTGGGTGCTCTGATATTTTTCTTATCAACTCTCATAATGGTTGCCTGCATGTTTTTTTTAGTTTTTGTCTTAAAGAGTGGTTTCGCCGTTCGGTTACTGCCGCTGGCAGTTTTGGTTCTGGTGGGTGGAACACTACTTGTTTGGACGTTTAAGCGACAAAGCCCCAGGGAAGTAAAGGAAGACGAACGCGACAAACTGATTGACAATAGAGCGGCTATGGCCGCTTTTGTATCGGCCCTGATTGTGTTTCTCGCCGTCAGCGGAATCCCGCGACTGGTTCTCGGTGACGATGGCTGCATTCCCGCCTGGTCACTGCCGCTCATCAATTTCGGCGCCTTTATGATAGTTATGATGATTTATTTTGCCGCGATTCTGGTTCAATACGGCAGGAGAAATAGAAAGGAGAACTTATGACTCGGTTAGAGAAAAAGGCGTGGGGCAATCTCGGCGGGATAATACTGTGCGCTATTATCGCAGGGCCGGGTATCTGGTGGATGATCAGCAATAACATAAAAGGCCCTGTAGTACTAATACCATTTTTGGCAAGCGGGCTGGTTGGCGGATTAATATCGTACCTGCGAAATTTGAAGAGCTGGGCCGAATTAGACGAGCGCGAACAGAAGATAGCCGCCAAAGCTAACGCACTGTCGAGGTGTATCTCTATCCTGTTCCTGTATTGCGCATCGTTTATCGTTTTTTTTGTTGCCGGAGCAAATAACTCTGTCCCCGCTTATCTCCTGCCAACCCTATTCATCTCTGGAATACTCCTCGCATCGTTTGTGCAATCCGCGATGCTCCTCATCCAGTTCGCAAAGGAGCGTAGCGATGGAGACAAATGAGCTGAAAAACAACATTCGCCGGCTGAGGTTTGAAAAAAGCGAAATGACCCAGCAACAGTTGGCAGACCTCGCGGGGGTAACGAGACAAACGATAATCGCGATGGAGCAGGGCAAATACGCCCCTTCGCTGCCTCTGGCCTTCCGCATCGCCCGCGCATTTGGCGTCCCGCTCGACTCTGTTTTCCAATATGAGCCGGTCCATCCTTCGCAGTAGCGCTGCTGCGAAGGACGAAAAAGTCCTGCTCAATCTCCGCGTTCGCTGTTATAATGGCGGGCTATGGCAATACCTGTAGTCGCGATAATTGGAAGGCCCAACGTGGGCAAATCCAGTTTGTTCAACGCCTTGGCAAGGAGGATGATAAGCGTTGTCGAGCCGACGCCCGGCGTTACGCGCGACAGGGTCAGCGTAATCATCGAGAGAAGCAATCGCTATTTTGAGCTTGTCGATACGGGCGGCTACGGCATCGTTGACGCGGACCATCTCGAAAAGGACGTCCACCAGCAAATTCAGCGGGCAATCGACTTGGCCGATCTCGTCCTGTTCGTGGTCGATATCCGCGATGGGATAATGTCATTAGACCAGACGATAACGCGGCTTCTTCGTAAACACAATCTCAAGGTCCTCGGCGTGGCGAACAAGGCCGACGCAGAGAGCAAATTCCCCGAGGCGGGCGAGTTCGGCAGACTGGGCTTCGGCGAGTTCCTGTGCGTCTCCGCCCAAAACAACATCAACAAAGACGTGCTGTTAGACACAATAATCGACCGGTTGAAAATTGTCGAATCGGCCAGGCCGGCTGAACCCGTAATGAAAATAGCCATCGTCGGCAAGCGCAACGCGGGCAAAAGCTCGATTGTCAACGCAATCGTGGGCGACGACCGCGTGATTGTCAGCGAAACGCCCGGCACCACGCGCGATGCGATTGACATACGGTTCGAAAAAGACAGCCAAACAATCGTCGTAATCGACACCCCAGGCGTAAAGAAAAAAAGCAAACTCGCCGACAGTATCGAGTTCTACAGTTTCGTCCGCGCGACAAGTTCAGTCCGCAGGGCGGACGTGGTGCTGCTGATGATTGACGCGACCACGCCCGTATCGCAGCCCGACAAGAAGCTTGCGCAGCTAATCGCCGAAGAAAACAAGGCCTGCATAATAGTCGTCAATAAATGGGACCTGGCGAAGAATTCCGCGGACACCGGGCAATACGAAGATTACCTGACGAAGTTATTGCCCGGATTAAGACATGCCCCGATTGCCTTCACGACCGCCAGCGAGGGCAAAAATGTCAAAAGCGTTCTCGACCTGGCTGCCGAGCTTTTCAAGCAGGCGACAACGTGGATATCGACGGGAAAACTCAACAGGGCGTTCGAGGCCATAAAGGAAACGCAGGCCGGCTCCTCGAAAATAGGCAGCCCGAAAATCTATTACGCCACGCAGGTCGCAATCAATCCCGTTACGATTCTTATGTTCGTCAACAAGCCGGAACTCTTCGACGAGAATTACCGCCGATTCGTCGTTGCCCGATTAAGCGATTTATTGCCCATAGCCGAAGTGCCTATTCGGCTGTTTGTGCGGGCACACAGGGAAACCGAACCGACACCGGAACCCATCAGAAAACCCAAAGGCAAAGGCAAACCTCGCCAATCACGTAAACATTAAACGGTTGCGGTTACGCAACTCGATAAAAAACGGTGGCTGTCCCTACTTATCCCCTTATGTAAAAATTGAGTTATCAATGACTTGACCGCAATAGATACAAATCGGGTGATGCGGAGCAACCATATGGTGGCATTTGGGACATTCCTTTGACGTGCTTTCACGAAGGTCAACCTTACTGAGTTGGTCCTGAAGAATGTCATCAGTAAGGTTCAATTTTTCTTTCATGATTTCCCACAAGGTTTCGTTGATAATCATGGCCTTGGTAAGATGGGCTTCAAGCACATGGACTCTAAATTCGAGCGACGTGGCCTTACTCTCAGCATGTGCGGCATCGACTTCAGCATAAAAACCTGAGAAGAGATCTGCAGCACTGGACATACCAAATATATTATACATAGCGTTTACCCTTCATAACAGGTTCATATCCGGGAATAATAGGGACAACCGTTTTTCGTTCTCCATATTAACATTTTGTCGTCGTTTTCGAGAACAGTTAATCCGGGATATCCAAGGGAAGTGCGGACGCAGTTTCGGTCGGCGATGTTTCTGTCGCGTTTTGTAAGCCGTTCTTCCAGAATCCCCAAATTTTCCTCATCGCCTCGAAGAAAATAATTACCACCAGCACAAGCATCACAATCGACAGCACGGCCTTGAGATTTCCCTGGAAGTCATGCTTGGGGAGATAGTTGTTGCGGATATTATCGACGTCCGCGACAAAGGTGGTTGCCGCCATAAACAACGCGGGTATAAACGTGATGAGGCCATAAGCCCACACGCGGGAATGTTTAAGTATGAAAACCGTGCCTATGCAAAGCGCGAGTGTCGCGAGGAGCTGGTTAGCGACGCCGAACAAGGGCCAAATGGTGGATATGTCGCCGTGATAAACGAGGTATCCCCAGAGAAAACTGATTGCGCCGCCGCTGAGCAGGACCGCCGGCATCCAGGTGGAGCTGCCCAATTTGGGGTGAACGACCTTGAGTAATTCCTGAAGGATATATCTTGCCACTCGCGTGCCCGCGTCAACGGTTGTCAAAATAAACAACGCCTCGAACATAATGGCGAAATGATACCAGTAGCCAATCAGGTGCTTCATCCCCGGTATCGCAGAAAGAATAAGCGACATACCTGCAGCCAGGGAGACCGCCCCGCCGGACCTTCCGACAAGCGATTCGCCAGTCATTCTTTCCATGTCAGCGAGTTTCTCAGTAACCAGGCCCAGCTTGGCAAAGACCTCCGGCGAGACGTTTATCGCGAAATAATCGCCCGGAATCATCACCGTCGCGGCAATAATCGCCATAATCGAAACCACCGACTCAGCCAGCATCGACCCGTAACTGATAAATTGGATGTCGGCTTCGCTGTTTATCATTTTGGGCGTCGTGCCCGAGCTGATTAAACTGTGAAAACCGCTGATGGCTCCGCAGGCAATTGTAATGCAGACGAAAGGCCAGACCTTGCCGGGGATGATTGGCCCGCCGCCGTGTATATACGCAGTTACCGCGGGCATTCGTATAACCGGATTGACCACGAATATGCCGATGATAAGAAGCCCGATTGTGCCGATTTTCATATATGAGCTGAGATAATCACGGGGACACAACAACAGCCATACGGGCAGCACAGAGGCGATGAAGCCATAAACCGGCAGGATTATCGACAGCGACGGCTTGGAAAAAAGAAACAGTGAGCCGAAGCTTGTGTGAGATAACGGCTCACCGAATACGACACCGAGAACCACAATTACAACACCAACCAGAGAGGCCTCGACGATTTTGCCGGGGCGAATTTTATACATATACAGACCGACAAGAAGCGCAGCCGGCAGCGTTATAAAAATGGTAAAGGTCGCCCAACTGCTTTCGTTGAGCGCATTGACGACTACAAGGGCAAGGCCGGCAAGAGCGGTAATTATGATAAACAGAACCGCAAACGCGGTGGCGATGCCGGCCGGCCTGCTGATATGCTCTCTGGCTAACTGCGTAAGCGATAAACCGTTCATTCGGACGGAGGCGAAAAGAATAACCATATCGTGGACCGCGCCGCCGAGGACTGCGCCGATGAGTATCCACAGGACTCCCGGCAGGTATCCGAATTGAGCGGCAAGTACCGGCCCCACCAGAGGCCCCGCCCCGGCTATGGCCGCAAAGTGGTGCCCGAACAAAACATACCGGTTTGTGGGGTCATAATCTTTCCCGTCTCGAAGCGTATGGGCAGGCGTGGGGCGGTCAGCGTCGAATACGAGAACTTTGGTGATGATGAACTTAGCGTAAAACCTGTACGCTATGGCGAACAGAAGTAAAGTTACAATTATCAGGGTTAAAGCATGCATAACTTTATCTACAGAATTATGCCGCGAAGACACAGAAAAGTCAACTGCCTACGCCGTTACCAAAGGCGTTTCTGTTTTCGGCTCGCGTATGAGAGTCCAGAGAAGCGCTGCGCCTATCAAGTCGAGAAACGCGATTGTAACAAACACCGGGGCGTAACCAACGTGCGTTACGAGCCAGCCGACCGCGAAGGTAAACAACATTGCCCCCGCAAGCGCGGCGCTGCCAGATAAGCCGTTGGCGGTGCCTACAGTGCGTTTTGGGAATAAATCCGCGGGCAGTGTCATCAGCGTCGCGGATATACATTGATGGCCAAAGGCAGCAACGCAGAACCATACTATCGCCCAGCCGACCGGCGCCCTGGTAATGAAGAACGCAAAGGGCATCATACAGGCGGCGGTAGTCATAGATAACTTGCGAGCGGTCAGCACCTTAAAACCGAGTTTATGATAAAACGGCGACAAAACCCCTCCCACAAAACTGCCGACGTCAGCGGCGAGAAACGGCAACCACCCGAAAAGAGCAAAATCCTTGAGATTCACGCCTCGCTCTGTAAAGTAGATTGGTATCCAGTAAGAAAAAAATGCCCATGACGGCTCAGAAAGAAATCTTGCCAGAGCGATGCCCCAGAAGTTACGCTGGCCCATAATCAGTTTCCAGACATTCTTCCGGGGGCCGGTGTTTTTTTCCTCCGCCTGCAGCTCTTTTTGTCCCTCAGTGATATATTGAAGTTCTTCAGGCGTTATCAGCGAGTTTTGTTCGGGTGGTTTATAAAGCAGCATCCAGAGCACAATCCAGAAAAAGCCGATGAAGCCGGTTATGACAAACGCTTCCTGCCAGCCAAACTCCAGTGAAAGCCATATCATTATCGGCGGCGCAAGAAGCGCTCCCAGCCCTGCGCCCATATTGGCGACGCCGGTGGCCATTGTCCGTTCTTTGGCAGGAAACCATTCCGATGCCACCTTGGCTATACCGGGAAAATTCGCCGCCTCGCCGACGCCCAGTAATACGCGAACGACACTGAACGAAAAAACCCCCCTTGCCAGCGCGTGAAGCATCTTGGCAATTGACCAGAAAGTTACGGCTATTGAGAATCCGAGTTTTATTCCCACCCAGTCCAGAAAACGCCCGGACAACGGTAGCATAACAAAATAGGCGAACTGGAAAGACAGTATGATGTATGAGAAATGCTGTTTATCGATATTAAGCTGGTCTTTAAAAATCGGAAAAACAACGCCCAAACTCGTGCGGTCAAAATAGTTGATGGTGGTGACAAACATCAGCATTATTGCTATGTACCATCGCAGACCCCGGATTTTGCGCATCTTTACGGCTCTCCAAAAAACCTGTTGGGGCTAAATGATAACCGGGTGCGGTCAAATACAGAAGCCATTTTCCTGTTTATCAGGCGGCAGGAGGTCAGTTCTGGGCGGGCTGGGTTACCGGCGCCGGCGTGCCGGCGGGTGTTTCGGCGGGCAACGGCACCAGCCGGAATCTCGCCTGCACCGGCGACTGATTGAGAGCGATTTCGTCTTTGCGGAGAAATTCAGGCGGGAAGTTGTAAACGAGGTCCCTGCGGATTTCCGGGGCGGGCTCGCCAGCGGCGGGCGATGATTTGTCCGGCCGGCTGTCCTTGTCGCTGTCGTCGATTTCGAGGATGACATGGTAGCGGACATTTTCATACGCGCGTTTGGCCTCGGGTGTCGCCCTTATGGCGACCGAACCCATAACCGCCTCAGGATTAACAAGCTCGACTTTGTATTTGCCTTCCAGGTTTGCGCTGAGCGAAACGCCGAGGCGGACGCTGGTAACGAGATATTCCTGGAGGCGCTCCTGCTCCTTGGGCAGGGTGATTTTGACGCTCGATGCGGCCTCCCTGGTTTGGCCCGGCGCAAGCTCGACTATCGGCGTTTTTTCTATCGGGGCCAGGCGGGCCTGCTCAACTTCCCTTCTGCCAAGCGTCACCCTGGCTTCAAGGGCAGCTCCTCCGCGTTCGGCGGGCACGAAGGCCTCGACCTGAGCCGGCTCGATACTGGCGACCCTGAAGGGATTCTGGTTGTCATCGAGGCAGCGGACAACTACCTGTTTTTTCTGTAGTTCAACAACACTGACGGTGAGTAAATTGGGGTCGGCCGAGATGACGGTAAGCCCGAGTTGCTGGACGCCGTCTGGGCCTTTGAGGAATTCGGCGACATTGAGCGGGTGGTCGCCCGGTGTGGTCATCTTTTCGTGCTCCGGATCGAAATAGAACTCGCGGATAAATCTTCCGGCGTTAATGCGCTGGCGCGCTTCGGCGATTCTGCGTGCGGAGCCCTTGAGAACGACTTTATCCAGCGGGACAGCCGACTGGCCGGAGAACGTAACCCAGAGCGCCGGGTTTACGGATTTAGCGACACTGAGCTTGAGATTGGAGACGGTAAGCTCCTCGTCGAGCGCCAGGTCCGCAAAGACCCATATCAGCGTGGTGAAAACCAACGTAGCTACTATTTTTCTCAACCTTCGCCGTTTCATCATTGTTTTGTCGCCTGTGAGCGGATAGCACCAGTCAGCGCATCACGAAGCTCGTCGGCGGTGAGTTTGCGGATGAGCTTGCCGTCGCTGGCCAAAGAGACAATTCCTGTTTCTTCGCTTACAACTATGCACAGGGCGTCGGAGCCGGCGGTTATGCCTATCGCGGCCCGATGCCTTGACCCTAACTCGAAACCATCGACTGTGCCGGGCTCAGCTAAAGGCAATTGTACGCCCGCGGCAATAGCCATGTCGCCTCGTATGACGACGGCCATATCGTGCAGGATTGTGCCGGGATAAAAAATGGTTTTGAGCAGCTCGGCGGTAACATTGGCATCCAGGCGGACGCCTGTTTCGATAAACTCACCCAGCGCGACGCGTCTTTCGATAACGATTATTGCGCCTGTTTTTGACGCGGCCAGCTCGGTTACGGCGCTGACGATTTCTTCTACGGTGCGGATTACCTGGCGCGAGGAGCCAATGAGGAACCCGCCGCCCGCGGATTGCCCCAAACGCATCAGGGCACGTCTCAGCTCAGGCTGAAACGCCGCGACGGCAATTACGAGGACGGCGACTAAAAAGCCCTTGTAGAGATATTCAAGTCGTTCGAACCGGTAGCGTTCGGAAATGAGATTAAGGATGAGGACGCCCGCGATAAGGACATATGTGACACCGCGAAACAGTCGCTCACCGCGCGTGCCTTCGAGAAAATCCACCGCCCAGTAAACAACAATCCCGATGAGAAACAACTCGATGCTGACGACCCACCAGTCGTAGCTGGCGACTCGCCGGAAGTAATCGATGAGGGTCTGCATCCTTTCAGAACTCCCTGTAAAATACACAGGCCCATGTGCCTGTGTTGTTGCCCTTGCTTAGGGTAAATGCTTGTCCGTAAGTTTGCTGGGCTGGTCCAGATCGAGAGCTCGGTCAATATCGGCCATCATCTCCTGCTGATTAATACGAAGCATCCGGGCGTGGTCTCTGTTTACCTCAGCAGGGGTCTCGCCCGGCTGATTGAAAAAGCCGCAGCCCGTCGATAACACTACCAGCGACAGCAGCAAAACAACAAGCAGTATCACAGCAACTTTGTTTCTCATTATATATTCTCCGTAGCTATCCCGCAAGCCCGACGCACAGTCACGAACAATCGGGACTCATTACTGAACAGTTCTCATTATACCACTCGACAGGCCCTCTTGTCAATGGCAAAATGGGTAAGATGTGCCCCCTTATGCCGCCCTGCATCTTGCCCATTGGCCCTTGATGATTATGGGACCAAAGCGGTATATTACTGTTCGGCGCTCGAGTGGTTGGTACCGAAAATCGAGCGCTGCCTGCCGCCTAAGGCGAGACGTTATTGTGAAAGTGCTCTTGCTCGAATCTCCGCCAAGGCCAGTGCACAGGCGCCTTCGCCAACAACGCCGGGATTAGACAATATATTCGCCCTGTTGCAATCAGCCGCCGCGCAACGAAGAAGGGTATGTGTCAACTACGATTCCCTGTTTGACGGCAAGGCGATACAATGCGAGTTGTCCCCATATCATTTACTCTATAATCAGCGGGCCTGGTACGCCGTGGGTTTATCATCGGTTCATAAGACCGTACGCACGTTCAAGCTCAACTGGATTCGCAACACAGAAATGCTCGAAGAGCGATTTAACAGCGACGGCGAGTTAGGGTTCGACCTCGCGGAATATCTTGGCTGCGCCTAGCCAGTAATACCTGAAGGCAAAATGTATCACGTCCGCCGGCGGTCTGCGCCCAAGGTTGCTCGTGACCCTGACGGCTCGGCGACCGTGGATTTTCGCGTTGGCGGACTCGGCGAAATAACCCGGTGGATACTCAGCTACAGCGACCAGGTTGAAGTTCTCTCGCCGGCGGAACTGCGCAAAATAATAGCCGGTATCGCACACAGAATGGTTGAGATTAGTAACACAGACCCCAGGCAACAAATCTCTGCACACTGGAATTTGTGGAATCTGGGGCGATGGTGGGCATAAAGTAACAACTTATCCACCGTCGCCTTTTGTGCCTCATCGGCACGTATCTATCGGGCCGATAACAAGTAATGGCTCTCCGGCACAATAAAGCCAACAAATTCACCGGCCCTATGAACTCTAATACTAAAAGATTTATCCTATTATAATTAAAATAACAACTCTGCCCCTCCACACAAATTCCGCCCAAAGCCCAAAAATGGGCAAAATAAAACTCGAAACTTATTGAGAAGTGGCCTGTTTTTTTGTATCCTACTCTAACTCAAGATAAGCGCCTGATGAAAGACAACCGTAAAGGACAATGGATAATTAATAAAAGAGGGGCACACAAATGAAAGTACAATTTAACAGGGAAGGATTAAGCCAAGCGCTTGCATTGCTAACCACGATAGTTCCGGACCGGACCCCCAAGCCGATTCTGCGGTGCATCAAGATAGACGCGACAAAAGACGGCGTGAGGATATACGGCACAGACATGGAGGTGGGCATTAATTATCTTCTGCCCGCAGTCGAGGTCAAAGAGCCAGGACAGGTTGTTGTGCCCGCGGCTCGACTTGCCGCCGTGGTGCGGGAAAGCACCGATGAGACGCTGATGCTCAAAGCGACCGAGGGCCTTTGTGAAGTCAGAGGCGCAGACAGCCACTTCTCGATTTATGGTCAGGAGCCGTCGCAATATCCGCCGGTGCCGGTGTTTAAGGGTGAGCCGGACATTGAAGTGTCCATCGACAGCTTGCGGGTCGGCATCTCACAGTGCCTGTTCGCGACCGCGAAGGAAAGCACCCGCTACGCGATAAACGGCGTGCTGTGGGAAATAAAGGGAAAGAAATTAACCCTAGTCGCGACCGATGGTCGTCGGCTGGCACGCAGCCGGGTCAACCTCGCCTCCAACCCCAGCGAAAAAGCTATTGCCGCAAAACCAATCGTGCCGGGCAAAACAATGGCACTGCTGGAAAAACTCACCGGCGGCGAAAAGGACAAAGTGGCCGTCAAATTAGTTGACAACCAGATTATGTTTGCCTGCGGAAACGTCGTTGTGTGCTCGAACCTCGTCGAGGGCAACTTCCCCAAGTACGAGGATATTATTCCTGCCGACTACCAGAAAAAAATCACACTGCAAACCGACGTTGCGCTCAGTGCGGTAAGAAGAGCGGCGTTGTTGACCAGCGAGGAATCAAGAGGCATAAAATTGGCCGTCAGCAAGGACAAGCTCGTATTCTCGGGCAAGGCGCCCGAAACGGGCGATGCCGAAGTGGAAGTTGTCGTCGAGTATAAAGGCGAGCCGATAGAAATCGGCTTCAACCCCCAGTTTTTGGCCGAGGCCATCCGTGTTATCCGCGAGCCGCAGTTTGAGCTTGAGCTGGGCCAGTCAGATACGCCCGGGCTTATCAAGGCAGGGGCTAATTTTCTGCACGTGCTGATGCCGATAAATCTTTCGTAGGCCTTCACAAGGGATTGTTGAATGGATACGAAAACACAATTTAGGCGCCGGTCAGAACCCACCCCGCTGGCAGATGCGCTGGTGAAGATGATGGAACCGCGCCACACGGGGATATCGCAGCGTTACGAGGCGGCCAGTCAGCTCAGCGAGGCCTGGGCGCAACTGCTGCCGGCTGAAATGGTGCGGCATTGCCGGGTGATTGACCTGTCGGCCGGGCAACTTACGGTCGAGGTTGATTCACCGTCGTATATGTATGAGTTGCGTATCAGCAGCCACCAGCTTGTCGAGCACCTGCGGCGCGAATGCCCCCAGGCAAAGCTAAGAGCAATTAAAATCACGCTTGCAGGTTAAGCGCGAGGAGAAGTGATTCGAGTATGCAAGACCATAAGTACGATGCCAGTAACATAAAAATTCTCGGCGGACTCGAGGCGGTCCGCAAACGTCCTGATATGTACATCGGTGACCGCGGTGTCGGCGGATTGCACCACCTGGTTTACGAAGTAATCGATAACTCGATTGACGAGGCGCTCGCCGGCTTCTGCGACAAAATCAGCATCCAGATAAACGCCGACGGAAGCTGCTCGGTCGAGGACAATGGCCGGGGTATCCCGGTCGAACAACACAAGGAAGCCAAGAAAAGCGCGCTTGAGGTCGTCCTTTGCACGCTGCACGCGGGAGGCAAATTTGACCGTGACAGTTATAAAGTCGCGGGCGGTCTGCACGGTGTCGGAGTCAGTGTCGTCAACGCACTTAGCGAATGGCTCGAAGTGGATGTTTTCAGGGACGGCAGGAGCTATCACTTTGAATGCCGACGAGGTATCGCCAAGGGCAGCGTCCGCGAGGTCGGGCCAACAACAAAACAGGGAACCTGCGTATCGTTTATGCCTGATGAGGAAATCTTCGGCGACGGCGAGTTCCAGTTCGATACGCTTGTCAAACGTATCCGCGAAGTGGCCTATCTTAACGCCGGCGTACAGATTACTTTTAAAGACGAAAGAAACCACAAAAAAGAGGTCTTCAAATTTGAAGAAGGCATCCGCGCGTTTGTAAAGCACCTCAATGAGGGCAAGGAAGTCCTGCACAAGGATGTGATTTACTTATCCAAAGAGGACAAGCAGGCAATGATAAGCTGCGAAGTCGCTTTGCAGTACAACACAGGTTACGCGGAGAACGTGCTGGTTTTCGCCAATAACATTCGTAATATCGACGGCGGAACGCACCTGTCGGGCTTCAAAACCGCGCTTACGCGGACAATGAATTACTACGCCAAGGCGAATAACCTGATAAAGGACGGCGAGGCCGCAACGGGTGAGGATTTCAGAGAAGGCCTTACAGCTATTGTGTCGGTGAAACTCGCGGAACCGCATTTTGAGGCGCAAACCAAGGTTCGACTCACCAACCCTGAAGTAGGGAGTTTTGTCGAGACGGTGGTCAATGAGCAATTAGGCCATTACATAGAAGAGCATCCGGCTGAAGCGAAGCGAATACTGAGTAAGGCAATCCAGGCGGCAGCGGCAAGAGAAGCGGCCCGCAAGGCCCGTGAATTGACTCGACGCAAAGGCGCGCTCGGCAGTTCGAGTTTGCCCGGCAAGCTCTGGGATTGCGCCAACAGGGAACGAGCGGGCACCGAATTATTCGTCGTCGAAGGCGACTCTGCGGGCGGCTCCGCCAAAGGGGGCAGGGACAAGAACATCCAGGCGATATTGCCCCTGAAGGGCAAAATTCTTAACGTCGAGAAGGCCCGGCTTGAAAAAGTTCTCGCCCACGAGGAAATCCGCACGCTGATAAGCGCGCTGGGCACGGGAATTGGGGCCGACGAGTTCGATATCGAAAAGTGCCGGTATGAAAAAATTATTCTTATGACAGATGCCGATATTGACGGCGCGCATATTCGCACGCTGCTGCTGACGTTTTTCTTCAGGCAGATGCCGCAATTGTTCGACAAGCTGATGATTTATATCGCACAGCCGCCTCTTTATGAGGTCCACGCCAAGGGTCAGAAGAAATCGGAATATATTCTGACCGAGGCGATTATGCACAAGCGATTAGTTGACCGCGGCCTTCAGGGAACCGAGCTTACGATAAGAGACGGCGGTAAAAAGGGCACAAAATCCGCCGCGCCAAAAGGCGGGGAGCAGAAAGTCACCGAAGCCCGGCTGGCCGAGCTTGTGAAGATTCTCGTTGATATGGAACGATGTATAGCGGTGCTCGCAAGGCGTGGTATCAAATTCGAGGAATTTATCCAGAAGCACGGCAACGGCAAGGGGCTGCCGATGTATCGCATCCACGGCGAAGGGCAGGACGAGGTCTTCCACGACAAGGATGACTTTACAAAACGCGTCGATGAGTTGAAGGGCCGCAAAAAGAAAGACGAACAGGCGGATGAAGAAGAAACCTTCGCGGCTGAAGAGCTGCACGAAGTAGCCAGAATCAATGAGCAGGCGAAAAAACTCAAGCAGGAATTCGGCCTGGACCTCAGGGATTTTCTCCTCAAGGCGGAAAGAGCGGTCAGCGGTGAGGCGCTGGCGACCAAATTCCACCTGGTAAACGCCGAGGAAAACTTCGACGTTGCTTCGCTGGGCGAGGTTTGCTCGTCGGTGAGGAAAATCGGCGGCAAAGGCGTCGAGATAAAGCGGTTCAAAGGCCTGGGCGAGATGAACGCCGACCAGCTTTGGGATACGACGATGAATCCGGCCACCCGGACACTGCTGAACGTCAAGCTCGATGACGCGGGTGAGGCGGATCGCCTCTTTAGTATCCTGATGGGCGAGGACGTCGAGCAGCGCCGCGATTTCATCCGCGACCATGCTCTCGAAGTCCAGTTCCTCGATATTTAATTTTGTTCTGCGGTAACGGAAAAAAATTTAAAATTCCGAGGGAAATTTTCTCTTGCAAAGCAATCTGTAGTTGGACAAAATACAGTTGGTGTTCGATGCTCGAATAGCGAGTATCGAGTATCCAATATCCAGTAGACATAGTCATGGAGGTGCAAGATGAACGCTAAAGTGCGGGTAATAATTTCGGAGGTCATGTTCTGCGTATTGCTTGTTGCCGGCTGTCGGGATACAAGCACTCCCAGGGTTGACCAGAACGTCAGGGCTGCTGCCGATATACACAAGGCCGAGCTGCTCAAGGAGCTGGACAAGAAATGGGAGAATCCGCCAGTTCATTTCGAGCTGGGCCAGTTATATCACGCCGCCGGAGATTACTCCAAGGCCGAATACTACTACAATATCGCCTTGGGCTTCAATCCCGCTTACCGAGATGTTCAGGCCGCGATGGCGAAGCTTCAGCTTGACAAGGGTGACAAGACGAAGGCCGACTGGGTCGCCAACACTTATATGACGCAGGTGGCCTCGATGCCGGAACAGCTTCTGTCGCTTGGCGCGGCCTTCGAGAAACAGGGGCTTGATGATTATGCCTTGAAGTGTTATCAGGAGGCCCTCAAAACGGCACCCGACTCGCCGCCTGTGAATCGTCAGCTCGGCTACTATTACCTTGCCAAGAACAAGAAGGACGTCGCCAAGGAATATTTTATTCGCAGTTTCCAGCTTAATCCGGATCAGCCGGATGTTGCCGGCGAGCTTGGTCGGCTGGGAGTGGCGGTTCGGATTCCTGAGGCCCCGGCGTCGCCGCAGGATATAAAGCAGCCCACGAAGCCGGCGTCTCAGCCAAAATAAGCAGAGAATACAAACGCGTCTTTATGCCCTGCGGTGAACGGATTTGCCGCGGGGCTTTTTTATTGATAATTGGTTATTTCCGGATGGCGGTATCGCATCCTGCTCGCCGGAGCTGTAATCATCAATAATCAATGGTCAATTATCAATAGAAAATCATTGGACTTGCCGATAAAGCAATAGTTGTTTTGCAGTACAGGCAGCTGTTATTTTCACGGACGTTATTTTTTATCGGACGCTATTTATTATGAGTCGTGTGAAGGACAAAAGAATGAAGATAAAGGCCCTGCAATGCCTTCTTGTGGCGGGGCTGCTGGTGCTTTTTTGCGGTTGTCTTAGTTTTAATATAGGCGACTGGCCAAGTAAATTTGTCTATCCAAACAACACGCCGACAGCCAACTGGTGCGGCCCGGCGGGGGCGTTGTTCGCGTATTATTTGCTGTATTACATCGGCCCCGGTGTCTTTGTTATGCTGATTTCCGGCCTCTATTTCGCGGTTGCCAAAGTCGCCGACATTGAGATAGAACAGCCGGCCTTGCGAGGCGCGGGTCTTGTGCTGGTAACAACCGCCGCCTCGACGACGTTTTATTGCTTTACGCAGCACGGCATCTACGGGTTCCCGACGGGTTCGGGCGGCGTACTCGGGGTTGCCACCGCGGAGTTTTTGCGGAGCCATTTCGCCGTGCTTGGCACGGCCATACTTCTTGGCGCTACCTGGGTTGTCGGGATGATATTGCTGGCCGACCAGATTGTAGCGGTGGTTTTTGGCGCGATTGGTTTTGTAATTCGCAAGACGCTCGGTTTTGCGGCGCCGAAGTGGCTGACAGGGTCGGAGCAGTCGAGGGCGCTTGGTCAAATATGGCGTCGGCTCAGCGTCAGACAGAAGCTCCAGCCGGCGATTAATATAAAGACATCAGCCGCTGCTGGGAAGGCGGACGAGGACAAGCATGGGTTGCCGGACAGGGACACCCCCACTGCTTTCTTGCGAAAGCAGGAAGGGGAGGCTCCTGCTGGCGCCCAGGTGAGGTTGCAGCCGATGACACTGAAAAAGCCCACGCAGCCCTATGAGCCGCCAAGCTATAACGATTACACTATGCCGCCTATCGATTTGCTTGATGAACCGGAGCATACATTTGCCTCCGTGCAGGAAAAGGTTGTCAAAGCCAAGGCGGTCGCGCTGGAAGGGTTGCTTAATGAGTTCGATATTTCCGCCAGAGTCGTGGCGGCTGAGACGGGGCCTGTGGTAACTATGTTCGAATTACAGCTTGCCGCCGGCGTCAAGGTCAGCCAGATAAGCTCGCTTTCCAATGATATTGCCCGCGCGCTGGGCGTGGGCGCCGTTCGCATTGTCGCGCCATTGCCGGGCAAACATACCATCGGCGTTGAGGTGCCCAACAGCGAAAAAGAGCGGGTGCGTATGAAGGATATGCTGCAACTGGCGGGCAGCAAACCCGAAGGTATGGCCGTACCGCTGTTTTTGGGCAAGGATTCCTCTGGCGAGGCGCTGGTCTCGGATTTGGCGAGTATGCCTCATTTACTTATCGCGGGCACGACCGGGTCGGGCAAAAGTGTGTGCATTAATACTATTATCGCGGGCATACTTCTGACCCGCAGGCCTGATGAAGTGAAAATGATTCTCATCGACCCGAAAATGGTCGAGATGGCCGCATTTAATACCATACCGCACCTGATGACACCAATTGTTACCGAGACGCGGCGGGCAGTTCAGATTCTCGAATGGGCGACAATCAAGATGGACGAGCGATATGCCCTGTTGGCTGAGGCCCGCGTCAAGAATATCGGCGAATACAATGCGTTGGGCACCGAAGAAATCGTAAGGCGATTTGAGCCGGTAAGCCCCGAGGAAGAGGCGAAGATTCCCAAGAGATTGCCATACGTTGTGATAGTAATCGATGAGTTGGCGGATTTGATGATGACGGCGGCCAAGGAGATTGAGGCGCATATCGTGCGACTGGCGCAGAAGAGCCGGGCAGTTGGAATTCATATTGTGCTTGCGACGCAGAGGCCGCAGGCGACGGTTGTTACGGGCCTGATTAAAGCCAATATGCCCACGCGCATCGGTTTTAGGGTCGCGGCGAGAATGGACAGCCGGATTATCCTCGACCAGAACGGCGCGGAAACGCTGTTAGGTCAGGGCGATATGCTCTTTTTGAAGCCGGGCACCAGCGACCTTATTCGCGCTCAGGGCACATTTGTCAGCGACGAAGAGGTTCGACGAATGGTCAAGCATCTCAAGGAAGTCGCCGAGCCGCAGTTCCATCCCGAGCTGACACAGCTTGGCCAGCCGGACACAACCGATATGATAGCCGATGAGTTGTTCGACGACGCCGTGCGGATTGTCCTCGACAGCAAGCGCGGCAGCGTGTCGCTGTTGCAGCGTCGCTTAGGCGTCGGCTATGCCCGTGCATCGCGTATGATAGAGCAAATGGCCGCATTAGGCGTCCTCGGCGAATACAAGGGCAGCCAGGCGCGCGAGGTGATGATGGGCGTTGAGGACTGGGAGCAGTTGCGAGACGAGATGGAAAAACAGAGAGCGTCGGAAGCCGGCGGACAGAAGGCCGAAGATTCGTCGTATGTCAGCGAGGGTCAGCAGGGCTACGCCGCTGTGGATAAAGAGGAAGATTAGCCCAGTGCTATAAGAAAAAGACTCCCCTGCTACGCGGCCTTCGTAGCCCGCGTTTGCCTTAGGGCTACGGTTTTGCCCAGCGAAGTCCGCTACGCAGGGCGAAGAAGGCTGACCCTTTTTTCTTTTTTTCTGGTAAAATACCCTCCTGTGGAAAAAGACCTTAAATCAAAAACGGTTGCCCAGCTTGAGCGTTTCGTTACAGGGCTGGGGCAGCCCAAATACATAGCGGGGTATATTTTCAGCGCGATTCAGGCCCGCGGCGTAACCGCTCTTTCCGCAATCACCACACTGAGTAAATCTTTTCGAGCCAAGCTTGTCGAAGAAGGCTGCTATATCTCCAAACTGGAGATTGTTGATAAGCTGACGGACCCGGATGGGACGGTGAAATACGTCTTCGGGTTACACGACGGAGGCAGGGTAGAATCGGTATTGCTATTCGATTCACCCCGTGAGATAGACCTGCATAGCCAGAGCCGCCAGACTACAGTTGGAAGTAATATCTCACGGGGTAAAGACCGGCGGACGCTATGCGTCTCGACACAGGTCGGCTGTGCGATGGGATGCGTTTTTTGCGCGACCGGCCGGCTTGGCCTTGCGAGAAACCTGACCGCCGGCGAGATTGTTGACCAGGTGAACATAGTGAATCAGGACATCAGGAAATCAGGACATCAGGCAGACAAGACGAACTCCTCTCCTGATACCCGCGATCGTATTAGCAATGTCGTGTTTATGGGCATGGGCGAGCCGTTGGCGAATTATGACGCCGTGCTTGACGCGGTCCGGATACTGAATAATTTGGCGGGCAGGCATATCGGGATTCGTCATTTGACGATGAGCACCTGCGGGCTTGTTGAAGGTATAGAGCGATTGGCCGATGAGGACATCCAGCCGCGATTAGCGATATCGCTCAACGCACCCACCGACGCGATCCGGCAAAAACTGATGCCGATCACAAAAAAGTATCCGCTGGACCGATTGTTTGCGGCGATTGGGCGTTATCAGCGCACGACGCGAAATAGAGTTACATTCGAGTATTGCCTGATAAAAGGCGTCAACGACACGGTTCTTCACGCCCAGATGCTGGTTAAGCGGCTGCGCGGGGTGATGTGCAACGTGAATCTGATAGAGTATAATCCGCATCCTGACTGTGGTTTGAAACCAAGCGGCCGGGAAGCGATTGAGCGTTTTGCTGGCGTATTGAAAGACGCCGGCATAGAGACAACCATCCGGCTGAAGATGGGGCAGACCATAAACGCCGCCTGCGGGCAGCTTGGCTCTAAAAGAACGGAGAATTTAGAATGAAGAACTTGGAATTGAGAATTGAGAAGGAAGAATTAAAAATTATTGTGGGCTTGGCCATCCCTTCCGGGAGACGCGATTACCAATTCTTAATTCTTAATTCTAAATTCTTAATTTGCTTTTTGGGCGTGATGTTCTGTTCCGTTGCGATGGCTGACTCGCTGAAGTTTAAATTCTCGCCGGGCGACAGGTATTCTTTGGTGTCGGTTACCGAGCAGAAAATGGCGAGAGTGGTGGACGGAAACGAGCGGGTCGCCGCACAAACCACGCAACTTGAATGTGATTTTGATATAGAAGAAGTCGATGAGGCCGGCTTCGCTTGGGTCAAGTACGTTTACAGGCGGGTCATTATGAAGGCCGAGTCGCCGGAGTTGAATTTCGTTTTTGATTCCGACGCAAATCAGTTGAAAACTCCCATACAGGCGATGCCGTTACGCCTGGCGGTTGGAGAGGAGCTGTATTTACGAATAACGCCGCAGGGCCGGATAGAGAAAATTAATGGTCTGCAGGCCCTTATTACCTCTGCCAAGGCCAAAACGGGCAATTTTACCGGCGCAGACAGAGTCGGCCAGGGCATCACCCAGCGGTTTGCTGAGCCGACAGTCAGGCGTGAACTCGAAGACCAATTGAGGATTTTCCCGGAGTCGAACGAGGGAGGGGTAACGTGGAGCCGCACCGAGATTCTGTCGTCCGCCGAAGCGGGCTATGCCCAGGCAGAGCAGATAGAGGAAGCGAACATAGTTTTCGAGAGGACCTTCCGGTTAAATCCTGACAAATCGGGGCAAGGCGGGATTGCCGTTGTGGATGTCAATTTGGTTATTAAGCCGGCTTCCACCCCCGTTTCGAGCACGCCGGCGCCAGAATCTCCCATTAGGGCCAACAGGGAGATATTGGGCGAGGGCACCGGCCGGATCGAAATAGAGGAGGCCACGGGCCGGATTATTAGCAGCAAAATGACGCAGGATACGACACAAAGAGTCAAATATGTTGCCCAAGGCCCGATGCTTCGGCCGCCCCCGGCCCCTGAGCCGAGTACCACGCATACGATTACGACCTTCCAGATGACCAAGCGCGAGCCGCCTGTCCCGAGCAAAGTCGAGGGAGATAAACCCGCTCGTCCGGCAGATGCCAATGAAAAAGGGGCCTGACCTCTTTTCCCCTCTTTTTTTGAAAAATGACTTGCCGGGGCGTGGCAGATAAGGTATATTGCTCCCGATTAGCTCCGTCGCAAGGGGCGGTGTGGGTCAACAGTATCACGGCATAGTTGATTCAGGCCTCCGACGGCGCCCCAGTCAGGCCGACTTGAGAAGGGCCTCCGTGACAACTTGGAAGTTTAGAATTTAAAGTGCAAAGTGCAAAACCAAAGCGCAAAGCCGACAAGCTTTGAATTTTCAGGTTTGGTTTTGAGTTTTTCGCTTTGCGTTTTAAGATTTAACGGATTACCCGGTGGTGTAATCGGTAACACAGGAGGTTTTGGTCCTCCCATTCCAGGTTCGAGTCCTGGCCGGGTAGTTGGCCGAAGGCCAACAGAGCAGGCGAATAGTAGAGCAGGTGAACAGTAGATAGTGGTCAGTTCGCCTGCGGTCAACTGCTCGCTTGTTCAAAGGCAATTTGGAAAACCGAGAAATGGCACAAAGGGTTGCGATAATTCTGGCCGCCGGCGTCAGCAAGCGGATGAACACGAAGATGCCAAAGGTCCTCCACGAGGTCTGCGGCAGGCCTATGCTTTTCTATGTGTTGGATGCCTGCCGGGGAGTCGGTGTTGATAAAATGTACGTTGTTGTGGGCTTTAACTCCGAGCAGGTGAAGGAGCAATTCGACAACGCTGGCGATATAATCTGGGTAACTCAGCCCGAGCAGAAAGGGACCGCCCACGCGGTGATGTGCTGCAGGGAACATTTGAAGAATTTCGCGGGCCAGACGCTGGTGCTTTGCGGCGACGGCCCCCTGATTCGGACGGAGACGCTGAAGACGGTTGTCGCCAAGCACGAGGCCGAGCATGCCGCTGCGACGCTTGCCACGGCTATTCTTGAAGACCCGACCGGCTACGGACGCATTGTCCGCGACGCCTATGGCAATATACAGGGTATCGTCGAAGACGCCAACTGCGCGCCCGAACAACTGAAAATCCAGGAAGTAAACCCAAGCTATTATCTTTTCGATAACAAGATTCTTTTTGAATATGTCGAGCAGGTTGGGCCCGACAAAGCCAAGGGCGAGTTCTATCTTACCGATGCGCTGGCGATGATTATCGAGAGCGGGCATAAGGTTGTGGCCGTTACGGCGGTTCGCCCGGAAGAGGCGGTCAGCGTCAACAGCCGGGAGCAGCTCAGTGATGCCGGCAAGATTATGCAGCGAAGAATCCAGAGACGCCTGATGGAAACCGGCGTTACTATCGTTGACCCGCCCAATACCTGGATAGACGCAAAGGCACAAATCGGGCAGGACACCGTCATTGAGCCGTTCTGCTGCATATTCGGCGAGGTTGTAATCGGTCAAAACTGTCGAATCGGGCCGTTTGTGTACCTGCGAAACGGCGAGAAAATCGGCGACGGCGTTATACTCGAAGCCGGATACTTGAATGTCGAGCGTCGAGAAACAAGCAACGGGCGCCGGGGATAAGGAGCGAGAGATGTTTTTGAATGACCATATAAAGGTGTTTTCCGGCTGCAGCAATGAGCCGCTGGCAAAGGCGGTGTGCGACTACCTCGAAGTGCCTCTTGGGGGAGCCAAAATAGAGAAGTTTCCCGATGGCGAAAAAATCATCCGCGTCGAGGACGACGTGCGGGGCAGGGACTGTTTCGTGCTTCAATCCACGTGCAGTCCCGTTGATGAAAACCTCGTCGAGCTGCTGATTTATCTTGATTGCCTGAAACGCGCAAGCGCAAATAGAGTTACCGCGGTTATCCCATACTTTGGTTACGCCCGTCAGGACCGCAAGGACGAAGGCCGGGTGCCGATTACGGCAAAACTCGTCGCCAACGTCATTACCGCCGCCGGCGCAGACCGTATTCTCGCCATTGATTTGCACGCCCAGCAGCTGCAGGGGTTCTTCGATATACCCGTTGATCATCTGACCGGGGAGCTTGTTTTGAGCAAGTATTTCCGCGATAAGAAAATTGAGAATCTCACGGTTGTTTCCCCGGATGTGGGCAACATCAAAATAGCGTCCCGTTACGCCTCGCATCTTGGAGGCGATTTGGCGATCGTGCACAAGAGGCGTCTCAGCGGCAGCCAGGTGCAGGCACAGGAGCTTATAGGCAACGTCGAGGGCAGAAACGTCCTTATGTGCGATGATATGATTACCACCGCGGGCACCATTTGCAGCGCCGCGGCGCTGGTAAAAGAGCGAGGCGCCCGCAAAATCTGTGTCGGCGCGACGCACGGGGTGTTCGCGCCCGGCGCAGTCGAGAAACTGAGCGAAGCGCCCGTCGATGAAGTTGTCGTTACCGATACGATACCGTTGAGTGCCGAAGCCGGCAAACTCAGAAAAGTCAAAGTTTTGACGGTTTCGGCGATGGTCGGCGAGGCGATAAAAAGAATTCACAGAAATGAGTCGGTCAGCAGTTTATTCAGCGTTCATTAATTGATTGATGGCTGGCCGGTATTGTATTGAACTTAGGTTTGTTGTGAGGATGTTATGGATAAAGCATTGGTGTTAAAAGCCGAGATTCGTCAGCATATTGGGTCGAAAGACGCGACCAGGTTGCGCAAACAAGGGCAAATCCCAGCCGTGGTTTATGGTCACAAAAAAGAGCCGGTCTCAATCGCCCTGGATGCCAAGAGTTTCGTTGAAGGGCTGCATCACGGGCGCCGACTGGTAGAGGTCGAGATAGACAAAAAGAACGAGACCATGCTTGTCAAGGACGTGCAGTACGACTATCTCGGCACGGAAGTCATTCACGTTGACCTGATGCGCGTGGATGTTACTGAAATGGTCCGCGTCACCGTCCCGATAGAGCTTAAAGGCACCGCCAAGGGCGCACAAGAGGGCGGAATGGTCGAGGTTCATACGGGCAACATCGAGGTTGAGTGCCGTGTTACCCAGATACCCGATCGCATAACGGTGTCCGTAAAGGAAATGGTTCTGGGCGACGCGATTCACGCCAAGGACCTCAAGTTGCCCGAAGGGGTGAAGTTGATAAGTTCGCCCGAATTACTCCTGGCGACCTGCCATGTTGTTGCTGAGGTGAAGACCACGGAAGAGCTTGAGGCGGAAATGCCTGTTGCGCCCGAGGTTATAACTGCGGCCAAGGAAGAGCCGGAGGAAGGCGAAGCAGCGGCCGAATCGAAGGAGCCGAAGGAGTCGAAAGAACCCAAGGAGAAAAAGGAAGACAAGGAGAAGAAGAAATAGGGCCGTTTTTAGAGAACCGGCACTATGCTTAGTATGCAGATGATAGTTGGACTTGGTAATCCCGGTAAGAAATATGCCGATACGCGACACAACGTCGGGTTCAAGGTAATAGATTTGCTCGGCGGAGCGCTAGGCATAGAGATTAACAAGAAAGGCTTCGGCTCTCATCTTGGCAAGGGCGAATATGCCGGCAAGCAGGTTTTGCTGCTGAAGCCGATGCAGTATATGAATTGCAGCGGCCAGCCGGTGGTTGATGCGATGGGTTTTTACAAGATAGATTTGAATGACGTGCTGGTGGTGCTCGATGATATGTGGCTTGAGCCGGGACAGATAAGGTTAAGGGCAAAAGGTTCCGCGGGCGGACATAACGGGTTGACCGACGTAGTGGAAAAGCTCGGCACCGAAGATGTGCCCCGATTAAGAGTCGGGATAGGCCAGTGCCAGATGGGTGAAGCAGTGGGATATGTGCTCAGCGAGCCGAGCCGGGACGAGGCCGAACTGGTAAAACAGGGCATCGGACGGGCCAAAGACGCGGCGATTTGCTGGCTTGAAGAAGGTATTGGGGCAGCTATGACAAAACATAATTCCCGCCTGTCGGACGGGCAGGGTTTGAAAGATTGAATTTGCGATATGTCGAACGTAGAGTTTGAAATTTTTGCTGGAGGTATCTAAGTTGGAAACTGGAGTTAAGAAGCTTTACGAAGTAATGTTCCTGATTGATTCAGCAGAAGCGGCGAAGGACTGGGACGGCATCATCGAGCTTGTTACGAAGATGCTGAACAAAATCGATGCCCAGATATTGTCGCTGAGAAAATGGGACGAAAGACCGCTGGCCTATTCGATTAAAAGATGCAGCCGGGGGACATATATCCTGGCGTACTTCAGGGCCGACGGGCGCAAAATCACCGAATTGGAGCGTGACGTGTTGCTTTCGGAACGCGTTATGCGGGCGCTGATTCTCAAGACGGAGCACCTCACCGAGGAAGATATCGCCAAACAGGCGACTGCGGTGAATGCCCCGGCTGCGGCCGATGGTACTGTGGCGCAAAACGAGCCGGCAGCCGCCGAAACGGAAGTCGCGGATAATCCTGAGCAACAGGTTTAGTAAGCTGCCTGTGAGCATTGACTGAAAGCGGCCGCTTCTCTTGTTGAGGAGGGCGCTGAAGAATAGAGGAGTTATCAATGGCGAATTTTAATAAGGTAATGTTGATGGGCAACCTGACACGGGACCCGCAATTGTCGTATCTGCCGAGTCAGACACCCGTTGTTGAGTTCGGCCTGGCGATAAACCGCAAGTGGACCAGCAAAGAAGGCGAGAGCAAAGAAGAAGTGTGCTTTGTTGATTGCCGTGCCTTCAGTCGGCTGGCCGAAAACATCAACAAGTATATGCGCAAAGGCAGACCCATTTTTGTGGAGGGTCGGCTGGTGTATGAACAGTGGACAGCACAGGATGGCTCCAAGCGCAGCAAGCATAGAATCCACGTTGATAATTGCCAGTTCCTCGGCGGCGGGCCGGGCGGGCCTGGTGGAACCGGGACTGAGGCCGGAGCAGGCGGCGAAGCAGGGCCTGACAGCCAGGTTGAGCCGGATAACCAGGGGCCTGTAAAGGGGGCGCACCCTCCCGCAGACGATATACCGTTTTAAGTGAAAAGAAAAAGTTTTGAGTTCTTAGTTTTGAGTTTTTAGTTGTTACTAACTAAAAACTTAAAACTCAAAACCAAAAATTGTTCATAGAGGTGAAAATATGGCGGAATATGGCGAAAGAAGAGACGACAGAAGAGGCGAAAGAAGAAACGACAGGTCGGACAATACCCATAAGCTGGCGGCGCCGCAGCAGACCCAGTGCCGGTTTTGCAGGCGGGGTGAGGAATACGTGGATTACAAGGATATCGAGACCTTACAGAAGCTGCTGACACATCGCGGCAAGATATATTCCCGCAAGCGCAGCGGCAATTGTGCCGGCTGTCAGCGCAAGGTCAAAAGCGCAATCAAACGCGCAAGATTTATGGCGCTTCTGCCGTTTTGCGCATAACCCGGAAAGTTCGTAGGGCGGGGCTTGCCCCGCCTCCCGTAAGGGACGCCTTACGGCGGAAGTAATCCGGTGGGGTAAACCCCACCCTACATTTTTAGGCGGAGATATATAAATGAAGGTTTTATTAGTTAGTGATGTGCGTAAACTGGGCTGGCTCGGAGACGTTGTTGAGGTCACCAATGGCTACGCGAGAAATTTCCTGTTTCCGCAGGGTCTTGCCAAAGCCGCTACGGATAACAACATAAAATCAATCGCCAAGGCAAAGGCGAAGCGAGCCGAAGAGCGTAATCTTGAACGCAAGCAGCTCGAAAAGGCGGCCCAGGCCGTCAGTGGCGCCGAGGCGGTTATCGCCGCTACGGCTAACGAGCTGGGTCATCTGTTTGGCTCAGTGGCTAAACGTGATATCGCCAAGAACCTGCGAGACCAGGGCTTTGAGGTTGCCGACGACGTGGTTATGCTCCACGAGCATATCAAAGAGGTCGGCACATACAGCGTCAAACTGGAGTTTGCGGACGATTTGACCGTCCCGGTGAGCGTTGTTATTGTTCCTGAAGGCGTTGACGCGGAGGCATTCAAGGTCGCGCAGAAAGAAGCCGCCAAAGAGGCCGCGAAGCTGGCCGCTGAGTTGAAAGCTCGGGAACCAGAGGCTCAAGCCAAGCCGGAAGACGAAAGCAAGCCAGAAGGTGAGGCCAAGCCAGAGGGTGAAGCCAAACCAGAAGGTGAAGGCAAGCCAAAAGGCAAAGCCAAATCGGCTGGGAAAAAAGAAAAGTAAGATACTATTGCGAATTGGTTATTGGTCATAGGGGCTTTCCCTGTATTACCTTTGCACGCGCAGATTAATCGGCGGCAAAGCGTCTAAATGCCTGCTCAAGTTGCTCGGCGGATTTTTGGCCTTCGTAGATAATCATTCGGAATCTGAAGATGGCATTTTGACTTGGCTGTAACGTGAAATTTAACGGCTGGGGATTTTTGATATTTCGACCTTTCAGGAAATCCAGTTGGCCTAAAGGATCGGCGCTAAACAGGCCGTAACCCCTTGTGTGCCAATAGGTTGGGAAACAAGCGCTTGTAGGGTGATTGAAAATCGCGATACCGATTGTTTGACCATTTTTATTGCCTTCCAGCCGAGCCCAGGTGGCTTTTTTGCCCCATATATTCGGCTCGCCAATATTCCCTTGTGAATCGAGATACTTGCCTGTCCCCTTCTCTTCGCTCAGCCAGTCGGCCACGCGAATCGCAAACATACCCTCTTTGGTATCGCCGAAGACAATTTTTTCATCCTGCGCGGTCAGCGTGATATTGAAATCAATTACATACTGATTCGGCTCGGCTGAGAAGACCATATCTCGCTTCTCTTCGAGGAGTGTCTTTCCTGATTTGCCGACCCAGTGCGAGATTGTGGAAAGCTGACCATTCTCCATCTTTGTGGTTTTTATATGCTTTATCTGCGGCGGCGAGGTCGTGTTGTTCCAGAAGCCATCGTTATTAACTTTGTCATAAGTAAAAAATATCCCGGTATGATGCGGATGGTCGTTGCTCTCGCCCGGTACTATCTCAAACGGGAAGCCGCGGGTCAGCACAATACCTGAAGGACTTTTCACGGGATACAAAATCGGCTTGGTCAACTCCGAACCATATCGGTAGGTCGTAAACAGGTTGCCCCCGATGAGGATGTCTATTTTGTTGGCATCCTGCACAAACTTAATATCTGCACCTGTTACGCAGGCCGATACAAAAAACAGAACCAACCCGGCAAAAATCGTTTCCTTAAACATCTGAATTTCCTTTCACCAATAGCGCCCGGCCTTAGATGCTGGCCAGAATGCCTCTTGTGTATCCGACCGATTCGGCGACACCCGCCAACGGGTCGTTTTCGTCCTTCTCGAACTCAAACGCCGCGATGTTCGAATAGCCGATTTTTTCCAGCGTCCGCATTAGTTTTACAAGGTCAATCACTCCCCTGCCCATTTCGACCGTTGTGCCTTCTGTGGTCGCGGAGCTTTCATCTTTTATGTGGATGTCTAAAAGCCGGTCGGCGAATTTTTCCACTGCTTCCGACGGGTCGATGCCCGCCCGCTGCGTGTGGCCGACGTCGATGCAAAGGCCGATTCGTTTGTCGAGGTCCTTGACCTTCTCATAAACGATTGCGGGCGATGGGTATAGCGGAAAATCGGCCCCGTGATTGTGGACCGCGACTTTGATGTCGTATTCTTTTACTTTCTTTTCTACCAGGCCGAGCAGTTCGTAATTTGGCACGCTGACAATCATCTTTACTCCCGCGGCTTTTGCGTAATCGAATGCCTGCTGGACCTCCGCCTCGGTCTTCATATAAATTACGCCGCACGCGTAAAGAGTCAGGCCCGCCTCTTTTGCCTTTGCCACGGTATTTTGGATTTGTTCGGGCGTGCCGTTCAACGGCATGTGAACATCCTTGAAGCTGATATATTTTAGCCCCAGCCGTTTGGTCATCGCGATTGCCTGCTCAGTGGGGAATTTTCTGAACGTATAAGATGCCAGACCCAGATTAAATTTTTCCTTACCCGTCTTGGCTGAAACCGAAGGGTAAGTTGATGCTCCGATTTGTTCCTCGCCCATTGCTGATTTTAGTCCCGCCGCAATTATCCCAACCCCTGTCAATTTCAAAACATCTCGTCTTGTTTGTTTATCAACCATTTGCCTGTTCCTTTCTTATCTGGCTCTGTATTCCCGAATTGGTCCGTATGCTTTTGCCAAAACCTTTATTGGGTGCAGGGCACGTTTTCCACTTATGTGTTCGATTTGCATTCCGCAGGCGGCGCACTCGGTAAGGACGGACTGCGCGGATGTATTATCGAGTGTATCTTTGAGCGATTGTGCGATTCGCTCCGACAGTTCGTAATTTTTCTTTTGCATCCCGAATGTTCCCGCCAGGCCGCAACATCCCGCCTTGAGGTCGGCCACAGGTACGTTGCATAATTTTTGCAATAGTTCGATACTCGCCCCGTATGCTCCGGTCGCGAACAAATGACAGGGCGTATGATAGACGTATTCCTGCAGGAACGTTCTTTTGGGCTTGTTCAATTTGCCTTGTCGCAACAGCTCTCGCAGGTATTCCATCAGTTCATAGGTATTTTCGGAAACAATTTTTGCGTCCACGCTGTCAACATAATGCCGAAGTTCCTGCCTGAGGCATAGTGCCGCGCTTGGTTCAGAGCAGATAATTTTGTACCCATTTTTGACGGCCGCCGCGAGATGTTTTACGCTGTAAGACAAATCCTTTTTCGCGGTTTTAACGTCGCCATACACAATCGCGGGCAGCGGCGCGGGTCTTTGCCTGGGAATTATCACTTCAATAGCATTGTGTCGCAGGACATCTATAACCGCGAAGCCCAACTCGTGGTCATTATAATTGACGTATGTATCCAAAAAGTACGCGACTTTATCTATGGGCATTTCGTGTGGCCTGCAGGTTTCCAGGTAGAGCCGGCCGGCAATTAAAAATGAGCCGAAGGCGAATTTTGGCATTTGTCGCCTGTGGTCAATTCCGATTGTCTTTTCGAGCAGCCATCTGGTTATCCATAAGCGCATTACAAAATTGGAAATTGGGGCGAAGGCGCTGCCCAGCATACTCAAATATCGATTGCGCCCAAGGATTCGCTCGGTTAATCGCAGTCCTTTCCGGCGGACATATTCGGCGCGTGCTGCCGCTATAATCTTAGAGACGTCAACACCTGAAGGGCATTCAATCGAACAGGCCTTGCAGTTGACGCACAAATCCAGGAACATTCGAAATTCCGGGGAGTCAAAATTTTCTTCTTTAAGCTGCCCGCTGGACCAGAACCGCAGCACATTCATTTTTGCGCGCGAGCCGGCCAGCTCATCGCCCATTGCCCTGAACACGGGGCACATTCGAAATTGCTGTTCTTTGCTTCTGCAAACGCCGCAGCCGCTGCACTGCTCAAGCTCAAGCGATATTTCGTCGCCCGCGAAGATGACGCCCGATTCCGCGAATGTTTTATTCACTCGGTGCCTGGCTTTTAAGTTTTCGACCATCACATTAGGGTTATCGTTGATTATTTTTCCGGGATTGAGCAGGCCGGCGGGGTCAAAAATCTTTTTGATGCCGCAAAGCAGATTGTAAAATTCGTCGCCGTATTGTTTTCGCAGAAACGCCGCACGGACTAATCCGACGGCGTGCTCGCCGCTGACGGTCCCGCCAAGCGACCAGGCAAGCGCAAAGACCTCGTTGGCGATTTGCGTCATCTTTTCTATATCGCCCTGCTCGCCCAAATCCAGGTATGGTCTTATATGCAGCTCGCCGTCGCCGGCGTGGCCATAATAGCTCATCGCGATATTGTATTTTTGGCCGATTTTTTGCAGGCCGGCGATATACTCCGCCAGTTTGTCATTTTCGACCGACACATCCTCGATGAACGGCACGGGTCTTTGTCTGCCTTTACGCCGGTCCAGCAGAGGAACAGCGTCCTTACGCGCCTTCCAAATCTTTTTTTGCGTCTGCTCATCAAAGACAATTGTTCGATTACTCGCGAGATTGCCGATGGCGGAATCCGTGGTTTGGATTTTAGACCTTACCTGTTCGGGTGTTTCGCCGACGTGCTCAACAAGTAGTGCTGCCGTAGCGTTGGCGGGAAGAACATCTCGATATGCAGGTAGATGTTCAATCGCCATCGCAATCAGGCGATTGTCCATCAATTCGCAGGCAGACGCGCCAGTCGATACTATAATCGGCACTGCCTTTGCCATTTTGTCCAGAGAATCAAATTCCAGTTGCAGCAATCCTTTGGCTTTGGGCAACGGCACGGTGCGAAGCGTGATTTTGGTGAATATGGCGAGCGTGCCCTCAGAGCCGGCCATCAGCCGGGCGAGATTTACCTTGCCATCGTGATATGTGCCGGCGATGTTGTATCCGCTACGATTGCGCTTGGTTGCGGGGAGCGCATTTGTGATTATGTCCTTTTTGCCCGCCAGCAGCGATACGCACTGTTTGGCAATCTCATCAACGCGGCTATCGCTCTGGGCTTTTGTCCGACCTCGGCTCGACGCCGAGTCGAGACGGGGTTGATAACCGTTTACCAGCTCGACTATTGAGCCATCCGCCAGGACCGCCTCGACTTTTTCGACATAATCGCCTGTATAGCCGAATTGCAGTGAGTGCGCCCCTGTTGCGTTGTTGGCAACACATCCGCCTATGACCGCCCGGTTAGCTGTCGATGGGTCAGGCCCGATTTTCCTGCCGAATTTTGCGAGATAGTTATTCAGTTCGTCAAGGACTACGCCCGGCTCGCAGATTACCAGCTCGCCATTGTTCTCGACGCCGATAATCCCGTTCATATAGCGGGTCACATCGAGCAGGATTCCACTGGTTAGTGATTCGCCTGCCACGCCGCTGCCGGCCCCGCGTGCGGCAACAGGTATTTGTTTATCTTTGGCGTATTTGACGACCGCGGCGATATCCTGGGCGTCACGCGGGCAGACCACGCAGGTCGGCACAATCTGATAAATGCTGGCGTCGCTGCTGTAAGCGGCGCGATGCAAAATGTCCGTGAATACCTCTCCATTGACGAGGTGAGCAAGGTCGCACAATTGATTATTGATTGTTGGCTGACTCACTTGTTCAATTATCAGTAATCAGCAGGAAATAATCAATAGCTTTGGGTTAGTCCGCCCTGTGTATGGCGGATTAATCTTCGACGTCGCAGGGCAGGTGAACGGAAGAGCCGGCGCTTGCTTTGTGAAGCTGCTCAAGCTCTTTTTTGCTGATTTCGCCCTTGATGAATTGCTGAACTATGGGGTCAGGATGGTTGCGGATGTAGTCGGCGTTGCCGTCGGCGATGATTTTGCTGTTGTGGAGCATCACAATGCGGTCAGCTATTTTGTAGGCACTTTTCATATCATGCGTTACCGCCACGCTGGTTACGCCAAGTTCCCCCTTGAGCTTCAAAATCAGCTCGTTTATTGTGTCCGCCCGGATCGGGTCAAGCCCGGTCGTCGGCTCATCATACAGTATCACCTCCGGGTCAAGAGCTATGGCCCTTGCCAGGGCGACGCGTTTGCGCTGCCCGCCCGAAAGGTTTGCGGGGTAAAAGTGCTGAAGCCCGTCGAGTCCGACCATTTTAAGCTTGTTTCGCACAAGCTCTCCGACGGCGCTGAAGCGGGTTATCTGGCAGTGTTGCCTGACGGGGAACATTATGTTCTCGGCCACACTTAAGCTGTCGAAAAGAGCTCCTGCCTGGAACAGGTACCCGAAATGCGCCCGCACGCCGGTCAATAACTGGTCGTCGAGGTTGTCGATTCGCTTGTTCTTGAAATAGACCTCGCCCAAAGTGGGTCGCATCAGGACTATAATATGTTTGAGCAGGACGCTCTTGCCGCAGCCGCTCGGGCCGATTACAACGGTGGTTTTACCCTTTTCTATTGCCAGCGAAATATCATCCAGGACGACGTTATTGCCGAACCTCCTGGTGAGGTTTTTCAAGACAATCAGCCCGTCGTCTGGTTTGACGCTCTGTTGTTCATTGTTCGTTGTTTGTTGTTCAGGGTTCATTGTCCGTTGTTTACGAATTACCAACTGTGTACTACGAACCGGTTATCCCACCAAGCTTTTCAAGGGCCAGAAAATACTGTAAAGCGCCTTAAAGATTACCACCATAGCGAAGTCAAGCACGAGTATCGAGATAAAGCTCATCACAAACGCGTCTGTGCAGGCCTGCCCCACTCCCCGTGCTCCTTCTTTGCAGTTAAAGCCCTTGTAGCAACTGATTACCGCGAGTGCCCCGCCGAAGAAGAAGCCCTTGATGACGCCGCAGGCGACGTCCCACAAATCGACGCCGTACGCGCTAAAACTCCAGTATGCCCTGTCGTTGATATGCAGGTGAATTACGCTTACGAACCAGCCGCCGATGATGCCCAGCAGGTCCGCGTAAACGATAAGAACTGGCGTCAGCAGGAGGCAGGCCAGTACGCGCGGTGCCACCAGATATTTGACGGGGTCGGTTCCCATACTCTCGATGGCATCTATCTGTTCGGTTACTTTCATCGTGCCTAATTCCGCCGTCAGCGCCCCGCCTACTCGGCCCGCCAGCATAACCGCCGCCAAAACAGGCCCAAGCTCTTTAACGACCGAGATATTTATCAGCACGCCGAGGTGTTCTTCCAGCCCCATTCCTGCCAACTGGTCGTAGGCCTGAATTGCCAGTGTCATACCCACAAACGCGCCGGTTATCATAATTACAGGAACACTGCGGACGCCTATCGCCAGCATCTGCACCCATATCAGAGGGTAGGTGTCGCTTTTGGCGATACTTTGCATGCTGGTTACGGCCGAACGCCAGACAAATCTGCCGAATTGCCCGATGTTGCCCACCTCTTCGCCGATTTTGAATATCGTAGTCCCTATCATAGCATAGAGCGGATAGCGGATATGCTACACGCTCTCTCCTAATCTAATCGCCCAATTCGCCGGCTCTCCTGAATACAAAATACCCCCGATTTCGTCGGAGGTCAATCATAGCGCCTGCCAAGACCCATGCTTATAGGACCTTGAACTTTCGAATAGTTTGGTCTTTTCCTGTTTGGTGTTTCGGCTTATAATGTGGCCGAGTATGAGAACAAACAAGTCGCTACTTTTGTTTTGCGTTTTACTGGTCGGTGCAACCGGCTGCGTTGAGCGCAAGCTTACCATCAACACAAACCCGGCTGGCGCACAAGTCTTCCTAAATGACGAAGAGATAGGCGTTTCGCCGGTGACCGCCTCGTTCAACTGGTATGGCGACTATAACATAACAATCCGCAAACAGGGCCGCGAAACACTCCAGACGCATCGCAAACTACAGGCGCCCTGGTACGACCTTTTCCCATTTGATTTCCTGACTCAAGTCCTTTACCCGGGCCGAATAGTTGATTCCCGCGAATGGTCGTTTGAACTGGCACCGCAGAAGGAAATCAGCAGGCAAGAATTGATAGAAGCGGCCGAGCAAATAAAAGACCAAAATGCTCCCTAACTCAAAAGTTAAAACAAAAAGCTCAAAACCAAAGCTTATAACCGCCCCCACCGCTTTGCTTCGCAAAGCGAAGCAGCGAGGGTGGCCTTGCGCTTGAAACTTTAAGTTGTCTCTCGGTACCACTCGATTGCTTTTGCCAGCCCTTCTTTGAACAGGACAACAGGCTTGAAGCCGAGGAGTTTTTTTGCGACGGTGATGTCGGCGAGCGAGTGCTTGACGTCGCCGGGGCGGGCTGGTTCGTAAATCGGCCGTATTTTTTTGCCCAGTAACCTGTTAATCGCGTCTATGATTTCATTAACCGTCACCGCTTCGCCGCAGGCAATGTTGACGACCTCGCCTTTGGTTTGTTTCGCTCTTGCGGCAAGCAGGTTCGCCTCGACGACGTTATCGATGTATGTGAAATCCCTGCTTTGTTCCCCGTCGCCGTAAACGGTAGGCGGTTTGTCTTTGAGGATTGAGGTTACGAACGCTGGTATCGCCGCGGCATACTGGCTCGTCGGGTCCTGGTGCGGGCCAAAGACGTTGAAGTATCGAAGCGAAATTGTCTCAAGGCCAAAAACCTTGTAGAAAACGGAACAATAGTACTCACCCATTAGTTTCGCCGCCGCATAAGGTGAAAGCGGATTGACGGACATTGTCTCTACCTTCGGCAAAGTCGGCGTGTCGCCGTAGGCCGAGGAACTGGCGGCATAAACGAAACGCTTTACTTTCGCGTCTCTCGCCGCCAATAGCAGCGTAAAAGTCGCATCTACGCAGTGTCTGTGTGTGGCGGCCGGGTCGTCAATGCTGCGGGGCACCGAGGGCAAGGCCCCCTGATGCAAAACCACGTCAATTCCCTTCATCGCGGCCCGCGCGGCATCCGGGTTGCCCATATCCGCTTCGATGAATTCTATCTTGTCCGAAATAGCCGCGAGGTTACTCTTTTTGCCCGTAAGCAGATTGTCAATCACCCTGACAAAACAGCCCTGCGAGATGAGTTTGGTGCAGATATTTGAGCCGATGAACCCGGCTCCGCCGGTAACCAGAAACTTGTCCATTCAAAAACCCTTCGGTACTCAATTTTCGATACTCGATTCCCGTTGCGAGCATCGAGTAACACGTTATACCTTTGCTGGTTCAAGTGGCTGATATTCCCGATACAAGCGGAACATCTCTTGGAAGTAGCCGCCCTTTAATATTCTGACTCTCAGCAGCACGCAGCCGAGTATATCAGCGTTGACCTGTTTTAGCTCGCCTAAGGTTCTCACGCCAGCGCCTCGTCTGGTTGCGGCCGCATTGAACACCAGTATGGTGCCATCGACATATTTTGCCAGTATTTTCGCCTCGCTTGCCAACAGCACGGGCGGGCCGTCAATTATCACGTAATCATAACTGTCGCGTAATTGCCCGATTAAACGCTGCATTGCTTCGCTTCCCAATGTTTCTGCCGGGTTGGCTGGCATCGGCCCGGATTCGATTATAGTGAGTCCTTCCATCCCGCTGGGCCTTATCGCTTGCTGCAAATCGCACTGTCCCGCCAGCAGGTTGCTCAATCCTGCGCTGACCTGGGTTTCACCTTGCTCGCTCGCAAAGATGGTGTGCAAACGCGGTCGCCGGAAATTGGCGTCTATCAGCAAAATTTTCCTGCCCTCGGCGACAAGTGTTGTCGCAAGATTGACCGCCACGGTGGTCTTGCCGTCTTTGGCGCCGCCGCTGGTAATCAGTATTGTCCTGGCTTTTCCGCCTGACTCTGACAACTTTAGATTTGTTCTCGCTCGCCTGTATGATTCGCTTAAGATGCTGTTTGGTGCCTGACGTGCCATAAATGCCGGTTCAATGTCTTCAACCTGTTCATCCTCATCGACGTCCGGTATCATTCCCAAAAGCGGAATATGCAGGTACATCGCCACGTCCTTCGGCGTCCGCACGAGGTCGTTGAGCAGTTCTATAAGAAACGCAAGCCCTATACCCAATAGCAGCCCCAGGAACGTCCCGCCAGGGAAGAAAATTTGCCATTTCGGGAAGCTGGCTTCGAGTGGCTCAGGGGCGAGGTCTGTCAATTGGACTTTCGGTGTTGAAGGGTCGTCGTACATTATCTTAAGTTTTTCAGTCTGCGTTTTAATCGAATCGAGCATCGTTCTTCGTTCATCTCTTATTTTCATTCCCTTTGCGTACTGAACTCGCGCCAGATCCATCTCCTCTTTTTGTTTTTCGGCCGCCTCGCGCATCTTTTCAAACTGATCGAGCCTTCTCTGCAGTGTCCCAAGCTGATCCTGAGCGTTTCTCAGGTTTGCTTGCCTGGTTTCTTCGGCAATAATCGCCTTTCGTCGGAAACGTTCCTGCTGTATGGCATCGATATACTCTCTGAGTTGCCGGACAACCCGGTGGTCTTCGCCGAATCTCGCAAGTGCGCCTGCAAGCGACGATTCCTCTAGGGCCAGCTGCTGCGCCAACGAAAGCATCACCTGGTCCATCTCCACCTCCCGCTCCACCTGCACCTGGACAGGTCCTTGTGCTTGTGCCGCAAGAGTTTCGATACTGGCTTGCGTCTGGCTGATGTCCAGCGCAAGAGTGTTCCCTTGGTCTTCCAGGTTATTGATTTTCTGTTCGATTACTGACTGAAACGCGTGCTCTTCAAGATCGGTAACCCCGTATCTGCGCCGAACATCGTCAAGCGTACGTTCCGCCTGATCCAAATCCCGTTGAACGCGAACCTGCTCGTCATCGAGCCGGGATAATTTTTCCGCCACCTCTTTTCGCTTTGTTCCTCCCTGGCTGTTGACAAACAGGGAGGCCATTTCATTGACTATCAGCGCTGATTCTTTCTTGTCGCCGCAGGTCATCGAAACGATAATTGAATCGCCGTCTTTTTGCGGGCTGGCGTCAAAGTGCTTCTTTAAATCCTTGACGGCTTTTCTTATACGGACATCCTTTATATCGCCGAATTCCTTAAACCATTCGGTCTGTTGGATTTTGTCTCTGTCGATCAACTGCTGCGACATACCTTGGCTTGTCAATCGCATAGCCAGCGACAGACGATTACCATATTGGATATCTTGCGCGACAGGAGTGGATTGTATTGTGGTGGGGTCTTGCTCGACAGGCGGGAGCACCTTGATGAAAGTTTGTGCCGTGTACTTTGGCCCGTATATTGAAAACAAAAACCAGCTCACGCCGCCGCAGCCGAGGCCTAATATTGTCAGTAAGACAATCATAAGCCAGTGTCGGCGCAGTATGGCGATAACCTCTCGCGGAGTTAGTCCGCTGGCGGTCCCGCGCGCAGCCATAGCCGGCCTCGGGGCCATAACCCTGGGTTCACCCACCATCGGTTTTTGTCCTGTTTCTGTCATTTGTTAGTCGATCCCAATAATCAACCCGTCGGGGCGGGTCATCGCCGGCATCTATCGGGCAACGTTGGTATTATTGCCCCTTTTTTTCATCGCCCTTGCCTTTCCCGAGCCGCTCGATTGCAGCGTTTATTCGTTCTTTGACCGGTTTCTGCATGTTTTCCCCGCCGGCTTCCAGCGCCTGCTGGTAAGCCGCACGCGCCTGTGACAACTCGCCGAGCTGTTCGTGAGCTTGTGCTAAGTGCTCATAAACCTCTACAGGCGGTGACGCATGTCGCGTGTCATACTGCTGTATTGCTGCCCGTTCGGACTGCACCGCCTCAGAATACTTGCCTTTCTTATAAAGCACGACGGCATAAGTATCGAGGTACTCCGGGTCGTCTGGTTGCATCTCGTGAGCCCGCTTAGAATATTCGAGCGCCTTGTCAAGGTCCTGATTGTTATCAGCAAGTATGTACGCGACATTGTTCAGGATACTGGTGTTATTCGGCATTTTTGCCAGCAGACTTTCGTAGACCACCATAGCATCTTTAAGGTATTTATTATCGGAGGTTTTGGTGAAAGCCTGTATCAACACCTCTGCCTTTTGCATTGTGTAACCAAGCCATTGTGTCTGGTCCGGGCTGGTTGTCTTTAAGCATTTATCAAGATACTCCAGTGCCTTGCTATAATCGCCTTTTATACGGCACAGGTTATACATACTCAAGTTTGCCGTGAGCGATTCCGGCTGCGTTTCGAGCTTTTGTCTGCACAATTGTTCTGTCTCTTGCTCTCCAAGTAGCTCGTAGGTTTTCTGCAGCATTTGTATCGCTAACATATTGTCGTCGCCCGCCTTATCGACCGCTTTTCTGCAATATTGAATGGCAGTGGCACGGTCGCCGAGTTTCATCTTGCCCTCTGCCATCTTTAAATATGCGACTGGAGCGAGGTTTCCATCGATGTATTTACCGGCCTCTTCGAACAGCTTATCCATTTTACCGGCAGACATAATCGCCCGCAGGTATCCTCCAAGGGCGTCACCATCCGCCTGCCCTTGTTCGATGCTTTTTTGCAGCGCGTTACCATATAATTGTTCTGCCTTGGCAAAATCACCATTTGCGCCGGCAAAGCCGGCGGCGCGCTTATACCAGTAAGCGCTGTCAGGCAGTTGTTTCAGAGTTTTCGTGTAGAGATCATCAAGGGCCTCTTTTCGCCCGGCGCGCGTGTAGATTTGTTCGAGCATTGTCCGCGCTTCATCCGGCGCCTGCGGGTCCTCGACGGTGCTTTTAAGTTCGATGGTAGCGTCCTCGATACGTCCCACCTTAAGGTAAGTTTTTGCAAGCGCAACGCGAGTTATTGCTGCGTCGGACAGGGTTTTGCTTCGTTTGAGGTCCATTATTGCCTGGTCGTAATCCATCATCGTACCGTTTATCTGTCCCCGCAGCCGCCAGGCGACCGCGTCGCTCTGGTCGCTCTCAAGTCGCTTGTTTGTCAACTCAAGTGCCTCTTTCAACTGCCCCTGTTTCATAGAAAGCCAGGCACTCAGTAGCATTCCTCTGCCGTCATTTGGATATTTTTCCCTGAAACTCGCCAGTTTTTGTTCAGCTTCCTTGACCAGCCCTAAATTTAGATAGGTCTGCACCAGCAAAAGATGATTTTCAGACGTTTCTTCGACGGATAATAGTTGTTCGCCGTATTTTATCGCAGCGGTTTTATCGCCTGCCCTTTCTGTGAGGAACAACAAACCCTGTAATGTGCTTACATCCTTCGGATTGGCCTGATAGGATTGCTCAAGAGCTTTGCGGGCGTCATCATATCGTCCCGCCTTTATATAATGTTGCCACAATAATAGTGATTCTTTTGTTCCTTTCAAAAGTTGCTCCGCTTTTTCTTCCTGGCCTGTCTGCCGATAAAATTCCGCATAATTTGCGAGCACAGCGGGGTTCTGCGGGTCGTAGCTTTTCGCCTGGTCCAGAGCTGAGGCCGCCATTGCGAGCAATGCCTGCCGACGTTGCGCATCGGCGCTGTCCAGACCAAGCCGCATGGCAAGCCGGGCAAGTAGCAGCGCATTTTGCATACTCGGTATATTTTCCTGCAAGCTCTGTCGCAGCGCCAGCGCACGATTCGGGTCGTCTTCGCTGATGTATTCTGCATAGAAGCTCATCAACTGCAAGTCGCCTGGATTGAGTGCCATAGCCCAGTCCAGCGCGCCCTTGGCTTCGGCCAGTTGTGAGGACGAAACATTTTTGCCGAGGTTTTGATTGCGAATGTACAGTCGATTGGCCAGTTCTTTGGCGATGTTCTTATCAAAAAGATTAGTGCTTGATGCCGTGCGTATATCGGTCAGTGCGGCCGCCTCGTTGCCGAGCGCGACGTCGATGCGAGACCGCAGCAGATAGCCGTATCCGAAAACAGGTCTTTGCGACAGGGCACTGTTTATGCTTGCCAGCGCAGTTTCATACTGCTCCTTCGCAAGGGCGACTCTCGCGGCAAAAAAGTCCCCTGAGCAGTCGTCGTAGTTTTCCTGCTTGGCTGTTTGTGTAATTTTGTCGGCAATCTCCCAGTTCTTCTTCTCCAGGGCAATATCAAACAGGAACCCCCCTGCTCGGCGACGTGACATATCATCCGCTTGAAGCTCCCCGGTGCCGACCGGTGGAGGAACCAGTTTTTTGAATTGCTCCGCCGCCTTGTTGGAGTCGTTGCTCGTCTGATAGAAGATACCAAGAGATATAGTTCGTCTGACAGGGTCGGCAATCCCTGTCAGGATATCCTCTCTCATCTGTTTGCTCCTTTCAGTGGATATTTTTGCAGGGTTCGGCTCGGCGAGAAGCCGTTTGTAATACAGCACAGTCGAATTATCCGGCTGGTATTTCAGCAATTTGTCCACTATCAGATTTGCCTGGTCGAGTTGCCCGGCTGCTATCGCGTCTTCGCACATCGATGCGATTGCGGTAGCGTCCAGAGAATTCAAATCCGCTGAAGGCAGCTTATCTATATATTCGATAAAAGCCGACAGGTTGCTTTTAATTTCCGCGATAAGCTGTTCTGTTGAACGCTGGTCGACTGCTTCCGTCGGTTGCTTTTGGGTAAGTACATTCATCAGAACCGTGCTGGTTTGCTGTTTTTCGTCTCGGTGGCCGAGAATTGTGCGTAGTTGCTGACCCTTGATTGCCAGTATACCCATCTTAAGCGTTTTCCAGGATGGGTCTTGCTGTGAGAGTTGTTCCAGGTATCGCTCCGCATCCGCAAATTCCTTGGCGCCTATATGTGCACGAATACGCAATATTCGGCTTCCGTCTGTCACTCCATACCTTTCCTCGAACAGGTCGAGGTTTGCAAGAGCCGCCTTCCACATCGCAGCTTTGAGAAGAAGCTCAGTATAGTCCAATCGTGCTTCCGGCTGTGCCGCCTCTATCGCGTTTTGCATGGCATCTACAAGAAACTCGCCAACCGCGCCGCTCTCGGCGCCGTTGGCAAAGGTCTTCGCGAGCCGATACGAGAGGCGCGAGTCCGGGCGAGCCGATGCCTTTAATTGCATATAAGTTTTATACAGCTTTCGTACAGCAGGCCCGGCGTCGCCATTTCCGAGTTTGGCGGAGGCAAGCTCAACCATGCCCTGCCATTTAATCACCTGTGGGTCGTCGCCGCTGCCATAAAGCTGCTCAATCTGCTGAACCTCCTGTTGAGCGTTAGCCAGCAATTGTTGCCCCTCTGATTCCCCCAGCGGCTTTGTTGAATCCAGTATCTGGTCGATATAACTGTTGGCGAGTATGATATGTAGCCGCATTTGATTTGTCCGTGCCGCTGCTGACCGCGGGCCGGTTGTCTCCTGGGCATCGGGCAGCAAAAGCGCGTTTTTCGCAATCTCAATCGTCTTGTCCAGGTCCGCTTTTTGTTTGCGTATATTGAACCTCCTTGAGTACAAACTCGCGGCAGTTACCGCGTAATCCACATCATTTTTGTCGAGTGCGATTGCTTTCTCGATTGCCTCGATTGCCTTGTCGAGATAAGTCGGGCCAAGACGGAAGTCCGCGTAGAGGCCGGCGAGCGCCGAAATCGCTTTGGCGCTTGAGCCGAATTTAGCAACAACTGACAGATACTCTGGTTCCATTGCCAGAAGCTGCTTTCGCTGGTCGGTTGATGAAGTGCTTGCCTGGGCAAAGCTGAAATTGTGCTTCATATTGAGAAGAATTATATTGGCTTTTGCCCCGTCGTTTGTTGCCTTAACCCCTTCCTTGAGCAGTTCTATAGCTTCCTCCTGACCTCTGATTCTCGCATCCATGTCCCCTTTCGAAGCTTCCATTTCGCCTCTGAAAGCCGCCGCCTGTGCAAGATATTGATACACATCTTCGTTTGTCGGCTCCAGTTGTTTGACTATCTCAAGGTCGGCAACGGCCTGCTTGAGCGTCTCCTCCTTGTTAGTTACCATTCCGAGTTGAGCAATTTCGAGCTTGGCCCTTCCCTGCACCATGTGCAAGTAAGGTCCTAATTTGTGTGCCGTCTCTCCGGTTTGTTTGAGCGCGTCAACTTCCCATTCTGAGGTATCTGCCGTGGCAAGTTCGGATGCAGCGCCGGGTTTTTCCATAATTTCTATAAACTCCGAGACCTGTGTTGCTACCTCCTGCCAAACCGGGCCTGACGATATCTGTGCGATTATGTAAAAATATTTAAGTCGGCTATATCTTGCCTTTACGTCCTTGGAGTCGAGACGCACAATCTGGTTCCAGCATCCCAGTATGCCCCGCCAGTCTCCGGTGTCTATATAAACATCCGCAAGGCGATAAAGCGTTTCGACCTTTAGCTCGTCGGTTTTAGAATGCCCGTAGGCCTTTCTATAATTTCGTTCGGCTTCTTTATAAAGCTCCTTGCGTTGCTCCTTGTCCGTCGCCTGGAGCGCCGATTTGACGGCGGCATCGCCGTCTTTTATGAATTTATGCGGGTCTCTGCTTAGAAATAAAAACCCTCCTATGACCGCTATAGCCATAAACACAAAAATTACAAAACCAATCAGCGCCAATTTTCTGTTTAATCGTTTTTTTGCCATTTATTTTTGCTCCTTATTCCCGGGATAGTATTATTGCCTGATAAGCCGGCCCGTTTGTTTTTACCAATTTCCGCTGGGCCAGTGTTCTTTTTCCAGAACGGGCAAAATAACCGACATCAATTTTTCACTTGCCGCAATCGCTTCTTGTTTATTTGGATAAGTTGTCCGCCCGGAGACGTTATTATAGAATTTCCATTCGACCTTGGAAAAATACGAAAATTTGCCGAACAAATTCCTGTTCAGCGCTTTTCGGACATCATCTCTGTCGCCGTATTTGCCGTTGGCGTTGAAAGTGTATAGAATCGGGAAAGAAGATGTTCCGCCGATTAGGCCGTCCGATTTTGTGTCGGCAAATACGAGGTAACGTGTTTTTATTTCCCGCTCGTAAACACCTTGTATAACTCTGAGCATAACTGTTTCGAATTTTATTCCCTGCAAACCGCCTCCGATATAACATTCCTCCGGCCTGTGCGGCACTATATCCGGCAGCGAATAGTAAGTAATAAAGAGCGTGCAGAACCGCATCTTGCTTTCCGCGGAGACGCTTGTGTTTTCCAGTGTCCACTGAATGTAATCTTCGGTACCCAGGGTGTTAAGAATATCCTGGTTTTCGATTTTTGATTTCGCGACCACTTTGTAGGGTGCAAGATTGGATTTGTCCAGGTCGCTTAGGGATTTTTTCAGGAGCAGCGGCTCTTTCTTGGTATATATCCCCGCTGCTTTTATTGCCACGGACATTCCGCCAGCGGTTATCGCCAGCAGGCCGACGCATATAAGGAAAGCCGGTTGCAAGTAGTTGGCTTTAATTGTCTCGGTTATATTTTTACGCGTTGTCATTATTTCAGTTCACTTTTTGATTTTCGGCCTTTATGTTTTATTTGCGTCTGACTATTACATCTGAAACTTTGGTCTCACTGCTCTCGACAAACAAGTTTGACATAAACCAGGCGATTCCCCCGTAAAGGCCGAATGCCAGCGGCAGCATAGCCATTCCCAGCAGGTCGTGGTAAATTCCCTGGGCGTATTGCGGGTCGCCAAGCACATAAATAAAACCGGTTATGGTTACTCTGACGACGTTGCAGATAATCGCTATTGGGACGGTGCTGGCCAGAAGCACTAACCGTTGCCACGTCGGCCTGTAGTGCAGGTACGCCATTGCAACACCCAAAGCGAAAAACGTCATCAGCAGCCGCATACCGCTGCATGCCTCAGCCACGTCGAGAGGCGGTTCCAGGGCCTTGCCTTTGTATATGATTTCTATTATGACGCCGTTGGCTGTTGCGTCCATATTCGGGAACATATTAAGTATCGCAGTTGAAGCCGTCGCCGCCCATAAACGCATCGGTATCGTGGCGCTCCTTAATATCTCGTCGGGCAGCGGAATCGCAAACAGCAGGTAGATAACAGGCAGCCACGTGTGCTTCAGCAAGGACCAGCCGCCAAGAAACAATACCACGGCCCCGAGTGCGCCGACAGCCGAGATTTGTCTGAAGTATCCATATCCCGCCGGGCTGATTGTGTTAAAAACGTAGAAAAGGATTATGACCACCAGCAGAAGCAGCCCCAGATAGTTTGGTTTGGTTCGGGCGTTGAGTATTTTCTGTTTGGACTGGTTCAGGAAGTATAAGCTGAAAAGCGGAATGAGGAATCCGTGAGACCAGCCGGGGTCGGTCAGCCATTGATTGACGACGCCTCCCACTTCTTTGTGAAACAGGCAGCAGAGCAGCGTTCCGATTATCACAATCTGGATATACGCGTGCACCCCGAGTTGTCGCCACAGTTGTTTTGGCGCCGATGCAGTTTCCTGCGACTCGGTTGCGGATGTAGCAATATTATCCGTCATAATCCGGGTTCATCCTGTGTTGTGCGTCCTGCGTAAATTGTCGCAGCATGCAGTACTATATACGCACTACGAATACTACGAGGCAATTACACTAAAAAATATTGAAGGCGTTGAACGGTCTGCCCGTTCCGTAGTCGCGGTCGGCAAAATTACGGTCATAAACCATCCCGAAGCCCCAAGTCGCCCGGAACGCATTTCGCAACACCGCAAGCCATCTGGCCGACGGATGTGTCCCGACGTTGACTAAGTCGTTTGGCTTGATAAAGAAATCCGGCTGTTCGCCCATCGCTATTTTGTCCAAGTCCACCAACACGATTTCTTCGCGTTTCTTGCCGATTCTTCTGACGACCTCACAATTTTTTGGCCACGCCAGTTGTCCCAGGCCGCCCGCTGCGGCTATTGCCATCTTCAGCGTCATCGGTCTGCCCGTTATGTTAATAAACCCCTGGTTAGTGACGTTGCCCATAATACAGAATTCGCCGATAATATCAACCGGTACGTGAATATTATCGCCCGCCCTGATTACGATGTTGTATCGCGGGTCGCCGCCGAGGAGTTTGTCTGCGGGAATCCTTATGACTCGTCTCTGAGAACCTCCGGGGCCGATTTGGTCCCAGCTAAGGGCTGTCGGTTCTTTGCCGGCCGGCGATTTTTTGGGTTGCCCAGCCGTCTCTTTTGCCGGCTCTTGGGTCGGCTTCGGCTCGCCTATCTGGACCGGAATCCAGCGGCCATCCTGGAATATCCACTCAATCCGGCCCTCTTTAGCGACATTGCTCGGTGCCTGGTTCTCGCCCAGTGCACCGGAATTTGATGTCGAGAGACGGGTATCGGATGTCGGGGAGGTGGATGACGAGTCAGCAGATTGCAGTTTTTCCGGCAATGCGGCTTCAGCAAGCTCATCCGCCGTGGCCATTTCCGTTGAAGTGATAACTATATCACTGCCTGCCCCTCGCCCACGTTTCGCCATTGGAGCGATTACATCCAGCATCTCGTCTCGCGGCTTGCTTGTGGGAATGGCGTTCTCGGTAGTTGTTTTTGGGGTCTCGGCTGAAGGTGCGGCTTTTTCAGCCGGCGTTTCTTCCCCCGTAATCGGTCTGGAAACATATATGTAGCTTATGTTGAACTGGCTTATACCACCCGCGATGGCCAGTGCATCCGCCAGCCGATAATCATAACGGGGTATATCATATCTGCCCGGCCTCGAAATGCCGTTGCCCAGAATGGAAAACATCCGGCTTTGCGACGTATCCAGTGTAACAGTTACCGACGGTTCCTTTAGAATGTTTGGTGAAAGGATTTGCTTAATTTCCTCCTCAAGCTGCGACTCAGTCAGCCCCACCGCGTTCACCACGCCGACGTCTGGAATCGAGAGCTTCCCGGTTTCGGTGATAACAAGCTTGTTTGCGTATATCTGTCCTTCCTGAAACAGCTCGAAGATGCTTATTATAACAATATCGCCTGGGCCAAATACATAGTCGGTATCATAGGCGATAACATCAACGGGTTTTGGTTCCTCGCCGCTTTCCCAGGCCGCGGGCGTTTCTTCCGCCACACCTAATGAATCGAGTATGACATTCACGGCCGGAACGGGCTTGAACCTGCCTACCTGGGTGGGGTCCCAGAACTTGTTGCTGCAGCCGATTGCGCAAATACTCAGCGCAAGCAGGAGAACGGCCATAGATGCTGTCTTTATTTTCTTCATATCCCTAAATTTATCGGCTTAGGACATAAGCAGCTTTACCTGTTTTGCCCCAATTCTATGCAGGGACGGGATTAGCTTTGGCTTACAAAAAGCCGCTCCTCACGTATTCTATGGACACCTAAGCCAACGAAAACGGTGCATAGCCCTAACATCTTATTTGAAAAAGAGTTACGCTCGCGTTTCGCCTCAATAATTCAGGGCAAAAGCAGAGCATTGCGTGTGCTCATCTCGCGCCGAAATGACCTCCGTGACACTACGCCCCCGCTTGACGGGGATTCCTTAAAACGGTCGCCTTTTTATACTTGGCGATGCCAGCGTTTGTTCGGTACTGGCTTGCCGGTTTTGTGCGTCTCATAATAAAGAGCTTGGTAATATAGATAAGATGGGCAAACGAGTCAAGGGGGAAAAGAAAGGATGGCAGAAATCTTTTTTTGTGTGTGAGAAGGGTTACCAGTCGAATGTTTTTTGCCAGGCCTGTTTGAGCGAATTAATTTCAGCATTAACGACTTTTTTACCGTTTTGGTCTCTTATTATTAGTGTTTGAGCGCCGGTTACCTTTGCGATTTGACCAAAAGGCAGATTTAACATCAGTTTGGCAAAGGAGTTATAGTTTTTCGGTTCGACCTCAACTATGTATCGCGAGTTCGATTCGCTGAAGAGCTGGGCATCGATTCGGTCACAATCTTTATTTTTTGGCAATCCTCGCAGGTCGGCCTCGATACTCAGCCCGCCCGCAAACGCCATCTCTGCCAGCGCCACCGCCAAGCCCCCCTCGGAGCAATCATGGCAACTGACGACCAGCCCTTTTGCTATCGCATCGGAGATTTTATGGGCTATCTTCGGCGCCATTTTGAGGTCAACCTTTGGTACTTCGCCCTGATATTTGTTATCGAGCGATGAATAGTGCGAGCCGCCAAGTTCGTTTTTCGTCTCGCCAACAATGAACAACAGGTTGCCCGGTTTTTTGGCGTCCATTGTTACGCACTTGCTGACGTCATCGACTATGGAAATGGCGCTTATCAATAGTGTCGAAGGAATAGAGATTCGTGTGCCGTCGTCGCGCCGGAATTCGTTGTTGAGCGAGTCCTTGCCTGAGATGAACGGCGCATCGAATGCGATTGCCCCGTCGTAGCAGGCCTGAGCCGCACGCACTAATGTGCCGAGCGTTTCCGGCTTTGTGCAGTCGCCCCAGCAGAAATTGTCCAATAGCGCGATGCGGTCGGTCCTTGCTCCGACGCAGACGAGATTTCTAATCGCTTCGTCTATTCCGGAAAGCGCCATCCAATATGGGTCGATGTCCCCATAGCAGGGATTCATTCCGCAGCTTATCGCAACACCGCGGTCCGAATCGTATTTTGGTCTTATGACTGCCGCGTCGCCCGGGCCGTCGTTGGTGACGCCGGTCAACGGCTTGATGACTGATGCGCCCTGCACTTCGTGGTCATACTGACGAATTACCCATTCCTTGCTCGCGACGTTGTAACTCGACAGAATAGCCAATAGTTCGTCATTGTAGTTTGGTTTTTCATTTTGTGGCACGGCCATCTTGGCCGTGCTTTCACGGGCTCCAAGCCCGTGCCACGAGGCCTTGCGGGAATATTTGGGCACACCGTCGTGGAGAAACTCCATATCGAGTTCGCCCACGACAGTACCTTTGTAGCGGAGCTTCAGTTTTTTATCGCCTGTGAATGTGCCGATTACGGTGGCCTCGACGTTTTCATCGGCGAATATTTTCATTATCGCGTCGAGGTTCTCCGGCTTTACGGCGATGACCATTCGTTCCTGTGCTTCGCTAATCCAGATTTCGGTGTAATTGAGGCCTGCGTATTTGAGCGGGACTTTGTCGAGGTCGACTTCCGCGCCAAGGTCCTGGCCCATTTCGCCTACTGCGCTGCTTAATCCGCCTGCGCCGCAGTCGGTGATTGCCTCATACAAACCGCGTTCGTTGGCCTGAACAAGCACATCTAACATTTTCTTTTCGGTGATGGCGTTGCCTATTTGCACGGCGTGGGAGAAAATCGTTTCGTGTTCGTGAGTCATTTCGCCTGATGAGAATGTTGCTCCGTGAATGCCGTCTCTGCCCGTTCTGCCTCCGACGACAATAACGAGGTTGCCCGCCTGCTGATGTTTGAAGCATTTATTTTTATCCATTATGCCTATGTTGCCGCAGAAGACGAGCGGGTTGGCGATATATCTGTCGTCGAAGTAGATTGCGCCGTTGACGGTGGGGATTCCCATCCTGTTGCCGTAGTCGCGGACGCCTGCGACGACGCCTTTCATAATTCGTCTGGGGTGCAGGACGCCCTTGGGGACGTCTTCGAGTTTCATATTCGGGTCGCCGAAGCAGAAAATATCCGTATTGGCGATTGGCCTTGCGCCCATTCCTGTCCCCATCGGGTCGCGGATAACGCCGCCTATGCCCGTGGCCGCTCCGCCGTATGGGTCGAGTGCGGATGGGTGATTATGCGTTTCGACCTTGAAGCAAACCGCTGATTCATCGTCGAAATCGATGACGCCCGCGTTATCCGCGAAGACGCTTATGCACCAGGGCTTGTTCAAGTCCTTTGTGGCTTTGAAAACGGTTTGTTTGAGCAGGTTATCAAACTGAATATGCTGGCCGTCGAAGTCCATATCGACTTTGCTTTTGAGGGTTTTGTGGACGCAGTGTTCGCTCCAGGTCTGCGCGATTGACTCAAGCTCGATATCGGTTGGCTCCCTGCCGATTCGTTTGTAGTAATCCTGAATCGTCTTCATTTCCACTGCGTTGAGGAACAGGTCTTTTTGCTTACTGAGATTAACAAGCGCCAGCTCATCAAGCTCTCGTATCGGCAAGTGGACGACATTCAGCTCGTATGGTTTTATGTGCGGGCTTGGCGGTTCGGCGTCGTTGCCGACAACGCAGACCTCGATACAGTCGTTGGCCAAAATTTTTCTGGCGATTGTGTCGATTTGTTTGCTGTTCAATTTTCCGAGAAGGACGTATTTTCTGGCGGTGCGGACACTGTCGGGTTTTACGCCCATATCGGTCATTGCACTGGTTACGGATTGGGCGACCGGGTCGGTGACGCCGCTTTTGAGATGCACTTCCATCAGCGTTGCTTTGGCGAGCCCTGCCGGTGCGCTGCTTCTGCCGATGTAATACTCTTCGCAAACGGGGTCTGCCAAAAGCTCCTTTGCAAGCCGGTCGGCAAAATTCTTTTCGAAATCCGCCTCAATAATATAAACGCGGGCGAACTGCACCGCCTCAACGGCGCCTATCCCAAACTCTTTTATATCAGTAAGAACGCTGGCTCCCTGCACGTCGGGAAAACCCGCCTTGTTGTAAACCTCAAATCGCCATTGTTTCACAGTGATAATTCCTTACAAAAATTTTACCGCGGAGACCGCAAAGCTCGCGGAGATTATTTTAGTTTTTTCTCTGCGGCCTCAGCGTGCTCAGCGGTGAGTTGTTCAGCGGATTATACGGCGGAGCGATTATGGCGTCAAGAAATCCAGCATTTGTGATAGTATCCTAAATTTGAAAATGTGCAGATTCCACAGCTCTTTTTTGGGCCACTGGCCGGTCGGGGGTTCAATAGTATCCCCTAAAAACCGGAAATTTTTCTTGACAATTTAGGCGGTTTGCGTAAACTGATACAAGCAGCAGGGACACACATCGCTGGAGGATGGTACATTTACGTGTTTTTATTCGCTGTAGGCGAACTGGATGGGAGAAAAATATGTTTAGAAACAGAGGAGAAGTAAGAAAAAGCATATTTGTTATTGGTATAATTTTATTATTTGCGGTTTTCGTTATAGGTGCAACACCATTATCTGTCCCATTTACATCTCAAGTGCCACCAGGTACTTGGCAAGAAACTAAAAACTGTGGACAAACATCGGCGCTAATGGTGTTTTGTTACTATAACAGTACCATACCTGACGAGCAAGGCATTAAAAGTATAGACGATTGGCTTTATATAAAATATGGCGATCCAATAAATAATTACAATGGTAGTGATGCTGACACTACTAAGATTGAAGCCTTGGCTAAAGAATACGGAGGGTTTCCAAACAGTTATAAAGCAACTAGTTGGGATATTACCAGATTAAAACAGGAAATAGACAATGGGCATCCTATAATAGTAGCTATCATAGCTAGCTATTTATCTAATAGGGGCTATGCTTGGGCAGGAGGGCATTTTGTCGTAGTTAAAGGATATGATGAAGGGGATATCATTTGCAATGACCCAGGTACTGGATCAGGAGAAAGCAAATATTATCTTAATGAAGAATTCGCTAATGCATTAGCCGCACAAAATGGTTCCGTAGTAGTAGTTCAGCCGTCGATAGCATGCGATGGCGGGCCAGTTGAGCCGAGCAACCCATACGAGCTTGTTTTCAATACTTCAGGGGCTGTAGCGACCCATGCGGACCAGGAAATCCCGGCCTATACGTGCATGATCCACGGAGACAGCTGGACAACTGTCACAATAGGTTTCCTTTCTTCTGACGGAGTGGCAGTCTTTGACTTCCCGTGCGGCTTTAATTATGACAGTCGGTATGATATTATCGTAGTGCCGGATGTTCGTCCCGAATGGGTTGGTATTTACACTCCCACACCGCTTGCTATTCACGTAACGGGTGATTTTTATTTCGACGGCAGGGTACAGATTGCCGGAGATGATATTGATACAAACACTCAAGATCTTACCTACGCACGTTCGGGCGGTTTCCCCGGACCCAAGCACAACCAGGAGCCAAGCGTTTTTGTTAACCCCCCCCAGCCTCCTTTGGCAGATTACTGGACTAAGTACATTTTCCCCGAGAATAGCCCTACTCGCTTTGGTGTATATACTTCGGGTTCTGAACATGACATATATGTCCCAACAGCCCTTGCGCAGAGTACATTTGGCCCCGGTGTTCCCGTAAACCCGCCATATAAGGGCGGCGGCGGCGGCGGTGCCGGCGGTGTCGGCGGCGACAGCGGTCGCGGTTACTGGTCGGGTGTATTTTCCGGCGGCCC
>JBEKWM010000003.1:0-267289 GCA_049513025.1 Sedimentisphaerales bacterium
GTGTCCGTATTGACTCCAACGGTAATTTCGATGGCTACGCCTGGGGCGAGAATATTGGCTGGATTCATTTCAGTTCCACCGCACCTGTCGATTATGGGGTCAGCGCCTGCGTTGTCGGTCTCGACGATTTGTATAATTTCACCAAACAGTGGCTGATGGACGGCAGAGGTTTGGCTGCGGATTTGAACTACAGCAGCCATGTTGATTTTGTTGATTACAGCATCTTTTCTTTGAATTGGTTTGATTTTTGTCCTGACAACTGGCTGTTAAAGTGAGGCCAAGAATTAGATATTAGTCCGCCTCGGCAGAGCCGTGTCTTTAGTCTGGCGTCTGAAATGCCTTGACTTTAACCGGCAAAATGGTATAATCATAATCGCCTTTGGGCTCCGGTGAGCTGACCTGTCTTGAGCGTAGTCGAAAGAGTCGAACCGCTGGGGGGCAGAAGGCAATGAAGAAGGAGAAGGGTATGAGAGAAGAAACGCGTCTATTGCGCGAAATCCACATAAAGAACTATCCGTGCGCACAAGGTGCGCCATAACCATTACTAATCCTTTTAGAAGGAGAAAAAAATGAGAAGATTACTGGCGGGTTTGGTGGTGTTGGCGGTGTTTGCCTTGTGTGCGCCCTCCTATGGGGCCATCAATAGCGGGCACTATGTCCTCGTCTACAAAAGTAACATTACAGCAGCAAAAACGGTTTTTGACGCCAACAACCCGGTTAATTTGCTATCTGGCTCGTTTCTCGGTTATTTGGCAGTGGACGTCTGTGATACTACCGACGCCAATAAGGGACGGGTGTTTGATTCGGACGCGGTGATTTATAATCAAAAAAATAAGATCTACAAATTGATCCCGAACGCGGTTAGCATCAGCCCGCATGACCCGTGCTATGTTGAGATGTTTACCTTCACGGATTCCAATTTCGGATTTGACGTGGTCGGCAAAGGTAAGGCAACGAAAATTTACGAACCTAAAAGGCATGGGCGTGACCCCAATACTTTGGTGACGAAGTATGTTCCCACGAGTATGAAAGGCGGAGGGTGGTTCGATGAACTTACCCTTAACGATAGTAACATATTACTTTCGGGAACGGCGACGGTCTCACTGACATTAGACCCCAAGCTAACGGCAAGTGCTAATAGCGACGGAAATAACGTTGGCGAGGTCATAAATGCCATTGTACAATTGACTCTTAGAGATCCGAATAGCTGGATCAACTGGGAAAATCGGTACTACGACTTATTCGATGCATGCGACATCGCTGCTATGTTAGGCCAGATGAGTGCTGGGAGGATCGACGGCTCTGACGGCAACGAATTCTTGCCTGGCACTTGGTTTATTTACATAACCGGTGAACATAGATACGGCAAAATGATTGTCGAGGACTTCGACACCCAGAGTAATGAGCTTACCCTCGGCTGGACAACTTACAGCTCCGACGGCTCGATTTATTCCAGCGGCACAGGACTGGTTATTGATGGAACATTTACTTTTGACCTCGATGAGGGGCTCGTAACTGGTACCGGCGCGGATTTCTGGTGGGAAATAGTCAGCTCAACTACCCGCTACCTATGGGCAGAGAATAATGCCTTGTTCAAATTGATGTATCGGGCGAAGTAGTTCTAATAACGATAAAAACAGGCCCGTCCAGCCAATATATCGCAGGACGGGCCTGTGTCATTTCGTATTTAAAATCCGAATATCGTACAGAAATTCCCCTCTGCCCTTCTTTCACGTGTTCACCCGATACTGCACAATGGAAAAGCACTAAATTTCGATTCTTTTTAGTTGACAGCCTGGCTGTAAAGAGGATAATGAAAATCGCCTTTGGCTGGGGGGCAAAAGGCGAAGAAGGGTATGAGAGAATGACCGGAGAAGGGTCTCAGTTCGTTATTTTCAATCAGCCGGAATCGGTGCGCGCAGGGCGCACCATCAATATAAACCACTTTTTGAAAGGGAAAGAAAATGAAAACTAATCATAAACAACTTAGCACGGCGTTGTTCGCCGTGATCGTGCTGGTCTTGTTGGCCAGCGCCATCGCACACGCCGACAATATCTACGTGTCGTGTTACAATAGTGGGACAATCGAAAAATTAGATTCGAGCGGAAACGGGTCCATCTTCGCCTCGGGATTGAACAGACCTACAGGCGTTGCGTTTAACAGCAGCGGCTATCTCTACGCGGCCACGTCTAACAAGACGATTGAGAAAATCAATTCAAGCGGAAACTGGTCTCACTTTGCATCGGGATTGAGCACCGTCCCTAATGGCCTTGCGTTTGACAGCAGCGGAAATCTCTATCTCTATGCGGGCAATTATTCTGCTGAGTCGATTACTAAATTCGATTCGAGCGGAAACGGAACCACATTCGTATCGAGTGTGAACAGACCCCAGGGTCTTGCGTTTGACAGCAGCGGCTATCTCTACGTGGCCAGTTATTATTCCGGGGCAATTACTAAATTCGATTCGAGCGGAAACGGTTCGTTGTTCGCAACGAGCGGGTACAGCCTTACAGGTCTTGCGTTTGACACCAGCGACAATCTCTACGTAGCCAATTATTATGACGGGACGGTTACTAAATTCGATCCGAGCGGAAACGGAACCATCTTCGGCACAGGATTGCAAAACCCTATTGGTCTTGCGTTTGACAGCAGCGGCAATTTATACGCGGCCAATCAGGGCAATGGCACGATTACCAGATTCGACCCGAGCGGAAACGGGTCCATATTCGCTTCGGGTTTGGATACCCCAACATATATCGCGACGCAGGTTCCCGAACCCGCCACGCTCCTGCTTCTCGGCCTCGGTGCGTTGGTATTGAGAAGGAAACGCAGTTAATCCGGTCTATAGAATCTTGTAGAACCGCTGCCAGAGAGGGTTTTGGCTTGTAGAATCGACGAACTCGGCTCGGTCCGGGCCAAAGAGCCACTTTTTGGAAATCGACCTTGACTCTTTCTTTATGGATTTGGAAAGTCCGTTTTCGCTTCAAAAACAGGGATTCCTCTCTGCCCTCATTTCCCGTGTTCGCCCGATATTGCATAATGGAAAAGCAGTAAATTTCGACTATTTTTTACTTGACAGACACTGACACAAGAGCAATAATGATAATCGCCTTTGGGCTCCGGTGAGCTGAGTCGAACCGCTGGGGGCAAAAGGCAAAGTAAGGAGAAGGGTATGAGAGAGGAAACACATCTATTGGGAGCAATCCGCTTACAAACATCCGTGCGCACAATCTGCGCTAAAACCATTACAAAATTCTTGAAGAGGAGAAGAAAAATGAGAAAACTATTTATTCTAACATTGGTCTTTATTATGGCAGAGCAGGTTTTGGCAGGTTTTTCAATTAACCAAGTTACCATAAGCCCGGCTAGTCCGACATCTTCGGATTCTATTACAATCGATGCAAATGGGCCGGTAAATTTTGGCGGCTGGACTTTTGACCACAGCAGCTTTACAGAAAACGATAAAAACCTGACATTGGATTTTTACTTCGATGTTCCAGATCACGTTTACTGGATAATGACAACATGGGATGAGTCAAAACAGATAGGTACATTGTCAGCCGACGACTATAATCTGACTGTCCATACTTACAGCATTACATCGTCTGGAACAGGACTTGACGACACATTTCAGACGTCCTTTACGGTTACACCTGAACCGATGACAATTGTCCTGTTCGGCCTCGGTGCTGTAATGCTGAGAAGTAAACGCAGTTAAGGCGGTCTATAGAATCTCGTAGAACCACTGCCAGATAGGGTTTTGGGCTTTAGAATCGACGAACTCGACTTAGGGTGAGTCCAAGCCCCCTGCTTTCGGAATCGGCCTGTTTCTATCTCGGCTCATTAAACTTTTGCTCTATCGCCTCAATCCGGTTCTCCAAGTCCTCAACCTCTCTGTGTTTGAGGATATATTCAATAACGTCCTTGCAAGCAAGCCGTTTGAGCCGGTCCAATTGGGGCTATTTTGAATTGATGATTTATGATTGCTGATTTCCGATTTGAAATTAGGAAGCGGAAAAATTGCAAACCTAAAATCGCAAATTCTTCCGGCTCACCCGCTTTTCCTTTCCGGCAAGACGTTTATCGCGTTACAGGTTTTGAACGCAAACAATATATATGTAATGAAATGAACAATGCCCGACGCGGATAGAAAGGCCAGGAGCACCCACGCCGCAACAGTATAATCACTAAAAGCACTGCTTATGCGTCGAAGAAAAGCAAATACGCACAGCATAGGCATTGTCAGGACTGTCTCGGACAGCATAAACGCGAACGCGTAAATAAGATACAGCGACATCGGCAAACTTCGGGCCCTTATTGAACGCTGAAGTATAAATGAGTTGTAGTCCTCCGCAAATCCCGTAACCATTAACAATGCCCAATAAATATTGAAGACCGGGATGAATAAAAACCCGACCGCTTTAGCAGGCGAGATAGACGTCTTGTCATCCTGAATGGCAGCCCACATCTTGTAAAACAGCAACATCTCAATTGCCGCACTGCATATTAAGAAAACATCCGCAGCCGCGAAAGTCGCAATCAAAGTCGAATGAGCCTCTTTTCTTATCGCCAGCATCAAACCCAACGCACCTAAAATTCCCGCGATAATCCGCACGCCTGTCCAGCAATACACAAACACCGCTTTTGACAAAGCTGTTTTTGATACCGCTTTTGACTCGAGTTTTTCTTCCCCGCTTCGCCCGCGAAGCGAGGCGAGCTTTGCCGGCTCAGCACTTATTACGGGAGGCGCTATGGGCATCGGGCTTTTTACCTGGGGTGCTATTGGCTCAGGACTTTTTACAGGCGGGGCGGGGGGCGGCGGCGGTTCTGCCGGGACCGAGATTTTCACGGGAGGCGCGACGGACTCGGGACTCTTTACGGGCTGCTCCACAGCTACAGGCGTCTCTATGAATGGCTCGATAGTAAAGGGCTTGGCGCATTTGGGGCATTTCGCCTGCTTGCCGACGTTTGTTTCATTCACATTGAATTTTGATTTACAATTCGGACACTGTGTTTTCATAGAATAAGCCCTTTATTTCCTGCCTTCCCCTGTCAGTTACTCCTTCCCTGATTCGATTTAATGACCGGGAACCATTCTACCATATTTTAAGCCGACTCGCAGGGATTTTACCTGATTTTCCTTTGGCAGTCACCGGCAAAAAGGTATAATCAAAATTGCCTTAGTGGCGTGCAAAGACATGAAGGAGAGGTGTATGAGAAACCAAACATATCTGAAGTTCTCCCTGATTACTGCGGTGATAATGTTACTTCTAAGCCAAACAGCTTGGGCTGATTACAACTATGGCGAGGCACTTCAGAAGTCGATTTACTTCTATATGCAGCAGCGCTGCGGCCCCCTGCCGGCTGGTAACCCTGTGATATGGCGGGCTGACTCGTGCCTGAACGATGGGGCTGACGTCGGGCAGAATTTGACCGGCGGCTATCTGGATGCCGGCGACAATGTGAAGTTCGGCCTGCCAATGGCTTCAACGGTGGCGACGTTGAGCTGGAGCGTTTACGAATATAGAAGCGCCTTCGTCAACGCGAGCCAGTTGGATAAGGTTCTCGACGACATCAGGTGGGGCACCGATTACTTCATAAAATGCCACACCGCTACAAACGAATTCTATTATCAGGTCGGCGCCGGAGGCACCGATCACTCTTGGTGGGGCCCGGTTGAGGTAATTGAAGAGGTAATGACCCGGCCATCGTATAAGGTTACAGCCACATCACCCGGTTCGTGCGTTGTCGGCGCTACGGCTGCGGCCCTTGCGTCTGCCTCCATAGTTTTCAAGCCGACCGACCCAAACTATGCTTCCTTATGTCTGACCCACGCCCAGCAGCTATTCGACTTCGCCTACACCACCCAAAGCGATTCCGGCTACACGGCTGCCAACGGATTTTATACTTCCTACAGCGGATATTGGGATGAGTTGTCGGCCGCTGCCGCCTGGCTTTATCTGGCCACCAACGACGCAAACTATCTGAATAAGGCCGAGTCCTGTGCGACCCATTGGGGTATGGAAGGACAAACCGGCTACTGGGGCTACAAGTGGACCCATTCCTGGGACGATATGCATTATATGGCGCAAATCCTGCTGGCACGGGCTACAGGAAAGCAAATCTACATCGACTCTATAGAACGCAATCTGGATTACTGGATGCCCGGCGGAGGCATCACTTACACCCCCGGCGGACTGGCCTGGCTGGACTCGTGGGCTTCGCTGCGTTATGCCGCCAATGCGTCGCTCATAGCGTTTATCTGGGCTGACGACAGCCATGGTAACGCGTCAAAGAAAACCAGCTATAGAAACTTCGCGGAAAGACAGATTAAATACGTTCTCGGAGATAACCCGCGAGCCGGCAGTTACATTATCGGCTTAGGCGCCAACTATCCTCAGAACCCGCACCACAGGACCGCACATGGCTCCTGGGCCAACAGCATAGACACACCGAGCCAAACCAGGCACGTGCTTCAAGGCGCTATGGTCGGCGGCCCCGATAGTAGCGACAACTATCAGGACGTCAGAAGCAACTATACAGAGAACGAGGTGGCCTGCGACTATGATGCTGCCCTGGTGGGGGCACTGGCAAAGATGTATTCACTTTACGGCGGGACACCAATATCAGGTTTCCCGAGGCCGAGCGACTTCGCAAAAGACCAGGACCCGTTCACTGAGTATTTTGCCAACGCCAAAATAAATTCTTCAGGTCCTGTTTATACGGAGTGGAGTGTTGACCTCACCAACCACTCCGCCTGGCCTGCACGCGCGACCGACAAGCTGTCATACCGGTACTTCTTTGACCTGACGGAAGCATTCAATGCGGGTTACACTATAAATAATGTGACGGTAACGAAGAATTATTCAGAAGTGCCGGCTACAGTGACCGGTCCGACGCATTTGAGAGATAACATTTACTATGTCACGGTAGATTACACCGGAAGCACAATCTTCCCCGGCGGGCAATCAGAATCCGCCAGAGAAACACAGGTCCGCATAGCCCTTCCGAATAACGCTCCCCCTGCCGCATGGGACCCGAACAATGACTGGTCATATCAGGGATTGACCACCACGGTCGCCGAGACCTCGTACATTCCTGTCTATGACAATGGTGTTCGCATCCACGGGCAGGAACCCGGACCAATCCTGCCGCCGGTTTCTATCGCCGGCCACATTAAAAACGAATGCAACGTGCCGATAGAAGGCGTACTGGTTGCTGCCAATAACGGTGGCGGGCAGTACACGACCGACATAAACGGCTTCTACACACTATCGATGGATTGTAACTGGTCGGGAACGGTAACGCCGAGCAAAAAGCATTACGCATTCGAGCCCAACTGGATGATTTACGTTAATGTGGAGGCAAACGCGCAGGACCAGAATTACATTGCCAACAACATTTACGACCTCGACTGCGATGGCGCAATCGGTCTGGGCGATTTCGCCGTGATGGCCGACTACTGGCTTATGACCGGCCCTGGAATTCCGGCCGACTTTGTCGCCGATGAAATAGTAAACTTCCTCGATTTTGCACGTTTCGCTTTCGCCTCCGTAAACAACTCGCCAACAGTTTCTATAATTTCGCCGGTGGATGGCGCTGATTTTAACGCCCCCGCGACTATCGTTATAAACGCCACGGCATCTGATATCGACGGCACAATCAGCAAGGTCGATTTCTATCGGGATTCTACATTACTGGGGACAGATACGACTGCGCCTTATTCTTTCACCTGGAATAATGTGACCGATGGCAACTATATCCTGACTGCCAAAGCAACCGATGACGAAGGAGCCGTAACTACCTCATCAGCGGTCAGTATAACAGTGAACGTAACAACCGGATGCACCTGCATCGCCGGCTGCGACACAAGAACCGTTATTACTGCGCCATTCACCCAAGACGGCACAGGAGAGTTCTGCTGGGAATCAACAAATCTCGGCACTTACACAAACAACTGGAATCTGGATAAATTAACCATAAACGGAACTGACTATACGGGTATCTATGTCTTTACTTCAACGATTCCCAAAATAGACGGCAAATACTACATTTACTACAAAGGGTCCCACGACTGGAGCCATTTTGAGGCCAAGAATTAAAACCGGCCTGCCTGCCCTGAGTAAATCGAAGGGTCAAATCCGGTAAGCCGACTCGCAGGGGTTTTACCTGATTTTTCTTTGGCCGTCATCTGACCTTGTCCCCAAAAACTGTACCACTTGGCGTCAATCTGAAGATTAGATACTTGCGCATGTTCATCCTTCGTACCGCCTTATTATGCTTTTGGAGTCGCAAAATCGAACTTATAATATACGACAATATCCAGGCGACTAAGGGGATTGTCAGGCCGGGATAATCTGTTATTATATATTCCCTGTATTTGCAGGACGTTTCATCCGGGAGAGTATCGTGTGCGCAAAGGAAATTTCAGTCCTTCAGCGAACGAGCAAGGGAAGGTTTACAGAAATGACCAGAGTTTTGGCCGACGAGGACGGTTAAGATGCTCAATAGCAGCGGGATTTCTGTCCCGCCTTAATATACGATTCGAAACGTTTGAATATAGGAAAGGAAGGTACTTATGGGAAAGCAATTAGCGAAAGTTGTCGGAGTTTTAATTGTGGCATTAGCCCTTTGCGTTTCGGTGGTCGCGAAGGCAGCTGATGCGCCGGCAATCAAGGTCGGAGCAATCTTCGCGGTGACGGGCGGCGCGGCGAATCTCGGAGGGCCGGAGGCAAAGACCGCTGAGATGTTAGTTGAAAAGATAAACAACGAAGGCGGGGTCAACGGCCGGAAGATTGAGCTAATCGTAAAGGACTCAGGCGGCAAACCGGAAAACGCCATTTCGCTCGCCAAGCAGCTCATTGAAGAAGATAAAGTTCTCGCGATAATCGGGCCTTCGACCAGCGGCGAGACAATGGCCATCAAGAATATCTGTCAGGAGGGCAAGACCATTCTTCTTTCCTGTGCAGCCGCCGAAGACATTGTCAACCCGGTTGCGAGTTACGTGTTCAAAACCCCCCAGAAGGACAGCGATGCCGTGAGACGCATATTCCAGGTTATGAAGGCAAAGGGCATCACCAAAATCGGCGTGATAACAAGTAACGACGGTTTTGGGATGGCTGGCGGCAAACAACTCGCCAATCTCGCCAATCTCGCAGGCATCACCATTGCCATCTCCGAGGCCTACGACAAGCAGGAGACCGACTTGACTGGAGTGCTCACCAAGGTAAAAGGCCAGGACGTCAACGCGGTAGTTAACTGGTCCATTGTTCCCGCTCAGAGTTTGGTCGCCAAGAATATGAAGCAGATTGGTCTGGATGTGCCCCTGTTCCAGAGCCACGGCTTCGGCAACATCAAGTACGTTCAGGCGGGCGGCGAAGCGGCAAACGGAACTATATTCCCCTGTGGACGCCTGCTGATTGCGGAATTACTGCCAGATAACCATCCCCAGAAGGCGGTTCTTGTAGGGTATAAAAAGGATTATGAGAGCCGGTACAAAGAGGACGTGAGCACCTTCGGAGGCCACGCTTACGACGCAGTGCTGATTCTCGTCGAAGGAATCAAGAAGGCCAAGAGTACCAACAAGGAAAAGGTCCGCGAAGCTATTGAAAACCTGAAGGGCCTCGTCGGAACAGCCGGTGTTTTTCACTTCACGCCCCTGGATCATAACGGGCTGGGTATGGATGCCTTTGAAATGCTCACGGTGAAGGATGGAAAATTTGTGATATATAATAAAAACTGACATCGACCTCCTGTGTCGAGCGAAAGAGCGGAAACAGAATGAATCTCCCTCAGGTCGTCCAGTATTGTTTTGCGGGGATTACCGTCGGCAGCATTTATGCGATTGTTGCCATCGGTTTCAACATTATTTACAACACGACCGGGATAATCAATTTCGCCCAGGGGGAGTTTCTTATCGTTGGCGCGATGCTGGCCATCAGTTTCAATCATTTTGTCCCGCTGCCGGTCGCTGTTTTTCTGGCGGTTGTGTTGACAACGATAATTGGGGGCTTAGTTGAGATTGTTTTCATCAGGCAGGTCCGCAATGCCTCGGTTTTGCGCCTTATAGTAATCACCATCGGTATCTCGATACTTATGCGGGAGGCGATGCTGCACATCTGGGATGAGAAGGTCAGGTCTTTGCCTTACTTTACCGGGACCGGGGTCTCGACTGTCACGATTCTTGGCGCTCATATCTCACCGCAGGTTCTATGGGTATTGGGCGTCAGCGCCATTATCGTAATGGGGCTGACGCCTTTTTTTCGTTTTACGCTGACTGGCCGGGCTATGAGGGCCTGCGCCGACGACAGGATGGCGGCTCGTCTTTGCGGCATCAATGACCGCTGGATGGTCACTCTGTCTTTTATGCTTAGCGCCGGCATTGGTGCGCTGGCCGGTTGCGTTATCTCACCCATCACGCAGACACAATACGATATGGGCGCGTCATTGGCAATCAAGGGTTTTACCGTAGCTATCCTCGGCGGGCTGGGCAACAGTATGGCCGCCGTCGCCGCAGGTTTGATGCTGGGGCTTGTCGAGGCCTTTGTGATGAGCCAGTATGATGTCGCCTACAAAGAGGCCGTGTCCATTGTTATCTTACTGCTGATTCTGGTATTCAGGCCCAGCGGTCTCTTCGGCAAACGTGAGATTGCGGCAATGAGGGCATTATGACGCATTTTCGCAGGTATATCCCCGTCATAGCCGTTGCCATTGGGGTAATCATTTTGCAGGTTGTGCTTTCAGGCACTCACTCGACCTACTATATGACGCAAATCACAATGTCGGCCTATTATGCTCTTGTCGTTATCGGGTTGTGTCTGCTTATGGGTTACGCGGGGCAGATATCGTTGGGGCATGCTGGTTTTTTTGCCATCGGTGGGTACACGACCGCGGTCTTGACCACCTTTAACCTTATGGAGTATCGTGATACGCCGTTAGTTTCCCTGTGCCAGTCGCTGGGCTTAGTTGCGCAGAGGCAGGATATCTATGGTGCTGACATTTTGGCTTTTTCTCCTTGGCCTGCTTTTGCCGTTGCGATACTGCTGACCGCCATAATCGCTTTTATGATTGGCCTGCCCGTCATTCGCCTCAAGGGACATTATATGGCAATGGCCTCGCTTGGTTTCGGGCTGATTATCTACCGCATAGTCCTCGGCGGACGCATCTTCGGCCAGGCGGATGGTATCTCGAATGTACCTCCCTTTAAGATTATCGCCGGCCTCGAGGTAAACGGCCGGGCGGCGTTTCGGATTGAAAGTTACTACATCGCGTGGTTCGTGGTTCTGGCGGCAATGACGCTGGCCATCAATCTCGTTCATTCGCGAGTCGGCAGAGCGCTTCGCTCAATCCACGAAAATGAAGAAGCGGCTCATTCGCTCGGAGTCAACACCTATCGCTACAAGCTGCTCGTTTTCGTTTTGAGCGCTCTGTTCGCCGCGGTGGGAGGCGTTTTGCTGACCCACTACAACGGCAGCATAGGTCCATCCGAGGTTACGGTTATGAAATCCGTCCGCTATCTTGTAATCGTGGCAGTGGGCGGGATGGCGAACCTTTGGGGCGCTCTGTTTATGGGTGTGCTGCTCAATTTCCTTTCTCTGCGGGGCGTTTTCGGAAGTTACGACGATGCTGTCTTTGCGATTATACTGATTGCTATTATGCTTTTAGCGCCTCAGGGCCTGCTTCGTTTGCCTAAGTTGCGTGCGGTGACATCATTGCTGTCGAGGAGGGCAAATGGGTAACGCGCTGCTCGAGACAAAGGGGCTGCATCGGTTTTTCGGCGGTCTTCACGCCGTTAACGATGTCAGCATAGCTGTCTCGCAGGGCGCGATTAAAGGCGTCATCGGCCCAAACGGCGCGGGCAAAACGACACTGTTTAACCTGATAGCCGGGACTATACAGCCGCACAATGGCGAGGTGATTTTCCGGGACAAAAAAATCACCGCGTTAAAACCGCACGCCGTCGCCTGCAGAGGCATCGCGCGAACGTTCCAGACCACCAAGCTGTTTAGCAATATGACCGTTCTCGAAAACGTAATGATGGGCAGGCATTGCCGGACGCGATGCGGCTTCATTTCGGGAATGTTAAACCTGCCTCGCACCTGGCGGGAAGATAAACAAACCAAAGAAAAAGCCCTGTCGATACTTGAGGACATTGGTCTCAAGGAGCACGCATTAGAAACAGCGTCGAACCTGCCATTCGGCAGGCAACGGCTTGTGGAATTTGCGCGTGCGCTTGCGATGGAGCCGGAGTTGCTGCTGCTCGATGAACCCGCCGCAGGGCTTAATATTTACGAAACCAAGGAGCTTGCAAAGCTCATATTGTGGATTCGCGACAGGGGCGTTACCTGCCTTGTTGTGGAACACGATATGTCACTGGTTATGGCGATTTGCGATGACGTGGTGGTTCTTGACCAGGGGCGAAAAATTGCCGAAGGCCCGCCGCGGACTGTTCAGCAAAATCCTGAAGTGATTCGCATCTATCTCGGGGATAGTGATGCTTAAGATATTGAATCTTGAAGCCGGTTATGGCCAATTACGCGTCCTCAAGGGCATATCGCTCCACGTTTTGCCCGGCGAGGCCGTCGCGATTATCGGCGCAAACGGCGCGGGCAAGACGACCCTGCTAAAGACCATCGCGGGCGTCCTGCGGCCCCGTTCCGGCAAAATTATGTTCAATAAACAGGATATATCGAATGAGCCGCTGGAAAGAATCGTCGAGGCGGGCTGCTGCCTTGTCCCCGAGGGCAGGCACATCTTCAGCACAATGACCGTCAAAGAGAATCTTCTCCTCGGCGCATACCACCGCCAGCGAAATGGTGCCTCGGCAGATATAGCTTCGAGTTTGAAGCAGGTCTATAAACTTTTCGGCATTCTCGAAGAGCGTGCCAACCAGCTTGCGGGCACGCTCTCAGGCGGCCAGCAGCAGATGCTCGCAATAGGCCGTGCCCTGATGTCGGGGCCGAAACTGCTGATGATGGATGAACCATCGCTTGGCGTCGCGCCGCTGTTAGTCAAAAGCATTTACGAAACCATCGCCAACCTCAAACGCGATGGTCTAACGATACTCCTCGTCGAGCAGAACGCGCGGGCCGCGCTTGCTCTTGCCGACAGGGGATATGTTTTCGAAACAGGACAGATTGTTCTTGAGGGGACAAGCCGGGAGCTTGGCGATAATCCGGAGGTTCAGCGGGCGTATCTCGGCAAGGAATACCGAAGAATTGATGAGTGAGGAATATATGGGCGAGACAATTTATTACAATCCGAAGTTCGAGACAATGCCGCGTGAGGATTTAGAGCAGCTCCAGATTGAACGGCTGCAATCCACGCTCAACAGGGTCTATCGCAACGTCGCTTTCTACCAGAAGGCCTTCGACGCCAACCACGTCAATCTCGAAAACATCAAGGACGTGGACACATTGCGCGAATTGCCCTTCACAACAAAGGAAGACCTGCAAAAAAGCTACCCCTACGATATGTTCGCCGTCCCGCTGCGTAATATCGTGCGCATCCACTCGACCTCCGGCATGACGGGCAAACCCATCGTCGTCGGCTTCACGCGCGACGACCTTCGCAACTGGACCGAATGCACCGCCCGGCTTCTTGCCGCTGCGGGCCTCACCGAACACGACGTCGTCCAGATTGCCCTCGACTACAACCTTTTCACAAGCGGCTTCGGCTTCCAGCAAGGCGCAGAGCAAATCGGCGCCTCGGTTATCCCCGCATCTTTTACGGCGAGCGTCGAAAAGCAGATTGTGATAATGCGGGACTTCAAGACGACGGCCCTGGTTACCACGCCGAGCCACGCGGTTAATATCGCCGCTGGCTTGGAGGAGTTTGGTGTTCACACTGAATCGCTGCATTTAAAACACGGGCTTTTCGGCGGCGAACGCTGGTCCGACCAGTTGCGCAAGCAATTGGAAAAACGGCTGCACATCAAATCGACCGATACTTACGGCCTGACCGAGATAATGAACCCCGGCGTCGCGGGCGAGTGTCACCTGCGAGATGGACTCCATATCAACGAGGACCATTTCATCGTCGAAATTATCAACCCAAAGACGCTCGAACCCGTCGGCATAGGCCCGGAAGGTGAATTAGTGCTGACGACAATCACAAAAGAGGGCTTCCCATTGATTCGCTACCGGACAGGTGATATTACGTCATTGAATCCTGAGCCGTGTGCCTGCGGAAGGACCTTCCTCCGTATGGCCAGAGTCCTTAGCCGGACCGACGACCTGATTAGCTTCCGCGGCGTGGAATTTTTCCCCTCGCAAATCGAGCAGGTTCTGCGCGATGTCGAGGGCGTCAGCCCCAGTTATCAGCTCATTCTTGGCCGCGAAGCGGGCGTCGATACCCTCGAAATCAAAGTCGAAATCTCTGATACGATTCCTTTCCTCGATGGCTTGAAATCGGTCGAAAATATGCTCGCTCATCTGTCCAGACGCATCAAGACAGTCCTCGACGTGGATGCCAAAATTACGCTGGTCGAGCCAAAATCCCTGCGCCATATTGACGACAAAAGCCGGGTAGTTGATAAAAGACCAGGTTAGCCGCATGGCAAATTTGCGACGCCGAATTTTACGTAATTGCATAATAGAATGCGCCGTTTTTTTATCCCAAAGATGAACCAATCCCGATATAATGGTCGGGTAACGCTATGGCTCAGAACTCAAAAATAGAATGGACCGAGTGTACCTGGAATCCGGTTACTGGCTGCTCAAAAATCAGCCCCGGCTGCAAGCATTGCTATGCCGAACGAATGGCGTTGCGATTACAAGCTATGGGACAACCCAACTACCGCAACGGTTTCAACGTTACAATTCATCAACATATGCTTGAGCTACCACTTAAATGGCGCAACCCCAGAAAGATTTTTGTCAATTCGATGGGCGATATGTTTCATCGACTCGTCCCGGACAACTTTGTAGCCGAGTGCTTTAGAGTAATGACAAAGGCGACGCAACATCAGTTCCAGTTGCTTACCAAACGGCCATCGCGCCTTCAGCAGATAGCTTGCAACCTGCCCTGGCCGCAAAATGTGTGGACGGGTGTTACTGTAGAAACCGCTGATTATCTGGAGCGAATCGACCATCTGAGGCAAACCCCTGCGGCTGTGAAATTCTTATCGCTCGAACCGCTTTTAGGTCCCATTCCCGATATAAACCTCGAAGGCATCGACTGGGTCATTGCCGGCGGTGAATCAGGCCCGGGCGCAAGACCGATGAACCCGAAGTGGGTTGTCGATATTCGCGACCAGTGCCTTGCGGCAGGCGTGCCCTTCTTCTTCAAACAATGGGGCGGCGTACGCAAAAAACTCGCTGGCCGAATCCTCCAGGGCCGAACCTATAGCCAAATGCCGAGGGCAAATACATACCAGCAATTCCAATATGCTTGAACTCCCACCACCCAAAGACGATGGCCTTTTCATCCCTACTGTAGGGGAATGGTCTCACGATAAGCATTATTTCTTAATGCGATACATCGATGCCTTCACAACTGCCATGAAAAACAAGAAATGGACTGGTTTGCACTATATCGATTTATTCGCCGGCGCCGGCATCGAAAAATTAGAAACATCGGGAAAACTTGAATGGGGTTCCGCGATGATTGCCGCACAGGCAGGTTTTACGCAATTACATTTGTGTGAGATGGTTAAGCGTAACTATGAAGTTCTTAAGTCTCGTGTTTATAGAATCAGGCAGGATGCTCAGGTTCTTAACGGAGATGCGAACAAAAAGATAGCAGAAATCGTTGCGCAAATACCAAACGGAACACTCTCTTTGGCATTCCTCGACCCATACGGGTTACATATGGAATTTGAGACACTAAAGACCCTGTCTGCTGTTAGGGCCGACTTGATAATTTTCTTTCCCGACCATTTGGATGCTCTACGAAACTGGGAATATAACTATTTTGACAACCCTGACTCAAATTTGGACAAATGCCTTGGTGCTGGAGCGGATTGGCGTTCAAAAATAAACGAAGCTCCACGAGAACGAATGGCCGAAGTTTTACGAGAGCTTTACGTCAGCCAGATTAAAACACTTGGATACACTAACTTCGAGTATGAACGAATTACAATGGGGAACCACCCACTGTATGTATTGATTTTCTGCAGTCGAAGCGAACTCGCAGCCAAGTTGTGGCAAGGAATCTCCCAAATAAAGGCGGACAAACAAAGAACTTTCAAGTTTCACAAAGATTAAATCCCTAATTCCTTTTTTCACCCCGCAGTCGAAATAATTTTGCCCTGCATTCCGCCTCCCCAAATCCGCAATCCGCAATGAAATCTGTGTTACCTGTCCCGAGCGTAGTCGAGTGGATTCAGCCGTCAGCCGGCAAATCGCTTCTGGCGATGGGCGACAATGTCGTCCGGCAGACGAGTAACGGGCATTCACAGATACAAGTATCGAGAAATGACCGCTGCGAGTACGCCTTCCCGGCTGACAAAACAGCGTAAATCTGCGTTAAACCCGTGAGATGGCGGCCTTGCCTATCTCACGGGTTGAATCAGCGTCTAAAAAAATCTCTGCGTTCTCAGCGTTCTCCGCGGTTAAAATTTCCCTTCCGGGCACAAAAGAAAAAGGCCCCGTCCCTTAGGGACGAGGCCTTTATTCCGGTTTAATATTCGGTGTATTACTGAGGGACGACGTTGACCGCACAGGGGCCTTTTTTGCCCTGTCCGATATCGAAAGTCACCGCCTGGCCTTCTTGAAGGTCGGCGTAGCCGCCCATCTTAATCTCCGAATGATGAACGAACAGTTCTTCGCCGCCATCATCGGGGACAATGAATCCAAAGCCTTTTTTGCCGTTAAACCACTTTACTTTACCTGTACTCACTGTAACTCCTCTGGCCCTTGCGGACCACAAACTAAAACTTTGCCCCTCAATTTCTCTAATAGTAGGATACTCCTGAGGGACGTTGGAGTATCCTTCCTGAATGCGGCATTATACCAGAAACGTCCCTAAAGAAAACAAGAAAAATAAAAAAAACGCCTGCCCACATGGCTACCCCTAAGGGGTGTGGGGGCCTGTGGGGCTGCTGAAAACCCTTAAGATTCCCCTTGTCGCCCCCCTTCGCAATGACCGTTTTTGGTATTATTATTGTCATTGCGAGGTTTACCCGCCTCCGGCGGGCCGAAGGCCGTAGCAATCCAAAATCGGGGTTTCAAACCTTTAACAGCCCGCCATAGCCCTTATTTATAGGACCAAGCCGGTTTTCCGGCCCTATTCAATAATCAGGGGGGGCAGTTCCTTCGATGATGGCCAGACAGGTGCCGGCTGTTTATGGTCCAGGAAGCCCTCGAGTTTGCGAGCGCGGACGGGGTGCTGGAGTTTTCTTATGGCCTTGGCCTCGACCTGCCGGACGCGTTCGCGGGTAACTTTGAAGATTCTGCCGACTTCTTCGAGGGTATATGTGTAGCCGTCGCCGATACCGTAGCGGAGTTTGATGATTTCGCGTTCGCGATACGACAGTGTTTTGAGGACCAGCTCGATTCTTTCCTTGAGCATTGACTGGGTTGCGGTCGAAACGGGGGAATCGACGGCGTGGTCTTCGATGAAATCGCCGAAGTTGCTGTCTTCGCTGTCGCCGATGGGCCTGTCCAAGGAGATTGGGTGGCGGGAGATTTTCAGCACCCTTCGTGCCTCGTCGATGCTCATCACCGCTTCTTTGGCGATTTCTTCGATGGTGGGTTCTCTGCCGAGTCGCTGGGTGAGGACTTTGCCCGCGGTTCGCAGCCGGCTCATAGTTTCAATCATATGCACCGGTATGCGGATGGTCCTGGCGTGGTCCGCTATCGCGCGGGTAATCGCCTGCCGAATCCACCATGTCGCATAGGTGCTGAATTTGTAACCCCTTTTATATTCGTATTTGTCAACGGCTCGCATCAGGCCGGTATTCCCCTCCTGGATCAAATCCAGAAAGCTGAGGCCGCGGTTGCGGTATTTTTTGGCGATGGAAACGACGAGGCGCAAATTCGCGCTCGACAGCATTCGCTTTGTTTTTTCGTATTGCGCGAAGATACAGTCGATAACGTAGAGGCGCCTGTCAAGCTGGGCGGGAGTTTCGCAAATGAGGTCCTGAAGACCAGTAAGCTCCTGCTTCATAGCGTCGATATCTTCAACAACATAATCTTTGGTCGGCCCGGCGGCGATGATACCTTGTAACTGTCGCATCTTCACGGACATGCCGTGGAGTTTGTCCTTCATCGGGGCTATCCTGCTGGTGCGCAAACTCAACTCTTCGAGAAGAGTGGCGATACGTCGGCGGTTTCTGGTGAGGCGGCGCAGGATGGGGGCGGCTTTGGGGGAGTCGCCAAGCTGGAGAAATTCCTTTAAGAGGGTCTGGTTCATCGCAAGCAGGGCATTGATGGTATTAAGGTTCTGCGGGAGGCGTTTTTTTATGACGCTTCTGATGAGGTTTTCGGCGGTGCTGATTTTCATTGTTCTGTCGAAGGAGAGTCCTCCCTGCTGGACCTGCTGGAGGATTTCGACGGAGTTTTTGGCGCAATAGTCGTTTTCGAGCATTTTGCGTCTGAAGGCCATACGCGAAACCTCGATTTTGCGGGCGAGTGATATTTCGTTTTCCCTGTTAAGAAGGGGAATCTCGCCCATTTGCGTGAGGTATGTCCTGACGGGGTCGTCGACTCTGCGGCCCGGTTCGGCGCTGACAAGCTCTTTTTCGATGATTTTGTCTTCTTCGATGACAGGTTCTTCTTCGGCGACCGGCTCTACGGGTATTCCCGCTTCGACGGGTTCAAAGTCCTCTTCGGCAATTTCGGCGGGAGCGCCGTGCTTATCGACGTCGGCCTCGTCAATCAAGCTGATGCCCATTTCATCCAGCAACACTAATAGTGTGTCGAGGCGGGCGGGACTGACAAGTTCTTCGGGCAAATCGGCGTTCATTTCCTCGTAGGTGAGGTATCCTTTCTTCTTGCCCTTTTCTATCATCACCTTTATTTTGCCTTCGGCGTCGAGGGACGCCTGCTGTTTTGGCTGCTGGGCCTGGTCGGTTCGACTCTTTCGAGTCGGCTCAAGACCGGTTCGCTCGCCGCCAGCGGCGTGGTGTTTGGTTTTCTGGGCCTCAGCCGATGATTTTTTCTTTCCCACAATAAGTTTCCTTAAAAAACACTGACTATCATCAAAATTGCAAAATCAAATCATTCCCATATTTCGCGGGTTTTGTTTGGAGACGCAGCGAGTCAAATCCCGCTGGTCGCCTGTGATTTTCTTTCCCTGCTGTTCAACGTGTTCCAGCGCGGTCAAGGCGTCTGCCAGCCGTTTGGTGAAGTTGCCTTTTTCCGCTCCTTCGTGTTCGAGCGTGGTCATCAGGCCCGCAAGTTGCGGGTCTTCGACCGCGGAGCAGATGGTCTGTATCGACGCCCGCGTTTTTTCGGAGAGCGTCTGGAAGACGGCCTGCGCTACCCGTTCGAACGCGGGGACATCGAAGTTTTGGGGCGAGATTTTATCTTTTATGTCATCGAACATCGATGGATGCGCCAAGAGCACTTCAAGGATTTCACGCTGTGCGTTGGCGGAAAGCCCCTCGCCTAAATCGAGGGGCGTATGCGAATCGTCGGCTGCGCCGGTATATGATGAGGCGGTTCTTGCCCTGCTGCTTCTGCGGGTCAGCTCGTTGTGTATCTCTCTGGCGTCGAGGGACATAACGCGCGACAGGTTATTAATGATGAGTCCTCTTTCGATTGCGGAGACATTGCCGGCGGTGATGGCGGTAGCAATCGCATCGAGGTATTCATCGACGGCCTGCTTTTTGCCCGCGAGGGTTGGTTGTGAGCCGAGATTGGCATTAAGGCGAGCCCATTTGAATGTGAAGACGTCGGTCGCGTTCTCGATGATTTTCGCGAAGGGTTCTTTGCCCTGGGCGAGAAGGAAATCGCAGGGGTCTTTGCCCTGCGGGACTGACGCAATCGCGATATCGATATGGGAGCCGAGGGCGACCCCAAGGGCGCGGTTGGCGGCTTCGAGGCCCGCGGTGTCACTGTCGAAGAGGAGGACGACTTTTTTGGCGTATCTGCGGAGGATTCGAGCGTGGCCGATGGTGAAGCTTGTGCCGAGAGTGGCAACGACGTTTGAAACGCCGAACTGATGCGCCATAATGCAATCGGTGTAGCCCTCGACGACGACGGCGGTATCTGACGAGACCATTTGGTGACGGGCGTGGTCGAGGCCGAAGAGCGAGTTGCTTTTGTCGAATAGGGCCGTGGTTGGCGAGTTGATATATTTCGCGCCTTCATCTGATAGTGTTCTGCCGCCGAAGGCGATGATTTTACCTGTAGCGTCGGCGATAGTGAACATCAGGCGATTGACGAATTTATCGGATAGCGATGAGCCGGCTCCGACAACAAGCCCCGCCGCCAAAAGCAATTTATCCGGGATTTTCTTTTGTCTGGCCGCTGTCAGCAAATCGTTATCAGCCCCGAGGGCAAGACCAATTTGCCAGTTCTTAACGCTTTCATCCGAGAGTTGTCTTTCGGCGACATATTTTCTCGCGTCTTTACCTTTTTCGGGATGAGCGAGATTGGCGGCGAAGTATTTGGCGGCCCAGGCGTTGGCGCGGGCAAGGTCGTTGGGGTCGGCGTCTTCCTGAGTGTTGAGTTTTGAGTGTTGCGTTTTGAGTTGTTCTATTTTTATTCCTGCGCGGTCTGCTAATCGCTGGAGTGCCTGCGGGAAGGTGAGGTTTTCGCGCATCTGGATGAACTTGATGACGTCGCCGCCCGCGCCGCAGGCGAAGCATTTGAAGATTTGCTTTGTTGGGTTGACGTTGAAGCTTGGCCGGTGGTCTTCGTGGAAGGGACACAGGCCGAGCATTTCCCGGCCTTTGCGTTTGAGCGCAAGGTGCTCGCCGATGACATCGACAATGTCATTGGCCTGCTGAATGCGCGAAATTAAGCCCGTGTCAAAAGTTGGCATTTTTTTTGACGCTGATTTCGCTGATTGCGCAAAAATAAAAAACCATTAAATATCTGCGTTAATCTGCGCAATCTGCGTCCCACATTTTGGTTGCGGCCATTGGCCGCGCCACGTTAATCCGTGTTCACCCCGTGAGATGCCGCTTCACTATCTCACGGGGTAAATCCCACCCGCGGCGGGTAAATTTCATAAAACAACAAAACCCCGCAACAAATCCGCCCCGCCACACGCCGTTTGGCGTCCCTTACGGGAGGCGGGTAAACCCACCAAAAAGCTGGCGGGTAAACTCCGGCGGACAAGTTGTGGGGATAAACACAAATTGGTTATTGCACTATATTATAGGTGGCAATTGCCAAAAGTCAAGTTTTGGCCAAAAATAGCGTTTTCAATACTAAAAAACGCAGTTGATTAACAATTGGACATTTGTGGCAACAGGACAACGACATTGCTGATTTCGGATTGTCGAATGTCGATTTAAGCCACAGATTTCACAGATGACACGGATTTTCTACACTATGTTGTCATTCCCGCGAACGCGGGAATCCAGTTTTGTTAAACGTTTTTTAGACGCTGACTAACGCAAAATAACGCTGTTTTTTTACCACTCCCGAAAGGAACGGCTTGCGCCAGGAGAGCGCGAAGGGACACGAAGAATTTTTTCAGATACGGATTAACACTGTTTTGGAGAACGAGAAATAACATCGACTGTGGAGATTGGTCGAACCATCCACAGCCGATTCTAAGTTCTACATTCTTAATTCTAAATTCGGTTTACGCTTTTCGTTTTCGCAGAAACAGGCCGCCGAGGGTCAACAACAAAAGAGTGGCGGGTTCGGGGATGGTGTAAACAAAGGCGTGGACACCTGTGTCGTCCCAGCAGAGACCTGAGATATTATCGCCATCGATGCTTGTTGCTTCTGTCCACCATGCGCCCGGCTTTTGGAGAGTTGTCCATGTTGAGCCGTCGTAAAGAAAACCATAGTAGCCGGAGGAGTTACCATAAACACCAACAATATTGTCGCCGTCTATGCCAAAGGCAGATGTGGAATATGCCCCGGGCATATCGAGAGTTGTCCAGCTTGAACCATCATAAAGACAGCCATGAACGGTACTCATGTCACTGAAACTACCCACGACTTTGTTTCCTGAAATGCCGTACATTTCCAGATAGTACCAGCCAGGGTTATCGAGGACTTTCCAGTTCGTGCCGTTATAGATAAAACTCTTGCCGTAGGTGCCGTCAGGATTAATTGACATACCGACAACGTTGCCGCCGTCTATTGCGTATGCCTCCGTTCCGATTGAGCCGGGCATATTGGGAAGAGTTGTCCAGGACGAACTTGAAGTGTTGTAGATAAAACCGCTGGTTGCGGCATTGCCCCAAGAGGAGGTTCCGACGACATTGCTGCCGTCTATGCCGTATGCTCGCGTGTAAGGTGCGCCGGGCATGCTGATTAAGCGACAGCCTGAGCTGTTATAAATAAAACCCTGGTCTGCTTGATTGGCAACACAAGTACCTACAACAGTGCCCCCGGAAATTCCGACAGCCCCTTCCTGGAACCATTCCGGCAAGCTGGGGGACAAGTTGGGTATGTCTAAAGTTTTCCAGGTGCCGGCTAATGCATAAGACGAACAGAAAAAGAATATCGTAAAACAAATAAAAATTGGTTTTAGACACGTCTCTCTTCTCATACCCTTCTCTCTTCATTGCCTTTTGCCCCCAGACAAAAAGCACAGGATAATAGTATAAGGGGGGAAAGGACAGTTTGTCAAGAAAAAAGTGGATTTTTAGCCACAGATTACGCAGATTGCACTGAGAGTTTTTAGTTTTGAGTTACAGAGATTGCCCGCCAAACAAACGGCGGGGAAACTTCGCGTCAATTGCGGACTTGTCCGCCGTAGGCGGATTTTATCGCGAAAAGCAGGGCTGGCAAAAATAGATGACAATCCGCGGTTTCCATTCCTCAGTGGAGCTTGAGGCCTTTCTCATCAGACAAGAATTTTTTGAGATCGTCACTGGTTATTTTTGGATCGTATTCTCTCATTTCGCGAGCGAACGTTTCGAATTCCCCGAACAGCGATTGGTCATCACCTTTTCGCCTACGCTCCTCATCGATATAAGGTTTGGCGGCTTCCCACCACCGAGTTGCATACCAACTGAAGGATGATTCAGCGAGATCCTTGTTGAGAAGACCTTCATTATATACGGTAGCGATTGACTCAAGCAAATCCAAAACCTCCTCGCTCATCTCGTCGTGATGCAAGGGATTATAGGGATCACACTGCTCTGCGAAAAGTTTGCGTGCTCCTTTCATATCATTGGAGTCAAAACGCGCCTCTAAAGTCAGCCAAGTTTGGACGCTTATCTGACGAGAAGTTCCCATGTGGGCTTCGAATGCGAGCCATAAGGTTGCACAAGCAAGTAAACCTGTAAAGGCCACCAGAACCCAAGTTGGATCACACATGATTATCTCCTTCTATCACACCCAAATTTTGTTTATATTGCGGAGACTACGAGCATTTTTAATTCTGCCATAATTCCTATTTATTTTTGTTTCCCAATCCGCCTTCGCCATTTTGGCTTCGGCGGATGAATTCTACCGACAAAACCTGCCCGAATACAATCATTTTTTACCATTCCCGGTCCCAGAAGGGAATGGCGAAAAACACCCTAACGTCTGTCGCCATCGTCACTTGCAAATAATAGTGGGGACATCGTTTTGCTCGTTTTTGCCATAACTTCTTTTATGCCAAGGTGTTAAATTCTGGACAAAAACAGTTGTTATCCACTTTCGCGCAAGTGTTTTTCGCCAAATCCGGAAATTCTTAAATAATTTTTTACTCCTTAAGCAATAACAACTTAAGTGCATTTCGGCCTATCCCCAAAACACGATTTTTCGTCAAAAGCGCGCAAGTTCGCGCCATATACAGAGAGACCATGTGGGTCGCTTCGGGGTGAGCATCCCCAACAAATTTACTGTTTTAAATTTTTGGATCCCCGACTGCGGTTCCTAACGGAGCTTGAGTCGAGGACAAGGGAGAGGATTATGAAAGTCAACTTAATAATTAATGTTCCAAACTGGCTCGACTTTCTTTTCGCCTGTCCCCTTCTCGCCTATCGCCTTGTCCGTTTCGGCTACACCTTCCGCAGGATTTATGTGGGCGAAGGCAAATACGCGATTGTTGACCAGAAGGATTTCTACCGGCTAAATAAATTAGAATGGCTGGTCAAAGAGGACTACGACAGTATTTATGCCGTGCGTTTTTTCAGACGCCCCGGTGAGAGCTCGAAACTAATATCCATGCACAGGTTTATTTGTAATCCTCCCGCGGGCCTGCTTATCGACCACATAAATTGTAACGGTCTCGATAACCGCAGAGACAATTTGCGATTAGCGACGCATTCACAGAACAACTGTAACAGACCAAAGAGAAAAAACACCACGTCCCGATTTGTCGGAGTTCATTTCGCGAAGAAGATGAACAAATGGGCCGCGCAAATCAAATATAGAGGAGGGAAAAAATGGCTCGGGTACTTTGATAATGAAACGGACGCTGCAAAAGCGTTTGATGCTGCCGCCAGGAAGTACCACGGCGAATTCGCAAGGTTAAACTTCCCGGAATCAGCGGACAGCGTACAGCGGGTAGCGTATAGGGCAGAGAGCAAAAAACAGTGTAATCAGTGAAATCTCGCCGAAAGGTGTCCCTTACGGGAGTGGTTAAAAAAGTAGTTTCTTAAATAGTTCCATCGGCATACCCATTACGTTTGTCATAGAGCCATCGATGTGGTCAACGAATGGGTCATTGTCGCGGATGGAATAGGCGCCGGCTTTATTTCGCCAGATGCCGCTTTTGATATGCGAGGCAATCTGGGCATCGGTAAGTTTCTTCGGATAAACAATCGTCGTCTCGGCTTCGACGATTTTCAGATTGCGCGATTTATAGATAAGGGCGAGGCCTGTGATAACCTTGTGGAGTTTGCTGAAGAGCATTCTTGTAATCTCTTCGGCGTGTTTCGCGTCACGGGGTTTGCCTATGATTTGGCCCTCGAAATCGACGACGGTATCAGCGCCTATGACAATCGAACCGGGGCACTTGTCGGCGACGTCGTTTGCCTTGGCGAAAGCAAGCTGTCTGGCGTATTCGGCGGGGGCGATATTTTCAGTCGGGAAAACGGATTCATCAATTTGGGAGACGACGACGGTGAATTTGTAGCCGGCGTCCGTGAGAAGTTGTTTACGCCTTGGGGAGGCCGACGCGAGAATCAGGGGTAAATGTTTAATGTTCAATATCCAATATCCAATAATAATGAAGTGGTTATTTGAGCTGTATGGGGTAAGTTATTTTTCGGCAGAAGGCGAGGTATTTTTTTTCGATTTTATCGAACGGGGTGCCCTCTGGGTCTGATTCTTTTTTTTTCACAGTCGATTCCTGGCCGATAATATAATGCTCGAACAACATTTTGCCGACGGCGCTGTTCCAGGCGACGGTGATGGGTATATTTCTGTCGGCGGCAATTCTGATATCCCGTCCGGCCAGGGGCCACTGGCCGTTAAGGCCATCGAAGAGCAGCTTTTGATATTGGGGGAAGTGTTTGCCGTACTCGTCTTCGCGGAGGAAGCGGACAAGGGCGTATGCCTGGCTGTAGAAGGCGGCAACGGCGTCATCGCCTTCGGTTACGACTTCGCCGGGATTGAGCGTTATGAGGGCCTTGAGAGGGATAACGTTATTTTTGAGGAAGGTTCTTTTGAGCGGGCCAAGGCGGTAGCCATTGCGGTCGGACTCGAAGGTAAAGAAACCCCCGTTATATTCGGCTACTTCGAACTGCATAGCGATGCCTTCGTCGAGCCAGCTCGGCAGGCGGTATTTGAAGAGTCGCGAGTTGAACTGGTGCCAGCCCTCGTGGCCCAAACTTGAGAAGGTTCGTTCGAGGCCGATGTTATAGGTAACGCACGCGCCGTTGAGATAATATGCGCCAGTTCTGATTTTGAGATACATAGGCGCCTGCGGGCCGGTGAAACCTATCGTGAATGCCTCCCACTGCTGACGGTTGGCGAAGAGATAAACGGTGAATGGGGTTGAGGTCTCGATTGGATTGGGGAGCTGGTTTTGATAGCCGCGATAGGCGGACTCAACGAAACCGGGAACCTGTGAGAGCATAAGGGGCTCAAGGAACGTTGTGTAGATTTCGTAGTGGGCGGTGGTGAGTTTGAGGCCTGTGCCGAACCGGTTTTCCCATAAGTCGACTGCCTTAAGAGCGGGAAGCTGTTTATTTTTCAGGTAGGCGGACATACCGCCGGGGGTATTGATGTCGGCGGCGTATGATACGCCGGAAAAATAAAAACAGCCACAGATTACACTAATCGCACTGACAGACACTGACTTCAATACGGACTGACACCGACCTACGTTTTTCCCTTTTTCATTTTTACTTTTTACTTTTGGTATCATATATCTTTGAAAGGTGAGCCGAAGACCTCGGCGGAGAAGAGAAACACTTCGGTTTTCGGGTCTTTCCATGCATCTTCGGGCAGGCCCGCCTTGTGGGAGCAGCAATAGGAGAGAAATTCTTCTTTTGACCAGCCCGTTTCCTCGGCCACCTGTGGAAGAAAACAGCCGGAGAGGTAACCCTTTTTTATGTATATGCCATCGACGCCGAGGCGAAGGGAAAGCGGGTCGGCGGTTTTTTTCAACGGGGACAAGACGGAGATTTCGATATCGAGGTTTGGCAGGTCGTCGGGGGTAATTGGATTGTCGAAAAACCTTGTATCGCCGGTAGCGGAGGCCTTTGCCATTTCGACGACCATATTTACGAGTGGCTTGTCGGCGGTGAACTGGCCTATACAGCCGCGAAGCTCGTCGCCGGTTTTGAGGGTAACGAAGCAGCCGAGGTGAGTGGCGAGGTCGGGGTCGTCGGCCTCAACTTTGGGCGGGCGTTTGCCGGTGATGACGGCCTCGACGGTATCGTGTGCGACTTTCAACAACGCATGTTTTTGGGCGTCATTCATAAACTATCGTTCTATTTATTCGCCGTCCTTCTTAGCTTCAGATGGCGCGGTCATCCTCTGCCGTACAAAGGCAATTGCACCCGGCATTAATGAGATGACAATGATGGCCATAATAACAATTGTGAAATGGTTTTTCACGACGGGGATGTTGCCGAAGAAATAGCCGCCGAGAACGAAGGTTCCGGTCCAGGCAATCGTCCCGCCGACGCTGTAAGTAAAGAATCGCCAGTAAGTCATTCTGCCGATACCCGCGACAAAAGGAACGAAGGTGCGGAAGATGGGCATAAAGCGTGCGATTACGACGGTCTTTCCGCCGTGCTTTTCATAGAACCGATGGGTTTGGTCAAGATGCTTTTTGCTGAGGATTCGCACGTTTTCCTTGTGGAAAATTTTAGGGCCTACCAAATACCCTATCCAATAATTGGTATTGTCGCCGCAGACAACGGCCGCAAACAAAAGCGGCCACATAAAGCGTATTTCGAGAACGCTGTTTGGTAGGGCGGCAAGAGAGCCGGCCGCGAAAAGCAGGGAATCGCCCGGCAAAAATGGCGTTACGACAAGTCCCGTTTCGCAGAAGATGACAATAAAAAGAATGAGATAAACCCAGGCGTGATACTGCGAGACGACCGTCTCGAGGGTTTTATCAAGATTCAGAAACATTTTTATTAAATCCACAGTCGCCAACATTTCCATGCTTTTAGAGTAAAGGAAAATGAGGAAAATGTCAATTATGAAGACGGGGACGGACGCGGACTCTTTTTAGACGCAGATTGCGCTGATTTACCCGCCAAACTGACCGGCGGGCAAGCGCTGTTTTTTTGTTTTAGCCACAGAGATCACAGGGGCCACAGAGTTTTTTTAGACACGGATTTACACTGATTAACACTGCTTTTGCTCGGCTTTGCGTCCTCAACCAAGGGTATTCTCGATGCGAGCATCTGTGCTACCCTTTTGTTTCGTCCGCAGAATCCCGAAAAAACGGGCTTCTTCATATAAGCCGAGCAAAATGACGCTGATTTAGCCGGAAGACAGTTCGCATTGCAGATTTGGGATTGTAGATTGCGGATTTTGGGATGCGGACTGCGGCCCGCCTTTGTTAAAACTACGGCGGGTAAAATTTTGCCGTTATCGCCTCCCGTTAGGGATGGCCAAGCCATTATGGCGCTAAGCTTTTTTAACTTGCCGGTTTTATCTTTGAATCGCCCTGAAAAAAGGCTTCTGATCCCTTTTTCTCCAACTCCTTTATACGGATATTGCGGAACTCAAGCGCGTCATCATGGCCGAGAAAACCGATATGGCCTTTTTTATTCTTAAGGCCTGGGTGTTTGCGGCCATCTATGGTTGGGAAGGTAATCTTGTCGAGGTTGGCATCAACAATGGTTGTACCGTTAAGGTTTACGATAATATGAGGGCCGTCGGCAACGATTTCCTCATAGTTCCACTGGCCGAGGGGTTTCAAGCAGCCGGTCATGGCGGGGACGACGCCGTAAATCGAGCCGTGGTACTGATAAGGTTTAAGCTTATAATAGTCCTTGCGATTCGGGTCATTGTATTTTGCACTGGTGTCGTCGAGTATCTGAATCTCCATACCCACATAAGCGGCGTCGCCTTCAAGCGGCGTGCGAATACCTACGCCGTTGTTGGCGCCGTCTGTGAGTTTAAATTCAAAACGAAAAACAAAATCACTGTATTCTTTTTCAATATAAAGATTGCCTCCCCCGACGTTTGGCAAAACTACAATATTGCCGTCTCGCGCAGCATAGCCGGCCGTGTTACCGACCCAGCCGGTCAGGTCCTTGCCGTTAAACAGCGGAACAAAGCCCTCGGCTTTCTCCTCAACCGATACATTCTGCTCCGAAGCTGCGCCCGGCGACATCGGTAAGCAAAAGAAGCACAGAGTTAACACCGATAAAACAACCAACCATGATTTGTTATTCATTTTTTTTGCCATTTTAATTCCCTTATGTTCGGCCACAGAGGTTTTCTTTTTATTTTAGCCACAGAGGACGCAGAGATTTTTTAGCCACAGATTACACGGATTACACAGTTTTTTTAGACGCAGATTTGTGATTGCCGGTTTTATCTTTGAATTGCCAAAAAGCGTTTGCTCAATTTTACCCCTGCTTCTATGAATCCGTTTCCTGAACGAGTACCCAAATACTTTTTAACGGCAAATCGGCCTTAATTTCCGCAGAAAACTTTTCGTAATAACGTAGGACATTCTCAACCACATCTCCTGCGTCCCAAAGACGCAGTTCGAAGAAATCTTTCTTTGTCTCAGCGATAGCCGTTCGTTTGAATCCTCCCCATGCCACAAACAAACCTTGTTCTGCTTTGAAACTCTTAATCACCCCCTGAAACTCACGAAGCGGTTTAACATCCTGTTGTGTATCTCCTCCCTTTACTTGGACGAGTAATCGCGGCGGGTCAAATCCCATTGGGCCGCGTCCTGCAATTATATCAACTCCGCCATCTGGCCCCGGCTTAGATACCTCCGTTACATATCCTTGTGCTTCCAAAATCGCATTGACTAAATCTGCAAGCTGATGACCAGTAAACTTCTGCGCAATCCATAATCGTATCTGTGTGGTTGCATTATCTGCCAAATCTACTAAAGAACCCAATTTCTCATCTGTTACCTCTTCTGCTTCTTCAGCGATTGTTACTTGTGGAGGGGCTTTGCCCTCTAATATTGCCTTAATACGTTCTTCCGCGTTGTTTCGTTGGATTTGGCAAACGGTCATAAACGCGCCGAGAGAATAAAGCAGGTCTTGGTCGAAACGATTACGTGGGATATCCTGTTGAATCCATCTTACGTCTCTCGTATGCCTCGCATCTTCCGGATTATTGGGCCGATATTCGTAATCTCCTGTCACTTTGCCAATCGCAATGGCATCCTGTGTTTTTAATGGCAAAACTACCAAATCTCCTATTTTAATGCGTTTTAAAAAGGCCCAAAGCTGTCCTCGATAGTTGTATAACTGTTTCAAAGCGCCGCCAGGAAAGGCCTTTCGCAAACCTTCTAACAATTCTTCTCTCGTGTTGAATTCAGATAAATCCCCCATTTCACTCCAACCAATTACTGCCTGCTTTTTATTGAGAGCCCATTCTTCTTGTTGGCCTCTTCCGCCTGCCCTTACCAACCATATTGCCATGCCAGTTTCTCCTTTTTTTCTTCTATCTATCAGACGAACTTATTAAATTTATCCTTTATTTTGAAGTGGATCAAACTGATGTGTTTCAGTAAAACCGCATTCAGTGCATTGATGTGTTCTATCCAATACCCCCATAATGCCGTATATTTGGTTTGGCTCGCTTTTTATTAACTTCCAACTTGCCTTTCCGCATTTAGGGCAACGTTCCCCTTTTTCCAACATCTCAAGTTGCTGTTTCAATGATAGATTTTCTCCCCTTAGTCTGAAGTTCTCTTCCTGCAATGAAATTACTGTTTCTTTTAGCTCAATTATTTTTTGCTGAGCTTCTAAAGTTGCCCCCTTTTTTAATAGTTCTAATATTATTCCAAAGGCTTCTTTGATATTTTGAATATCCATTTCATTGCCTCGTGGTTAATAGAATTATGCCAGTTTGTAGGCGATTTGCTCGTCGAGGGTGTCTTTTACAGTGATGGCGCGGATGATTTTGCCGGTTTTCTTTGAATTGGAAGCAGGTTTCTTAGCCATAGGTAAATAGTGTAAGGGATATGGGGATATTTGCAAGATAGAATCGGGCCCCCCGTCGTTTTGCTTCTCAGGGGGCGCAAAACGAGACGCGGGGGTCTGCGCTACGCTTCAAGGGGCTAAATGATGCGGAAAAAGGATAAATCGATATAATGTTGGTATGCCTGAATATTATGTTTATATACTGGCAAGCAGGAAGAATGGGACGCTGTATGTCGGGATGACAGAGGATGTAGGGGCGCGAACGGCAAGACATAAGACGGGTAATGGTTGTAAATTTACAAAGGATTACGAAGTCAATAAACTTGTATATTTAGAGAAATGCGAAAATAGGCAAACGGCAATGGCGAGAGAGAAACGATTGAAGAAATACAACAGGCGATGGAAAATCAGAGTCATAGAACAATTAAACCCTAAGTGGGAAGATTTATTCGGCGAAACGATAACTGCAAATAATCCTGGATCCCCGGCAGAAGACCAATGAAGCTAACCCCGAGGACCTTCGCTGCGCTACGGGCGGATAAGGAAAATTATGGCGATAAGTAAACAGTTTGAAAAACGTGGTGACGGATTGCTGGTCAGAGCGCCAGCAAAAATCAATCTTTCCTTATTGGTAAAAGGTAAGAGGCCTGACGGGTATCACGAACTCGAAACCATAATGGCGAAAATCGACTGGTATGATGAGATACTTATTGAAAATAATTTAGAATTCAGAATTAAGAATTCAGAAACAAGAAAAGATGGCAATAAGGAGAAGGGGCGTGCGGATATCGAATTGATATGCAAGGGGCCATACGAGGTGCCGGCGGGAGAGGATAACTTGGTTTATAAGGCAGCAAAACTAATACTGGAAAAAGCAATCCCCGCTTACTGCATGCGGGGACAGGCAAGGAAAAAGCAAAAAGGAAAAATAAATAAGGAATTAGAGAAGAGAGAGAAACCTCTCAGGATAACGCTGACGAAGAATATGCCGGCGGGGACAGGACTGGGGTCGGGAAGCAGTAACGCGGCGGGGACATTGATGGGCATCAACAGGTTTTTGAAGCTGGGATTCAGCAAGAAAAAGCTTATGGAGCTGGCGGCTAAATTGGGCAGTGACGTGGCGTTTTTTTTAGGCGGGCCGCTGGCAATGTGTACCGGCAGAGGGGAAAAAGTAAAAAAAATAGACAAATGTGAATTTGGGGTATTGCTGATTGTACCCGACGTAAATGTTTCCACACAAAGGGTTTACGCAAACTATCGGCACGATTCAGCGAAATATGGACGGCTGCACAAGGAAATAAGTGGGTATATTAAGAAAAAGAGGATTGATTTAGTTTGTGAATTGTGCGCAAATATGCTTCAGGAAAGTTGCTTTGAGTTGAATACGAAACTTAGAGAGTTGAAAAAGAGGATTGAGCGAGCAGGAATCAGGCCCTTATGTCTGAGCGGGAGTGGTTCATCGATGTATTGCGTTATTAACAAAGGCAATGAGGAAAGAGTCAAGGCATACCGAAATAATTCCGCCGCGAGTAAGCTTGCGCGAGATTTTAGTTTCAGGAGCATAATTGTAAACAACAACAGTTGGTAGCTAATTTAGTGAGGCACGAGTATGCAAATCAGCGAAGTTAGAGTCAAGCTAATAGAGAACAAGGACGACAGGTTGAAGGCGTTTTGCTCGGTGACGATGGACAATGAGTTTGTGGTGCGTGATATAAAGATAATCGAGGGGACCAACGGGTACTTCGTAGCAATGCCGTCAAGGAAGATGAGCGACCATTGCGAGAAGTGCGGCGGGAAGAACCATCTTCGGGCGAAGTTCTGCAACAACTGCGGAGCCGGGCTTCCTGAAGACCGGGCAAGGAAGGATGTTAAAGGCAGGATGAAGCTGCACGCCGACATAGCGCATCCGATAAACGCCGATTGCAGGAAGAAGATTCAGGACAAGGTAGTGGCTGCGTTCACGGAAGAGTTGGAGAGGTCGAAGCAGCCGGGGTATAAGCCGGTGGAAATGGATGAGCCGGATGACGAAGTCCCAGAGATAGTGACGTAGCCGGAAACACGGCGCAGACGGCCAGATATAATAAGGCCGCCGATATTAGAAAGTGACAGTTCCGTTAAATTCGGAACTGATAGAGCGGCCGGGTGCGGTGGGGTAAACCCGGCTGTTTATTTAGATTTTCAAGTCGTCGAGTACCTTTTCGAGAGCAAGGTCCAGCCGTTCGGTAAGGTTGTATCTGCCTTCGGTGAGTTGTTGGCGAACCTTAAGGACCTTTTGCTTTCGGACCTCAGGCATTACGGCAATCTTCTTTAGCACCTGGCCGAGCGGGGTGCTGTTCATATTGTCGAGAATCTGTTCCATAAGCAGATCATCATCCGCAATCAGGTCATCAAATACGGATTCGCTGGCGGGTTCAAGGTTGAACCGTTGGTCTGCAAGCCAATCATTACGAGTAAAATCGGACATCACTATTACCTTGTCTGTCAGGCCACAGGCGAAAATTTCCATCTTTTCGACCATAAGCTATCAACCACTATATCTTGTATGTCCCATAATCCTTTTTGGGACCCCAATCTTGTTTACAGTGTTGTTATCGACAACGGTACCTTAAAAACTTTAGCGAATGCGAGGGCAAGATGCAGTTTTGCTTAACCATTTGTAAAACCGGGGATTACGTTCGTTTTTGGTAAAAAAAACGGGTATCAATACTGAAAATCGCACAAAAAAAGTGGAAATGGGTGGTTAAATCTCATCCAAAATGAGGGGACGGCTACGGTTTTTACACATACTACATATAGTGGCCTGATTTAAAGCCGGAAAATACGGATTTCAGGGGGTAACCCGGCAGATTTTTCCGGACCCTCCTTCGCTCTGCAAGCTACGGAGGGCAGGCCCTGCCACAGGAATTACCCCCAGGCAGGCCTGGGGGCTAAACAATAGACGGGGTAACCCTCACCTTACAAAATTGTTTTAACATGCGCGCGAGATTTTTTCATAATGCGTATTAAGGGTTATTAGCAGCGGAGATGGCATCGGTCAGGGTAAGGGTGCCTTCGTAGAGGGCACGGCCGACAATAGCGCCTGCTGCGCCGAGGGAGGCGAGTTTCCTGATATCCGGGACGGTTGTAACGCCTCCTGAGGCAACGACGGGTACTGAAACGGTGTGGATGAGGACCTTAGTTCTTTCGAAATTAGGCCCGGCAAGCATACCATCCTTGGCGACGTCGGTGTAGATTATTGCGGCTATAGGCAGCACAGCGGCCTCACGGGCAAGTTCGAGCAGGGACTTGGGATGTTCGTCATACCAGCCGCCGGTAACGACGTGCGAACCTTTTGCGTCGAGGCCCAGGGCGACTCTGCCGGGGAAACGTTTAGTCATATCGCTGAACCACTCGAAGTCGTTGACCGCCTGAGTGCCGATGATTACTCGCTCGATTCCCAAATCGAGGAGTTTTTTAATGTCCTGCTCGGTTCGGAGTCCGCCGCCGACCTCGATTTTGAGCTTTCCCAATGCCGCTATGGCGGAGATGGTGTCGGCGTTTACGGGCCTGCCTACTTTAGCGCCGTCGAGGTCAACGATGTGGACCCATTCGGCACCTTGTTCGATGAATTCCTGCGCCTGTTTAACGGGGTTGTCCTGGTAGTTAATCTGTCGATGGTAGTCGCCCTGAATGAGGCGGACGCATTTGCCGCCGCGGAGGTCGATAGCCGGTATGATATACATTGTTTCGTCCTTCAAAAAATTAAATCAGTATATCCGACGGGGCAATCCGCCTGCGGCGGATAAAGCCCCGCCCTATTTATCTATTCGTCGCCGGTTTGACCAGCTTTATATTAGTCGCTTTCGGGAAGGCAAACGACGGTTGTTTATTCAACAAGGCATATCCGAAGTTGAGCATCGTATCATTACCGAGCTTGGAGATTCTGATGGGGTCAATAAAGAAATTGACGATGAACCCCTTGACCCTGCCGAGGTAACCATTGGGTTTGGTCGCCCTGTTAACAGACACTACCGTTACTTCCATCCTGGGCTCGTCCTGGCATTTTTTGAACGTGAGCGTGGCCACGCGAGCGATTATCTCATTATATTTGTTCTCGTATTTATACTGCCCTTTTTCAGGTTTTACGCTATAGAGCCCGATGGTAACGGGGCTTTTTTGACCTCTGATATTGAAACATAAATCCACCTGGGTAACGGTTACATTGGAATCGGCTATGGTTCCCTTGACATCTATTCGGCCAAAACCTTCTCCCTCCAACCTGATATAATCGAGGACGTTCTTTGCGGGGGCGTTTTTCTTTATCTCTTCGCCGAAAGTCGCCATAACCTCATTGGAGTCGAAAATATCCATGAAGAAGCCGCTTCCCTGCATCTCGAATTCGCAACTGGCAATGAAGGAATCCAAGACGACGCTTTTTTCATACGATATAAACATCACCCGCTGCCGGTTATTGGGGCTGATTTCGGTAGAAACGCGGGTGGGCGAAACAAGGGGAATAAAATACATAAACGAGGCGGTGGGAGTTTTCATGGGCTTAAGGCCGTTGTAGCTTAACATAACGACTGGGCCGTTGGAGCCGTTGCTGTCCGCCGGTGGTTCGGCGCCGCGGCTACTTATGCGACTGTTTGGGTCGACGCATATTCCGATGCCGGCCATTAAAAGCAGTGTGCAAAAAACGGTAACAACAAACAAATCTGACCATCGTCGGCACATCAAAATTTTACCTCAATTTTTCCAATAAGCGTTCACAGATTACCCCAAACAGTGAATGTATCAGCCGGTGGGATTTTAGGGCAGCGCCGGTTTGCTTTCAATCATATTCCCGCGAGGCCTATTGTTCTTGCAATTTTGCGTGTCAGAATGTATAGGATATAGTATTCGGCTTAGCCCCACCCGAAGCCGGGTTGGAGAGGTGTCGGAGCGGCTGAACGAGCCGGTTTCGAAAACCGGTGTGCTCTTTATTGAGTACCGCGGGTTCGAATCCCGCCCTCTCCGCCATTCTTTTGTTCACCTTCAGGTGAACAAAAGAATGGCGAGATCTCGCCTCGCCAAGCAAAGCTTGGCGAGGCGGATCCGTTATAAAAATATGCCGTATAGCGTTTATATTTTGCTGAATAAATTAAGAACACAGACATACACAGGCGTTGCGTCTGATGTAGAGGAACGCTTAAAAGAACATAATGACGGCAAAGTGTTATCCAGTCGCCCATATCGCCCGTATGAAATGATTCATGTTGAAACATACTCTACTTTGAAAGAAGCACGACAAAAGGAGCTATTCTATAAATCTACGACTGGCCGCAGAAGATTACGTGAAATAATCAGCCGAGTATCTACCGATGTAAACCATTAACTTTTAGGGTTCAAATGCGCATTGGATTGGGACAATTTGACGCAGTAGTTGGAGACCTTGAAGGTAACGCCAAGAGGATGCAGGAGATTTACGGGCAGGCGGTCGAAAAAAAGGTTGATTTGCTTGTGTTCCCGGAACTGGCGGTTTGCAGTTATCCGCCTGAGGATTTGCTGCTAAAAAAACATTTTCTGGATGACAATAGGCAGGTCGTGGAGAAACTCGCGCGGAGGTGCCCGGATATAACAATAGTCGTTGGCTTCGCGGATTATTATCGCGGGAAAACTTACAACGCCGCGGGGGTGTTACGGAACGGGCGGGTGGCAAATGTTTATCGCAAGGGTCTTTTGCCAAACGAGGGCGTCTTCGATGAGCCGCGGTATTTTGAGCCGGGCAACAAGCCGATGATTATTACGCTGGATGGCTTGAATATCGCGATAACCATTTGCAGGGATATATGGGACATCGATTGGCTTGACAGGTTTCTCAAGTGTGCGGGGCAAATCGATACGCTGCTGAATATATCGGCGTCGCCTTTTCATCTTGGAAAAATCAGGACGAGGGAGGACATAGTCAGCGATTGCGCAACACGGTTCAAGTGCCCGGTCGGCTATTGCAATCTTGTCGGGGGGCAGGATGAGCTTATTTTTGACGGGCGGAGCATGTTCACCGACGCGACGGGGAAAATCGTCGCTATGGCCAAGGCGTTCGAAGATGATTTGCTAATAGCGGATATTACAAAGAAAGGCAAAGCGGTTCGCGTTGAGCCGCAGCCAGACAACAGCAGGACCGATATCGGCTTACTCGAAGAGGCGTATCGTGCCCTTGTGCTTGGCACAAAAGATTACGTTAGGAAGAACGGCTTCAGCAAGGTGCTTATAGGATTGAGCGGGGGTATTGACTCGGCGATAACCACGGCCATCGCGGTCGCGGCGCTGGGCGCCGAAAACGTAACGGGAATCACAATGCCATCTAAATTCAACAGCGCTGAGACAATTAGCGACGCAGAAAAATGCGCTAAAAACCTTGGGATTAAATTTATGACTATCCCAATCGGCTCTGTTCTGGAACAATTCAACGGTTCGCTCGAAAAAGTTGACGGCTGGGACAGCAAGGGGCTTGCGTATGAGAATTTACAGGCAAGAATCCGGGGTACAATTTTGATGTCGCTGAGCAACCAGTTCGGCGCATTAGTTTTGACCACGGGGAATAAAAGCGAAATCGCGGTGGGCTATACGACACTTTACGGAGATACGGCGGGTGGATTCGCGGTCATAAAAGACGTTTTCAAAACGATGGTTTACAAACTCGCGAAATACATCAACGACACAAACGGCAGGGAGGTCATACCGAAAAGCGTTATCGACAGGGTGCCGACCGCGGAACTGCGTCCGAATCAGAAGGACAGCGATTCGCTTCCTGAATATGACCTATTAGACAAGATTCTTAAGGGGTACGTTGAGGATGATAAATCGGCCCAGCAACTGATTGACGAGGGACTGCCCAAAGAGGCCGTAAGCAGGGTCATTCGTATGGTTGACCGCAACGAATACAAGAGAAGGCAGTCGCCGCCGGGGGTGAAAATCACGCCCAAGGCGTTCGGGAGGGACAGGCGTCTGCCCATTACAAACCGTTACAATCACGGCAACGGTTTAAAGTAGGCCCGCCCAGATTACTTTGTCGGCGTTTTGTCCGGCTTCGGCTGTCTTTCTTTGAGTGCAGTGACAATTGCCCGGGCAAACTGCACAGTCACCGACGAATCGTTTGCGGTTATGATGTGCCCATCTCGCTCAACGGCGGAGCCGGTGTATTGCGCCCCGGTTTTTTTCATTTGTTCCCGCTGCTGCGGCAGACCGGTCGCCCGCACACCCCGCAGGACGCCAGCGTTAGCCAGAATCATCGGGGCAGCACTTATCGCCGCGATAACCTTGTTTCTGGCGGACGCCTCGCGCGCGATGCGGAGCACGGCAGGGTTGTTGAAATAATCAGCAACACCGGGGCCGCCAATAAAGACCACCGCATCGAAATCCTCGACCTTCAAGTTATCGAGGGTAATCTCCGAGGCGACAATACCGCCAAATGCCCCTTGTATCACCCCAATCTTCGAACTCGCGACAACAGCTATGATACCCGCATCTTTCAAAACTTGCTGGGTCTCAAAAAGCTCGGCATCGGCAAACCGGGCGGCAGGAACAATCAGGACGGCCTTTTTTGTGATCTGGACGGCGGGCTGTGACTGGTCCTGAGATTTTTGCTGCACAAACGGATAACCTACGCAGACAATGAACAGCGGCTCAAGCTCGGCGGGCAATTCGCAGACCCTAGCGACATTTCTTGTTTCGAAATCGCCAACGGGCATCGAGGCCAGTCCCAGTGATACGGCCTGCAACTGAATGTTCTGGGCGACGCAACCTGCTTCGAGCTGCATTAATTTCTGGGCTTTATTGCCGTATTTGACTGCGACCTTTCGGGCGGAGCCGGCGATAACAATATCGCAGGCGGCATCTTCGACGGGTCCCTGTCCTGAAGCCGCGGCGGAGAGTTGCTTTCGCAAGCCGAGGGAGGAAATCTGTTTAAGGGAATGGCCTTCGGGGTTATAAACGAATAAGCCCTCCGGCGTGACCAAATAAAGCTCTATAGGATACAAGTCCCCCACCGAGGGCGCGACGCGAAGGCCTTGCTGTTTGTCGGTTATACCCTGGCCGGCCCAGGCCAATTGTCCAATTTGAGCATAATTGAGCGGCGTATCGGCAAACTGCCGAACGCTTCGCCGCATATTGATTGTCGTTTCCAAACTGACCGCACCAGACCTGTTCGGCTCAGGAAGCTGAATTACTTTCAAGTCACCCGCCAGAGTCCGTCTGGGGACTTCGCCAAACGCAGGCAACGCTGCGGCGAGCAGAGCAGTCAAACAGCAACCAGCCATTAACATTCGGCCTGGCATTTGAGAATCTCTAAGCCATCTCATAACTTTGGCCCTCCAAATTTTAATCGAACAAGGTTTTTAACCTGCGCTGCCCGCCGGTTCATTTTCCCCATACTTGTAAATAAGATGAAGGTTTCGCACGTAAATCAGGGTGTTGAGCGAAAAACCCAGCATAAAGATGGGGTTTTTAATGTGTATCGAATAAGCGAGCAAAATACAACTGCCCACAATGGATATATACCAGAATGGTATGGGCACATGAGAGCGTTTTTTATATTCGCTAACCAGCCACTGGAGAACGAACCTTGCGGCAAAGGTAAATTGGCCTATGAGGGCAATCGTGGCCCAGAAAGGGTCGCCGACTATCTGCTCCATAACCGCGGATTTAAAAAACTCTACAATCGAATGTAACATAACATTGCTCCTATGTTAAATATCTCCTTATTGTTAGTTGATGAGTGATAACTGATAATCGATTATTATGACCGTCGCGGGCAAATTATCAATTATCAATATTCAATAAAAATAAGAGGTGGTTGTGGGACTGACTGGCAGACATAAAATAATAATCGCAGTTGCAGTGCCTTACTTTATTACGCTGTTTGTCTCAACGCATATACCGATACCGAAAATTGTTTATCAGGCAGGGGTGTCGGACAAGTGGCTTCACTTTCTGGCATATATGAACCTGTTTTTTCTGCTGTGGTTTTCTTTGTTCCCCGACAAGAAAGCCAATTGGCGTAAACCGGCAGTATGGCTGATTTTTCTGGGGGCCATCATATGCGGCGGGGTCGATGAAATATCGCAGCCATATACGGGAAGAACGTGTGATTTTTGGGACTTCACGGCAGATGCAAAGGGGGTATCGGCAGGATTGATTATTGTCACTTTTCTGACATTCTGGCCGTCATTGCTGGCGGTCTGGGCAATATCAATTTTCGGAATGGCAACGCTTATAAGCGCCGACCTGTCAAAAGTAGCGCCAATTTTAGATGCTGTTTATCACGTCCTTGCTTACGGCGGTTTCACTTTAATATGGGGACAACTTATCAATCTTTACCTGTCGCCCAAGACAATAATCAACCGATTGTTGATGATGATAAGCGCGCCTCTTGGCCTGATGTTTTTTGTGAAGGGCTCGTCGATGCTTGTTGGCAGGTATTTTACAACGGCGGAAATGCTGCTTTCAGGAGGCGCAGTCATCGCTGCCGCAACAGCAACTTGCTTATTCGCGAGAAAGCGGTATCAGGAACTTTTTCTGGCAAAAGGGGTATAAAGCGGGTCGCCAATCAGCATCATTTGCCAGGAGCAAAACGGCTGTGTGCGATAAAACGCCTCTACGAGACATTTGCCTTCTATTAATTCGAGGAAGAACTCTTCCGGGTTCGGGAATGCGCTGAGATATGGTTCGGCCACGGGGCCAAAGGTCGCGGTAACGCCGTGAACCAGCATCGAAGGACACCATTCCGTGCTGTTTGGGTCTCGAAGGTCAATCGCCTCAAAACTGGCGATATGAGCCCCTATTGCGCCATCCACGAAATCGAAGGAATCAATGTATTTTTTCAAGCTGTACCAGCCACAGTAAATCGCCGTTTGGGGGCAACTGTGCGGCCCAAAAAGCTTTTCGGTTCGTTCCTCCCTGACCTGCAAAGTCGTGCGAAAACGTAATAAAACCGCGAGATTGCGCAGCTTCTGATCGAAATTACCCCAAGAGCCGGGCTGTTTGTCGTCGGGTTTTCCGATAGAATCGATATAAGCGAAGCCGTGCAGGCCGGTCTTTTCCGCGGATATCGCCTTATCGACAAGGCCGCGGGCAATCTGCGGGGAGGGGCCGTCGAGGCGTGAAACCATAACGGTCAGAATCGAACCTTCTGTATACCCGCTATGCCTGTTCAACTGATTTGGCTGCCAGCGATAAAGCTCATAAGGGTTGAACAATACCATCGACAACTCATTGTCAACGCTCGCTTCGGTTTCCCTGCCTGAAATCCAGTCAATTTCGGCTTTTACCTTGCCAAGCTCCTTGTTGATTCTGGCGTTCACATCCGCCGCCTGCGAATCCCTGAGCTGTTTTTCATATTGCTCTGCGGTTGTCTCGAGCTGTTTGAGTTGCTCCTGCTTTTCCTTGAGTGGTCCGCGAGGTCCAACTTTGTACGGCACGCCGTAAGTTGTAAGCAGGCACCGGATTGGCTGTTCCGGCATTTGGTCAGCTAAGCATTTGCGAATCGGCTCGGCGATGTTTTTGTCGTAATCATCCCTGCTTATCGAATTGGCGAGAGTTTTGCCGAGAGAAAGGACAAGGATATTTTTTTGGGGGACATTGCGCCGCTGACAATAGTATTGCCCCAAATCCGCCGACGCCTCAATATCCCCGTTGACGATAACGAGAATCTCGTTTGGCTCCAACGCCGAAGCAATCGTGCAAAATACCAGAACAAGCAACATCGTGAAGCCGGTTAAATATCTTCTAACCAATGATACCTCTCAAGCAAAAAGGCCCTGATGGCGTGCGAGGACTTCAAGGGGTCTTGTGGCTATGTGCATCGGTGATGGCTTTCAATTCGTCGGCGGTGGGTGAGATGATTTCATCCTGTTTGAACATATAAACGCCGGCGGGATAATTACCGATGTCCGGGATGAGTTTTTGCCCTTTGCAAATGGCAATCAATTTGGCGGGGAAGTCGGCCCCGCACAAGTGAGAACAAGGATACCCGCCTCCAAAACGCGGATTTATCTCCAGCAACATCGGCCCGTTTTTGCCTGTTTTCACATCTACATCTGCCGGCCCAAACACAGGAAAGGCCTGGGCAATTTTAACACCCAAATCCATAAGTTTTTTATCGTTGACGCTGACTGCCTTGTCGGTTTCGCCAGCCCGCATAGCGATTTTCCGCTTGCAGAAGACACTGACGGGTTTGAAATCGCCGTCGCAGAAAATGTCGTAGCCATACTCCTCGCCTGGGACAAATTGCTGAATCACAGGCCCCGGACAGGTCTGGAATGCCAGCATTAGCTCACCTTCATTGCGGCAACATGTGGTAAACATTGAGGCGCTGCCCTTACGCGGCTTTACTATTATCGGCCAGAACAGTTTCCCCGCCGAGATAAGTTTAAGGGCTTCTTCTATCGTCGTAACCGTTTCAGGGACATCGATACCGGCCTGTTTGGCGTGCAGATAGGTCTTGTATTTGTCAAAGGCGATATCAATCGTTCTGGCGGGCGAAACCATCGCCATAACGCCGTTGCTGCGGAATCTGTCATACTCGGCCGCCAGAATCTCCAACTCAGGGTCTATCAGCGGCACGACCATATCTATCTTGCTTTTTTTGCACAGGGCGAGGAGTTTATCGGCGTAGCCCGCTTCCCCTACCTTGGGCAACAGCACAACATGGTCGCAATATCGAAACGCAGGAGCATAGGAACTGCTGTCTGCACCCCATACCTCGCCGGCGTTCCCCACTGCCTGCTTGAAGTACTTTGTCAGATAACCACGTCTCCCAACGCTGGAAAGCAAAACACGCATTTACGATTCGTTCCCTGTATTACGCATAAATCTGGACTGTTAGACGCATCTGGCGGCTGTTTATTGCAATTTTCCACCCAGCAACCACCACATACCAATCTGCCCGCAAATTATATATCAAAAGCGCATAATGTCTAAAGATTTTTTCTGGACAAATCGGTGTAAAACCGTAGAATCCGGTTCCCGGTAATGTGCTGAAAGAGGATTTGGTGCAAAGAATATGTTAGATGACTTTCTGGGACCTAAAAGGCCGCTCGACTGGGCCGTTCAGTTTTGGCCTGTGTTCGTAGCGTCCTTTGCCTGTGCGGTGGCCGCTACCTGGCTATGCAAAAGTATCGCACTGCGGTTGAATATCATTGACAAACCCGACAACCTCGTTAAGACGCATAAAAAGCCGGTTGCCTACCTGGGCGGCGTCGGGGTTCTGGTCGGTTTTTCCGTCGGCATATTGTGCGGCGTTTATCTCGTCCGGGGACACGACCTCCTGCCGGATGTGATGCGGCGGCTTTTTGGTATTCTCGCCGGCGCTGCTATTGCCTGTTTCGTCGGCGTTCTGGACGATATTTTTGATATCAGCCCCGCACAGAAGGTACTCGGCCAGATTATTGCTGCATCAACCATTTTGCTGGCGGGTATCTGGCCGGACTTTAGTGAAATTGTCGCGCCTTTTGGTTTTCAGATGTCTGATGGCATCGAGATGGCAATTGGTATTCCGGTCGTTATTTTTTTTGTTCTTGGGGCCACCAACTCACTGAATCTGCTCGACGGACTCGACGGCTTGTGCGGGGGTGTTACCGCAATAATCACCGTAGGGATGCTGTTGCTTGCGATTCATCGTTCCACTTACGGCTTCAGTGAACGGGGCGATATGGTCAGGGTTATAGTTTGTCTTGCCCTGGTAGGCGGAGTTTGCGGATTTTTGCCTTTCAATCGACATCCCGCCAAGATATTCATGGGCGACGCGGGTTCTATGATGCTCGGGTTTGTCGTCGCAGCAATGATGATGCTGCTCGCCTGTAAAGCTCCGCGATGGTGGATTGCCTCAATAATCGTGTTCGGGCTGCCGATATTGGACACGGGTACTGCCTTATTAAGACGGCTTATCAATAAAAGACCGTTGTTTGTCTCGGACCGCGGCCACATTTACGACCAGATGATTGACAGGGGCATATCTATGAAACGAACGGTTGGTATATGCTATCTGCTGGCCGGTCTGTATGTGATAGCCGGCCTTTTAAACTCTTTGATTTCGACGCCGTATAACCTAATCCCGTTAGTTGCAATTTTTGCCATATCGTTCCTGGTTGTCTGGAGAATGGGGTTTTTGAAAATGGAGGGCCTTCGAGGAGCAATACACAAGAAGGATGACACTGATAAAACACGCTCATAAACCGTATATTATGCTCTTGTGTTTGTCCGGTTATCCAGAAGAAATGCCCCGATTCGCCAGATACTGAATTATGTTTTTTACGCTGGTCAGCTCAATCGCATCGGCGGGCGGAATGGACACTGCGAATTCTTTTTGGAGGGCGAGAATCAGGCCGACGTGGGCCATAGAATCCCAGCCAGGAACGTTATCAACAGATAAATCTTCGGTAAATTTTCCTATTTCGAATGACTGCCGAAATATGGTTTCCAACCTGTCTTTTATCATACGATTTTAAGGTATAGAAATTGTGGCGATTGATAATTTTTTAACTGTCTCGAATATCGAACCTGCTTGGCATCCGCGTTTTCTTTTTCGAAGCCCATTTTATCCCAAAAACCTGCTACCAGATTATTTTTGGCCGTGGGAATGTATTCCGCTGAAACGCTGATACACCCTGCCTTGGTTGCATCCCGGCAAATCCGGTCAACCATCGCGTCCTCGACCTGCCTGCCAATGACACGGCAACTCATCAAAAACGTATCCACTCGCCATTTCTTCGGCTGGATTTCCACCAGGGCTAAACCTACCGTTCCATTGTCGCCGAATTTATCCTTCAAGCCCAATACGTAAATCCGCCAAGCGGAGTTTTGCGCCATCGCGGCAATATCAGCCTCGGTATATCGACGAGTGGTCAGGTTAAACTGATTGGTTCGCTGTGTCAACTGCGCGACACGTTTGATATCGTCCTTGCCCGCAGGATGAATAGAAACGACCATTTCAAGTGATTTAAGAAAATCTTCGAGCGTCGTACAGGACTGCTGGAATTGGTCCCGCTTTCGCTGGGCGGCGTAAATCTGTCCGCGATTTTTATCTTCCTCTGTCAAATAGGCACGGGCAAAAAAACTGGTCTCGCGCAGTGTTCGAGCAAATAACGATGGGTCAGCAGGCATCTCAAGTGTTTCGACCTGTGGCAGCGATTGCCTCATCATCTGTCGCTCGGCAGGGTTGTCGTCAATAAAGACCATAGTATCCAGGCCGATGTTTATCTGGTCGGCAATCTTCTGCATATTCTGCGGCTTGGGGTCCCAGTTGACCAGAATTGAGGCAAAATGCTTTTCGCGCAGGAGCATTTGAGGGTGTTCGTTGAGGACCTGCATAACGTCATCGTGATTATTTTTGCTGTTGATGGCCAAAATCACCCCCTGCTCATACAGTTCGAGGATGGTTTTTTGAAATTCGAGATATTCGCGGCCGGGAGAATCGCGGCCGATTTGAATACCGTCGAGCCCGTCTTCGCCTATAATGCCGCCCCAGAGCGTGTTGTCGCAGTCAAGAACAAGGCATTTTCGGGCAAGCCCACGTGTTGCGATAATATGGGATATAATCCTGCGGGCGAGCAAACCAAGGAACGCTTCGCTGAACGGGATTCGGGCCATACTCATCATCTGGGGGGACATCGCGTTTTGACAGCCGGCATAGGCAACTAAGGCGTCGAGGTCGAGAATCTGTATTCGAGGATGGCTTTGATAGCGTTCGATTATACCGGCGTTAAGCTTTTCAATTAAGATACGACGCTGGTCGGGTAGAACCTGCAACGGCCATGAGGGACACGCGGGGAAAGTATTGATAACGAGAATGCCGGTTGAATTTTTTAAAAACGCGTCAACCAATCCCTGAAGGCGCGACGCTTGTTCATCAATGGCGTCAGATTCGGCTTCAATCAACAGAAACGTGATTTGGGGAGAGACGCGATACAGCTCACTTTGGGGATTGAGCAATTCCTGATTAAACTGCCCGTATGGAGCGATATACTGATTTACCGCCAAATCATTCTGAGCCGCAAATACCTGCACATAATCAGCAAGTGGGTCCGTCGTATAAGAAGAAACAAACGCAACATCGGCCTTATGTTCGAAGGTCGCTATTTTCTGTCGCAGGACATCCTGAATGGCTTTTGCGGCCCGGCGTATTACAAGCCAGCCCTCATCACCTTTAAGTTTTTTAAATGATTCCCAATTCATCACAATCAGCCATTACTGTTTTTCAACAAATTCAATAAGGTCATTCCCAGCCGTGACGACGAAAGCAACCCGCCTTCCCTCAATTGCCGGCGCCGCAGTCGGTGGTTTTACAAGGTAGGCCTGATTATCGCGAGTCATCTGCCTCAAGACCGCATCCAGGTCATCCACCTCGAAGCACAAATGATACAGCCCGCCGCCTTTTTCGAGGAACTTGCGCACGGGGCTTTTTGGACCGTATGGTTCGAGCAGTTCAAGACGCGAGCCATCTTTATGAACCAGAAATAAAATGCGAACGTTCTGGTTTTCGTCAATAGCGGAAGATGATTCGATTTTGTACCCGAGGAGTCGGCAAAATTCTTCCGCTTTTTGTTCGACGTTTTTACAGACGTAGGCGATGTGATGAAGCCGCATAATGAGTTATCTACCCGCCGTATTTTTGAACTCGTTTTTAAGCAGGCCGAGGCGAAGAACGTTAATTCGCCTGCCATCAACTATTTTATCGCAACGTAGCGTACCCTCAATCTGGAAACCTATTTTCTTCATTGTAATTACGCTGGCGATATTTTCCGGGCGTGCCTCTGCCCAGATTTTTTCGAGTCCCAGAGAATTAAACGCCCAGTCAATCAGGAGGCGTTCGGCTTCGAGCATAACGCCTTTGCCCCAGAACTCTTTTTGGCCGATAACGATGTATATCTCAGCAGTCTGATGCGTGGAATCGATACCCGCCAAACCTATGACGCCGACGGGGCTCTTCTGCGGTGTTTCGATCATCAATTCCACCCGGCTGTCATCCTGCTGTATCTGCTCAAACCAGCGGATTGTTTTATCCAGCTCAAACCGCTCGCTTATTATCAGCGTTTTGCGGACATCGGGGTCATTAAACCATCGGACACGGCTTTCGATATCCGTTTTGTTAAGCGGACGAAGAACGATATGGTCGCCTGTAATTATTGTTCCGAGCATAACAAGACACTTTTTTAAAATGCGTAATTTTTGAACATATCGTTCAGCGTCTGTTTGGAACGGACAAGTTTGAATGTATCGCTTTTCCTGACGACAATGGCCGGGGCAGGATTGATAAAGGGCGGCGTAAGAACAATTGTATATGCACCAACATTGTCAATCTTTATGAAATCGCCGACACCAGGCAGCACGTCAGTTATCTCCGTGAGAATATAATCCTTTTCCATGCACGTAGAACCGACAACACTAAAAGTACAACGTTGTGCGATGACTTTTTTCTTTATTATCTGATACGGATTATTATTCTTATGGAACGTCGGTTTGACGTTATAGGCGCTGCCGTCAACCGTCACGAACACCCTGCCTCGAATATCCTTTATGCTTATCACCTTAGTTATAAAACTCAAAGCATTCGCAACCATCGCGATGCCCGGCTCAAGCATAAGGCGAGGTTTTTGCCGGCGCACCCATTTATTGGTTTTCAAAACTTTACACACGGCTTTTGCGTAATCGTCGAAGGAGGGCGTCTTTGCCCATCGCATCTGAGGGGGAATATAACCGAAAATTCCTCCGCCGACGTTTATATACTCAACAGATTCGGAGAAGAAATTTTCCGCGATTCGACACAGCGTTTCAGCAATAATTTGATAACACCACACACTTCTGTTGGTGGTAGATGTATGGCCGTGCAAGCTGTTGACAGTGACATTGCCGATACGCGACAGCCGCGAAACTACTTTCTTCATATTTGAATCTGACGGGTCAAAACCAAATCTTCCCGTTTTCAAATGCTCCTGGATATGCGACCGCCCGCTTTTGTCCGACAGGCCGATGTTTATCCTCAGCCCCACTTTGATTTTCCTGTTTGGATTTTTCTTCGCGTATTTGGCCAGGAGGTCAATCTCTGACCATGAATCCAGATTAACGATACTGTTGTTTTTCAGAGCAAGTTCAATGTCTTCGTAACGCTTCACGGGACCATTGAAGACAATTTTATCTGGCTTTTGGCCGACCTTCAACGCAAGGTCATATTCCAGCCGGGAAACGACTTCCGCGAAGCCACCCTTTGATTTGATTATCCCGCATAAGTAGGGGAGGTAGTTAGTTTTGTAGGAATAAGCCAGTATGAATTTTTCGTATCTTTTGCCAAATGCGCTAACTATGTCATCGTAATTTTCCCGGAACGCAGTTTCGTCGAAGATATAAAACGGCGACCCAAATTCGGCTTCAATTTTTTTGGTCTTTGTATGCGAAAGCATTTTATTTCCCCAGTGTCATCTTTGCGGGCGTTCGACAGCGTTGTTTTGTGGTGTTCCCATAAACTCGTCCATCGTTGCCCGGCCCTGCTGAGTTATACCCTCTTTTGCTATCACCATCCAGGCACTCTTGAGGATTATTTTCATATCAAGCCAGAATGTCCAATTGTCAACATACCAGACATCGAGCTTGAATTTATCTTCCCAGGAAATAGCGTTCCGGCCATTTATTTGTGCCCAGCCGGTGATTCCCGGTTTGACGTCGTGTCGCCTGGCCTGCTGGGGAGAATATCGTTCCAGATATTTCATCATCAGGGGCCGGGGGCCGACAATGCTCATATCGCCTTTAAGCACATTGAACAATTCGGGCAGTTCATCAAAACTCGTACTTCGCAGAAACCGCCCGAACGCAGGCAAACGCTGCTCGTCCGGCAGCAAATTCCCTGACGCATCACACTGGTCCGTCATCGTCCGAAACTTATATATGACAAATGCTTTGCCGCCCAATCCGGGTCGCTGCTGGCGAAACAGGATTGGAGAGCCAAGTTTAAGACGAACCAGCACAGCCAAAACCACTAAAAGGGGGCTGATTACAATCAACCCTGCCACGCTGGAAATTATATCAAATAACCGTTTTATGAAATGGCACATCATGTTAATTTAGGAGTTTTTGCCTGTACGCTGCCTGCGACACCAAACAATTAATGACGCGGCGTGCGGACAATTTTAATAGCCCCGCCCTGCCGCATATCGGCTGTTGCAACGAATCGCCCATCCGGGGAAAAAACCATACTACTGAACACTTTTTGTCCCGCACCGGAAATATCATATTTTTTACGAGTTTTGGTGTCCCATACATATACATCGCCGAAAACAGTTGCCGCCACCAGCCCGCTGTCGCTGCTGATCGTTACCGTTTGAGCCGGCTGAGTCCTGTAAGTGCTTTTGTTTTCTTCCGTTGGCAACAGGCGGTCAATTATTTCTCCGGAACTTGTTTTGACCAACGTCAGCATACTGTCGCTGCCTCTTATATAAATAATCTCTCCATCGTTCGAGAAAACCCCTTTATATAACTTTCTCAAATCCGATAATTCCTTTTGCCAAACAATTTTCTTTTCTTTGGTATCCGCAACAAACAGCCAGCCGTGTTCTTTTTTTTCTCCTACGGCAACAACATAACGCCCGTCATTGGATACCGAGAAATGCTCCACCCTGCCCTGTTCTGAGGGAATTGCGACTAATGGCCTCACCTGCTTTGTATTAAACTCCACCTCAAACAGCTCATATATTAGGCGTTCACCGCCACCCCGCTCCAACAAAAGAATTATTTTGTTCCCATCCTGGCTGGCACACAAACTCGCAGCGTTCGACGTCAAAGACAGAGGAATTTTCTGGCTTACGCTATTAGCATCGAACCCAGACACAACAAGACAATCAGGATTTGTTCGTTTCACGGATACAATAGTGTCGGGTGCAACAAAAACTGCCTCGCCTGATTCCACCACACCCTCTCGTGGTTTCTTTGATAAGTCGGACCATTGCAATACATATATCTTGTTGTCGTTCGAAATTGCCGCCAGGAGATTATCGTATGTCAACAGGGATACCATCCCATTGTTGAGCGGAATACTGATTTTCTGCACATCCTGGCCGCGTATTCTGGCTATGAACATTAATATCACAACCGCGGCAAAAACTGCGACTATGAAAACCGCCGACGATTTGTTTTTGGGTTGTGGTTTATCCATTAGATTCACTCACAATACTATGCTTTTAACCAATTCAGGATCATTTGCCTGCAAGAAGTTTATCGATTAGTCCGCGGTATTTCATGGCTAATTTTCTGCGGTCATAGTGTTCGCTGACATACTTGAATCCATTTTCGCCGTGTTATACTGTTTTTATCTCGCCAAATCCCTGACGTAAACATTACTTCTAATGCCGTGGCTGTCAATTTGTATCTTAAATTCAAAAATCAATCAATAACCGGCGTAAAACCGGTAATAAATTCCACTGTCCGCCGAACTGTTTTTTTAGTTGCTCTTGGGTGCAGCGGAAGATTAACAACTTCTCGGCTTGCCTTTTCCGCCTCTGGGCACATACCAATTCGATAATCATATTTTTCAAGCGGTGTCTCTATCGGATGAAGCGGACATTCAAACCAAGTCCCCAATTCGATACCTGCAGAAGCGGCCCGCTGGATTGCTTTATCTTTTTCTTTTATTCTTACAGGATACCTTACCATTACAGGATTTATAACTTCTTTGTCGTAATTTCTTGTCGGCCAGCCTTTTTGTTCTAGCAGTGTATCGTAAAGTGCGGCCATTTGGCGGCGATGTTCAATATTCTTTTCCGATTTCTTCAACTGCCTTATACCGGCTACTGCCTGAACAGAACTCATTGCCTTGAAGAAATCTTTTTCCATTTCAGGTTCAAATTCACAGCTTGAAGATGAGCCGACTACAATACTTTTTTTTGTTAGAAATCTAAAGAATGACTGTGCCATTGCCGTAGTTCTTGGATAAATAAACGCTCTGTAAACCATAAGCTGGGCAAGAAGCATCAATTTTTCTCTAATGCTCGGCTGAACTAATTGTGATTTGCATATTTGTTCTATTCTTTCAACTAAAACATCATCATTTGTAATTGCCATTCCGCCAAGACCGGTCGTGAACGGCTTATTCCATTGGAATGAAAAATAAGCGGCCTTGCCGAACGTGCCGACCGTTTTTCCTTTATACGTTGAGCCGAACGCAAGACAGCAATCCTCGATTACAGGAATATTATGATTTTTCGCAATGCCGATGATTTTATCCATATCACATACATAGCCATAGGTATGCTGGGCAATAATGACTTTTGTTCTTTCTGTTATCCGGCTTTCAATCAAATGGGAATTAATATTAAAGGTATCCGGTTCTATATCAACATAAATGGGTTTGGCACCAAGATATTTTATGGGATTAACATTCATCACGCAGGTATAGCCGGGGAGAATTACCTCATCGCCGTTAGCAACACCGATAGCTTTCAATACTGCATAAAGAGCAACGCGAGCCTTCCAAAAAGAAAACGCCCGACCGGCGGTGAAGAATTTCGAAAAGCCTGTCTCGAAATTTTCAATTACGTTTTGCATGAAGTTACCTTGACATTTTAATTTGTGATGGTTTTGGCATCCCCATGCCTTGAAGCAAAACAAATCTTACAATTCCCCACAAACCACCAAGGCCGTAAGCAAGATGCAATATTATAAAAACAAGCGGAGCCAGAAGAGCATATTTCCAGCCCGCTTTCCTCCCGACATCAATACTACCAATGGCTAAACCTAAAACATAGAAGGCCACCTCTGCCAATAACACCCACCAGAAGAATTTAAGCAAGAAACCGGTGAGACTTAGTATCATCAGCGATAACACGAAAAGTAGCGGGATTACCTGCCTGATGGTAGCAGGCCTGCGGTGTTTTTGCAGTGTCTTTATTCTCCAGAAGCCGTATTGAAAGTATTGGCGCCATAGTTTGCGCATATTGCTTCTTGCATAATATCTGCTTTTTATTTTTGGTGTAATGAAAATCTTACCACCATGTAATATCAATCGCAGGTTCAACTCATCATCTTGATTGCGTACTAATTGTTCATCAAAAATGCCGATGTTTTCGAATACCCATCGCCAGTATGCTCCGAAGGCGAGTGTATCCACATACCCCTCGTAGTTCCCGAGCCGCCACATTGCATTTCCAATTCCGACAGGTGAGGTTAATGCAGTTGCGATAGCTTTGCCGATATATGTTGTACTGACGGTCTCGACCGGCCCGCCGACGCACCAAACTTCAGGATTTTTTTGTAACTGTTGAACGCTTTGTTTTATAAAATCATTAGCAACTTCAGCGTGACCACTAACTGGGATTAATATTTGGCCTTTGGAGTTTCTGATACCTATATTCAAAGCACTTGGAACCACTTTACGCTTGTTATCATACAGTGAAACACGGTTGTCTTGTTCACATAATTGTTGAACTGTATCTCGTGTTCCATCGGCGCTCATCCCATCCACAACAAGTACCTCTATCCTGTCAATGGGATAGTCATTATCCAATATGCTTCGTATTGCCCGCCCGATAAAATCGGCTTCGTTGCGAATGGGCATTATAATACTGACGAAAGGCATAGATTCGTCAACCATAAGTCAAAATATCCGACAAAGAACAATCAATTTGACACTGCTTCCAACCTTGATAGCACCTGCGCCGCCAATTTATCTCTATCAAATTGCTCGGTGGCTAACCGCCGTGCGTTTTGTCCCATTTCCGGCGGAAAATACTGAGTGACAATTAAAAGCTTCATTTGCATCCCCGACTAATTCCACAGCTATCTTTCATAGTTTAATAATACCTTTGCGATTTTCTCCGCGGCTTTCCCATTACCATAAAAATCGGGCCACTCTTTATTTGCAAAGTCGTCATTCAGCATGCTTGAAACTGCATTAACGATATTATCTTTTTCTGCTCCGACCACCTTGTTAAACCCAATTTCTACAAGCTCCGTCCATTCAGTTTCATCTCTCGGTATTATGCAGTTAGTCTTAAAGAAATAAGCTTCTTTCTGAACGCCGCCGGAATCCGTTATAATCAGCCGCGCATTGTTCTCCGCAGCAATCATTTCCGTATAGGAGACAGGTTCATTTATAATTAAATTCTTCGGGAGATTGCTCATTAAATTAAATTTCTCAAGAGCTTTACGCGTTCTTGGGTGAGCAGGAAAGAAAATCTTTAAGCCGCTTTTTGCTATTTTCCTGAGCGCTTCGGCAATATTTCCCAGATTTTCCCTGTTGTCCGTATTGTCCGCCCGATGAATCGTCACCAGGATATAGCTTTTGGCTTCTAAAGAATACCTCGCTAAAAAACTTTCCTCCTGATTTGTTTCTTCTATTATCTTTTTCATACTCAAAGCAACGTCTAACATAACATCACCGACATTTATTACAAAAGGCGCATCAGAGGCACTTGAGCGCAAGTTGCGTACTGCAGTTTTTGATTGTTTCCGGGGCAGGGAGAAATCATTTCCTATCAACCGTCCATTTTCAATTATGTTGGTAAAACCTTCTTTTTGAAGGTTTTTCACCGCCGTCTCATTGGGGCAGAAAAGTATATCGGAACAATGATCCGTTAAAATCCTGTTTATTTCTTCAGGCATTCCTTTATTGTAACTTCTCAGACCCGCTTCCACGTGAGCTATTGGGACGTGAAGCTTGGCTGACGCCAAAGAACCCGCGATAGTTGTATTTGTATCTCCATAAACCAAAACAGCATCGGGACTTTCCTGAAGCAGCACCTTTTCCAACTCAATTAACATTTTTCCTGTTTGTTCGCCGTGAGAACCGGAACCTATGCCCAGATAATAATCAGGCTTCGGCAGGTTCAATTCCTGGAAGAATATATCAGACATACTAAAATCATAATGCTGGCCGGTATGAACCAGAATTTCCTGTATGCCTTTCTCTCGCATTTTTTTGGAAACCAAAGCGGCTTTGATGAACTGAGGCCGAGCACCAATGACAGACAAGATTTTCATTTATCCAATGCGCCTTAAAATAGCTCGAAAACCGTTCCCTTTGAAATTTGCCAAAAACACTCTTGCACTACCCCCCAAAATATTTTTATTCTTTCTTCCCCAGAGCTTCTTTAAACACTTCCTCCATACTATCTACAAGCATCGGTATGTCATGGTATTTCTTTACGTAGTCTTTACCTCTTTTGCCCATTTCCTGTCTTTTGTACGCTGGAATATTATGAAGTTTTATAACAGCTTCTGCCAGCACCTGGGGATTATCCGGAGAGATTGTAATGCCGGCATCTGCCTCATCCACAGGATTATTTATCGAGCTGCATGAAAATATTATTGGTTTGCCGGAAGCAAGATAGTCAAAAAGTTTGTTTGAGCTTATGCCATATTTAAATACGGGCAAATTTGGCAAGTTGAAAAAAAGAGCATCTGCCTTTCTGAGAAGTCTGGGAATTTCCTTTTTTTCAACAGGATTTCTAAACTCCACGTTATCAAGCTTTAAAAGTTTTGCTTTTTGTACCAGTTTTGATTTCTCAAGACCATCGCCGACAAAAACAAATTTTATATTTGAATACTTGTTTTTCAGAATGTTTGCGGAATCAATGGCTACGTCAAGATTATTCGCCGTCCCCAAAGCACCTACATACATCACGACAAATTCATTGTTATTCTTATTTAAATCGTCTTCACCGTTAATATTAAACTTGCTTAAATCAACACCGTTTGGCACCCACCTGATTTTATGTGAGCTAATCCCCAAAGATTCGATGTACTCGTGAGCTTTAGGCGGAAGAACGATTATTTTATCTGCTCTTTTATAAAGGAATCGCTCCAATAAGCCAAGGAGAACTATAAAAGGATGCCATCTTGGTACTCCCATATCTATTAAGGTTTCAGGCCAAAGGTCTCTGACTTCCATTATGAAATACGACCCGAATTTTCTGGACAAAAGGTAACCTGTCAGAACTGCAAACAGATGGACGGAGGAACCTATAATAATATCAGGTTTCCTTAAATTCAGAGATTTCACAATCTTGGGAACTCTTCTGGAATAAGAGAGCATATTTACAACTCTCTTCCAGTCATTTTTTTCATATCTAAAGGTCTTTACCCAGACAAACCTGAAATTATTATTGATTTCCTCAATCAAATACTTGTCCCGGTTATGCGGGCATTTTTTTGTTGAATGTGCCGGATGAAACCCCGAAGCAAACACTGTTATATTATGGCCGCGTCTTGACAACTCCATGCCAAAGTCAAAATGCCTTGTTCCTGCCGACAAATCAGGAGTTACAGCGTAATGATTTAACATCCAAATATTCATTTTCCCTTGTTTCTTTTCGTCAATTTCCAATAACTGAAACTTTATCTCTGGCGAACTCATAAGGCCTGGTGCCGGTTATGCCCAAAGGGGTTGCAAAATATTGATGAATACATAGTATGTGCATCTTGTATGAATATGCGATATTAATGTTTTTCATATTTCAATATTATTTGTGTATAAAGAGCCATTGGCTGCTATCCAATATGTCTCTCCTCGGACAGAACTTAACGAGATGCTACTAAGCAATAGTAATAGTCTTATACTAATATGCCTGGGGTCTGATAGCTCATATCAAAAGATCACAAAAACAGCACATATCCATCTGTACTATACGTGACTCATTTAAAAATCTTGCGGATACTTATTTCTAGTGACGTTTGGGGTTTCCATCCACAATAATGTTGTAATTTTTCGCAACTGCCGAAAATTGTGTTTATGTCAGATGTTCCTCTCAATCGTTCAGGATCGACTCCAATTTTTATATCTACGCCGGCGCAAGTGACCATCATTTTCAGCAGATCCGCCATTTTAATAGGCTTGCCCGAGCAGATATTAAAAATTTCTCCGGCAGCGGGCTTCTGGCAAAGCGTCCATATTGCTTCAACTGCATCGCGGATATCAAGGAAATCACGACTGCTTTCGAGATTGCCGACCTTAATAACGTTTGATTCATCAGAAATCGCTCTTTTTAACTGTTCGGCGAACGCGCCGGGTGCAAGGCGAGCGGTTACACCTTTGCCGATGAGCTGGAAAGGCCGCACAATCATCACATTAAGACTATGAACTCTGTGATAATAAAGGGCAACCTGCGTAGCCAGTAGCTTGCTCAATCCGTATGCTGTGACGGGCTGACAGGGTGTATTCTCCATTACCGGCAATTGCTCGGCATCCACTTTGCCATACTCCGCTGCCGAACCTGCCATTATTACTACTGTGTCGCTTTTATGTATGCGAACGGCTTCAAGCAAAGCAGTAGCTGAAAGAACGTTCACTCTATATATTTCCTGTGAATCATTTGTTCCAAAAGTACCCGCAAGATGAATGATATAATCCGGCTGAGCTTGTTTGATCAGATCAGCCGTATCGATACCTGATGCTAAATCGGTCTTGTAAAAAGCATCACAAGTTTTGGATTCAGAAGCGATTATATCTGTGCCAATAACTTCCGGACGATCTTTAAGGTCGCAAAGATATTCACACATATATCGACCAGCAAAGCCGCAAGCTCCGGTGACTAGAACCCTTTTTCTCATTGCTGCTCTTTCAGATAGAGATTCTTGTTCTGTTCAAAAATTGCTAATGCCTGCTCATAATCATCGGGCCTGCCTATGTCGAGCCATTGACATTCGGACTGATAGGCGAACACTTGTTTACCGGCAGTTTTAAGATTAATCATCAATGTGGGAATATCAAGATACTGCGATTTTGGGATAAACTCCAATGCCGATTTATGAAAAGCATTGACTCCCATGCTAACAATAAATTCGAAACGGGGTTTTTCCTTATATTGAAGAAGCTCGCCTTTTTGTCCTAACTCAAGAACGCCAAAATCGATTTTCACTTCTCGTGGAAACACACCGATTGTTGCTGATGCTTTGCTGGCAATGTGGCGACGCATCATTGCACTATAATCAAGTGTAGTAAGCAGGTCGCCATTCATAACAAGGAAATGTTCTGTAAGATTTTTCACCAGTGAAATTGAGCCTGCTGTGCCAAGCGGTGTATCTTCCATGCAATAACTGATATCGAGGCCAAGCTTGCGGCCATTGCCGAAAAAGGTCTGGATCAAATCAGCAAGATGATTGACAGAAAGGGTAATTTTCTCAAAGCCGAAAGATTTAAGCTGCCGCAGGACAACCTCGAGAATCGGCATGTCGCCTATTGGCATAAGCGGTTTTGGGAAAACCGTTGTATAAGGTTTAAGGCGTGTTCCCTTACCACCAGCTAAAATAATTACACGAATATCTTTCATTAAAGCACCTCATTATATTGCATATCGGTCAGGCTTGTATTTATCAAGATTTTGTTTTATCCACTCAACCGTTTGAGTAAGTCCAGATTCAAGAGTGTATTTTGGTTTCCAGCCGCAGACTTCTCTTGCAATTCTATTGTCGCTGATAAGCCGCATCACTTCGCTGTTTGCCGGCCGCACGCGAGATGCATCCTGCCGAATCAGCATCTTTTCTTTTCCCAGTATCTTCAAGATGGTCTTGACCATCGTACCGATAGTATCACCATGCCCCATCCCGAGATTAACTGTCTGGCCGATGACTTTTTCGCACAGACCTACAGTGATAAAGCCTTCAGCGGTATCTTTGACGAATGTCATATCTCGCACCGGTTCAAGCGATCCCATCATAATTTTATCCCGTGTCAAAGCCTGTGTTATGACGGTAGGAATGAATGCTCTGGCGGATTGTCGTGGACCGAAAGTATTAAAAGGCCGTACCGTTACAACTGGCAGGTTAAAGCTGTTATAATAGGATTCAGCCATTTTGTCGGCGCCTATTTTGCTTGCCGAATAGGGTGATTGCCCTTGAAGAGGATGTTTTTCGTCGATCGGAACATATACAGCGGTACCGTACGTCTCACTTGTGGATGTGTGCACAATCCGAGGCGTTTTTTCGTCACGACAGGCCTCTAATACATTTACCGTTCCCTGCACATTTACCGCAACATAATCATTTGGGGCTACATAGCTGTAGGGTATGCCTACCAGCGCCGCAAGGTGGAAAACATAATCGCATCCTTGCACAGCCTTATGCACAAAGAATGGGTCTCGAATATCTCCGGCAACAACCTCGATACTCTTAAGTGATTCGTTGGGCAAATCGGAAAGCATGCCCCAGTCACTGCGGCCATTATAGCGTACAAAAGCTCGAACGCTTGTTCCTTTTTCAAGCAATGCCTCAACCAAATGCGAGCCGATAAAGCCGCCGGCGCCGGTTACTAAGACTTTTTTGTTTTTCAGCATTTTTTACCCCTATTCATTTCTCTGCACATATTTAATCGCAAGTTGAACATGAAGGATGTTTCTTCTTCATTACCAGCTTTGTAAACAGATCTGCCAGCCGTTCCATATTCTTTTGCATATCGCAGTCCTCTGCAACTCTTTGTCTGTTCTTTTCAAACGCATTTTTCCGCAGTGTAGTGTCATCCATGGCTTCGTGCAGGACTTGCGCAAGTTTTTGTGGATTTTTTGTATCAAAGAACAATCCCGTTTTTCTGTCAATAACCCAGGGCGTATTGGCATCGATTTTTGATACCACCGGCAGCAGCCCCGTGGCCATGGCCTCTAAAAGTGAAACACTTGTTCCATCACCTAAAGACGCAGAAATGTAGATATCCGCACTTCTGAGCAGTCTTGGCAGTTCGCCATGTTCCAGGAAGCCGGTAAATGTCACATAACCTTCAAGTCCGGCATCGATCACCTTTTGCTTATGTATTTCGAGTAAAGTGCCTCCCGAAGTCAAAATGCAGTGAAATTGTCTGCCGGTCGATTTGATTAGCCTAAGTGCCTCAATGATGGTGGCTATATCATAGAGTGGTTCATGGCTGCGGGTACAGATGAAAGTTGTCGCAGATATTCTCGGCATGGCAGGGTCAGGATAGAATTGCTCAAGGTTCACGCTGAAAGGTATCTGCAGCAGCTTGGTTTGCGGAACACCCAACCGGAGTAATTCGTCGTCAATACCTTGAGAAACAGTATTGATAATGTCGGCTTTCCTGCAAACCAGCTTAATGATATTCTCTCGAAATACTCGCCGCAAACCAGTTCGTCCCTCGCGATCCAGCACGTCACTGCCTACTGCTGAAACTACAAAAGGCCCGTTCCAAGCGAGTGCTCCACTCAGGCCATTTGAAGAAAGATAAATGGCAAATACGATATCTGGCTTAAAAGTTTTTATAATTCTACGTAATCGCGGCACTCGCGTAAAGAACCTGTGTTTGTTCTTAAATCGGTCGAATGGCTCAATACCTACAAACTCGGTATCGATGCCTTCAATTTTGTTGGGCGAAAAGGTCGCAACGACCACATCGTCGCCTCGCGATTTGAAAAAGTTCGCAAATTGCGGTGTCCATGTCGAGATAGAATGTGCGATCATCAATATCCGCATCAAAGACTCCTAGTCTATTCCACACTTATAACAGCATCTGGCTCTTTGAGTTTCTGCATGCCCTTAACCACAATAGCCAGAAGTTTATAGATGCTATTATTTCTATATCGTATCCATCTGTCTTGCATTGATCCAATGCAAGGCTGTTCTATGATCTTTTTCAGGGCTTCCAACTGACTTATATGGAGATTATGATAAAACGGACTGGCAAGGCGTCTTGTGCCGTTGTCGTAATATGACCAGTATCCGGCATCATATTCATACAGATATTTTGTTAATGAAGCACAAGTTTGCATATAAAATGCCTGAATCTGTTCGTCTTTAAAGAGAAGAAGATAATCGTACACCCCGAACAGTGAAAAAATCCAGCCATTTAGAACTGTATCCCGCTTATCACCAGGACACTCCTCGAGAAAAACATCCTGACCATCATAAATACACACGCCGCCATTTTGAACGGGTTTTCTCATCAATGTCATCGCATTTTTGCATGCCCGTTCGAAAGTGATGTCATTTGTCAGCTTATATGCTCTGGTTATTACACTAAGAGCCTGCCCCTGTGTCATAGCTGAATAGCGATACTGTGGCGGCCGGCCTAATGCCCCCCAGGTATCCCAACCTCCTATGGCATCCTGGTTATTTTTTAACCAACCGGCTATTTTAAGAAAACCGTCGCAGTCTTCTGAATGACCATGTATCAGCCACAAATCCCAGTGGCCCAGCGCTTTTTGGCACAGCATTACTGGAAAATATACCGTCTTGCCGTTAGACAATACGATATACGATATCCCATCATTATCGATTCCGCCTTGCCAATCGGCCTTCCCAGTCATATCGCTGAAGTATCCATCCAGTTGCCCTGGAACAAATCTGCGCCCCATTCCAAGCGGCTGATGGTAATAGCTGGTGCCACTAAACATCTTATACCAGTACTTGAACCGGTGTTTCCAATATACAAAACTGCCTTTTGACATTCTATCCTCCGCAACTGCCGTGGTTATTTGATTTGAAATGGCTGTATTTACGGTAAATTTCTTCAAGATTTTTGGCCATGATTTCAGGAAGAAATTGTTTTTGCGCGTATTGCAAGGCATTGTGGCTAATACGCCTGCGCAGCGGTTCATCACGAATGAGCCGAAGTATATTTTCAGCAAATTTATCTGCGTTGCCACAAGGCGAGATCATCGCATTTTCTTCATGAGTCATGATTTCTTCATACCCTTGATAATCTGTACATACAATCGACTTGCCTGCCGCCATAGCCTCAATGATCGTGTTCGGCAGCCCTTCATAATCGCTGGTTAAGACAGAAATATCCGTCGCTGCAAGAATATCCGCTATATCTCCCCTTCGCCCAAGAAACACCACTTTATCGGAAAGTCCCAATTTAGCTGAATAATCCCGAATCTCCTTATCAAGCGTCCCTTTTCCAACAATTAAAAATTTTACCCGAGATTCCTGGCGAGTTACAATAGCTGCCGCATCTATCAGCATTCGGTAGTTTTTTTGCGGATTCAAACGGGCTACCATAGTTACGGTAATTGTACTTTCATTAAGTCCTAATTTATTTTTGGCCTGAGCAGAGGTCAACGAAGAACGAAAATTGTCAAGCCAGAGTCCGTTGTACAGGACCGAAATCCTATCGCGATTGATGCCGGTACACCGCGACATAGAATCTGCAATTGCTTTTGAATTCACAATCCAGCCACAGAGCAATTTGTCAATACAATAATGATACATCCTGTACTTGTATCCCAGGTTATAAAGCACACGAAAAGATCCAAAACGATTAGAAATACCAGCCCATTTACCGGCTACTGCCGTGTAGAATTCCGCAGCCATTTTAAAACCGTGTACTACGTCATAGTTGCGTTCTTTAAACAGGCTGTGAAGTTTGCTACACCTTTGAAAAAATGGATCCGCCTGAACATAGATCGGCTTAAGCTTCAGGTCTTCCAGCACCTCGGCATACTCCACCGTTGGATGATAATAGATCAGATCTGCCGAATGGCCCAGTTTTCGCAGTTCGGAAACGCACAGTATCGCTTGCCGTTCCGCTCCCCCGCTACCCAATGAGTCAATTATTATAGCTATATTCATATTATTGTCTCGTTTGATTTGCCTACATATAACGTCATACTGTCGGATGACTCAACAACCTGAACATCTGAAGCTGAAGCGTCATCCATAGAATAAAACGAATCCGAAGAAGAGCTTGCTTGTCGTAATTGCTTTTCCTGGAAATAGGCCCAGCTAATTATTATAGATGCAGGTTTGTCTTAAACTTTTCATTTGTCAGCTCCGCTAAAGCATATTCTGAACTCATCTATCCGAGAGCAACCTCGTTTTTTTCAATCCATAAACTCAGACTCAGCAGGGTCCAGATAATGCTTTCATTGTTGTGCTTTGCCTTGCTATTAGCCAGATGTTGTGCACGTCCATACGTCAGCCATTCCAATAATCTTGCCCCTATCGGCTTCCAGAGGTCACAGTTTCGCCAGGCGACCAAAATGTGTTTTACTCCTGCATGGATAGCCGCCAATCTACCCCAAAAATTTCCGCTAATCAGCCAGCAATGGACTATGTCGGGTTTTCTTGCCTTAATTGCTCCAGTCAAATCTCGTAAAAATTTAATTGGTCTTTTCCTGTTTCTGGGAATTCGTGTATATTTGATGCCAGCTCCGGTATAAAGCTTAAAGCCCTCATCATCGCTCGAATCACTGTAATACAGCACTTCGTGGGTTACGACCTGAGAGTCGCTGTTTATAATAAGGGCGCACAACTGTGTTTCCGCTCCTCCGATTCCGATCTGGGGCATTATATGAACAACCTTGATCTGTTTTTTCATGGCTTAGTACTCCGCAGCCGGGACATTTTGGACAAATTCGTCTGTGTTGTCATTCTGGGCATAACCGGCCTCGACATCCCGCTTTAGATAACACAAGCCGCCAATAATAATGGCCAAAAATATCCAGTCCATCTTTCCATAATACGAGACAACCCCTAAATCTAAAACCAGCCGAAGCAGCATCAGGCACTTGAAGATCGCTACAACATTCCTTTGGCTGGGTGACAGAGAGAATTTACCTACTTTGTGCAGCCGATAGAAGATAATGACATAAATCAGATAGTACAGGATCCCACCGGGGATGCCGGTTGTGGAAAACACTTCAGCATAATTATTATGGGCGTATAATCCTGACACAGAATAGATTTGAAAATGGTTTAAACCAAGCCCCAGAACAGGATGAGAAGCTGTAAAACGGATACCCTCTTCTACCATCACAATTCTGGTGCCAGTGCTTCCGTGCACAACTTCTACGTTGAGCCTCAAAAATCGCTGCATCAGCACCGTATCGCGCATTGAATAGGCCGTATAAAACCCCACTGCGACAACGCCCAAAAGCATCGCTATAACCAGCAAAGGCCGTTTACGAAGTTCTTTGAGATAAGTAAACAGAAACCAGAAGAAAATCAATATCGCCACGCCAATAAAGCCCTTGCGGGAACCACTGCTGACGACAAAACGTATCCCGAACAGAATCCCGCCGATGATCACAAGCTTGAGTATTTTTGATCGAACCTGCCTGAAAAAATACAGCAAAATAGCGATACCGTTGGTTATAACGATGGCAAAGGAATTTGCATTCATCGTCAGGCCGGCCAGACGTGCTCTCTCGCCCTCGACCTCCGCCCGCTTATAATCACCGGTCACCACAGCAGACGCTGCTATAATTAACACGCCAATCAACACCGCAAAAAACAGCCATGATATGCATCGCGTGTTCCTCGCATAGTAGGAAACAATCAAAGCCATAATCAGCAACTGAGCAAGTGTTCTTAGTCGAGTGAAAACCAACTCAGGAGATTTTGCCACAAGCAACCCAAACGCCCCCCAAAGGCAAAAGGCACCGAAAAATTTCAATTCCGCCGGTATAAAAAAGCCTTCCCGCACTGACGCCAGCATAAAAACCACCGCACAAACCACCCCCAGCACTACCACCAGATAGTTGAATCCGGGCAGCGCTTCGACGGAAATCGCCCCTACCAGAAACGGCATTAACAGAAAAATCGAAAGCGGCAACTGCTCTTTGGGCGGCAGATCATAAGGCCATGGACTCGAATCGTCGTTTAATGATGCTGGGTATCCCACAAATTCACCTTTTATTCGTTTTTGTAATTACATCTTCAATTATCGCATCCTGAGGCCACACATATCTTATGACAGTTTAAATATGGCGGTAAGGGTACTGGCTGATCACGCTTCTGAAATGATAGTATTTTTTGATTATTTACAATGCCATCTTTTATTTCAATTGCCCTTCTAATGGTCTCATTTTCCCCCCAAGCAAGAGAACCTGCGGCTCAAAGCAGCCACATTTGCCTCCTGTTTAATTCGTTAGCGCATTATTCATAACTTCTCCAATAATATCCACGCCTATCCTTAAAGTTTCTTTGTCTATGGTAAGGGGGGGCAAAAGCTTAAGTACTTCGTTATTTGCTCCCGCTAATTCTATGATTAATCCTTGTTTAAACGCATTGCTTGAAATCGTTTTGCAAATACCGTCTTCAGGAATTACAATTCCGTAAATGAGGCCACAGCCTCTTATTTCCGTAATCAACTGTGAATGTTTTATCTGCAGGTTTTTTAGAAGTGCGTTAAGGAAGTTTGATTTCTCTTTTACCGCATCTGAAAAATCATCGTTTTGCCAATATTCAAGTGCCTTAGCTCCTCCAACGAAAGATATATTATTGCCCCTGAATGTTCCTGTATGTTCACCTGGTTCCCAAATGTCAAGTTCTGGTTTTATCAGAAGAATAGATAATGGCATTCCTGCGCCAATAGCCTTTGATAACACTACAATATCAGGTTTGATTTCTGCTCGTTCAAAACTAAAGAAGTCGCCACTTCTACCGTTACCTACTTGGATATCATCAACAATTAAAACTATACCAAACTCTTTACAAATCCTTTCTATCTCCTGCAGCCATTTTATGTTAGCCACGTTGACTCCACCTTCCGCTTGAATAGTCTCAAGGATAATAGCAGCGGGTACTTTTACACCACTGCTTCTGTCAGTAAAAAGTTTTCTCAGTATTTGCGTAGTATCGATACCCGGTCCCAGGTAACCATCATAGGGAACAAACGTTACATCTGCGTTATTTGCAAAGAAATCGTTTTTATAATGCAGATTTCCTGTTACTGATAAGGCGCCCATACTCAATCCATGGAAAGCATGTGTGAATGCGACAATCTCCCTTTTCCTTTTTATTTTTCGTGCTAATTTCAAGGCAGCCTCAACCGCATTTGCTCCGGTAGGTCCACAGAATTGAATCTTGTATTCCATCTTTCTTGGTTTGAGAATGATGGAATCAAGTTTTTCCAGAAAATTCCTTTTGGCTGATGTAAACATGTCCAGGCTGTGAACAATGCCATCATGTTGAATATATTCCATTATGGCATCATTTATTTTGGGGTTATTATGACCATAGTTCATGACGCCAGCACCTGCAAAAAAATCTATGTACTTTTTACCAGCTTCGTCATATAAAAAAGCGCCTTTAGCTTTAGTAAAAACTGCTGGGAATACCCTCGAATAAGTTCGAACATTGGATTCTAATTGCTCAAAAATGTTCATTATATCTCCTTCAAAGATTAAATTATTAACTTATTATCCAGACTTTTAACAAGGCGCTTGACCCGGAGATTACAACAGTTGTTTTGCCAGAATATTCCCTCCTCAAAAATCCATCGCTTTCTATCTTGATCATACGTATAACGTCCAGGTTTACCACCTATTTCCATTTGACGAGGATCTGACCCAAATACTGTTTGAAGCTCATTAACTAAATAGTGTCCATCGGACGTCTCAAAGATATCCAAATCCATACTGTCAAATTCGCTAACATCCGTCACTTTGCGGACAAAGTTCAATAGCTCTTCTGGTGGCTCCGCGAAAATAACAATGTTTGTACCACTGTGAAAATCGCCTATTTGCCCTTTTTGATGACCAAAGTAGGAATTATCAATTCTTACCATTCGCCATTCTTTTACACCCGGCAGGTATTGCTGGAACAGAACCGTCCCCCATTGTCGGTCTCTCCGATCACCGTCCCGACGGACAATTCCTTTCTTAAAGCATTTATTCACAAAACGCAATAGATGAGGCCGATCACGGAATATTTTTACACCACTTGCACCTGAGCCGAGGTTGCTTTTGTAAACAATCGGTAATTCCGTTTCCTTCGCAAACTGCAATGCTTCTTTACGCTCATAAAAAACCCATGTCTTTGGATGTGGAATATTGTTAGCTTTTAACCAATAGTGCATCCGGCGTTTACTCTCATAAAGCCACATCTCATTATAGCCGGGGTAGACAATTTTGCCCATTTCCTCACACATTACCTTTAACCGCTCATCAAACATTTGTTTCCAAACAGTCAAAGCTGCTGAAGGCCAAATCAAAAAAGCATCACAATCGGAATTTCCAATTACATCAATCCAGTTTGGCCCAGAAATGTCCAACAGCTTATAGGGTACACCCAGTTCACGACATGCTCCAATATAGTATTGGTGCTGATGTGTAAACTCCTTAATAATCCCAAGTCTCACATCAACCTTGCCCGGATAGCTTGAAATCTCTTCCACATCGGCGTATGGGTCTTCGGCCAGCCAGATTTGTCGCCGGTATGCTTCCTGAGGCAAAAAATGACGTAAAAATCGCTTGGCCGGCTCAGGAAATCGCTGCCTGAATTTCTTCGCCCGCGCCAAATGCTCTAAAAGTTTCCCAATCATGTTATTCCCTTTCTCTTGGTTTTTGTATCCCTGTAGGCCAATCCATTTTCACTTCAATTACCCCCTATCAATTCCATCTCTATCATCACATATCGTAGGGAGCTTCGATGGCAGCCGGCTTCTCAACCTTGAATATAAAGCCGAACACGCGATTTACTTAAAGATTCGACTATTTTTTATTCCCGCTTGCACCATTTTATGTTTCCCTTACCTAACTTCACTTCCAAAGCAGAAAACGTCTCCACGGCATTGCCATTCATAAATGGCTTTTCCACACTGCCAACCGGGCATATATCACCGCCTATGACGATTGCGATCATATATTTTTTTACCTGTCCTTCCTTCAAGTAGTAGACAGTTTTCCTATATCTTTTTCATTTATATCAGATTCATGTTTCATAAGAACATAACCGATCCACACGATTAAAACAATGTTCATTATTGAACCTACAACGGAAAAAACCACAATTGTATGTTGTGCACTCAGATACCATCCTCCCAGTACCAGCGTCAGTACTCTCATGGCCAGCAAAGACAAATCAAAAAAGAAGAATTGTCGCTGCATTCTTAATATTCGTGCAAAAAGGACCGATGGCACGTTGCAAAAACCGAACAGCGACCACAGTGCCAGCCATCGTGCAAACTCACCCGCAATATACCATTTCGAGCCGAATAACCACGAAAATATCTGCGGTGACCAAATAAATAATACTAATGAAGGGAAAAAGGCCATCACAAACAATCCTAATGTGGTCTTTATATAAAGTGGCAGCAGTTTTCCGCCCTGGTGATGTGTTTCACAGGCCTTTTGGAACAGCACTTGTCGAAGAGCCGTTAAGACAAAATTCATCGGAACCTGCAAAATACGCACTCCAAATGCGTATGCTCCGGCCACCGCAATACCGTAAAATTGCGCCAGCAGCAATACCGGCAGGCCTTGAGAGAGAGCGTTGATGGTATTTTGAGAGGCGGAATATAGGGGGAAATCCCGGTATTCTACGGCGAGTTGTTTTATCCGTACCCATTGAACATCAGGTCGAAAAGCCATGAGATCAGAAAACAGCACGCGAGCCAGATTTATACTTGCCACGATATCAGCCAGAACCGCCCCGAAAATGAGGCCTGGGGCACCCCCTTGAAACCAACCCAATCCGATCTGCGTTCCATTGGCCGCTATGGTGCGAATAACCTGCGAAGCTGAGGTATGCCTAAATGCCTTTACGCGCACGCACCATGCCTGAAACGACTGATTGAGACCGCTTACAAGAACAGCCATAACAAGCAGCGCCAGCATCCAGGCACCGTGCGTTTTCATAATGTTTAAGAAAAACGCAGGCACAATGAGAATAGCCGCCAAACATAACAACGTTATAACGACTACCGACAAACAGGAAAGAATGAAAAGATTCATCGCATCTGCTTTTGCTTTTGGCAGCATAATGGCCTGTGTATATTGCAGCGTAACACCGGCCGCAACGACGCCAAGAACCGAACTAAACGATCCGAAAATGCCAAAATCCGAGGGTGAAAATAAGCGGCTGATAATCGGGGTCAGCGCAAAACCAATGATCTGTGCCACGGCTGTGCCAGACATGACAATGAGGATATTCTTGAAAAAAGAAGACCCTTTTAAATTAAGGATCGCAGCCGTTATATCTTTCTTAAGACAAGATACTAACAATTCTAATACTCTCCAATCTGTTTCGCTTTTATAATATTAAGAGTAAATGAATTAGTTTTTCGCCTTATCACTTTATACTCCTAAAACTTTTTTGAAATATCTGATAAAATCCGTCCGGCAGCTATGGAAGGCAGTTCTACATATTTGAACGACGCCGTCGAAATGAGTATTGTCAGGACCAAACCAATCATCCAGATACCAATGATCGGAACTGTTGCATACAGACTGTGAACAAGGCAAAACAGGATAATAGCGTGGAAAAGATAAACACTGTAAGATGTTTTGCCTAAGAAATGAATTGGCGGCCACAGCAAAACGCGATTGATCCTGTCCGAGCCAATCGCGCTTATGATGAAAACAGCAACGCCAGCAGAAATGATCCAGTCCGGGAACCAGCCGAGATTTGATGGCAGGATCGTCCTCTGGAAAATCCATCCGAATAAATATAATGGAATCGCAAACAGAACGAGCGAGTATCTTCCACGTTGTGAAAAAGATTGGTATTTCTGAACAAGTTCGACCCTGTGTTTGGCAAGCAATGCGCCAAATATAAACATTGCAATATAATGAATAGTCATGAAAAAATCTGCTTGATAATGAAATTTGAATTTGGCAATGTAGTGCAAAACCATGCCAGCCATACTGAATAAACATGCTAAAAACACGTTGGTCTTCCAATTAAACCTTATAACCAGGAATATTATCAGTGGAAATAAAAGGGAAATTCGCATTTCATGAACTAGCGACCATAGAACAGGGTCAAAGGCGCCGTTATGGAAATCCGTGATAAAGGCAAGATGATTGGCGATCAGCGGGAGTGTTGGTTTTTCGGTCCAGACGGAGTTGAACCAGATGCTCAGGGTCGGTTTGTGCCCACTGTAAAAAAGTTGCGAGCAGATTACTGCGACGGTTACGGCCGCAAGATAGGGGATATAAATGCGGCAAATACGTTTTATAAAGAAACCTGAATAGTGAACTTTCTTGCCGAAAAACTGGAGCGAAAGCACGAACCCGCTGAGCAGAAAAAAGAAGATTACGGCTTCGTGAGCCGCCCAGAATAAATGTAGTGGTGTGTATTTAAAATACCAAAACGCCTTTTCATTATCGCTAATGCTCGGCAAAATAAATAAAAAATGATGAAACACGACAGTCATTGCTGCAACGCCGCGTAACGAATCAAGTTCATAATACCGTTTTTCTGTTGCCATACTTACTTATGTTTAATCTCCAGAATTTTCTGCGCAATTGCAGCACGTGTCTTGATATAATCGTCAGGATCCCTGCTATAAGTGCCAAAATCGCTGACCGCTTGTTTTGTGAGCGCAAGCACGTTTGTTCTGCCCGTAAGCTGTTCTAGCAAAAAAAAGTAGTCGTAATCTTCAACCGAATCACGAAACACTTTGAGCCGCATACTGGATATGGGGCCTTGAATACCAGCCGGCATACCCGGATAAAGCAATGAACCTTCTCCCATGTACTCATATCCCGCACTGTTTCGATATGTTAGAGCAGTTTGCCATGGGTCTGACGCGGGCAGACCACCGTAAGGCAGACTGCCGTGCGCCGTGGCCCATACAGTGGTTGACCAGTACAGAATTCCTTTAGCTCCGAGTGCATAACTGCACCAGACCGGAATACGATAATTCAACAGGTCGCTATCCAGTTCCCAGGCCAGACCGGTCTTTGTCAGGGCCGTATATACCCAGACGTCTTTATTAAGGCCCTGATATTTCTGAATATTTGCCGGTGTTGCCATTCCAAAAAACAACACGTAGATATCAATAGCATTCTCCAGATTGGGCCATGTCGGCGATTTCGGCGGATTGTCAATCGTGACCAGCAGCTTAACCGAAGGCGCATAGGCATGGATTATGTCGCCGCACTGTTTAACATAATTGTACATTTCAAGTGTCGAAGGTTCGTCGATATAGAAAAAGTATTGCCCTGCCCAGGGATTCGCTCGCGAAAACGCGTCGTATGCGGCCAGATACTTTGTCAGTGCTCGCGGATCCTTGGTGGTCAATCGCGGAATAAACAGCACTCCAGTGCCATATTCATTGATGAACGCTCTTAGACTGGCAACGTACTCCGGGGTGAAAGTAACATCCCCTGTGTCCCAATTGATGCGCGGATGTTTGCGCACATTGGGATAGATACCATGCTGGTAGAGAAGCGTCTGGTGGCGATGGATGAGGGTGTCGTAATCAGGTGTACCGAAAGTCATGCCATACACGCTGTTGAGGTCGCGCAAACCACAGAACCATGCCGTCCATGAGTGTTTAGCTGGCAAGGTAAAATCCCATACATGTAAAAGCACAGGTATCTGTGCAATTGTAGCACCGGCGGAGGTTATCGTAAGGTTGGTCGTATAAGAACCTGCAGGAATTTCCTGGCCAACGGCTATATCTATCCAATACCCTTGGCTGGTCTTGGGCTGTACCGTCGCATGGTCGGCCAGATACTTGGCATTGGTGATCGGTTTATTGGTGTAGGGGTCTATAAAGGGTATAAGGGCATCGGGATACATACCCTGTTTGCTTTTCAACTGGTATGAGGGCTGATCAACTTTGACGTAATGCTCTCTGAATAATGTGATGGTTGGGGCTTTAAAGCCGGGCACAATGGCTTGCCATTCTGCAACGTCAATATGCACATCTGGTAATGGTGCGGTTGACTTGTTCGCCACCAGAACTTGGAACGACTCAGTTTCGTTCTTAGCGCAGAATATTTCGGCGTGTGTGCTGCCGGTAACTGAAGTTTCATCCTGCAGTACTCTTTGATAGCTTGGCAGCACAAGTACTGGAGTCACTATGTTCTGATTGCCGACAGAAAAGGTCAATACCTGATTCGCTTTTAATGTGTATGAGACAGACCAGTTCTTTAGTTTCGAACTTGTTACTTTGGCAGTATAGTTGGCAGTATTAGATATGCCAATACTGCCGGTGTCGTCCGCCATAAGCAAAGGGTTGCCTTCAGTTATCTGGAGAGGAACAAAATTCCCCGTGACATCGAAGCTTACATCAGTTTTTACTGCCAGCATGCACGTTGAGTCTGCACAAATGCCGGCATTGAGCTTCTCTGACCAGAACAAGACCTGCTCATTTGTATCGACCACCTTTTTAAAAGAGACACTCTGGTCAAAGGTAACCGTTGCCAGCAGTCGCTTATTACTGCCAAGACCCTGATACACTTTTAACTCGCCTGGAACATATTCATACCGCGCGCCGGTGGTTTCGATTAAAAAAGCCCCATCTGCAAAATAAGAGCTTGTAATTTTCATATTCATTAACGTCGAATCGCCCTTAATCGAGACGTTATTTACGTCATAATCGACCTTGGCATTGCCCAGAACAGGGGAAATAACAAATAATAAAAAATATATTAAAAATTTTCTCATTTTTTTCTTAAGCACACAGTAAGAAGTAAGAAGTTAGAGAACAGAAATCAGAAGTTAAAAAGCTATCAGTTCTCGATATTCTCAAGAACCGATAGTCAACCGACAAAAGAGACTATTGTTTCCGCCACGTAATCTTTCATCTCGTCGGTTAACTCCGGATAGATTGGAATCGCCAGGACATCATTGGCCACCTTTTCGGCCTCCGGGAAATCGCCTTTTTTGTAACCGAGGTAATTGAAGCATTCCTGAAGATGCATAGGGACCGGGTAGTATATTTCACAACCGATATTCTTGTCCTTGAGTAACTTTATCAGCTCATCGCGTTTCTGGACTCTTATGACATACTGGTTATAAATGCTTACGCAGTCAGGACTGATATAAGGCGTTTTGACGGCTGTTCCCGCGAACTTCCTGTCGTAATAAGCAGCGTTACGTCGTCTTGCCTGCGACCATTTATCCAGATGCGGCAGCTTGACCAGCAGCGCCGCCGCCTGTATGGGGTCAAGGCGGAAATTGCCGCCGATATATTTGTGGTAATACTTGGGGCTGCTTCCGTGGTTGCGCATTATCGAAAGCCGATCGTAAAGCTGTTTGTCGTTGGTTACTATCATCCCTCCGTCGCCGATGCCGCCGAGGTTCTTGCTTGGGAAAAAGCTGAAGCAACCGACTGTTCCGATGCTACCCGCCTTTTTACCTTTGTATGTACTTGTGATAGATTGTGCCGCATCCTCGATTACAGTCAGCTTGTGTTTTTTGGCGATATCCATAATCGGGTCCATATCAGCCATTTGACCAAAAAGGTGAACCGGCATTATAGCCCTGGTCTTTTTCGTAACCGCGGCGGCTATAAGTTTAGGGTTGATGTTGTAAGTCAGCGGGTCAATATCCACAAACACCGGCTTTGCGCTAACGCGTGCGATACAACCGATAGTCGCGAAAAATGTAAACGGCGTCGTAATTACCTCGTCTCCCGCCCCGATTTCCAAGCTCATTAAACTGTTCAAAAGTGCGTCCGTGCCGCTTGATACTCCGACGGCGAATTTGCAATCACTTATAGCTGCTATCTTTGCCTCCAGTTCTGCGACTTTAGGACCGCCTATACAGCATTGTGATTCCAGCACTTCCGATACTGCCGCCATAATTTCTTTTCTTAAAGTTGCGTATTGCGCCTTCAGGTCAAGCAGGGGAACAGGCATAGTATCTCCTCATCAATTCGATGTTTGTTATTTGGCTGGTTTTTTGAATTCATCATAGGAAATGGTCCCGCGTGCCTTGTCCGCAGGCAGCGGCGTCTCCTCATCCAGGTCGAGGCATTTCAGTACTCCTGTCTCAACCTCTTTATATCGATAGCCGCTCTCCGGGCAAATCATAATGCCATTTGAATCAGGTTTTAACAGGCGGATACCATGCCTGCTTATCCAGCCAACCTGCCGAGCCGGAACTCCCATCATCAACGCGTAATCCGGAACATCTTTTGCCACGACAGCGCCGGCGGCTATGAAACAATACCGTCCAAGTTCGATTCCGCACACAATGGTCGCATTCGCTCCAATAGTTGCTCCTCGCCTAAGTATGGTTTTCTCATAAAGGCTGTGACGCACAATCTGGGAACGTGGATTCGTTACGTTCGTCAGCACACAAGACGGGCCAAGAAAAACATCGTCCTCAATAACGGTGCCTGTATATACAGAGACGTTATTTTGAATCTTGACGTTGTTGCCTATCACGACACCTTCGGCAATGAATACGTTTTGACCGAGGATGCACTTTCGACCGAGTTGCGAGTTCGACATAACGTGGCAAAAGTGCCAGATTTTGGTCCCTTCGCCAATACTGGCGCCTTCGCCAACTATGCTTGTCTCGTGCACGAAATAATCAGGCAACTTACGATTTGCTTGTCCCGCTGACTTGTTTCGAGCTTTAGCCATCTTAAAATCCCCGCTGTTCTTTTGTTTATTCAACCCGTTTAATCCGTGTTGTTCCTGGTCGTAATTTTGGTCCGTCTCAGCATCGGGTGGTAATCCCCCTGCAATCCGACCTCTCTGGCATTTCGTATGTCAGAAACGATTTTGATGGAAGTTAAAACGTCTTTTGTCGTGAAACCGTTGCCCTGAAGTATCTGCTCGTAGCTTTTTGTGTGCAAATCGCCGAAGCCCTCCGAAAACTCTATTTCCTGCCCGTCCATTGTGATGGAACGGTAGGTCTTTTGCTGTGGTTTTGTCTTCTCCGGCAGGTCCTGCTGGTCCAGCGACAGGAACCATCTAACGCGGGCCCGCTCAAGCTCGAGCGTCCCGGACGCCTTCATATGCGTATGTAAATTCACGATGTTTGTCCTGACGTCACCGAAAATCCAGGTCAGCATATCGAAAAAGTGAACGCCGATATTAGTGGCAACTCCGCCCGATTTATTAATGTCCCCTTTCCAGGAAACGTTATACCAGCGCCCGCGGGAGGTAATATAAGTGAGCTCCACGTCGTAAATCTTACTCTTTGGCTCATTGTCAACCCGCTGCTTAAGCGCGATAATGGCTGGATGCAAACGCAACTGTAAAATCGTGTTAATATGGTGTCCCGTCTCTCGTTCTATTTCTTCAAGAGCAGTGGCATTCCAGGGATTTAACACCAGCGGTTTCTCACAAATCGCGTCTGCGCCAATCCGAAGTGCGAACCTGACGTGGGCGTCGTGCAAATAATTCGGCGAACATATTGTGACGTAATCAACCTTGCCTGCTCCTCCCCGGCGCAATAATTCGAGATAGCGGTCAAATCTCTCAAACTCAGTGAAAAAGTCGGCTTCCGGAAAATAGGAGTCAATAATCCCCACAGAATCATTTTTGTCGAGCGCCGCCACGACAATGTTGCCTGTGTCTTTTATGGCTTTTAGATGACGCGGGGCAATATAACCGCCAACTCCTATTACAGCAAACCTTTTCATCAATTCAACCCTTTCATAAATTAATAAAATCAGCGGGTTTTTATAACTTAAGCGTTTTTATGATTATCCGCAACGATTCGTCAAGAGTTGTTTTAGTCTTCCAGCCGATTGTATCCCGTACCCGCTCAAGGCAGGGGACGCGGCGCATCATATCTTCAATCGGACGGCCGTAAGCGATTTCGCAGGGGACGAATTCCTTTTTGCTTTTGCTGCCCGTTATTTCAATTATCTTGTCGGCAAGGGCCTCAATGGTAATTTCTTCATCCGAACCGATGTTAAACACCTCGCCCATCGCTTTACTGCAATTCATCAGCCGGATAACCGCGTTCACGATGTCCCCGACATAACAAAAACACCGGCTTTGTTTGCCGGTGCCGTATATGCGTATCGGTTCGTTTTTGAGGGCCGACTCGATAAACCTTGGCACAACCATCCCGTACCTGCCTGTCTGCCTGGGGCCTATCGTATTGAAAAACCTCCCTATCACCACATCAAGCCCGTATTGCTGATGAAACGCGAAACCCAGAAACTCATCTACCGCCTTGCTGCACGCGTAAGCCCATCGAGGCATACTTGTGCTGCCGAGCACAATATCATCCCCCTCGCGAAATGGCACCGACTCGTTCTTGCCGTAAATCTCGCTGCTTGAGGCGATGAAAATCGGGCGATTGTATTTATTCGCGGATTCAAGAACGACCTGTGTCCCGGCAATGTTCGTCTCAATGGTATGCACGGGGCTGTCGGCTATCAACTGGACACCGACTGCCGCGGCAAGGTGGAATATCTTGTCGCACTTCCTTACAGCCGACTCGATTATCGCTGAGTCGCGAATATCCCCCTTTACAAATTCAAATCCTGGTTTACCAACAAGGGCCGTGATATTCTTCAAACTGCCCGTGCTGAGGTTATCGACGACAATCACTTCATTGCCGTCTGTGGCCAACCGTTGCGCCAAATGGGAACCTATAAAACCGGCTCCACCCGTAACCAACGCCTTCATTAATCCTCTCTCAAAACAGGCAAAAGAAATCAGTTAATCGAGGAACTCCGTCCAGACTCCGTCCCCTTCGGGTGCGCAAAAAGACACCCATCGCATCCCTGCGAGGGACTCAATATACTAAACCATCAAAATTCTGATAAACGGGCAATTATAGCAACCGGCGATACTTCAGCCAAGAAACAAAACTGCCCCTCAATTCATAACATAAGTATCGGCGTATCAAGGAGATAGCTTTAGCTCCTCCGTAACCAAAAACCCTACATTATAAGACCCAAACTATACGCCAAAATCACGCCCCAAGTTCACCGCCACCCTATTGGACAGTGCCTTTTGTCCTGACACAGTCAATCATCGCGATATAGTTGTCAAATGGGACATATTCTGGGACGCTGTTGCCTGTGCCCAAGGCATATCCACCCCTTGTTGCGGCCTTCGCCAGCATTGCTTCGCACCGTTGCCTTACCTGCTCAGGCGTTGACCGGCACATAAAATCCATATCTATGCCGCCCAATATCGCGATTCTGCCGCCCCATTTCTCGTATACCTGTTCAACGGGAATAATAACGTCTTCAAAGGAGTGCTTGGCGTCGAATTTTATGTCGTCGATAATATCGTCCATAACCCTGTCAAGATTGCCGCAAGAATGAAGAATCGCTGGTCTTCCCGCTTTGTGGATGACTTCAACTATTTTTTTGGTCCATCCAAACACATACCGCCTCAAATCCGCGGGCGAGAACATCGTCGCCGTCTTGAACCCCCAATCATCGTTTACTATTAAAGCGCCCACAGTATCGAATGCGGCGCATATTTCGTAATACCTAACCAGCCGGCTGCCCACCGCGTCAAATATGTCCTTCGCCAAATCCGCGTCGTCGGCCAGCAGCATACACAGCCGTTCAAACCCAACGAGTGAAATCACGTTCTCCAGGACGCCGCAGGGGCCATAAACTATCAGTTTCATCCCGGCAGGCAGCGAATCCTTCGCCAATTCCAAACTGGAATAATCAAAAGCATCGGGGTCGGGCCAGCAGTATGATTCAAAGCTTTTTCTGTCAGTGATTGCGCTGCCGGCATTCAGTGAAATTGTCGCCTTTTTTTCGATATCAGGCGTCTCGAACTTCATTGACGACCCCAGAACGGTAACATAATCATAGCCGGCCGTCCTGAACGCCTCCGTTACTATTGGATTGAACGTCCCCCACAGCCAATCCTTACCCTCCACTCCTAACGGCTTGCCTGCGAGTTTCTCATAAAATGGCCCGTTGAGGAAAAACTCAAACAGCGTCGGCCTGTCCGGCACCTGTCGGCATAAAACCTTCAGCAAATTCTCAAACCCCGGCTCTCTTTTCACGCTTTACCTTGTTAAAACCACTTATTACTGTTTATACGCACACCTCTCAAAATCCCCCAAAAACCTATCATAACACACTCGAGATATGGTGGAAACTGCGTTTTTCTTCTGAAATACGAACCCAAACTTGGGGAAATTTTGCCATTCGACAAGCCCAAGACAGAGAAAATTTTGGAATTTTTACGAATTTTTTCGAAGGGATAAATTAATAGGGCTGATTGTTAAGATGGATAATTTGCCGCAGCGTTTTTTTGACGCAGATTACGCTAAGGACGCTGTTTTTTGACTGGCTACCCCTTCGACCCCGCTCATGGTTAGGGATGTTTCACTGATTCGGTTCCTGACAGTTTCGAACCGCTTTATCGATCCGGCCATGGAAGATTTGGTAAGCCCTGTGATATGTGGTTACTGAACCCGAATTTGTGTCAGTAACTTCGGCCCATACCGGATACTCTGGGTGATGTATCCCAGAAGGAATTCCATAACGTGATAGTTGAGGTGTTGCAACCCCTACAAAGTAGCCGTTTGTTTGCTTTTCCATGATTACGGGAACTTTGAAGCCTGACATTCCGCACCCTTCCCATCCTTTCGCAATACATGAGGCGACAACATAAGATGAATGCGCACTCTCGAAATGCTGTGTCGAACAGCCAGCGATTAACATCACCACAAACATTAATGCACACCGCATAGTTGAACCCGCACTTAATGCCTTACTATGCCGCGTCATATATGGTTCCGTGCAAGACACCGGTGGGTCATATCCAATAACTGACATAGGTTCTTGCCTTTCCTTCCGTATCTGCCACTTGAACTGCTGCTACCCGTAATACGAACTGTATGTCTTGTCGGTCTCCCAAACGGTAACGCAGTGCAATATCATTGTCTTGCCGAATCTGCCGACAAGTTTGTTCCACGCAAATACGGCTATATTCTCAACAGTGGGAGTTGTCCGCTGAAACTCAGGCAAATCCTCGTTGAGATTTTTGTGGTCCACGACCTTTATCAGCTCCTGGTTCACAACTTTTTCAAATTCTCCTGTCCGCATCGCCTGGCCTGAAGGCCATTTAACTGTTACTTCGACAATGTAGTTATGCCCGTGGCCGGCGGGATTAGCGCATTTGCCAAAAACCTCGATATTCTGTTTTTCGCTGAATTTCTCGTTCCACAGCTTATGCGCCGCGGCAAACTCGAATTTTTCACTGTAATAAACCATCGCACAATCCTCATCACTTACTGCCAGCGTTCTGAAAGGGCTTAGCTTCAAACTCAATTTTAATAATTGCGCCGAGCCGAACTTATCAGCAAGCTTTTCCCATACAATTTTCAAAAGCCGAACCAACTCATCGTAACCCGTATGCCGAGCCTCTCGATGGTCGGCTTTTATTTTCTCCGCAAAAACGCCAACTGCACAATCTCGAACCTTCTGGTCAATATCGCTGACGTTCACAATCAGGCCGGTTGCAGCGTCCGCCTCGCCCGCCAACTCGACCCCCAGTTCAAGAAATACAGACAGCCCCTCGCCGGCCGGCTTCGACGCAAACGAATTGAATCCCGCCTCATCGGCCGGCAAAAAAGGATTTATTGAAAATCGAACATAGCGGCACAGCTTGTGCATAATTCGCTGACGCCTTTTGAAAGAAATCTTTACAATCGCCTGTTATTTGTTTTGGCTATGTATCAAGCTCATAATTTCGTTTCTGCTTCTCGGGTCTTTTCTGAACAACCCGCGAACCGCGCTTGTTACCATCACTGAACCGGGCTTTTTTATCCCACGAATCGTCATACAACTATGCGCCGCCTCAAGCACAACCGCGACACCGAGCGGTTTCAGATTGCTCATAAGACAATCAGCTATCTGATAGGTCAATCGCTCCTGCGTCTGTAATCGACGGGCGAAGCAATCCACAATTCGCGCCAGCTTGCTTACACCGAGGATTTTGCCCGATGGCAGGTACGCGACGTGAGCCGAACCGATAAAAGGCATCAAATGGTGCTCGCAGATGCTGTAAAAGGGTATGTCTCGCAAAAGCACGATTTCGTCGTAGTTCTCGTTGAAGACCCGGCTAATATGCGTATTTGGGTCATCGTGCATACCCGCCAGGAGCTCGCCATACATCCTCGCCACGCGGGCGGGTGTATCCTTCAGACCGTCGCGGTTAAGGTCTTCGCCGACCGCCGAAAGAATCTCCCTGACCGCCTTTTCAATCCTTGCCTCGTCTATTTTCTTTTTTTGTTTTGTCATATCAATCAGCCAAAATCACTTTCTCGTTTTGCTCCCGGCAAGATTAATAAGATAAGCCGTCAGCAGCCGAACGCCGAACGCGCTTGCGCCTTCCGCCACCGAAGCCGTCGGCTTTTCGAAACAATCGACTCCCGCGATGTCCAAATGCGCCCATTTTTTGTCGCCGACGAACTGCCTCAAAAACGCCGCCGCGGTACACGCCCCGCCCCATCTGCCGCCGCTGTTTTTGAGGTCTGCTATTTTACTTTTCATTTCCTCTGCGTATTCTTCCCCACAGGGCAGTTGCCAGACCTTTTCACCGCTGGTCTGCGCCGCCTTTTCGATATTTTTACCAAGCTGCTCGTCGTTGCTCATCAGTCCCGCCATAAATGTCCCCAGCGCAACAGCACAGGCGCCTGTCAGCGTGGCAACATCTATAATCACGTCGCAGTTTTGTTTTACGGCGTAATGTAACGCGTCGCAAAGTATCATTCTTCCCTCGCAGTCGGTATTTTGAACCTCAACCGTCTTGCCTGAATATGTCGTAACGATATCGCCGGGCCTGTAGCTTGTTCCGCTTGGCATATTCTCCGCCGACGGAACTATGGCGTAGAGATTTATGGGCAGTTTCAACTCCGCCGCCGCTTTTGCCGCAGCCAGCACCGCGATACCGCCGGTCTTGTCAAATTTCATCTGCTCCATATTTTGTGCCGGCTTTATGCTTATCCCGCCCGAATCAAACGTTATCGCCTTACCAACAAGAGCGACCGTTGGCAATCTTCCTGCTTTGCCTTTCGAGAAGTATTTCACGACTATCAATCTTGGCGGCGTTTTTGACCCGCTGCCAACCGCCAATATCCCGCCCATACCCAATTTGGCCAATTGCTTTTCATCAAGCACGGTGCAGCTTAGTCCTTTTGTGCTTCTCGCGAGTTTTTTCGCCTCGGCCGCAAGCAATGGCGGGTTTATCACGTTTCCGGGCCTGTTCGCAAGTGTTCTGGCGTAACTCTGGGCCTTACCGATAATAGCCCCTTTTAATAACCCCTCTTCAAGCCGTTTCGTCTTCGCCGCGTTGTCATCAATCACTTCAACAACGAGCGACTCCCTCCTGCCGTCCTCATCAGACGTAACATATTCATCGTAACGGAAACTTCCGTAATATATTCCCTCAGCCATTGCCTGCGCCAAAAGCCCCGGCTCAAACTTCGCGCCGAACCCTCTGTGAAGCGCGACAGCCATTTTCCGCGCCTTCATTGACACCGCTTTATTAGCCGCCAATGCAGCCGCTTGTCTGATGGTGTCGATAGTCGCCTTTTCCTGCTCACCTAATCCAACTATAAGCACTCGTTGCGCGCCTATACGATTGTTGCCGTATATTAGAGCGCTGGTCCCGGTTTTTCCTTTGAAGTCGCCGAGTTTTACGACCTGTTCGATAGCCCCGCCAAGTTTTTTACACAGTTCGATGATTTCCGGCAGCGGTTTTTTGTCGTCCGAGAAATGACCGATAGCCAGCATTTGCGTTTTGCATTCGGCTAATGCCGCCGCCCTGGTCTTCAATTCAACTTCAATTATCCTCTTCATTTTTTTCCACCTTTCTTGCTACGGCTCGGCGTCACCATCTTTTTGCGGTGTCGGCGGCACTTTCGCCGAGACGAGTGACTTTGGTCCCCTTGCGTTTGGTTTACCTTTAGCACGATGGTGCAGATACGCCTCAATAAATTCCTCTATATCCCCGTCGAGCACCGCGTCAACTTTTCCGGTCTGACAATCAGTGCGATGGTCTTTCACCAATTGATATGGCTGCAAAACATAGCTGCGAATCTGGTTACCCCAGGCAATCTCGCCCTTTGCGCCGTATTGTTTGGCAATCTCCGCGTCGCGTTTCTGCTGCTCAATCATATACAACCTTGCCTTGAGCACCTTCATCGCCGAGGCGCGGTTTTTGTGCTGGCTCCGTTCGTTCTGACACTGAACAACAATACCCGTTGGTTTGTGCAGCATCCGCACCGCCGAGCTTGTCTTGTTAACGTGCTGGCCGCCTGCGCCGCCCGCGCGATAAAAATCAATCTTCAGGTCCTCTTCCTTTATCTCGATATCCACGTCCTCATCGAATTCAGGAAGGCAATCAACCGCGGCAAAAGTAGTATGCCTGCGTTTGTTGGAGTCAAACGGGCTTATCCGGACAAGCCGGTGCACGCCAACCTCGCACGACAATTTCCCGTACGCGAAAGGCCCTTTTACCTGAAGCGTTATCGAACGTATTCCCGCCTCTTCGCCGGGAGTAATATCAAGCTCGCTATACTGGTATTTGTTCACGTCGAAATAGCGGGTGTACATCCTCAAAAGCATACTCACCCAGTCGCAACTCTCTGTCCCGCCCGCGCCTGCGTGAATACTGAAAAAACAGTTCTTCGTATCATTCGGGCCGCTCAAAAGACCCGTCAGCTCTATTTGCTCACAGCGTTTGGCAAGCGTCGCCAAATCATCCTCCAACTGGCCAAGCTCATCGGGGTCCGACTCGACTGCCAAATTAAACAGTTCCGCCAAATCATGGACCTCCCTGCTGACTTCCTCAACCGGCTCGACTATCGCCTTTAACGCGCTTAGCCGGGAAACCACACCCTGTGCCGCCTCTTGATTGTCCCAGAAGCCGGGACTGCTCATTTTCTCCTGAAGCTGCGCAAACTCGGCCTTTTTGCCCGCCAAGTCAAAGCCAGTCCCGGATATTTTCAACCCGGGCCTTCATCTCCGCTATTCCGCTTTTTAATTGCGCAACTTCCATAATCCTCGTGCTTATAACACATTAGGCGATGATATGCAATCCCGCGGGGCGATTATTGATTCCCTAAAACGGCCAAATAATGTATGATTGTTCTTTCAGGTATAAGAACAGTTTGCGTCTGCTTTGAAAGGTTTGTAAATGAATGAAGAAAAATCGGCTTCATCAGTACTGAAATCGCTGTTTATCCCCTGTGCGACGGTATTTATATCGAGCTTCTGTATTATGGTGCTGGAGCTTGTGGCCGGGCGCATCATCGCGAGGTTCCTGGGCTCATCACTTTACACCTGGACAAGTGTCATAGGCGTCGTCCTGGCGGGTATCACCATCGGCAACTATACCGGCGGACGACTCGCAGACCGATTCAGGCCAGTCAAAGTACTATCCATACTTTTCGCGATTTGCGCAGTCGCCTGTCTTGTCACTATCGTTTTAAACAACCTCGCAGGCAAATGGACATGGCTTTGGCAGTTCAACTGGCCGACAAGAATCCTCCTGCATGTTACGGTTGTGTTCCTGCTGCCTTCGGCACTTCTGGGCACAATCAGCCCCGTGGTTGCGAAAATGGCCCTTGAAAGGGAACTCCCCACAGGCAGAACCGTCGGCGACATTTATGCCTGGGGCGCAGCGGGCAGCATCGCCGGGACTTTCGCCGCCGGCTACTATCTAATCGCGCTGATGGGAACAATCTCAATAATCTGGGCAATAGCGGCGGTTATGATTGTGATGGCCCTGCTTTACGGGGCGGGGTTTTGGGCTGTCCGTGCGGCAGCGGTAATTTTAGTTGGCGGGGCAATCGTTGGAGCAGGGCCGTGGGGCTGGGCACAACGGGCCTCCGCGGCAATCGGACTGAAAGATACCACGAAAGAAGTTGTTCTTTACGAAGATGAAACAAACTACTGTTACGTCGCCGTTAAAAGTTTGGGAGGCGACCCCGAGAGGAGAATATTCGTCCAGGACACGCTGGTTCACAGCGAGATTCTCATAGGCGAGCCGAATAAACTGCAATACACCTACGAGCAGATAATGGCCGCGATAACACACCGATTCGCCGGAGGAAAAGATAAACCTTTTTTTCTGGTGCTCGGGGGCGGCGGGTATGCCCTCCCGAGGTATCTTGAAAGATTCTGGCCCGCCGGCGTCGTTGACGTAGCGGAAATTGACCCCGGCGTAACAAAGGCCGCCTTCGCCGCCTTTGAACTCGACCCCAAAACCAGAATAAACACAATCTCGCTCGACGCACGCAATTATGTTGATTCTATAATCGAAAAAAAACATCTCGGTCAGCAAATCAGCAATTATAATTTTATTTACGAAGACGCCCTCAATGATTACTCGGTCCCGTATCAGCTAACCACCAAAGAGTTCAATGACAAACTATATGAGTTTATGACCGATGACGGAATCTATATGGTCGAGCTGATTGACACATTCGACAGCGCGTTATTTCTCGGCTCGTTGGTCAATACCCTCGAACAGACGTTCCCATTTGTTACCGTTATTTCCGAAAAGGACACCAAAAGCTATGACCGCAACACATTTGTCGTTGTCGCGGCCAAACACAAGCTCGACCTTGCCGATGTCTGCAAAGGTTTTGACGTGGATAGAAGCGCCTGGTATCTCAACGACTCGGAAATAGCACAACTGCGAAAAAAATCTAATTCACTGGTACTGACCGATGACTATGCGCCTGTGGAGAATCTTCTTGCGCCAGTAGCTCTGCGGAACGTCGAGAAGCAGGCACGCAAACTCGCCGAGCAGGCGCAAAACTATGCCTGGAAGGGAAATGTCCAAAAAGCTCTAAAAAAACTTGAGGCTCTAAGTCAGGCCGACCCGAGCGTGGTGGTCAAGGCATACGGGGTAATAGCCCTTATCCTGACTGACTCCGGCAGAACCAACGAAGCCCTTCTCGTCTATAAATCCGCTATAGAACGGTTCACGGACCCGCAATACAAAAGCCAGATGCCTGTGATACGCTACAGTTACGCGACGCTCTTGAGAAAAGATGGCAGAGACGAGCAGGCCTCAGAACAATTGGACATCCTCACAAAGCTGTGCCAGCAGCTTCTCGATGAAAATCCTGACTTAGTGGAGCCGCATACAATCATGGGTAAGGTCATGTTTGATAACCGTGACTTTGCCAAAGCTGCCGAACACTTCAAAAAAGCTGTAGCGCTGCAGCCCGGCGACCTTGACAACTGCATATATCTTATCCAGACCTTCGAACTAAGCGGCCAGCGGGAATCCGCCGTCCAGGCGGCCCAAAACGCGATTGAATACTTCACCGCCCAGGGCCGCGAAAAGGATGCCGAAACCATCAGACAATACATCGAACAGATACTGTCTCGAAACACCTATCTCCAGCGAGATAAAAAGTAGCCGCGAATTTCCGGCATTTTACGCTATTACTCATCGCTGGAAGCTCGCCTGATATACTCATACTTCGACGGCTTTTCCCGCGAAAACGTTATCCCCCTGCCGGTTACTATATCGTGCTCCTCCCGCAGAAAATCGATATATTGCAGCAGCGCCCAGGCGGTATTGTTCCAGCTCATCTGATAGCCGCGCTGGTGCGCCTGCTTTTCCATAAATAATCGCCGCTGCTTGTTGAACACCAGGTAATCCAGCCCGCCGGCAATCTGCTCAACCGACGGCTCCATCGGGTCAACCAGAATGCCACGGACGTAACGCCCCATCACCAGCCCTTCGGGGCATCGCTTGTTCGAGTAAATCAACTCGCGTGCGTACCTGAATTTTGTCGCAATCGCCGCCCTGCCTGAGCCGAGCGTATCGGCCAGCACCCCGCTGGATATCTGCTGCATATTGAGATAAGGCAACACCATCACGTTGGTCGCGCCATACATTTTCAGCAGCATTCCCTCGTCGAGATAGGTATCGAAGAACACAACATCGTAATCTTCCAGATTGGCGCCCCGCAGGTCTTTGACCCTGCACCATCTGACCTTTGCCTGCTCCAGCGCGACCGCCAGGGACGCCTGAAATCGCCTGTATGGTTCGCCACCGTCGGCCCTCACAAAATCCGGGTGACATTCGCCCGCTATGAGGTACACGATGCTCTTGCGCTGCTCAGGCGTGCACGATTCCTCCAGAAACCTCCCAAACCCGCGTATGCCGTATTCGAGTCCCTTGTCCGGCGATAACAGCCCGAGCGTCGTAACAAGAAACTGGTTTTCAACGCCTAATTCCTTCTTTATTTCCCATCGGTCGTAATGTGACGGGTTGTGCATCCTTATGCCGTGGTCGATGTGCTTGAGCTTGCTGTGCTCAATATGGTAGGTATCCGATTCGAGTATATCGATTGCGCTTTCGGTAGTAACAATCACGCCGTCACATACCTTCGCAAGGGCCTGCACGACGGCCTTTTGGTGTTCGTCGGGGTCATCTAAAACCGTGTGCAAATACACCACCGTTGTCAGTTTCGCGGCGGTAAACGTCTTAGCCATCTCGATGTAATGCGTCCCCCGTGCGTCGTTACCGTCTTTGTCGGGGTCAAGGCCATATTCGTGCTGGAGCAAAACCACCGTAGGGTTGCTGCCTTCCTGAGATCTTTTGATTATGCTTTCCGCCGTATCCGCCCACGACTGCGGATTATACTGGTCAATTACAAGGTCCACGGGTATGTTGTATGGTCCATTGCTGTTATCTATCGCGGCGACCCTTATATGACCCACCTCGCCGGTAAAATGCGACAGGGCATTTGCAAGATTTTTTGAAAACGTCGCTATCCCGCATCGCCTCGGCGGATATGTGCTGACTATCCGAACATTATATGGCATACGATAACCCCATTTTATCGTCGCTTGTGATTCATCGCTTGATATGACTATTAAATCACTCGCCGCAGCTAAAGTCAACCGATTATACTTATCGCGAGCAAACCTTTGGTAAGATTATTTCTCGGCTTTTGCCGGTTTTTTCCTGCCGAGGAGTTCGTCGGCTGCGTCAGCCGTTTTGGGCGGCCATTTGCCTTCCGATTGCAGCTTCAGCAGGTTTTCCTTTTGCTTGATGCTGACTATCGTCCGGCAGCGGGGGAATCTGTTGCAGCCCATAAACGGGCCTTTCTTGCTCTGCCTGATGACAAGCTCGCCTTCCCGGCATTTATAACACTTCAATCCCGTCGGTTCAGCAGGCGGTTTCGGCGGCGCGATATTACCCTCCTTATCAACCTTAACTATCGTCTTGCAGTTGGGATAATCGCTACATCCAAGGAACGGACCGAATCGCCCGTTTTTGTGAACTAATGGCTTGCCGCAATTGGGACATTTATGCTCACTGACTTTCTGCTCGACCATTTTACCTTCCTTGTCGCACTGCCAGGCGAACTTGCACTCCGGATAGCCGGAGCAACTGAGGAATTTGCCCTTTTTGCCGAAACGATAGACCAGCGGCTGGCCGCATTTCGGGCACTCATAATTGCTCGGCGTCGTTTCCGCCTTTGCGTGCTTCATCTCCGCGGTCGCCGTCTCGATACTCTTCTTGAACGGCCCGTAAAACTCATTCAAAACACTAACCCAGTCCAGATGCTGCTCTTCAATTTTATCCAACTGCTCTTCCATATACCGGGTAAACGCCAAATCCATTACCTTGGGGAAGTATTCTTCGAGCTTGTCGGTTACCACCTCTCCGAGGTCCGACGCGTAGAGTTTCTTTTCCCTCTGCTCGACGTATTCCCTGTCCTGGATGGTGCTGATGATGCTGGCGTATGTGCTGGGCCGGCCAATGCCCTCCTTTTCGAGCGCCTTTACCAGCGACGCCTCGGTGTATCTTGCGGGCGGCTTTGTGAAATGCTGTTCGGCCTTAATATCCACCGCCGCCAGCTCCTGCCCGACCTTGACGAGGGGTAACTGCTGCTCAACGCCCGCCGAGGCGCCGGGCGACCATACCTTCGTAAAACCATCGAAGACAATTGCTCGACCTGTCGTTTTATACAGGCATTTACCAATCGAAGTATCGGCTGCGATATCCAGATTCGTAACGTCCCACTTCGCGGCTGACATCTGACAGGCAATAAACCGCCGCCATATCAAATCGTAAATCCTGTATTGCTCCTCGCTGACAAGTGTGCGGACGTCCTCCGGCATAAGATCAACGTCGGTCGGGCGAATCGCCTCGTGCGCCTGCTGCGCGTTTTTCTTGTCGGCAAACATATTCGCCTTTTCAGGAACGTACGCGTCGCCGAAACGCTTGCGAATAAAATTGCGCGCCTCGTTGATTGCCTCAGGCGATATGTGCGTGCTGTCGGTCCTCATATACGTAATCAGACCCAGCCGACCCATCTCCTCGCCGAGGTCAACACCCTCATACAACTGCTGTGCAATCGACATTGTGCGCTTGGTCGAAAACCCCATCCGATTCGACGCGGCCTGCTGAAGCGTTGACGTAATAAACGGCGGCCCGGGCCGGGACGATGATTCCTTCTTTTCAACCTGCTCAACTTTGAACTTGGCGCCTCTTACGGCCTCATATATCCGCTTTGCCTGCTGGTCATCCGACGCCTTATACTTCTCCTCGCCGATTTTATAAATCTCGGCCTTAAAGGCGTTGTGCTCGGCAAGCCACTTGTTCTGCCGGTCAACCGTCGGGCCTTGCTCAGGTTTTTCGCCCTTCGAGATAAAATTCTGCCACTGCTGCCCGTAATGACTTCCCAGTTCGGTTGTGAAAACCGCGGGTATCAGCCAGTATTCCTCCGGCTTGAAACCGCATATCTCCCGCTCTCGCACGACAACTATTTTGACCGCGACCGACTGCACACGCCCCGCGCTTAAACCCCTGGCAACCTTTTTCCACAACAGCGGGCTTATCTGGTAGCCGACTATCCGGTCGAGTATGCGCCTGGCCTGCTGCGCCATCACCTTGTCGGTATCAATCCGACCGGGATTGGCGAACGCCTGCTTTATCGCGGTCTGCGTTATCGCGTTGAATATCACACGATACACCTTGTCGGGCGGTACACCCAACACGTGGGCCAGATGCCAGGCAATTGCCTCGCCCTCCCGGTCCAGGTCGGTCGCTAAGTAAACGTCCTTGCAATTCTTAGCCGCCGCCTTGAGTCCGGCAACAACCTTGCTCTTACCCTGCATAATCGTATATGTCGGCTCGAAGTCCTTTTCCAAATCGACGCCGAATTCTTTCGCGGGCAAATCGCGAATATGCCCCATCGACGCCTTGACCTCGAAGCTGGGGCCGAGGTATTTGTTTATCGTCCGCGACTTCGCTGGCGATTCTACTATCACTAACGATTTACCGCTTGGATTCGTCTTTGTCTTCGCCATATTTTTTTGTCATTCCCGCAAACCTGTCCTGAGCTTGTCGAAGGAAGCAGGAATCCATTCTATTTAGCCCCGCGTTTTACGCGGGGCTTGAACATCTCTTATTGAAACTATCGGTAAAATGCTTGAAAGACAACGACAAATAAGGTTGTGCCCGTGAATTGTCAAGAAAAACTATTTGGCCACCCGCCTCGCCGCATAGCGGCGGGCGAGGTCTCGCCAAAGGCGGACAAAGCCCCCCGGCTTCGTCTATGGCTACCCGGCTACGTTGAAAAACTACGCCGAGGTAAACGCCGAGGCGAGCAAAAACATCAAGAATTCCATTTTTTGTTTTTTTCTTATTTATTTTTATTATGGCTCAATAACTTTTTGGCAAAAAGAAAACCCCGGTTTTCAGGCCGGGGTTTTATTGGGATTTCTAAAATTTAAGTTTCTTTGTGTCTTACCTGCCCCTGCAAACAGTAGGCAGGGGGTGTCTTAGTGGCAACCAAAAAATCCTCAATATTCGCATTTCTTGCCGGGGGTAGTGCAAGGAAGGGAGACATCACCCCAAGTAACTTTGCAAAACCATCGCCAGTCACAATCGCATGGTTGAGAAGTCCCGCCCCAGGTGCCGGTTTCTACTGTTGCAGTATCAGGCGCAAAGAGCCATTTCTTATATTCGACGTGCTGGTCTGCGAAGACAAACGTCGTCCCCTTGCCATGCCGCGTTGGGCGGTGGTCACCAAATGAACCGGGGGGAGCAGCAGTACCGGCTTGATCATAATTTACGTAAAATGCGCCCTGCTTGGCAAACCCCGCATCCAAAAAGACAAACCTCGCGGCGGTATTCTTAATATCGGTTCTGAGTTTTATGTTCCGACCTGTTTTAATAGAGCCAGGGCCAGCCGAACCATTAGGTGGTACGGCCCAAGTATTCATCGAATGAGCCATAGCGTATGTTACTTCCTGGCCTTTGTCACCAACGGGACACTTGTAAACCTTGTAGTCCTTGATCCATTTCCACAACGTCCCCTCCGAGATAGCGTGCTGCCAGTCCGCCGTTGTAGGGTTGGCAATGCTGGCTTGCATAATAGCTGCTGATCCTGTTACACACGACGGCGCCGGTGCATGCGGCCACGTATGGGGCCACTCATGCCAGGCCCCCATACCCAATATACCATTGGAGCAAAGCATGCCCCAAGAGTACCATACATCACCGACTGGCACTTGTTCCTTGTTGTCATCACAATACATATTCCAGGCGAGCCCCAACTGCTTTATCTGGCTCATACAGACCGCTCGTTTGCCCATTTCCCTTGCTCGGCCCAGGGCCGGCAGCAATATCGCCATCAATAGCGCGATGATTGCGATGACCACCAAAAGCTCAACCAATGTGAACCCTCTTCGTTTATTCATAAAATAACACCCCAAAGACAAAAACCATAAACCGTTCCAAACAATCCATTCTTATTATCGGCCTTATTAAGGGCGCTCTTTCTCATTTTATCAAAATCACTGCCGCTTTGCAAAGGATTTCAATCGCCCGTTTTCCGCATAGGATAGTCCTCTGTGGCAATGGCACACAATTAAAAATTCCAAATTGGAACCTGGATGATATCTGAGTAACCGCTTAGCAGAAAAAAAAGCTGGGCTGAGGTCAGGAGGGAGGAAGAGGAGGATTTAACCTCAGCCCGTGGCTCTTACAAATCCGCACAAGGCGGATAAAATTGCATGAATACTACCTCACTATGTCACAATCTTGACCCCCCCTATATCGAGGTCAAGCAACCCCTGACGATCTCCAATATATCAGTTCGTCGGACAATTGCAACAGAAAAATGCACAGTAAATGAAATTTTTTTGCGAATTATTGCCGGCGGCGCTTATCAGGGATTCCCTTATAATCGACCCAGGGAAATCCTTACCACAAATAGCCGGGGAGTGCAAAACCGGCGCTTGCCGTCGCCAAAACGCTCTGTTAAACTGTTCAGCGTTGGCAATATCAGGAAAACAAATCGGCTATGAGAAAATTTCTGCATAAAATAACTCCATGGATTAGCGTTATCCTGTTTGTGATAGCGGCGGTTATCATTCACCACAAACTCAGACAATACCATTACCGCGACATCTCGGCGGAGCTGACGCGGATACCGATAGCATACGTGCTCGCGGCAATCGCGCTGACGTTCCTCGATTATTTTATTCTGACCGGCTACGACACGCTCGCGCTTACCTACATCGGGCATCGACTGCCTTATCGCAGGATAGCGGTCGCGTCATTCATCGGATACGTGTTCAGCCATAACGCAACAATCCTCGGTGGCTCCGCGGCACGCTATCGGATATACTCAGGACTGGGCCTTTCAGCGAGCCAGGTCGCACGCCTGATTTTATTCTGCTCAATAACCTTCTGGCTTGGCTTTCTGGCGCTGGGCGGCTTCACCTTCGTGCTGCACCCGCAGGCAATCGAGCACGGCACTCACCTGCCCTTTAAGACAACATGGCCAATAGGTGTCATATTCCTTGTCCTGCTCGCGACATACCTCATTGTGACAACGGTGCGAAAAAAACCGTTGACTATTCGCGGCTGGGAGCTGGCTATACCATCATCGGGTCTGTCGCTTTGTCAGATTGCGCTGGCCTCAATCGACTGGGCAATTGCCGGCAGTGTTCTGTATGTCCTTATGGCAAACTCCATCCAGATGGACTACCCGGAATTCCTGGAGATTTTCCTGCTCTCACAATGCGTAGGTCTTGTCAGCAGCGTCCCCGGCGGCCTGGGAGTATTCGAAGGAGTCATGCTGCTTTTGCTCTCCGAGGCGGCCCCCGCCTCGTCCCTTATCGGCTCGCTGCTTTTATACAGGGTGATTTATTATCTGCTCCCGCTCGGTCTTGCCTCAATTATTCTCGGGGCGGAAGAGGTCGCCTCACGCAGGGAAACATTGAAACGACTCGGCGAAACAATCGGCAAGTGGGCCGCTATGCTTATACCCCAGGTGTTCGCCGTCGGCAGTATGGCCGCAGGCACAATCCTGCTCGTATCAGGCGCACTGCCGGCAGAAAACAGTCGTATGGAAATAATACGAGACATACTGCCTCTGTCGGCGGTAGAAATATCGCATTTCCTCGGCAGCGTCGTCGGCGCGGGACTGATTATCCTCGCACGAGGTCTGCAGCGCCGGCTGGACGCCGCGTATCACCTTACGATAATACTATTCGCCGCCGGCATCGTATTCTCGCTGGTCAAGGGTTTTGATTACGAAGAGGCGATAATCCTGTCGATTATGCTCGCAGCCCTTATTCCCTGCAGGGGCCGGTTTTATCGCAAGGCATCGCTGCTTCGGGACAGATTTTCATTCCCCTGGGGGGTTTTGGTGGTAGTCGTAGCAGCAAGCTCCATCTGGCTCGGGTTTTTCACATACAGACATCTCGGGCAGGCAGACCAGCTATGGTGGAAGTTCGCGTTCGATGCCAACGCACCGAGATTCCTGCGTGCCAGCACGGGTGTCATTGTTGTTATCCTTCTGTTCGGTATCGCCCGGCTGCTTGTCCCGGCGAAACCCGTCTTTTTGCCGCCGCCGGATACCGAAATTAAAATCGTCGAAAATATTGTCCGGAACAGTCCACGGACTTACGCATGGCTTGCGCTTCTCGGCGACAAAAGATTCCTTCTGGACGATAACAAAGACGCGTTTTTGATGTTCGGCGTCCATGGCAGAAGCTGGGTGAGTATGGGCGACCCCGTAGGCCCCGAAGACGACGCGAGAGAGCTTTCATGGGAATTCCGTGAACTCTGCGACGAATATGACGCCTGGCCCGTCTTCTACCAGGTCGATACCGAACATCTCGACATTTACCTCGACCTTGGTCTGACGTTCATTAAATTCGGCGAGGAAGGCAGAGTCGAGCTGCCCAATTTTTCGCTCGAAGGCCACGAACGCAGAGACCTTCGCTACGCATACAACAAAATGACAAAACTCGGATTAACTTTCTCCGTCATCGGGCCGGCGCAGGTCGAGACGGTTCTCGTCGAGATGAAACGTGTTTCCGACGCCTGGCTTGAGAGCAAAAACACAAGGGAAAAGAAATTTTCGCTCGGCTCATTTGAGCCGGAATACATCAGGAAAATGCCTGCCGCGTTAATTACTCAGCAGAATAAAATCATCGCATTCGCCAATATCTGGCAGGGAGCGAATAAAGAAGAATTGTCGGTGGACCTTATGCGGTATTCGCCTGACAGCCCCGAAGGAATTATGGATTATATGTTTACCGAGCTTCTGCTGTGGGGCAAATCTCAGGGTTACAAGTGGTTCAACTTCGGCATGGCGCCTCTGTCCGGCATGGAAGACAGGCAGCTTTCGCCGTTATGGTCGCAGGCGGGGGCCTTTTTGTTCCGTCACGGCGAGCACTTCTACAACTTCCAGGGCCTGCACGAATACAAGGACAAATTCGCGCCCGTCTGGCAGCCAAAATATATCGCCTGCCCACGCGGGCTGATGCTGCCCAGAATCCTCACCAACGTCGCCGCCCTTGTTTCAGGCGGCCTAAAAGGTGTAGTGGCAAAATAGCCATAACCAACCGGCTAACTGAAAAAATAAGGAACTACACGATGAAAAACAGCGTCACTCTTCAAATCGCTGCGGGACTTTTGATTCTCGCCGGTTTATCAATAGCAACCACATACGGAATTGCGCCGGGCACAAAGACGGAGTTGCTCTGGCCCAATGGTGCGCCGGGAGCAAAAGGTAATGATGCGAACGATAAACCGACAATGACGATTTACCTGCCAGCAAAAGAAAAAGCAACCGGCTCGGCGGTCGTTATCTTTCCCGGCGGCGGATACCGGATGGTCGCAATCGACCATGAGGGCCACCAGGTCGCTCGCTGGTTAAACGAATTGGGTATCGCCGCATTTGTTGTCGATTACCGCCATCGAGGCAGGGGCTACGGACACCCAGCTCCTATTCAGGACGCACAGCGGGCGATAAAAATCGTGCGAAGCAGGTCGGCGGAATTCGGCATTGAGCCAAACAAAATAGGCGTCATCGGCTTTTCCGCTGGAGGCCATTTGGCATCAACCGCAGGCACCCACTTCAACGAGAAATTCTATGAGCCGGTTGACGCAAACGACAGTGCAAGTGCCCGACCTGACTTTATGATTTTGATTTACCCGGTTATTTCGATGGGCTCCTTCTCGCACAGCGGCTCTCGCAGCGCACTGCTGGGCGGGAACCCGTCGCAGGAACTGGCAGATAAATTCTCGAACGAAAAACAGGTGGATTCCAACACCCCGCCGACCTTCCTGGTTCATGCGACAGACGACAAAACCGTGCCGGCAGAAAACAGTATCTCCTTTTATATGGCCTGTAGGAAAGCCCATGTACCCGCCGAAATGCATATCTGGCAAAAAGGCGAGCACGGATTCGGCCTAGGAAAATCCGGAACCCCCGTTTCCCGCTGGCCCGCCTTATGCGCCGACTGGATGGACAAAATGGGTCTTTGCAGCAAATAAGGCCGACCGAAACCCTGGCCCGGTCAAAAAACAATTACTTTTCTTTGTAAACTATCAGAACCACCGGCTGGTCCCCGAAAACACCGAAAGCCGGCCTTCAAATCCCCCCGCCGATTGGGATTTGTAGTGAACGAATCCGCTTTTTTAAGCCAATTTGAAGGGTAGGGTCGGACTTAGGTCCCGTAATACCCATATTTTACGCGATTTGTGAGGTTTCCGGCCCGTTGGTATTGCTCTAAATATCCAAAACTGCTATTATGATAAATATACTCAAACAACCACATCCAAAACGGGGTCTAAAATCGAGAGGTTGATGAAATTGACAACCAGCCGTAACAAATATTGTTTTGCGCTTCCAGCCCTAATCTGCGTATTAACCGCCTCCGCATTTGCCAGCCGGTGTCCATCAGCCGACCTCAACGGTAACTGCTGGGTCAATATCTACGATTTGGAGATATTCGCCAACCAGTGGCTTAATACTGAGTCATGCGAAGAAACAGCCGTCTGCGCGGACTTCGACGGCATGAACGGCATTGATTTCGCCGATTTCGCAGTGCTGGCAAGCCAGTGGCAAACACACGGCAGCATGCTTTTCATTAACGAGTTTATGGCCTCCAACAACAGCGCAAGCGGCATCCACGACCCACAGGGTGACTACGACGACTGGATTGAAATTTATAATCTTGGCGACACAGCGGTCGATATGGCGGGAATGTATCTTACAGACGACCTCACCAGCCCAACCAAATTTCATATCCCAACCAGCTACTCATCGCAAACCACCATCCCTGCCCGTGGATTTCTCGTATTCTGGGCCGATGATGAAACAGCGGACGGGCCTTTGCATACCAACTTCAAACTGTCCGGCAGTGGCGAAGAAATCGGGCTTTACGACACCGATGGAGCTACACAGATTGACGCCATTGTTTTTGGTGCGCAGACAACTGACATCTCTTATGGACGTTACCCGGACGGAGAAGAAAACTGGTGTTTCTTCTCTACCGCAACGCCCGGCGCCGCTAATACCAACGCCTACCTCGGCGATATAGATAACGTTGATTTCAGCAAAGAACGCGGCTTCTACGACTCTAATTTTATGCTCACTTTGGCCTGCACCACGTCCGGCGCAAAAATTTACTACACCACCGACGGTCGTCCTCCAATTGCAGGCGAAGTAAATACTCCAACCAGTATCCGTTATACCTCACCCATATCTATCAGCACCACAAAATGTATCAGGGCGGCTGCCATCAAAACCGGCTACAAACCTTCACCCATAGAAACACATACATACATCTTCGGGGCAAGCGCCGCCGTCAAAGCAATGCCGCTCATCTCCCTTGTCGGCGACCCCAACCAGACCTTCTATGAGCCAAACGGTATAATGGCCATCGTTGGCGGCTACTATGCCAGTGACGGAACATGGCAATCAGGCGGAGCAGGCACTTACGACAATATGACTATGCAGGGAAGCGCCTATGAACGGCCCGTCTCACTCGAAATCATCGACCCCCAAACCAGCTCCGACCTCCAAATCGATTGTGGCATTCGCGTCCATGGCAGCGGCTATACACGACCGCGTTACACCAGAGGCAACGACTGGAATACCTGCTGGATAAACTGGTGGCCAAACTGGAACAGCAACAAAATAAGCTTCAACGTGTTCTTCAGCAGCGACTACGGCAGCAGCCGGCTCGAATACCAATTCTTTCCATTCATTGATGTCGCACGTTTCAAAAGTATCTGCCTGCGGGCGGGCCATAACGATTCCTGCACCCCGTTTGTCAAGGACGAATGGATGAGACGGCTATTCCAGGAAATGGGCGGAACCCAGGAAACAGGCACATACGCCAATCTCTATATCAACGGCGTCTTCAAGGCATACTTCAACCCGACAGGGAGAGCCGATAACGCGTTTTATCAGGAATGGTACGGCACTGATAACGACTTCGATATCATTACCCAAAGCGGACTCCGGAACGGCGACTTGACTGCCTTGAACAACCTTATGAATTACGCTACCACCAACGATCTGTCCAATATAACCTGTTATAATTATGTCGCCAGCCAGTTCGATATAACACAATTCGTAGATTACCTTATCCTCCAAATCTACTCTTCCAACTTCGACTGGCCCGGCAACAATTACACCATCCACCGCGAAAGGTCATCCACAGGCAAATTCAGGTTCTCCGTCTGGGACGCTGAAGGCATTGAAACCTGGGTAGCTGAAAACCATATGGACGTGAACGCCTTTGAAAGCCTCCCCAACTGGACAAGCCCCACCGGATTGAACAATTTATCGTGGGATTACATCTCGCAATTATATCGCGCCCTAAAAGCAAATCCGGACTTTCAACAGCTTTTCGCCGACCGTATCCACAAATACTTCCGCAACAACGGTATATTGACAAAACCACATTTACTGGCGAAATGGTGGGAGGTATTCAGCGAAGTATCAGCCGTCCTGCCTGATATATCAGATTACCCAGTGCTGTTCATTCCCGATACCTTCATACCGAACCGCGAAGACCCGATACTGGGCGTATTTGAACAACAGGGCCTGTTCACCCGCGCCTTCGGCGCGCCGGTCTTTAACGTCAACGGCTCGTATAAATTCGGCGGCTATGTGTCTTCATCAGACACATTCACTATTACCGACCCCTGCGCTTCAGGAGGAACTATCTATTACACTACCGACGGCAGTGACCCGCGTCCGTCGGCAAGCACCCAGCAGAAAACATTTGTGATTGAAGACGCCTCAAAGAAAGTGCTCGTCCCCACAAGCGATATCGGCACAACTTGGCGAGGCGGCTCAGAACCATATAACGATTCAAGCTGGACAAGCGGCACAGGCGGCGTCGGATACGAAAGAGATACCGGATATGAATCGTATATCGACATAAACGTCGGCTCCGCTATGTATAACATTAACGGTACCTGCTATATTCGCGTCCCGTTCGATGTCAATGCCGGCGATATCGGCAATATCACCGCACTGACCCTGAAAATGCGATACGACGACGGCTTCGTTGTTTACATCAACGGAACAGAAGTCAAACGAGTCAATTCGCCAACTACCCCGGTGTGGAACTCCTTGTCCAGCCAGTCGTCGTCCGAAGCAACCTCCGCGTGGAACTATTACGACATTTCGACGTATATCAGCTCCTTGCATTCCGGAACCAACATCCTCGCTATTCACGGTTTAAACGTTTCCACCACAAGCTCGGATTTTCTGATTTGTACAGAACTTACCAGCAATGTATCAACCGGCGGTGTCTCTCCAACCGCAATCCAATACACAGGCGCTTTTACGCTTAACAAAAGCACCGACCTCAAATCAAGAATATATAAGAGCAGCACAAAAAAATGGAGTCCGCTGAATGAGGCCGTTTATGAAGTGGGAAATCTCAAAAATTATCTGCGAATCACCGAGATTATGTATCATCCGCTGGATACCAACGACCCCAATGACCCGAATAAGGAATACATCGAATTGAAGAATGTCGGCTCAGGCACAATCAATCTCAACTTAGTCAAATTTGATAAAGGTATCAACTTCACGTTCGGACCCAACACGCTTGCGACAGGCCAGTATATTCTCGTCGTCAAAGACCAGAACGCCTTCGCGGCTAAATACGGAACGGGACGCTATATCGCAGGCCAATATACCGGCTCATTAGACAACGGCGGCGAAAGATTACGCCTGCTCGACGCGGTAGGCGGGACTATTCTCGACTTCAACTATAACGACAGCTGGCGCAACATCACTGATGGCGACGGCTATTCGCTTACCATTATCAACCCATCTGATTCCGACCTCAACGACTGGGGCAAGAAAGACAGCTGGCGGGCAAGCGCATATATCAACGGCTCGCCCGGCTGGGATGACTCAGGTATCATCCCCAACCCAAACGCAATTGTCATCAATGAATTGCTGGCGCATTCCACCGCCTCTGACTGGATTGAGCTGAAAAACACTACTACAAGCGCAATCAATATCGGCGGCTGGTATCTCAGTGACAGCGACAGCAACCTGATGAAGTATCGCTTCGCCACAGGCACAAGCATACCGGCAAACGGCTATCTGGTCGTTTATGAAAGCAGCAACTTCGGCGCGACCAGCAGCGACCCAGGGCGGCTTATACCGTTTGCCCTTAGCGAAAACGGCGAATCCGCATGCCTGACCTCGGCGCTCGACGCCAACGGCAATTTCACCGGCTATCGTGAAAAAGAGGACTTTGGCGCCTCCGATACGAACGTAGCATTCGGCAGGTATTACAAGGCCAGCACGAGAACTTACAACTTTGTCCCGATGAGCACAAACACCCCGGGCGCAGCAAATGCTTATCCTAAAGTCGGCCCTATCATCATCTCCGAGATTATGTATCACCCCGACTGGCCGGCGAGCGGCTCATATTCCAGCAGCGAATACGAATACATCGAGCTTTTAAACGCATCATCATCGGCCGTAACGCTCTATGATTCCAATGTAAGCACCCCCTGGAAATTCACCAACGGCATCGATTACACGTTCCCGGCCTCGCCAAACGCTGTCACCATCGCCGCCGGCTCCAAAATTCTGGTCGTCAAGAATGTCACGGCTTTCGAGGCAAGGTATCCGTCCGTATCTACCGGCATTATTTACGGGCCTTACAGCGGGAAGCTCGCCAACGAAGGCGAACAGCTCGAACTATCGAAGCCGGGGGACGTTAACGACCTGGGCATAAGACAATATATTCGCGTTGAGCGGGTTGATTACAGCGACGGCTCGCATCCCGGCGATGAGCCGTGTGATGTTGACCTCTGGCCGACGGGAGCTGACGGACTTGGCAAGTCACTGACGCGGACCAGCACAACGCAATACGGCAACGACCCAAATAACTGGATAGCCGCGACGCCTACGCCCGGCTCATAAGGCTAAAATCTTCTGAAACAGGCAAATCGCGTGCAAAGCCGGTTATTGACTATTTAACGGCAACAGGGTATCCTCAATCACCTGTAAATACAGGTTTTGCAATATTCAACAGCTTTTAGGCGGATTTTCAATGCTCAAAAGAACAGTCAATTGCGGCCAGCTTCGTATGGCGGATAAAGATAAAAGGGTCATTCTGGCCGGGTGGGTAAGGTCGTCCCGCGACCACGGCGGACTTATATTCTTTGACCTGCGCGACAGGGAAGGCATCACGCAACTGGTCTTCAATCCCGAAAAATTCCCCGATGCGCACAAACTCGCACAGACAGTCCGCAGCGAATGGGTTGTGGCAATAGAAGGCGTCGTAGAGCCGAGAGGTGAAGGGCTTGAAAATCCCAAGCTCGCCACCGGACAAATTGAGGTAATGGTTGAAAAACTCGAAATCCTAAACACCGCAAAAACCCCGCCATTTGAGATTGACACCGCCGAAAAAACAGGTGAAGAGGTCCGGCTGCAATATCGATATATCGACCTGCGCAGACCCGCGATGCAGGAAAAGCTCAAGGTTCGTCATCGCGTTACAAAAATCGCCCGTGACTATCTCGATTCGCTGGGCTTCTGGGAAATCGAGACGCCTATGCTGGGTAAAAGCACCCCAGAAGGGGCACGCGACTTCCTCGTCCCCAGCAGATTGGTGCCGGGGACATTTTACGCACTGCCTCAGTCGCCGCAGCTTTTCAAGCAGATTCTTATGGTCAGCGGCACAGACAAATACTTTCAGATTGTCCGCTGCTTCCGCGACGAGGACCCACGAGCCGACAGGCAGGCGGAATTCACCCAAATCGATGTGGAGATGAGCTTCGTAGAAGCAGACGACGTTATCAAGGTTCACGAAGTGCTGGTCGCCAAAATCTTCAACGAGGTGCTCGGCCTTAATATCCAGACGCCAATCAGGAGAATGACTTATAAAGAAGCCGCGGATGATTACGGCATCGACAGGCCCGACCTGCGATTCGATATGAAGCTGAAAAACGTATCTGATATCGCCGGCAAAAGCACCTTCAAGGTCTTTACCTCGGCCATACAATCGGGCGGCATAGTCAAGGGACTTTGCGCTCCCGACGGCGGCAACAAGTATTCACGCAACGACATCGAAAAAACGCTTACAAGTTTCGCAGCCGACTACGGGGCAAAAGGACTTGCCTGGTTCAAAGTCAAAAACGAAAACGGCAAAATGACACTTGTCAGCAATCTCTCGAAATTCTTCAGCCCAGACCAGCTCGAACAAATGGCAAATCGCTTCGGCGCAAAGGACGGCGACCTGGTTTTACTGGTGGCAGCCGACGAAAAAGGCGTCAACAAGGCGCTGGCGCCCCTGCGATGCAAAATCGCGAAGGAACTTAAACTCTACGACGAAGGTAAATTTGAATTCGTGTGGATTGTAGATTTCCCGCTGTTCGAGTGGAACGACCAGGAAAAACGCTACGACTCGATGCACCATCCGTTTACCGCGCCAATTCCGGCGGATATGCCAAAGCTGGAAACCGACCCCGGACACATCATCGCCCAGGCATACGACATCGTCGTCAACGGCTCGGAAATCGGCGGGGGCAGCGTTCGTATCCACAGACCCGAAATGCAGGCAAAGGTCTTCGACCTGCTGAACATTACCAGAGAACAGGCGCAGTTACGATTCGGCTTTTTCCTCAAGGCGCTTGAACACGGAGCTCCTCCCCACGGCGGAATCGCCCTGGGACTCGACCGTATGATTATGCTGCTGACAGGCACCGACAATATACGCGACGTCATTGCCTTCCCAAAAACACAGCGAGGCCAGTGCCTGCTCACCGACGCGCCGAGCGAGGTCGAACAAAAACAGCTTGATGAACTCAACCTGCGAACGCAAACACACTCGCACGATCCTGAGAAAAAACAGTAGCGTTTGACGCATTGCGTGCGCCTATTTCTTATTGGGCGCAGGAACTATTACTATACGCTATACGCTATTTTTCGACCTATGCTGAAAAAGATAGGGAAAATTTATCACAGGATTCTGGTGTTCCTGCACCTCTCGCCGTTGTCGCTGGCGGAAAAGTGCAGAATCGCGTTCGGCGCCGCGGTGTTGCTGATACTGGCTCTCGCGCTGCTTATCCCATACGCCTGGATGCGCCAGCTCACCCGACAGAATCGGCTTGACGCCAGCAGAGCCAGAGCGGAGACACTGGTTCGTAATCATTTTCAGATACGTCCGCCGGCCGACACCAAACTGGCTGCACTGGACGACCGAGGCAACGTGATGGACCCGAACAAAACCGACATTCGCTGGGTTCGTTTCAAAAAAGATGACAAAAAAATAGAAGGGTTGACGGTCCAGCAGCGGCTTATGGTAGAGGACCTGCGCAACGACGAGGATTCCTCCGACCAGATACGCTTTGAGAGCAGGAAAAATACGCTTTATTCCAGCTATGTACGCGTCTTCCGGGCGACCGAGGGCTGCATAACCTGCCACAATCCGCAGGGTTCCGCAGGCGCATTTAACCGCAACGAGGCGATAGGTGCTGTTGTGGTTGAAGGGCCCGCCCCCGAGATACGCCGGACAACCCTCCTAAACCGCGTATGGATCATTGTTGCCGGCCTCATCAGCGGCACAGGCGCAATCGTGGCATTTTACATCATAACGCAACGGGTCATTCTGAGTCCTATTCGCCAGCTACGCGCTCTGGTCAATAACGTCGCCGAAGGCAACCTCGATATCAGAAGTTCGATAAATACCCGCGACGAATACGAGAAACTCGCCGAGGCCTTCAACCACATGCTCGACGGTCTGCAGGCCGCCCAGGAAAAACTCCGCCAGGCCAACAGGCAGCTTGATGATAAAATAATAGAACTGTCGGAACGAAACATCGAGCTTTTCAAAGCGAACAAGGTCAAAGGCGAATTTCTGGCAAATATCTCGCACGAGTTCAGAACCCCGCTCAACTCCATTATGGGTTTCGCCCAGGTGCTTCGCGATAAACCAGAGCTGCTCAAGGAAGACAAGGGAAAACGCTACGCCGAGAACATCATCGTCGGGGGTCAGCGGCTGCTCAATATGATTAACGACCTGCTCTATCTCGTGAGAGCCGAGGCGGACAAGATTCAACTGCATATCGAACAGACAACCGCCGAGGAGATTTGCAACGCCGTCGTCACTTCGTTTTCTGAAATAACGCGGGAAAAGAACCTCGCCATCGCACTCGAAGTGCAGCAGGGTATCCCCGCTTTTGTGACCGACGCGGGCAAAATCCAGCAGATTCTCGAAAACTATACGAGCAACGCCGTAAAGTTCACGCCCGAAGGCGGCACAATAACGCTAAGCGCGGTGATGCTCGACGACAAGACAATTCGATTCTCTGTAACAGACACCGGCTGCGGAATAGCCGAGCAGGACAGGGACAAGATATTCCAGAAGTTCGGCCAATTAGGCAGCCCCCTGACACGACAGACAAGCGGCACGGGACTGGGTCTGGCTATAAGCAAGGAGCTTGCTGATTTGCTCGCAAGCCAGGTCGGCTTCGAAAGCCGGCTCGAAAAAGGTTCGACCTTCTGGCTGGATATACCGCTGACCATGGCTAAAGACCAGCCCGCCGGACGTCCAGTGGACCAGCCGCAGCAGTAACAATACAAATTAGTTTCAATTCAAGAAGTGAATGGCCGCGTCGTTTTGCACTACCGTTATACTAAATGTGCGTTTGCCGAATAGATGTTTTTTTGTCCGGAAACGTTAAAGATGCAACCGAATGGGCGATACAGGGCTCGAACCTGTGACCTCACGGGTGTGATACGTGACTTCAAAAATAGGACGGTACCCGCCAGTAACTGGTACCCAGCTCGGTCAGATCGCCATTGCCGTAGTGCTGCTACCCGTATTCAGGATATCCAGCGTCATTGCCCATTAAGGTGAAAAAACAACCGGGGCCCATACTGAACTGGTCAGTATAGGCCCCGAACTAATGCGAAATCATCGCCTAATCAGCAGCTATTAAAGCGGCTTATTACGGCCACAGTGCCATCTGAAGCCACTTATTCGCCAAGACAGCATAGTCCTTGAAGTTAATAGTGTTATCCTTATACAGGTCGATGTTAGGATCGGCCGGCGACGATAGCCAGTTGTTTGTCAGTATATCAAGGTCGTTGTAGTCAACGAAGCAGTCGCCGTTAAAATCGGGTGTTCGGTTAGGCATACATCTGGGCAGGTACAGCCTGATGTCGTCAAAGTACAGCGTTCCTGTACCATTTGGGGTAGCAGGTCCGACACCGAGAGTTATCTTCTTGATCTTTGTCAGGTCCACGCCTGTGAAATCGCTCAAGGCAATATCCCATGCCTGCCAGGTGTTTTGCAAGACTGCATTGGGGTCAGTGTTGGTGACCGTTGCGGTATGCGTTGGGCTTGCTGAATCCTGCAAAGTTACGTACAGCGGCGCAGCGACGTTACTTTTTATACCGATGTCTTGATGGCTCCATGATGATATCGTCAGTCCTGGAGCGGTTATGGAGACATTGGAGAACTCTGCTGTGCATGTTGCCGAAGCGTTATGAGCGGTCACCGCTAAACCTACATAGACTGGCAAAGCCAAATAGGGGCTATCGCTAATCAAAGAAGTCCAATTGGTGCCATTAGCCGAATAGTAAGCCCAGAAGCCGCCACTGTCGGTGTAAAACTCAAGCTTTACCCAGTATGGAGCGTTAATGTCGGCCATGAATTCGTAGCCGGCCAGCTGGTAGTCGTAGCTGGTGCTGACATCGGCATTTAGGGCACGATACTGGAAGGCCGCGCCCATTTCAGGCGTGATACACATAAACGCGTTCTTAGAGTTCGGATCCAGCGACTGGCGAATCATCACGCCGGCCTTGGCCCACGGGCTGGTGTTACTACTGACACTATCTACCTTCGCTATAATCGTCACGAGAGGCCCCGCGGCGCCTGTTATTGCCTTGTAGGCGTAATGGCACTCATCGTGGTACCCTGTTCCTCTCAAAGCCGGCACATCCCAGACGTCTTCGCCGGAGGCGGTAATTGTGTACGGGTCAGACCCCGTAAAGCTGCCGACGGCTGCCGGCCAACCTCTATACCACAGCTCCAATGACTTGGAGCCAAAGGCAGTCCAATCCTGCGACGAAGTAAATGTGCGGGTGGCATTTGAATCATAGGGCGACACAAGGTTATTGTAATCAAACGGCATCGACTGCAGGCCTCCGTGAACAATGGTTGTCTCAGCATAGTTGAAATTTGGATAACCTACAGTTCCACCGCCGCCCTTTATCCAGTTGTTGTATAATCGAACGCTGCCTGGATTAGCTAGGTAGCTCTCAAAATCATCCACGAGTTCAAAATTCGCTACGGTAAAGCTCCAGACCATACCTTTCCACGAACCAGGCTGCTCATCTATCCGCCAGTAGTAAGTCTTATTTTTTTCAAGCAGGCCGGGAACGTAGTTATTGGTCGTTGCATCAGCTTGATTGCCTTTAAATACGCCAAGCGGATTCGATGTAGTGGCATTGGTCACAGCCGTCGCATCGGTGCCAAAATACACATCGTGCGAGGTGGCGTCCCTTCCCGCTACCCAGCTAAGGGTAGGCGTCTTACTCACATCTGTCGCAAGGGTGGCAGGCAATGGTTTACCAGCGAGTTTTACATTGACTAATCGCGCATTGTCAAGATAAATATGCCCTGAGCCCTGGCCACCAGTCTGAAGGGCCAGAAGCATCGTCATCCTATTCGTATCCGCCCAATCAGAGTAGGTATTGGACCCATCCGCTATCTGTGTAGGCCCAGTAAAATCAACGGTATAGGTTGCGTACCAGTTACCCGTCCCATTCCATGAAGCTCCTAATGATGTGCCGTTATTCCTGTCTGTTCCACTGACATCATACGGCCTCCAGGTGTGAGCGGGGTCGGCGTCGGTCTGCACACACAGCGGCCCGATGGTGACAGTTTGGCCGCTCCATTCCGAACTAAACATTGTAACATCAAACTGAAGCTTCATATTGGTCAGATTCAACACCCCTCTCCGCTGGATAATCCAGTAGGCCGGATCGTCATCGTCAAGTTTAGCGATCTGTACACCAAGACTGTAACTTCCCGACGTGACTCCTTTTGTTGCAGAATAACTAAAAGTGGGATTCCCCTGCCACGTTGGTTCCCATCCGTTCATTCCATTTTCCCAGTCGCCTATCACAACGCCCTTGCCGGTGAACGCGGTCATAAAATCCCAAACCTCACCTTTTCGGATACCGCCGAGACTATTGACCTCATCAATCCGCCAATAGTAAGTTGTGTAGAGCGCCAGAGTGGGGTTATAAGTGTTAGCCATCTGGCCTTGACTTTTCAGTACGCCCCGCGGATTAGTTCTGTTGGCGTCGTTTACATCGTTAAAACTGGTGCCGAAATATACATCTTGCGAGATGGCTCCTGTTCCCTTTGTCCAGCCAAGGGTAGACGTCGTATTCACATCCACCGCATGGTCAGCCGGATTAGGATCGTAAGCCGTCCCATCGCCGACCAGTTTCACATTGTCAACATAGTAAACCCCGCCTGGGCTATACCCACCCCAATTCGTGCAGAGTATAATACCCAAATATGTAAGGTTATTAAAATCGATCTGATTGAGAAGCGTAGAGTAGTCGTATATAAAGGTCTTCGGGCCGTCCCCATCCCAAGAGCCCCAATTTGCAATCTGCGTCAGCTCCCACCCCTTAGCCCATACACCTTTACCGACGTTGGCATCTGTGCTGCCTGCCTCGATTACCATATGGAATTCGCTCCAGCCAAGAACATAGCTCCCCCAGTTGCCGGTACCATATATCCGTGTAAGGTCTAACGAAACCTTGCGGTTATTCCTGAATTCGTTAACGTCATTGTTTGCTACCAGGCTGTATGCGGCAGCTCGATCAAAGTCGTTGCCAGTAGAATCGACAATCTTGAGGCTGTTGCCGTCCAATGTAGCCCCGACTGTGCTGATGGTTAGCGTGATATGGGGATTGCTGGGGGTCTCAGGGCCCCATCCGTCCATACTGCCGCCTTCAAAGTTGCCTATCACGAAGCCGTCGCCGTAGGTTATAGACACCAGAGACAGCGCCACAATAAAAGAAATTAGATAAATAAGTTTTTTACGCATAATAATTCCCCTTTCTTTTTCTGACAATTTCCATTTCTTCCTTATGACCATAACTTATAGATTTTACAATTTTATTATTTCAAGTAAATTTTTGTCAATTCTTCTTGTTTGTAAATTTCTGCAAAAAATGCGAAAAAGCGCTCATTTTTGCCCCTTCACTCTTTCGCACCTAAGCGATTTATCTCATTCGGGCGCTATTTCCAATTGCTTGCTGTAAACCCAGACTACCCATAAAAACAATTGGGGCCTACGCTGATTCACTCGGCACAGGCCCCAAACCAATACAAAATCATTGGCTAACTAATACTTTTAGAAAGTAATTAGCGTATTAGCGTTTCCTGCGAATCAGCGCTAAACCACCAAGGCCCAGAAGGGCCATCGTTGCCGGCTCAGGAGTCAACTGCGCATTGTCAAGATAATAAGTCGAGGGACCAGGACCATTCCAACAAGTCACATTGGCGAGGAGTCTGATATCCATGCCGTCCAAGCCGAGATCACCGTTTGCGTTGTAGATGTAACCTTGGTCGGTTAACTGAGCCTTTAGATTGGCTACTTCACCTGCGAGTAACCATTCCGCAGTCAGCGTGCCATCCGGATCTGCATACTGAACACCGTCTCTCCAGGGTAAATGATTTTGCCCGTCGGAATAATTGTCATTAATGGTCGCAGGATACCAGTTGGCGCCTAATATTTCTCGTCCAGATCCGACTGTTTTCAGAACCCCGTACTGGTTATAGGCACCTGCACTGAGAGAGAAAAATAGCCGGCTTTCCGGAGTCCACCAGCCCCAACCCGCATCAGTTGTTGACCAGCCTTCAGCAGCAAATCGCGTCACATCTACTGAAAATTTAGTGTATGTGCCATCCAGAATAGAAGCAATTTGGCCAGTATCAAGGGCTTTATCGGCAATGTGATTATACCAAGCCGACCCTTGAACTGCCACCTTGAGAGCAGTGCTACCCAGAGTAGCCCCTGTCGCGCTGACGCTTAGCGTTGACTCTGAACCACTCTCATTGGTCCAGCCGTCCAGGCCGTCCGTGCCGTTTCCAAAGTCGCCGATCACAACGCCGTAACTCGCGGATGCCAGCACCAGGACGCAAACTAAAGATACTAACTTTGTACACATAATACTCCTCCTTCTTCTAAAAAAACCAAAATTTCTTCTCTGCTTTGGCTACAAGCCAAAACAAGCATTTATGCGTTCTCGACAAACACACTCTCTTTACACTTGCGTCTATCTTGAACAATAACAAGCACTACGTTTTGACTTTCACCCATTATAACCTCGTGCTTGTCAAAATAACTTTTTAATGGGGCCTGCCCTCTCTTCCAGTGAGAGAAACCGCTGAGAGCTTTCAGTCAAAATGCCAAAACCGCGAAAGCCCTGCTCTTAGTGCAAAGCACCCTTTATCCACTTTCTTCACCACATTCAATTCAACGAACTTCAAGACGTGAGGGGAAATATTGCGGGGAGTAAAAGAGGGATACTAATCCTGGGCATTAGCATCAAATCATCACTCTCGTTCCTTCTCCTCATTATTCTCACCCCTTCGTCCTTCTTCCCGCCACCAGCGGCTTTACTTCATTATATTCTTTAAAATCCTTAATATCAAGTAGAAATCTCAGTAATCCTTGAACTTTTGCATCCATGACGGCCAATTTCCAGGCGGGACGTGGCCAGCTTTGGTCCACCGTCCGTTGACGTTATACGTTCTGTGCCATTTCAAGCACCACAGTTCCTTAAGTCCGACTTTCCTGACAGACCCATCCATAAAGAGGGTATCTACGGTCCCATCGTGTCGGTTGACGCAAGCACGCTGCATTTCATTCTTGACAAAGGTCTCGTCATCGCCTGGGCAGTTCTCTGACTGTGAAGGTATGTCTTTATCCAGTGGCCAGGCATCAACGAACCACATATCTGCAAATACGGGTATATTACTCGAGCCTTTGATCTGAGAGGTTTTCCAGAAGTTTTCAACGGGAGTGCGTTCGAAGACGCTGGTTACGCCCGACGCTGGATTGAGTACCCAGCCATTAAGACCGTAGCTGCCTATATCACCATCGTATGCCCATGCTACATTGGACAAAGCTCCCTGCGGGGTCATTTCCCCCTCGATCTGTGGCTTTACGGTCTCGGGGCAGAGCCACATCTTTGGATTATTGCAATACGGTTTCATGGTAACTCTCCAGTATCGGCCAAAATCCGCCCCGAGGAGATACGAACCGTTGAGCTGGCCGCTGAAGAAATTACCATTGTTATTATCGCAGTACATCGCAAACGCAAGGCCCCATTGCCTGAGGTTGGACAGGCAAATAACGGTCTTGGCTTGTTTCCTGGCTCGGTTCAGGGCCGGCAGCAATACCGACATCAATAACGCAATGATGGCGATTACCACCAAAAGTTCAACTAAAGTAAACGCCCATCGAGACCGGCCTCTTCCACGATAAGGAACCGCTACTTCTGCCGTGACAAATTGTCCTTTTTGCTTGCTCATAATAAAAAGCTTCCTGCCTTACCCTAACTTCTATTTTACTTATGTGCAAAACGGCAAAACTTTTTTAAACCAATATTGCTTATACCGAGTATGTATTATGCACCAAATCAAAATACATTGCAAGTAAAAAACAGCAATTTTATTAAATTTTTTTGCCTTACTAACCGGTTTTTAAATCTTAAAAAACCGGTTTTTAAGCTATCCGCGCCTTACTAACCGGTTTTTTGTAATTAAAATACCGGTTTTTGGGCTATCCAAGCATTATGTACTATCCATCTAATCAAACCCGATTGCAAGTAAAAAACAGCAATTTTATTAAATTATTTTGCCTTACAAACCGGTTTATAAACCTTAAAAAACCGGTTTTGTGGTTACCCAAGCGTAATGAAGCTTTCACATATTTTTTTGGCGGCAATCTGTTCTTGCTCATCTCCTTTAGCCCGGATTTCCCAAGTAGTGCGTAACAAATGAACTGAGATTTGGTAATAGTGATGCTGGCCTACCAGCCCACAGAAAGCTTGATGACATCCTCGGTCTAACCTCAGACACTGAACTTGACCTGTCTGACATTCGAACGGTTAAGAACACCCAGCACGGCCTTGCCGCTTTGCTCAGGCAATCGATATAAAGCAGGCTTGCAGGCTATTACGACACCAACGACGCCGAGCGTTTGGCCCTTGATCCTGCCATGCGGCATGTTGCCGGTGGCAGAGCTGTAGAACGTTCCGCCGCATCTACCAGTGTCATGAGCAGATTCGAAACAGAGATACTGACCCAACTGAAGAATCTGGAGTTCCTGATGAACTTGGCCGGATCAAGCAGTTGCGTTTTTGACAATGCCTGCGAGGCCGGATTGATGTGTGGAAGTGCTCAAAATCGGATTCTGGAATAGAGGTGAACAGTGACGGCGTGCCGATACAGAGGGAAAAGGTGGATTCTTTACGCAAATACGTGGCTTTTCTTGTGTTTAATGCAGCCTGGGGTGCTGGTTTTTTAGGAAATTTATTGAAATTGCGATGCAGTGTTAGTATTATAACAGAAGTGACTCAGGGAAAGTATCAAAACGTGCAGAAATGCCGTCTATGAAGTTAAATGGGAAATTCCGGATAATATTAGTTAGAATAAAATGCGTCGTAAAGCAATAAGCTTGTATGATGTCGCCAAAGCAGCCAACGTAAGCAAATCAACGGCCAGCCTCGTGCTGAATAATAAGCTTGGCAATGGTTTTAGCGTAACTGATGAAGTGCGAGACCGTATTTTGAATGTTTCGCGGAAACTCGGTTATCGCCCGAATTTGGTTGCGCAGAGCTTATCCAAGCTGAATAGAGAAATGGTTCATATTTTAGGCGGCAGTCACGCATTGCACGATTTAGGCGATATTTATCAAACCGCGGTCAACAAAATCATATCGATGATTGATTCCGATTTTGAAGATTATAATATCACCCTCGATATGTCTCTCCACCACGAAAATAAAAGCGAGCTTCCTCCCTGGCGTGTCAGCGCTGCTGTAATTCTCGCTCGCTGCAATCCAGCAACTATTGAGGATTTGGAGCAAACGAACATTCCCTACGTCGTAATTAACGGACCTGCCGGAAAATTAGGCTCCCAAGTTCTTCCGGATGATGTTAATGGTATGAAATTAGCCGTTAAATATCTTGTTGAGCTGGGACATAAAAGGATAGCTTATGCCGGTCCAGAATGTGTTGCCGTGGATTATTGGTGGGCGAAAAATGGTGCTGTATCTATTCCTGCGTTTTTGAAAGGGCACAGCAGCGTACATGACAGGCATCAGACATATTTAGAACAAATGGGAGCTCACGACTTAACACCTATGGTCGGCCATGAAAAACCACCTTCAACCGTAAAGACTTATAAGAATTTACATGATTCCGCAGTAAATTATATAAAGAAAACCGTCTTGCAGGACAAAGCAACTGCCATCATTGTTTACGGCCATATGGAGGCTATTAATCTTCTGCAGGTTGCTCAGGCTTTGAATGTTTCTGTCCCGGAAAAACTAAGCATTATATGCTTTTGTGACCAGCATGCCTGTAATATTATGAGTCCGAGTATGAGCTTTATCGATTTGATGTCTGAGGAGATGGGCCAAGCCGCCGCTGAATTAATAATAAGGCAGCTTGAGCATTATGAACTAAGAAAACCGGAAATCATTAAATTGCCCGAACGGCTTATTATAAGAGATACCACATCTAAACCGCCTAACGATTAAAAACAGTTATAGTATTTCGATTCTCCTTAAATAAATATTTCCATCGGTGGCGATTTAATATTGCTTGTGTATTAATCACGTGTAATAGTTCAAAGTGTTTCGGTAAGCCAATTTTCGGCGAAAACAGCGAAGTCCAGAAAATTGATAATATTATCAGGCGGCTGGGAGAAATCGCAGGCTGGGTTCCAATTGCCATCCCCGGGCACAGTCAGCCAGGCAGATGTAAAAACATGAAGTGCGCTGCACTCAATTTGGTCAAGCAATTCTTTTGCACCACTAAGATTGTTGGCAAACAAGTAATCTTCTACTGTGGCCAATTGAGCCATAACCGCGGGGTTGCTTAGATTTTCCTTTCTTAACGTATAAAGCCGTACGGGCAGCCTTAAGTCCGCAGCCACGTAGGGGAAATTAGCATCGATATACTCTTTACGCAGTTGCTGAGTCATTTCCAGGTACAGATATCCATCCTCTACTGTTGGCTCAATGATTGTCCCTTCACCGTAGTCATTCCAGGTTGCAATCTGGACGATATCCGCGCTGCTTTGCAATGCCCTCTCCAAGGTATAATGGTAGGTAGATGTTCCATATGCTCCATATGATCCATTAGCATCAATATAACCATAAGATGAACCGCCTGCTTCTGCGTAAATATCGTGAAATCTCGGGAAAGCTCCAGCGATGAAATGTTCCCAGTAACGTCCCCAGTGCTGAGAAGCAGCCCTGATGTAAAAATCGTTGATATCAGAGATTACCTGTGTTGTAGGCGTAGGTGACGCAGGTGTTGTACCAACTTGGGGGCTCGGCCAGTCAAATTCGCCAGTTTTTGTGGGGTAGGCCACAAACGCACTATATTTCAAAGTAAAGAAGTGCGGTTTCGGATTCAAAGCATTAAACAAGGTGGTCCATTCCGAGTCGGTGAAGAATTGAGGCCCAAAGCAAAGCAATACCGGCCTGCTGTCTAATTTCAGATACGATGGGTCAGTAAAGTAGTTAGTTTGCAACCACTGCATTACCGTCTGACCATGCGCAACGGCCGTGGCTCTGGTGGCGGGGACGAAGTAACCATTAGCGAGCATATTCCCAACCGTCGCATCCTCATAGCAGATAGAAAATTCAAGTCCAGCCTCCTTTATGTACGGGATAAAGCAATTCGTAGAGTCCCTTATGAGGCCGTAATCCCAAAAATCCGCAATGCCGTACCAGTCGGCAATCATACCATCTATCCCCGCGAACTTCATCAAAAGCGCCTGAGATGCTAATACTTGTGGATCACTGGAGTCGTATGGCCCAAGCAACGGGTAGTAATGTGATGCAACTGTAGTCGGCGGGTTGAAGTAGCTGCCCTTGTTCCAATGCGAACCCCAGTATCCGCGGAAAGGCTGGGACTGATACCAAGGCATGTAGTGAGCCATAATTTTTTTGGCACTGGCGATTCCGTTGGAGTTACAACAGATGGTGAACGCAAATACTAAAAGTATCAGAGTCACCCTCTTTTTCATATAACCCCGCCAAAAATATTTACCGGTAGAACTAAACCATTAAACAACCTGTTTCATTATAACTAAAAACCTCTGCTCTTGTCAAATATTATTCAAAAAAACCGGTTTTTTAGTGCTTTCTTCCGTTACCTTTACCTTATTTTTCGTTATTTCTATGGTAAACTTTTTACCCTTAACCTGGACGTTAAACTTCATCCTCTTCCATTTTTCAGGTAATTGCGGTCTGACTGATGGGGTATTATTACTGAGTTCAAGCCCTGCAAAACCAAATAAAGCCGCCAGCCATGTTCCTCCATTTGCAGCCGGGTGCGTTCCGCCTATATATAACGTTCCAACATACTGTTTATATTTACCTTCAAGGTCAATCGTGGCTGTCTTCATAAAATATTTATACGCACATTCTGTTTTTCCCAACCGAGCTGCAAGTATAGAATACATACAGGTGCTCAAGCTTGAACCGTGTTCAGTTCTCGGTTCATAATACTCCCAGTTAGCTTTTTTTACCTCATATGAATACTCTTCACTAAATTGATTTAACAGCAGAACAGTATCGGCCTGTTTAATTATCTGTGTAGTTGTTGCCAGTCCATTAGACCCGCCAAGATATTCATTAGGCTTGACCATCCTTGCTTTTAACTCCTTCAAACTTACATCTTCCAGTGTGAGATAGGCGTCAAACTGTTCTATAATGCCATTGGCCTGCAATGGGCGGGGTATATATATGTTTTGCTGTAAATCTTTTATTTCTTCAATATCATCTTGAAAATCCATTCGGCTTATCAGATTTTTATAAACCTTTTTAAATTTATTCTTTAACAAATCAATTGTTTCGATCGCCACATCAATTGTATATTTGACCATCCGGTTGGTATAAGGATTATTATTTACTCTCTCATGGTATTCATCAGGGGTCGTCACATCGAGGATTTCATAACGTTTTTTATCTTTATTAAAATAGGTGCGTGAATAATAAAAGCGGGCACACTCGAGTATAACTTCAGCTCCTCCGTCTAATAATATTTTTTTGTCCCCTGTCGCTTTATAGTACTCCCAGATGCCATAAACCACATCGGCGCTGATATGTATTTGTTTGTCTCTGAAATAAGTCCTCAGCGGTCTGCCGGTAAAAACATCTGTCACATTAAAATGCGTACATGCTTCTTTCCCATTGTCCTGACTTTCCCAAGCATAAAAAGCCCCCCTGTACCCATATTCTTTAGCCTTTTCTCTGGCGGCCTGCAGTGAATGAATTCTGTACTTTACCAGATTTCTGGCAATCTCCGGGAAATTATAAATAAAGAAAGGCAGCATATATAACTCAGTGTCCCAGAATATAGCACCTTTATAGACCTGCGAAGAAAGCCCCCTTGCCGGTATTGAAATCTTGTCGGAATGAACGGGCGCCACGGCTAACAGGTGGTATATACTGAATCTTAAGGCAAATTGAGCTTTCTGGTCGCCCTCTATCACGACATCAGCATTTTCCCACCTCTTATCCCAGAGATTCCGATGTCTGTTATACAAATCAGCATAGCCTTGTTTAAAACAATTATTCAAAGAGTTGATACAGGCCTTGACCGGATCAGCGAAATTGTCGTTAGTGGTAAAGACAGAAACATATTTTGAAAAAGCATATTCTTTTCCGGCCTCGGCCTCAAACTCTATCAATCGTGTAATTATTTTTTTTCTTTTATTTATTTTCTGTCGTCCGAAGTTTATCTCAATTCCCTCAACGGCGGCGATGGTATGTTTGAGCTCATTTGTGACGGCTTTCAAAATTAAATAATCGTCTTTAAATCGTGAGGACAGGTTCCTTAAATGCGGTCCATTGATATCCCATACATCGCCGTCAATGCCGGTTTCAATTGTAATCTCGCAATCTTTGGATGCACTGATAGAATACCTCATACACATCAGATGCAAATCACTCAGCGATACAAAGCGCTCTGATATTATGACTATTTCATTATTGTCAACCTTAAAGACAGTTTTCCTTTTGTGAACCGCATTTTTAAAGTCAAGCAGCTGTGTATGCTCTTTCACATTGCTGTCCAGAACAGTAACAGGCTTTCCATTACAATAGGCTTTCACATAAAAGCCATTTGGCGCATTTACAGGCTCTCGCCATTTACTGCTCACCTGGTCATATATACCTGTTAAGATGCAGGCGACATGCTGCTCTTTTGTGTATTCTTCAAGCGTGCCTCGATAACCCATATAGCCGTTTGCGAGCAAGTAATTGTTGCCGCAAAGCTCTAATTGCTCTCTGTTATATTTATGATTTTTTAAAATCCACTGCATATAAGTTCACCTTTTCTTAGACTTCGGGCACATTAAAATTTCTATACTAATGCCCGGGAATTTTTACGGCAATTCCTTTTTCATCGATTGAATATTCTTTCCCATAAACACTGATAGTCAGGTCGCTTCCCTTCAAGATTCTGAAATCGGCACACTCATTATTTATTTTTATTTTTAAAACTGAACCATAATAAACCAGTTTAAAACCAAACTCTTTCCATTGTTCCGGCATTGACGGATTAAAGACAAGAACTTCCCCATCAGACCTCATACCGCCAAAACCATAAACAATATTCATCCATGCCGCAGCTATTGAAGTGAGATGGAGCCCTTCAGCCGTATTTCTGTTATAGTTATCGAGGTCCAACCGGGTTGAAAATTTGAAGAAATCGTAAGCTTCTCTTTTTTTCCCGAGTTCTGCGGCGAGAATGGAATGGACTGACGGGGAAAGTGATGATTCATGTATGCATCGTGGTTCATAATAATTGTAGTTGACCATTTTAGCGTCCAGAGAAAATTCCTGATTATACAAGAACATAAACATCAAAACATCAGGCTGTTTAATCATGTCATTTCTATAAATCCTGTCATATGACCAGCTGTGATAGAGAGGAAAATCCGTAACAGGAATAGAGTGTATGTCAATATGAGGCAGGTTAAAGAAACCGTCATGCTGTTCATATATCCCTGTGACACTGTCAAACGGGATAAACATGTTTTCGGCCATTTGCTTCCAGCATTCCAATTCCTCAGATTTTAGTGCTAACTTTTCGGTTATGCCGGATAACTGTTCGGGTGCATTTGTTTCCATCTCATTTATAACTTTTATAGTATATTCGAAGGTCTTCTTTCCCATTATATTTGTATAGCAATTATTATTAACCATCATTTGAAACTCATCCGGTCCCATCACAGCAAAAAACCCGAACTTGCCGGTTCTTTGCCCCCATTGTCCACGGCTGGCAAGCATGCGACTTATCTGTACCAGCATTTCTACCCCTTTACCGTATAGAAATTCTTTATCATTCAAAAGTTTTCCATAGTGCCATATTCCATAAGCAACTGCCGTACTCGCTTGAAGCTGAAGGCTTGCGTGCTGCCACAAAGCACATGTTTCGCTGCCGTCAAGAGTGGCTATCGGATAAAACGCGCCTTGACAATCTAATTCTTTTGCGCGCTCAACTGCCTTTGGAAGCGTCTTGTACCTGTATTCCAGTAAATTGCGTGCAGCTCTGGGATTATTAAAGATATAAAACGGCAGGCAATAGGTCTCAGTATCCCAAAAAGTATTTCCGTTGTATGCTTCTCCCGTGAGCCCTTTTGCCCCGATATTCAAGCTTGGGTCTTCCCCATGGTAGGTCTGGTGCAACTGAAAAATGCAATACCTGATACCCTGCTGGTTTTCAGGGTCTTTCTCTATTACTATGTCGGAATTCGCCCATGTATCTGCCCAGTATTCAACCTGCTTTTCGTATGCGATATCGTAAGATATGGAGCTATAATCTCCGGCTATTTTCATCCCTTTCGACAATACCTCTTCAACACTTACATCAGGATTTTTTTCGGTATGGTTCACCACCATCTTTTCAAAACTTGAATTCGTCCCTTGTTTTAAATCCATAATAAAATCAATACCTATGAACTTCTCATTCTCCACCAACTGCATCTCTGTTGGTAAAGAAGTGTGAATCCGACAAGCTGAAAATAACATTTGTCCGCTTTTTAAGGTTTTTCCAAGAATGCCCAGAATATTGCCTTCCTTCCTTTTCCTGGGGCATGACCATAAATTCTTTCCACAGGACTCATGAATTATTGAAAAATCTAAAGCGCTTCTGATATTCACTTTTCCTGAGAAATTGACAGGTTCAAGGCTGACACGCTGGCATCCCAACTTGGGATTTGTCATGCTCAGGAAACGTTCAAAAGATATTTTGACAGATTTTCCTGAAGAGGTAATCCAGATAAAATCGCGAGTCAGAATACCTTTCTTCATATTCAAACAACGTGCAAAATCTTTTATATTGGATTTTGCGATATCCAGAGTTTCTCCATCAATAGTAATCCTGGTATACAGCCAGTCAACAGTGTTCGCCATAAAGCAGGTACGTGTTATCATTCCCCTATAATTACCTGAAGGGATGGCTTTTCCCTCTTCAAACACACCATTAAAATAACTTCCGACAAGTTTATCCCCGCTGTACCCCTCATCAAAATAACCACGTACTCCCATATATTCATTCCCGAGAGAAAAAATTGATTCGGAAACCCTTCCATTCTCAGGTTTAAACCCCTCTTCAACAATTTCCCACGGGTCAGTTTTTAAATATTTATCTGCTACTTTTGCCATTTTACCAGCCCATATTGCCTTCTTTTTTTTCAATAGTAAATTGTGGATGCACTTTTACAGGTCCTGACGCGGCATTTTGTATCTTTACATTAGTGAACGATGCTGAACCAGCAGATTTTCCGGTAGCTCTAATTCCCCACTTTCCGGCACCGTTTATAAAAACGTTTTCAAATTTCGCGTTAAGAACACGATTTGTTCCCTCAAAAGTAATTGCATCATATGAAGCATCATATATCTCTACATCCTTTACCGTCAGATCCGCTTCAATATCATGACGGCCTGGAGTGTAAATACATATAGCGCCTTTCGTTGGACTTTTATATTTATCCACATAGGAACCGCATCGTATCAATGTATTTCTCTGAACTGTTATAAAACCACTGAATGGGATAGGGGAAAAATCGCTGCTTATATTAATTCCTGCACCGTTTACAATTATATCACAGACAACATTATCTTCAACAGTATGGTTTCTCCCTCCGTATATAGCAATACCGTTTGCAAGCCATGGGCACTGTATTGTATTGAATCTTGCCGTATTGTTTTCACTTGGCAAAAGGTTTCCGTTGTAGGTTGCAGACCACATTGCAATCGCATCATCTCCTGTGCCTCTGAAGTGGCAGTTTTCGACAATTGAATTTTTCGTGCCAAGACAGAAATTAATCCCATCTGCCATCAGATTTCTGAATCTGCAATTTCTTATAATCAACCCATCGGTATTATTTTCACTCCACACCCCAACTTTAAGATGATTGAACCATATATTTTCTATCAAAGAACCCCGGCCGGCGCTGCCTCTGAAGCCATCTTCGGAAATCGTATCAATTCTGAATTTTGTATTTCCATAAATCGCAAAGTCGTGCATTTCAAAACTGTTGCCATTTCCCCAGAATGTATTTCCCTCTACCTTCATTACGGTATGCCACATTCCAGCGCCTTTGATGATTACATCTCCTATATGCCTTTCTCCTGAGGAAAAATTAAAAACACCTGCCGGCATCCATACACCTTTTTTCTGTTCAATTGCGGCTTTCAGGCATGCATTGAAAGCATCACTATCATCCTTGCCATCATTCGGTACGGCACCAAAATCGGTTATTGAAAGAAAGTTTTCAGGCATTGTTAAAGGAGTTCCGACAACTTCCGTATCAATCAAATCAATTATACAGAAATCTATCTTTTCCTTTGAATCGCGCTGTAGTTTTAATTTTGACCCTGCCGGTATTTCCGGCAATAGTATGCTTACCTCGTCAAAGAAATATCTTGGTTCCTTAAGTTCAGGATTATTTGACCATGGATAACGGCCATAGACCCACGCATATTCAGATGTAAGAATTATATCACGCTTATATGTTCCATTAACATACAGGCTAAGCGGATATGTGAGACCTTTTCCGTCATTGGAATCGGGTATACAATACCTTATTACCAATGAATTAGTTTTTTCCTTCAGCGTAAACTCAATATAATCACCTGTTGAATCAAGATTGACCGCCATTTTGCCGGACGCTTCATTCGGAATTTCTCTGAACTTTCGAGTCGGTCCAAGAATCCTCCCTTTTAGTGCCGCATCCTCTGCTTCATATTGAACAAAAGGCAGTTTAGCTCCCCTGTTTTTAATTTGCGGGATTTCTATTTTGTTCGGATTTGCAGCCCAGACAGTCGGGTCAACAAATTTTATTGTGTTTTTACCGATTACTTCGATTTTGACATTTTCAAGCCATATTGATGAAACCGATATTTTTCCAAGCTGAAACTCAAGTCTTGCGTTCGGGTCTGTCATTTCTTCCATGCCAAACTCAAAACTATGATTTTCAATTTTTGGAGCAAGATAAACAATAGTACCTCCTATACTTTCACCATTTGTATAGTCCGCCCAACCTCTGTTTTCAAGACCTCCAACTTTTACTTCTATTGCGCAAACTGCCGATGCTTTCGCATCAAAACTTACTTTGTACCTTAAGCCGTTCGTTATGTTAATTGGCGATTGTATCAATTGTATTGCAAATGTTTCGTTTCCGGGATTATTAATATCAATTCTTAAGGCGCCTCTCTGTACATTTGCAACTGCCGAACCGCCAGCATTGGCTACATTGGCCGCAAAAGACCAATAATCCATATTTTGAGCAAAGTTTCCATTTTTAATTAAGGAATTTGCTGCTGATTCCACAGCCTGACAATCAAATGTTCCAAATGTTAATAATACAGCTGCAATTAAAATTATTAAGATAAATTTCATATTAATGCTTACGCGTCAAACATTTATAAAATCTCTAAGATGAATATTTTCAAAGCTTGGAAATACGATATGAGCTTTTCCTACCCTGCCGACAGGTCCTAATCCAATAACCCAAAATCCTCCATTTAACGCTGCTTCAACTCCGGACTCGGCGTCTTCAACTACGATAGCATTTTTCGGAGCTGTATCCAGGTTAGCTGCGCAATGAAGAAATAAATCCGGGGCCGGTTTATGATTATCTACGCTATTGCCATCGGAGATCGTGTCAATAAAGCTTTCCAGTTTTAGTTTAGTAATTACTGTCTTTGCATTCTTGCTGGATGAGCCTATGCCTATTTTGATACCTGCCTCACGGAGTTCCTGTAGAAGTTCCAATGCTCCGGGTAAAATATCCTTCGGAGTCATTTGCGTTAAAAACTCGACGTAGTAGTTATTTTTAACTTCCATCAATCTTTGCTTTTCTTTTTCCGAAAAAACCCTATCGCCAAGCATTATTTCAAGAGATTCTTTTCGCGGGATTCCTCTTAATTTTTCATTTATATTTCTGTCAAAATGCATATCAAGCTCATCAGCAAGCATCTTCCATGCTTTATAATGATATTCAGAAGTATTGGTAAGCACTCCATCCAGATCAAAAATAATAGCTTTAATATTTTTAAATTTCATTTTGTTTTTTCACTTGTTAAAAAATTGTCCTTTCCTATTTAACTATCAAAACCTTTAATTCATCCGGCTGGATCTCAAATTCCAAAGGCTTACCTAACGAGGTTTTTAAAAGCGCCGTCTCCTCCGTCTGTACACTTATCAACTCCCAGGCCTCCGACTGTCTGTCAACCTCCACCACTGCCCGGCGGGTGTGCTTGAGCGGATTGAAAATCACGATGGCTTTCTCTGGGCCTTTATTCGCCAGAAATGCCTTTGCCACCAGCCCTTCTGGCCGGAGGTGAAATCCATCGGTATCTATGAATGTACCTTCAGCGAAAAACCGGCCCAGCTTTACCCTGAGTTTCATCAGTCTTTCAAGATAATCTCGCTCAGGCGGCTTCAGCCAATGGAAGCTCTCCAACATAAGCCCGGCTGCAAAAACATAGTTTAGTGCATAGATGGTACCTGCATCTCGGCTGGTGATGCGGTGCTCCGGGAAAGTGTATTTGTACAGCTCTGGGTAATTCCGCAGGCTCGCGGGGCTTGGTTCCGGATGGGTGGCGTAACCATGGCTCAAGTCTACGCATGAAAGATAGGCATCGCACGCCAGCTCACTCATTATCACAAACTCCGGGTCACGGGCAGCAGCATAAGCCTGCAATCGCTTAAGAAGCTGTACCTTACCGTCGAAGGCCATGTCGGGCTTGCGATGAGGATGGCTCTGATCAAAGCACAAGAAGGGCGGATCGCCGGCAATCTGGTCAAACAGGATTCCAGAGGCGCCCAGATCCATCACCATATCAATATGCTGCCGTAAGGTCTCGTACCATTGCTCAGTGGAGGGGCAAGCCAGTGCAAAGATCTTTCCCGGATAAATGGTTCCGTTTTCATTAAAGGAATACTCGTCCACATACTCCACGCCGTCTTCATTTTTTAGGCAAATCTGCGAACCAATCCGTTTGTAAAAGTCTGTCTTTTTATCAATCAATCGTCCCTGTGTGTATAGAATTACACGGCCGCCTTCAGCCCTGATCGTTTCAATCACCTTCTTCAAAGCCGCCTTGCCTCCTAGGCGCGGGTCTGGCTCATATTCCGGATAATCTGAATCGTGGCCGTTTTTAAACCAAGCAAATACAAACAGGGGCAAATTCAGGCCGCGCTGCTGGATGGCTCGGAATATATCCAACAGGCTTTCATAAGGATGCATAATATGCTTGTTCTGTTGGATATGAAAAGCGCCTTGGACACCCGGCATCTCCCGAATCCATTCCGGAGCAACTACATTATGTCCGTGCGAAGCCGTAAACTCCCGATAGCAGAGTGCCCCGGCATGCCAGTCGCCAGTGTGAAGCTTAAGTATGTATATGGCAGATTCCCACTGTTCGCCGGGCAAGACAAATGGGTATCGTGCGAAACCCAATTGAAAATCCCCCAAATCTGTCCGTCCGCGAGCCAACAGACTGGTGGTGGGACAATGCACATCATGGACCCCTAAATACAATCCCTCGGCTTGGTTGAAAAAATCCATCCATGCCATGGAAGCTACCCCAGGATAAGGCAGCGGGTAATGTGACCAGGACTCATGTGCGAAAAATTTCCCGCCGGCCCGCATTACAAACCGGCCATATGGCAGATTCTTGACCGGCTCATCCAAGATCGCCCCGATAGTCATCGGCAATGTCAAATGGTCCATTAATTGTGGAGCGATTTTTTTTAATCCGGAGACAAACGGAAACCAGATTTCTTTGACTGTTTCTTTCGAACGATTTCCAATTTGGGCCTGCAACTCTATTTCATCGCCTTTTAACCTGTATATAAGCGTCAGAACAATGTCGAGGCGGGCCTGCTCTTCCCCAATCAACCCGTCGAACTGGATTTCCGCCTGATTGCCCATCAAGTGCACGCGACCAACATTCATGGAATCAAATATTTGGTGCCCCCGCCATTCGCCCAGTGAAGTAATAACTTTCCACCCTGTCGGTTTATCCGTATGCAGAAATTCTGTACCGGTCGTCTTATTGAAAAGACTGCTGATTTGCCCATTCTGCGTCAATTCAAGTTTGATATCATCATTTTCCAAAGTGATTATTTTATCCAACTTATCTATCAAATTGTCAGACCCCCTTTTATTTTCTGCGATAAGAAGAACGCAGCAATCGTTGGAGGAAGCATAGCGATGAATGAACCAGCCAGATAAAGATTAATCGGGAAAGTTCTTGTCAGAGTGTATAATCGTACCGAAACAGTTTGAAGCTCGGAATCACGCAGAATTAGATATGGCCACAGGAAATCTCCCCACAATCCGATAAACGCCAGGAGCCCAAGCACAAGAATTAGCGAACCGGTAAGCGGCAGAGCAATCATAAAGAACATACGTACATCGGAAGCGCCATCTACTTGAGCTATTTCAAAATATGCTTTGGGAATTTGCTCAAAGGCATTGGTTAGTACCAAAATCATAAAAGAACTGCATGCGTATGGAATCCAGAGACCCCAGAAGCTATTCACCAAACTTATGTGAATAACCGGAAGGTTTGTCATAATAATATAACGCGGCACAAGGTAGGCAATCCCGGGAACCGCCATGGTTATCAGTATTATGGCCCGGATAACGTTCTTGCCCATCGGCCTTAACCTGGCAAGGCTATAGGCTGCCATTGCCGAGACCACTATTTGCACCAGCACACCGCCGCCTGCTGCAATAGCTGTGTTAATGAACATCCTGACCATTTTGAAACGCTGCCAGGCATCTACATAATTCTTCCAGTTCCATTGTTCAGGTAATAAATGAAATCCCGGCTTATAAACTTCAAGGCTCGTTTTAAATCCGGCAGTAAATGAAAATAGAAATGGGAAAAGAACAAATATTGCGGCTATCACCAATACGACGAAATATATAATACCTATGAATCGCCCAACCGGAGAACGCCACTCCGTATTTGACATAACACCACGATTAGGAATAGCCATGAAATTTTTCTTTCAAAATTAGTATTCAAACAAATAAAATATCAATGAAGAATAGTCCATATACCGTTAAGCCTCGCCAGGATGTTTCTTTTGAAGAAACACATAGAGGATTGAGAATACAGACAGAACCACCAGCATTGAGACACTCCATGCGGATGCTAACCCGAAATTATTTTGATTAAAGGCTGTATCGTAAATCTCCAAAACTGGTGACCTCGTGCTGTTAGCAGGCCCACCGGCGGTCAAAATAAAAGGTTCAGTAAATACCTGCGCCACAAAAATAATCTGCAGCACCAGCATAATTTTTATCCGGGCGCTAATATGAGGAAGAGTAATGTACCAAATGCGATTAAGGACTGAGAAACTATCAAGCTCAGCAGCTTCGTATAGTTCTAAAGGAATTTCTCTCAAGCCCGACAAGTAAATCAGCACAGTACCCCCTGCCCCAAGCCAGGTCATAATTACAACAAGCGCAGGTTTGGCAAGGGCTGGATTCTGCAGCCATAGTTGCGGAGGGATACCAACAAAATGAAGCAGCCCGTTTAAGATTCCTCCCTCGGGTGCATAGATTTGCCGCCAAACTATAAGGCCGACTACAACCGGTATTAAAACCGGCAGATAAACCAATGTCTGGAAAAAAGCAGAAAGCCGGCGCATCTCATTAATCATAAGCGCCAAAATAATCGGAACAGCCGAGCCCATTGCGATACTAAGCAAAACATAGCCAAGAGTGTTTCGCCAAACTGTGTAAAAGATCGGATTGCCGAACATTCGTCTATAATTATCGAATCCAACCCAACCTTGAAGTCCCCTAAGATTAACTTCTTGAAAACTGTATACAATTGTTTGCAGTATCGGATACCAGCATATTAGCGCAAAGAGAAACAAAGCGGGCAAAAGAAAAAGATAAGCCAGCCACTGAGCTTTCCAGTTAATTCGAAAACGCGATTTTGTCTCGACGTTGATAGAAGCTATACTTTCTGTCATATCTTTGGATTCTTTTCTTATTTCATTAAATCCAAAACGTTCGACTGATAAGTCTGGGCAGCTTTCGCCAGAACGGCAGCAGGGTCAACGTTCTTATCGGCAACAATTTTGCCGACAGCCTGGCCCATTGCCAGATAATATTCCTGTCCCGCAATCACCGGTTCAGGCATCATAATGACTTTATCAGAAACGATGCCATCCATATACAGCTTATAGTTATCAACCGGCAGGTTTGCATATCGTCGTTCAAGGGCTGAACCGGCCTCTTGAAATACGCCTGTATAAAGCGGATATAATGGCGCACCGACCACAGTGGTTGGATCCTGTTTTCCAATTTGAAAGTGAATCACAGTTTCATTTGGATCGAAATAAGTCCATAACCTATAGTAAGCGGCAGCCTCAACCTGGTCAGCGGTAGCGGTAGAACTGACCATAGCAATGTCACCGCCGCCTAAAGTCCGGCTCATACCATCAGGCCCGACCGGCAGCGGCGCAAAGCCAATATTACCCATATCCAGGTCAGGATAATTCTGGCGAATAGTTATGAATTGGTCGCCGGCCATTATAGCCATGGCAACTCGGCCGGTGGCAAATGCCTGACCGTTGGTTTCCCAGCCAAGGTTCTCACGTGGCAGCACATCATGCTTCCACCTCAAATCTTTAACAAAATTCATCGCGGAAAGCATAGCGGCATTATTGAAGCAGGCTTTGTATTTTCCATCGGGCTGCTGCGCTATAATATCTGTATCCTTGAAACCAAAATCATAAGCTATGACTGTCATATGCCAGCCTCCAGCGTTTGCACCATCTGTGATGAACGAGAAGCCTGCTATTCCAGCGTCGCGATTAGTGGTCTTCTTAGCTATTGTCACAAGTTCGTCCCAGGTCGTCGGCGGTGCATCAAAACCGGCATCTTTGAGCAGCTTTATATTATAGGCCAAGCCTATGGTGTAAACCTTCATTGGGATACCATAGACTCTTCCATTTTTCGAGATCATAGATAAAAGCCGGGAGTTATATACTTTATCAAGTTTTTGAGCTTCGAAGATACTGGACATATCGGCACATATTCCTTGGTCTATCATCTTGCCGGGGTCGGTCAGATAGACCTGAAAAAGTGTGGGTACTTGTTTACCAGTAACTAAAGCAGCAAACGAATCCGGGGCATAAGCATAGTCCGACCCGCGAATTTTAACATTCGGATAGAGCTTCTCGAAACGTTCCGTTTGCTCATTCCATGCAGTCAATATGGCAGGCTGAGAATCAGGCGGGATACCAACTACAGTGATTTCAACCGGACGGCCATCGGCGATTTGGGCCGGCATATTAAGAACCTTTGGCAATGTTTTGCTTTCTGCCAGCAGCGCCTCAGTTATTACAAACGGAGCTGCCGTTTTTTTCTGCTGCGTTGTGGTTTTTCCCTTTCGCGAAACAGCAAATATTACAACAACCAGCAAAATGGAAATTGTTACAAATAATAAAACACGTTTCATCTTTCATCCTTGTATTTAATTTGTTTTCAAACTAATTCGGTTTCATAAAACTTAGCTCACTCTAAACTATAGCTGATAAAGTTTTGGGGTCAAAAATATGGGTCTTTTCCATATCTATTGCGATTTCTATATTTTGGTCAACTTCTGCTTGTGTGCGAGAATCCATCCTTCCAACAAAAGAATTTTTCCCGCAGGTAAGATAAATAAAAATCTCTGATCCCAATGGTTCTATTACATCGATTTTTGTTTTTATAGAATTACAAGATATGGCGTTTGAAAAAAAATTCTTATCATGAATATCTTCGGGCCTGACCCCGAAAACAATTTCTTTTCCAATGTAATCAGTTATTTTGGAAATGAAATTCTCCGGCACTTTCAATTTTATGCCTTCGGCATTGATAAAGTACGCACCATTTTCTTTGGTAATTACAGAATCTATAAAATTCGTCGCTGGAGAACCGATAAAACCAGCCACAAATTTGTTATTCGGTTTTTTATAAACCTCCAAAGGCGGGCCCGACTGCTGCAGACGGCCATCATTCATTATAAATATTCTGTCTGCCATGGTCATTGCTTCGACCTGATCATGGGTCACATAAATTATAGTAGCTTCTAATCTGCGATGCAGTTTACTGATTTCCGCCCTCATGGTTACTCTTAATTTTGCATCTAAATTAGAAAGAGGTTCATCAAATAAAAATACTTTTGGTTTTTTTACAATGGCTCTTCCTACCGCCACTCGTTGTCTTTGTCCGCCGGAGAGTTCTCTGGGTTTTCTTTTTAATAAGTTTTCTATTCCTAAAACCCTTGCTGTTTCCTGCACTCTCTGGTCAATCTCTTCTTTTGGAAACTTTCGCAATTTTAACCCGATAGCCATATTGTTATAAACATCCATATGCGGATAAAGAGCATAGTTCTGGAAGACCATAGCAATATCTCTATCTTTAGGCTGCACGTCGTTTACCAACTTATCTCCAATATATATATGGCCTGAACTTGCTTCCTCTAAACCAGCGATCATTCTTAAGGTAGTAGTCTTTCCACATCCAGATGGACCGACTAAGACTGCAAACTCCTTATCTTTTATCTCTATATTTAAATCATCTACCACAGTCGCATCTTTAAATTTTTTAGTAAGACCTTTTAAGATTACATTTGCCATTTCTTCTTCTTATTATTTAATCAAATTAATACAATAAAACACACAACGAAGGCCATCTATTTAGGCGATTATCAAGACTAGACAAAATAAGTCCTTTAAGTGATTCCTTGTTTTTTGTTGCTTAAATCCTAATATTCAACCCAATCAGTTAGTCCCGCTTCTCCCGTTTAGAAACGGATTTCTAACGGGATTATCGCTATCCCAAGAAGCACCTGACCACTTCGCAAGAGGGCGGACTTGATAAAACAAGTCTTCAGCCAAATCTTGGCATTAAACAAAATAGAGCGGCGTTAGTGCAGCTCTAATCCTCGAATAAACAATGGTTTTCGCATAATATACACTTCCGGAATTAACCTTTTCCGGAAAGAAAATCAGCATACCTATATTCATTGCTTTGGGCATTGTCAAGATAAAAACCGGTTTGGGACATCGTATACTATTATCCGTATTTATCTCAACTGGGGGCCTCAACGGACAATTCTCGAATAGAAATTGTCTTTTTGAAGCAATTCCGAGGGACTTCCTTGTTCAGTTATGCGGCCGTTTTTGAGAATGACAATCCGGTCGACATTTTTTATTGCCGAAGCTCTGTGCGCAACAACGAAAGTTGTTCGGTTTTTCATAATCCTGTCAAGGGCGATTCTGACTCTTTCTTCCGATTCGATATCGAGCGAACTGGTGGCTTCATCGAGAATGATAACTTTTGGGTCTCTGATGATTACCCTGGCAATCGCCAGCCGCTGCATTTGGCCGCCTGAAAGTTTCAGGCCGTTTGCGCCTATATTCGTATAAATCCCGTCGGGCAAAGTTTCGACGAAATCCCACGCATCTGCCGCTTTAAGGGCGTCTATTACTTCCTGAGGACTGGTATCTTTATCGCCATAAGAAACATTTTCATAAATGCTGGCGGAAAAGAAAATGGTCTCCTGTGTTACGACCCCTACAAATTTGCGATATGTCCTCAGGTCCATCTCCATAATATCTCTGCCGTCGATGAGCAGTTTGCCGCTGTTGGGCCTGATAAAACCCAGCGCAAGAGAAAGGACTGTGGATTTACCGGAGCCGCTGGGACCAACGAACGCAACCGACTGACCCGGCTCGACTGTAAGAGTAAAATCTTTCAACGCGTGCCTGTTGGTGCTGGGATATTGATAATTGACATTTACAAATTCAATTTTGCCGCTGATTTTGTCAAACGGCTTTTTGCCGCTGTTCACTTCGAGGTCGGGCGATTCGAGCACTTCGTAAATCGAATCTATTGATTCTCCCGCCTGGCTAAGCTGCGGCAGCGTCCCTATGACCACAAGCGTCTGCCCTGTCAGCACAAGGAACATCGAATTAAAAAGCACAATATCGCCGACGCTGATGTATCCCTTCATACAGGCGTATACGGAGCCTGCGATAAATATTATATGAATTACTGACATTGATACCCAGGCCGATGAGCCGAAGACTGCGCTGAGCGTATCGAAATGTAAACCTCTTCGAAAAACGGCTGAAATTTTTGAATCTATCTGGCTTACCTCAAATTCCTCCAGGCCATGAGCGCGTGTAATTGGAATCATATTCAACATATCGTTCATAGATGAACTCATCACCTCGATGGCGTAACGATAGCTCTTGGCGCTTTTACTGATTTTCCCCGAAAAAATGTTTCTGATTATTACCGCGATGGGAACGACAACAATGAAAAACAATAACGCAATGGGTTTGCGAACAGCTATAGCAATAACGGCAATCGTAACCTGGCAGAGAAAGCCAAATATCTGCTCGGCAATTAAACGAGGCGTTTGCTCGACAATTTCAATATCTCTTATCACTTTGGTATGAAGTTTGCCGATGTTTGATTTGTTATGGTAGAGCAGAGACAGTCTCTGAAGCTGCCTGCAGAGGTCAGTTCTCAACTGAAGACTTATACCCCTCATAACGGAGCTTAGCATTCTCGAATAAAGAATATGAGTGGGAATATTCTGAAGGGTGAGCAAAACAATGAAAATAAAATAAAATAGAAGCTTACTTACTCTTTTAGGATCATTTCCGGCCGCAAGGTCTATCATAAAAGCGGTAATTATTGGCAACAGCCACGCCGGCGAGGCCTTTATCAGGTAAACAATAAATATCGCTATAAGTTTTCGCCATCGAGTGGCAAGCAGAATTTTATAGCTTTGCAGTAAACTTCTTTTCGGACGGGATTTCATAATTGCTATTAGACAGTTATTCTAAATCCTCGCGAGAGGTGTCTGTTCTATTGAAATTATATGCTTTGCGATGTCAGATACTGAATTTTCCATAATGGTAAGTATAATACAAAGAAGTAAAGAGGTAAAGATTCAAAGAAAGTAAGGAAAAAACCGTGTTCGGTATTCCTCACATCCCTACGCCCCCATTTCCTTGTCTCCTTATTTATAAACTGAATGAAGCTGGATACCGAACATGAAGAGGTGCGAAATTCGCCGGTTTATCAATTGAAAGGCTTTTGAGAGACTCTACAGCCAAGGGCGTGCACCGTGCTCTGTTTATCGTCAGCAGAAGTGGCACAGGTAAAGGGATTCAGATAGGATGGGCAAGATAGTTCAACACAACTGATTCAAACGACCTGAAAACTAAGCATTATCAGGTCATTCCTACAAAAAATTACATACGAGCAGACCTTTCTTGATGGGTGCCGTACGCTTGTTTGGGCATATCGGTAGCATCGGTGTTTCAGACATTAATGTACTGCTGCAGCTATTCAAGGATAACGGGTGAGTCGAAACTGTCTGTTAATTTAAGGGTAAATTTGTCTCATTTGCCAAGCAAAACTTGTCATATTTTTAGAAGACCAAAAAAACTAAATTAAAAAATTTTTATTATTTTGCGTGAATTCTGCGTGAAAGAAAATCAGGTTAATTCAGCAATTAAATTTACAACTGAAAAGAAATGATGCAACTTCTTGTAACAAAAATGGTTATTGAAATGGGCGATACAGGGCTCGAACCTGTGACCTCACGGGTGTGATCCGTGCGCTCTGACCAACTGAGCTAATCGCCCCGCAAAATCATATTAAAACCGATTTGGCCTGCTGTTGTCAAGCTTAAAGCATGTCCTGCCGGGTTGGTTCAAAGCCCCTTGTTTGCCAAAAGATTGATTCGTCCGAGCTTGACGCCTTTTATACTTACGAGTTTATCGCCCATCCTATTTATCTCGCCGACTTTGCCCCGCAAAACTATCACCTCGAGACAGTCGTGGTGGTCCAGATGAATATGAAGAGAAGAAATGGTTTTAAGAAAATGCGAATGTTGAAGTTCGGTCAGCCGCTCCATAATCGCGGTGGCGTGGTGGTCATACACCAGGACAACCGCGGCAACCGCTTCGGCTTTCTCGTTACTTATCCGGTCGCTGCTCAACTGCTGCCTTATCAAATCGCGTATCGCCTCCGACCGGCTCTGGTAACCTTTTCCGGCAATCAGCTTGTCAAACGCGCCGAGCAGCTCTTTCTCAAGCGACACGCCCACTCGCTCTATCTGTGCCATTGTATCTCTCCGAAATACAGCTCTGTATTTGCAAACTAATCCCTGCTCGTTACATAAACCGCCTGTTCGGCGAAAAAATTCGGCGCAAACTTAACGGGGCTGACTCGCGTTTCACTCAACCCTATCTTCTTTTCAACCCGCACGCCAAGCTTTGCGCAGAACCTGTCAAAATCCTTCAGCGTAAAGAAATGAACATTCGGCGAATTATGCCATTCGAAAGGCAAGTGGCTGGTCACGGGCGCCTTGCCCAGAATCGCCATCTGCAATCTGCATCGCCAGTGCGCAAAATTCGGGAAGCTGACAATCACCTTTTTGCCGACCCGCAACATTTCGAGAAGCGCCTTCTCCGGATTCTTCAGTGTCTGCACCGTTTGCGACAGTATCACGTAATCGAAGCTCTTGTCGCCGTAGTAGTCAAGCCCCTGCTCAACATCCTGCTGAATAACCGGCAACCCCCGGCAGACACAATCCAGCACAGATTCCTGGCCAAGCTCGATACCCTCGCCTTTTATTTTTTTGTCTCGTATAAGATTGGCGAGCAACTCGCCGCTGCCGCAGCCAACGTCAAGCACGGCGGTTCCCGGCTCGATAAGCGATTCTATCAGGTCGTAATCGACTCGCGCTCTTTGCGGCTGGTCAAAAACATCCAGCCCTCGTCCCCGCTGGGCAATGCAGGAGCAGGGTTTGCGGTTCTGCGGATCATACGTCGCTTTCAAAAAACAACAGATAAATTGTCCAAGCGTGTCAATCTCCAGTAAAAACGCGTCGTGCCCGTATGGTGACACAATGTCGCAGTAGCTCACATCCTTGCGGTTGGAAGCAATCGCTTCGGCTATCGCCTTCGACTGCGCAGGCGTAAAAAGCCAGTCGCTGGACAAGCTCACGACCAGAAATCGACTCTTAACATCAGCGAACGCCTTTTCAAGCGAGCCGTAGTCCTTGGCCAGGTCAAAATAATCCCCCGCCTTGGTAATATAAAGATAACTGTTGGCGTCAAACCGCTCGACGAAACTCTGCCCCTGATAATCAAGATACGTCTCAACAGCAAACTCCGAGGCGAAATCGTATTTGTAATCGTCGGCGGTACGCAATTTTCTGCCGAATTTGTCACGCATACTTTCTTCGGACAGGTATGTAATATGCCCTATCATCCGCGCGATGCCAAGCCCTCTCGCGGGCTGCCCCTTGTCATGATACTGCCCATCCGCAAAACCGGAGTCAGCCAATATCGCACTTCGCCCCACCGCATCGAACGCTATCGATTGAGCGCTCAAATGGCTGGCCGTCGCTATCGGCAATGCCGACCGGACAAAATCCGGATACTGAATTGACCACTGCAAAACCTGCATTCCGCCTATCGAGCCGCCAATCACCGCCAATAATTTTTTTACGCCGAGTTTATCCATCAGCAGCTTCTGAACCTTCACCATATCGGCTATGGTGATAATCGGGAAATCAAGGCCGTATGGTTTGCCGGTCCTGGGGTTAATCGAAGAAGGCCCCGTCGTGCCGGAACAGCCGCCCAAAAAATTCGAGCAAATCACAAAATATTTATTGGTGTCTATTCCCTTTCCGGGCCCGACCATAGTGTCCCACCAGCCGGGTTTGCGGTCGTTCGGATTGTTTAATCCCGCCACGTGGGCGTTGCCGCTAAGCGCATGGCAAATCAGGACAACATTGTCCCCCGTTGCGTCCGGCTTGCCGTATGTCTCGTATGCCACGTCAATCGGCCCAAGTGTCTTGCCGCACGCAAGCTCCAGCAGGTTATTCTCCTCGACAACCCGTATTATCTGCGTTTTAACTATACCAACCGTATTTTCCTTTGAGTTTGCCATAACCACCTCAAGTATACCTCAAACCGTCCTCCTGTAAAGTACCAGCCGCTTTTCGTCTTGTGCCGCCGTGCTGTAATTTTATATTCCGATTATCTCCAAAAACACTTGACACCGTCAAATCAGAAGTATAAATTGTCCCTTAATGGTGTCACTGTTATAAGGGATGGGTTTTGCCGTAAACCTTTTTTGAAGGGGGACACAAATGGCAAAGAAAAAGAAAGCAAAAAGGATTTCGAGAGGACAGTGGAGCAAACGGGACCTCAACCTGCTCAAAAAGTTGTTTCCCGTAACCGCCACGTCCAAAATCGCCAAAAAGATGGGACGCAAGACCGACGCCGTCAAAAAGAAAGCGTCCAGGATGGGACTTAAAAAATCAAAAGCCTATCTGAAACGCATCGGCAGAGCGTAGCCGGTCTTGCGATGACCAACGGTATTTGATTTGGCCTGTCTGATTCTATATACTTAATCGGCGAAACCGGAAGATTCTATTGCAGGTGAAGCCGATGACAGTGGAGCAACATCTTAAACAAGCCGTGCTCTGGGAGCAGGCACAAGACAAAAAGACGCAGTGCTTTCTGTGCGCCCATCGATGCCTGATACCCGAGGGCAAAACCGGTATATGCGCCGTTCGCAGGAATATCGCGGGCGTTCTGTATTCGCTAAATTACGACAAGGTCGTCTCTGCCAATCCCGACCCGATAGAGAAAAAGCCCCTGTTTCATTTCCAGCCGGGAAGTAAAAGTTTTTCAATCGCGACGATGGGCTGCAACTTCCGCTGCGAATTCTGCCAGAACTGGCAGATAAGCCAGGCTATCGTCGAGACCGGCGAATTTGAAGGCGAGGCCATAAGCCCGGAACAAATCGTAAACGCCGCCATTCAATCCGGCTGCAAAAGTATCGCCTATACCTATACGGAACCAACCATCTTTATGGAACTGGCCTCGGATTGCGGCAAACTGGCAAAGCAAAACGGCCTGAAAAACATCTTTGTCAGCAACGGCTACCAGACCAGAGAAGCGATTGACTTCGCCGCCGACTGGCTCGACGCGATAAACGTTGACCTCAAGGCATTCAGTGAGGATTACTACCGTCGATTGTGTAAGGCAAAATTGCAACCAGTCCTCGACACAATCGAGTATATCGCAAAAAATACAAATATCTGGCTTGAGACAACTACGCTACTGTTACCCGACGAAAACGATTCCGATGAGGAACTAAAACGGCTTGCCGATTTCCTTGTCACCAAAGCCGGCCCCGACTTCCCCTGGCACATCAGCCGATTCTACCCACAATATAAATATACCCATTCACAGCCAACCCCGCCAAAATCGCTCCAGCGGGCTTATGAAATCGGCAAACAGGCGGGCTTACACTACGTTTATCTCGGCAACGTCCCCGGCTCAAAACAGGAAAATACATTTTGTTACAAATGTGGTCACACGCTCATCGAGCGCATCGGCTATAATGTCGCCTCGAACAAAATTAAGAATTCAACTTGCTCCGACTGCAGCGCCAAAATCGCTGGGCGATGGGAATAAAAAATGAAAATTATCGCGGATGAAAACATACCGTTCGTCAAAGACTGTTTCGCCTCAATAGGCGATGTTCAAACGCTATCCGGCAGGAAAATAACGCCTGAGACGATAACCGACGCGGACATTCTGCTCGTCCGCAGTATAACGCCGGTAAATGAAAAATTACTCGCAAACAGCAAAGTCAAATTCATCGCCACCGCGACAATCGGTTTCGAGCACGTCGATGTCGATTACCTGAACAAACGAGGGATAGGCTTCGCCTCGGCGCCCGGCTCAAACGCCAATTCTGTCGCCGATTATATTGTCGCCGCGCTACTATCTGTCGCTCAAAAACACAAAATAACCATCGAAGGCAAATCAATCGGCGTCGGCGGCGTCGGCAACGTTGGCAGCAAGGTAGCAAAAAAATGCGCGGCATTAGGTATGATTGTCAAACTCAACGACCCGCCATTATTCCGCCAGACCAGCGATTCAAAATACAGGCCCCTTAATGAGCTTTTTGATTGCGATTTTATCACGCTGCATACGCCTTTGACTCGTGAAGGACAGGATAAAACATACCATTTGGCTGATGATAAATTTTTCGCGTCCTTGAAACCTGGTTGCGTCTTCATAAATACCTGCCGAGGAGCTGTTCACGATACTGCCGCTTTGAAGAACGCCATACGTTCAAAGAAACTTTCAGCCGTTATCCTCGACGTCTGGGAAAACGAGCCGAATATCGATTGCGAGCTACTTCGGTTTGTTGATATTTCCACGCCCCATATCGCCGGCTATTCTCTCGACGGCAAAATCGCGGGAATGATTATGATTTACAACGCCGCCTGCGAACACTTTGGCTTAAAACCAAAATACAAAATCGAGGACTTTCTCCCGCCGCCGACTGTGCCGCAAATAACAATTAATAAAACCAGCCCCGACCACCAGAAATTTCTACACGAAATCGTCCGGCAGGTTTATGCAATCAACCGCGACGACTTCAATACCCGTGAAATCGCTATGGTCGAGCAGGAAAAAAGAGGCAAATTCTTCGACGACCTCCGTAAAAATTACCCTGTGCGCAGGGAATTTCAAAATACCAAAATCATAATGACCTCAGAAAACAGCTTGAAAGCTAAGTTAAGAGGAATAGGGTTTCAAATAAAATAAATGGCGGGCAATATCAAAAATATTCTCAAATGGCCGACGGGCAAACTGGACTTTTCCGGCGGTTGCCTTCTTATGGGCGTTCTTAATGTTACGCCCGATTCGTTCAGCGATGGCGGGCAATTTATCGACCGTGATAAGGCCATCGAACAGGGCATTAAAATGGCTGCCGATGGAGCGGCGATAATCGACGTCGGTCCCGAATCCACAAGACCCGGCGCACAGGCCGTTACCGCCGATGAACAGGTTCGCAGAGCAATACCCGTAATAGCGAAACTCGCGAAAAAAACAAAGACCTGTATAAGCATCGATACAACAAATTACGAAGTCGCAAAAGCCGCGTTAGGGGCCGGGGCAAATATCATAAATGACATCACCGCCCTTGCAGATGAGCGAACGGCGCAATTGGCCGCCAAACAAAAAGCCCCTGTTATTCTGATGCATATGCAGGGAACACCACGAACGATGCAGGTCAAGCCGAAATATAAAGATGTTGTCGCGGAGGTCATGAAATTTTTACTCGACAGAGCAAAACGAGCCGAGAAATTCGGAATACCGAAACAGCGAATCTTTATCGACCCAGGCATCGGCTTCGGCAAGACCGTTGAGCATAATCTGCAACTCTTGGCCAATATCGATAAATTCGTAAAGACCGGCTACCGTGTTCTCGTCGGCCCAAGCAGGAAACGGTTTATCGGCAAATTAACGGGGAAAGAAGACCCGGCCGACAGAACCTTCGGCACCGCCGCGGCTGTCACACTTTGTGCCTTCGCGGGCGTATCAATTGTCCGAGTCCACGATGTTGCAAAAATGATTGATGTTGTTAAAATTGCAAACGCGATAATAAAAGAAAAGGTGTGATATGGGTATAAGCAGTCACTCGGGAATAGTTTTGCTGGTAATAGTAGGGCTGGCCACCATCATCGGCGTTATCATCATAGCGACGATTGAAGTAAGGCGCGCGGACAGCGAAAACCCGCCTACGCCCCAGCAGACAGCAGTGAAACCAACGGACAAAAAAAGGGGTTAGCTTCAACGAGGCCTAATCACCGCCGAGGGCTATTTTAAGCACTTCGTTGGTGTTTTTCACGAACTTGAATTTCAGGCCCTTTTTGGCTTCCTTTGGGACTTCGGGCAGGTCTTTTTTATTGCGAGCCGGCAAAATGACGGTCTTTATACCGGCTTGTTTGGCAGCTAAGATTTTCTCCTTCAATCCACCTATCGGCAGCACAAGGCCCCGCAGCGTAATCTCGCCCGTCATCGCCACGTCCGGCCTCACCGGCTTATGTAAAAGCAAACTGACAAGTGAGCTAAACATCGCTACGCCTGCGCTTGGCCCATCTTTTGGAATCGCGCCCGCAGGGACGTGTATATGGTAATCAAATTTGGTGAACTTGCTTGCTTCGATACCGAGTTTACCGGCGTTTGACTTTACGATTGAAAACGCCGCCTGCGCGCTTTCTTTCATCACGTCGCCTATCTGGCCGGTAAGCTGCAATGTGCCCTTGCCCGGCATCGACGCCGACTCGATGAATAGTATCTCGCCACCCACAGGCGTAAACGCAAGCGCGGTCGCCACTCCCGGTATCCCCGCTCGCAGCGCAAGTTCCGATTCGTATTGTATCGGCCCAAGTATCTTCGCCAAATTGCCCGCGTCGATAGTCGCCTTTTTCTTTTTGTTCTTCGCGATATCAGTCGCCACCGCCCTGCATACCGCCGCGATATTTCTCTCCAGATTGCGCACTCCCGCCTCTCGTGTATAACTTTTTATAATCGCGGCGATTGCATCACTTTTGAGTTTGAGCCGGTTTTTACCCAACCCGTGCTCCTTCAATTGCCGCGGGACAAGGTATTTCTTCGCTATGTTCAGCTTCTCCGTTTCGGTATAGCCGGGCAACTCGATGATTTCCATCCTGTCGTGAAGTGCGGGCGGAATCGGCTCGGTGTAGTTGGCCGTGCCAATAAACATCACCGTGGATAAATCGAACGGCTGGTCCAGATAATGGTCCGTGAAATTGGCGTTCTGCTCCGGGTCAAGCACCTCAAGAAGCGCGCTTGCCGGGTCGCCCCTGAAATCTGCGCCGATTTTATCAAGCTCATCCAGCATAAATACCGGGTTTTTGGAGTTCGCCTTGCGAAGCTCCTGCAGGATTCTGCCCGGCAGCGCACCGATATACGTTCGCCTGTGCCCGCGTATGTCGGCCTCGTCACGTATGCCGCCAAGCGATATGCGGATAAACTTCCTGCCCAATGCGGCCGCGATGGATTTCCCCAGCGAGGTCTTGCCCACGCCCGGCGGGCCTACAAAGCAAAGTATCGGGCTTTTGCCCGTGGGATTAAGTTTTCGCACCGCCAAAAATTCCAGGATGCGTTTTTTTACCTTTTTAAGATCGTAGTGGTCGTGATTGAGAATCCGCTGTGCCTGGTTTATGTCTACGCGGTCCTTTGTCCCCACCGACCACGGCAATTCGCACACAAAATCCAGATACGTCCTTATCACGCTGTACTCCGGCGAGGCGGACATCATTTTGCTCAGCCGGTCAAGCTCACGCATCGCCTCCGTCTCCACACGCTCGGGCATCTTCGCCTTCTTGATATTATCACTGAGCTGCTTCAACTCCTCGGCCCTGGTGTCCTCCTTGCCAAGCTCCGTCTGAATCGCCTTCAACTGCTCCTGCAGAAAATATTCTCGCTGGCTCTTCTCCACCGAGTCGCGAACGCGCCCCTGAATCTTGTGGCTCAACTCAAGAACGTCAAGCTGATTGGCAAGCTCAACTGAAATCCGCTCTAATCGTTTGGCGGGGTCAAGCTCCTCCAGGAGTTTTTGCCTTTCCTCGGTTTTCAAGCTGATATTCGCCGCCAGATAATCCGACAGCGCCGTTGGTTCTTCTATATCCTCGAGCAATGCCGACACTTCTTCCGGCACGTTGGGACTCAGCGCAATCACCCTGTTCGCCGTCTGCCGGACGTTCACCATCAGTGCACGCAACCGCTTGGTAATCCTCGCCGAAGTATCCAGCAGCCGAACCTTTGCCTTCAAATACGGCTCGGTCGCCACCACCGCCGTTACCTCAAACCGGGCTATGCCGTGAACGAAAATGCTTATCGAGCCCTGCGGCGCCTTGATAACTTTCAGCACCATCGCCGCCGTGCCAACCTCATAAAGGTCCGCGAAGTCCGGCTTATCCGTGTCCGGCTTGCGCTGTGTCAAAATTCCTATCACCGTCTCATTTGGAACAACGTCCTTCAACAGCGCCTTACTCTTCTCCCTGCCAACCGCCAGCGGCGCAACCGTCCCCGGGAAAACAACCGCATTTCTAATCGCGAGGATTCCAAGCTCGTCAGGCAGCTCGAACTTGTTATTATCCGCCTGACGGTTGTCCTGCTTGCCGCCCCGTCCGCCTGATGCGGAACCTTTTACCGGCCGTTCCAGCGCCAATATCTCATCCGGCCATGTCTCCGGCGGATAAATAAAATCTTTCAAACTGCTGCCCATCTTACCCCTATATCCGTATGTTTCTAAAATAATAGTTGTTGTCTTTACCTATTTTGTACAAACCTAACATACGTTTTGGCCTGTGCAAAGTTTTAATTTAGCAAAAATTTCAGATTACCCTTCTTCCGCCGGGCCGTTCCACGCCGACATCCTGCCAAGCTGCTCATTACCCCACTGCGTCATCTCGTCCTTTTTAATCCGCCGACGTATCTCGCTCATCAGGCGCTGATAAAACCGCAGGTTGTGAATCGTCGTCAGAATCGGCCCCATCATCTCGCCTACGTTAAAGAAGTGACGGATTGCCGCCCTCGAAAATTGCCCGCAGGCGTAACAATCGCAGTCCCGCTCAATAGGCCCGGCGTCGGTTATATGCTCGTTATTTCTCATCCTCAGCGGCTCGTTCATTGTGAACGCGTATGCGTTTCGCCCGTTGCGGGTAGGCAGCACGCAGTCGAACATATCCACGCCCGCCATAACCGCCGCGATAATATCCGCGGGCATCCCAACTCCCATCAAATACCTCGGCTTATCTTCAGGCAAAAACGACGCGGTATGGCGAACCGTCCTTATCATATTTTCATGTCCCTCGCCGATGGCAAGCCCGCCCATCGCGTAGCCGTCAAAATTCATCTTCACCAAGTCCGCCGAGCAACGCTGCCTCATCGCCAAATCTATCCCGCCCTGCACTATCCCGAAAAGCATCTGCTTCGGGTTACTGTGTGCATCTTTGCATCGTTTCGCCCAGCGAACGGTTCTGTCCACTGCCCGCTCCAGTTCCGCCGGCTCGCAACCAAACGCCGGGCACTGGTCAAAACACATCGCGATATCACAACCCAATCGATTCTGAATCTTAGTCGCACCCTCCGCGTCGAGATACGCCTTAGCCCCGTCGATATGACTGGCAAATTCGACGCCATCGTCGTCAATCTTAGTCAGCGAGCTAAGCGAAAATACCTGATAGCCCCCGCTGTCGGTCAATATGGGCCCATCCCAGCCCATAAATTTGTGCAGCCCGCCGATACCTTCTATCACGTCAACGCCCGGCCGAAGCATCAGGTGATATGTATTCGCGAGAATTATTTCCGCCCCCACCTCCCGCAATTGAACAGGCGTAATCCCTTTGACCGTCCCCGCCGTCCCAACGGGCATAAACGCCGGCGTCGCAACCTCCCCGTGCGCCGTCTTCAAAACACCACGCCTCGCTGCACTATTCTTGTCCCGGCACTTTACCTCAAAGTCATTCATCTTTAGTAAACTCTCACAAGCTTTGAGCCGGGATAATAATGCTGCAGAATCTCGCCGGCGGTCTTGCCCTGCATTGCCATCCCCTGTGCCCCGCACTGGCACATCCCAACGCCGTGCCCAAAACCCCTGCCCGCCAAAAACGCAATCTTGTTTTCTATAATGGCAATTTTGCAGGCGACGCTGCGAATTCTGTTGCCAGCCGGGTCAATCGTTAGCCGGAGGTCCTCCGCCCTAACAAATTCGCTCCTGCCGTTGGTGCCGGCAAGTTTAACCATTGTAATGCGAGAGAAATCCGGGTAGTCACTCTGTTTGACCGCCGATATATTCGCGATATCACCAAGCTCTTTTAGCTGCGGATACTTTTTCTGCAAGGCAATAGCAACCGTCTCTTTATCAAACTGGACCATCGGCCAGAAAAATATATCCGGCCTTGCCACTCCCCTGCAATACGAACAATCGACTCCCCTGAGCGGCCCAAACGAATCCCCGAAAACGTTCTTGGCGTCCTCGGTATGTCCCCCGCAGCTTGAACTGTAATACGCCGGGAAAATCTCCTCTCCAGACGCCCCCGCGCCGGGCAGGCCCGCCTGCTCACAGACCAGTATCTCTCCCGCCGTATCGTTGATCGCCCTCCATACGCTCGCCGACTCCCCTTTCAGCCCCAGATAGACCTGGCTGGCCTGTGTTCTTGCCACGTCCCAGTCGCGCATATAGCCGAATTTCTTCTTGTTATAAAGGCAATAGGTCCTCGCCGCTATTGCCTGCGCCTTCAACGCCTCCGCCTCCCAGCGGTCGGGCATCTCCGCACCCACGACACCAGCCAGATACGGCTCAAGAGGCACAATGTTTATCGCGTCGAACGTCAGCCCGTCAACGTTGGCTTTCAGGAGCAGTTTGCCGCGAAACTCGTTGCCGTCCATCACAAATGTAAACGGCTCATCGGGTAAAATTGTAATCTCGCAGGTCGCAAATCTCCTGCCGCCGATTGTAAACTCCCCGCCCGTAACTCCCACGTCCACCGGCTGCCCGCGATTGGCAAATATCGTCTCGGGAATCAGAACGCTCCCGTCGCTGTTAAATAAGCTAAAGCCCCCTCGCATCTTTACCGTGCAGTGATTCGCGTCATCGGCCAGCAGGACTCGCACCCAGAAACGCTGCTCAACGCTCATTTGCGGGGTGCTTCGCACGACCATTTGTTCGCGGCAACTGAAAAACACCGCGGCCCCGGCCAGCAGCATTCCCGCCAGCAGACAGTTGCCGATTGTTCTCCTCGCCCCAAAATCTTTACGCCACCCGGATTGCCGAAACCACATACTTTTCAGACCGCCGCCCCGCAACGCTAATCCCGCTCCCGTCTGCGCAACGCACCATCTCCCGCTTTTGCGCGATCATTATTCCAACGTCCGCAGCGATAAACCGAGATTCGCCAGGACCCTTTTCACTTCGTTCAAGCTCGTTACGCCAAAATTCTTGCAGCCCAGCAGTTCCGCTTCCGTAATCCGCGTCAACTCTCCGACCGTGCGAAGGTTGAGCTTCAGCAGCGCTTTTTTCGCCCTCACTGACCACTGCAAATCCACTATCGGTTTGTTTGACAACCCCTGGTCCGCGATCGGCTCATCGACAACGCTGCTCTGGGCCGGCTCGACCGACCCGAACTGCCTGTCCTCAGGCATCATCCCAAGCTGTAAATTCTTCGAATCCAGAATTGCCTTTATCTCCCGCAAGCTCGTCTCGCCAAAATTCTTAAACGCAAGCAACTCCGCCTCCGTGGTCCTTAAAAGGTCCCCAAGCGTATTCAGATTCATCTTCTTGAGACAATTTCTGCTTCGCACCGAAAGCTCAAAATCTGATAACGGTGTCTCGATAATCTGCATCTTTCTGGTCTTCTTCTTCTCCGTTTCCTCGTCATAAATCATTGTCTTCGAGCTTTCGATGTCCTTCTGGAACAAAATCGCCCGCTTATGATTCGGATGACACGCCAAAACCTTATCAACACAACGCGCCGCCTTGTCGTAATCGCCCTTGTCCTCGTAAATCACCGCCAGATTCAGCAACGCGCTTGTGTACCCCGGCGACGATGAGGCGATCGCCTTGTAATAATCAATCGCCGCATCCTCATCACCCGAAAGGTCGCATCGATACGCCAGGTGAAACATCGCCTCCTGATGCCTCGGCGAAAGCTCTAAAGCCGCCTTGTAGTTTTCTACCGCCTCCTCATAAAGCCCCTTCGCCTCACGCAATCGGCCAAGCTGATAATGATATTCCGCGCTGACGTTCTTAAAATTACCGCAGCCCTTCATCTCTTTTTCCGCCGACTCGAAATTGCCGGCTATGCGATGCGTCGCTGCCTTCTCCAGCGAAACCGCAAGCGAATCGGCCCCTTGTTTTGCGCCGGCATTGAGGTTCTCTATCGCCTCGTCGTATTTGCCAAGCCGACGAAGCGCAAACGCCAGGCACATAAACTTCTCTTTGCAGTCGCTTCCCTTCTGCAGTTTCTCGACCGCTTCAGCGTCTCTGCCCAGGATAAACAGTCCTATACCCGCGACAAGACACCCTTTGCCTCCGGTCTTGCCTATATTTTGCTCAACCTGTCCGGCGAAAGCTAATCGGCTCGCCTCGCCCGAATGTACCCGTTCCGACAACTTTTTTATCTGCTCTATGCTCAGCAACTCTTCGCCGAATAAATCTATTCCGCTCTGCGCCTGTGTTATTGCTTCCATTAAGCTTCTCCTGAAAAAAACCGCCACCGCTCGGACTATGAACTCGGTTTGCCAAAGAAAACGACATTATAGTCATCGCCGCCGTTTTTGCAATACCTTTTTAACACGCGATTACCCGTTTTGGCACGGGATATGCAAACAGGAAAGTAAGTTTTGCACCCCACTTGTTTGCGCACCCCTGCTGCTTTCTTGCGAAAGCAAGATGCAGGGGGCAAGCAAACTGAGGGGGCAAAGCGTGGGGGTGTGAGTGTTGAGTTGAGGAAGGGTTCCCGGCAAATGTTCCTGCAAAAAATTAATTCCTGGGTCGGCCGGGGAAAGAGTCCCGAGGAATATCGTTTGGGGGAGGGGTTTTTCCTGCTTGCTCGATATTGGCGAGGATACCACGCGAGGTCTGGTCATTGGGGTCTTTATCAAGACAATAGCGCAAATGAGGGATGGCCAGTTGTGGTCGGCCTGTGCGATAAAAGACGAGGCCGAGGTTATAGCGAGCGGTAACGGAATCCGGCGCCAACTGGACGGCGAGTGCGAGGTAGTTTTCCGCCTGCGGGAGAAGATTGGCGTTTATGCAAATAGCGCCAAGCGAGTTGAGAGAATTGACGTTTTTGGGGTCGAGTTTCAAAATACGCTGATGAATAGGCGCGGTGGCCTGCAGGCCGCTGGGGCCGGAGAGGCGAAGAAGCGCGAGCAATTCGAGGACTTTTGGATTGTCGCGGTATATGTCCACGAGGGCCTGGACGTAACTTGGCCCCTGTTCATAAAGTCGCCGCATTTGCTGGTAACGAACATCGTCTGGGAGGACGGCATAGGCCTTGTCGAGTCGGCCCGTCAACGAAAAGCGATTGGCTTCGGCACGAAGCTTAAGGGCTTCGTGCAACTGTTTTGCGGAATCTTCGGAGCCAGCATTGGTCAGGCAGGGCCAGATGTCCTCCATCGGTTCGATAAAGTCGGCATTACGAAAGGCGGGACCCTGGGAGTATCGCGTCACATACTGCGTAAAGGGGAGGTCGTCGGTATTGACCGGACCATCACCTGTCCATCGCCGGAGTGAGTCCTCCGCGCAAAGGAAGGAATCGAGGAAGCCGACGGGTGTATGCAGGCCGTAGGGTTGGAGGTCCCGGCGGACGGGTTCAGCGTTGAGGCGGTCCTGTAGTTTAGCCACGTCAATTTTAAGGGGTTCGGGCGTGGCCAAGAGCAGGACATAGGAAACGAAGCGTGCCTGCTCGTCAACGCCGTGAACAACCCACATGCTGGCGTGAGGGAATACGGACTGGAAGGTTCTCGTAATGATTTTGAATTCGTCGATGCACAGGCCGTGAATGGGGACCCACTCGACGAAAACGCCATCGTCGGTGAGGTGGTCACGCACCTGCTGGTAAAATTCCTGAGTATAGAGGACCCAACTGTCGCCGGATTTCGGGTGTGTGGAGTCAGAGACAATGACTGGCCACTTTTTGGTGGAGGTCATAATGAAGTTTCGGCCGTCGTCAATAACAACGTTGGCCTTTGGGTTTTGGAGGAGGCCGTTATTTTCCTGTGAGAGGAGGGCGGCGGCCTTAACAACGCTTTTTTCCAGGTCCACTATTGTGAGTGATTTGACCTCGGGCAAAACTGAGGTTGCGCCAGCGGCAACTCCTCCGCCGAAACATATCATAAGAACATCATCCGGTTTGGGGTGGAGCATTGGGGCAAGGTCGCCAATCATTTTGAAGCAGAGCAGATGCGGATAGAGGATAGGAACTTCAGAAACGCCGTTGATGTAAACCGTCCTGCAATTGTTGATGCGGTTACGAGTTACGATGGCGGTGCCGGTTCGGCCTTCGCGGTAGAAGAGGATGTCGGTGTGTTTTGCCAGGGCGAAATCCGTGGTGAGGAACACCCGCTGACAAAGGTCAGCAGGAACCATTGCAAACAACAGGAATAAAACGACGGCATAAGTGATGGTTGCCGGCAGCAAGACAGTGCCCATGGCCAGACGGTCCTTCGCATTGGCGAAGGCTAATAGTGCAAGCCCCATCACACCATAGAGCGCTGATATGAGCCACAAACTCTTCTGTATGCCGAGGAACGGAATAAAAACGAATATCGGCAAAAGCGCCCCCAAGACCGTCCCAGCCGTATTGACCGCGAAGAGCAATCCGGTCCGGCGACCGAGGGTCTGGACGCGTCGTCCATACACGGCACATAAGAGAGGGAACGCCATACCCATCAGGATAGTGGGGAGGAAGACGGCGAGCAGGGCCATACCTTTCTGGTCGAGCGGCGGAGGCGGTCCACCGGCGAAAAGGAGTGCGCTGGTTATAAAAGTGGCAGGAACCGAAAGCGCGAGCAACATTTCTAAAACGCCAAGCGTCAGCGCCGGTCTTCGAACCCACCACACTGATGGCGGGCGAGTTCGCCCCGCCAGCAAGCCGTATATCAACCCGCCCAGGCCGGCACCGAGGAGATAAACGCAGAGGATAGTTGGGAAGACATAAGTCGAGCTGACTATAAAAGACATATATCGTATCCAGAGAACCTCGCACGCCAGGCCGGCAAAGCCATTGAGAAACGCCAGGGCCAACAGCAACTGAGCGAACATCTCCGGCTCTTCATTGTGGTCAATCCTTTCGGTATGAGGGGTCAGGGGCGGAGTGGGGATTGCCGAGAGCGCTATATCGGCGCGCCGGGATAGGGCCAAGGCCAGAATGGCGATTACAAAGTTGACACCGACGGCCAGTTGGTTTGTCCCTCGCAGACCGAACGTTCCTATCATCCAGAATCCCCCTGCCAGACAGCCGAGGGCGGCGCCGAGGGTGTTGACGCAATACAACAGGCCGATACGAGAGCCGATGGTTTTGTCGGAATCGGTAACCACCCGGACCAGAAGAGGCAGTGTCGTACCCATCAGGAAGCAGGGCACCACGAGAATAGCGAAAGACAAGGCGAAGCGGGCCAGCGTGCTGACCAAAAGCGAGTGTGGCGACAAAGCGGGGAGTGTGGGGACGAACAACCTCATCCAGTCAAGCATAGGCGGGATTGCCAGGGCACAGAGTGCGACAGCCGCCTGAACAAGGGCAAAGGCAAGCGTGCGTCGGGTAACACTGTCCGCCAATCGACCACCAAGAAGCCCGCCCAGGCCAATGCCAGCCATATACGCACAAAGCACAATACTAATAGCGTAAGAGCTGTTGCCAAAGACGGTTACGAACTGACGACTCCAGAGAACCTCAAACAAAAGCGACGTGGCCCCGGAAAAAAAGAAACAGGCGTAGATACCCAAGCGAAATAATACTATCTGGGGACGTCGGGCAAATGGTGCTGGCAATTTTACGCTCATACGGCCAAACGCTCCATAGCAACCTAAGGATAGCCACTTGTTTGGGAGTATCCTTCCTCACCTTATAACAGTTCGATTAGCCGATACTACAGTTGTGAGCATACGCTTATACCCTTGATATGTCAAGTTAAGGGGATTAATTTCCGGATTCCTGCTTTCGCAGTAATAATAAAAGTGGTAATCTGTTTAATAAATAATGCTGTATTGATGGGAGTATAATTATGGATTGTCCGGTATGTAAAAACGCGATGATAACGCTGGAATTGGCGGAGGTGGAGATTGACTATTGCACGGGCTGCAAAGGAGTGTGGTTAGACGCCGGCGAGCTTGAAATGCTTCTGGGGGACGACGGGAAGGCGAAGAAACTTATCAGCTCCTTTTCCAAAGATACGAGCAGCGGTGAAAAGGCAAGGCAATGCCCAATATGCGACAAAAAAATGGAAAAAATTGACGTGGGACACAACAAGCCGACGCTGCTGATAGACAGGTGCTCAAAAGGCGACGGGTTGTGGTTCGACAAAGGGGAGCTGAATAACATAATCGCGAGAGCCAAACTTGATGAGGGTAACAAGATAAAAAAAGTTCTGGCGGATATGTTCGGAGGGAAGTAGCACCCGGCTTCGCTACGCTTCGCCGTAGCAAACATACTGCAGAAGACGGAAGACAAGTTACCGCGTTGCCGGGACAGGAACCTGATTTCACTTAAGGATTTAGCCAGTGCGAACTATTTTTTTTATTCCGGAGAAAAAGGGTTGCCCTGTCGCAGGTTTTCGTCTTAAAATGCAACGATTCTTGCCGAGTGGGCAAGCTGCAAATAAAAAGCTCAGGACGGAGCCGTGTTTTTGGGAACACTTGCGTGGTTATGGTTCAGATTGTCCGGCGAGAGCAAAATAATCGTGAATGTTTTATAGAGCCGGTTGAATGCAAAACAACAATAAAAAAACGCCAGATATTGACTTTGTGACCTGCACGCAGGAATCCGTTCTGCAATTTTTTGATACGTCTCTCAAAGGGCTGTCCGAAAAAGAGGCGATAAAACGACTTGAGGAATACGGGTACAACGAGCCGGCCAAGAAGAAAAAACGGACGGTTATTTTCCAGATTTTCACCAAGTTTTTAAACCCGCTGGTGGTGGTTCTTCTGATTATCGCGGGCTTCTCGCTGTTCTTTGGTGAGAAAATAAGCGCCCTCCTGGTGATATTGATGGCCTTTATCAGCGTATTTTTGTCATTCATCCAGGAATATCGAGCGGGAAAAGAGGCGGAACAGCTCAGCGAAATGGTAAGGGCCACGGCCACGGTTATTCGCAACGGCAAGGCAAGGGAGGTAAAGATACGAGATATTGTTCCCGGTGACATCATCGACCTTTTTGCGGGTGATATGGTGCCTGCGGACCTGCGGATTATTTCCTGTAAGGACCTTTTCATTAATCAGGCATCTCTGACGGGCGAATCGTTTCCCGTTGAAAAAACCGCCGAGCCGCTGACTCCCAAAAGTCGTTCTCCTTCCGACTTAACAAATATCGCGTTTATGGGCTCAAGCGTCATAAGCGGAACGGCGATTGGAGTCGTCGCTAAAACGGGGCTTGAGACCAGGTTCGGCGCGTTGTCCAAACGGCTGGCGGCAATATCCGTTGAGAGCAGTTTTGACAAAGGTATTCGCAGCTTCACCTGGCTGATGATAAAGGCTATGGTCGCGCTGGTTCTCGTGATTTTCGCCATTAATGCCTTTTTGAAGGGCGATATTACCCAGTCGCTTCTGTTTTCGTTGTCCGTTGCCGTAGGCCTGACGCCCGAAATGCTCCCGATGCTGGTGGCGATAAACCTCTCCAAGGGTGCGATTGCGATGTCCAAAAAGGACGTGATAGTAAAACGGCTCAACGCCATACAGAACTTCGGCGCGATGGACGTGCTGTGCACCGACAAGACAGGGACACTGACCCTCGACAAAATTGTAGTGGAACGACATTGCGACGTGGTGCGAAAAGAGGACGATGACGTCCTGCGTATGGCATATATCAATAGTTTCTACCAGACCGGCCTTAAAAACATTCTCGACCGGGCAATACTTACCCATGAGAAAATTTTAATCAAACAATACAAAAAGGTCGATGAGGTGCCGTTCGATTTTTCGCGCAAGGTAATGTCGGTGGTTGTCGAGGCGGACGGCAAACACCGGATTATTGTCAAAGGCGCACCTGAAGAAATTTACAGAAGATGCACCAAATTCGAACTTGACGGCGAAATACTGGATTTGGACGAGGCCAAACTGGTGCTTGTCGAGCTGGAAAATGAGTACAACGACCTCAGCTCTGAGGGCTTCAGGGTGCTTGCGATTGCATACAAGGATTTTGACCAGCCCAAAAACGTTTACACCAAGGACGACGAACAGAACCTGATACTGAAAGGTTATATTGCCTTTTTGGACCCGCCGAAAGCATCCGTTAAAAAGACCATCGAAACTTTGAATGACCTCGGAATAGAGTTTAAAGTTCTCACCGGCGATAACGAGCTTGTTACGAAAAAGATTTGCAGCGACGTCGGTTTGAATATCAGGGGATTCGCGACCGGCGAACAGGTGGAAAAGGCAGACGACGCCACGCTGGGACAACTGGTAAAAACCACCACCGTCCTTGCCCGACTTTCCCCACTGCAAAAAGAAAGAGTCATTCACGCCCTGCACAAAAACGGACATATCGTCGGATATCTCGGCGACGGTATTAATGACGCGCCGGCTCTTAAGGCCGCTGACGTGGGCATTTCCGTCAACAATGCCGTGGATATCGCCAAAGAAACGGCTGACATTATTCTACTGAAAAAAAGTTTGCTGGTTCTCATCGACGGGGTAATCGAGGGACGAAAAACCTTCGGCAACATCATCAAATATATCAAGATGGGCTCCAGCTCCAACTTCGGCAATATGTTCAGTATGACGGGGGCGAGCTTGTTTTTGCCTTTTCTGCCGATGCTGCCAATTCAGATTCTTCTCAATAATTTTCTTTACGACCTGTCCCAGATTGCCATCCCTTCAGACAACATTGATGAAGAATACCTTCTCAAATCCCGGCCGTGGAACGTGAGCTATATCAGAAAATTTATGATTGTAATCGGTCCTGTTAGCTCACTCTTTGATTTTATAACTTTCGGTGTTTTGTGGTTTATTTTCCACGCGTCGGCGCCGTTGTTTCAGACGGGCTGGTTTTTAGAATCCCTGTGCACCCAGACGCTGGTCATTCATATCATTCGCACGGGAAAGGTGCCTTTTATTGAAAGCAAACCCAGCCAATTTATGCTTTTCACTTCTATTTACATTGTTACTATCGCCCTTGTGCTGCCGTTCCTTCCCTTGGGCAAATACTTTGGTTTTGTTGAGCCACCTCCATCATATTTCATAGTGCTGATGCTCATAGTGCCGGCCTACTTACTTATGGTGCAGTTTGTTAAAAGCTGGTTCATAAAACGATACGGCTACGAATAAACAACAAATCGATACCGGCGACTATATGGCAAATATCGCTGCTCGCGGTTGACAAGTCTCTGTTTTGCTTTATAATCTGTCTCTGTATTAAAGTTTACGGCAATCTCAAATCCGTGGAAGGGAAACGACAAAGCGATTATTGAAGGAGAAAAAATATGGGTATAGGAATGATTGCACTGATTGTTTTGCTGGTGATTGCGGCGGGACTGCTTTTGGTAATCCTGTATGTAATCGGGACTTACAATGTTTTCGTGGGACTTCGCAACCAGGTTGACAACGCGTGGTCACAGATAGACGTGCAACTGAAGCGGCGTCACGACCTGATTCCCAATCTCGTCGAAACAGCGAAGGGGTATATGAAGCACGAGCGAGGGACTTTTGAGGCGATAACCAACGCGCGTGCGCAGGCAATGGGCGCAAAGACGGTAGCGGACGCCGGGAAGGCAGAAGGAGCATTGGGCGAGGCGCTTAGTAAATTTATGCTTGTTGTCGAGAATTATCCCGACCTGAAGGCAAACCAGAACTTTTTAGCGGTCCAGGAGGAACTGTCGAGCACGGAGAACAAGATTGCGTTTTCGCGGCAGGCGTATAACGACCAGACAATGTTCTTCAACAACAGGATACAAATGTTCCCGTCGAATATCGTGGCGGGGATATTCAGTTTTACCAAGCGGGATTTCTTTGAGGTTTCAGCGGCGGCGGAACGTGAAGCGCCGAAAGTCAGTTTCTAATAGAAAATACCCCTTAAGAAGTTATGTGGGAACTGATACGGATAAATAAGAGGAACTCGGTCCTGCTGTTGATGCTGATGGCGGTTTGCCTGCTTGGGCTGGGGGCAGTTATCGGTATGGCAATCAGGGGGCCTGACGGCGGGATGCTCGGGCTGATGATAGCAACGGGAATCTGGGTGGTGCTTACACTGATTAGCTTTTCATCGGGCGACCAGATTCTGCTCGCGGCGAGCAATGCAACGGCTGTTACGCACGACGTCCATCCGCAGTTGTTTAATGTCGTCGAAGAAATGGCGATTGCCTCGGGGCTGCCAATGCCTAAGGTTTATATTATCAACGACCCGGCGCCAAACGCGTTCGCGACGGGGCGCGACCCCAAATCGGCATCTGTCGCGGTAACAGCAGGGTTACTCGCGAAACTCAACCGCGATGAGCTGCAGGGAGTTGTGGGACACGAGATGAGCCACATACTGCATCGGGATATTTTGTTTGTAACTCTGGCGGGGATTATGCTGGGGTCGGTGGCTCTTCTTTCGCAGGTTTTTTTGCGAGGGATGATGTATGGCGGAGGGTCGAGGAGAAGGTATTCATCGGGTGGCAGCAAAGGCGGCGGAGCGGCGATACTGTTAATAATAGCGATTGTGGTGGCGATTCTGGCGCCGATTATGACGCAGTTGTTGTATTTCGCATTGTCGAGGCGACGTGAGTACTTAGCTGATGCCGGTTCGGTTCGGCTGACGCGATATCCGGAAGGGCTTGCCAGCGCGCTGGAGAAAATCGCAAGCGACCGCGCCCCGCAGCTCGCGTCAGCCAACAAGGTTACGGCGCCGATGTTCATAGTCAACCCGTTCAAAAAGATGGGACAATGGAACTTGTCAGACCTGACGAGCACACATCCGCCGATATCTGAGAGAATACGGATTTTGCGGAATATGTCACAAGGGGCGTCATTGAAGGATTATTCGGACGCGTTTGTGAACGTGACGAAAAGCAGGACCGTTATGCCCGCATCGGCATTAACGAAAGAAGATATCGCCCTTAGGCAGGCAAGCGCGGAGGCCAAGAACGAGCAGAAGGAAAAGCAGTTACGCCAGGTCGGGGATATTATGCGGAAGGTAAACGGATTTCTTTTCCTGACGTGCGCGTGCGGAATGACGCTGAAGATACCGCCGAATTATGCCGCTACCACTGTAGAATGCCCGCGCTGTCACACAGAGCATAATGTTAATAAGACATAAGCAAAACGAAAAGTGAGAAGAAAATTTTATAGTGCGCTTGTCGAGGAACTAAAAAAGAAGCCGGGCCGCCATTGCAAGCTATGCAGCCCGGACTTTTCACGGTTTTGCTGGTTTCCCCCCAGCCGTCCCGTTCATTAGTATCTACGTTTACCGCACCGGATATGTTTAGTATTTCAGGTAAAGTCGCCTTCGGTTATCCGATAATCGTAATTATACAGCATAGACAGACCGCAATTGGCAAAGTAAGGCATTTAGAATCTAAAAATAAGGGCTGCCCCTACCCGCGGCGCATCGGCGGGCAAAATAGAGGCCATCTGCGGCCATCCTATAAAACAAACACCTGCAAAAATGTCGGAATTAAGAGATACTAATCAACTGTTATGGATTCGCCCGGTTTAAGAACTTGTACGGGGCAGGCAGCGTCTTTTTTGAAGTTATCGGCGTCGGCCTGGCTGCCAACGATATCGCCCCAGTGGTATGGTATCGCCTGTTTTGGTTTGAATTGTCTTGTCGCCTCGGCGGCTTCGGCAGCGTTCATAGTATATGTCCCCCCTGCCGGCAGCAAGGCGAGGTCGATATTTTTGAGGGCCTTCATTTCGTCGGTGAGGTCGGTATCGCCTGCGTAATAGATACGTTTACCGGCAATTTCGATGACGAAACCCAGCCAGTTATTGGATTTTGGGTGGAATTGTTTGGTAAGGTTATAGGCAGGAACGCCGGTGATTTTTATGCCGTTGACGTCGATTGACTGGCCTGGTTTTAGCGTTTGGCCTTTTCCCTGTTTTTGGATAACATCTTCCGCAGCAACAAGTTTCGTAGTCATACCAGAAACCTTTGTGATATCCTCAGCGGAATAATGGTCGTAATGGCTGTGGCTGACGAGAACAAGCGTCGCGTCGTGCGGTGTGTCTTTGAGTTTCCAAGGGTCGATATAAATTACGTCGCTACCGCTGGAAATTTTGAAGCTGGCGTGGCCGAACCATTGTAATTTCACAGACATGGCTTTCTCCTTTCCTTTTTGAACAGCGTTATCCTCAGCGGAAATACGCTGGCTTGCGCAAACAATACTGATAATAGCTGTTAATGCAATCAGTGGAATTCGCGTTCTCATAGCAATCTCCTTAAACACTTTTTCATCAATTATAACCCCTCGATACTATGAGCAAAATACCTCAACCTGCCCCTGACGTCAAATCAAAATAGCGGCCTCTTACTACCGGCTAAACGCGTGCGAACGGCTTGCAGTTAGGCGACAAATTGAGTACAATAAAGGAGTTGTAAACCGAAGATGTGCCAGCCGGCAGCGAATTTATCGATTCAATGGACCAGCTAAAAAGATGGGCGAAGAATTTGATGTATTGAGCTATCAGCAGCGAGAGCCGAGGATTCATATCCTGACTCTGGACATGGTCCTGGGCTGGGATATTTACGACCGGCTGCATAACGACAGCAAGACAAGATTCTACGAATTAGTTGTTCCCAAGCAGACAGATTGGCAGCGTCGGCTCGAAGAGATAGAGGCGATAGTTGACCGGACGGTTTACGCAAGGATGCTGATAATGGACGTGCGAAGAGCGACGCTGCACAAGATTCAGCAGGCATACAACAAAATCATCGGGTACAACCGCAAGGATTTGAATCGGTTCTGTTTTACGGTGCTGGTTGGGGACGGACCTTTGAATTTATTCCAGCCGGGGAAATCACCGGATGTTTTTGTGCCTTATCTTGCGAATCTGAGGAGGGATTATAACGCGGCGGTATTTTTCTTTGACCCGTTTATTCATTATGAGCCGGAAGAAACGGACTCGTCTATGGACGAAGATTTTATGCTGCCGAGCAAGCCGCCTCGACGACTGGCGTCTTATTTCCCTGAGGCAGGCGTAACGGTGGATTCGGTGAGGCAGTTTTTCAGGGCGGCAGAACAAAATGAGGCGGTGAAAAAACAGCGGCTTAAAACGCTGGCGGCGTTATATATGAAGCGCATCGCGGAACAATTCCCCCAACACAAAGACCTTCTGCGCGGACTTTTATCCAAAAACGGGACACAATTAGGAAGCGAAAAGATGAATCTGTACCCGGTATTTTTTGAGGAGTGGGTACACGAGCTTATGCAGAAGGCGGCAAATCCCCAGCAGGAATAAAAAGCCGAATCCCCCGGCGAGCCCCTCGACAAATCGACGGACAGGCGGTCAGCCAAATCAACGCATTACCCAGGTTTTGCTTTCGAATTTGAGCTTCTGGTCGGGGCGGAATTTGGGGTCGCCCGCGATTGAATAGTCGAGTTGGAGGGTCTTGCGGAGGTAAACTTTCACCGGATTGCCGTCTTTGTCCTTGTCGGTGGGATGGTCAACGGCAACTGTTTCATTGCTGAGGCCCGTGATGAATATGCTCACGCTTTTGGCGTTGGGGTCAAAATCAGGCCAGCAGACCGCAATATCAACGGTGTTGTCCTGCCCCTGGAGGATTTTATCGCCTGTGTTTTCGAGAAGCTGAAGGAAGGGATATTTGCCCTGATGGCGATTTTTTATCTTTCCAAAAAGAACAGCGGAAGTTCCCTTTATGGCCGGAACGACCTGAAGGGTATCGGTAATAAGCTCAGCGGCGGGATAGAAATCGACGTCTTTACCCGACTTATTGGTCAGGGCGATAATTGTGTACCAGTAACGCTGTGGGGTGGCGCCCTCAAGGGTAATCTGTTGTGGGTTCTCGAAACGGAGGTCGAGCGTCCAGTCGCCGGATTTTTGGACGACGGCGGGCTGTGGGGCCGCCCAACAAACACTGAACATCGCAAACACTAAAACGCCGATTACCAAACCTCTCATCGTTAATCCCTAATCAAAACGCTTAAATATGGGTGCAACCCATTCTTGCTGCCCTTACATTATATCGTCAAACAGGCCTAAAACCAAGCAAAATCCGAGGTCGATGTTTCGGTGTAATTCGCGTTTATTAAGGAAACACTTAGTGGGTACGGGGTCGGTTTTCGAGGAACCAGTCGATGGTTCGTTTGAGACCTTCGTCGAAGGACATTTGGGCCTGGAAGCCAAAGAGTTGCTTGGCGCGCGAGACGTCAAGTCGGCGGCGCGGCTGGCCATCGGGTTCGGAGGAATCCCAGCGGATTTGGCCTTTGAAGCCGGTGAGCTTTACAATTTTATCGACGAGGTCCTTGATAGTGATTTCAAACCCTGCGCCGATATTAACGGGTTGGGGGCCGTTGTAGCGTTCGGTGGCCAGGAGGATGCCCTCGGCGGCATCACTTGTATAAATAAACTCCCGTGAGGCCTTTCCGGTTCCCCAGCAGACGATATGGTCATCGCCAGCGTCGATGGCATCGACACATTTTTTTATAAGGGCAGGGATGACGTGGCTGTTGGAGGGGTTGAAATTATCTCCTGGGCCGTAGAGATTAACAGGGACAAGGAATATGCTGTTGAGACCATATTCGGTGCGATAGGACTGGGACTGGACGAGAATTATTTTTTTTGCCAGGCCGTAAGACGCGTTTGTTTCCTCTGGGTAGCCGTTCCATAAATCATCCTCTTTGAAGGGGACGGGGGTGAACTTGGGATAGGAGCAGACGGTTCCGATGGCGACAAATTTTTCGAGATTGCGAAGGCGTGCCTGTTCGATGAGCTGGACGCCCATCATAAGGTTCTCATAGAAGAATTTGCCTGGGTGTTGGCGATTTGCGCCGATGCCGCCTACAACAGCTGCGAGGTGAATGACAATATCGGGTTTCATATCATCATACATCCGGATAATGTCGGGGAGGTTGACGAGGTTGTAGTCCTCGATTTTGGGGACGAGGATATTTTTACAGCCGCGCTTTTGGAGACCATCGATGATATAACTACCGAGGAAACCGGCCCCGCCCGTAACCACTATTCGCCTGTCTTTGAAGAAGTCGCTCATTGTTTTCTGTCGTGCTCGGCGATAATTTTCTCGTGCTCGGCGATTTTCATATCGGCATCGGTCATCATTCTGGCGAGTTCCCTGAAAACAACCTTTGGTTTCCAGCCGAGAACTTTTTGTGCCTTGGTAGAGTCGCCCTGGAGTATATCCACTTCAGTAGGTCTAAAATACATAGGGTCAACTTCGACGTATTTGTGCCAGTCCATATTGAGATAGCCGAAGACCTCCTCGACAAACTCACGAACGGAATGGGATTCGCCGGTTGCTATCACAAAGTCGGCCGGTTTATCCTGCTGAAGGATGAGCCACATCGCCTCGACATAATCACCGGCGTAGCCCCAGTCACGTTTTGCATCAAGATTACCGAGATAGAGTTTGTCCTGAAGGCCAAGTTTTATGCGAGTGGCAGCGCGGGTGATTTTTCGAGTGACGAACGTTTCGCCCCGGCGAGGGGACTCGTGATTGAACAGGATACCATTGCTGGCGAAGAGGCCGTATGCTTCGCGGTAATTGACGGTCTGCCAGAAGCTGTATACCTTGGCGCAGGCGTAAGGGCTTCGGGGATAGAAGGGAGTTTTCTCGGTCTGCGGGACCTCGACAACTTTGCCGTACATTTCGCTGCTGGAGGCCTGATAGAACTTCGGGAGCGTTTTCATTCCACGGAGAGCTTCGAGCAGGCGGAGGGTTCCGAGTGCATCGACGTTGACGGAGTAAATGGGGGTTTCGAAACTGACCTTGACGTGGCTTTGAGCACCGAGGTTGTAGATTTCGTCGGGCTGGATTTCATTAACGATTGAGGAGAGGTTGCCGCCATCGGTGAGGTCGCCGTAAACAAGGCGAAGACGGGGTTTTTCGTGGGGGTCTTTATACAAATGGTCGATTCTGCCGGTGTGGAACGACGAGCTTCTGCGGATGATACCCCAGACCTCGTAGCCCTTTTTAAGGAGAAGCTCTGTCAGATAGGAGCCATCCTGACCTGTAATACCCGTAACTAAAGCTTTTTTCATAGATATCGCGTCCTTTAAGTAAAAGACAAGACGTCAACCAGCATTTTATATTAAACATGAGAATGCGAACAGGCAAGAGATAAAAGCTACGCGATTACCCGCTTTGCGAATAAAAAAAGGCCGGGCAAAATCACCCGGCCTATATCATTGTCACATCAGATTATCAGATCCCGCCATGTATTATCCAACGGTCCGGATGAATTTCATCATCTCCGCATCTTGTGAACGGACCATAGGGCTCCCATGTGGTCTTTTCCCCATCGGGGGTGGTAATTTCCAGTTTGCAGGGGACTCTAAAACTGTGTGGTCCGGTTTCAGGATGCGGTGTTGGAGTGCCGACTGAAATGATTGCCGTAACATTAAGACGGCTAAAAATTTCTTTCGCTTTTTCTTCGGAAACTCCGGAGTATATCGAACCCGCTTTTTTGTAGTCCTTGTCTATCAGCGCCTGGAAGAACTGGCGGACCGTTTCTGCCGCCGCCTGCTCATCGGTCATACTGCCTTGAGGAATACCGATAAGCTGGGTGAGCTGATTGGTTACAGATACATCCTTGGGTATTTCATCTTTAAGGGAAAACATCTTTTCATCCATGGGGACATTATAGTCAGAAAACTGCGTTGTGGATATCAGCATTTCCTTGTTGTCTTCGATACGGCAAACTTCGATACGAGTAATTAAATCTGTTGCCTGGTCTATGTAGTAAGTGCTCTTCTTGGGCTCGGTTTTATAAGTCGCAACTATTAGGGCAGGTTTTTGCACTTCCTGTGGTTTTTGTGTGTCTATGTCAACCTTGCCTGCCTTTTGTTCTTCAAGAAGTTTTTTCATAACTAATTTGGGCTGACACTGTTCCAGAAGACTTTGCATCCATGTTTCAACTCGTTTGATTTTGCTAATAAGGAACCCCTGTTTACTTTTAAACCAGATTTCCGTTCTTTCTGGTGTCCAGGTTATGAGTTTTATGCCGTCCTCGGTTACAGGCAGGTAGTATCTTGCTTTTGCGACATGGCCATGTTCATCTGATTTAATCCAGAACTCGTCGGGCTCCTTTCGATTGGCCCAGAATTGTTTTACGTGCAAAAAGCGGACATTGTTATAATCATCAATTACCTGCTCGATTCCAAAGGCCGCAGGCGCTGACTGGTTGAAAACCATTATGGCCGCGACCACCGCAACTATAATTACTGCTGCAGCGGTTAATTTTGTTATTGGACTTCTCATGATCATTCTCCTTATCAGCGGGCTGCGCGGCCGTAGTTTCCGCATCGCCCTATCTCTACTGCTTGTAGAGGGCACCGAAGCTGTCCAAACAGCCGTTCTGTACCTGTTCAACTAATCGCTCCTATGATTGTCGCCTCTCACCTGCCAAATTCAGTTCTCTGCTGATATCGGCTTCCGTAATACAGTGTAACTCATCCCGAAAAATGTGCGATAAAAATCCACTATTTTTATCGCTTTTCAAAAACCAATAAAAAAACCGCAGTCATACCTAAGTGTCAAAATCCGCCGTCAACAACCCATCGCTTTGCGGAATTATCGTTTCTCACCGCCAGGTTAAACTTTTTAACACTCGACTCACGGCACTTCACAAAGTAAGCGGACTGCTCCGCCGACCAGGAGGATTCTCCTACCTCCACGATTGGTAATTGTTTTTGCACATCCATCCCAAACTTTGCAGCCATTTCGCATTCACTCTTGAACTTCTTAACATAAGAGTCGGGCACGAACTTACCCATTTCATTGAAGTCCAATATTGAAACCGCACCGTAGTATTTTTTCAATACTTCTTGCGGTGACATTTCGGCGTAAGTATCGTTATCCGCAAGAACCTCCGGCTCATTCGACCATTTTATTTCCTCTGTGAGTTGCAGTTTAGAATCATACTCTCCCGTTATTACAAATCGCTTAGCAGAATTCGCATTGGAGAGACGCACATTTATCTCCCTCGGTCGTAATTTGATTTCGTAAGGCACAAACCAGCCGCCAAAGAGACCGGACTTGAACGGCTCTCCAATACTTATAATCTCAAGTCCGCCATAAATCTCCTTTATTCGCTCATCAACACGTGAGCTTCCGTAGAATTTGAGGAATTCATCCCAGTTCGCATCCGCACAGGCCTTGAAAAATGCCTCAGCGGTCTGTTTCGGCGTCATATTCACATACTTTTCATTGTCCGGCAGAACCTGCGGCTCCTGTGACCATATAACATCCTGCGGCAACTCAAGCGTGAACAGCCCATCGTCGATTTGCGGGTTGTATTCAATCTCATTGACCTCGAAAATCAGGACGTCTCCTTTGTCCCCGTGCACGAATACCTCGAAACCTCTCAGAAGTTTGGTTTCCGCGTCAAAATAATAAACCTTCTTGTTGTCGGAGTCCGAGATAAATTTGTTTTTGAGGTAACCGTTTGTGTAGTCGCCGGTTGCTTTACTCTCAATTTCAAGTATTGTTTCCGGCCCGCTGCTCGATTCTGCTTGCCTCAATCTCAATTCAGTATCCGACCGATTCTTTGCTTCCTGCATAGCGCTGTCGAGAAGGCCGTTAACATTCAACAGATATCCGCACCAGGCATCGAAACAGCCGATAGGATAAGGCCTCTCTCCTTTGACAGCGTAATTGGGCCTCATTAACATTATTGTCGAGTTGCCGTCCGTAACAATCACTCGTTGGGGTTTCTCGATTCGCCATCGCACGATACCCGCGTCGTCCACTTTCTTCCACATTTCGATTGGCACAAAATCATACTCCAGGCCGATTAACGCGAAGTTGTCGCCCGGAAGTGTTCGCATCTGCGCTTTGATGTGAATTGACCGCACGTCTCCAACCGCCCTGACGGCGTCGTTAAGCACCTGGATGGCCGCAGCCGAAGCCGTAGAAGTTGTCTTGGTCAATATCGTGGCTGAAACCACTATCGCTATTAGTATCATCGCCGCTGCGGCGAATTTTGTTATTGGACTTCTCATAATGAACCTCCAAATATTCACGTGTTGTTTATCCTGATTCGTTTTCCGGAGTTTCAATGCCTGTTCGCGAACGATTCTGTCCATCACTGCGTTTTCGAGGTCGTTTTGACCATGACTGGCGCCATTGGCGACAAGACGTTTTTGCAGCGCGGTTACCTGTTCGAGTTCTTTGCGGCACTCGGCGCATATATCCAGATGCGATTTGACCGCCTGGTTCTGGCCGGCGTCAAGCAGCTCTTCAATGTAACCTACTAAAAGTTCTCTGCATTGGGAACAATTCATAACTGCACCTCGCTTTCCTGTGCTGCTTCGTCTTTTAGCATCTCACGCAACTTGGTATAAGCCCTCGAAAGGGACTTGGTCACGGTGCCTATGGGGATACTCATTATGGTCGCGACGTCTTTACAGGAGTGCCCCCCATAGTATCGAAGCAAAATCAACTGCCTTGAAAAATCATCGAGTTTGGCAACCGTTTTCGCTAACGGCCAGTCACGGCCGCCGCCCGATCGAGCCGGCATTTGAGCCAGTTTTTCCGCGGCCTGGCGCTCTTTTTGCTCGATTCTTACCTGCTCTTTGGCGACGCGATTGGCAACTCCGAGCATCCATGCGAAAAACGACTCCGGCTTTTCCAGCGAAGTCAGGCCGAAATAGCACCTGACGAACACTTCCTGCAGCGCCTCTTCCGCCAAATCGCTTCTTCCAAGCTGCCCCGCTAAATACCCCATAACAGGCCCTTTGTATCGCCGGACGAGGTGTCGAAAATCATCCGGATGGCCGTCAAGGCACCGCTGAACATAAAATCCGTCATTTTCAGGCATTTTCAAACTCCACATACTAACATATCAAAAAAACCCTGGGTCTTCACTATATAGTGACGGAAAAGCCCGCTTTGCGACAAAAAAACAAAAAAGGCCGGACGAAATCGCCCGGCCAAATCACCAATCAGCAATCAAAAATCAGCAATCCATTTAGTCCTTCAATTCCCTAACCCAGATATTTCTGAATTTAACCGGGTTGCCATGGTCCTGCAAAGACAACGAACCTTTATCGCCGTGCGGAACGTAATCCGTTACTGCGTGCTGGCCTATCCAGCCGGTCCCGCCCTGCAGTTCGATGTTATCCTGAATGAGAACGCCATTTTGAAATACGGTAAATCTCGCCTTCCTGTCCACCTTGCCATCCTTGAAAGTTGGCCTGTGGAATATCACGTCGTATGTCTGCCATTCGCCGGGCTTGCGAGACGTGTTGACAAGAGGCACGTTGCGACCATACAGTGCCCCGCACTGACCATCCGCGTACGTCTTGTTATTATATGAATCGAGCACCTGAATCTCATACGTCTCCATAAGGAATACGCCGCTGTTGCCGCGTCCCTGGCTGCTGCCCATTACCTTCTCCGGCGTGGCGAATTCAATATGAAGCTGGCAAGAACCGAATTTCTCCTTTGAGCGAATGTAGCCGGCGTCTTTTACGGTTTCGAGATACCCTTCGCCGACCTTCCAGGGGAATGGCCCCTTGGGATTCTTCACGCCTTCCCATTTTGAAGCGTCGTTGCCGTCAAACAGCACAATCGCGTCCGATGGAGCCGAACCAACCTTGTCATAGCAGCTCGCCTCACCCGGCGTAACCACCGGCGGCACGGGCCGATTAATATCGTGAACCATCCATTTGCCGGTGTCCGTATCAACCCACTGTATAATCTCCGGCTTTTTCGGCGCTGGCACCGCGTTCGGCTCTGCGCAATTCGCAATCGCCGCCAACAAAACAATTATCCCCAAACCCACAATCACATTCCTGACCATTTTTGTTATCCTTTCAAAACCCGATTAACGTTTCCAAACCCCAGCTTTATACCCAAAACCACACCATTTGCCAAGTATCAAGGTTTCACATTGCGTAGCTGTGCAGACCGGGGAAAAGCTTTGAGAGGTTGACCCATAAGAGAGTAATTATAATTACCACGAGGCCGACGATTGCCCAGAGCGAATTTATCCGCGGGAATCGTTTGCCGAACATATAGCGGAAATGGAAATAGCCGACGTAAACAAGCCAGGAGGCAAGCGACCATAATTCCTTCGGGTCCCAGCCCCACCAGTCGCCCCAGGCGTTTTGTCCCCAGATACTTCCGAGAATCAGACCAAGCGTCAACAGCGGAAAACCCGCGCAAACCATTCGATACGTCGCATCTTCCGGGGCGAGTAAATTGTCGGTGGAATGTGCGCCTGATAGCTGTAAGCCCGCCTGAACAGCCGCTTTTGTCATCAAAATATACGAAAGCATATAAACAAAGACGTGGGGCCCGAAAAGCCAGCTCTGCAAAGCGGGAGGCAATTGCATCGGCTCGGCGCTAAAGACAAATCCCGCGGGCAAAAGTACAATCGCTCCAATCAGCATGTCAGCCGTGACACCGCCTACTCGCAGAACGCGATTGCAGAAAATTGAAATCGGATACGCCAGAACGCCAAGACACAAAAACACCTCGAACAGATTCTGCAACGGAATATGCCCGACGTGTACCCATCGATAAATGATTGCCGTGCAGCCGACGAGGAACCCTGCCAAAAAGAGAATATGCCCCGTCTTTCGCTGACGCGACAACGCCACGACAAACGCCAGTAAATACCCGGCCATCGCGGCGTAAATCAGCAAACCCTGAATCGTATATTTAATCGCCATCGATTAGTCCTCAATCTCCCTGTCGCCGAAGATATGGCGTAACCAGAAATGCCAGAAGACCCCGGCACAGAGCAGGAGGTAGCCGAGAAAAACCATTCCAAACCCCTTGTCGCTTGTAACGCCAAATATGGTATATCTGCCCGCATCGCTATCATAACCCTGCTGATAAAAAAGATACCCGCCAAAATGCAGCGGCTTATTGACCTCGATATTTTTCCGCGTAACCACCTTATTATCTTTAACGACCTCAACGTCGCTTAGAAAATCCTTAACCGCCCTGCGATAAAAAAATTGGAGATTGTCATCGGGCCTGGCGTGGCCGGGAAAACGCTCGAATACATATCTTGTTGTTTCATTGCCGTCGGGTTTTTTAAGCAGCACTTCGAGAGCCGGATTAGGCCCGCCGTTGACATCCTCAATCGCGACTCGCTTGTCCCCTTCCCGCGTTAGTTTGAAATTCTCAAATCGCCTGACTATCTCAACGCTTCCCAAATCATCCCCAAGCACATACTTTTGTCCCGGCTCAGCAGGAATTTTAAATCCCTCGCCATTTTGTGTCCTGATAATCAATTGCCCCGGCTGGTAATACTCGATTTTGAAATCCACGAGCTTTATCGCGAAGGGCAGCATCTTGATTACGCCATCTTCCAATTCCACCGCCCGCTCGGTTGTCCCCTCGTTGATTATCATTTGGCCTGCGCGAATCGTGTCCGTGCCGAACAATTTATCCTGAATCCTGAATCCTGCCTGCGAGCCGATTATGCCGCCCGCGAGGACAATTATGCAACCCAGATGAATCAGGAAAAGCCCCCGAAAACAAAGCAGTCGGCGGAACAGGGTTATTGCCGAGATTAACAAGACCGCAAAAGCAAGCCAGTAAACCGACATTGGTATCGAATTGAAAAACCCCTTTGCAGATTCCGCCCCGATGAACGCCCCGTATATCGAAAGCGAAATCAAAAGCAGGATAAGCAACAGCCCTGCCCACAACGCAACGCGTCTCAAACCATTTTTAAATCCCGCTGATTGCATAATCGCCTTCAAAACCCGACAAAATGAAAAACGCATTATCACAAAAACAACCGCGTTCGCAAGCACAATGGGTTTTGGGTGCCGTAAAATATGGCAGTATGGGTCAACGAGGGTTATAATAGGCACGATATGGAATTGGTGCTTCAGAGCGTAAATTACCATGATTGTCCGATTGGTCAGCGGGAAAAGGTATCGCTTGCCAATGGTCAGCAGCAGGAAATGCTGCGCGCCCTGCTGGATAAGGATGGCATCGTCGAGGCGGCCATTTTACAGACCTGCAACCGCACCGAGATTTACCTCTACGCTAAAAAGGATACTGACTGGACAAAGCCCGTCAGCGAGCTGATGGGGCAGTTGGGCGATGAGGCCGGGCAAACCTGGCAAAAATACTGCAAGCAAAAACGCGGCATCGACGTAGCGCGACATTTATTTAGCGTCGCCGCGGGCCTTGATTCGCAGATGCTCGGCGAAAACCAGATACTCTCACAGGTAAAGGCCTCTTATATCGAGTCAATCGGATGCCAGGCGAGCAGGTTCATTTTTCATCGGCTGTTTCATACCGCGTTTCGCGTCGGCAAGGCCGTGCGAACACAAACCGATATCAACTGCGGCGCCGTCTCAATAAGCTTGGCCGCAGTTGAATTGGCAAAAGAAAAAATAAAACCAGAAAAAACTACTGCTATAATAATCGGCGCGGGCGAAAACGCGGAGCTGGCGGCAAGATACTTAGTCAAGGCGGGACTCAAAAAACTCATTATCGCCAACCGCAACAAGGACAACGCCAAGCAGATGTGCGGACACCTCGGCACAGGCCGCGTAATAGGCCTCGACGAAATACCCGGGGCTCTCGATGAGGCCGATTTGGTAATCGCCTCAACCGGCGCAACGCAACCAGTCGTCAATTATCAAAACGTTAAAGACGTCCTGAGTAAACGCAAGAAATCGCTGCTGATGATTGATATAGCAGTGCCCCGGGACATCGATGAGCGCATCGCACAATTCGACTGCGTTACAATCGTCAATATCGATGACCTCGACAAGCGAATCGCCGTCAACAGAGAAAAACGCTCGACTGAAATCCCCAAAGCCGAAAAAATCGTCGATGACTTCACAAAACAATTCGCAAACTGGCGCGACTCGTTATCCGTCGTTCCCGTTGTTACCCAGCTTACTCAAAGGGCAATCGAAATGGCGCGTGCCGAGGCCAGACGCTACGCGAAGGACTTTGGCCCGGCTAACGCCGCCAAGCTCGAAACCTTCGCCGAATCGCTCGCTAAAAAACTCCTCCACGGCCCAGTCAGCTTCCTCAAAGACGCCGGCGACGACGACCCCACCACCCAGCAGCTTCGCGCGCTTGACCTCGTAAATAAAATGTTCCTTCTCGACGAAGAGCAGCCGAAATGAAAAAAACGCTCATCATCGCGACTCGCACCGGCTCGCTGGCAATGGCACAAACCCAAATCGTCGTCTCCGCCATACAAAAACTATATCCCGCCCTCGATATCCGCATCAAGAAAATCGCCTCGCAAGGTGACAAAGACCGCCGAACAACACTCTGGGAATTGAAATCCACCGGCTTTTTCACCTCGCTTCTCGAAGACGCCTTGCTGGCGAACGAAGCCGATATAGCGGTCCACAGTTTCAAAGACCTCCCAACCGCAATCCGCGAAGGACTAACAATAGCAGCAGTCCTAGACCGAAAGTTTCCCGAAGATTGTTTAGTATGCGCCTCGCTAATAAAATCCCTCGATGAATTGCCCAAAGAAGCAATAGTAGGCACATCAAGCTTACGAAGGACTGTCCAGTTAAAACGACTGCGAAACGATTTGCGCTGTGTCCCCATACGAGGCAACGTTCCTACGCGATTGAGGAAACTCGAACAAGGCGATTTCGACGCAATCGTTTTGGCGCGAGCCGGCCTCGAACGATTAGGCCTGAGCGGCAAAATCACGCCTGCTGGCGGACAAGTCTCAATCATCTTTGACCCGACCAAGTTTATCCCATCGCCCGCCCAGGGCGCTCTTGCAGTTGAAATTCGAGCCGACGATACCGAAACAAAAGAAATCGTCTCAAAACTCGATGATAAGGACGCACGCGTTGCTACTACTGCTGAACGCCAGGTTTTTTCCGCTCTGGGATGCGGCTGTCATGCACCAGCAGGCGTATTCGCACAAGTTGACGGTTCTAAAATAACTATTTCTGCTTGTTTCAGCGACCCTGATGGCAGTAATTTCAGAGAATATTCCCTCTCCGGCCCTATTTTTGAGTCCGCCAAATTAGCCCAAACCCTCACAGACAAACTCAGGCAAAAAAGCAGTTAGTAGATTACACGCTGTGCGGCAAACCATTCAACGGGCATTCTTCGCATTTAGGCGTTGGCTTACAAAAATCCTTGCCAAGATGCACAAGAAGAGCGTGATACTCGTTAAAGAGTTGAATATCAGAGGGAAGATTCGACTCGAACATTTCCTGAATCTGGTGATAACGGTTCGGCCCCGAGCTCACCGCCGAAGGGTCAGCCCCATCGTCAATCAGATGATGGCGTGAACATATTCGGGCGGTATAGGCATCGACAACAAAAACAGGACGATTCAAGGCGTAAAGCAAAATCGAGTCGGCTGTTTCGGGACCGATACCTTTTACGCTTAGCAGTTGCTGGCGCAGTTCAGCGGTCGAAACATTTTCGAGATTCTTCAATTCGCCTGAGTAATTCTCAAAGAACCAGTCGAGGAAGTTTTTCAATCGTTTTGCCTTTATATTGAAGTACCCGGCTGGCTGAATGAGTTCCGCAAGTTTTTTGATATCAAGCAGGTGAAGCTTGTCCGGAGTAAGCGCTTTGGCGTTTTTCAGGTTATTGATTGCCTTTTCGACGTTGGTCCAGTTGGTATTCTGGGTAAGAATCGCGCCAACGATAACCTCAAATGGCGTATCCCCCGGCCACCAGTCCTGCGGCCCAAACCGCTCAAAAAGCAAATCGTAAATCTCTTTCAATTGTTCAGATAGCATTGATGTGATTATACAGGCGCTCAGGATAAACTGCCAGAATGGCGAGTAACGGGTTGGCCGGCCTGCCAAAAGTGGTTTCGCAACGCCAGCGGCAGAATTAACTTATGCGCCTTAACTTGTTATTTGAAAAGGGCTTAAAGTAAAGGGATGGTATTATCAGCAGGTTTGGTATATCATTTGCAGGATTAATCACGCTGGTAACAGATTTTACCGCTGAGCACGCTGAGAACACAGAGAAAAAATTAAAAACTATATCTCTGCGAGCTTTGCGGTCTCTGCGGTGAGTAAGGATTTAGACAGACAAGGTTTTGTTGATATTTATAAGGAGAGCAGGCAATGGCAGTGAAACAATTGGCGTTTGATGTTGCGGCCCGACAAGGATTATTGAAGGGCGTTGAGAAATTGGCCGCGGCGGTCAGGGCGACCCTGGGGCCGAGAGGTCGTAATGCGATTATCGATAAGGGCTGGGGCGGGCCGACCGTCACAAAAGACGGCGTTACCGTCGCTGAAGAAATCGAACTATCGGATAAAAACGAGAACATGGGCGCCAAGTTAGTAAAAGAGGCGGCCAGCAAAACCTCGAAAATCGCAGGCGACGGGACAACAACAGCGACCGTCCTGACCGAGGCAATGTTCACCGAGGCGTTCAGGAACTTAGCCGCCGGCGCAGACGCGATGGCGATTAACCGCGGAATGCAGGAGGCATCAAAAGCCGTGGTAGCGAAATTGCAGACACTCGCCAAACCTGTTGATATCAGCAAGAGAACCGACATCGTCAACGTCGCGTCAATCTCGGCAAACAACGATAGCGAAATCGGCAACAAAATGGCGGACGCCTTTCAGCGCGTCGGCAAAGACGGCGTCATCACAATCGAGGACGGCAAAGGATTCGAAACAACGGTTGATTTTGTTGAGGGTATGCAGTTTGACCGCGGATACCTGTCGCCCCATTTCATTACCAACCCCGACAATATGACCTGCGAATTAGAGAGACCCTTTATATTAGTTTACGAAGACAAAATCAGCAGCGTGGCAAAATTAGTGCCATTACTGGAAAAGTCAGCAAAAGCGAAAAGACCCTTGCTCATCATCGCCGAAGACGTTGAGAGCGAGGCACTGGCTACATTAGTGGTCAATAAATTAAAGGGGATTATACACTGCGCTGCCGTGAAGGCCCCGGGCTATGGCGACAGACGCAAGGCAATGCTGGAAGATATCGCCGTATTGACCGGCGCAGACCCGATATTCAAGGATTTGGGTATTGAGCTTGAAAACATCAGCGCAAAGCAATTAGGCCAGGCCAAAAAGGTAACAATCGACGGCGACAACACGATTATCGTCGAAGGCGCGGGCGATGAGGGAGCAATCAAGGGCAGAATAAAGCAGATTCAGGATGAAATCTCGAAGACCACCAGCGACTACGATAAAGAAAAATTACAGGAGCGTTTGGCGAAGCTCACGGGCGGCGTCGCCCAGATAAACGTCGGCGGAGTAAGCGAAGCCGAAATGAAAGAGCGAAAGGCGAGAATCGAAGACGCACTGCACGCGACAAGAGCGGCCATACAGGAAGGCATAGTCCCCGGCGGCGGAGTAGCGCTGATTCGCTGCATCGACTCGATAAAGCAATTGAAACTGACAGGCGATGAGAAGACCGGGGCCGCCATCGTCGCCAAGGCGTTAACGATGCCCTGTTACTGGATAGCTGCGAATGCCGGAGCGACAGCGAACTTAGTTGTGAGCAAAGTCGCGGAAGGCAAAGGCGCATTCGGCTACAACGCGGACAAAGACATCTACGAGGACCTGATAGCAGCCGGCGTCATCGACCCGGTAAAGGTAACGAGAATCGCACTGCAAAACGCAGTTAGTATTGCCGGATTGCTGCTGACAACGGATTGCGTTATTACAGAAAAGCCGCAGGATAAAAAAGAGGGCCATCAGCACCCAGGTATGGGAGGTATGGGCGGCGGAATGGGTGGCATGGGCGGCATGGACGATTACGGAATGTAACAAAAAAAGAATACAGAAAACAGGAGACAGGATACAGAAGATAAAAGGAGATTTGGATATGAAGTTGGCGCCATTAGATGACAGGGTTGTAATAAAGCAATCGGAAGCGGAAGCAAAAAGCGCGGGCGGAATTATACTGCCTGATGCGGCGAAGGAAAAACCGCAAAGAGGAAAAATTATCGCCGTCGGGCCGGGCAAAATTTTAGACAACGGCAAACGCGGCGAAATGAACGTCAAAAAGGGCGACGAGGTCATTTACGCCAAATACATCGGCAACGAGGTCGAGATTGACGGCGAAAACTACGTCATACTCCACGAAGGCGACATACTTGGCGTAATCGAGAAATAGGGTTTGTTTAAGAAAATCGATTTTCGATTGAGAGGTTGAAGATATGGCAAAGCAAATGATGTTTGATGATGCGGCGAGGCAGCAGCTCAAGGAAGGTTTGTCCGAGCTGGCCAGCGCCGTGAAAGTTACATTAGGGCCTACGGGCAAAAACGTGATACTGCAGAAAAGCTGGGGTTCGCCCAAAATCACAAAGGACGGCGTAAGCGTCAGCAAGGAAATAGAATTACAGCAGCCCTTTAAGAATATGGGCGCCAAAATGGTCAACCAGGCGGCAAGCAAAACAGCCGACGAGGTTGGCGACGGCACAACGACAGCGACGATATTAGCGGAGGCGATATACACCGAGGGCCTCAAATACGTTACCGCAGGCGTCAACCCGATGGCGATACAGCGAGGCATCAACAAGGCGGTCGCCAAGACCAGCGAATTCATAAAGTCGATTTCGACGCCGGTGAAAGGCGATGACATTGCCAAGGTAGCGACAATCAGCGCCAACAACAACGCATCAGTCGGAAAACTGCTCGCTGAAGCGATGGCGAAAGTGGGCAAAGACGGCGTCATAGAGATTGAAGAAGGCAAAGGCACAGAAAACGAAATCAGCGTCGTCGAAGGTATGCAATTCGACCGCGGCTACATATCGCCCTACTTTATGACCAATCCTGAAACGCTCGAATGCGTGCTTGAAGACGTGCATATCCTGCTGCACGAAAAGAAACTCTCGAACGTGCGGGAAATGATACCCCTGCTCGAAAAAATTGCGCAGGTCGGCGGCTCGTTACTAATTGTGGCCGAAGACGTGGAAGGTGAAGCCCTGGCGGCACTCGTTATTAACCGCCTGCAGGGCGTCCTCAAGGTTTGCACTGTAAAGGCACCGGGGTTCGGCGATAGACGCAAAGCGATGCTCCAGGATATGGCAACAGTGATTGGCGGCGAGGTAATCAGCGAAGACCTCGGTATAAAATTGGAGAAAATTGAGCTGTCGCAATTAGGCAAAGCCAAGAAAATCGTCATTGATAAAGAAACCACAACGATAATCGAAGGCGCCGGCAGCAAAAAAGAAATACAGGCAAGATGTGACCAGATACGCAACCAGATGGAAAAAACGACGAGCAGCTACGATAAAGAAAAGCTGCAGGAACGATTGGCAAAACTCACCGGCGGCGTCGCGGTAATCAAGGCGGGAGCGGCAACCGAAACCGAAATGAAAGAGAAAAAAGACCTCCTCGATGACGCGCTGCACGCCACAAAGGCCGCAGCGGCTGAAGGTATTGTCGCCGGCGGCGGCGTGGCGTTCCTGCGGGCGATAGCCGTAGTCGAAAAAGAAAAAAGCAAGGCAAAGGGCGACGAGCAAATCGGATTCGATATTATCGCCCAGGCGTTGCGCAAACCCACGATGCAAATTGCGGACAATTCCGGCGAGCACGGCGACGTCATCGCCGAACAACTGCTCGAACGCTTGGGCAGCGAAAAGAATATCGGATACGACGCGAACAAGGGCGAGTTTGTAGATATGCTCAAGGCAGGCATCGTTGACCCGGCCAAGGTCGTGAGGACCGCCCTTGAAACAGCCGCATCGGTCGCAGGACTGATGTTGACTACTAGCGTGCTGATTACCGATTTGAAAGACGATGACAAAGACGCCGAGCCGATTGCGGGATCGGTAAGATAATTTTGGGTTGTGAATTTATGACCCCGCAATAAATTGCGGGACTAAATGATATGCCGAAACGTGATTACTACGAGGTTTTGGGAATTGCGAAGAACGCCTCGCCGGACGAAATAAAACGTGCGTATCGGCGGATGGCGATAAAGCACCACCCCGACAAAAACCCCGACAATAAAAAAGATGCCGAGGTGAAATTCAAGGAATGCGCCGAGGCATACGAAGTCCTCAGCGACTCCGAAAAACGCCAGCGATACGACCAGTTTGGCCACGATGGTCTTCGCGGCTCGGGCGTGCGCGACTATTCGCATATGCGATGGCAGGATATCGGCAGTTCCTTCGAGGACATATTCGGCTTCGGAGACCTCGGCGACCTTTTCGGGGGCGCATCGCGAGGCCGAAAAGGCGCCAGACGCGGACCGACGAGAGGTTACGACCTTGAGACGACGGTCGAACTGTCCCTGCAGGAAGTGGCCAAGGGAACGGAAAAAACAATCGAATTCACGCGTCAGGATTTATGCGGCGAATGCAGCGGCACAGGCAGCGCAAAAGGCGCCAGACCCGGCGCATGCCCAACCTGCGGAGGCAGCGGCCAAATCGCAAGGGGCGGCGGATTCTTCCAGATGGTCTCGACCTGCCCGCAATGCCGGGGCACCGGAGAGGTAATTACAAACCCGTGCAGGCAGTGCGGCGGTTCCGGACATATGCCAAAGCAGCGAGTCGTAAGCGTAAAAATACCCGCGGGCGTTCACGAGGGACAGGGAGTTCGAGTGGCCGAGGAAGGCGAACCGGGACGCGACGGAGGCCCCAGGGGTAATTTGTATTGCTACGTCAGGATTAAGCCGCACGAATTTCTCGAACGCGACGGCAACGACCTGATTGCGGCTGTCCCCGTAAGCTTTACGCAGGCGTCACTGGGCGCGGCGATTGAGGTGCCGAGTTTGGACGGCATGAAAGAATTGAAGATTCCTGCCGGCACTCAGCACGGCAGCGTATTTCGGATAAAAGGCCAGGGTCTGCCCGACCTGCGGACAAGACGAACCGGCGACGAGCGTGTGCAGATACTCGTTGAGGTGCCGACGAAATTGAACGCCAAACAGGAAGAACTGCTGCGGGAATTTGCGAAAACGGAAAACAAAAGCGTGTTTCCGAAAGCCACTGGTTTTGTGGACCGGCTGAAAAAATATTTTGGCGGCAACTAACAATGTTTCCAAAAAAGAAAGAGAAACCCAAAGAAGAACATAATCCCGCCACGGAGCAGGAACAGCCGAAGATTGAACCGCCTGCGCAGGATGTGGAAACACTGCAAAAACAATTAGAGGAATTGCGCAGGCAGGCGGAAACACTGCAAAAGGAAAAAGACGATATCTTCGCCAAGCTGCAGCGCGTGGCTGCGGATTACGACAATTATCAAAAACGCTCGGCAAAACAGATAACCGACAACGTCGCTTACGAAAAAGACAAAATAGTAAAGTCGCTGTTGCCGGTCCTGGATAATTTTGAGTATATCCTCGCCAATACCTCCTGCGGTGCCGCTGATGAGACACTGCTGAAAGGCGTGCAAATCATTTACGATCAGATGCTGGATGTCCTGAAGGGTCACGGAATAGAGCAAGTCAAATCGGCAGGCGAACAATTTAACCCGGCGCATCACGAGGCGATTACTCATCGCAGCGAAAACAGCAAAGAAGAAGGCCTCGTTCTCGAAGAGCTGCAGAAGGGCTATAAACTCAATGGCCGGCTGATTCGCGCAAGCAGGGTCGTCGTAAACAAAACGCCCGCACCCGAGACAGCGCCGCAGCCCGAAGAACCGGAAACAAAAGACACGCAGTAACTATGCCTACTTACGAATACAAGTGCGATAAATGCGGACACCTGTTCGAGCAACTTCAAAGCATAACTTCCAAATCGTTGCGAAAATGCCCCAGGTGCGGCAAACTCGCCCTCAAACGCCTCATCGGTACGGGAGCCGGCCTGATATTCAAAGGCAGCGGTTTCTACGCCACCGATTACAGAAGTGAAAATTACAAGGAATCCGTAAAAAAAGAAAAGCCGGAAAAAACCAGCGAGAAAAAAGAAGCAACTGCAACGCCGGCAAAATCGGAAACCAAAAGCACAGGCGAAACCAAAAAGACAGCGAACAAAAGAAAATCAGGAAACTAACCGCCGGTAAACAGTTTCGATTGTATCAACCATCGTATTAGGACTGAACTTCTCCTTCACAAATTCCCGGCCCTGAGCTCCAAGTTTTTCGCGAAGCCCCTTATCCCCAATCAATTCCGCACAGGCGGCGGTTAATTGCTCGACATTTTCCGGAGCAATCAGCCGGCCCGTGTTTTCGTTGACAACCTCCCTTGCGCCGTCGAGGTCAAAGCATATCGCGGGTCTTCCGCAAAGCATCGCCTGAGGAAGCGTCCGAGCGAGACCTTCTCGCAGCGAGCAATGAACAAGAATATCGGATGATTGCAACACCACCGGCATCATCTTCGGCGGCAGCAACCCCGTGAATCTGAACCTGTGCCCAAGCTCCAGACCGTCAATCCAGCTTTTGTATTTTTCCGCCAAAATTCCATCGCCGACGAAAAGCCAGATTACCTTCGGAAATTGCTCGGCAAGTTTCTTCGCGGATTCGATTATAAACTCGTGGCCCTTGAGATGAAAAAGGCGTGCGATTGTTACAAGCACAATTGAATCTTCCGGTATGGCGTATTTTTGCCTGAATTGTTTTTTCTGCTCATCGGAAATAGGTCGAAGAAAATCTTCCTCCTCAATCGCGGAATAAGCGGTGGCATACTTGTCGAGCGAACCAATGCCGGCGGCCAGCGACTGATTCGTCATCGCGTCTGCCACGCTTATAAAAAAATCGGTGCGTTTCGCCGCAGCCTTCTCGACGGCAATGTAAAATTTATTGAGTATCGCGCTTTGATAAGGATGAAAAGCCAAACCATGAACGCTGTGAACAACCTTTGGCAGACCCGTTCCCCATTTACCCTTGAGCGAATGCGCCGCGTATCGGCCAAGAATGCCCGCCTTGGCTGAATGAGTATGAACAATCTCCGGCTTCAATTCCCGCAGGATGTTCTTGATTTGAAAATACGCCGGTATGTCGTAACGTGGATTTATCTGGCGTCGCAGGTCGTTGAGTATGACGAAATTGAATTTCTGGTTGTGCGCGAATTCGTAGAGGTCGCCCTCCGACCCAAGAGCCGGCCCTGTAATCAGCGTAACATCGTGGCCTCGCTGCGCCAGCAGTTTGCAGGTAATCAGCGTATTTTCCTGCGCCCCTCCAAGTATGAGCCGAGTTATGATATGAACTATCTTCAAAATCTAATCCACATAAGACAGAGACCTTCTGGCGGGGCGATGGGGCCTGCGGCCCGCCGGTTTTTTGCCTCGATGATTTCCATCATTCTCTCCGGCTTCATCCTGCCCACGCCAACCTCGACAAGCGTCCCGACGATATTCCTAACCATATTATAAAGGAACCGGTCGCCTTCGACATCGATAAATACCCAGTCATCGCCTGTCATAGGCGCATCGCTCGGATTTTGAGGCGGAAACTTCGACGAATATACCTCGCAGCGGAAGATTGTGCGAATGCTGTCGGTTCGATGGTCGTCCGCAGCGGCGAATGACTTGAAATCCTGCTTGCCCATAAACAATTTGGCCGCCTGGTTCATAAGGGCAACGTCGAGCTTCGCCTCCGACAGATGCCAGCAGTGATGAATTTCGAAGACCGGCCTGTCTTTGCCCGTGAAAATACAGTAGCGGTACAATTTACACTTCGGGTCGCCGATGACGTTGAAGCCCATAGGGACATCAATGGCTTCAGTAACAGCGATGTCATCGGGCAGCCGGTCGGTGATTGCCTTGGCAAGGTTTTTGGTTGGAATCGGCGAATCAATCTGAATGATGGCGACCTGGCCTTTTGCGCTGACCCCTGCGTCAGTTCTCGATGCGGCTGTTACCCTCGTGCGCCAGCCCAGCAGTTCGCTCACCGCGTTGGCAAGCTCCGCCTGGATGGTTCTTTTGCCGGGCTGTATTTGCCAGCCGTGGTAACTCGTGCCGTCGTACGATACCGTCAGTTTTACGTTACGCAGCGCCATTATTTACAAGCCATAAGCGCACAAGTCACAAGGCACAAGTGCTCGTGTTCTTGTGCACTTTTGCTCTTGTGCTCCTTTGCACTTACAACAGTTTTTCAGCGATTTGAATCGCGTTAAGTGCCGCGCCTTTTCTGAGCTGGTCGCCCGCCACCCAGATATTTATGCCGCGGTTTTCCGGTATCGAGAAATCCTGCCGGATTCTGCCGACGAAAACATCGTCTTTGCCGGTGGCGTCGATTGGCATCGGAAAACGATTATGCTCACGGTCGTCCATAAGCGAAACGCCCGGTGCGTCCTTAAGCAAATCCCGAACCTCATCGGGAGTAATCGGGTCGGTGAATTCGAGGTTGATGCTTTCGCTGTGCGCCCGCAACACCGGCACCCTGATACAGGTCGCGGTAACTGCGATATCGGGGCAAGCGAATATCTTTCTGGTCTCGTTGACCATTTTGACCTCTTCCTGGTTATAGCCGGTGGCGTCCAGCGAAGAGTTGTGACTGAACACGTTGAAGGCAAGCTGATAAGGCAGAACCTTGATGGTCGGCTTTTTGCCCGCCAGTATCTCGCGCGACTGCTGCTCAAGCTCCAGCATTGCCGCCTGCCCCGCACCGCTTGCCGCCTGATAGGTGCTCACGACCATACGTTTCACCGGATTTGCCTTGTGCAAAGGCCACACCGGCACGATGCCTATTATGGTCGAGCAGTTCGGGTTCGCAATGATACCCTTGTGCTCCTTGATTTTCTGCGGGTTAATCTCCGGTATAACAAGCGGCACATCAGGAACCATCCTGAACGCCGACGAATTATCGACGACTACCGCACCCGCCTTCACCGCCGCCGGCGCGAAGGTCTTGCTTCGGTCGGCGCCCGCGCTGAACAAAGCGATATCGACCCGGTCAAAACTCTTGTCTGTCATCTGCTCAACGACGTATTCCTTGCCCTTGAACTGGATTGTCTTGCCTGCGGACCTGCTGCTTGCCAGCATCTTTATAGAATCAAAGGGAAAATCCCTTTCTTCGATAATACTCAGAAATTCCTGCCCAACCGCACCGGTCACACCTGCTATTGCTATATTACAACCCATATTTCACGCTCCTTAAATTTTCACAAAAAAGGCAGCCGAATATAGCCGCCCCATAATTAACAATGCCCAGCCGAATCAAGTATTCTAATAAGATTATTAGCGAAATGCAAGAGGTTTTGGCTTCGGATTTCCGCCGTATTTAGCCCCGCCACTCTCGCCGAAGCCCCTGGCGAAAACAAATGGCGGGGTTTGTTACGATGGTGTTTTTAGCGTCTCCGGCGTGGCTTATGTCTTTTGCTCATAGTCGAGAATCTGCCCCTGTGCAGCCCCGGCTGTACTTTCGGCATCTCCATTCTGATGTGAACATAGGTATAGCCGGGACATTCAATGGGAGTAATATCCCGCCCGATGAACCTTTCAATCAGTCGAAGCTGCTTATGCTCCTCACTTGAAACAAATGTAATCGCGTCGCCCATCGCCTCGGCCCGGCCGGTCCGCCCGATGCGGTGAATATAGTCCTCCGGCATGCCGGGCACGTCGAAATTGATGACGTGCGATATCCCCGTAACGTCGATGCCGCGTGCCGCGATATCCGTCGCCACCATAACGCGATAGTCGCCGTTTTTGAAACCATCAAGTGCGCGCTGTCTCTGGCTCTGCGTTCGGCCTGAGTGTATCGCCACCGATTCGACGTTCGCTCGTTCGAGATGCCGGTTAATCTTGTCCGCGCCATGCTTGGTACGTGAAAAGACCAGCACGCTGGATAACTGGCCATTCTGCAGCAGGTGCAAAAGAAGACCGATTTTCCGGTCCCTCTCGACCATATAAATATGCTGTTTGATTGTCTCGATGGGGTTGCGAGGCCTGCCAATTTGAATCATTATGGGCGACCTCTGCACGCCCGAGGCCAGATTACTTATCTCAGGCGTTACCGTCGCCGAGAACAGCATCGTCTGGCGATTCGTGGGAACCGCCGAGATAATTCTCCGCACGTCCTTGATGAAACCCATATCGAACATCCGGTCCGCCTCATCCAAAACCAGCACCTCGATGTGCTTGAGTTCGATGGTCCGCCGGTTCATATGGTCAAGCAGCCGGCCTGGCGTCGCGACAACAATATCAACGCCCTGGCGAAGCGCGCTGAACTGCCCATTTATATTCACCCCGCCATAGACGGCCAATGTCCGCAAATGCAGAAATCGCCCGTAGTCGCGTATGGCCTTTTCGATTTGCACCGCTAATTCTCGCGTCGGCGTCAAAATCAGCGAGCGAACAACCTTCCTTCTGCCCGCCTGCTCGTGGCTTAGCCGATTCAAAATCGGCAGTACAAACGCCGCCGTCTTGCCCGTGCCCGTCTGCGCGCAGCCGATGATGTCCTTGCCCGCGATTGCCGCCGGTATCACCTGCGTCTGTACTTCTGTCGGAGCGGTGAACCCCGTGGCCAGAATACCCTTCACTAACGGGTCCGCCAGTCCAAATACTTTAAATGGCATCTCTTAATCCTAAAAAAATATTAAATGTGGCACCCATTATGGGTGAATGCACAATCAAACCTGTCGTTAGCACAGTCAAAGGACTTATCCTGAGCAAAGTCGAAGGGCTCGAAATGACACCATACGATATGTTTCACAACGCGTCTGGATTGAGTCATATTTCCGGCATTATACCACATCACCCGTAAAACAGAAGAACTATATTTAGCATTGCGTTTTACGCTGGGTTGTAAGTAATTCGATTATCTGTTGAAAACAGGACAGGTATGTGTAAAATCAGGGGACAATATAAGACGCAATGGGAAAGGAGAATATAATGGCAGATAAAGAAATTACGGAAAAAGATTTTGTTACTGAATTAATCAAATGTGTTTCCTCATCAATTACAGATGCTAAAATTGACTCTGGCAAGAACGTCCTTTATGAAATGCCGATAGATGACGACGGGATCGTCCAGATGGGTGTTGATGGTGATACCGGAGAAGCTATCCGAGGAAGAGGGACTGGCTTTGAGCAAGATATTCTTGTCTACGAGGAGAAAACCAAAGGACAAACTTCGATAATTCCACGGGTAATTGCTGAGGTAAAATTCTCTAGCGTGACTACTCACGATGCAATCGTCTATTCTTATAAGGCGGAATGCATTAAAAGAATTTACCCGTTTTGCAGGTACGGAATGATAATTGGTGATTTCAATAGTATTCCCGGGAGAGTTTTTAGGCATGGCCGAAATTTTGATTTCATTTGTTCCATAGCATACCCATTCTTGGATGAACAGATACAACAAGTTCAGAAATTATTTGCTTCAGAGCTGGTTGCTTCGCGTAATATAGTCGCAATACTCAAAGGCAAACTAAAACCATGGATTGTCCAGAAAAACCTGACAGTGCAAGAACGATAGATGATTGATAGGACGACTCGTTGCAAATTTTTCCATTTCTGCTGGCAACGAAAATAGGAGAACAGATGACTAAGGACAGACGGACTACTAAATACGACATACTAAATACGAGATATGAAATCGGCCTTTTGTTTTTTGCAGGCATCTTATTTATTCTGCCTGCCGTCGCACAGGCCTCAGATGTGAATATCAATCCCGACCTGCTGACAAAACGCTGGCAGGCATCGTGGGTTTCGCATCCGACGGCGTCGTCTAAAGATTATGGCGTGTATCACTTCCGCAGGACCTTCGACCTCGATTCACAGCCCGAAAAATTTATCATTCACGTCTCGGCGGACAACCGCTATCGCCTTTTCGTTAATGGCCAAAGCGTCTGCCGGGGGCCTGCGCGGGGCGACCTTATGCACTGGCGATATGAAACAGTCGATATCGCCCCTTACCTCGTAAAAGGCAAAAACGCAATCGCCGCGGTCGTCTGGAACTTCGGCGAATTTATTCCCGGTGCGCAGATGACCCTGCGGACCGCTTTTGTCCTCCAGGCCGATGACCCGCGTAACAACTTCGTCAACACCGACCAAAAATGGAAGGCGATTCAGGACATCGCATATTCACCTGTCAGCCCCTCCCTGAATTCCTTCAATTTTGTCGGCCCGGGCGAAAAAATAGTAGCCGACAAATACCCCTGGGGCTGGCAGCAGACGGATTTCAATGACAGCGCCTGGCCTAAAGTCCGCTCGCTCGATAAAGCCGTGCCCCCCGGCGTCGCTACCAACAATACCTGGATGCTCGTGTCCCGAACAATCCCACTGATGGAAGACAAATTGCAGCGAATCGACAAGGTGAGAAGAACAGCCGGCGTGGAAATCAACGATAACTTTTTCGACGGCCAACATAAACTAATCGTCCCCGCGAATACGAGGGCAACAATCCTCTTCGACCAGACCTTTCTCACCACCGCCTATCCTGAACTTTCCGTCAGCGGAGGCAAGGACTCGCAAATTGTTTTAACCTTCAGCGAAGCCCTCTTCGATTCTAAAATGCAGAAAGGCAACAGGGACGAAATAGAAGGCCGCAAAATCACCGGCTTCACAGATACCTTCCTGCCCGATGGCGGCGACAATCGCCTCTTCAGCACCCTGTGGTTTCGGACCTGGCGTTATCTCCAGATGGATATCCAGACCAAAGACGCCCCCTTAACAATCAACGATTTCTACGGCAGATTCACCGCGTATCCATTCAAGGAAAACGCGTCTTTCAGCAGCAGCGACCCCTCCATAAAAAATATCTGGGACGTTGGCTGGCGAACCGCGCGCCTTTGCGCCAATGAAACATATTTCGACTGTCCCTACTACGAACAGCTCCAGTACGTCGGCGACACCCGCATACAGGCGCTTATTTCGCTTTACGTCTCCGGCGATGACCGCCTTATGCGAAATGCCATTGCCGCCTTCGATGACTCACGCGTCCCCGAAGGCCTTACCCAGAGCCGATACCCCTGCTCATCTATGCAGATTATCCCGCCTTATTCACTCTTCTGGGTTGCTATGGTTCACGATTACTGGATGCACCGCGACGACTCCCAATTCGTCAAATCATATCTGCCCGGCATCGACTCCGTCCTTAACTGGCACGAAAAATACATCGGCTCAAACGGAATGCTCGGTGCAACCCCCTGGTGGAATTTCGTTGACTGGTCCTGGCCCTGGGACAGCAAAAAAGATATTGGCGGCGTGCCACCGAGCGACAACCATGGCTGCTCTTCCATCCTTACGCTTCAATTCGTTTATGCCCTCAATTACGCCGCACAACTGAACGACAATCTCGGCAAAAAGTATTTCGCGGACCATTACAGAAAATTGTCCGATTCGCTAAAAAAATCCACCTATAAACTTTGCTGGGATAACAAACGAGGGTTGCTGGCCGACACGCCGGATAAAACTATTTTCAGCCAGCACGCAAATATCCTCGCCGTGCTCGTCGATTTGGTCCCGCCCAACGAGCAGAAAAAGCTGATGGAAAAAGTCGTCTCCGAAAAAAACCCTACCCAGTGCACATTTTATTTCCGTTACTATCTTGTCCGGGCCATTAAAAAAGTCGGCCTTGGCGACCGCTACGTCGAAATGCTCCAACCCTGGCGCGATATGCTCAAAATGGGCCTTACAACATTCGCGGAAAATCCCGAACCGACCCGTTCCGACTGCCACGCCTGGAGCGCAAGCCCCAATTATGACTTGCTGGCGACCGTATGCGGCATCGAGCCGGCCGAACCTGGCTTCAAATCCGTCAGAATCGAACCTCACCTCGGCCCTTTAACCTGGGTCGAGGGCAAAATGCCTCATCCGCTCGGAGAAATTACTGTCCGGCTTGAACGCAACGGGAAAACCGGCATCAAAGGCAGCATAACTTTGCCGCCTGGCCTGACAGGAAAATTTTTCTGGAACGGAAAATCAACCAATCTAAAACCCGGCTCGCAGATGATTACTATGTAAAATCATAGACGACTAAATACAAACTGTCCGCTAAACGCTACTCGCTATACGCTATTAATGCCCGTTGTGCTGTTCGTATTGTTCGATGAACTTGGAGCCGGCGCGGATATAGACCAGCGTTGCTAATACCGCGGCAGCAGCGGCAGACCACCATAAGACCCGCACAAAATAAACCCAGCCATGAAAAGCGGATGAGACCTCCGGTGCGATTAGAATCGCCGCTACCATAGAAAGCTGTAACGCGGTGGACGCCTTGCCCGCGAAGACCGGGACAACGCGGACTTTACCCGTAAGAAAATAGATAATCAAAAAGCCGATGAATATGAGGAGGTCTTTGCCGATAATCAGCACGACCACGGTTGGCGGCAGGATGAAGCCGGCGACGCCGGCGTAGTGCGAGGTAAGGAGTAAAGAAGCGGAGGTGATGAGCAGTTTGTCGGCGGTTGGGTCAAGAAACGCCCCTAATCTGGTCGCCTCCCCGTTTTTACGCGCCAGATACCCGTCAATACCGTCGCTTAGTGCCATAAGGAAAAATATCGCCACGGCTGAATACCGAATCAGGTGCCGAATGCGCTCGCTCAGCTCAGGGTCGTTTATCTGGAGCATACAACTGACAAACGGCGCTATCAGCAGTATCCTCAGAATTGTTATTCTGTTTGCCCAGCTTAACGTCATTTTCTATTTACGATTTATTATCTTGTCCACCGTAGCTTCAGCTCAGGTGGATTAGTATTTTTTATTTACGGCCTGTGGAAAATTGTACAGCCACAAAACGCAATCCGCCAACATATAATCTTGCTGATAATACAGGAAGCGTTATAATTGACCCGCTTTTAAGGTTAATCCGCCGCAGGCGGATAAATTTTATGCCGGTTCTAAATGTAAATATAGACCATATAGCGACGGTTAGACAGGCGAGACGTGCCGATGAGCCAGACCCTGTTTGGGCGGCGGCGGAGTGCGAATTGGCAGGGGTCAACGGGATAACTACGCATCTTCGGCAGGACAGGCGACATATAAACGACCGGGACGTCCAGATTCTCAAGGAAACTGTCACCTGCAAGTTCAATCTCGAAATGTCAATGGAAGAAGAGATTATCAGAATCGCCGAGGGTATTGAGCCCCAGCAGGTAACGCTCGTGCCTGAAAAAAGAGCGGAATTGACAACCGAAGGCGGGCTTGATTGCGCATCCTGCGGCGCCCGGCTAAAAGAGGTCGTCAGAAGAATGCACGCAAGGGGCATACTGGTCAGCGCATTTATTGTCCCGGAAAAAGAGCAGATAGCCGCCGCGGCAAGATTCGGCTGTGACGCCATTGAGCTTCACACCGGGCAATATGCCAACGCCAAAACGGAAAAAGAGATTTACCAGCAGCTTAAATGGCTCGAAGCGGGCAGAGACCTGGGCCTGAAAAAGGGAATGATTGTGCACGCCGGGCACGGGTTGACGTATAGGAATGTCGGGCCGATTGCCGCGATGGAAGACCTGAGCGAGTTAAATATCGGGCACAGTATTATCGCAAGAAGTTTGTTTGTAGGGATAAGAGAAGCGACAGCCGAAATGATTCGACTGATTGATAAATACGGCAAGAACAGTTAGAGGAGTAAAGACAAATGTTCGCAGGAGCAATGACGGCGTTGATAACGCCTTTCAGAGATGGCCAGGTTGATTTTGAAACGCTGGATGAGCTGATTGAGTTTCAAATCGAAGGCGGAATAGATGGGATAGTCCCTGTCGGGACGACCGGGGAATGCCCCACGCTTAGCCACGATGAACACAAGAAGGTGATTGAGCGCGTGGTCAAAACCGTGGCGGGACAGGTACCCGTAATCGCCGGGGCCGGCTCGAACTCGACGGCTGAGGCGATTGAACTTACGGCGTTTGCCAAAAAAGTCGGCGCGGACGCGACTTTGCAGGTTGACCCGTATTACAACAAGCCAACGCAGGAAGGTTTCTATCAGCACTTCAAAGCCATAGCCGAAGAAGTGGATTTACCAATTATTCTGTATGATATTCCGGGCAGATGCGGCGCGGGGATGACCGTCGATACGATTGTGCGACTGGCGGAGATTGAGAATATCGTCGGGATAAAAGACTCGACCGGCCAGATGGACCACGTCAGCGAAATCGCGACGCGGTGCGATATGACGATACTTTCCGGCGATGATTCGATGACGCTGCCGATAGCCGCGGTGGGCGGCAAAGGCGTAATCAGCGTCGTGGCCAACATCGCGCCCGCGGATGTCAAGGCGTTGACGGACGCGATATTGGAGGGGGATTTTACGAGCGCGCTGAAATGGCACAAAAAACTATTTGCCCTGAGCAGGGGAATGCTTTCGCTGGCGTCGAATCCGATACCAGTCAAAGCGGCGATGGCGATGCTGAACCTGTCGGATGAAGAAATGCGATTGCCCCTGGTACCGATGGAAGAAAGCAAAAAAGCACTACTGCGAAAAACTTTGCAGGAATACGGCCTGCTGAAATAATTATTGTCGTTAGCCGTTCGTATTTCGTATATCGTAATTCGGATGCCGCCGGAGGCGGCAAAGTATGACCACCCCCATTTTTACGCTAAAAAACGTAGCATGTGCTTGTATGTGATAGTATGCAAAGGGGTTGGGACTCGTTAAAAGAATAGGCGGATAGATTATCTGGTACTGAACTTTCTTTCGAATGCTTATAAAAATCGTATTTGGGTGCATTTGCCTGTAAAAAACAAGTTTTGGTATTGTATGTAGTATATATACTACATACAATAGATAGCTTCGTATTTTTAACCATTGAAGCACCTTTTCTATGCCCAAAGAGGTGTTTTGGCTGTAGCGTGCGAAGGTTATGATGTTTCTTGGTGTTAATGTAGTATGTATACTACATTCACACCAACCTCATAGTAGTGCCCATAAGCTTCAACATGCCAATTTATCCGCGATTCCAGCCCAATTTACTTGAAATGATAACTAAATTAAAGTTTTTGATTGACAAATAGTATGTTCTAACGTAGTATATATACTACGTTAGATGCGTCAACTTGTAGTAAGTTTGTATCGAGTGTATTTGAGGATAAATGTAGGCAAAACAAAAGGAGCAGAATCCGTAAAGTAAACACCAATAATGAAACGACTCATATCTTATGGTAACCAGAATCCAAATAGCCAAGAAGGACATCATTAAATATTTTGATAACCACCCCAAAAGGGTCTTTGACAAAGCGGAAGTTAGCGGCATCTACGAAGAGAATAGGCCCTATTGGCGGTTGGCTAAATCTATGTCCGTGGAAAAGTTCATCGACTTCCTTGTTAAGAACAACAAGTTGAAAATTGTTAAGTTTAAATTTCCCGTTCGGGCAATAACCAAATATGCCTGGGGCGAGGTTTCTCTGTATCAGATTTTGGGAAATCTCCGTCCCAAATGTTACCTCACCCACTACACAGCAATGTACTTTCATGAGCTCACTGAGCAGATTCCAAAAGTAATATATGTGAACGTGGAACAAACCCCCAAGCCCAAAAGCAAGTTTCAACTCGAGCAATCACGAATAGACATCGCTTTTAAAAGACCAGCTCGCATATCGAGCAATATCACAGAATATGGGGGCTATAAGATACATCTTCTTAACGGTATGTTTACAGGTAATGCCGGCGTCATAGAAATGCCAAATCCGGAAGGAGAGACAGTACGAGTCACCGATGTTGAACGTACGCTTATAGATATAACCGTGAGACCCGAATACGCGGGTGGCGTGTTCGAGGTATTAAAAGCATTCAAGAATGCCCATAAAAAGGTTTCAGTGAATCGCCTAGCTGCAATGCTGAGAAAAATTAATTATACATATCCCTATCATCAAGCGATAGGATTCTATATGGACAAAGCAGGCGTCTATTCGTCCTCACAAATCGAGCTGCTTCGGAAATTTGATGTTTCTTTTGATTTTTATTTGGCGCATCAAATCGACAGTCCGCACTATTCGGCCAAATGGCGATTATACTTGCCCGAGGGTCTTCAATAGGCGATCGCCCAAATCAATGACATAGTCAAAATAAAAATCGAATTTGTGAATCTTTACTCCTGGCCTGATAGTTTGCTGAACAATTGGGAAATCCGCTCTATGTTGTTCTCTATAATTTCGTATTTTCCCGATGAGCGATAGCGGCACTTCTTTAGCAGAAAATATACTCTTACACAACTGAATGTTTTCTGGAACCATTAAATCAACACCCAAAACATTAATAATCGTGTAGATATCAAAAAAATCTCTTGCACGTCCTTCACGGTGAGATTTTCCGATATGATCGGCATACTCCTTGGTTTGCTGGCAGATTGCCCGAAGTTTCTCTAAAGCAATCATCGCGGGCGTGTAAACATAAATAGCATAACCTTTGATTTCCTGTTGAGTTTTGCCGATGCAGAATTCGAACTTGCTGATGTCAATAGTGAATCTTCTTTTGTTATTGGGTCCAACAACTTCAGCATTACGCCGCAAATCTGCGATATCACCTGCTCTACGTTGATATTCCTCGCTCGGGACTATCTTAAACGCAAGCTCATAACCACCCCACCATTTCGGAATGTCGGCTCCAGCAACTTCCGGCTTCGGAGCTAATGTCACATCAAATGCCTCATAACCATTCTCCTTGAAAACCTTCTTCAAGTTCTTTTCTATTTTCTGGCGAACGACATCGAGGTGTTCACTATCAAAATCCTTATCGATTGAGAAATCTAAGTCAATCGACGCACGAGAAGTGACATTATATATGAGATTGAGGGCATTGCCGCCCTTCAAGACAAATATTTCCATGAGTTCGTCATCGGAAACCATTGCTATCAGGGCCAATTGCTTAATTTTTTCAATGTTATCAGCCATCGCAAATGATCCTCACATTCAGCCCTCATTTAAAAATCAACAAGAGGGCATTATTCCATCTATCGCATGAGGATTCTACCATTGACGATGTGCTTTTCCAAACACGATATTACCAGAGATCACTAACCACCTTTTTAACATAAATCTCCGGTAAGACAGGTTATTCGAGCGGATGAATGAGTCTGGGCGAGAAAGAAAAATCATCTTACGGGGCAAAATTCAGACAAGCATATTCACCGTGATATTTCTTAGCCGCCTCATCATACGCTTTAGCGGCTTCGAGTTCGGTCATAAAGCAGCCGAGGTGGATACGGCGGCGATTGACATTTATATAGGCGTTCCAGAGTTTTCGGCGGTTATGGTAATTGCGATGGATGACGCCTTTGTATTTTGAGGAGCAACCAGTTTTCAATTTTCTGCGATTTTGCATATTCTGGGCGTGCGTCGCAAGGCGCAGATTGGCTTTGCGATTATCGAGGCCATTATGATTGGCGTGGTCAACCATCAATCCTCTGGGCGGAGGGACAATCACATTGTGCATCCAGACAAGAGTGTTGCCTGTTTTTTCTCCTGTCCTTTTGCAGCGGACGGCATACCAGGCCTTTGTGCTTAGCCGGGCATACCAAGTGAATGAGTTGAGCCGGTCGAAATCTTCGGCGTCAACTATGGCGAATTTGAATTTTGTCAGAGGTATCAGGCGAATATTGTGGCCGAAATGATAATAGCAATAGAACGAATAGGCGGTGTAAATGACACGACTGAACCAGTATGAAACTTTTGTTTGAATGATTGACATAAACTCTCTCCCCTCTTCAAACGATACTCGATATGCGATACTTGATACTCGATATAATTTTTATGACCCCCCGAATAAATTCGGGGGCTAAACATCCCAAGAAGAACCAAAAAACGGTCCCTCTATATATGGCGCGAACTTGCGCGCTTTTGACGAAAATTCGTGTTTTGGGGAGAGGCCAAAATGAACTTAAATCGTTGTGGGACAAGGAATAAAAAAAATTAAAAAATTCCCGGATTTGCCAAAAAACACTTGCGCGCTTTTGACTAATCACAGTAAGGCAGTAGGGATTTTGTTTTGCCTATTTTAACGCCGCGACGAAGTTTACTTACCGTAAATCTTATCCGGGTCGAAGACCTTTTCGGCGATGAATTCGAGCTGGTCGGCAGTTCCTTTTTTCAGAGCGCGGTAGAAACAGGACTGGTAGCCGGTGTGGCACTGGCCTGAATCAACTGCAACTTTGAGGATTATGCAATCCTGATCGCAATCAATGAGGATTTGGCTGACCTTCTGGACGTGGCCTGACTGTTCGCCTTTTTTCCAGAGCTTTTTGCGAGACCTGCTGTAATAGGTTCCGCAGCCGGTTTTGATGGTGCAGTCGAGGGCCTCGCGATTCATATAGGCGACCATCAGGATTTCGCCCGTTTTGGCGTCCTGCGCGATGGCGGGAATAAGGCCATCCGCATCGAATTTCGGCGTCAGTTGTGTGCCCTGTTCAATTATTTTGTCGGCAGCCACGTTTATTTCTCCTTCAATATGTAACTCCGCCACCGGCGGATAAACTTGCCGGAAAGGGTTTTAACCGTTATCATCTTCTAAAACAAGTTTTTTACGTTGAAAGCAGGTAAATGAGCGAGCAAAAAAAGACCGCTACACAAAAATTGTTCTTTTTCCTGCGAATCGGGTTTGTAACAGCCGCGATAATAGCGGTAACAATCTGGGTCTGCCAGAATCATCGCTATGTGATTCTGGGCAACAGTTTCGCGAAGATGGGGCCGTGGTTTTTCGCCGGGATAGTGGCGGCGTTTGTCGTAAGCCAGGCAATACTCGCGTCGCGGTGGTGGCTGCTGCTGCGGACACAGGGGATTCATATTAATATCTGGGCGGCGATTCGGCTGCATTTCCTCGGCCTTTTTTACAACAACGCGATGCCCGGCTCGGTCGGCGGCGATTTGATTCGGGCGTGGTACGTTACCAAGCACACAGAGAAAAAATTCGAAGCGGTGCTGAGCATTTTTGTTGACAGGTTTATCGGGCTGGTAAGCTCTTTGATTATGGCGGGTTTTTGTTATTTCGTTTTGCTGCGAAATGTGAATCTTGGGATAAGCCAAAAAGCAGCATCAGGTATTTTGAAGTGGGCAGTGATTGTTATCGCGGCAATGGCAATTTTAGTCGCAGCGATACCGGCGGGAAGAAAACTTGCGGCCAAAGTATTTCAGCACGCCGTAACGTTTGCCAAAAAGCTCTGGACTGCGGCGGTTTTGTATGGCCGAAATCCGCTGACGATACTTGCGGCCTTCGGGCTTACGTTTTTGTTGCAGGGGATAGTCATAACGGGTTTTTGGCTGATTGGCCGACAAATCGGTATAGAAGTAAGCGCGAAGTATTATTTCGTGTTTTTCCCGCTGACCTGGGGCCTTGGGGCAATTCCCGTGAGCGTAGGCGGAGCGGGAGTGGTTGAAGGAGGGCTTGCGGGGCTATTTGTGCTTGCCGGGGTGGAAGCCGAACAGGCGCTAGCGATTGCGCTTTGTCAGCGAGCGGTGTGGATAGTCGCGGCTCTGCCTGGCGCGTGGATACACTGGACGGGCAGGCATTTGCCAAAAGAGATGCAAATCGAGCCGGCGAAGGATTGATTATTCGCGTAATCGCCTGCGGAACAAAGGGAGTAGATTATGCGTGAAATCGGGACGAGCTTATGTATAATGGACGGGCCGGTGGATACGGTCGGTTTATATGTTTTTAGAGCGACTTAGAAAAGCTGGAAAGGAGAACTGCCTTGTTATTCACGATTAGCGGCAAACACACTGAGGTCCCGGCAAGCGTAAAAAGCTACGCCGAGGAGAAAACCGAAAAGCTGCCGAAATTTTACAATGTCATCAATCGGATTGAGGTCATAGTTGACGGCAAAGAAGGAAGCAAAGAAGTGGGCAACATCGCGGTGGAAATCATCCTCAGGGCGGAACGCAAGAAAATCTTCGTGGTAAAGGAAAAAGGCAACGATGTTTACGCCTGCATCGATCTGGCAACACACAAACTTGAGCAGCAGCTCAAAAAGACCAAAACGAAGGAACGGGACGAAAAAAAACACAGGGCTCGCTGAAGTTTGCGGTCGATATGATGCGGACGGCAAAAGTTTACGGGTAAGTGTTTAGGAAGGACGGTATGAAGTTTGCGGATTTCGTTTGTTTTGAGGCGGTTATCCCGGAGCTGCAGGCAAAGGACCGGGACGGGGCCATAACGGAGCTTGTCGCCGCGATTGACAAGGCAGGCCGGCTCGGCAAAGGCAATTGCGACAAAATAACGCGTGCCGTAATCAAGAGAGAGAACGAAGCGAGCACCGGGATGGGCAAAGGAATAGCCGTTCCGCACGTCAAGTACAAGGCGGTCAAAAACGTGGTCGCCGCCGTGGGACAAAGCAGCAAAGGTGTCGATTTTGCCGCCCTGGACAAACAGCCGGTGTATTCGGTAATACTTCTGATAAGCCCCGCCGACGACCCCGACAAACACCTGCAGGCAATGGAACAGATTTTCAAGCATCTTCAGCAGGAAAAATTCCGCAAGTTCCTCAGGCAGTCACAGACGGCTGCACAGATTGAGGACTTACTGAAGGAGGCGGACGTCAATCCGTCCTTGTGAATTTTGTGATACAACCAGGCCGGTGATATGTAGACGGGCGATACAGTGCAAAATACGGTTTGCGAGCTTGAAGTCGAAATAAAAAACGCGGACGGGCTTCATATGCGGCCCGCGATGCAATTTGTAGATATCGCCAGCAAGTTTCAGGCCTTGATAACCGTCAGTAAGGCGGAAACGAGCGTGGACGGCAAGAGTATTATGCAAATGAGCATGCTCGCGGCTACATACGGAACCCGGCTGAAGATAAAAGCTGAGGGCGTGGATGCAGCCGAGGCGGTTGAGGCATTGCGAGAGCTCGTTGAGGTAAAGAAGTTCAACGAGCCGACGCCCGAGGAAAAAAGCAAGCAGATGTCCTGATTTCAGTCAAAGATGGAAATAAAAAAAGGCATAGCCGTTTCGCCGGGAATTTCAATCGGTAAATGCTTCGTTATCGACGCAGAGGATTATCGGATTCCAAGGCGACTGATTGAGCCGTCGCAGCGTTTGACGGAAACGCAGCGCGTGCGCAACGCCTTCAAAGACGGTATTGAGGAGCTGACCCGCCTTCAGGCCGAACAGGAGGAAATCGAGGGGCAGAAGATAAAAGACATCTTCGCGGTGCACCTGAGCTATCTGCGGGACCGCACGCTCCGCAAAAAGATAACCGATATGGTGAACACGGAGCTGGTTACGGCGGAGTTCGCTGTTTCGAGTACCTTGCGGGACATTGCCTCGCACTTCACCAAGGTAAAGGACATTTACATCAGCGAGCGGGCCGCCGACATATATGACATCGAGCACCGGCTGCTGGGACACTTAGTCGGAGGCAAACGGCAGGACATCGCGGCCCTGAAGGAAGAGGCAATCATTGTCGCCCGCGAGTTAAGCCCCACACAAACGGCGAGTTTCAATAAAGAGTACATCAAAGGCATCGCCACCGGCGCGGGCGGCAGAACAAGTCATACCGCAATTGTGGCAAGGTCGCTGGGTATCCCCGCGGTAGTCGCACTCGAAGACATTACCGAGTACGTTACCGCAGGCGACACGGTAATCATTGACGGCAACCGCGGCATCGTCATCGTAAATCCTGATGATAGCACGATAGAGCAATACCTCGAATACGCCGTCGAATACACCGAGCTGGAGCATCGGCTTGATACTATAAGGGAAAAACCCGCTGAGACGCGAGACAAGGTGCGGGTGATACTGCTGGGCAATATCGAGTTCCCGGATGAGGCCCAGGGGGTTTTGCAAAAAGGCGGCGAGGGAATAGGACTCTATCGAACGGAATTTTTGTATCTCAACCGCAACACTGAACCGACAGAGCAGGAACATTACGAGGCCTACTCGCGGACGGTAGCGGTCTTTAAGTCTATGCCGGTGATACTCAGAACCGTGGACCTTGGTGCAGACAAATACACCCAGAGCAGACGCTACATCAGGGAGCCAAACCCGTTTCTGGGACTGCGCTCGATAAGATTTTGCCTGCAAAATCTGACGATGTTCAAAACGCAGCTTCACGCCATTATGCGAGCGTCGGTGCTGGGGGACCTGCGAATAATGTTCCCCCTCATAACCAACCTGCAGGAGCTGATGCAGGCCAAGATGATACTGGGCGACGTAATGGAAGACCTCGACGAAGAGGGCGTACCGCATAACAGGAACATCAAGGTCGGGATTATGGTTGAGACGCCTTCAGCGGCGCTAACGGCGTCGATGCTGGCCAGGGACGCTGACTTTTTCAGTATAGGGACAAATGACCTGACCCAGTACACACTCGCCGTTGACAGGGGCAACGAACTTGTATCCACGTTATATTCCTCGGTTGACCCGGCGGTCCTTCGGCTTATCAGGACGGTGATTCAGGATGCGCACAAGGCACAGGTGGACGTCAGCGTCTGTGGAGAAATGGCCTCGGAGCCGGAGTCGGTAATGCTGTTACTGGGCTTAGGCGTGCGAAAGCTGTCAATGGCCGCGCCGATGATACCCGAAATAAAACAGATTATTCGTTCGGTCACTATAGAAGAGTGCAATAAGGTCGCCAGGAAGGTGCTCGGGATGAATTCCGAAAGGCAGATATCCAGCTTCCTTCGAGACGCGGCCAGAAAGATATTGCCCGAAGCGTTCTAAACAGCAAATGCTTGTTTAAAACGTGCGGGGCGACTAAAAATTGGAAAACAGATGTTAGTTGTAATTCGATTCCGAATAGGAGGAAGCGTGCGGTTTTTGTCGCACGCGGAGACGATACGCGTCTTCCAGCGGGCCTGCGGGCGGGCCGGGGTTAAAGTAGCATACAGTCAGGGATACAACCCGCATCAGCGGATGTCACTGGTGCTGCCGAGAAGCGTAGGCGTCGAATCGGACGACGAACTGCTGTGCCTGTGGCTTGCGGAGGGCCAAACCGGGATTGACACCGATGCGTTTAGAGACGAATTGCCGTCCGCCGAAGCCGGGGCTTCGGCGAGACCTCGCCATTTGGCGAGTCCGCCAAATGGCGGGGATGGCATTGAAATTGTTTCGGTGGAGACAAGCCAGGCCAAAAACGTCCCTGAGCCGATTTCAGCGAGATACATAATGAAGGTGCAGGGGCAGGAAATCGATGACGGAGTCAGGAAACGTATTTCAGAGATATTAGCAGACGAAAAGGTTATTGTGAACCGTCGAACCGGCGAGGATTCAAGAACCAAACCGGTTGACGTAAGGCCGTTTCTGGAAGCAATCAAAACCGAACAAGGCCAGGTCGCCGTTGACTGCAAAATCAGCCAGGCGGGCACAATACGGGTTGACGAAATTCTTGGTTTGTTACATTTGAAAACAGCAGATTTAACAGGACCGGTAAAACGGACAGGCGTACAGTGGAAAGGACTTTAACGGCCCCATCTGCCCCCTCTGCTTAGCTTGCGATAAGCAAGCTGAGGGGGCAAAATCGATGATTTTTATTATAAAATAGTTTGTGAAAGAGAAAGACAAAACAAATGGCAAGAGAAATGCTTATTAATGTGGCCGAGAGCGAAGAATGCCGCGTAGCGGTTATGGAAAACGGCTCGCTTGAGGCGTTATACATGGAGCGGACAAGCTCCACAAGATACGTAGGCAACATATACAAGGGCAGGGTCGTGAACGTCGAGGCGGCGATACAGGCCGCCTTCGTCGATTTCGGAACCGGCAAAAACGGCTTTCTGCATATAAGCGACCTGCACCCGCGCTACTTCGCGGGCAAGTCCGCCATCGATACCGAGGAAATCGGCAAGCGAAGGGCACTCCACGAACGAAAACCGATTCAGGTCTGCCTGCACAAGGGCGACGAGGTGGTAGTCCAGGTTACAAAGGAAGGAATCAACACCAAAGGGCCTACGCTCAGCACTTATCTCGCCCTGCCGGGAAAATATCTCGTTATGATGCCCTGGATGGAAAAATCGGGTGTATCCCACAAAATCGAGGATGAGCAGGAACGGATACGGCTGCGAAACGTCTTTGAGCAGAGCAATCCCCCCAAAGACATTGGCTTCATTATCCGAACGGCCGCCCAGGGAAGCTCCAAGCGGGATATCCAGAATGATATGAAGTATCTGCAGCGACTCTGGGCCGCCATTGAAAAAAGAATAGCCGGCGCCAAGACACCCACGGAACTGTATCAGGAATCGGACCTGGTCATAAGAACACTACGCGACGTTTTCAACAACGACATAACCAGGATAATGTGCGACTCCGAAAGTATGGTTAAGCGTATTCGCGATTTTCTCTCGATAGCATCGCCCCGGCTGAAACACCGCGTCGTCTTTTATGACGGCAGCGAACCGTTGTTTCACAAATACAAGATTGAGCAGGAAATCGCCAAGGTACACTCGCGGACCGTGCCGCTCAGCACAGGCGGGTCGATTGTCATTGAACAGACCGAGGCGCTGGTCGCAATCGACGTCAACAGCGGAAGCTTCCGCAAACACCAGGACGCCGAAGAAACCGCCTTTAAGACCAATATCGAGGCGGCAGAGGAAATCGCCAGACAACTGCGCCTCAGAGACCTCGGCGGGCTGATAATCTGCGACTTCATCGATATGCGAAGCCCCAAACACCGCAGGGAAGTCGAAAAGGTTTTCAGGACCGCGACCAGAACCGACCGCGCAAGGTCGAGAATCCTGCACATAAGCAACTTTGGCCTCATCGAGATGACCCGGCAGAGGATGCGGCCGTCGCTTCAGTCCAGCACATATCTGGCCTGTCCGAACTGCGCCGGCAGCGGCTACGTAAAAAGCCACGAATCGTGCGCGATTGAGCTTATTCGACTCCTTCATCTGGCCGCCTCAAAAGAGCAGGTCAAGAAGGTGGAATTGTTCGTCTCGCCCGATGTAGGGGATTACCTGCAGAACGAAAAAAGGGCCGCGATTGCGCACATAGAACAAACCAGCGATAAGCGAGTTATTATTCATTCGTCGCCCCAATACGCCGGCGAACGCTCCGAAATTGTCTGTCACAACGACAGGGGAAGTGTGGTCAAACTGTAACGCCGCAGCATAACAGAGTACTGCGGTAAAACTTGACGACGAGCGGCATTTCAGCGATACTGTCAGTAACATAGCCCGTTTTGGTATCTCAGGGCTTCTGGAGTGAGCCAATATATGAAATTTGACCTTGAATACGCAAAGCAAGTAATTGAAAGCGAAAGCAAGGCAATAAAAGGCCTGGCGGAAATGGTGGGGCAGGACTTTGCGCGGGCGGCGGAGATGATTTACAACTGTTCCGGCTCGGCAATCGTCAGCGGAATCGGCAAGGCCGGCATCATCGGCCAAAAAATCAGCGCGACTCTGGCCTCCACAGGCACACCGAGCCATTTCCTGCACCCAGCCGAAGCGGTGCACGGCGACCTCGGCCGGCTAAGAAAAGAAGATATCGTCCTGGTCCTCAGCTACGGCGGTGAAACCGATGAGATTCTCCGGCTGATTAACCTCGTCAAACAAATCCAGATTCCGCTCATCGCCATTACCGGCGAAAAGGACTCCACACTCGCCAAATACAGCGACGTCGTCCTCAGTATGGGCAAACTGAATGAGGCCTGTCCGCTGGGCGTCGCGCCGAGCGTCTCAACGACCTGTATGCTCGCGCTGGGCGATGCCCTTGCGCTAACGGTGATGAAAGCCAGGAACTTCAGCGTGGAGGACTTCGCACGGTTCCACCCGGGCGGCTCGCTCGGCGCAAAACTGATGACCGTCGAGCAGTCGATGATGTTCAGGCCCGGCGAGAAGCTGCCCATAGCCGCCGCTGCGGATACCATCGGGGCGATTCTCAAAAAGACCAGCGACGTGAAACGCCACGGCGCCGTAATGGTTGTTGACGCCCGCGGCAAGCTGACTGGGATAATCACCGACGGGGACATCCGTCGGCTGATGACAAAAGAAGGGCCGAACGGCTTTGAAATAAAAGCGGCCGACGTGATGACCAAAAACTGCAAGCGTGTTCGCCTTGACGCACTGGCGGCGGAGGCGACCGCCATTTTCCACAAATTCAGAATTGACGAACTGCCCGTTGTGGACGCCGACGACAAACCGGTCGGCCTCATCGACGTGCAGGATATCGTAACGATCAAAATTGTCGGGTGAGCCCCGTTAGAAAAAATGGTAATACAGAACTTTCCAATAAATCGCAGATTTCTAACGGGGTGAGCTATGCAGAAAAAACTCGACGCAATAAAAATGCTTGCCCTCGACGTTGACGGCGTGCTGACCAACGGGACAATACTCGTGGATTCCCGCGGCAGGGAAAGCAAATCATTCAGCATCATCGACGGCCACGGAATCAAAATGTGGAAACGGGCGGGCCTGAAAATCGCGTTCTTGAGCGGACGGGCTTGCGCCACCACAAAACATCAGGCCAAAGAGCTTGCTGTGGATTTTTGTCTTAATGGCCGACGAGACAAATTGAAGGGATTAAAAGAACTGATTAAAATGAGCAAAACGCCCGCCGGACAGATTGCTTACGTCGGCGACGATTTACCCGATTTGCCGGTGATTCAGTGCGCTGGTTTTTCCGCGGCGGTCGCAAACGCAGTCGATGAAATCAAATGTGCCGCTGATTACGTTACCAAAAGAAAAGGCGGCGAAGGGGCCGTCCGGGAAGTCATCGAGTATATTCTCAAAAAAACCGGCAGGTGGAATGGACTCGTGAAAAGATATATGGCCGATTCGCCACCCAAGTGCAGCGCAGGCAGACAAAAGAAATAATCTTGAGAAAGAGCAGAAAATAAAATGCTGCTGTATTCGCGAAGGTTTACAATCTGGCTTGTTTCATTTCTGGCGGTGCTGGTCGTCTATTTTATTTACAACCGGCTGAGCAGAACCCCGCCTATACCAACGGACGCATCTATGACCCCGGCCGGACAACTCGCCGACGTGTGCAATTCAAACGGCAAAGTCGGAATGGTCGGCGACGTGGGCGTAGGCATCGTTAAAAACGCCCGTTATACCACGCTCAACGCCCAAAAACAGGTCGAGCGGGAATTCGGATTCCGAGAGCTTTTGCACCAGGACGGCAACGACTGGGAAATAGAAAAGCCCTATATGAATATCTACCGCCGAAGCTTCAGGTGCGAGATAACGGGCGAGCGGGCAAAAGTAGCCGTTGAACTGGCGGGAGGCAGAGTAACGCCCAAACAGGGAATGCTAATGGGCAACGTCACCATCCGGATTTGGCCCCAGCGTAAAGAAGGGCCTGGCGAGACGACTATTTATCTCGATGACATCGCCTTTTCCGCGGACAAGTCGCTGTTTTCGACGGCCGGACCAATCGAGCTGGTCTCGGAGAACATCAAAATGACGGGTACCGGTATGGAGATTGTTTACAACGGCGACGACGAACGCCTCGAACGCCTGCAAATAACGAACCTCCAGAGCTTGCGAATCAAACGGTGGTCAGAAGGAACAGTTTTGCGGTCAACGCCCGACACTGACGCAAATAACCAAAAACAAAAAAGTGAAAATCCGCCTTTGGCGAGACCTCACCCGTCCCTAAGGGACGAGGTGGGCGAACGAGCATCGAAACAAGGAAAATACTACCAATGCACGCTCGACAAAAACGTCAGGATTGAAACACTGAATGAACAACTCCTCGCCGACGCCCTTTTGATAAACGATATCTTCATGCCGGGCGGCTCGGCTGAACAGGCCGGAAAGGAAACATTGCCCGACAACAACACCGCCCCCATACCGAGCAGCAACAAGCCCCGGGCCGCAGTATCGACTGAGTCACCCAGCGATGTTTCAATCACCTGCGACGGCGGTATCATAGTCACCCCGATGAGCGCCCAGGCCGAAAAAGAATCGCCAAAACAGCAAACAACTTACGCCGAGATTATCGCCCAACAGGACACCAACACCTGCCCCGTCGGCAAAACCACCTTCCGCGGCGGAAATGTCACCTACAGTGCGGCAACCGGCGAAGCGGTTGCAATCGGGCTTTCAAGCATCGCTTTTGACGTAAACGAAAAAACCAGTGACGGCACAGGCAGCCCGGCGACGGTCAGAATAACCTCCCGCCGACAGGCCGCGTTTTCGCCTGCCTCAAACAAGGGCACATTCGAAGGCGACTGCCGCTGCGCCGTATCACAGGAACAAGGCGAAATACTTCAACAGTATATAGTTCTGGCCGACAAGCTCGAAATCGACATGGCTAAGAAAAATACAAACAAGGACTCCGGACTTTCAATGAATGTCAATCGCCTGATTGCTTCCGGCCCAAATACGCACTTAGCCAGCACAAAAAAAACGGTTCGACCCGGCTCACCGCAGGCGGGTTCGACAAACTCACCACAGGCCGGCGATAAACTGCTTGGTGGTATCGAGCTTAAATGCGCCTCGATTGATTATAATACAGCCGACGGCAACTTCTTCGCGGCGGGACCCGGCCTGATAAAAGTGGACAACTCGCAAACCGATGAGCCGCAGGAAAAACTCGGCAGGTTCAGCTTGAGGCGAAAATGCTACGCGTTACTGCGAAACTTCGACTCGCTTGTCTTCGCCGGCGAACGCAAACACTTAATCGCCGACTCAAAAGGCGGTTCGCTGCTCGTCGATTATTTCCCGCTCGTCGAAGGCCGAAGTAACGAAAAGGTTTCCGTAACCGCCTCGCACGTCGAAGCGGACATCGCCGAAACACTGACGGGACGAATGGAGCTTAGAGACCTGCTGGCAAAGGGCGCTGTAACTTATGAGGACAAGGACGCACAGGTCGTCGGCAGCGAATTTATCTACGACGCCAACACCGCCTTAATCGATATCCGCGGCGATAAATACAGACCATGCAATTTCAACGGCGCTATCATCGACGCCGTGCGATACGACACAAAAACCGGCAAGTGGAACACCCGCATAAAAGGCCCCGGCGCGATAAGATAATTGTGGTCAAGGACAGAGAGCACTAAGGCCGGAGAGGGTCAAGTCCGTCAGATTGACGATGATTTTGTCCGCGGGTTTCAAATGTTCCGCGGCGTAGGTGTTGGTAATGGCAACCGTTCGCATCCCCGCTGCCTTGGCGGCCTCAAGTCCCCAGTGCGAATCCTCAATCACAACACAATCCTCCGGCTTGATTGATTTGTGCAACTTTCCGCCACACGAACGGCGGACAAGTTTATTGAGCAGTTTCAAAGCCAGCAGGAAACCTTCAGGGTCGGGTTTGCCTCTTTCAACCTGTTCGGCTGAAACAATCACCTCAAAAAACTTTCGCAGTCCCGCACCCTTGAGAATCATCTCTATTTCCGGCTGCAAGGCGCCTGAGCATATCGCCATTGGAATCTTGCCGTCGGAGAGCATATTGAGAAACTTCGGCACACCTTCGATTATGCCCGCCTCGGTTGCCGCCATTTCTTTGAACAGATTCGCCTTTTCGCCAAGCAGCTGTCCGAACTGCTGATTGGACAGGGACAGATTTCTCTCCTTATCAACTATTCGCAGAAGCTCTTCGTCGGATAGTCCCAGGAACCTGTCGTAGTACTCACGGCTGGACAACTGATAATGAAACTTTGTCAGGACGCGATTGAACGCCTTGTGGTGAATCTGCTCGGAATCCACAAGGACGCCATCGAAGTCAAATATAACAGCACCGAGCATAGCTTGTCCTCATTCGGCAACGACGGGGCCGACAAGTACGGAAAAGTCCGCCAGGGTTGATTTGTCGCCGGAGCAGATTAACTGGACGAGGGCGTCGATTTTTATCGCGTTTTTGCTGACGAAGCGTCGCGCGACAATCGCCTTGCGTTTTTTCATCGGCATCTTCTGCTCTTTTGATTCGCCGGCTTCGCCATCGACGGGGACATCCATATCAACCTTAGAGCTTGCGTAATCGCAGAACAAATAGCCGACGATTAAATCAATCGCGATATCGACTAATGGCCTGCCGTAAAGGTCCATATATTCCGTCCCGTGATGTTTGACGAATACCACGGCGTGTTTAAGCTGCTTCGTCCCTTCAGCCAGTTTTGCCAGCAGGTCTTTAAGCTGGGGGTCGTAATTTTGCTGTGCGAGTTCCGTCAGGTATTTTTCGGCAGTACTGCTGCACACGCCCCGGACGGCGGCGACGATTTGCAGTTGAGAAGTGCCTTCGTAAATTGTGGTGATTCTCGCGTCGCGTGCGTGGCGCTCGACGGCGTAATCCCGCATATAGCCGGAGCCGCCGAGTACCTGCATTGAGTCGTAGGCGACGCGGTTAGCCATCTCCGAACAGAAGTATTTGCTCATCGGGGTCAGTATCGAGGCGAGCCGGTCAAGCCGACGCATCCGTTCCTTTGTGGGCTTCAACTGCTCTTTGCCAGCGGGTGGGTCAAGCTCAAGCTGTTTTTGATAAGCGATGTTGAGGTCAACAACACGGGATGTTTCATACAACAGCGCACGCCCCGCCTCCAGCGCAATCTTCATATCAATGAGCAGGTCGCGGACGGCAGGCATCCTCTCGATTGAGACGCCGAATTGTTTCCTGCTCGATGCGTAATCTCTCGCGACGCGATATGCCGCCTCGGCGATACCGAGCGATTGCCCCGCGATGCCGATGCGGGCGCCGTTCATAAGCGCCATAACATAGGTAACCAATCCTCGCTGCCGTTCGCCTATCAGTTGACAGGGAGTGTTATCAAAAAATATTTCGCAGGTCGGGCTGCCGTGTATGCCAAGCTTGTCTTCGAGCCGGCGGATATGCACCGTAGGCCCCCTGTCGCAGACAAACAAGCTAAGTCCCAGTCCGCCGGAGCGGTCTTGCTCGCTTCGCGCCAGCACAAGCAGGACCTCGCCGCAGCCGTTGGTGATAAACCGCTTCACGCCGTGCAAAAACCAGTTGCCCGCGTTGTCCTGGAACGCGCGGAGCTTGATTGCCTGCAAATCCGAACCAGCGTCCGGCTCCGTGAGCACCATTGCGCCGGTAACCTTGCCCGCCCCGAAATCGTGCAGGTATCTCTGCTTGATTTCCTCGGACGCGAAGGCGTTGATTGTCTCCGCGATACCCTGCAAACCGAATATGTTCATAAGCGACGCGTCTGCACGCGATACAATTTCAATTGCCATTGAGTAAATAAGATTCGGGAAGTTCAGCCCGCCGAAACGATATGGCAGCGTAAAACCCATCACCTCCGCCTTGGCTAATTTGTCCAATGACTCCGCGATTCCATCCGCGTAGCTGACTGAGCCGTCGGCGTTGAGCGTATTGCCCTGGCGGTCAACCGATTCGGCACGCGGCGCGATAAATTCACCGCTCAACTGCCCAATCGAATCGAGGACCATTTCATAATTACGTATCGCCTCCCCGGCGTCGGCGGGCGCGTAATCAAATTGCGAAGCGAATTTGAAATCCTCTTCGCACAATCTGGCAAGCTCACCCAGGTCGAGGTGCTTAAACAGAAATCGTATGTCGTCGTTATCCGTGTAGAAATTTGGCATCGTTATTTACTTTCGGCTGAAGAGGTTTCCTTGAACCCTTTTTCCTTGATGGCCTTTATCATTCTCGGAACAACCTCGTTGAGGTCGCCGACAATTTTATAATGCGCGACGTCGAAGATGGGCGCCTGCGGGTCGTTGTTTATCGCCACGATTTTCTGGCTCTGACTCATACCCGACTGATGCTGTATCGCCCCGCTGATTCCCACCGCGATATAAAGCGAAGGCCTCACGGTCGTGCCCGTCTGGCCCACCTGGTGATCGTGGTCGATAAAGCCCAGGTCAATCGCGGCCCTTGTTGCCGCAGGTGCGCCGCCGAGACAATTGGCCAGGTCCCAGATTAGCCGGAAGTTCTCTTTGCTGCCCAGGCCCGCGCCGCCCGCGACAATAATCCTCGCCGCCTTGAGGTCCACCTTTTTGGCCCTAGTATGCTCTTCGAGTATTTCAATGGGCAGTTCCTGTGGAGATAACTGCACCTTCTCAGTTATTATCTGGCCCTTCCTCGCGGTATTGGGCGTCGGCATCGCCATAACGCCCTCGCGGACGGTCGCCATCTGGGGCCAGCGGTCATAATTGATAATCGTCGCGATTATGTTGCCGCCAAACGCGGGCCGAATCTGAAACAGCAGGTTCTTGTGCATCTGCCCGTCGGTTGTCTTGTGGTCGCCTATTTGCAAATCGGTGCAGTCAGCCGTCAACCCCGCTTTGGTTGCGCTGGCGATTCTCGGCCCCAAATCCCTGCCCACAGCCGTCGCACCATAAATCGCAATCTGCGGTTTGTATTTGTGAATCAGGTCATAAAAAACTTTGGCGTAGCTGTTCGCCTGGTAATGCTCCAGCAGCGGATGCTCCGCCAGATAAACCTTGTCCGCCCCATAATGAATCAGCTTCGTCGCAAGCCCTTTTACGTTATCGCCCAGCAACACCGCCCCAAGCCCAACGCCAAGAATGTCCGCGAGATGCCGACCCTTGCTCATCAGTTCAATCGGCGTATCTTCCAGCAGGCCGCCGTGCTGTTCCGCGAATACCCACACTTCACCCTGTCTGTTTACGTCTATCATTTTTCGTGTTTCGTAGTTCTTTATGCGATGATTTTGTCTTCGAGAAGTTCGTGAATCATACCGGCCAGCCCGTCGTCCGTCGGCTCAACCGATTTGGTCTCTTTGGAGGCCAGCACTACGCTCTGAATCCGGTGAACTTTTGTGGGCGAGCCGTTTCTGCCGCACCAGGTCAAATCCGCCTTGAGAAAATCGAGGTCCCACTGCTTTATCAGCACGCCTTTTTTCTCAAGCTCGCCGGCCTTGTGAGCCGCAAGCGACTTTATTTCGTCCGGTGCCGCGGCGGCATTCTCCGCCTTCAGCGTCTGTTCGATTCCGGCGGGCGTCATAGCGGCCTTGTATTTCATCATCTTTTTCGCAGCCGCAACTCTCGGCACGTTGGCCTCACCTGTTACCGTCAGCAGCACAGGCAACTGCGCTTTGACCTTCTGCCAGCCGTTGCCTGCGCTCCGCTGAACCGTTATCGTTCGACCCTTGATTTCAACGGGCTTCTCAACGTAAGTAATTTGCGGCACTCCCAGTTTCTCCGCTAATTGAGGCCCCACCTGGGCGGTATCGCCGTCGATGGCCTGCCTGCCGCAAAGAACAATGTCATACTTTAGCTGCCTTACCGCGCAACTGAGTATGTAACTCGTTGCCAGAGTATCACTTGCGGCACATCGGGCGTCCGTAACAAGAATCGCCTCGTCGGCCCCGCGATAAAGAGCATCCTTTAGCGTCGTTACCGCCGCGGGCAGTCCCATCGTTATAACAGTAACCGTCCCGCCGAACCGGTCCTTGATGTCCAATGCCGCCTCAAGGGCGTTAAGATCCTCGGGGTTAAATATCGCGGGCAGGGCCGCACGATTGACCGTCCCGTCATCGTTCATCGCCTTGCCCGTTATCCTTTTCGTATCAGGTACCTGTTTTACCAATACCACACAATTATATGCCACCGTTTGGGCTCCTTATTGGTTCGGTCATGGTTGTGGCTGTCATCAAAAGAAAGGCAGTGTAGCAGGATTTGCAGCTAAGTCAATGGCCCAGAAAGCGTTAAACTGGGAAAGCAATCTGGTCGATGCTATTATTGGACCACGGGTAGATTTTATTTTTATTTTGACAATGGTCTGGTATAACTAATAATAGCAGGATTAAATCTGGAAGAACGCCCCCTTCTGAACCGGTAAACAGATAGATGGCAAAGGCAGACGAGAGTACCAATTACGATACGATATTCGGCAAAATGGCCCTCGACCAGGGACTTTGCACTAATGAGGAACTGCGACACTGCATCGAGGAAGCCGAGACCAGGCAAGCTACTAATCCCATTCTGCTAAAAGACCTCCTCGTTGAGAGGGGCTACCTTACAAAAACACAGGCGCACCGCGTCGGCAACACAATCAAAGAGGCACGCGGCTCAACCGCCGCCCATCAGATACCCGGCTACGTGATTCTCGGCAAACTCGGCGCCGGCGCTATGGCCGTCGTTTACAAAGCAAGACAGCTCAGCTTAGACCGAATCGTCGCCATTAAAGTCCTGCCCAAAAAATTCACCGAAAACAAGGAATATGTAGAGCGTTTTTATAAAGAGGGTAAGGCCGCAGGCAAGCTAAATCACCCGAACATCGTCCAGGCCGTGGACGTCGGCGAGGCCGGCGGTTACCACTACTTCGTGATGGAATACGTCGAAGGCAAAACTCTCTACGACGATTTGGCGGCAGGCAAGGTTTACGGCGAACGAGAGGCCCTCGACGTCATCATCCAGGTCGCCGAGGCCCTCAGGCACGCCCATTCCGTGGGCCTCATTCACCGCGACGTAAAACCCAAGAACATAATGATTAACAAGGAGGGGTTAGTAAAGCTGGCAGATATGGGTCTTGCCAGGCAAACCACGGACTTCGAGGCGGCCAAAATGGAGAAGGGCAAGGCATACGGCACGCCTTATTATATCTCCCCCGAACAAATACGCGGCGAAATGGACGTCGATGGCAGGGCCGACATCTACGGACTCGGCGCAACGTTCTATCACCTGGTAACCGGGCGGGTCCCCTTTATGGCCGACGACCCGGCGGAGGTGATGCGAAAACATTTGAAAGAACAGCTTGTCCCCCCCGACCACATCAACACCTCGCTTTCCGCCGGCGTCTCTGAGGTCATCGAAGTTATGATGGCCAAAAACAAAAAAGACCGATACAGCAGCGTCGAAGAACTCCTGATTGATTTGAAAGCGGTCCGGGCCGGCGAGGCCCCCATGCGGGCGCACAGGCGAATGAACATATCCGAACTTGAGCAACTGGAGGACGGCGAGCCGGTCGAGGCCTCAGAAAACGTTGACCTCGAACAGTCCGTTACGCGGTATAAAACCGCCATCCTGATTCTGGGCGCCGCGGCAGGATTCCTGCTGCTGATTGTCGTCCTGATGCTGCTCCGCAAATGATTCCTTTAGGGCTAATTCAAACTCCAGTTTAATCGTTAATCATTAATCGCATTTATTATGGCGACAGGCGCGCGTTTCACATCAGATGAGCTGGCTGAAGTCCTCAGCCGCTACGATATCGGAAAAATCCGCAAGGTTATGCGCCTTGTCGGAGGAAGCAGAAATGCGCCCAAAATCGTCGTTACGACCACCAGGGGCAGGTTCCTCCTCAAACGCCGGCTGCAGGATAAAGACGACGTATATCGGGTCGCATTCGCACACGCCGTCCAGGCACACCTCGCCAAACGCTATTTCCCCGTCGCACCACTGGTCGCTGCACGGGATGAATTTGGAACCATACTGCAGCTTAGCAGCAATATATATGAGCTTTTCAAGTTCGTGGGCGGCACCCGTTACACCGGCTCAGCCGAAGCGACCATCGACACAGGCAGACAACTCGCGAAGTTTCATCAGTACCTGACCAATTTCAAATTCGAGTGGGAGCCGCTCAAAGCGAGTTTTCACAATTCGACGATGGTGAGGAGACATCTTAAAACCATCGCCTCGGATATCTATCAAAGCAACGAAAGGAAGCTCCACCGCTGCGGGGAAGAACTGATGTCTCTTTACAACCACGCCAGTGTGCATGTTAACGAGCTTGGATTCGATTCGTGGCCCCAGCAGGTGGTTCACGGCGACTGGCACCCGGGGAATATGCTTTTCGACAAAGACAAACTCGTGGCAGTGCTTGACTTTGATTCCGTCAAAATCGCTCCGCCGATTACCGATTTGGCCAACGCAATGCTCCAGTTCTCTCTCGTCGGTTATCAGCCCAATCCTGCCGACTGGCCCGACTACCTCGACCAGGCAAAATTAGTCCAGGTTCTCGAAGGTTATCGTGAGGTTATCAACCTGGATAAAGACCATCTCGATTCGCTCCTGGATTTAATGGTTGAGACAATGATAGCCGAATCGGTTTTGCCGATTGCGGCGACGGGCTTTTTCGGCAATCTTAAGGGAACGGATTTTCTGAATATGATTGTTCGCAAAGCCCGCTGGATTAACGACAACCGCAAAATCCTCACCGAAGCGCTCAAATCATCACAGCCATAGCAAGAGTTTTGACCTTCCCCCCGAAAACTGCCGGTTGTAATTAGAATGCCGCCCTGATATGCCCCGCCCCCGCCGATGCCGAAAGAATTAGAACCCTGTCAAACATCGACGCCTCCTTTGACTATTGAAAGTCGGGGTCATTTTGGCGCGACTGATTCCATATTATGGAGTTTTGGTGCGATGGTTTTGCCGGTGTAGTTATAGGTTTTGACCAGCAGGATGAAAAACAAGGCGACGGCTACAATAAGAATTATCACTGTGAACCAGTGATGCGGACGGAATCGTTTCAGTGAAGGTGCGAAGGCGATGAGTGCGAAAGCGGCTGCTATGACCGTTATTGCGTCCCAGCTTGCACGCTGCCAGTATCCGCCGCCGAGATGAATCCACATTCCAAATTCATCGAAGGTCAGGCCCATTCCGACGCCGTAAATTAAAGCTGTGGCAGTGAAGAGTCGTCCCACGGGGCGTTCCAGCAGCAGCCAAGCGCCTACTCCGGCCAGCAGAAAAATACCGTAGTTAAGGTGGTGGACGTGCGTGCCGCCTATGTAAAGGTAAAGGTCGGGTATTGTGCGGGCCATAATCAGAAAGACAATGATTCTGGCTGTGATAAACGTCAGCAGAAAAGCGGTTAGGATTTGCCTGGCCAGATGGGTGGAGGTGGGAGACGAACGGTCATCTATTTGGTCCATTTGCAGCATTTTAATGTTTCCATATTACAGACGTTTGTCGCATTGTAGCGATTTTGGCGGGGAATAACAGGCGAGAAAACAAAAACCCCCGGCTAAACCAAACCGGGGGTTGAATGCTCAAGCATAAATAAATTTCTTTATTCGGCGGTATGTTTTGGCTTCGCGTAAGCCGCAATGACGTTGGCCTGAATGTTCGGCGGAACGGCTTCGTAATGACTCAGTGACATTGAGTAGCTGCCCCTGCCGCCGGTTACGGATTTCAACTGGCTGTTATACTGCGTCACCTCAGACAACGGCACCTGCGCCTTAATGAGAAGCATATTGCCCGGCAGCATATCCTGCCCCAAAACCCTGCCTCGTTTGCCCGCCAGGTCGCCCGCGATATCGCCAATGTTTTCCGCGGGAGCGGTAACTTCGATATTGACTATGGGTTCGAGCAGAACCGGCCTTGCCTTTTCGAGCGCGTCAAGAAAAGCGCCTTTGCCTGCCGCGCGGAACGCTACTTCCTTTGAATCGACCGGGTGATGCTTGCCGTCATAAACGGAAACCTTGACGTCCTGAAGCGGGAAGCCCGCGACGAAACCATTTTCCATAATCTCGTTGACGCCCTTCAGCACCGCCGGCTCGTACTGGCCCGGAATCGAGCCGCCGAAAATGTCCCAGCTATACTGCAGCGGCGGGTCGGAGTTTCGCTCGGCGGGTTCGATACGAAGATAAACTTCGCCGAACTGGCCCGCGCCGCCCGTCTGTTTCTTGTGCCGGTAATGCCCCTCCGCCTTGAGGGTAATCGTCTCGCGATACGGTATCTTCGGCTCTTTGGTATTCACCTTGAGCTTCGAACGGCTCTCCATTTTTTCGAGCATCACGCGAAGGTGCAGGTCGCCGAGGCCGTTTAGAACAAGCTCTTTGGTCTGGGCGTCCCTGGTAACCTTCAGGCACGGGTCTTCCTCGCAAAGCTTCTCAAGCGCCGTGCCGATTTTCTGCTCGTCGCCTCTCGCCGCCGGCTCAAGGGCCAGAGCGAACATCGGCTCAGGGGCCACGGGTAAATCGAATTTCCCCGCGACTCGGCCATCGTGAACCAGGTCGCCTATCCTGAGGTCCTCAATCTTGGCAAGCGTTATAATGTCGCCCGCCACGCCTAAGGGAATTTCCTGCGTCTCGCCGCCCTGCGACTTCAAAACGTGGCCGGGGCGAACGCCCTTCTTGTCGTCGTTGCGAATCATATTCGTGTCGGATTTCAACGTCCCGCTGAATATGCGTATGGATGAGAATTTCATATTCGACCTCGGGTCGAATGAAACGCGGAACACAAGCCCCGCCAACGGACCGGCCGGGTCAGGCTGCAACACCATCAGCTTGTCGCCCGCCTTTAATTGCATCGGCTGGGCCTGAAGCGGCGATGGTGTGTATTTCGCGATGATATTCAAAAGCCCTTCAACGCCAATTTCTTTTCTGGCGTTTGTAAAAACAATCGGAACAACCGTCCCAGCCCTGAGTGCCTGGACGAAAACCTCCGAAACCTTCTCGGGCGGTATCTGCTCGCCGCCCAAGTAGCTCTCCATAAGTTTGTCGTCGGCCTCGATTATGGTCTCGATAAGCTCCGTGTGCGCCTGGGCAACGTCCATAACAGGCGAATTGCCTGTGCTGTTCTCGATGCAGTCGATTACCGATGCCTTGTCCACCGACGGCAGATTCGCGCAGCGACACTGCATTCCGAAACACTCCTGTATATCTTTAATCAGTCGCGGCAACTCCGCGTTTTCCGCGTCCATTTTGTTGATTACTATCAGCTTGGCCTTGTTGGTCTTTGTCGCCGTCTCAAATACCTTCCGCGTCACGGTTTCAACCCCCGACATCGCATTGACGACTATCACAACCGTCTCCGCACCGGCAATCGCCTTGACAGACGGCCCGATGAAGTCGGGATAGCCGGGAGTGTCGATTATGTTTATCTGCTTGCCGCCGTACTGTGTATGCGCTACCGAGGATTTTATGGAATGGCCATGAATCTTTTCCTCATCGTAGTAATCGCAAATGCTGGTTTTGTCATCGACGCTGCCCAATCGATTGGTCGCCCCTGTCTTGTGCAGTATCGTCTCGACCAGCGAGGTCTTGCCCGCGCCGCCATGACCCATTATCACTATGTTGCGTATATCACCGGTACTTGCCACTTTCAGTTCTCCAAATTATGGTTTTTATGGCCTGTCCGCTATAAAAGCCCTGAAGCCAACCAGTATAGGGAAAAAACGTGTGCAGAACAAGCCCCATGCACGGAAAAATTCCCCCCCAGCGCACTGCTCCGAAACCCTGCGCTTTTGAACAGATGCTGCCCTTAGCCGTTTGTTGTTTCTCGCGGAAAAAATTTTCGCTATTGCAAATTTTTCTTGCGTCCCTGGTTGGGCACCTCCCGCCGATTTTATTGGACATTGACGGACAATTTCAGACCCCTCTCCCATATGTTGTATGTGAGACCTTCGGAATCCTGCATATCGGGGTTTTGGTTATGGGGCGTTGCCGGCGTGCCTATCGCAGGGGCTAAAGAAAAATCTCAAGCTATGTCGATACTGCGAACAGCCATTAAGATTTTTATTAAAGGATTTGGTGATATGAGCAAAAGGGAGTTGATTGACTGCATCTGCGAGATAAACAAGTCCGCAAGACCGGAATTTCTGGCAAGGTTCGCAGAGGATGAGCTAAAGGACTACCTCGAACACCTGATGGAGCTGGACCTCGAAGAACTGCTCGTCTGTGCCTGACGATCCCCAAAAACCAACGGAGGCAGGGAACATCCTGACCTGAATACTCCCTGGAGGGGAGCTATAAAACACCGAATCAAAAAAACTTATGTGCCTTCAGTCAACCGGTTTTAGCCGGCTGGTTAATATATTCTCATCGGGATTATTTAGCGGCATTTGTGTCTTGCGGCGTGCCCGGCTTTTCAGAAACAGGATTTGATTCTTTTGGCGCCTGGTCCGCCGATACCATCGGCGGCGCTTCCGCAATAGCGTTCGTCTTCAGGCCCACCATCACCGGCTCATAATCCTTCGGAACGTAACATACAAAATTCATCGATACCACGTTGTTCTGAGCGTTCTTCGCGTTAAGCGTTATCTTCTCGTTTGGACCGACGGTCTTGACCTGGCTTGCGCTCTGGAGATAACCGATAGGATAAACACTCACGGCGCTGCCCTGCAAACGGGACTTCTCGCCCTTTTTCTTGCATTGAAATCGTAACTGGCTTGTAGTTAAGTCGCCCGAAAGCATCCTGCCTGTAAACCCGACACGGGCAACTATCAGGTCGTAGCCGGTCCTGGGTTGCACCAATTTGCCTTCAGTGTCCTTTAATCCCTCAGGAGCTGGCCATACAGATTTCGCGGGCATCGTTACCGTGCCGGCATCGGTAAGTACTTTCACTTTTTGGCTGATTGGCAGCCGGTTCAGCGACAACTCATCAATAAATCCGGCATGAAGAACCGCGAAACTCTGTGTTCCCCCGACACTGCCGCCGCTTATAATCCCAAAAAATCCGCCTAAAAATCCGTCCGGATTCAGCAACGCCCTCCTGGGACTCTTCGGGTCAGCCCTGTTGCCGTCAAATCGCGGGTAAGGATACTCACTGGGCAGCGGAGCCATCGATACGCCTATCAGCAAAACGCCGGAAATAACATACCCCAGCAAAAGACCGAATACCACTCGCCCGATGCGCTCGGGCTTATCGCCAAAGTCGATTTTCTGTTTGCTAATCGCCATAGCGGCCGTCTGTAAAATCGCGAAGCTTATCAAAAATAACATCCCAAAGCAGGCCGGCTGCGCAAAATCAACTATAATCTCCTGCTTGACTACTATCACCGACACCTGCTCATACCACCACAACGCCACAAAGCTCGCTAATAACGCCGAAATTAAAGTTAGAAATGATTTTACCAAACCACCCTTGAGATACTGGGCCACGGCACACCCAACCATAATTAGTAGTATCGCTGCACTTGCCATTACAACCTCGTCTCCACGTTAATCTTGTCGCCGCTCGTTGTGGCACGGGCTTCCAGGCCCGCCAAACCACGCGCAACCGTTTAACAAAACAATATTATTACTGCTCTTCTGCTGTCGGCTTCTGCTCCTTCGACTTCGAAAGAACTCTCACCATCTCATTAACCGACGTAATACCCGCTATAACACGCATCAAACCCTGCTCCTGAAGATACAGCATCTTGGCACGCCTCAACTCCGTCCCAACGTCAGACAGCGACTTCGCCTGCTTGACGGCGTTGCGCAAATGCTCGTTCAGCATAATCGTCTCAAAAATGCACATCCTGCCGAAATAGCCCGTCTCCTGACAATTATCACACGGCGACGCCTTGCCTCGCTTGTCATAAACCACCTTGCCCGTGCGATGAAAAACCTTGGTCTTCTCGGCGGGTATATTGAACTTACGCAGTAAATCACTGTTCGGCTCGTATGCCTGTTTGCACTGCTCGCATAACTTGCGAAGCAACCGCTGGTTGCTCAAACCCAGAAGACACTCCACCGCCTTGTTCTTGTCGCCTACCAGTTTTATCCACTTGCCCAGCGCCCTCAGAATACTTTCCTCCTCGATAACAACGTAAACAAGCTTGCTTTCCGCTGCCGTACAGGCCATTTGCGCCGTCTCCGAATCCCCACAGTCCGCGACGCCCACGATGTCCGGGTCCATCCTTATAATTGACTGGAGCATCTTGGCATAGGTGGTTATGCCGCTGTCGCCCAGCGCAAAGGTGTTCTGCGTTATATTTGGCAACTTGCCCGATATTTGTTTCTCCAGCGTCGTGATTCCGTTTAGAAATGCGTCGTGATTCCTCAACAGCGTATAAAGAGTCGTCGTCACTCCGCTGTTCTTCGGCCCTGAAACGATAAACACCCCTTTCCTGGCGTTACGCAATGTTCCGAACTGGTCAAGTTGCTCAGTTGTCAGACCCAGGTCGCCAAGCTTGGTAATGTTCTGCTGCATCACCAGCTTCGCCCGCATCTGCTCCCCGGCGTTCGAACCGGCGGTCGTCAGCTCCCAGTCTATTCTCTTGCCCTGTTTGAAAATCGTGAATTTGCCCTTCTGCGGCCTGCGCTTCTCCTCCATATCCAGATTCGCCAAACTCTTCAAAAATCGAATCAGGTAATCCATCTGGTCCTTCGCAATCGCCGGCTGCTTCAGGGCCATCCCGTCGATGTAATACGCAACATCGTAATTCTGCGGTGTGGGTATGCATACGACATCGTACGCCCTGCGATACAATGCGTCGGCAAACAAACTGTATGCCGCCTTGTACCCGAAATAGTCCGGCGTCTTTGCCTCAGGCACCGGAACCTCGTTGTTGTTCGCAGAAATGAAAACGTATGTCGCGACCGGCTCCTTCTTCTTTATGATGCCGCCCAAAACCATGTCCTTGATGTAGCCAACGGTAAACATCCGCTGGAACTCAGGCACAACCGAATTGCGGTGCATTATGTAGCTTATCGTCGCCGCCCCCGTCGCGACAAGATAAAACGCCAGCCCGATGATAAAGACCGGAATCAGAAGCCACACCACCCCCGACGCCGCCCATACCCCGAAAACAACCCCCGTCCAGAAAATGTGCTTTGTCCCAACCGCCTCCGCGTCCTTGTGTACCCAGTCGATAATGAACAACCAGCCGAAATATAAAATCAAAAATACGGCGAACTTTATCGGCGATACGTACCCGCCGTATCCTGCCACTGCTAAAAAATCAGGCATAACACACTCCATTACGGTATCAGCTCCGCTCTCACAGGATGCCGCCCTTCTCCGTGCGAATACCTTTGAGAGCCATTTTCAGCTCATCAGGGTTGGGCGCATACTTGTACGCGTCCCTCGGCTCAACGGAGCCATCCTTTATCAGGTCCACCAAACTGTCGGTGATGTCTATCATCCCGTCCTGTTTACACCCTCGAATCAGATTCGGTATCTCGGATTCACGCTTCTCGCTGATTAGCTTGCGCGCTTCAGAATTGGCGAGAAGTATTTCGTTGGCCGGTATCCTGTCAACGCCCGGATTTATGCACGGCAGAAGCACCTGGCTCACCATCGCCCGCAAAGTCACACTCAACGTCTGCCTCGCAAGGTCACGCTCAACCTGGGGGAACAAATCCACTAATCGCTGAACCGCCTGCGCCGCGTTGGTCGCGTGAACCGTCCCGAAAACCAGATGCCCCGTCTCGGAAGCCCGCATTGCCGCACTAACCGTCTTGGCATCGCGGAGTTCCCCGATGAAAACAACATCCGGGTCCTCTCGCATCAGGTACGTCAACGCCTGGTCGTAATCAGGAACATCAATACCCACCTCTCTCTGCGAAACCAGCGCCTTTTTATCTTTGATGTAATACTCGATTGGGTCTTCGATTGTAACAATATGACATGAGCGGGTAGTGTTAATGTAATCTATCATCGACACCGCCGTCGTCGTCTTGCCGCTGCCCGTCGGCCCGACTATCAGCACAAGCCCCTGGCTGCCGTCCGCTATCTTCTTCAGCGTCGCAGGCAGGTAAAGCTGCTCAATCGTCGGCACGTCCGTATTAACCCGCCTTGCCACCAAACTCACCATTCCCCGCTGCCGGAATATATTTACGCGAAATCGGTCCTCCTCCGTTATCCCGTATGAAAAATCCAGCGTCCCGTTCCTGGCGAAAAATTGCTTCTGCTCCTCGCTTAGTATCTCGAAGGTCAACTGCTCAAGACGCTCCTCCGTCAACGTCTCGCCCGTCGTGCTGCGAAGCTCATCCTGTATCCGCAATCTGGCCGGCTGTCCTGCCTTAAGGTGTAAATCACTGGCACGTGTCTTTATCGCCGCTCGGAAAAACTTGTTTATCTCCGGCTCTCGCCCTTGCGATGCGTCCTGCCCAGCAGATTGTTCCGAATCCACCATAATCAAACCGAATTTCGCAGTGATTATATTGTTTCTCGCCCGGTTTTCACGCCCTACGGGGGACATATACCCATTCTATTATAAACTGTTTAATATAGGACATTATCGGCCATTTGTCAACCGCACCCAACGACCTTTTTTTGCCCTCCCATACCACCCTGCGGGCCTCGATTGCCTTTACAATCACCCCGCAGACCTGTATCATATCCTTATTCGCCGATGTAGCTCAATGGTAGAGCACGGCTTTCGTAAAGCCGGGGTTATGGGTTCAAGTCCCGTCATCGGCTCTTGGGTTTTGAACCAATCACTACCGCAAGATGGCTTATCGATAACTAATTTGGAGCTGGATATGAATAACACGGACAAGGCAAAAGCGATTTACAAGGAAGGGTTTTCCTGTGCGCCAGCTGTACTGGCAGCATACTGCGAGCAATTTGGCTTGCAGAAAGATACAGCGCTGAAAATCGCCACCGGCTTCGGCGGCGGGATGCACCTCGACCAGACCTGCGGGGCAGTAACGGGCGCGATTATGGTCATCGGCCTTAAATACGGCAAGATGAGGGCCGACGATAACAAGGCAAAAGAAAAAACTTACGAACTCGTCAAACGATTCGCGAACAAATTCAAAGCACGATATGGCTCAATCGAATGCAAGGCCCTTCTCAACTGCGACATCACCACCCCTGAGGGCATGCAGGAGGCAAGGGACAAAAAGCTTTTCTCCACGATTTGCGCCGAGTATGTAGGCACAGCGGCAGAACTCCTGGACGAACTGCTTGGCTGATTTGGCCGCAAGGCCTTCCCTTTGTCATTCCCGCGAAAGCGGGAATCCAGACAATCCATAAACAACTGGATACCTGCTTTCGCAGGTATGACAAGTCGTTTCGGCCAATTTGAATCACTTGTCTTCTTCTCTTGCCTTTCGCTTGTGAGCAGCTACCATTTTTTTCAAATTAACCTTCGTCATATTGATTGACTGTGCTTGTGCCTTGTAACTTAATTCGCCAAATTCCTTAGTTGGCTTGCCGTTTCGATACTGATGTGTTTTCCGTCTCATAGTTACTTCTCCTTAATCAATTTAAACTCAAATTAAATATCTTCATATTTGCCGTTAGCTAATATTTTGTTTTGCGTTTCTACTAACTTCGATAACTAGGATATGTCCCCCGGTCTATATCTCTTCCAAAAAGAAGCTCAGCTATCTTCTTAGCCCTTGTTTGTACCCAGTTATTTCTCGGAGACGGTTTCAGTGGATGGCACCATCTTGAGAGTTGTGCATAAACCGGTTCGGAAAGTTCCCGATAGTCCTGCTCGGCTAAGTCCTTGCTCAAATTCTTTCCAAGTCCATTTACCCACCGTTCTTTTCCTTTCTTATAGTTGAGTAATTCAGCTATCTGGTTCTCGACTTGGTCTCGTTGACAGTCGGTCTTGATTTTGCGCATATCCTCTGGGATGTGCCTTCTATCGGTGCGACTATCCTTTTGTGACGAAGCATTTATTTCCTGCTCTAGAAGCCAAGTGTCGAGACTATCAGTGCAAAACAGTACTTTTCCGGCAAACAGAACGTGCGGTATTCTTCTAGAAGCGACAAGCTCTCTCAAGAATCGCTCTCCACATCGTAAGTATTCTGCCGCTTCCGGTATTGTTAGCCAATTGCTCCTGATTTTGTCCATGGTATTAGCCCTTTCGTAAATCAGCTTTTATATTGTTAAGTTCTTGCACGGATATTGCCAATTCTATGCACGATATTATGATATGTCCAGGATTTTCTGCGAAAATTTTTTAAATCCAGTTTCATTTTGTATGTAAGTGTTTATGATAAAAAGGGTTATGTTTTCTATAACGGTTGAAGAAAATTTGCTACAATCAAGAAAATGTTCGGGCCGAAATTCTGGATGAGATGCTTGGTTAAGCTATGACAAGGCTGGAAGAGAAATACAAAAAACTAAAGAAGTCGCTTGTCGAACTGGGTACCGTCGTCGTCGCTTATTCAGGAGGCGTCGATAGCACGCTCCTGCTCAAAGTCGCCGTCGATACCCTCGGCGCCAAAAATGTCCTCGCCTGCACAAGCGCAGGAGTCGTCGAGCCGAAGCACGTCCTGAAAAGGGCAAAAAAAATCGCCAAAACCTTACGCATCCAACTCCAAACCATCGACGCAGATGAGCTTAAAGACCCACATTTCGTCGCCAATAAGGCAGACCGGTGCTTTCACTGCAAAAGCCATTTGTGTCAGGAACTGATTGATATAGCCGGAAAAAAGGGGTTCAAACAAGTCATCTTCGGAACAAACCTCGACGACCTCGATGATTTCCGCCCCGGCAACCGCGCAATGAAACTCTTCGGCATCCGCTCACCATTAGCCGAAGCTAAACTCACCAAAAACGACATCCGCGCACTCAGCAGAAAACTCCGCCTCGAAACCGCCGATGTTTCCTCATCGCCCTGCCTCGCGTCTCGGCTTGTTTATGGGTTACAGATAAGCGAGAAACGCCTCAACCAAATCGAAAAAGCGGAAGATTTTCTCAGAACGCTTGGTCTCGTCGAGTTCCGTGTCCGCCATCACGACACCATCGCCCGAATCGAGGTCCATCAGGAGGATTTCAAAAAGGTTACCGCCGAACCAAATCGCTCGCGAATCATCAAAAAACTCAAATCCCTCGGTTTCAAATACGTTGCCATCGACCTCCAGGGCTTCCGCTCCGGCTCATTAAACGAAACCCTCTCCAAAAACGACAAACGCTGACCGCTACGCAAAGTCATTTTTCATTCAACTAAAACCAAAACTCTCGCCGAAATAATAACGTAGGCGACATCGATGCCGTCTATACTTATGAAAACCATAACACTTTCAATAAAACTGTTTTTCGCCCTCGCCCTCGCGTTTTACGCCGGCTGCTCAACCCGGCCGCCAGGCGCCGATTCCTCACCTGCGCTATTCCACGATTCCACTCCCTGCTCCCGTTTCGGCCCCGCTCGCATCGACGTCCTCCCCATCACCTCCATCACACCAACATCCGCTTCCGACCGCGACTCCGCCATCACCGCCTATGTCTGCCTCCTCGACGCCTTCGATTCCCAAATCAAGGCACCCGTCGTTTTCCGCTTCGAACTTTTCCAGCACCTCCAGCGCTCCGCCGACCCCAAAGGCAAACGACTCATCGTCTGGCCTGATATCGACCTGACCGACCCCGCCGTCAACAACAACCTCTGGCAGGACTTTCTCCGTGCCTATCTCTTCTCACTCCCTCTGCAAAAATCCTCCGCCGAAAACTGCATCCTCCACGTAACCTGCGTCTGCCCCTCCGGCAAACGGCTCAACGCCGACTTCATCGTCCGCACAAAACCATAATTAAAAAAATGCGGCAGGCCTAAACCCGCCGCAATTTCATCAACTTAAAACTTCACCCGCCATTCTTTTTGGCGGGTCAAAACTCACGCCCCCACGCTTTGCCCCTGCTGCTTAGTTTGCACGCTCCCACGTTTTGCTTCGCAAACCGAAGCAGGGGGGTGCACTAAGCAACCTGCAGGGGCAGTGGTATGCAACTCAAAACCGACCTAAGGTCGTCCTGAGTGGAGTTGAAGGGTACTAATGACTATCGCCCAACGACTAACAACGAACAACTAACTAAATTCCTAACGATTTCCATACCCGTTTGGTCGCTCTTTATCAGGATAATCGGAGGTATCTACCAACAATGCGGCCTTGTGGATAACTTGTTGATAGTTTTTGCCTTAGATTTGAGCAGGCACCGCAACCGCATCCCCATTTGTTGCCTAACGAACAAAACGATTGAATCGGCGGTTATGGGACAAATGCTAACTCCATTCTAAATAAGAAGTTATGTCGCATTGGAGGGGTGCTATAATGGGCAAGCTGAGTCCAGATATTTAATATGGGTAAAATATTGGCTAATCGCAAGCTCGAACTGTTTTAACAAAATATCAAAGTCAAAGTGGATAACTTCCCGTTTGATGATTTGTTCGAACGTCTGTGACAACGCTTGCCAAGTTGGCAAATCTTGGGAACATCGGCACTTATGAAATCACTGTTTGTCAAAAAACGCGGTGACTTTTTCTTTCAGTTTTTTGCAAGCGGCTTTCGGGTCCGTCGAAGCAGCAACGGCAGAACTGACAGCGATGGTCTTGGCGCCGGCTCGCAGGACGGCGTCGATGTTGTTTTCGTTTATACCCCCGATAGCAACGTGACCAACACCTGTATCTGTTAAAATAGGTAATGCCTGTTTAACATATTCGAGGCCGACGGGTTTCGTATCCGGCTTGGTCGGCGTCGCAAAGACGGGGCCAAGCGAGACATACGTCGGCAGTTCCGCGATTGCCGCATTAAGCTGGGCAGGAGAATGAGTGCTCTTGCCGAAAATCAACGGCGTTAACTGAAGTTTGCGTGCCTGTTCTAACGGCAAATCGTTTTGCCCTAAGTGCACGCCATCAGCGCCGCTCGCTATGGCGATATCAGCCCGGTCATTAATGATGCTTATAACCCCCGCGTTTTTGCACATCTTCACAAATTCACAGGCCACCGCGAAATACCTGTCCGCGTCAATATCTTTTGCCCGCAACTGAAGACAATCAGCGCCACCCGCAATACATTGACCAGTGAGAGTAAAAACATCCGCGGGCAGCTTCAAGCTAATCAGAACATACAGCCGAACCTTGCCGAACCTGACCTGGGCATTGGCGAACAGGGCAATATCCTTTTCGAGTGAGTAGCCGGCGTATCGCAGTCGTTCCATCTCGTCAGCAATGCCTGGCTCATCACTTCGTAGCGACTCTGCGAGGACGCGGAGCGCCTCGGGCAGCCGTTTGCAGGCGGCGGTAAGCGAATCCTTCAAATCCGTCCGGCCAATCGCGCCTTCTATCGTTTGCCCGATACCTACATCGCCGGGCGTATCCCTGCTCGCAAGCAACCGCTCAGCGTTAAGCCGGGCAATTGCCGACGAGAGTTTATGACGCATCTCTTTGGCGCGGCTGCTCAGGGGGGCGCTATTGAGGGTGAATCGGCAGTAATCCTCGATTACCCGAAGCGCTTCGCGCGCCCTGTTAAAATTCGCGTCAACTATCCTGTAGCCGGCTCGTTCCATACTCGCTTGATTATAAGAGATTCCGGCAGATAGGTGAAAAAAAAACAGGGTCGCCCTCCTCCGGACGACCCCTATCTATAGGATAACAAAACCGGCCAAGCCGGTTTTGGCTGCCATTCAATCGGGCGGATGACGACTCCTCCTCCTATCACCGAGCGTTTGAGCGTCCCGCCCAATTATTAATAATCAAAGGCAAAGTGTCGAATGTAGCAAACATTATGCCATTGGGGACAAAGATACTGGTTGCAGAAGCCATACGAGCCTAACGATTTGACATAGATAAAGTTACAAGCCCGGCACTATTACAGAGCACACACAATCCGCTGACATACTTTAGCACTGCGTTGTTTTTTTGCAACATACAATTTTAGGGCAACTTACCCTGTTCGGCATTAGGGTCTATAACTTGTTAATTTAGGACGGATTCTGCATTTATGTTTACAAAAAGCAACGCGGGTATTCTAAAAAGAAACACGGACAGGCGTGAAAGTGTAAGGTATAGGATAAGCCGAAACAGAACCTGAAAAGATTTTTTTAAAAAATTCCCGTTTTTTGTTTGACTTTCTCTACACTTGTAGAGTAAGCTCGTCATTATTAGAGGAATTAAGGAGATTATTATGACAAGAAAGCAATCGGAGCTTACCGCAGGCGAATGGGCAATTATACAGGCCGTATGGGACAACGAGCCATGTGCCGCGCCAACTATTCAGGAATCACTCGAAGAGAAAATCGGCTGGAGCTACAGCACGGTCAAGACAATGATGGACCGGATGGTCGGCAAGGGGCTGCTTAGGACACAGAGGATGCGCAATCTTATCCTTTATAGTTCAAGCATTACGAAAAAAGAGGCGCAAAGCGGAGAGATAATGCGGGCGATGAAGCGCGCGTTTGACGGTGCGCTTACGCCGATGATGCAATTTATGCTGGATAGCAAAAGTTTAACCGAAGATGAGCTGGGTCAGCTTGAAACGATGATAAAAAACAAATCCGCCAAACTAACGGCAGACAAGAAGGAAAAAGCGAAAAGTGGAAGATGAGGAGGAGCACAAAGATATTTGATTGGGAGGCCAGTTTATGGATATTGTAATAGAGCAAATCAATTCAGTGGGTAAGGCATTCGTTGATTTTGCGTGGCCGATGCTGTGGCAAGCCAGCGTGCTGATAGCGATTCTGTTGGCGGCGGACTGGCTGCTGCGCAGAAAGGTGCGGGCGGTATTTCGCTACTGGCTGTGGATGCTGGTGCTGGCAAAGCTGTTTTTGCCGACGACGCTGTCGAGCCCGGTGAGTATAGGTCTGCTGACGGGTAACGCACTACCCACAATCAATATCGCTGCAATTGAACAGCCCGTGGGTGGCGATATTTCAAATATTCTTCCACATTCGCCACGCACAGCGGAGACAGGCAAGGCGAGCGTCGCTTTGCATGCGGAAACGCCGATTCAGAGCCAGGCCGTTACGCCCGCGGCGTCACTGACGCGGCAGGGTGGGATATTCCTGGTTTGGCTGATGGTTGTCTGCGCGATGCTTTTATTGCTTATGCAGCGGGCGGTATTTGTCTGCGGGTTAGTGCGGCAATCAGCGGAAGCAACCGGCTTAATGAACGATGCGCTTAAGTTTTGCTGTAACCAGATGGGCGTCAGACAGACAATCGGGTTGAAGATTTCGCCAAACGCGACAAGCCCGGCGGTATGCGGGCTGTTTCGGCCTGTGATTTTAGTGCCTCAGGGACTCGGCTCAAGTTTAGGGATAAATTCGCTGCGTGTGGTATTGATGCACGAGCTGGCGCATATAAAGCGCGGCGACCTGTGGGTAAATCTGCTACAGACGGTTTTGCAGATTGCATACTTCTACAATCCGCTATTGTGGTTGGCCAACTGGGTGATTCGGCGCGTGCGTGAGCAGGCGGTAGATGAAGCGGTGCAGGTTGCGCTTGGCGAGAGGGCGCAGCAGTACCCTGAGACACTGCTGAATGTCGCACGATTAGCATTTGAACGACCAGCGTTGAGTTTGCGTTTGATTGGTGTTGTCGAATCGAAGAGCGCGCTTACCAGCCGGATTAAAAGGATGCTGACCCAGCCGATACCGAAAACCGCAAAGCTTGGGATAATAGGGTCGCTGGTAGTTTTGCTGCTTGCTGCGGTGTTATTGCCAATGGCAAAGGCGGAAAAAACCGGAGAACAGACGACTAAGAACAGCGAGAGCGCAAATGCACCTTTTTCAGCAAAATTAGATAACGGCGTGGCGGTCGAACTGGTCGGGATTTGCGAGTATCCGCCAGAGAGCAAGAAGTGGTGGCGGCCTGACGGGAAAGAGCTTGCAGAAACATTCAGCGTGAAAGAAACAGGAACAATATCAGCAGGCGGAAAACCATACGTGCTACTGATTAAGACAAGCGGGCCGAACGATACGACTGGTTCGTTCGATATTGAAGATTCGCGAGGAGTTAATTTCCTTAAAGTAGTCGATTCCCAGGGGCTGAAAATAAAAGGGATGCTGGGGCTGAAGGTTTTCATAGATGAGAATCGCAGCGAGACATCTGTCAAAGCAACTTTTGCGGCAGGCCCGTGGACAATGAATATCGGATACAATGGTGTTGGCGTAATGAGCACCGCCAAAGCTGGATACGGTGTTACATTCGCCAGCCCGCAGCAGACCGATAAAGGAGTAACGCTCGTTGTATCGGATGATTTTATCGATTGCGACCGCCAAGTCGTTGCGATTGATGATAATAACGAGGTGCATAAAGGCCTCCATTCCATGGGAGGCGCGGGAAAGATACATCAAACGACTGCTGTGTTCAGCGACATAACACTCGACAAAATTAAGGAATTTCAAATCCAGGCCAGACCATTAAAACGGGTCATATTTCGGAATGTATCACTCAAGCCGGGGGTGAAGACAGACGTGAAGGTTGAGGTTGAAGGGTCGCAAGCGAAAGCAGAAAATGTGCAGCCCGTTATCAGCGCGGCGGAGTTCGCAGACCCAAACAGGACGAACAATGAGGCGTCGATGAAGGTTGTTGTTAAAGACGGCAAGATAGTTGAGAAACAGGTCTCTCCTTTGTCAGTGACAGCTCCCATCGGGAAAAAAGTGGTTGGCATAGGGCCCGGCTGGGATAGATTACAGCGAGTTATCGGAGATAACTATAGAGGTTCAATCGGCGGTTATAGCGACGATGAGCAAAAGTGCGGGGAATACTTCGAGCAGGTTTTGTCCTGGGCAAAACCGGGTGATACTTTTGTAATGATGTTTGCTTTCGACGAGGAAAAATTTGGCCATAGCCAAATGGTCCCCCAAAAATACCAGGACCTACTGCCAAAGCCGTGGCTGGAAATAAAAGAACGGATTGGTCGCGGCGAAGTGGTAGAGCTGAAGGGAAAGGCCCGTGGGTTTGATACAATAGTTCTTGCCGCGCCTACTCTTGATCAACTCGATGAGCTTATAAAATCAACCGAACTTCTGCAACCTTTCAAAACCCCTGCTGTAAAAGTTGAGCCCGAAGGCCTCCGTATTTATGAGGTAAACCGGATGGTAGCGGAATTTTCTGAAAAGGAGGATTTATCGACGCCGGAGGCGGCATACGCGAGCATCAATCGAGTATCGGCCAGCGGCGACCAAGCAGGGTGGCAGCGGGTAAGTGTGAAAGAGCTTGGTGAGAATTTAGCCAAAGAAAGCAAGAGCGGGAAAAACAAGGTTGAGCCGGAATGGGCAAAGGTATTGATGAACGCGAAGATTATTGAGGTGCAGATATGCGACGGCAATACGGCCGTGGTATTTGCAGAGCTTCCTCAGGCATTTTCAGCTAAGCCGATACAAAAGCCAATTGACATTCGGCATCTAAAACTCGATGACGGCAAATGGCTGAACACAGGCAATGACCGCGTCTGGACAATTGAAGAGGCAAGGGCGCAGTTCGACAAGTTGTGTGGAACCACCGCGGGGGCGATTAACGAGCAAAGCAGAACGCTGCATCAATAACGGGCGAATTCACCTGCGGGGTGGTTTTTTGCGGTAGTACGGTTATAATGGCGCTCTGTTTTTCAGGGTGCCATTTTTATGCGTAGATTCGACAAGCTCACCACAAACAAACGTATCGCCATACTGGGTTCGACGGGGTCGATAGGAACGACCGCACTGCGGGTTATTGACGGGCTGAATGATTTGCCCAAAGATAAATCGCCGCGGTTTGAGGTTGTTGCGCTTAGCGGCCACAGCAATATAAAGCTGTTGGCTGAGCAGGTGCGGCAATACAGGCCCAAGTACGTGGCGGTAAGCGATATCGATTGCGTTGAGGAATTTCGCCGGCTCATCGAAGGGTTGGATGTAAAGGTTCTGGCGGGGGCGGAGGGGCTGACTGAAATTGCGGGACTTGAAGAAGTGGACACGGTTCTGGCGGCGGTTGTGGGGGTTGCGGGGTTATCGGCGGTTTTGGCGGCGGTTCGCAAAGGCAAGAGGATTGCGATAGCGAACAAGGAGCCGCTTGTTATAGCGGGCCAGTTGATTACCGCGGAGGCAAAGAAATATGGCGCGGAATTACTGCCGGTGGATAGTGAGCATTCGGCAATATTCCAGGCGCTGCAGGCGGGCAGGCACGAGGAGGTGGCCAAGATAATCCTGACGACATCAGGCGGGCCATTCAGGAAGGCGAATCCTGCGGGGATACCGAACGCGAGCATTGAGCAGGTTTTGGCGCATCCGGTATGGCGGATGGGGCCGAAGATTACGGTGGATTCGGCGACGATGATGAACAAGGCGCTGGAGATAATCGAGGCGCGATGGCTTTTTGACGTGCCAGCGGAAAAAATCGAAGTTATGGTTCATCCCGAGTCGATAGTTCATTCAATGGTGGAGTTTATGGACGGCTCGGTAATTGCGCAGATGGGAAGCCCGGATATGTCTCTTCCGATTCAATACGCACTGACATATCCGCTGCGTCTGCCCGGTTCAGCGAAGAAGCTTCAGCTTGACCGGCTGAAGACGCTGACGTTTGAGAAGCCAAACCCGCGGGTATTTCCCGCGATAGAGATGGGTTTTGAGGTTGCTCAAAAGGGCGGGACGGCCGCGGCGGTATTTAACGCGGCGAACGAGGCCGCCGTCGAGCAGTTTCTGGCGGGCAGAATAAAATTCGGAAATATCGTTGAACTTGTCCGGCGATGCTTAGATAACTACATTGTCAAAATGGATGACCACTGGCAAGATGCCCGTGACACGAACGCATCACTTGAAGAATTATTAGAGGCGGATGCCTGGGCCAAAAGAGAGGTAATGGAATGTCTGAAAAATCATCAGCTTCGATGAAAATACACACCCGCACAATTTTGCTGGCTATGGTGGTCGTCGCGACCCTTGTTCTTATTATACGCAATATCGATGTCTCTAAAAACATCCTGCTGGTGCTGCTGGGTTTCGGGGCGGTTGTGCTTGTCCACGAATTCGGGCATTTTGTTGTCGCGAAGATGTGCGGGATAAAGGTGGAGGCGTTTTCGATAGGTTTTCCGCCGATTCTGTTAGGCATAAAGAAGGCGAACCTAGGCTGGCGGATACGCATTCTGCCTGAGTTATTGCGCGATGCTCGTCTCGGCGAAGACGACGTCGAAGTCGCAGAAGGAACAGAGGCGCCGAGCCATAGCGGGGAAGGCGAGGATTCCGAAGACGGGCTTTTAAGTTTCACGGTGGGTAAAAAAATTCTGCCTGGGGAAACCGAATACAGGATAGGACTTATCCCCTTTGGCGGTTTTGTCAAAATGCTGGGGCAGGATGACGTGGGGCCCACGAAGGTCAACGATGACCCGCGGTCGTATGCGAATAAGCCGGCGCTGGCTCGTGCAGCCGTATTGGCGGCCGGAGTGACATTTAACGTGATAAGCGCAGCAATAGTGTACATGATAGTATTCCTGATGGGCATAGGGCTGCTGGCGCCGATTGTGGGCGGCGTTAAACCTGGTTCGCCCGCCGAAAAGGCCGGCATCAGGTCGGGAGATGAGGTTATTGAGGTCGCGGGCGACAGCGGCCGACTGGATTTCAGCGACATTATGATGGCCGCGGTGCTTTCCGCCAAAAACGAGGCAATCCCGCTCAAGGTCCGCCGCACCGACGGCACAATCGATGATATCTCATTGGCCGCAGAGCAACTTCCCGGCGGGCAGTTCCGCGAGTTCGGCATCCAAAGGGCCTATAGCTTAACCGTTGCGAAGCTCTTACCCGAAGACGCCAACCGGCTGTTTGAAAACACAGGTTTGCTGCCCGGCGACCGCATCAGGACCGTCGCGGGCGTGGACGTCAACAACCACTGGCAGATAGAGCCGATAATCGAGAGCTCCTTTGAGCCGAACATTACGCTTTTGGCGGAACGGCGAGAAGCATCGGGCCAGTCGCGTCTTATCGAAGGTCGGCTCGCCCTGAGTTTTATGTTTACGCCTGCGGAGAACTTTGTCGGGGAATCCGAAGCCAACCTCGCCAATATTTGTTCTATGACGCCTCGACTTAGGATAGCAGCAGTATCGGAGGAGCCGAAGTCGTTTAGGGAATGGTTCCTGCGGTTGTTTGGTATCGGTAATGAAAGACAACGACTGAAGCGTGGCGATATTGTAGTCGAGCTGGCCGACGTAAATAATCCGACGTTTACCGAGATGCGCGAAATTACCAAGGCACACGAAAACAACGACCTTGCGGTTACGGTTCTTCGCACGGACGCCAATGGCATTGAGAAGCGTCTGACCGTGTCGGTGATTCCCCGGAGGGAATCGGATTCCAACCGGGTGGTCATAGGTATACTGCCTGAACTTGATACGGAGCATCCGGTAGTCGCCAAGACCATCGCGACCGAACGGCATCCTAATCCGCTTGCAATTCCTCGTGGTGCGACAATAACCGCCATCGATGGCGTTGAGGTCTCAAATTTCTACGACGTTGCCCGCCGACTAAAACAGAATTCGAATCAGCGCATTACGATTGACTGGCGGCTTGACGCACAGACGGCCGGCAACACGATCGTTGACGTCGGCGAGAAACGGGATGTTGTCACCGCATACGCTTTCGTCGAGCAGCCAGTGCCGTTTGCGGAGCTGGAACGGCTATACAAAGCCGACGGGCCTGTTGACGCGATACGGATGGGATACAAACGCACAAAGACGTTTATCATTCAGACGTATGTTACTTTGCATCGACTGGTGGGGGGGCTTGTAAGCCCCAAGCAGCTTATGGGACCGGTGGGCATCCTGACGTTCAGCTACCGCATCGTCGCGGCGCAACCGTTCATTTATTACATTTATTTCCTCGGCCTTATAAGCGCATCCATCGCGGTGCTGAATTTTCTGCCGCTGCCGCCATTTGACGGCGGGCTGACGGTGCTGCTGCTGGTAGAGAAAATCAAGGGTTCGGCAATAAGCGTGCGAACACAGGAAATTATCGCTTACGTGGCCTGGGGGCTGGTCGGTTCGCTTATGCTGTATGTAACGTTCAACGATATTTTGCGACTTATTTTTGGGTTCTTTGTCTGACGATAACGTAAAGGACTCATAAATTCAGAAAGGATTCTGGTAATGACAATGACGCTTGAGAAGCTAACATCGGAGACCTATCACGACAACCTGCAGGCGGCGCTGATACAGTTTGACCCTGAAATCCACAAGCTGATAACAAAAGAATATGAGCGATTGCAGGGGACAATACAACTTTTGGCGGCGGAAAATCAGTGCTCGCGGGCGGCGTTGGCGGCACTCGGTTCAATCCTGCAAAACAAGACCTGTGAGGGATTCCCCGCGGCCCGGCTTCACGGCGGCAGCAGCGTGATGGACGAGGTCGAGGGGCTGGCCATCGAGCGCGCCAAACGGGCGTTTGGCGCCAAATACGCCAACGTCCAGCCGCATTCAGGCACAACGGCAAATCAAATCGTAATAACCGCCCTGCTCAGGCCGGGCGACAAGATACTGAGTATGGCGACGAGCCACGGCGGACATTATTCACACGGCTTTATAGATTCAATCACCGCAAGATTTTTCGAGATTGAAAGTTACCACGTTGACAGGGACACGTTTCTTCTGGACTATGACGAAATACGAAAGCAGGCAAGACGATTCGGGCCAAAATTGATTATCTGCGGAGCGAGCGCATATCCTCGCGCAATCGACTTCGCCAAGTTCAGGCAAATAGCCGATGAGGCGGGAGCATTATTGCTTGCGGATATTTCGCATTTGTCGGCGCTGGTTATGGGGGGAGTTCACGCATCTCCAATCGATTACGCTCATCTGACAACCACCAGCACCTATAAGCCCGGCGGGCCGAGGGGCGGGCTGATTTTGTCGGGCAAGGATTACGACCGCAAGATTAAAACAGCGACCGGAGAAATGCAATTGTGGCAGTTGATAGAAAAGACGACGTTCCCCGGCATTCAGGGGACACCTTACTTCAGCAATATCGCCGCCAAGGCCGTATTTTTCAAAGAGGCCGTGTCGGAACAATACAAGGCGAGGCAATTTAAGGTGGTGGAAAACGCGAAACGTCTGGCCAATGCGCTACTTAAAAAAGGGTACAACATTCTCACCGGCGGCACCGACAATCACCTGATGCTTGTCAACATTGCCGACAACCCGTCTCATCTCACGGGACTCAGCGCCCAACAATGCCTCGAACAATGCGGCATAGTCGTCGATAAAATGCTTTTGCCTTATGATGATAACCCTAATGGCCCAAGCGGCATACGATTAGGCACACCTATTATTACGAAAAATGGTATGGGCACAGCTGAAATCGACCTGATATCTGAGCTTGTCGATACGGTGCTGAGCAATTTGAAGTCCTCAGGTCACGCAATCGACCAATCGGTTGCAGACCATGTCAGGAGCCAGGCAAAAGACCTGGCTAACGAATTTCCTCTCCGCTGACACGACCCCGTGTTTGTAACGGTTATGGCGTATTTGGCCCGTGTTGTTATAATAAAGGCGTATTTCAGGGCAAAGCTCGCTCTGATGCTTCGTTTATAATTGACCTCGTCTCACGGGGACGGAGTCCGAAAAAACCGATGGAAGCCAACGGCAGGTAATCGATGAAGCTTATAAAGAAAAACATGGTTGCAAATTTTGCCGGGAATATGTGGCAGACCCTGATTGGACTGATTTTTATCCCGCTTTATATTAAATTTCTTGGGATGGAATCCTGGGGGCTGATTGGTATTTTTGCCGCGATACAGAGCATGTCAGGTATTTTAGACCTGGGTATGAGCAACACCCTGAATCGTGAAATGGCCCGCCTGTCTGCACTGCAGGGCCGGGAACAGGAAATGCGTAATCTTGTCCGGACGTTGGAAGTTATTTACTGGAGTGTCGCTGTGTTTGCCGGGATTACCGTAGCGTTATTATCGCCGGTTATTGCGCATCACTGGATCAAAGCGGAGCAGTTATCCAGCACAACCGTCGCACAAGCGCTTTTAATGATGGGCTTGGCAATAGCCCTCCAGATGCCGATCGGATTTTACTCCGGAGGGCTGATGGGGTTACAGAGGCAGGTCCTGCTTAACGCGATTAACATTGGTATAAGCACATTACGCAGCGCCGGCGCCGTCCTGATTTTGTGGCTGGTTTCTCCGACAATTCAGGCCTATTTTTTATGGCAAATCGTCGTCAATATAATAAATGCATTTCTTTTGGCGATGTTTCTTAAGCGCCGACTCTCGTTTGGCAACAATAAAGCAGTTTTTCAAAAGCAACTGCTCGAGGGGATTTGGAAGTTTGCCACCGGAATGAGTGGAATTGCCATTCTCGGAGTAATTCTTACCCAAATGGACAAGGTGATATTAAGCAAGATGCTCCCGCTTAAAATGTTTGGTTATTACACTCTTGCCTGGACAGTAGCGACGAGTCTTGGTGGCCTCTTCACGGCGGTATTTAGCAGTATTTATCCGAGATTGACGCAATTAGTTTCTATTAACGACCAAGATGAACTGAAACGACTCTATCATGAAAGCTGTCAGTTTATGTCGGTTCTGATTCTGCCTGCTGCCATTGTTATTGCCTTATTTTCCAAAGAACTCCTCCTTTTGTGGACACAGAACCCAACAACGACAGAGAACACCCATCTCCTGGTAAGCATTCTGGTTTGCGGCACGGCCATTAACGGAGTAATGAATCTCCCCTATGCGCTACAACTGGCATTTGGCTGGACCAGATTATCCGTTTTTAAAAATATAATCGCGGTGATTATACTTGTTCCGCTAATTATCTACATGACAAAGCACTATGGTGTGACAGGCGCAGCCAGCGTATGGGTAATGTTACATACGGGACTTTTTTTCTTTGAGATCCCAGTAATGCATCATAGATTATTGCGTAAAGAAATGTGGCGATGGTATTTGCAAGATGTATGCCTTCCGCTCGCAGTATGCATATTTGTCGCCGGCATTGGTCTAATATTTATTAGCGTACCGACGTCTCAATTTATGATGCTTTTATATTTAATGATCGTTTCGGCCTTAACACTCGGAACAACGGCAATTATAACCCCTGTAACAAGAACGTGGCTGTTTATGCAGTTATCAAAAATCAAATTTATAAGAAACGGAAGAGCGTTTATTCCCAAAACTCGGGCATAAGAGGGTCTAATGAAACGCTTAACACTGGTAAATGTCAGCAAAGGCTTTGAGCGAGGAATTGTTCCCCTGGGACTGATGTCCATATCGGCTTATTTAAAGAAATATGGTAATTTTCACGACATTCGCCTCCTGGATTCAAATTGCCAGGATATCTATCAATCTTTCGAACCCACCGACATCGTCGGTATCGGTGCTGTTACACAAGATATTAAAAATGCGATTCATTTTGCAGAATTTGTAAAATCAAAATCAGACATACCGGTGGTTTTGGGCGGAGTACACATCTCAACATACCGTAAACTTCCCGAACCCTTTGATGTGGGCGTCATCGGCGAGGGCGAAGATACCATGCTGGAGTTGATGCAGCTGTCGGATTTTTCCAAGGATAATCTGAAACGGGTAAAAGGTATTTGTTATAACGAGAAAGGCACGACTGTTTTTACCGAACCTCGGGAGCTAATAACCGACCTTGATAAAATTCCAATACCCGACAGGGACCTGGCCAATCTTGATTTTTATCTGCAAAAAAGACAGATTATTCCATACCATAAGGGACGTTCATTGACGATGATAAGCAGTCGGGGATGCCCGTTCAACTGCGTTTTTTGTTCGACCAGACTTCACTGGCAAAAATTCAGGGCATTTTCAGCTGAACGTGTGATTGAAGAAATTGAACTTCTTATACGAAAATATAATGTTGAGATAATACATATATTTGATGATCTCTTTATCGCTGACAAGAAACGGTTGTCGAAAATTCATAAGCTTATAGTCGAGAGAGGAATTAATAAAAAAGTAAAATTCATGTGTTTAGTCAGGTCGGACATGATTGATGATGTTACCATGAAAATGCTAAAAGAGATGAATGTTGTCATAACCGGAATTGGAATGGAATCTGGTTCTCCCGATATGCTCGAATATCTTAAGAGACGAACCACTACCATAGAGGATAATCGTCGCGCTATCGAACTTGCCAACCGCTACAACATTCCGACCATGGGGTCATTCATGTTGGGAAGCCCGGGGGAAACGGAAGATGAACTGCTTGAAACGCTAAAATTTATCCGGAGTTATCGCTACTCTCCTTTTTTGACTCCGTTATCCTATATTTCTACCGCTTTTCCAGGTACGGAATTTTGGAATTATGCAAAAGAGAAGGGGGTTGATGTCGAGGATTTTGATCATATCGCCATGGATATACCCAACAACCCTGAGCCACTGAAAAAGGCCCCGCTTCTGACAGATATTCCGGTGGACAGGTTTTTTACCATTGCCCGCCTTTTTGCAAAGGAAACCGCATATGGAGGAATTAAGCGGTACATTTTTTTACCTAAAAGCCCTTTTAGTTTGATTTGGGCATACCTCTCGGGTATTCGCTTGGAGAAGAGTATTACTAAAGGTATTGTAGAGGTAACAAGGATTGTTCTGTGCTTTATTAAATATAAACGTGCTATGCCCATGGTGAAATAATCCGGGTGAAAGAAAAACGGTATGAACAAAAAAATTCTATTTGTTTCTCACAGAAAAGCACGGTGCGGCGTATATGAATTTGGTAAAAGCATTACCGATGTATTGCAGCATTCACAGCGTTATCAATTTATACGGGTGGAATGTTCGTCATTAGGTGAATTGCAAACGGCTATTGTCAAATATGCTCCTGCCGGCATTATTTACAATTATTATCCATCGGTATTGCCATGGGTGGCAACCAGAATTGCTCCTAAGCTTTGGAAAAGCAATATTGCCTCCATTCCAGTTCCTCAAATTGGTATCATACACGAAATAACACAGCTTGCAGCTGATACGGCAACTAATTACAGAAATACATTTTTACCTAATGGTTTCGCCCATTTGGCCAATTCATTGTTTGATTTTTACATTGCGCCAGATCCAACTCTGTTATTGCTAAATCCTATTGTATATAAAACAGGAAGGATGATACCATCATATCAAAATAATTTTCCGCTTCCTTCGAAACCTGTTATCGGCAGTTTCGGCTTTGGCACTCCTAAAAAAGGATTCGAAAAAATTGCGCAAATGGTCCAAGAGGAATACGATGAAGCTGTTATCCGTTTCAATATTCCTTCTGCGGATTTCGGTGATGATAAAGATGGTGTTAAAGCAAGGGACATTGCAGAAAAATGCAAATCGCTGATCACCAAACCAGGTGTTCAGTTAATTGTTACTCACGAGTTCATGGACGACAAAGCCATATTGGATTTTCTGGCACAAAATACGGTTAATGTATTCTTATATGAACATGATGAGACAAGCGGCAAGGGATTGTCGAGTGCGATCGATAATGCGATGGCAGTGCAAAGACCCATTGTTGTTTCGGATGGTGTAATGTTCAGGCATGTTTTTGACGTCGAGCCATCCGTATGCATCACAAAAAATAATCTGAAAACAATTATTCAGAACGGTTTTGCGCCATTAGAGAAGCACTATAATGAATGGAATGCAGAAAACCTTTTATGGGAATACGAAAGAATACTAAATTCGGTTTTTGCAAAACAACAAAACTCATCAAAACCCAAAAAAGGTATTATCAGAACGCTGCGATCGAAATGGAACAGGCTGTTTTCAATGCCAAACAAGACATTCACCTGGTTAAGAAATTCAGATAAAGCAACAGAAGACGATATGAAAGTGGACCGTTCCGCGCGATATCAGCCGATACAAATTCCCATGAACATATCTTTAAATCGCATTTTGGATGATAAGGCCCGCGAATTGTACACGCCCGCTATCACCAAATTAAAGGAGCTTGCGCCAAAAACAACGTCAAAAAAAATTGCTCGAGCCAACGTACAACAGGCATTTGTGTTTGATACCGTGTATCGTTATCTTTCTCAATATAAAAATCCCAAGCTTTTATGCGTAGGATGTTACGAGGACACGGCCTCCATGAGTTTGAAAAAAATGGGGTACGCCGTCGAGGAAATAGACCCGATGATTAATTATTACCTGCAGGAATATTTTACAAAACCGACCACGTTGAAAAATTCATACGACATTATTTTTTCGACTTCGGTAATCGAACATGACCCGGACGACGAGTCATTTATAAGGTGTATTTCTGATTTGCTGGCGCCCGGCGGCGTGGCCGTAATAACATGTGACTACAAAGACGGATGGAAGCCGGGCGAACCCAAACCGGAGGTTGATGCGAGGTTCTATACAAAGCATGACCTGAGAGATCGCCTGTTGCCATTGATGAGTAATTGCCATCTGGCAGATGAACCGCAATGGGACTGTCCCAACCCCGATTTTAATTACTTAGGAAAATATCAATATACTTTTGCAACTTTTGTTGTAAAAAAGAATCAATAAATACAAATACCTTCAAAATAAAAATTGCAATTTGAAATGTTGCAGGTAATTAGTTAAATATACTTGATTGCATTAGGTTCTTGAGAACCGGCGTAAATGATTGGTGTGTGCATCGAACAAATAAACGACTCGTGAACATGAGAAGCAAAACCCGGATAACATGGATTGCATTCGAAAGAAGAGTAAAAAACAGATTCTTAAGAATCCCGCTAATTTTGAAACTTACAGGTTATTTTAGGGCATAAGGGACCAGAAGCTATGTCTCTCACCTCGCTTTCTATATGCATCCCAACATATAACTTCGGCAAATTTATCGGCGAGACTCTTGAAAGTATAATTTGCCAATTAACTGACGACGCAGAGATCGTAGTGCTCGATGGAGCATCTACGGATAATACGCCGGATATTGTGCGCCAATTTCAAGCGAACTGTCCAAACCTGAGATATCATCGACTCGATAAAAGAGGTGGAATTGACCGCGACATGGCAAAATCGGTTGAATTGGCTAATGGCGAGTATTGTTGGCTGTTTAGCAGCGATGACATAATGAGACGAGGCGCAATCGCAAAGATACTCAGTCAAATTAAACACGGACACGACCTGTATCTGTGTCAGCATACGAATTGCACTTTCGACATGAAATTTGTTAGCGAGCATCCTGTGTTGAGGTCCAATGAAGAGGTTGAGTTTAACCTTACAAACCAGTCGGACCGGCAACGTTATTTCGAGCTTGCAACCACTACTGAGGCGTTTTTCAGTTTCTTGGGCGGGATTATCATAAAGAAATCGAAGTGGGACTCTGTTCCAATAAATGAGATGTTCGTGGGAAGCTGCTGGGGACATGCGGCAAGGATATTTGAACTGATATCGATGGGGCTTACGGTAAAGTACCTTGCCGAACCACTTCTTGACCGTCGCGGAGATAACGATTCTTTCGCTGACAAGGGCGTTGTAAATCGTTTCAGAATAGCAATAGACGGTTATCATAAGATAGGAGATGTTTTCTTCGGGCATAAGAGCTATGAGGCATATCATATCAGGAGAGTGATTCGCTACGAGTTTAATATGCGAAACTTTCTGGAGGCGAAATTGTCATGCTGGAGTAATCCATCTCGTGAAGACAGGAGTATTCTCGATTCGCTCTTTCGTAAAACATACAACGATAACCCTTTGCTTTACTATTTAAAATTATTCATATACAAATATTCACCCAATTGGCTGCTTTATACAACGAAGAAGGTTTGCTCCAAGATAAATAAATACAGGAAAGTGCCGTAATGCTGGAGTTCGCAAAACCATGACAAAACCTCTTTTGTCCATATGCATTGCTACCTACAACCGCGCTGAGTATATTGGAGAAACGCTGGAAAGCATCATTCCTCAAGTAACGGATGAGGTAGAAATTGTTATAGTTGACGGCGCTTCAACTGACAACACAAGCAGCGTAGTCAAACATTATATTGAAGTATGTAAACAGATTAATTATATACGGCTTCCGTCCAAGGGGGGTATTGACCAGGATTTCTGTAAAGCGGTTGAATATGCAAAAGGCGAATACTGCTGGCTCTTTCCGGATGACGACCTGCTGAAATCCGGCGCCATAAGCGCAGTGCTGAAGGAAGTCGTTAAAGGGTATAGTTTGATTGTTGTAAACGCCCAGGTAATGGACAAGGATTTTTCGAAGGTCCTTGAAAATAAACGTCTCCAGATGGATACAAATGAAATATACTCAGAATCTAAGATAGAGTTGCTATTTAATCGTGCTGTCTCATATATGTCTTTCATCGGCTGCGTTGTAATAAATCGCAATTTATGGCTACAGCGAGAGAAGGAGCGTTATTTTGGCACCGAGTTTATTCATGTGGGCGTTATTTTTCAGGCCCCTTTGCCTGCTCCGGTACTGGTAATTGCGGAACCGTATATCACGATCAGGCTTGGTAATGCTCAATGGACGCCGCGAGCATTTGAGATATGGATGTACAAATGGCCCAATCTCCTTTACTCATTTACCCATCTTTCGGAGCAAGCCAAGCAGGAATATCGAAAGACGCAGTCCTGGCTCAGATTGAGAAACATTATTACATTCAGGGCAATGGGAGGATATTCACTAAAAGAATATCAAAAATGGTTTACATCAAAAGATTCGCCTTTGTGGTGGAGGTTCATTGTGTTGTTTATAGCTATAATGCCGGCCTGTCTTGTGAACCTGTTCCTGCTGTCATACTTCAAAATGATGTGGGGGTTTGTTGCATTGTTTATAGCCATAATGCCGGCTTGTTTTGCAAATCTGTTCGTGCTATCATATTTCAAAAAGATAAAGAAAGAAGCGCTGATGAACATTTATGCTCTTGAGAGCAATGAGAATAGTATTATGAATATTATGAGAAGAAAAGGCCGTTGACAATCTCATAAATAGAATAAAAGGAGGCGATATGCATTTGATTCACAGGAAAAGTTGTAGGGTTTGTGCTTCCACTGCTCTGACACCCGTAATAAACCTTGGCGATCAATACCTGCAGGGTTCATTCGTCAAACCGGGCAAGGAAATGCCTCCCATGAGAAAAATTCCTCTGTCACTTGTTCGATGTGATCCTACCAAAGACGAAAAAGCATGTGGCCTTCTGCAAATGGAACATACAGTGCCACCTGAAGTTTTATACTCCGCCTATTGGTATCGTTCGGGAACGAACAATACCATGAAAAAGCACCTCAAGGGCATTGTTGAAGAGGCCGTTTCGATGCTTAATAAATCGAGTGGTTCAGTCCTTGATATCGGGTGCAACGATGGAACGTTATTTAACTTTTACCCGGAAGGATTCCGAAAATACGGGGTTGACCCATCCGATGTTGCTCAGGAGATTGACAAAAAGACGGCGACAGTCATCCAGGATATATTTCCATCGGATGAACTTCTGAACTGTTTACACGGGACAAAAATGGACATTATTACCTCCATCGCGATGTTTTACGACCTGGAGGATCCCGTTGCGTTTGCTAATGGCATAAAAAACATCCTTGCGCCGGAAGGCATCTGGATTTTCGAGATGTCCTATATGCCCCTGATGCTGAAAATGACCTCATACGATACGATTTGCCATGAGCATCTGGAATTCTACAGCTTGGCGGTTATCGAATATATTCTAAAAAAGAGTGGTATGAAAGTCCTCAACGTAACGCTCAACGACATCAACGGCGGTAGTTTGCGCTGCTACGCAACACACATCACAAACTTCAAATATAAGAATGAACAATACTTTCGAAATATCCAGGCGATGCATCGGGCCGAGTTCGACCTCGAATTGGACACGGATAAACCATACAAAAACTTCCAGGATAGAATCAATGTCCACCGGGACGAATTAGTCGCTTTACTAAAGAAACTTAAGACGGAAGGCAAAAAAATTCATATCTACGGTGCGTCGACCAAGGGTAATACCATCCTGCAATGGTGCGGTATCGACAACAAAATTATCGACTGTGCCGCAGAAAGGAGCCCCGAAAAGTATGGCGCCCACACCCTGGGTACAGATATTCCAATTGTTAGCGAGGCGGAGTCACGCAAGCTGAATCCTGATTACTACCTTGTGTTGCCGTGGCATTTCAAGGACGAGTTCATCGAACGGGAACGGGAAATCCTGGAGCGAGGGACACGACTGATATTCCCGCTTCCCAAGATAGAGATCGTTTCCAGGGGAAAGGTGCCTGGCCGGTGAAAGCACTAATATTCGGCGCCAATGGACAGGATGGATACTATCTGTCTGAGGCTTGTCGCAAGCGACAGATAGAGGTTGTCGGCATATCACGAAGCGGCTCCTGGATACACGGCGATGTCGCTTCACCTGAAACGGTAGAAAAGCTTATTCGCGGTCATCGTCCGGAGATGATATTTCATCTTGCGGCCACATCAACAACCAGCCATGATGCAATTTATGAGAATCATGCCGCCATCGGCACCGGGACTATTAATATACTGGAATCTGTCAAGCGATGGTCTCCAGGCAGTAAAGTATTCATTACAGGAAGCGGGTTGCAGTTTATCAATAATGGGAGGCCAATATCCGAGACGGACCCATTTGACCACAGCAGTTCTTATGCGGCGGTCAGAAACTATTCGGTATATCTGTCACGATACTTCCGCAACATCGGCGTCCAGACGTATGTCGGATACCTTTTCCATCACGAAAGTCCGTTACGGGGAGCACAGCACCTCTGCCAGAAAATTGCTCAGGCAGCGCGACGAATTGCCGAAGGAAGTGAGGAAATTCTTGAGGTAGGTGATATTTCCGTAAGGAAAGAGTGGACGTTTGCTGAAAATATCGCAGAAGGAATTATTACTCTCATTGGGCAGAATCAGGTATTCGAGGCAACTATTGGCTCAGGACATGCATATTCAGTCGAAGATTGGCTTAATGAATGTTTCAAGCTAATTAATAAAGATTGGCGACACTACGTCAGACAGAAGACAAACTTTAAAGCAGAGTATCAGATATTGGTCTCAAATCCTGCAACAATTAACTCGTTAGGATGGCAAGCTACTACAACAATAGGTGAATTAGCAAAAATCATGTTGAGCCATCAAGATGCGAAGTAATTTATTTGCAGCTGAAAAGAATGTGAATCCGAACAGGGAATACAAAAATGCCTGAGGTTAGTGTCGTCATACCTGCGTTCAACGCCGGCGGATTCATCAACAGGACAATAAACAGTGTCCTTGCGCAAACCTATAATGGCTACGAGGTTATTGTCGTTGATGACGGCTCAACCGACAATACGGCCGAGGTAGTTAAAAGCTATGGCACGAAAGTGCGGTATATTTACCAGCCCAACGCAGGCGATGGCCCCGCAAGAAACACGGGTATAAATGCGGCAAAGGGTAAGTGGATAGCGTTCCTCGACCACGACGACGAATGGCTGCCGGAAAAACTGGAAAAACAAATTGAAATCCTGAAAGAAAATCCTGACTTGAAATGGTGTTCCTGTAGCTATTATAAACAATCTTATCAGAAAAAAATTGTCTTTGGAGACCAGGCAAAATTAAAATATTGGTTGAACAAAAAAGATTATTTTGAAAATTATTTTAAGGCTTTAAATTCAAATCAATGCACTTTTATTACAAGTACGATGGTTGTTGAGAAAAAAGTTTTTGAAATTGCGGGTTTTTACGAATCGTGCTGGAGCAGATGCGCAGACCTGGATATGCAGTGGCGAATCGCTTATATTTTCCCCAAAATAGGGTTTTGTGTGGAGCCCCTGGCACGCGTATATATGGAAAAGCAGGATGCCATCTCAAACAAACTAAGACTCGAAAGTAAAAAGGGGACTGACATACAGAATATGCTCCTCCGGCACATAGAGCTGGCAAAAAAATATCCTCCAAACGACGATTTTGTTCTTTATGCAAAAAGAACTGCAAGAGACGCTTTAGTATCCGCCATCTTCAATGGGCATAAAAAACACGCACGTGAGTTTATAAAAAAACTGGACGTTTTGTTCGCACCATACTGGAAGCCGCTTACATACTGTCTGACCATTGCCCCCAAAATAAATTCCGCTGCTTTGAAGTTTGGAGCATATATTTATTACAAGTTAGGACTCGAAAAAGACATATCCAGAAGATGGATACCCTGAAAAACCTTAAGAAGCAAAACCAATTAAAGCTTAGGGGATTTTGAAAAGTGAGTGTCAAATTATCTGTAATAATCGCCTCTTATAATCATGAAAAATTTATCGAGCGAACGCTAAAAAGCCTTGAAGAACAGACTTTTCAGGACTTCGAAATAATATTAATTGATGATGGAAGTACTGACAGAACTGTCGAGATGGCGAAAAAAGCAAACTCAAGAGCCCAGATTTTTGTCCAACAAAATCAGGGGGTAGATGCAACCAGAAACAGGGGCATAGAATTATCAAAGGGTAAATATATTTGTTTTGTGGACAGCGACGATATGTCGGCCCCGGAGAGATTTGAACGCCAGATTGCGGTCATGGAAAATGACCCTGAAATAGGACTGGTGTATTCTGATGCGTATATGGTCGACGCGGAGGACAATATCATAGGTAAATTTAGCGATGTTTATCCGGTTGTCCCGGGTAATCTTGCGGAGGCACTCGTTGCACATTATTGTTTCGTGCCTAATGCCACGGTAATGGTCCGAAAAGAAACTTTTCTAAAAACAGGCCCTTTTGACCCTACGAGAAACGCAATAGAGTACATGAAATGGATTGAAATTGCATTAATCAGCAAGACCTATTACGCCCCTGAGCTCCTTGCCTATGGGAGAAGACATGAGACTAATACTTCTAAAATCATTAAAAAAGCGGAATGGTCCGCCAAAACACGTGATGCGCTGTCAAAGATATTAAACAAGTACCCTAATCTAAGAAAATCTGTTGGGGAGAAAGCTATTTGCAGGAGATTTTCCCGCTCTTATTTTGTATCCGGCTTTTATCTGGCATCTGAGGGCAATCTGACAGAAGCGAAGAACTATTACTGGACTGCTTTAAAGAAATATCCTTTTGACCCGGTTAACTGGGGCGGGGTTATATTAATATCGCTGCCTTGCAGGAAGTTTATTGTTGGTATTCATAATTTTATAAAAAAGAAGAAACTTCCATGGTGATAGCTTGAATTAGCTGGCAATAACCACATACGCCCATGGAATGCCCATCCAGGAGTTCAGGTCGATAATTAAAATTTCTTTAAAGCCGGCTTCGCGGAGTTTATCGCAAATCTCGCGTTTACTGTAATTATATTTGCTGATGCCCCGCAACAATCGGGCAGCAGTAATATAAAGATAGCCGAAACCATATTTCGAAACAATAGTGGTAACTATCTCGCCGTTTTCTTTCAGCGCAAACCTCGCCTGCTTAAAGAAATCATCCAACTGCTCCGGATTCAGATATTCAGTCATCCATGTCGAGAAGACCATATCGAAGCTGTGCGCCTCGACTAATTCCGCAAATCGCGTAGCGTCGCCCTCGTGCAGTTTTATCGGCAGCTTGCAAAGATGCGGATTGCGGTCAATACCGACGACCTCATTATCGTTTAACAGTAATTTCGTATATCGCCCGCTGCCGGGGCCTACGTCCAATATCTTTTTTTCTTTTATCTGTGAAATAAACGGGATAAGTTTCCTGTCGGACAGAATCCGCACGAGATAATACATAACGTCCTTTTTCTCCAGGGATTCCGCTGTTACGGTTTTGTATCTATCGTAGTTTGCCATTTAGCGCAGAATGAGTCCGCCTCACAGGAATCACTTATTGTTTGTTGTTCTCATCCACGTACCAGGTATAGCTGCCGCCTCTTAGTTTTTTGAATATGCCCCTGAAATGGTATGTAAAATGTCGCCTGACAAAATCGCTGTGTAAAATCCTGACAATGGTTCTGCTTCGCATCAATTGTTCCTCTACGCGAACAAAAGCGTTTTTATGGCTTCGGACAAATTTTCGGCTTACGTCCTCGGGCCTTATCTCCCCGGCGAATTCCACGTTATCAATCGCCGCAGGATAGTAATATTTTTTAAACAGTTCAACGTGTTTTATTTCTTTCGGGTCGAAGCCCATTATTTTGGCGCACACCATGTCATTCACAAGCGAATCGTCGCAGAAACCCACTATGTTCATATCCACCGGTGTGCCGAAAAGAGGCCCCTGGCCTTCCATGCCGCGTATGCCGTCGAGAACCACAAATGTCTTATCAAAATATATGCTGTTGATGTCCGCGACGGCCTTGTGGATATTTCTGTGATAGATTACGCGCAAGGGGTCGGGGACGCATCCGAACATATTTTTCAGGGCGCAGGTAATAGTGGCGTACTTATGAGTTTTTAGCTTGGGCATATTAATTATCAAATCGGCGTCGAGGGAGGTTTTGCCGAGGTCGATTTTCCTCAGCAGCAGCCCTTTTTTCAACACAACCGTCTTTCTTTCGTCGTAGGTGAGATTTACCACGTCAAAATTATATTTGCTTTTAAGTGCCATAACGCCCATAAAATCCAGGGCACGCTGCAATCTGCGTCCCTTGACTTTGCTCCCGGTTTCGCTTTCCGCGATTACTACCCTGCACGGAAAATCCGACAGGTATTTCAAAACCGCTTCAATTAAATTTATGTCCGTATTACTGCCGTTGCATATGTATTCCTCGACGTCGGAGACAAGATTCGGCTTTATCATGACTAAGGACGCCTGTCGCAGCTTCTGGCTTAATTGAAAAAGCTCGAATCCCTTCGATACTATATCGAACACTCTGCCGGGGTCGTAACGGTATAAAGCATATTTTGACGGGCCGCTCATAACTTCAATTCCGAAACAGTATATAGGTATTTTCCGCTGGCTGAGAATGGTATTTCATCGACAAGTTCGAATTCAACGACACAGTCCCGCCCCATAACCATTCTTATGGAATTTACCAGTTTTTCCTTTGCCTCATTAAATTTCTGCAGGTCGCCAACAACGGCTTTTATTACGATACGGTCGTAATCTTTCTGTATCACCTGGAATTTTCTTATATAGCCCTCATTATAGACCACGCCGATGAAATGAATAAAAAATTCTGCCGGTATTATTTTGCCGTCTTTAGTCCTGAAAACCTCCATATGGCGCCCCATTACCCCTTTAATCAAAGGAGTTTTGCGTCCGCAGGAGCATTCCGGATTTTCAGCGGTTACGCCGATATCGCCGATTTGGTATCTTATCAGCGGCATCGAGTAATTATTCAGGTTGGTAACGTAAATCCTGCCTACGCCGCCCGGCTTAACCGGCCGTAAATTGTCATCAAGAATTTCAAGATAATTGTTCCAGACGCTTACGTGCAGACCTTCGTTTTTTTCACAGCTACAGGCGATGCTGCCCACCTCCCGGCTGCCGTACCTGTTAAAAACCCTGCATTTGAAAACGTCTTCAATCATCTGCTGCATCTGGGGATACAAGGTGCCGGCCGAGGTCAGTACACCTCTTGGGGAGATGATGGACAGATTGTTTTCTTTTATGAACCTCGAAAATTCCGCTGCCGCCTGAACGTATGACTCAATCCATTTCGGCCTGACCCGATTTACTTTGTTCACAAATTGGGCCATATCCTCTTTTGACATCTTGAATGCGTTAAGCTCCGTCCTGTTAAAAAGCCAGTTCTTGAGTCGAACCGACAGTTTTTCTTTGTCCATCAGGTCTCTTTCGGAGCCCCAGAGCCGAAGCTCTTTTTCGCCGATATCCTGGCCGCCGAAAGATTTGAAGTAAATCGTATTCGCGATGTTCCGGTCACTGTAATTCTTATCCTGTATAATAGTAACTGGCTCACCCGTGCTGCCTCCCGAAGTGTTTTTGTAAGAGCGTCTTTTTTTATGCTCTTTTGAGTATAGATTTTCACCTTGCTGCCTGATTATTAATTTTGTCAGAACAGGAATATCCGTAAATCCTTCGAGCCGAATACTCTCATTATCAACCACGCCGGCTTGCTTCAGTATTTCGTTATAATAGGGCACGTTATGATAAGCATAAACAAGAAGGTCTCTCAGTTTATTGTCGATTAACTGCTTGAGTTCACCACGACCCAGGTGCTCGTACTTTTTGTAGCTCCTCAGGTGCTGCGGTATTTTACTTCCGCTCGCGTATAGCAAGCAATAAACTATGGGTTTTCTCCAGTTCATTCTTGCCCCTCTTGTTTCTTCCGCCCTGTTATGCCTGCCGCCTTGATATTATCACATAGCTCTGCCAGCGTTCTGCTCTCAAAACCTCTTTTTGTCATATATCGTAAAATCGAATTCAGCCGACATAAATACATCTTTTGGCCGAGCTTTGTTCTTACAAAGGGTGTTTTGCCGGGCAGGACTTCCATTGAGTGGAACATCAGGTTAAGCGCCGGCGAGTAATAGTTTCTCGCGAATTCCGCGACAAGCGATTTCATCTCGAAGGCCGTCATATGCGTAGGCCGCAGCCATCGGTAAAACATCCACTTGTCGGGCAAAAACGGCAACCTCTTTCCCGAAACAGTAATAGGCACTTCCAAAATCGTGCCGTTGCCAGGCGAATAATAATCCGTTTGAGAAATAAAATACGGCTGCTTCGGCGCCAGCGAATGGTCCGGGCCGCCGTAATTTCGCCAGTCGATATCAGGCGTTACCGAGCTATCGACTTTGTAGCCCAGCTTTTCCAGCGCCTTTATCGTATCCAAATCCGCACCGTATCGGGCCGCCCTATAGGAAACCGGCCTGACGCCTAATTTCTTTCCAATCAGGTCAGTCAGATTTTTTATCTTCGCCGATTCGATTTCTGCATCATAAGCGAAACAGGGGAATTCATCACTGGCAGTGCCGGAAATATCCTCGTATTTTTTCTGCGGCTCGATATATTCGCTGTGCAAATGTGTCCCTATCTCAGCGCCACGTCCGATTTCATCCCTTAGCACTCGGCAGCACTGGTCATTTTCGGCCACCTCCGGCGAGACAAAATAAACCGGCTTGATGCCAAACCGATTCCAGATCGGCCTGAGGATTGAGGGAATGCCAAAAGTTACGGATTCAAAGGTCAGCGGCCGCGAGCGTCTCCAGTGCACGTCGCAATCCGGCTCAGTATCTATCGTTATGCAAACAATTCCTGCCATTTTGTTTTCGCCGACTATTTTTTGCCGAGAACCCGCTGATAAAGTTTTATATATCCATCCGCTACCTTGTCCCAGCCGAAATTTTCCGCTCGTCTCCTTGCCAACGCACACACCGTGCCGTAGGCCTGCTTGTTTTCAGCCAGATTATTTATGGCCTCGGCGATGGTCTCTGCGGAATCTTTTCCCACGACAATACCATTGTCAGAAATCAGTTCATCCACACCTTCGCACCGAGTCGTCACAATCGGCAGGCCCGACGCCATAGCTTCGAGCATCGCGTTGCTCATTCCTTCCTGCATACTGGCGCTGACGAACATATCGTGCTGCCGATAAACATCAGGCATTTTCTCGGATTCGATTCTGCCGGTCAGGTTGATGATATAAGTCAGTTTTTTCTGCTCAACGAGATTTTTCAATTCAGCCAGCAGCCCTCCGCCGCCTGATATTGTCAGGCGAACATTTTTGCCCTGTTTGCTTAATATCTCGACTGCCTCGACGAGCATTTCGAATCTCTTTGTTACCGACAGCCGGCCAACAGTGAGGAGTTTCAACTCGCCGGATAATTCCCTGCTCGACGCCGGATGAAATTTATCCAGGTCGATACCGTTTGGAATGATATCTATATTTGCCGAAGGTAAAAATCTCATCGCCCTGTTTTTCAAACCATCGCTGCACGCAACAAGCGCCGAAGCATCTGTCCAGATTCGTTTCAGAAGCGGCCCCAGCAGTTTATATTCGAACTGCAGCCGGGCGTGTCCGCCGGGGACATCCGAGCCGCGAAGCGAGATTATATACGGCAGACGATTAGCTGTCCTGTAACAAAGCCAGCCGGTGGGCAGACCAAAAAACGCATGAACGAGGTCGTAACGGTTTTCCTTCAGCAAACGCCGATAAGGCGGAGTGGCTTTGAGGACCCATTCGACGACCTCAATCTTGCGCCAGTAGTGCAGATTTTTCTTGTGCACGCCGACGGTGTAAATGGTGACATTATCCGACAGCTTTTGAACCATAAAACCTGGTTTCGGCGCCGACGCCAGCACATCCACCTGTAAATCGCTATTTCCGGCATACCGTTTGAGTATAGCCAGATGGGCCTTGCCCGCTCCACCGCCGATGGGCGGAAACTCATAATTTATCATTAGAACCTTCATTGTTCGCCTGTCATTGAATATCCTTTTGCCATGGCAATAGCGGCGGCCGATAGCAGAATCTGACATGGTGCGGTCCCGGTGCGAGGTGGACCGCTTTGAATGTTCCGAAGAGAAGCTCTATTTCAACGGGATTATCATCCACAAAGCATTTCCAGCCCGATTCCCAATTGTCAATGAAACAGAGGTATCCATTGGCCGGTGCCTTGATTTCCCAATCAAGCTGCTCTGTATTGTAGGCCTGCAGATAACCGACAGTTGTTCTGAATCTGGCAGCGTCCTGTAAAAATGAAGCAATCGTTGAATGTTGTATTGATTCAGAAAAGAACATCCTGGTCCCGTCGTAAACACCCAGCAGAACTTTTAGCGCCTCCCGTTCATTTTCCATGTTTTTGAGGAACCTGCAGTATCGGTCAAAATACCAGTTATCAATGGTGCCCACATTGAAAGCCGGACTCAGGGTGATAGTGCCATAATAGTTGGTTCTGGGAACCGCAAACGCGTTAGCCATAATTGCATCCATATTCACCCTAAAACGGGTTTGCGGTACCCTTCCCTGGTGTGTCCAAATTCGAGTGCCGGTATGTCTCAGTTCCAAAAAGGCGAGAAAAACAAGAATCACAAGCATTGTCGTGTACGCCCGAGACGTTCTGATTGGCCATTTTCTGCTGATAATCAAAATGAGAAAAATAACTGCTGCGCCCACACAGCCATAGATAATAAACAGAATTCGCTGCGGGTTTAACTCTTTGAAATATTCGCGCCACTCCATGTCACAAGTGCCTTTGATATAAAAAAACAACTGGACGGTGATAATCGCCGCATAACCGGCCAGGAGAACGAAGACAAAGCCGCCTATATGCGGACGTTTGTCGTTTGAGGCGATTTTTGTCCCTGAAACGGCACATTCGAATTTGTCGTACGCGAGAGACAACATCCACGCCAAAATGGGAACCAGAATTATGTTAAGCCGGGGCCAGACGCGAAGCCGGGAAAACCCGGGCATATACTTCCAGAGCGCTGCAAAAAGATATGAATTCCGCCCATAGGTGATATAAGTGACGGCCGCAAACCATACCAGAAAGAATAACCTGGTTGTAAGGTCGCAAGACGGCGCATCCCCATCCGCATCCCGGACGGGCGATTTACAGGCAAACAGATATACGATAAGTACAAGCAAGGCGGTTATACTGAAGAAATACCATCCTTCCGTGCTGGCGGCTGGCGGGTAAACGAGCGAGCCGAGCGTGTCTTTGAATGTAAATGTGTGTGCCGTCGAATAAGCGAAATCTTTTCCGCCGCGGTCCGTGGCTTGGGAGACAAGATGTCTGACGCCGAGAATATATGGGCTGCATATCAGGCCGGCGGCAGCACCGGCCAAAGCCAGAGTCAGCAATGCACGTTTCCAGTTAATTAAATCAGGACCTATTAACCGACTCCGCAACGGCTTTACCAGGAACACCAGAAAATAGGGTACGAAGAGAAACACGGAATAATAAGCAAAGTATGGATAGCCGCCGGTGCACAGACATATAAGAGAAAAGGCCAGCAAAATTCCGTATTGTACGGCTTTCTTCGCCGACGGACTTAGCATAATCTTCGTTATCGCATAAAGAACCCAGGGATACCACGCTGCGCTGTGAACAGCATTAGGAAATCGAATGGTTTCGGTAATCTTGTAACTTATGGACATTACGAGAGTAGCGAAAAGCACCGCCCTGATATTCTTGTTGATTGATTTGAGCCACATAAACAGGCCCAGGGCGAATATCGATAATCCGAGGACCGTAAAAACCTGCTGGTCAACAGGGCTGTAGCCGCCGGCTATTTTATACCAGAACACCAACGGAATATTAAGTGGATAACACGCCTGCGCGAAAGGATTGGTATAAAAGGGAAAACCCCCGGCCTCGGAGGGGGACCATAGCGGCAAATGAAACTGCGCCAGATTAGCCAGCAGATACACCTTGTGCCAGAAATAAAGAGAGATGAAATCATTTCCTATCGCAGCGTACGTTCCGTCCATCGGAAAAACATGGCGAAACAGATAAATAACAGGCCAGAAGAAAACCCCGACCGCCAATATTATATGTTTCCAACGCGACGGTAATTTTTGCGAACGCGGCAACGCTTCTGACTGTTGTTTTTTTGCGGGCGATTTCAATTTTCTTTCCCAAACCATTTTATTTTTTTGAACGCTATCCAGCTCATTTTCAGCAAAAGCCACCCGTGCCTGAACCTGCTTATGTTGGTTTCGCCGTATGTTCTTGCGCGGTATCTCACCGGCACCTCAACTACCTTGAGGTTTTGTTTGATGGCACCGAATATGAGGTCGAAATCGCCAAACGGGTCGAAGTCGCCGAAATACGACCGATTGGCCGCGATTATTTCGTAATCACTTTTGCGAATCATCTTTGTCCCGCACAGGGTGTCCCTGAACCGCTGACCCAGAAGCCAGGAGAACAACGCCCCGAAAAATTTATTGGCCAGCAGATTCAAAAACCGCATCGCTTCTTTTCCCATCGGATATACAAGCCGGGAGCCGTTGATGTATTCTCCTTTGCCGTCCCGGAGAGCGACGAAAAATTTCGGTAAATCTTCAGGCGGAGCGGTAAGGTCCGCGTCCTGAATTACAAGCACATCGCCGGTCGCGGCAACAAAACCCTTTCTGACCGCGTCGCCTTTACCGATGCCGTTTCCTTGATGTATCAGTCGGATTTTGCGCTCGGGGCGTTTCTTTATTTGGTTTTCTATCTCCTCAACTGTGCCGTCCGTGCTGGAGCCATCCACGAAGATTATCTCGGTTTCTCTGCCCATATCGGGTATGCGTTTTATGGCATCCTCGATATTGCCACGCTCGTTTCTGCAAGGCACTATCACCGATACCGATAAATCCTTGTCCTGCCCGGGCTTCACGGAACGCCTCGCTATAATCAGATTGACCATGTTGAAAACGCGGAAGCCTGGCAACAGCGAAAGAATATAATTGAACAACGCACTAATAAGCCAGATGCCCTTTGGGAGCAGGACAAAGGAATCCGTGCGAATAACATCAAAGTTGCCGAGGTTAAGCAGATTCGCGATGTCCTGGGGCGGCAGCCAGTTCTGGTGCCGACGAGGCCTGCGAACGCCCAGCGAGGAACCCAACCGCAAAACCCACTCCCAGAGGTAATTGTAATATGTAACGACAATCCTCGTATGGTCGTCCGTAAGCGGATGAATCCGTTCCAACACGCGCTGAATATCCTGCCAATCGCCCAGCGAATTGCATATCAGGACATAATCGAATTTCTCGTTGAGCTGCAGTTCGTGCGGGTCGGCGGTTATGAAATTCAAATGCGGGAACCGTTTTTTTGCCAGCGAGATTGCTGCTTCATTGCTGTCAACACCCACGCCGTATGCCGGCTGCACCGCCGCCAGAAGGTCGCCGCACTCGCAACCTATGTGCAGAACCCTGCTGTTAGGCCGAACAATAAATTTGTATATCCTGTTGAGCCAGCCATAGTAATAGCTGTTGCGCCTTCGCCATTTTAGAAGCGATTCCTCAGACCCAGAATCTTTGTCTGTCCATTCGCTCATAGATACACCATGGTTCTAAATGCCGAAATCGGCTGCTTCAAACGCTATTTACCCTCATTGCGAAGACGAAAGACATTTACATACCCCTTTTCTGAGCCAATTTGTGTGACAAACTCGTAAGGCCCCACGTTTTGGGGTTTATTTAAAAACGCGATATTCTTATTCAGTCCGAACTGCTGATAACCCGTGTGCTCCCCATGACTATATCCTTCCCTGGTTGCCCAAACAACATACGTTACTCCCTGCTGGCGAAGTGTTTCCACAAGCTTCTCTGGGCTGTCTGCCTTGGGGAATCCCACAACATTGGGCGCATTTTTCCCCGCGAACAATTGCGTGTCGTTCTGATAGACGGCCAGTTTTTCATCCGGCTTGCCGTTGGCCGCAAACCACTCGCCCAGTTGTTTGAACTCAATTTCCCGCTTGCCGTCGCCAACAAGCCGAACCAGGACAAACTGATTCGACGCGATAACCAGACACAGCATCGACACCACGCACAGATGGCGTGATATTTGCATGGGATGCTCAACAAGCACCCTCGATGCGATAATTATCCCCACCACAAGCATCGTGACATAGGGCATCGAGGCCGAAGTCGGACTAATAGTTGCTGCTCCGCCGAATTCACGGGCAAGATTTACAAACCACACGCACGCGGCGACAGCCACGCCCGCCTTCAGCGATAATGTCGCCTGCCAGGGCAGCCGGGCCTTTTGAGCCAAAAAACCGCCGATACTTTGCAATCCGAACCACGCCACCAGTAATGCAATCCAGAAAATAGTCGAGTGAAACCGTGTCAGGGGATACGGATAATAAGCATGCAGCACAAAATAAGGCACGAAAAATAAAAGCAGCATCAATATTTCCCAGCGACGCCGGATAATTGAAAATATGCAACCTGAAACAAGGCCAACGATACAAGTCAGTTCGCCTAATTTCGAGAGCGTATCTACGAACTCGCCGCCAGCGCCGGGATAAGGCACAAAAAGCGGCTGGAACGCCACCTGCCACAACAACTGGATATGAAGTAAAATTCCCGTCCTGTTCGCCGACTCGACAAAACTCTTGGCGTATTCCTTCGAGAAAAAGATGTCAAAATAGTGCCCCCCACCCCAATGCCAGGTCACGAAAGTCAGAATCAGCCATATCACAAGCGGCAAAGACGCCAGGAACGAATACGCAACCGCCCAAATTACATCTCTGCGGTCTTTTCTATGAATGATGTCCGCGACAAACGCAGCCAGAATCAGGGCGGCGCCTTCATATCGAACCATAGTTGTTATCGATGCGGCAAGATATGCCCAGCGGGAACGAAGGAAAATCAGATATACCGTCAAAAGAATAAAAAACAAATACGGCGCTTCTCCTATCGGCTCGGTCAGGTAATAAACCGTCCAGGGGTTTATCGAAGCGATGACGGCAAACCAAACGGCGGACCTGCCAATAATTCTTTTGCCGACAAGCCACAGCAAAACCACCGTGAAGGGACGCAAAATTGCGTTTAACAGCCACCCCGCCGTCAACTCCGGCGGCGAACCCCACGACACAAACACAAGCAGGTTTTGCAGGATACCCACAACCGGCGCGTACTTGAAATTCGTCGGCAATTGCAAATTCAGGATTTCTTTGCCAACCTGAAAAAAAGTTGAAAAGTCCGAAATAGGTACAACCGTGTGCCCAAAATAAAGAATCGAATGATAAACTCCGGACGCGAACAGAACCACGCCGGTAAGAATATCCAGCCGCTTTTCGGCTGCGGTCATAATCAATGTGCTCCGGCCATTGCCCTGAACAGTGTTGGATTTTTTATTTCTTTTCTTAGCCATGGCTTTCCTATGGGGTTCTATCGTCCGGCAGTGAATGCTGTTTAAAATTTAAGTTTAAAAACGATTTCGTCGCCGAACCTTTCCCTGGTCATCTCGCCCCATTTCTGTTCTAACATCGCCACCGTCTGCGGACTCGTTCAACAATGAGATTGCTACGGATACCTCGACCGATTGTCCGCTCATAATCTTCACCAAACAAAATTTGGTTTCGTAAATCTCTATTATATTAACAGTTATGCATACACCTGTAAAGTAACGGCCGGTCAGCTTATTGTAATTTAAGGCAGGTTTTGATATTATCATTGGATTGGAAGGATGGTTCGTCGTATCACTCTGCAGAATCAAATCCCCTGACTACGAATACCTGGTATCTTATAACGGGTACATACGATATGAGTCAAACCAAGCTGTATGTGAACGGGAATCTTCAGGAAGTAACAAATTATTCGGGAACTTATGAATCCAACCCCGAGTCGCTGTATATAGGACATCAGCAATCTGGGGCGGATCGATATTATAACGGTTTACTTGATGACCTGCGGATATACAATAATGCGCTTAGTCAAAGCGAAATTTCGGCTCTTGTTCCCGAACCCGTCACGTTCTTACTGCTCGGCTTGGGTGCGGTGCTTTTAAGAAAAAGACGCTAAATTTTTTGATTTTTCAAGACAGGTTTGATATTCTATTGGAAATGAGGTTCGGCGGTGCAGCTGAGCAATAATATACAGGGTTATATGGGAAATCCCGGTTTGAAGTAAAGGTTCTACGAAGATGAACTCCAATAAGTTTTTAAAGCCTTGTCCAATTTGCGGTGGAGGTCAAGTTTGTAATGAAAGAGTTCTGAACGAAGTCGAACTTCTCAGATGCCAGACATGCAGTTTTGTCTATGCAAATCTGACAGAGGAGCACATCAAACTTCAAAATTCCGACTTTGGTGAAGGCGTTGCCGTCTCGTATGAAGAAGGCCAGACGCTTGTGGATAAGCTGTGGTTTAAAAGAATTGTGCAGAAGATAACATCGCGCGTCACGACCGGCAACGTTCTCGATGTGGGTTGCGGCAACGGAGTGCTGCTGAAAAACTTTCTTGATAAAGGGTGGGAAGCTTCAGGGGTGGATTTGTCTCCCTGGGCGGAAAAAGGTGCACAACTATATGGCTATAAACTCTATACATGCGAACTGGAAAAATCCCAACTGCCTGACAACTGCTTTGATGTTGTCGTGAGTACCTCAACCCTCGAACATATCCCGCAGCCATATTTGCATGTAAAGGAAATACTAAGGGTGGTTAAGCCCGGTGGTCTTGCCTATTTTTCTGGAATTCCAAACTACGGCTCGCTGCCTGTGCGATTAAAAATATCTGATTTTCGCTGTAACCAGCCGCCCAACCATGCGAATTACTTCACATATGGCTCTATGTGTAAACTTTTTTCCAGCCCGCAAATCGCGGATAAGGTAAAAACGGTTTTTGTTGCTACATACGGCATTCCCGGATTACATAAACTGTACGGTTCTCTGCGCAACGCTGTACGTAAAACAGCCAAAAACTCAAAGCAAACCGCATCTTCAAACAACAAGCCGGAGTTGCAGCAAACTTCAAAATTCTCCCTGCCCATGACGGTGGCGGAAATTCTGATTGCATTAAATTACCATTTGGGACGATTTCTGCATCTGGGCGATAAACTGGAAGTCATGGTTATCAAACGTCAGTAGAGAATGGGATGTAATAGTGCTGGGGGAATGAGATTTTATCGTCCGACAGCAGATGCTGGTCAAGATTTCAGTTTGAAAACGATTTCGTCGCCGAATATCTGCTCAATCTCGTAATGTTCTCTTATGAACTTTCTGAATTTGCCCATAATTCCGAATCTGCGGGCCTCGTCGTCGCCGAACCTTTCGCGTGTCATCTGACCCCATTTTTGTTCGAACATCGCCACCGTCTGCGGGTCTGGCGGCAAAAACTGCCCTTTTTGAAAACCCATAAATCCCGGGGGCACATAAGGCCAAAGCTCGAACTTAAAGCGGTCCAGCGGCAAATGCTGCTTGCGGCTATCAACGATATATTTAGGCATCTCTTTGCCAAAGGCGCTAAGAAGACCATCAACCACCTGCTCAAGCTGCTGAGGGGACCTTGTGTGCATTTCGCTTTCAAAGGCGTTAGCTGAGCTACTAAACCTTTGCGCCGACAGGTATATTCCCGGGACCCACCCCCAAACGTATATTTTGTCCGTCGGCGTAGTTCGGCTGCGTACGTATTCGCCCGCCTGCTCCCAGTAACCCTTGGCTCCAAAACTGCGCCGCTGTGATACGTCCTGCCACCGCTGAGCATACCCGTTTCGCTTTTGCGGGTACGTCATTCCCGAATACGGGCTTCTCGGCAGGCCGAAGAATATGTGCCACGACATAATCGCCATCAGGACAAAACCTGCTATCCCGGTAACGACCCACTTGGTTTTGAATACGGCCTTGGCAAGTTTGTCGCGATAGATGGCTACAAGATAGCCGCCCGTCATTGCGCCCGATACCGTCAGCGGCAGATAATACTGCTCATACGAAGCCGGACTTATCCAGACAAAGGCCATATCAAGCAGCCACCAGACGGCAAGCAGCAGCAGGAAGCGGTCGTAACCCGTTCCGGCAGACGACTGCGACCTTTGACGCAAACCCAGAATCATTTTGCTGATTTTTGCGACGATTGCGCCAAGGGCTAATGAGACCGGCAGGCACAGGGCAAGGTAATATCGCAAAACCTTAGGCCACTGGTCCGAAAACGGCATTACGTCTCTCATGCTCGAGACATAATTGCCGGCCTGCTGGGCCGTGGCGGGCCTGGGTATCAGCCCCGCGATTGCATCCCATACGAAGTAGAACGGCAGCGACATCTGCACTTTCCAGCCGATTATCCAAATATATAATGGCGCCATTGACACTGCCGCCCCTGCCAACAGCAGCACAATATCAACGCCGGTCTGCTTCCAGGTTCTGTGTTTAAATATCGGCTGGGCAATCACAAAAAGGCCAATCGCACCGATTGCCGATACGCCGGTCTCCTTAAAAAGCGGCGCCCACGCCGCGATTGCGCCGGCCAGGAAACCAAGCCACCACTTCCCGCCCAATTGCCGCATAATCAGCAAACTTACCGCCATCACCATACACGCTATCATATACTGCTCTTTGACATTGCCGAACTTGGCGATGAGCGGCGATGACGTATAAATCGCAGCGACGATTACCCCCACGGCCGCCGGCAGTTTGCCGAAAATCTTACGCATCGCGACAAACATCAAAACAAGGGCGGCCGCCTGCATAACTGTCTGAATCAGCTTGGGTCCGAATTCACTGAACCCAAATAGCCGGACTCCGAGCATATTGACCAGCAGCGTCCCCAGTGCGGCGCTGGGGTTTTCCTCGATCCCGATTCTCGCTCCATTGAGGATATGTTGCGCAGAATAAACATTGGAGGCGCTGTCGAATGGGTCCGGATAGTTGAACTCAAAATACCGCCCAAGCAAAAAGGGGATGGCCGCCAGAATCGCAATTATAATCGTTGAGAATTTAGAATTGAGAATTGAGAATTCTGAGTTTGGAATTTTCCTGTTTTTCTTCATTCCGCATTCTCAGTTCTTAATTCATTCGAGGATTTCGCGAATCACGTATGTTGGCCGATTCTGCGACTCGTGATACGTCCGAACCAGCAGTTCCGCCAGCAGACCCATCAGGATAAACTGTACCGTCGACATAATAAGGACCGCCGTCAAAATCAGCAGCGGATTCCTGTTTATCGGAAGCTCCTGGGCCGCGAGAAACTTCTGATAAAACATAATCAAACCCATAAGTATTGCTCCCAGTGCGCTTGCAAGCCCCAGTCCTCCGAATATGTAAATGGGTTTGGTCGAAAATGAACCGAGGAATTTCACGGTAATCAGGTCGAGCATCACCTTCCAGGTCCGTCCCAGTCCGTATTTGGCGACCCCGGCGGTTCTGGGCCTGTGGTTGACCACCATTTCGCAGATGTTCGCCCCGCTCCAGCTCGCCAGCACCGGGATAAACCTGTGCATCTCGCCATATAACCTCGTCTCTGCCAGGACCTCGCGTCGATATGCCTTCAGCGTGCAGCCGAAATCGTGCAGTTTCACACCTGTAATCTTCGCGATAAACCAGTTGGCGGTTATCGACGGTATCAAACGGGTAATGGCATTGTCGTGCCTTTTCTTGCGCCAGCCGCTGACCACGTCATACCCCTTGTGCAGTTGCTCTATCATTTGGGGTATATCAGCAGGGTCGTTCTGCAGGTCGGCATCGATGGCAATGACTATCTGCCCCTGCGAATTGGCAAAGCCGGCGCTGAGCGCAGCCGTCTGGCCAAAGTTCTTCCGGAACCGGATGACCTTGACTTTGTCGTCGGCTTTGTGCAGATCAGATAATATCCTGAAGCTGGCGTCCGTGCTGCCGTCGTCTATGAAAACCAATTCGTACTTATACTTGTTACTAAGCGTCTGCGTTAGCTGGTTATATAACGGCCTTATGTTGTCCTGCTCATTCAACACGGGCACTACTACGGATACTTCAGCCGACTGTCCGCTCATAATCTGCTCCGAACAAGATTGGTTTCGTAAATCCCTGTTATGTTAACAGTTATGCAAACAACTGTAAAGTAACGGCCGGCTACTCCAACGAGGCAAATGTTTGACTTTTCGGTCATTAGGTTCTATCATATTGAGTTGCCTCAATATAGTTATCGGTTGAAAGGTCTTGTTTTATGGCAAAAAAAGCGGTTTTGGAACGCAAACCATTTGTGCTGATTATCCGTGACGGCTGGGGTTGCAACCCCAACCCCAAGGAGGACGCCTACAACGCCGCGAAATGCTCGAACGTCCCCACCGATAAAATGCTGATGAGCGAATATCCCAACACCCTCATTCATACCTACGGCGAATACGTGGGGCTGCCCGACGGAACAATGGGCAACAGCGAAGTCGGCCATCAGAATATCGGGGCGGGCAGGATAGTTCCGCAGGAATCGGTCCGGCTGAGCCACGCCATCCGCGACGGGTCGTTTTTCAAAAACGAACAATTCGCAAATTGCGTCAAATTTGTAAAAGAACACAAAGGCAAAATACACTTTATGGGCCTGTGCAGCAATATAGGCGTTCATTCGCTGCTTGACCATTTATACGGCCTGCTGGAGCTTGCCAAGAGAAACGACCTCAAAGACGTCTTTATCCACGCGTTTACCGATGGCCGGGATTCACCGCCCGACAGCGGCGCCGGCTACATCGAAAGAATAGAGAAAAAGGCAGCGGAAATCGGTGTCGGCAAAATCGCCTCGGTGATGGGCAGGTTTTACGCGATGGACCGCGACAGCCGATGGGACCGTGTCCAGAAGGCATACGAATGCCTGCGGGTAGGCAAAGGACTAAAGGCCAAAAGTGCCGCCGAGGCCATAACTGCCAGTTACGCAAAGCAGGGAACCGACGAATTTATCGAGCCGACGGCAATCGTCAATGAAGATAACGAACCGATAGGGACGATAGCCGACGGCGACGGCGTGGTGTTCTTCAACTTCCGCGGCGACAGGACCCGCGAAATCACCAGGGCATTCGTCCAGCCCGACTTTAAGGAATTCCCGCGAAACACAAAGCCGGATATTTATTTTGTCTGTATGACCGAATATGACGCGACTATCCCGGCGCCGGTGGCGTTTCTCAAGCCGCCTAAAATGAAAAACATCTTAGCCGATTACTGGAGTTCGCTTGGACTTAAGCAATTTCGCTGTGCGGAAACCGAGAAATACGCGCATGTAACGTTCTTCTTCAACGATTATACCGAAAAACCGTTCCCTGGCGAGGACAGACAGATTGTCCCGTCGCCGAGGGTGCGGACTTATGATTTGAAGCCGGAGATGAGCGCGTATGAGGTTGCCGACGTTGTTCTTCAACGGTTAGACACAAACCAGTACGACGCAATGGTAATCAATTTTGCGAATCCCGATATGGTCGGCCACACGGGCGTTCTCGAAGCGGCGATTAAGGCGGCCGAAACGGTTGATGCCTGCGTAGGCAAAATTTTAGATAAGGTCAAACAAATGGGCGGCGCGGCCATAATAACCGCCGACCACGGCAACTTTGAGAAAATGATAGACGGCACCCCCGACAAGCCGCACACCTCGCACACCGTCGGTGATGTGCCACTGATTGTCTTTGACGAACGATATAAGGGCAGAAAGCTTCGCTCCGGCGGCATTCTTGCCGACATTGGGCCGACGCTGCTTGATATGATGGGCTTGCCTAAGCCGGAAGAAATGACCGGGCGCAGTTTGTTGCAAAATTAAATTTCACCGCCGAGAACGCCGAGGCCGCAGAGAAAAAATGTAAATAAAACTCTGCGTGCTTTGCGGTCTCCGCGGTAAGAAAATGGCGGGAGAAAAATGGGCCGGATAGTAGTTCTTGACCAGAATATGGTGAATATGATTGCCGCCGGCGAGGTAATCGAAAGGCCCGCCAGTGTGGTCAAGGAATTAGTCGAGAACAGCATCGACGCCAGCGCAACAAAAATCACCGTCGCCGTGGAGGATGGCGGCAGAAAACTCATCTCTGTAACCGACAACGGCAGTGGAATGGACGCCGAAGACCTCGTCAGCTCATTCGAGCCGCATGCCACGAGCAAAATTAAAACAAGCGACGACCTGCGTGCAATATCGACGCTGGGTTTTCGCGGCGAGGCGCTGGCAAGTATTGCGTCGGTAGCGATGGTGAAAGCCGTCAGCCGGACAGCGGATGAGCTTTCAGGCAACTGCATCGAAATCGACTGCGGCGACAAAGCAGGCCTTGTGCCCTGCAGCGCAGATATAGGCACGACCATTCAGGTCCGCGACATTTTTTACAAATTGCCCGCCAGAAGAAAATTCCTCAAAAGCGCAAATACCGAGATGACCCACATCGTCGAGCAGTTCATCAGGATTGCTCTTGCTAATACCACTATCGAGCTTGCCCTGACGCACAACGGCAAAGAGCAATACCGGCTCTTGGCTGGACAGGGTCTTAGAGCGAGAATTGCAGAACTGTTCAGCCTGGAGGTCGCGGAAAATCTTCTTGAAACCGAAAACGATGAAAAGGGCCTGCATATAGCCGCCCTTCTGGGCAAACCAGCAATCGCGACCACCAGCAATCGGCTGCAATACATATTCCTCAACGGCAGATTCATACGCGACAAATTCATCTCGCACGCAATCAAAGAGGCGTATCGCGGAGCAATCGACCCAAGCAGATTCCCCGCCGCATTTATATTTATCAGGATGCCTTACGAGGATTACGACACCAACGTCCACCCGACAAAAATCGAGGTGCGATTCTATAACGCCAATCTCGTTCATTCGCAGATTCTCGCCTGCCTTCGCGAAAAACTATTAGCTACTGACCTTGATACCCTCGCGAGTGTCCCACAGCAGTCCGCCCCGCCTATGCGACGCGATGGTCGAATCGCGGAGGCGATGGAGGAGTTTTTCAAAAGGCATCGACCGGCAGGCCAGCGACAACTCGACTTCACGCCTGATGGCCGCCCTTCTGGTATTCAACACATTAACGAATATCGAGAACCGAGTATCGAGAATCGAGCATCGAAATTCCTGCAGATTCACGACTGCTTCATTATCGCTGAAAACAAAGATGGCTTCTGTATTATCGACCAGCACGCGCTGCACGAACGCATTATGTATGAGCATTTGAAAAGACGCGTGCGAAACAATCCGCTCGAATCGCAAAAACTTTTAGTGCCTGAAAGTTTTCAATTAACCAAAGAGCAATCGGATACGCTCGAAAACAATTCGCAGCTTTTTGAAAAACTGGGAATAGAGCTTGTCCCCTTCGGGCCAAAAACCATCGCAATCCAGGCGTTTCCAGTGCTTTTGGCAAAGGCCGAGCCGGCGGATTTTCTCCGGGACGTAATTGATATGCTCACAGAAAAGGCCTCGACGCTCGACGCAGACAGCTTATTCGATGAGGTTTTGCATATGGCGGCGTGCAAGGCGGCAATCAAAGCGGGGCAAAAACTGACCGATGGTGAGATTGAGCATCTAATCGCCGACAAAGAAACGGTCGAAAATTCCAGCCACTGTCCCCACGGCAGACCGACCGTAATTAAATTTACCGTGGCTGAACTCGAAAAACAGTTCAAGCGAACATAAATATGAAATTATTGTGGTTACTACTGGTGATTGCGGTGATTTTATTGGCGATAGAACAACTGCCGCTAATGTACTGCTATGTTGACAAGTATGAATCACAACAACGATCGCAGCGAATTGTTTCGCTTTCGCCAAATCTGACTGAGATTGTTTTTGCTCTTGGACTTGGCGACAGGGTTGTCGGCGTTTCAAGCGACAGTGACTGGCCAGCCGAAGCGAAAACAAAATCGAAGATGGGGACATTCTGGCAGCCGAATACCGAGACAATCATCGCCGCAAAACCTGATTTAGTCGTATGCGAATCATTTCTTCAGCACAGAGAGATTGCGGAAACGCTCAAAAGGTCGGGCATAAATGCCATTTCTTTGCGGGTCGAATCAATTGAAGAGCTTTACAATACCATCTTAAGCATCGGCCAAGCTGCCGGCTGTTCGGATAAAGCTGAGTTGCTTGTCGCAAACATAAAAAACGACATTGACCAAATACGGGCTAAAGCATCCTCCGCAAAAAAGGCCAAAGTCCTCTGGGTTATGGAAACCGAAAAGTTGCGTGTGGCTGGCGTAAAAACATTCATAAATGAGATAATAGATTTGGCGGGAGGCCAAAATGTCATCGCGCCGACCGGCGACCAGTACCCGTCTGTCGGAACAGAAACAATCCTGACCTGCGGCGCGGAAGCGATAATTCAGTCGGCGATGGGGACAGAGGATATTACAAAACAGCAGGAAACAGCCGAGAAATTCTGGAGCAGGTTCGCTAATCTGCCCGCGGTGAAAGATAAAAAAGTTTACGTCTTAGAAGCCGACACTGTGCTTCGGCTGGGGCCACGCCTGCCTGATGGTGCGATGAAAGTCGCGAAATTACTGCACCCGGAATTATTTGCGCAGCAGATTGACACGAATGGAGATAAAATACACAAATGACCGACCTGCTGACGCCAAAACGTTTGATTAGCAAAATCGTCCTGTGCTTAGCGGTGCTCGTCGTCGTGATGTTTGTATGCTCGCTTGTGGGGACACAAAAAATATCGCTGTCTGCGGTATTCGCCGGGCCGGGTGACACGCCGGGCCAGAATACCGATTACGATATATTCGTCCGTGTTCGCATCCCACGGATAATTCTCGCTGCGCTTGTCGGTGCCGCGTTAGCCGCAAGCGGCGTCGCCCTTCAGGCAATCCTGCGAAATCCTCTCGCGGAACCGTATATCCTCGGCATATCAAGCGGCGCGGCACTTGGCGTGATGACTGCGGCGCTTGCCGGGGTAAGCTGGTCGTTCCTGGGCGGCTCACCAATGGCCGGGATGGCGTTCTTGTTCGCCATAGGCACGGTCTGGCTGGTCTGGTTCACGGGACATCTTGCAGGAGGTTCAACTGTAACCAGTTTGCTTCTGGCGGGCGTAGTCATCAACGCGTTTTTCTCCGCGGTGATAATGCTGATGACCTCCCTGATAGACAGTGAGCAATTGCGCTCCACGATTATGTGGCTTATGGGCAGTATCGGCGAAAAGGATTTTCCCACGCTGTTCGCCAGCGCGATATTCATAATCGCCGGCATCGCGGGATTGTTCACAATCAGTCAAAAGCTAAACGTCCTGGCGTTCGGCGCCGGTGAGGCGCAATCGCTCGGCGTCAATCCTCGTAAGATTACTTTAGTCGCATTTGCCCTTGCGTCTTTTATCACCGCCGTTGCCGTCGGATTAAGCGGGCTGGTTGGTTTCGTCGGATTAGTTGTTCCACATTCGGTTCGTCTTATCTTTGGCCCCGACCACCGTCAGTTACTGCCAACAAGCGCGCTGCTCGGCGCGGCTTTTGTTGTCATCTGCGACACAATCGCCCGCACAATAATCTCACCGGCTCAGCTTCCGGTGGGCGTGATAACCGCAATCATCGGCGGGCCTGTATTCCTAATCCTGCTTTCCAGATACAGCAAGAAAGTGGGGACTCTGCGATGAGCATCTGCATACAAGTCGAAAATCTTGGTTTTTCTTACGGGCCTCAGGCTAAAATACTAAAGAACCTCAGTTTTGAGATTCCAGCCGGCACATTTTTGTCAATCGCAGGCCCCAACGGCGCAGGCAAGACAACGCTCCTTAATCTGCTATCCGGCCTGCTAAAACCCGCCTCCGGCTCAATCAAAATCGACTCGAAACCTATAAACTCGTATTCCGTCAGGCAGCTCGCCAAAAAAATCGCTGTCGTGCGTCAGGAATTTGTCCCGGTCTTCGAATTTTCCGCGGCACAGGTTGTTTCAATGGCCAGAACGCCCTATTTGGGTGCGCTGGCGTTTGAGACCGACGCCGACAGAGAGGCCATAGCCGAGGCGTTTGAGATGACCGAAACCGCGCGATTCACCGACAGGCCTCTGGGACATCTCAGCGGCGGCGAACGCCAGCGTGTATTCATCGCACGAGCACTTGCGCAACAGACGCCAATACTACTTCTCGATGAGCCGACGAGCTTTCTCGATATGAAGCACCAGGTCGGCATCTACGACCTGCTCAAAAAAATGCAAATCGAAAAACAAAAGACGATTGTGTCGGTAACGCACGATATCAATTTAGCGGCACAATACAGTGATATGATTCTGCTGCTCTCCACCGACGGCAGTTATAACTTCGGGCCAACGCGGGAAATCCTCACAACCGAGCGAATCGAACGCGTCTTTGGCGTCCAGACGTTCTCCGCCCAAGTAGGCCAAACCAAATTATTTTTCCCATTAGGCAAGTTCATCAAAAGCCAATCGTCCCCGCCCAGCTTCTAACCGGGACAGGCGAGAACGTAATCGATAAGGTCTTTTAATTTTGCCGTGGCAAGGGCGATGCAGGAATCCGCCGCACCATAATACATATAAACCGTGCCGTCTCTTACCGTCCAGCCGCAGGGGAAAACCACGTCGTCCACGTCACCCTCGCGCTCATACGATGCCTTCGGCCCGAACACCCATTCGTCGGACCGTCGCAAAACTTTCACCAGCTTTTCCAAATCAAGCAGCGCAAGCCCAAGCCGGTATATTGAGCCGGATGCCGTCGTCCTAACCCCGTGATACAAAATCAGCCATCCGTGTTTTGTCTGTATCGGCGGCGCGGAAAGACCTATCTTGTTCGCGTCCCACCAGCTTCCCTGCCTGGCGCGAAGCAGGATGTGATGCTCGCCCCAGTGTTTGAGGTTTGGCGAAAACGACAACCAGATGTGCCCTTGTATATGTGGAAAACCGACGACGGGCCGATGCAGCATCGCCCACAGGCCGTTGACCTTTACAGGGAAAATCGCGGCGTCTTTGTCTTCCGGCGGCATCACGGGACCTAACCGCGAGAACTTTTTAAAATCTTTCGTAGTGGCCAGCGACACCAAAGGCCCGCCCGATGAAAACGCGGTGTATGTAATCGCCCATTCCTTCAGCTCATCGAGCCAGGTTATCCGAGGGTCCTCTATCCCCCACACTTCCTCAGGATGCGCAGGACTCGGCGCAAATGTCGGCTGTTCGTCGATTCGCCAATTGCTTACGCCGTCTTTGCTCCTGGCGACGGTAAGATGAGAAGCCCCGCGAAAATCCTCCACCCGAACCAAAAGAAGTGTTTCGCCATCAACAATTGCGGCAGCGGCATTAAAAACCGCGTTGGCGGGATATGGCCAGTCCTCGACAGTGAGTATAGGATTTTTCGGACAACGCTCGAACAGTTCGTGTCTTATTGATTTTTTCATAACACACAGCCCCTCACTACAGGATTAACGCCGATTGTTTCCTTCTTGTCAATCGAAGGAACACTACCTGGTCTTATCCGAGCCGCCGTAAATGAAGCGGATTTCGCCGACGTTTGGAACAACCGCCAGAGGAAATTTCGGGAAAGGTTTGAAGCCGGCGGGCCAATATACGAACAAGGCCTTGCCTATGAGATATTCGCGAGGGACGATGCCCGAGGCGTACATTTTACCGTTGTTCCCCTTACCCGGCCGTGCCCACCATCTGCCGTCTTCGCTGCGAGGGCTGTTATCTCCCAGCATAAAGAACTGGTCCGCCTCGAGCGTTAGCGGATTGCCCTCAGTAGCCCTGCCCGGCGCGTTGCTGTTCGGGTTCCTGCCGGTATAGTGAATGTCCCTGAACAACGCCAGGTGCGAAACAGCTATTTCGCCCGCGCCGAAAATCCTCGCCTCCGGCTCGATACCCGTATTCCTGGCCCCAGCGTCATTCGGTCCCCGGCCAAGGTCTTTGGTCAGCTTCTCGTCGCCAAATTCCAGCACCAGTTTGTGGTCAACATTGGCAAACCTGAACATCCTTTGACTGTCAACCGCCAACGGGCCAATCGTTTTAGTTGCCAGCACCTGCTCATTGCCGTCCGCAAGCCGTGATATTGTCATTTGTCCCGCAAAATTAACCCGGCCCGTGTATTGTATCCCGTATTTGCTCAACGACGCGCCCGCAAGCCCCTCAGGCCGGCCTGAATTGACCCAAAAGCGGACCATCAGGTCGCTGCAGTAAGGCATAAACCTGTAATCCGTAATCTCGTCGTACGCGTATGTCGCCCTGAAATCATTGCCCCGCGTCGTATCGTAAACAAGCGAATGTTTCTCGTTGGGGTCGCCGGTAAGCCGGAAAATCGTCGGGCTGTCGTCCGCCATAGTCCATTTCGAGCCCTCGTCATTTCTGAATGGCCGCTGCCAGGTATGCCTGTTAAACGCCGGCTCCTCGGGCCGGGCCGGCTGGTAATCATTGTCGTAAATCGGCATCCACAACTCTTCCTGAACCTTCGCCGGCTTTCTGCTGATTTGCCCGTTGATATAAACGTCCCCGTCGATTATCTCGACCGTCTCGCCGGGTCGGCCCGCCAGCCGTTTTATATAATTCTCCGACGGGTCAAGCGGGTTCTTGAAAACCACCACGTCCCACTGCTTCGGCTCTTCAAACTGATAAATGCTTTTCAGCACCAGTATCCGGTCGCCGCTCGAAGGCGCCATATCGCCGGCGGTAATCTGATAATACCCACAGCTCGGACAGCGGGAATACTCCGGCCTGGTCTGCCCCTTGGGCCGTGCCGACGCGTAAATATTTTGTCCGTAGTAGTACTTGTAGCCGCACTGTGTGCATCGCATCGTGTAATGCGCGCCCAGCAACGTGGAGGCCATACTGCCCGTCGGAATACGAAACGCCTCCATCACAAACGCGCGAAACACAAACGCCAGCGCAAAGGCCGTTATAAGCCATTCAAATGTGTTGGCTATCTCGGCCGCGCGGCTCTTCGATTTTGTTTCCATATCCTTCGCCATAAATTTTCAGCAGATATCTCCGTCGTCGGGAATCAAGGGGACTATTATGCGGCCAACTTCACGACAGGTCAACTATAACCGCGTCTCTGTTTCGACAATAACAGCAGCCATCCGCGGCCCCGCCGCAGCGGCAATCCTGAAACTACTGATCCTGGTTAACGGTTTCCTTTGCACGCTGCACCGGGTTCGTGCTCCTAGCAGGACGTTCGGTCTGTGTTTGGGTCTGCTGCTGCGTACCTGTCCTAGGTGCTCTACGTTCGCGTTGCTGTTGGCGCTCTTCCTTCGCTTCATTCTCAAGTTTGGTCACCAGTTTATTCAGGCGATCCTGCCTTTTCTTCAATACCAGGTCAATCGCCTCTACGGTGTTTGCGTCATTCGTTGCCGCGGCAACTTTCCGCAGAAATCTTAATTCCGCGACAACAACGTTATTCATCGCTTTCGCAAGCTCCGCTTTTTTCTCCTGTTTACCCAGCCACTGGGTATCTTCGTTACGGGCCTCCATATCGATACGGTTAATTTCCTGCTTGAACGCGTTGAAATCGTTTACGTCGGGAACATTCGTATCCGCAGTCATAGCAGGGACCTTTGACGGTATCGAAACGCCCGGCGCGGCCCGCCCTCGCTCATTCGAATCAGGCGAATTAACGGTCTCCGTATTATAGCCCGGTGCATTTGCCGGCATCTGGTTGGGCTGTTCCGTCGCAGCGTTTGCGTCCCTCGCCGGTTTCCGAACGCCAGCCGGCCTCTTCGGCGCCGACTGATTTACGCCATTATCAACCTGTTGCGATATCTCCATCGTTCCGACTGTCTCCACCAAACTCCCCTGCCCATACGCCATCCGTAAAGCGCCAAGCCCGACCAGACAAAGACATAAAATAAAACTTAGTGCTATTGCCGATTTTTCATAGTTTATCAGATTCACAATGTCTTTCATTATATTCCGGCATCTCATATTCTACACCTTTCGTCAGGCCCTCGTCGGGGCAGTAAATACATCTCAAGTTCGTTTTAAATTTCCTCGGTGCTTGTTACGCCGATATGCTGCATAATTCTATCAAATTCTTCGAGCGAATGAAACTCGACGACAATCCTGCCGCATTTACCGTTTTTGCGCGTCTCAATCATCACGTTGGTTCCGAGTTCTTTGCTTAGCTGGCTTTCGAGGTCCTGTATATGCGCTGGCCTTGTCCTGATTTTTATTTTTTGCGCATCATTTGCGGCCAAGTATTGTCTAACCAGCCGTTCCACCTCTCTTACGCTTAACCGCCCTGCCATCGCCCGATTAGCAAGTTTTCGCCTCAATTCATCAGTTGGTAACGCCAGTATCGCACGAGCGTGCCCCATTGTTAGCTGGCCTTCGATTAGCATTTGTTTGATTTCCGATGGTAAGTCAAGTATTCGCAAATAGTTAGCTATCACTGACCTGTCTTCTCCGAGCCGCCGGGCGGCATCGGCTTGCGTCAGCGATAAGGTGCTTAAGTACCTTTGGTATGCATTTGCTCGCTCAATAGGATTCAGGTCCGCCCGGTGGATATTTTCCACCAGGGCCAACTCAAGCAGCTCATCGTCTTTAACAGGCCTGATAATCGCAGGAACTGTCTGAAGCCCAGCTATCTTGGCCGCCCGCCAACGCCTTTCGCCAGCAATAAGCTGGTAACCGGAACCCATAGGCCGAACAATAATCGGCTGAATCACGCCGTTTGCCTTGATTGACTGCGCCAATTCCGTCAACTCCTGTTCATTCCAAATGAAACGAACCTGGTAAGGATTTGGCTGAATTTCATCAACCTTTATCTCCCGAAGCGAATAGCGTAAGTCGTTATGCGACAGGATGTTATGGTTTATTTCGGTTATCGGAATAGGTAGGGGGGACTCTTGGGGAGATGTGGTTATGGGACCTAAAAGCGACGCCAGCCCCCTGCCTAAATGTTTTGGTTTTTCGATTTTCTCGGTCATTTCTTCGCTCCTTCCATAATCTAAATTTTCCCTGTGCCAACCATGGCTTCAGGTTATTTCAAATACTATCCTATTGAGGTCTTCATAAAATATTTCGGTGTTTGTAGCGTAAACTCTCCAGTGTTGCCAGACAAAATTGCCCACTGCGAAAAAAAATGTTTCACGTGAAACTTTTGCAATGGGGCCAAGATTGCGCGTCCTATTGGCCCTGTGGATTTCCAACTCTATTTATCGTGGCCTGGGTTGCTTGGCTGCTGGAGAAACAATATTAGGATTTACTGTGGCAGGTGGGGCATCTTCCGGATATAGAGTATGCCTATGCACTCGGCTAGTGGAAGATGGGCGTAACCGGCGACATCATCAAATTCCTTTTGTTTCTTCATTACCGTCCATCCACACAGCGAAGAACAACAAGTTGGAAATCACTGGCTTCACTGGCTACATTTGCTTTCCAAGCCCCCTAAGTGCCGCGTTGCAACCCTTTGGAGGCCGCCAAGCCAGAGTAGCAATAACGCTGTACCCATTCAACTCTAACCTGGTTCCATATCTTGCTGATGACGCGGAACTTTGGTTTCGCCTATTTGCCGAATTTACTCGAATCGAGAGGGCGGTAGCCATTTTGATTGCTATGACTAATTTGATGAATGAGCAACGCATCTTTCACCGAGCCGTGTTTCACGTGAAATATCCCTAAGATGTCAATCACTCTTTTCGTTTGTTCTTTAAATTGCAAATGGCATTTCTGTTAGTTGCACATACACCAATAAACCATTGATGCCCTTAATGTCCTATAATAACGCCGCTATGGATATCGCATTGAGCAAAAGGGGCGTAGTTGCCGTTAACAACCTGTTGTATTTTGGAATTTGTTGAGAATCTGCGATTTAGCGGGAACACCAGCTGGCGACGAGCGTCCCTTCTGGTTCAGGTGAAAACCGATGCTCCGCGGAGCGGAAGGGGGGGCTGACAAAATACGTCGTTGTGAATGTGACAAATAAAATAAATACTATTGTCCCTATAACAGCTTCTAATAATCCAATTATTGGATGCCGTGCGTAAAAATGACCGCTGCCCGGAAAAAATATCGACAACGCCGTGGTCCGGGACTTCTTCTTGAATTCCAGCGAACAGTTCAGACAGGCGTAATAGCCCTTTATAGGCAGCTTGGTGCACCCGAGGCATAGATGTGTTTTTTCCATCGTCGGGCTTGTCCGGCCCTTGAGAGGTACATCTTTGAGCAGTGCCCTTGCTTTCTTTCTGTTCCTCCGGCCAATGCCGCAGAATCTTTCGGTTCGCCCGCTCGTTTTGAATATCCGGGGAGCAGGGGGTTTTGTCAGATTCGATTGTCGGCTATAATCCGCCAGCATGCGGGCTGTCATACAAAGAGTATCAAGCGCAACCGTCGAGGTGGACGGGCAAATCGTCGGCCGAATCGGCAGAGGGCTGCTTGTGTATTTAGGCGTTGGAAAGGCCGACAGCGAACAAGATGCTGAGTTTATGGCCGAAAAAATAGCCAATCTGAGGATATTTGCGGACGATGAGGGCCCTTCGACTTCGCTCAGGGCAGGCAAAATGAATCGCAGCGTGCTGGACGTCGCGGGCCAGGTTTTATTAGTCAGCAATTTCACGCTCCAGGGCGACTGCCGCAAGGGCCGCAGGCCCGGATTTGATGGTGCCGCCGAACCGGCAGTTGCCGAACGGTTGTATGATAAAACGGCCCAGTTGATTGCCGAGAAGGGTTTGAAGGTCGCCAAGGGAGTTTTCGGCGCAAATATGCAGGTGGCGAGCATCAACGATGGACCGGTAACGTTCATCCTGGATAACTCGACCCGTTAGATACCACTTCTAAATATGCTCTCCGGCAGGTTATCTAAAGGGCCGAGCGTTTGTTTTAGCCCATAGGAAGCGAATTTCGTCATTTGCGCCGGCTTTTGAGACAAGTGAGAAGGTGTTTCTGTCGAAATAATTTTTTGCCCGGCGGAATTTAGTTGTGGGCCAGCAAAAGAATCCTATAATCTGGCGTCCGACTTTTACGTATATATCAGCGGGCAGACCTTTATCGGGTGAGCAGCGCTGAGCTTGAGTTATCATTGAACGGGCAGATTGGCAAAAAAATGGCAAGGCGAAAAAATAATAGTAATAAAAGCAATAAAAACGGATTGACGGCGGCAGAGATTGCGAAGTTCCGGGAGCTGCTGCTCGCCAAGCGCCGTGAGTTACTCGGCAACGTCTCCACTATGGAAGACGAAACTTTCAAGAAGGAGCGAAGTGAGTTGTCGAGCATGCCCTTCCATATGGCCGACGCCGGTTCAGATAACTTTGAGCAGGAATTCGCGCTGGACCTGATGGACAGCGAAAAGAAAATGCTAAAGGAAATCAACGACGCACTTGCTCGCATTGGGGAAGGCGTGTTCGGCATTTGTGAAGGCAAGGGTGAGTCAATCTCCAAGGCCCGGCTAAACGCCATACCCTGGGCGCGTTACTGTGTCGCCTGCGCGGAGCTAAAAGAAAAAGGTCGGCTGGTCGAGGGCGAAGCCGGGGAAACAGGCGAGATTCCGCCTTATGAAGCCGGCACCGAACCGGAAGCCGACGAAGAAGGCGAAGACGAGCCGGAAACCGACAGAGGCAGCAGTTTTGACCACGAGAGCAGCCCAGAAGAATAACTATCAGTAACTGGTCTTTGAGATATTCAGCAAACTCCTCTTCACACTTCAGCCGAACTGTGCGGCTTACGCTTTTGCGGGCACCGATTTTGGCCCGGCGCGTTTAATCTCGATGGTCTCTATCTTCGTCTTGTGCTCTTTATCACGCAGCACTGCCGTCGGCTCACTGCCTACCGCACGCAGTTTCGCGTATCTGTTTTCCAGCAGTGTTTCGAGTTTTGTTCGCTTGAGGACCGCGAGCGTTCTGATGATATATTGCTCGACGTTATAAACGGTATCGTGGATGTTTCGATGAGCGCCGCCTAATGGTTCGGCAATCGCCTCATCGACGAGTTTCAGTTTGAGCAGGTCTTTGCTGGTGAGTTTAAGCGCCTCTGCCGCCTCGGGCGCCTGCGAGCCGTCACGCCACAAAATACCCGCACATCCTTCGGGGCTGATTACTGAATAGTATGCGAATTCAAGCATAGCCAGCCGGTCGCCAACGCCTATGCCAAGCGCTCCGCCCGAGCCGCCTTCGCCTATGCAGATACAGATTACGGGCACCGGCAATCGGGACATCTCAAACAGATTGACCGCTATCGCCTGCGCCTGGCCCCGCTCCTCGGCCCCGATTCCCGGATATGCGCCGGGCGTATCGATGAGCGTAACAACGGGTATGCCGAATTTTGCGGCGAATTTCATCTTGGCCAAGGCCTTGCGATAACCTTCCGGATTGGCACAGCCGAAATTGCACGCCACCTTCTCCTTCAACCCACGTCCTTTATTCTGGCCGACAATCAGGACCTTCTCTCTGCCTATCTGGCCAAGACCCGTAACCATCGCCCGGTCGTCGCCGAAACATCTGTCGCCGTGAAGCTCGCGGAAGTCCTTCACCATCAGGTTAAGGTAATCCGGCAGCAGGGGCCTTTTCGGATGGCGGGCGACCTGCACCGTCTGCCAGGCGGTGAGTTGCGAATAGATTTGCTTAAGCTCGGCCACTTGTTCCTGCTGAAGCTGGCGAACCTCCGCAGAATAATCAATGCCCTTGATGGAGCTAAGGCGGCGCAACTCGTCCATCTGGCGGTCAATGTCCGCCACCTTCTGCTCAAAATCGAGGTAATCGCCGTCCCCGATTTTTTCGGGATTTTTATCTTGCGCTATCACCATTCGTTTTTAATCTGTCTTACTCACAATATAAACACACAAGTGGTGCAATTTTGTCATTCGGTATCTATCGAGCGGACAACCATAGTAGCATTAACGCGACCAAAATTAAAGAAAAAAATTGACATCGCACCCGGCTTGTTATAACTTTTAACAGCGATTGGTATCGCGTCTATTTTCTATAAGGTCTTTATTATGAAGCACTTAAGAAAAATAACGGTCATTGGATTGGGCTTATTGGGCGGTTCCGTGGGTTTAGCTGTATCGCGGGCGCTAACCGGCGTAAAAACGGCGGGTTTTTCCCATCGAGCCGGCACTCGCGCAAAGGCACGTCGGCTAAAAGTGGTCGATGAGGTCTTCGACGACATAAAAGCAAGTGTCAAAGACGCCGATTTAGTCATACTCGCAACGCCTATAGGCAATTTCGAGGAGACGTTTCACCAAATCGCCGATACGCTTCCCGCCGGCTGCATCGTTACAGACGTCGGCTCCACCAAGATAATGCCGCACCGCTGGGCCGATAAATGCCTGCCAAAAAATATCCGTTACGTCGGCTCGCACCCAATCGCCGGCTCAGAACAAAGAGGCGTCGAGTCCTCCAGAGACGACCTGTTTGACAAAGCGCTGTGCATTCTCACAACCACAAAGACCACGAACAGGCATTCGCTGCAAATTCTAAAAGAATTCTGGTCGGCACTTGGTTGTTTCGTTAAAATAATGACCCCTGCCCGACACGACCGCATCTTCGCCGACGTTAGTCATTTGCCGCACATAACCGCTGCCGCATTAGTCAACGCCAGTAACGCCGAAGAATTGAAATTCGCAGGCAAGGGTTTTATGGATTGCTCTCGAATCGCCTCAGGCCCGGCCAATATCTGGGCGGATGTCCTGATGACAAACGCTCAAAATACCGTTCGCGGAATCGACCGATTGACCGCTGAGCTTACGAAACTTAAAAAGGTCATTCGTTCAGGCGACAGAAAAAAAATTGAAAAGCTGCTTGAGGCCGCAAGAGAAAAACGCAGCAAGCTCATAAAATACAAAATGAGCAGGAAGGAACTGATTTAACGTCTATGTGGTCGCATTCTGCGACCACCTAAATATGGATGTAATTGGAAGTCCAATTTTGACAGTGGTATCTCTTGCTTGCAGGTTCTTCTCTTTCCAATGCCACGATATGAAGCTTCATTCCTAATCATCCTGAAAAGGCACCTGTTTACCAAACGCACAACCATTCATTCACATCTAAATCAGCTTACCAGCTGGCACAACCATCTGTTCTATTAAAGCACTGTAACCATTCATTTGCGAACCTGGCAAAATAAACTAAATCGGGCATGTTGGTGCCAAATTCAGGGTTTAGCCAATCTTTCACAACAAATTCGATATCTTTAAAATCAACGACACAGTCATGATTGAAATCCCACTCTGGTCCACTCACAGGGTTAGGGTTATTTCCATCATATTGTTGCATGCACCTCCAGCTAACCGTCGTAAAGGACCACGTATCACTGCTGACAGAACCATCAGTTACAACCTTCATATAGTAGGTATTTCCGGCAAAAACAGTCATATTTACGCTGTGCTGACCGCGAGTCGCGGGAACCGAACCCCACGAAGTGTTTGGGGTTGGGTTAGTGTCGCAGTAAACAACATCAGTTGTCCCGCCGTAACCGGAGTTCCATTTCAACTGGATAGTACATGGGTCAGGATTACAATAAACCATCTCATCGCCGTTTGCAGGTGTGGGCGCTGAAGCTTTCTTGAGTGTGCCGTTTGTAACAAAGATAGTGCCATCCTGACCGCTTTGGGCAAGACCAACCGGGAGACCAGGATAATTTGGATCGTTATATGTAACCCCCCTGGCACCGCCGTTAGCGGTGATAGTGCCGGTGTTAGAATATGTAGTGCCGTAGAAAATGGCCACACGGCCGCCGCCGCCACCACCGCCCGTATCTTTAACCTTAGCATTGCCATCGCCACCTTTACCGCCGTTTACATTGATAATACCTTTATTGGTAACAGAGCCGCCGGCAATAATCCTTACCGAACCGCCGCCGCCGCCGCCCGCCGGATA
>JBEKWM010000004.1:0-231133 GCA_049513025.1 Sedimentisphaerales bacterium
GTGTCCGTATTGACTCCAACGGTAATTTCGATGGCTACGCCTGGGGCGAGAATATTGGCTGGATTCATTTCAGTTCCACCGCACCTGTCGATTATGGGGTCAGCGCCTGCGTTGTCGGTTTCGACGATTTGTATAATTTCGCCCAACAGTGGCTGATGGATGGATGGACAAGGGCTTTGCCGGCGGACTTGAACCATAGTACCCACGTTGATTTTGTTGATTACAGCATCTTTTCTTTGAATTGGTTTGATTTTTGTCCTGACAACTGGCTGTTAAAGTGAGGCCAGGAATTAGAAATTAACATGTTTGCGATTAAGCTATCCTGCTTTTGCGGCCTCGGTGCGGTGACGTGGTTCGACTCTGCTCACCACAGGTTGAGAAGGAAACACTAAAAGAAATGCTCTGAAATATTCGGCGTCTTCCAGCAGTTCAAACCATCTTTGCCAGGCCGTCGAAGCAAATTTGTGACCAGGTCTCCATAGTATCCCGAACCAGTTGCAATTCGGGGATACTCATAAAGCCCATCTGCGTTATCATTTGCTCTTTTCTATTCACCTTCGGCTCATCCAACGTCCACAAGTGCACGATTCCCAGATGCACCTGCCCAACCTCGTTGTTATCATCATTGAGCAAGGCAACAACCCTGTCTTTATATTTTGTTTCTATCGACACCTCTTCTGCCACTTCCCGCTGGACAGCGGCCAGATAGGTATCATAGAAATTGCCAAAGAGCGGCATATCGTCGGTCGGGTTTATGTGACCCCCGATGCCGATGGAGCGTTTTGCGACAAGTCGGGTTTCGCCCGCGCGTTTGCCGCGGACGTAGCTAAGATATTTGCCGTTGCAGGTCATAATCACATAAGGAATGAGCTGCTTAAAGGACGGGTCTTTTTCGGCTTGCGGCCGGGGCATAAAACGGGGAACGCCCGGGGCAAAAAGTTTATCGAGATACTTTTGTGTATCCATCGCAAGACCGTTAAACGCGCCTGCGCTTTCAAAGACCTTGCGCTGAACTACCAATACCTGTTCATCCTGTGCCATTCCCTGCTCCGTTTTCTGTTAGATACGAACGACGAATCAGACCGCCATACCGGATACTTCGGTTTCGAAGACCATTTTGTTGTTGACCATCCCCTGGATATAGGCGTCGTATATCCTGCCCGGCTTGAATTTTGTTATTTTACCCAAGAGCAAAAGTCGCTGGCCCGGCTCGACTGTTGAGCGGAACTTGGCGGAATCAATACCCGAAAAGCCGATGAAACCCACCTCGCCCATAATATGCTTGACAAAGTAACTCAGCAGTTGGGCCGCTGCCTCTACCATAATCACCCCCGGCATAATGGGTCTTCCCGGTATGTGCCCGCGAATCCAGAACTCCTTGTCGGTTACATCCTTGTAGCCAAGCACAAGCATATTGGGCTTGTCGTACCAGAGCACGCCATCGAGCTGCTGCATCTCGTAATTCTGGGGATTGACCTTGAGGATGTCATCCCTGTCGAAAACTGGTTTGGCCGACAGGTCTATCTTCGATAAATCGAATAATAACGGCGGCGGCATTATTAAACCCCTGAGAATAGGGACTTGGCGCAATTGCTATCCGCTAGTCAGCCCGCGCGGTGCCGGTTATGTGCACCACAGGCCGATATATGCCAAATCCAGTGTCCTAAATACTGTTACTGCGTTGTTCTGATTTCCAGGACCTTATTGCGAACTAATTGGGCCGCCTGCTTAATACCCTGCATCTGCTTGCGAACCCGCGTCCCTGCGGCCTTGTTTCCGCCCTCGGCCTTGCTAATGTCTGCTTCAATTTCTGCTACCAGCACTTTCAAATTTTCGTACTCTTGCATCGAATAGTCCTCCACTTATGTGGTTAAAGTTCATTCGTTTTCAAGCTTCGAATGCCTGAAACTTAACTATACAATGACGAGTTGTCAAAGAAAATCCGCGATTTTGCGAAAAAAACCGCTATCCCCACAAACGGCTAATGGCCCAGTTTTTTGGTCAACTCCGCAATTCTTTTGCCCCAGCGGGCGCAAAGCTTCTCAACCCTCTGGTCGGGCTTGCCAATCGATACCGGCCCATAGTGGTCGCCCTGCGGGTCGCCCTGGATTACCATACCACTGATAATCATCGCGTGCAGGATGTCTAATACCGTTGTCTCGTTGCCGCCGCCGATATTGGCAGAGCTGGTAAAGGCCGCCCCGACTTTGCCATCCAATTGCCCGTGCTTGACCACCGCATCGTCAATAAGCTGCTTCATTTGTGCCGCCATTCCCCCATAATAAGTTGGAGAACCCATTACTATCGCATCATACTTGAGCAAGTCGTCAACTTTAACTTTGGCGATTTCTTTGCAGTCCGTCTCCAGCCCGCCTTCGTTCATCGCCTTAGTTATCATATCCGCCATCTGCTTTGTATTGCCGCTTCGCGAATAATAAATCACTAATCCCTTTGCCATTCTTTACCCCTTCCCATATTTATCCACAAGTTCTGCAAATTTTATGCTTGTAATCCAGTTTCCTCTCCTACCCGATGATGGTTTATCCTGATTCACATAATACTCGGATGTTTCCCATTCGTCAGAGTCGATGTCTTCTTCTATTATGATTTTTTCGCCACCTTGCCTTCCAACCCAATAGAGCACATTGTTTTTCCCGTCTTCATATATTTGCTGTCCACTCATCTTAGGATAAGGAGGCGGCGGGGGCCCTATTGCAACAAGTTCCGAGTAATTAGCAATCGCAAACTTTAAATATTTATAGAAATAATTGCTCGATAAATCTAATTCTTGTTTAATAAAATGCTCCCAATTTATTATCTGATAGCCGTCTCCGTTTTTAAGTCTTAACTCCCCAGGCACTAATGCAACATGAAAAATCTGGTTTTCATCTAATTGAAACGTCTTTCTCAAGGGTTCGATTACAGCTTTTTTTTGCAAACTCATTTGTCTGCTTAAACTTGATTGAGAGGCATTCTCAAACATTTTTGCTTCAATTATGACGAATACTCTCTTTGGTCTGAGTATCTCAATGATAACATCTGGTGTGTCATTTGTTGAGGTAGGGATTTTTCGTCCGACATTTCTATATCCCGCCGACTGATTCAGATTGTATTCCGTATAGAATAAAAAATTATCACCTATCGTCTCTTCATTAACTTCGTCATGTGGAAAACCCTTTATGGCCCTTAAAAAGCAATAAAAGTTATTTAGGCCATTATGGAACAATACCGCAGGAAGAACAGTTCCGGTATAGAACCGTTCTTTCCTATTTATGGGCAGTTCTGATAACTCGCCTGTTAAGATTTTGCAAAAAGATTCATAATCCATTTGATTTCCCCAAACTCAATTATTTTGTTGAGGTGTTCTGACAACCTCTGCTATTAACTATTTTTATTTTCCAATGACCTTCCTTCTTCAAAGATATGTGCCGTCCAGTAATCAGCCCAATGGGCGAGAAGGGTTAAGGGTTCCTCTTTATGGGCAACACATTTGTTGTCTTCGACGTATTGGCCATCGTGGTAGAGTATCGCCTGTGCTTCGGCATCGGACAAAGGAATATATTTTGAGATAAGATACAAACTGCGGGCAGCCAGACCCATTTGAACGACTTCGGGATTTATTTTGTACGCGATACCCCGTTTTTTAACCTCCCATTCATTTTCGTTTTTTATGTAGAGCGGCTTTCCCGGCACTCCGACTTTGCCGACGTCGTGAAACAAGCCGACAATCACGCAGCTTTCGTCGGAAATTTGCGGCACCAGAAAATCACGAAATTTCAGCAGGTTCTCGGCTACGCCGACGCTATGGCAGAGCAGCCCTTTGCCTTCGCTAAGGTGAAATCGTGTGCTTGCTGGGCTAGTAAGCCAGCTTGTCTCGGTTTCAAGCATTTTGATAAACGTGTCGAAACTGTCTTTTCTTTTAACAACTCTGGCCTTTAAAACGGAATATCTTTCTTCCAATTCTTTTTCGCTCATAACTTATTTGCCTTAAGAGGAATTATTTCCGGTTTTCCGAAGCCGTCGGGAATCGAAAATTCAAAGACCTTTCCGTCAATAACTTCATTGACCTTCGGCCTGGCAAAACTAATCTCGTAAATATCGCCCTCGGTGGAGACCGCTGAGATTTTCGCAGGCAGCATCAATTGCTTATCAATCCAGACCTCGACCGATTTGTAATCATCCTTGTAAATCGAATCAGGTTTGACCTTCAAATGCAGATGTGTTAACCCGTTTGGCTCGCCGAGAAGATTGACATCAAATTGCTGCTGTAAATCTTCCGTCTTGTCAAAGCCGATTAGCGGGAAGTTCCTCCTGGCTAATTCAAATGCGTCTATCGGCTCATTGGTCTCGGCCAACTGCCTCTTCTGCACCTGCTTAATCTGGTAATCGATATGCGTCAGCCATCGGCCATCGAAGATATACTGTTCGCCGTATTTCTGCTGAGGATTTTCATCCTGTGTGAGGGTGTCGAAGTTTATCCGCAGCTTTGAGCCATTGCCTAACCGAGCGTAATATAAATTTCCCGTCCGCAGCGTCTTCGATTCGAGTAATGGCTGACTGAAAAGGTAATTGGCTTTGCATTGATACGACCGCAACTGGCTTGTCTTTTGCTTAAGACCATCCAGAATTGCCGACACGGAATTCGCATCATCGGTTAATTGTTCAGCGCAAGACGCCAAACCACATACGCCGATGACACCCCCCGCCATAACGACCATTATTTTTATAGTATTGCGCATCAACTCTCCTGAATCTTCTGCTTACGCTCGATAATCTGGATTATATCCGTGATATTTTCAATAACAAAATCGGCATACTGCGCAAATTCGTCGGCCTTGTGATGATTTTTCAAAAGTACGGGAATCGCTTTCGCGGCCCTGGCGCAGAGTAAATCGAAAAGATAATCCCCGACGACAAGCGCCTCCTCCGGCTTTATCGCAAACTGCTCGCAAAGATGCAAGACGCCAAACGCATCGGGTTTAACCGGCCCATCCTCCCTGCCCACCACCGCGTCGAATTTCAAGCCGTGCTTTTTGGCAACCGCAAAGGCGTTATCCTTCTTGTTGCGGGTCAATATGCCTATGGGAATCTTTCTTCTGCGCAATTCTTCGAGCGTCTCTTTTGCGCCGGGATTCAGCGTCGATTCGGCGACCGCCTTTTCCTCATGAGCCTGTAAAATCTTCTCCGCATCCTCCCGCTGCCTCGGCGTCATCTTTCCCATCAGTTCCAGAATCGGCCCGGCATCAGGCGGATAACCCATCTCCAGACGAATCGCGTCAAAATCAAAAAACGGCTGCGTTATCGTCCCATCGAGGTCAAATATCACCGCTTTAATTTGCATATCGAATAATCCTCACCGCCGAGACCGCAAAGAACGCAGAGTTTATTTTTTTTATTTTTCTCAGCGGTCTCCGCGCGCTCTGCGGTGAATCCTCTTATGATTTTCTCCGGAGAAGGTCTATCAGGTATCGCGTCTCCTGGCTGATGACGCGGTCTCTGCGAACAAGAATCCCCGTCGGACGCACAAACCTCTCGTTTTCAAATTCAATCGCCTTTATCGTACCTGCTGCAAGCTCCTGCAGCATCGCCGGGCGAGGCAGGATGCTGACGCCCGAATTTATCTCAACCGCCTTTTTGACCGTCTCGACGTTGTCAAATTCCATCACGGGCCTTATGACTATATTGTATCGCTGGAAAATGCCGTCTATCCATACACGCGTCGGGACACCTTCTTCAAAGCTGATAAATCGCTCAAACTGAAGTTTATGAATATCGATATGCGATTGTGCCGCCAGCGGATGTTTCGGACTGCACGCCAGAACCAGCGGTTCATCCTCAAAATCATAGACCTCCAGCCGCTTGTCCCTCCTCGGCACCGCAACAAGACCGATATCCAATTCGCCCGCCAGCACCATCTCGTAAATTTTGTCCGCGGTAAAGTACTCCACGTGGACATTGACGTTCGGCTTTTTCACCATAAACTTCTTGAGATACTCCGGCAGTGTGTGCATCCCGATGCTGTAAATCGCCCCGACGTTTACCCTGCACTGTGCCGCCTGCTTCAGCGTGTTCATCTCACTCTTGAGCAATTCGTACCTGTCCACCATATCCCTTGCAGCCCGGTAAAAAATCTCTCCTGCCGCCGTCAATTCGAGCGGCCTTTTCTGCCGGTTCAGCAACTGGCACTTGTGCTCGATTTCCAGTTGAGCCACCTGCTGCGAAACCGCCGACTGACTGACTAAATGTTTGTCCGCCGTCTTGGAAAAACTCCGCAGCGTCGCCAAATCGCAAAACATCTTCAACGTTTCTATGTGCATTATAAGTCCCCTTGATGAACCATATTAAACAAACAATCTTGCACTTGCCTTGCCGGCAATTAGTATTATCCTTATACTACTATAAGTTTAATAGCAGGCAATTACATAAGTTTTACTTATTTTAACAATTGCCTAATAAAAGGCAATCCCGACTTTCGACTTGATATAACTTGTCAAAATCCGGGATTGCTGACAAGAAACCCAAAAAGCCGGAAAGGACGGATTTATGCCCGAACAGGTTAGCACTGGTCTGACAGGTCTCGACGCCATACTTAACCAGCTTCGCAAAGGCGATAACGTCGTCTGGCAGGTTGACAGCATCGAGGATTTCGCCGCCTTCGTAAATCCCTATGTAAAAACCGCCATCGCCAACGGCCACAAGGTAATCTATATGCGGTTCGCCAGCCATGAGCCGCTTCTTAAGCCGGCACCGGGTATTCAGATTTTCAATCTCGACGCACACAGCGGCTTCGAATTATTCTCCGCACAGGTCCACAGTATCATTTCCGAACAGGGCATCGGCGCTCATTACGTCTTTGACTGCCTCTCCGACCTGCTAAACGCATGGGCAACAGACCTGATGATTGGCAACTTTTTTATGATTACCTGCCCGTATCTTTTCGAGCTTGACACTATCGCGTATTTCGCGTTATTGCGGAATAATCACTCATTCAAAACCATCGCCAGAATCCGCGAAACGACACAACTGCTTCTCGACCTGTATAACCTCGAAGACCGCTTTTATATCCATCCGTTGAAGGTCTGGAAACGATACTCCCCCACAATGTTTCTTCCACATTTGCAGCAGGAGGAAAAATTTGTCCCCATCACCAGCAGCGTTGACGCCAGCCGGCTGTTTTCCCGAATATCCGAACAGGGTATCGAATCCGCCGAAAGAACGCTCGATTACTGGGACCGCCTTTTCATAAGAGCCAGGGAAGTTGCCGAGCTTCCTGAAACATCAAATCTGGACAAAAAGCAAACCCTTGACCGGCTGTGCAGGGTAATAATTGGTAAAGAAAAAAGAATTCTCGCCCTTGCCCAGAAACACTTTTCCTTAAACGACCTTATCAATATTGAAGAGCGTCTAATCGGCACCGGCTTCATCGGCGGAAAAGCAGTTGGTATGCTGCTCGCAAACAACATCGTTTCCTCCGACCATTCGCTCGGATTGGCAGGTCATCTCGAACAGCACGATTCATTCTACGTCGGCTCGGACGTCTTTTACACCTACATCGTCGAAAATGACTGCTGGAAGCTCCTTATGGAGCAAAAAACCAAAGAGGGCTATTTCAAAGTCGCCTCTGAAATAAGAGACCGGCTGCTCAAAGGCAAATTCCCCGACCAGGTCCGAGAGCAGTTCCAGCAAATGATAGAATACTTCGGCCAATCACCCATCATTGTCCGTTCAAGCAGCTTGCTCGAAGACGCCTTCGGCAACGCATTCGCCGGAAAATACGAAAGCTTGTTCTGCACCAACCAGGGCAGCCCCGAACAGCGTCTCGCCCAGTTCGAGAACGCCGTGCGGGAAGTTTACGCAAGCACAATGGGCGACGACGCACTGGTATATCGCCTGCAAAGAGGGCTTGACCAGCAAGATGAACAAATGGCGCTGCTCGTCCAGCGGGTATCCGGCTCATACCGCGACAACTACTTTTTCCCGGATTTGGCGGGCGTCGCGCTTTCCTACAACACCTTCGTCTGGAACCCGGACCTCGACCCAAAAGCTGGTATGGTGCGATTGGTCCTGGGCTTAGGAACCCGCGCCGTCGGAAGAGTCGAAGACGATTACCCGCAAACCATCGCTCTCGACGCGCCCCTGCTGCGTCCGCTGGCGGATATGGAAGACATCCGAAGATTTTCGCAGCACTACGTTGACCTGCTCGACATCCAGAACAACTGCCTTACGTCAGTGCCAATTCAGGAGCTTCTGAGCAAAAAAATTGACCTGAAAATCGACCTTGTCGCTTCGCCCGACCACGAAATGTCCGAAAAGGCAAAATCGCTTCGGATGACGCAAAAGCAATACTGGCTTGTAACCTTTGAAAAGCTCCTCAAGGAAACCGACTTTGTCCCCTGTATGCAAAAAATTCTCAAACGCCTCGAAACCAGCTACCATTATCCCGTCGATGTCGAGTTCACGGTCAACTTCACAAAAGAAGACAAATTGATGATAAACCTGCTCCAGTGCAGACCCCTGCAAACCAAGGGCCGACGCGCAGCCGTCTCGATTCCTACAGATGTCAAATCAGAAAAGCTGCTGTTTCTCTGCCACGGATATTTTATGGGCGGCTCCATCTCCGCCGACATCAAACGCGTTATTTTTGTTGACCCGAAACAATACGAAGCTGTCCCCAACCAGCAAAAGTATGACATCGCCCGTGCCATCGGCGCACTGAATAAACAAATCACCAACAAAGACGACACCGGCCTGCTGCTTCTCGGCCCCGGACGCTGGGGCACTACCACACCTTCGCTGGGCGTGCCTGTGAGCTTTTCGGAAATCAACAATGTCACCGTGCTGGGCGAACTGGCCTGCGAAGGAACAAATCTCGTTCCCGACTTATCTTTCGGAACGCACTTCTTCCAAGACCTCGTCGAGACCGACATCTTTTACGTCGCTATTTTCCCCTCGCACAAAGGTTTTGCCTTCAACGAAAAATGGTTTGCCGCCCAGCCGAATCAACTTACCTCGCTGCTGCCCGAAAAGGCCAAATACGCCGACGTGATTAAGGTAATCGACCTCGCCGGCTCATCCGCCGGAGGCGAGATCTCGCCAAATGGCGGACCCGCACGCATCCTCGGCGATGTCATCAGCCAGCAGGTCATCTGCTTTCTACCATGAAAATCCGCAACCGGGCACGATCTACAGGGCCCTTGACAGCGATGAGCAAAAGGTGTTAGATGACTTCCGTAAACTTATGATGACCAAGGATAAGAAATCACGGAGTGTCTAACAATGAATTTCCTTCGAGACAACTACAAAGGGTTGGTTGCAGTCATTCTCCTCGTTTTTTTAAATTACCTCCTGTATGAAATTCTTCAGGAAATGCGTAATGCACCTCATTACCAGTTATCAAACTCGTATGTTCTTGATACGCGAACAGGTGACTTATGGCTTAGAAGTCCTGGACATTCTATCTGGTGTGGTTCAAATGAAGAACCTCAAAGGGAAGAATATTATAAACACTATGATAATTATTCAAAAGTTGTTCCCGGAACCAAAGTTGTCAGTCCATCTCCATGGACAAAAAATGATACTGTTGTTAAACCCGCACCGTGGGAAGCAAATGATTCGGTTGTAGTTTCTTCAGATACCTTAGAACAACAACTCAAGAAGCAACTTGAACAAGAGGCAAATGAAACCGAACCAAATCTTGATAAGCGAATTGGCCAAGCCATCGAAAAAATGCAGGAAGAGGAAAAATCTAAACAGTGAAATCTGTGTAATCTGTGGCTAAGATTAACCCGGCCTGATTCTCATGTCGCCTGTTACGAGACACAGAAACTTATGCTACTGTTGCCTGAGCCAGCCCGATATAAGGCAGGTGAAAAAATGAAAAGTATAACAGAACATCGGCACGCTATCTGCGTAATAGCAAACGAGATTTACGAGCTTGTAAGGGAGCAAAGCACAAGAGAACGGTTTGCATCATACCTACGGAAATTCTGCACACTGGCCAAGATTCAATGGGAACAAGATGTCGCCAAGGAAATTGCTAAAGACGTACCCCGCAAAGATGCTGAAAAATATTTAGCGAGTCCTCTCTGTCTGCGTTGGTTTGGGTATTCTGGCGACGTCCCTACAATCAGGCCTCCCCAAAATATGGAGTTGCTGTGCGATTACGTGTTGTTGGCTGTCATTCACGATATTTCCTTGCGTCCCCAGGCCAACATACCACTTTTTTCTGAAGAATACGAAGGTTATGACATATTAAAACGAGAAAGGTTTATCGGTGGGCTTGCGTCGCATTACAGCACTTCCCTTGAGCCGGGGTGTTGGCGTGTTGATATATCCGACGAAAGAATATCGCAGCTTAGGCGAGCGATAAAACACGTTCAAGCCGACCTTGCCAGCACAAAGCAAAACGGCGAGAAATCAAAAGGCGCAACGGCAAAGAAGCGGTATCGCAAGCCGGTCATTATAGCCGCACTCATAACGGCCGTTGCTATGATTCTTGCAGCAGTGATTACTTCTCACGGTAATAAGCAAGGTGTCTCCCTGCATAAAAATGTTTCAACATCTCATAAGGCGGAAACGAGGGGAAATCTCTCACCGGCAGTGAATACCGGTCCAAACAGCACGGTTACTATAAACTACTTAACGCCAAGCCAATCAGAAACAGGTTCCGAGATTAACGAGATGGATGTTAATCGGCCAAAATAGCTGTCGGTCAAGAACGTTCAAAAAGGCAAAAAGTTGTGTGGATCCCGGCCTGCCTTATAGGTTTATAAGCCAATCTGATGGATTCTATTAAAATTTAGTGCTTTCGCTCGCTCAAATCGACCGCTATATTATTCGTATTCGCCAAAGGAAATGCTCTTTAACGTATGTCAGTTAATACGCTGATAATATGAAACTAAACCCAATAGCCCACTGTATGACCAAAGAAGGAGGTAACACAAATGAAGGCAAACGCCGTAGTGCAGTCCGTCTATGAACAAGTCCTGAAGCGCAACCCCGGAGAAGCAGAATTTCATCAGGCAGTAAAAGAGGTATTGGAATGCCTCGAACCAGTCCTCGAAAAACACCCGGAATACGTCAAGGCGAAAATCGTCGAACGTCTCGTCGAGCCGGAAAGACAACTCATCTTCCGCGTCCCCTGGCAGGATGACAAGGGCGAATTCCAGGTCAATCGCGGCTTCCGCATTCAGTTCAACAGCGCCATTGGACCTTATAAGGGTGGCATCAGGTTCCATCCCAGCGTTTACATCGGCATCATCAAGTTCCTCGGCTTTGAGCAGATTCTGAAGAACTCGTTGACCGGCCTGATGATGGGCGGCGGCAAGGGCGGCTCCGATTTCGACCCCAAAGGCAAAAGCGACGGCGAAGTTATGCGTTTCTGCCAGAGCTTTATGACAGAATTGTGCAAACACATCGGTCCGGATACCGACGTCCCCGCTGGTGATATCGGCGTCGGCGGTCGCGAGGTCGGCTTTATGTTCGGCCAGTACAAACGAATCCGCAATGAGTTCACAGGCGTTCTGACGGGCAAAGGCCTCGAATGGGGCGGCTCATTAGTCAGAACCGAGGCAACCGGCTATGGACTCGTTTACATTATGGCCGAAGCCCTCAAAGACATAGGCAAATCCTTCAAAGGTATGACCGTTACCGTTTCCGGTTCGGGCAACGTCGCGATATACGCCGTCGAAAAAGTTCAGCAGTTAGGCGGCAAAGTTGTGGCGATGAGCGATTCCAACGGCTACATTTATGACGCCGACGGCATCAATCTCGATACCGTCAAGAAACTCAAGGAAGTCGAACGCAAACGCATCAAGGAATACCTCTCATACCACAAAAAGGCCAAATACACCGAGGGTTGCGCCGGTATATGGAACGTCAAGTGCGATATCGCGCTGCCCTGCGCGACGCAGAACGAGCTTGATGAGGCAGGCGCAAAGGCGCTCGCCAAGAACGGCTGCATAGCGGTCGGCGAAGGCGCGAATATGCCCTGCACCCCGGAAGCAGCGGATGTATTCCTGCACAACAAAATGCTGTTCCTGCCCGGCAAGGCAGCCAACGCGGGCGGCGTCGCCGTCTCGGGTCTCGAAATGGCGCAGAACAGCCAGAGAATTCCGTGGACCTTCGAAAAGGCCGACGCGGAACTGAAAATTATTATGACCACCATTTACAAAAACGCCAGCGAGGCCGCGAAAGAATACGGCCAGCCAGGCAACTTCATCGTCGGCGCAAATATCGCTGGCTTTGTCAAGGTCGCAAAAGCCATGTTGGCTCAGGGCCTTGTCTAAAACAAACAAATCGCAGATTTACATAAGCCCCCCTGCTTTCTTGCGAAAGCAAGAAGGGGGGCTTTTTGTTGCCTTCGGATGAAAATGCAATTACAATCCGGATTATGAAAAGTGAGCCCGACATTAAAAAAGTCGTCCGCCAGCACGCTGAAATGGCGGAATTCTTCTCCGGCGGATTAACCGTAAAAAGTAATGCCGTCAATACCGAAAGCCCCCAACTTAATGTTGGGAGTTTGAACCCCCAGGATAAACCTGGGGGCTTACCGGTGAACAGAATTACCACACCAGAAACCATCAAAGAGCTTGAGGATATAGCCGAACAGACGCGCAAGTGTCGCAAATGCGAACTCGGCTCACTGCGCAAAAACGCCGTGCCGGGAGAAGGCGATACATCCGCCCGCATAATGTTCGTAGGTGAAGCACCCGGAGCAGACGAAGACACACAGGCGAGACCATTTGTCGGAAGAGCGGGACAATTGTTAGATAAAATCATCGCCGCCTGCGGCCTGAAACGCGAAAATGTCTGGATTGGCAACATCCTCAAGTGCCGGCCGCCCGATAACCGCGACCCAAGACCAGAAGAGATAATCGCCTGTATCTCCTATCTGCAAAGGCAAATCGAGCTAATCAACCCGGAAATAATCGTCGCCCTCGGCGCACACGCCGCAAAGACACTGCTCGATACCCCTAAAGCAATAGGTCAGTTGCGAGGTATGTTCCACGAATATATCCCCGGCCTCGGCCACAAACCCATAAAGCTGATGCCCACCTTCCACCCGGCTTATCTGCTTCGCAACTACTCCGACGATAACCGCAGAAAGGTCTGGGAGGATATGAAAAAAGTCCTCGCGGAACTGGGGTTGCCGGTTCCTGAGAAGTCCGGCAAATAAGAAAAATGCGTTAATCCCGCTTTTGAGCTTGCAGAGGCATCTTTAGCATTGCTAATACTATCTCTACTTCGGCTTATACGCCCTTTTCAGCCCCATATCAGGGTTTACCTGATATTAGCCGTCTTATTTTCTGATTCCCAAAAATCTTTTACTGAAATTCCGATTTTTTACTTGACATTATCGGTCGATAGAGCGTAAACTGTTACATATCAAGTTAGGTGTCGGTGCTTATGTCCTTTTAGAGAGGGGATATGGGCGATAAAAGCCGGCAGCTAAGAAAAGAGAAGGGTTGATAAAAAGAAGAACGGAGGAGTAGAGTATGAGCCACACTAGGTTCACTGTATTGGTGCTTTTTGCCATCATAGCAGCATTAAGCGTAACACCCGCAAATGCGACACTTCTTGGCACTGTCTATATTGATAACCACACTAATGGTCTCTCAGACCAAGGCACGGTCTGGGGTGGCGGCTTGTCCGGCTTAACCGGCTACACAGGCGTCTATTCGTGGACCAACGAGGGCGGGACCGGTGCGGGAATTGCTGTTCCCAACTGGGGTTTCTGCACAGAATTGACTCAAGGAACATACGACGGCTGGCAGGACGTTGTTTCTCTGGATGCTGCACCAGTACCTCCGGAGTATGGCACTCCTATGGGAATGACCAAAGCCAACTACATTCGTGAGCTTTGGGGCAGGGATTTTGACCCATCTTGGATAACCGGTCAAAATAGACAAATGGCGGAGGCCTTCAATGCCTGCATATGGGAGATTGTTTACGAAACCGACACAGACCCCGTTACGGGGAAAGTTATCTGGGATGTTACCAGTGGAAGTGGTTTCTATGCAACTGGCATTGAAGATTGGGCTACTGCCAATCTTTGGCTAAGCCAGTTGGACGGCACAGGGCCTTTAGCGAATAATCTGGCCGCGACAAGCTCGCCTTACGGTCAGGATTTCATAGTTCAGATACCTGAGCCGGCGACGTTATCCCTGCTCGCGTTTGGCGCAGCGGCCTTGTTGCGAAGACGCAAAGACTAAACACAAAAACAAAAATTTTGTCTCAATTACAAATTAAGGGCTGTGCTAACAACACAGCCTTTTTTTATTGCCGCATATTCAAGGTCTGAATTGATGCAGTGTGTGATAGGAACTACTTCTTGCTGCGGAGGTTGTGTTGCCAAATCTGTAATCTTACGTTGCTGTTGCGGTCGGATTGTAGGCGGGGGCTATGATTCCTTCATATGGAACAACGGTGATTTGACGTATTTTGGAGGGTCAAGCGGTGTAGCGTGTGCAGTAAATGACTTTGGGCAAGTAGTCGGGTATTCAGACAGCACAACTGAGGGATTCGCATATATTCGGGAAACGGAACGATTTGTAAATTTGATTCAAGTGGAAACGAGGCATTTTTCGCTTCGAGATTGAACAGTCCGATGTTTATCGCTACGCAAGTTCTCGAACCCGCCACGCTCTTACTTCTCGGCTTGGGTGCTGTGATGGCAGTTGTCAGAAAACCTATTGCGTAAGGTTATTAAAACGCCTGTGCCCTTCCCGCCAACTTTTCATTCAGCCGTTTGGGGGCCGACAGGGGGTGTGTTCTATGGCCTACACCATTTAGAATTATACCTGCCCCGAAGATGGTAGATATGGCCTCAGCAGCAGAAAACTACACTGATTGATACAGCATAAAAACCCACCGTTTCTGTATGCTATAAATAGTCCGCTCTATTTGTTATTAGAAGCCCTTACAAGCCCCACAATCGCCGAACGTATTGCTTCGGATAGCTGCGGCCAAGCCGCCACGATTTCGGCCAAGTCCGCAGGTAGCTCTTTGACCTGATTTTGGGCTGTTTTGGGGTTTTCTTTGTAAGCAGGTTTGTAAGCTGAATCCTGTGTACTCTGTAACTCTTTGTTTTGTTGGAAGTTATGATTTGCTGATAACGGTTTGCTAAACCGTCGAACGGGGTAAACCCGTTCCCCGGGTTCGACACGCCGAAGGTGAGTCGCGAAGCGACACGAAGCGAAGCGCAGAGCCCGATGTCGTTTCGGAATCCCGGCCTCTCCGTTTTATCTTTTGTAAGTTGAGCATAAGCAGAGTCTTACAACCAAATCTGCTTTTCTCCCCTACTGTTTTTCTTCCAGAAATCACCCTGCCGAAACTGTGTCTGGGCCTGTCTAAGCGTGCCGATAGTGTCGCAACTCAACCATTGAGGGCTGTTTGTGTATCGTCAGCCTAAATGAGACAGTATATTTTGGTTGACGATGCACACTTGACAAACACCTATCTATTTAGTAGATTTTAAATATTGTCAAAACGGCAATTTAAATAGCTTTTTTGAGATGCTCTTTTTTAAAGTGGGTAAAATTAAGTGCGAGGCACGAGGAGCGGAAAAAATGAACACATTGAGAAATCTAATCATTTCACTGGTACTTCTAACACTTATATCAGGGACGGTTTGGGCCAAACCAGTAAATCATCAGGAAGCTGAAAACGCGGTAAAGGGATGGCTGAAAACAGACTCAAAACCACTCGACGCGGTTTTAGGCCAGCAGATAGGATGGACAGATGTTTATAACGGCCCCGATGGTAATCCTCTTTATTACGTTGTTTATTTGGCCCCGTCAGGATTTGTGATTATGCCTGCGGATAACCTCGTAGAGCCAACGATATGCTTTGTTGCCGGCGACGCCTCTTTTGACCCATCACCCGAAAATCCTCTCGGCGCAATGGTAAGCCGCGATTTACCCAGCCGAGTTGATATTGCCCGCAAAATCCAGGCAAGGATGGATTCCGGAGTAAAGAAAAATCTTACGGACGAAGAAGCCGTGCGTGAAGGCGAGGCAATTAAAGCCAAAGGCAAATGGGATAAGCTGCAGAAGCATGCGGACCCCGGGATATTGACAGGATTACCCGCTGTTTCGGATATCCGGGTCGCCCCTTTGACACAGAGCAGATGGAGTCAATCTTCGGTCTGCGGCTTAAATTGCTACAATTATTATACCCCTAACAATTATGTCTGCGGGTGCGTCGCCACTGCAATGGCACAATACATGCGGTATCAGCAGTGGCCAACCGCGGGGATAGGGGTACATACTTTTACCATTTACGTAGATAATAAATCACAGAGCGCAAATACACGCGGAGGAGATGGTTCCGGCGGACCTTATAACTGGGGTCAAATGATGCTGGTACCGGACTGCAGTATCGCAAATGCACAACTACAGGCAATTGGAGCACTCTGCTATGACGCGGGAGTTGCGGCGCATATGCAATATGCCGGCGGTGGTTCGGGGGCTTATATGCACGATGCCAAGGCAGCTCTGGTTAATGCATTTCAGTACTCTAATGCAATTATGGGCGGCAATGAATATAGCAATATAGGTTCCGGCCTGAATGGAATGGTCAATCCTAATTTGGATGCCAGCGACCCCGTCCTGCTGGGAGTGTATGGAAGCGGGGTCGGTCATGCCATTGTTGCGGATGGATATGGTTATTCTTCCGGGACGCTTTATCATCATATCAATATGGGCTGGAATGGCTATGACGATGCGTGGTATAACCTGCCGAACATCGATTCGTCTCCGGCATTCAATATTGTTGACTCATGTATTTACAATATATTCACATCAGGGCACGGTGAAATTATCAGCGGACGCGTTACCGATGATTCCGGTCAGCCGCTTGGCGGAGCGACAGTGAATGCACAGGGGCCGGGCGGACCTTACACTGCCACAACAAACGCGAATGGTATTTACTCTTTTGCGTATGTCGGTTCCGCATCGACCTACACAGTCAGCGTCACTGCATCGGGCTATTCTTTTACCGGTCAGAATGTTACAACGGGCACTTCCTCTGATGGCCAGGTAACTTCAGGAAACAGATGGGGCATTGATTTTGCTCCTGGAATTACGCCGCCTCAACCCCCGCAGCCGCCGGCCTCGATTAATTATCCATCCAGCAGCAATAGCGGTAATTATACAGTAAGCTGGTCATCGTCGACCGGAGCAACATCATATCAATTAGAGCGTTCAAACAATGGCGGAAGCACCTGGTCACAGGTTTACTCGGGCGCAAATACTTCGTATCAGGAAAATGTTGGTAATGGCAGTTATCGCTATCGCGTTAAAGCTACCAACGACGCAGGCTCCAACGGCTGGACAACAGGCACCTCTGATTGTGTGGTCAACATACCGCCTCCGGCACCTCCGCCACCCACAGGCGTATCTGCTACAGACGGTACTTATGCAGATAAGGTCAATGTAAGCTGGAACGCATCGGCCGGTGCTACAAGCTATGAGGTATGGCGGAACACCAGCAACAGGTCTAACAAGGCGTCCAAAATTGCTGAAGTTACTTCGCTATCCTATGACGATACATCGGCAGTGGCAGGGACTACTTACTGGTACTGGGTCAAAGCCAAGAACGCAGCAGGTACCAGCGGTTTCAGTATCGGTGATTCGGGTTATAGAGCAAAACCCCAACCACCGTCTCCTCCTACTAATGTGTCGGCATCCGATGGTACCTATACGGACAGGGTCAGAGTAACCTGGGTTGCATCAAACGGTGCTACGAGTTATGAGATATGGCGTGGCACCAGAAGCAAATCTACCTCAGCGTCGAAGATTGGTGAGATTGCTTCGTCTCCTTATGACGATATGTCGGCAGCAGCAGGGACAACTTACTGGTATTGGGTGAAGGCCAAGAATTCAGTTGGCACCAGCGGTTTCAGTAGTAGCGATTCGGGTTATAGAGCAAAGTAGTTGATATTTAAGTGTCGTGTATAAAAGGGCCGTTTGTATCAAGCTTACGGCCCTTTTCGTTTTGCTGAACCGTATTGTATTCGACATAGTTATGTATGTCGTCACCTCTAGATCCGCTTGTCAAGATTATATTGAAAATTCCTTTTTTTCATATTTTATTTTCTTGCCTTTATTGTGCGATGACTAATTCATTCACCTCTTCGCGTCGAGGGAACACATCCCACACGCAGTATACGGTCCGATGAGATAGTCGCCCAATCAGCCTAACGATACTGCCGATACCTCGGTCGATCAGAGACGTACACGGGCCGACCATCCCTTACCATCGCTATCGCTTAATATCGGCTTTTTTTATGCGGCGTGAGTATTATGCCACGCCATAAGTCGTTTCCAGCAGATTTCCGCCAGTTTTCGAGCAACTGCTACTCTGGCTGCCTGTCGTCCTCGGCGATGTCTGACACGCTGGTAAAATTTAGACAGCGGTTCATCTCCGCGAGTAACTTTATAGGCAGCTTCGACAAGGATCCACCTCAGCCAGGGAGAACCCTGCTTGGAAATGGCTCCATGAAAATCATACTGCCCGGATTGATAGACACGCGGAGTTAACCCTGCATAAGCAGCCGCCTGCCCTCCATGCGAAAATCGACTAGGCTCACCAAATTCAGCAACTACTAGCAACGCGCTATACAGGGCAAAGCCTGGAATATCGGTCAAGTGAACGCATATTAGAGCATGCTTACGAGAATGTCCGTTTCGACTTAAACAACTACCGCACGTTTGAGATTGATGGTCAGAATCTAAGCGATGCAAAAGGCATAGAATTTCTAAAAAGGGTAATTAAAGGCAAAAACCGGAAGGGTGTGCGGATTTCCGAACAGATTCTAAAGGTTTGAAATTGTTTCAGCACCTACAACTTCACTACAACCCAAAAGCCCAATAGCTCATAAAATCGGAAAAATCGCTAATACATAAGATACGTAACATCAACGACTTAAAAAAATTGCAAAAAACGCAAACATTTTACATATCAAGTTAGGTGTCGGTGCTTATGTCCTTTAAGAGAGGGGATATGGGCGGTAAAAGCCGGCAGCTAAGGAAAGAGAAGGGTTGAAGAAAAGAAGAAGGTGGAGGAGTAGAGTATGAGCCACACCAAGTTCAGAGTATTGGTGTTTTTTGCCGCCATAGCGGCGTTAAGTGTAATCCCCGTTAGTAACGTGCAGGCAACAATTGTGTCTCTTAACATGGGTGTAATTTTTACAGGGGACGGTGTGCCGACAAACCCAGCGCCTTGGCTGAAGGCCACATTTGATGATGGAGGATCGTCTGGCTCGGTGGTTTTGACAATCACCGCCGTCGGTCTGACTGGAGGTGAGAAAGTCAACGAAGTGTTATTCAACCTTGACCCGGCTCTCAATCCGGCTCTACTGGCGTTCTCGGCCCCGACCAAGACGGGCAGTTTTGAGGACCCTGACATCAGCAAAGGTGTTGACAGTTTCAAAGCCGATGGGGATGGTTATTACGATATCCTGATTGCCTTCAATACTGACGGCATGATGGATGCTTTCAATGGTGGTGAATCTGTTAAATACACGATTACCCTTGCCTCGCTAACGGCAAACTCGTTTGATTTCGTAAGTGCTCCAGGCGGCGGAACGGGGCAGTACATAACCGCCGCCCAGCTTCAGGCCCTTGGCACAAGCGGAAATAGTGCATGGGTCACTACGCCTGAGCCGGCGACGTTATCCCTGCTCGCGGTTGGCGCGGCGGCCTTGTTACGAAGACGCAAAAGCTAAGCAAATAACATAACAAAAAAATCAAAAAAGCCGTGGGTTTCCTCACGGCTTTTTTATTTTTTGGGAGTCAACACCGTTTTGCAGCGGTTTATACTTGATGAATCGCCGATTTTGCCTATAATTTCCTGCTTAGTTCACGGGCGATTAGCTCAGCCGGTAGAGCAGCTGACTCTTAATCAGCGGGTCGCAGGTTCGATTCCTGCATCGCCCATTCATCTCGTCGTTCGTCTCTGGTAACCTGCGAAATGTTTACGAGGAATCCATTTGAGCAGAAGACGACCAATCAGAATTTGAGAATGTAGAATTGAACTGCGGTTACGGCTATGCCCCGATACTTCTTACCACAACCAAAGTTACCAGCAAACCAACAACCAATAATCCTGCCCTGAGTATTCTTGCCTGCTTGGTCTTCGGCTCGATGAGCCGCCAGAAAAAAGCCCCTACCACCACCACAAGGCATATCCGCAGAACAAAAATTATTGCGTTCCCGACCATGCGCAACATTTTACTCTATTTTATCAATTTAAGTCAAGAAAAAACTGCCCATTTTAACAGTCCTTAAGCTCAACAGCCCCCTATCGCAAATACCAGTATTGAAAAAGATAGTCGGCTGGCCGGCTAACGGGGAAACAAATTGCCTACGAGGACAAAAAATGACCATTGTCTTTTGCCGGTTTCCATAAAAATTAAAGACGCAAAGGAATATGAGCCGAAAAAGACCACAGGATGTTCTACAACATAACTGGTTTCAATTTAAGGAGATACAGATGCAGTTCTTCACGGAAATTAGGAAGTGGCTGGCGGAGATTACTGAAATAGCGTTGCTGTTGATTGCCCTCGGTGTCGCGGTCGAGATTCTGTTTGGCAACACGGTGCCGTTCTTTGGCCAGGTAGTTGGCAACATAACGGGGCTACTGAAGACCCTCGGTGAAAACGGGCTGGTAGGCCTGGTCGCCCTTGGGATTATCGTGTACCTGTTCAACAAGAAGAGGGCTACCACCTAAAGCGACCTGCCTGAATACCAAGGCACAAGCGACTTATGCCGCGCGGCCCGACTGCAAACAAGTCCGGCTGCGCGGCTTTCTTTTTTGTCCCGATAATTACCCGCGGACACTGAGGAATGCAAAATGACAAACTTTTGATACAATAGTATTGTAAACATGTCAGGAGGCGATGCTGACAACTAATGCTGAGATTACAGAAAGTGTTGATAATGGCCGGATGTACGGCCCAAAAAGGTAAGTACGAGAAGTGAGCGGATTATTCTACAACATGGGCAGGATGCTCGGCCCGCATGTTCGCAAAACCAGGTGGGTATGGCAGTCAATAACAGGTAATGAAGTTGACGCAATACGACTCGAACGTGATGTCGGCCAAGATTTGGTATGTGGTATCAGGCAACAGTTAAAGCTTGACCCCGACCCGCAGATTGCACACCTGTTGAACGAGGTCGGTTCTCGGTTGGCTGGGTGCGTCGCTAACAAACTCCGCACCTTCGGCTTTGAAACTTTCGAAGGCGGCGAACCCAATGCCTTTGCTCTGCCGGGCGGATACATTTTCGTGAGCCGGTCACTTGTGGAACTATGTAAGTGGAATCAGGATGAGATTGCGTTCATCCTTGGACACGAGATGAGCCACGTAATCAGGGGACATGCGATGAACCGTATCATTACCAACTCAGCAATTACTCTCGGGAGCAGGTTTATATCTGCTCGCGGTTCTCTTACGGGTTTGCTGAATACGGTGGGTGTCAGGTTACTTGAAAGCTCCTACTCCCAGGAACTGGAGATAGAAGCCGACAAGCTGGGAGCACTTCTGGTTGTCGCCGCCGGCTACAATTCCAAAGCTCCCGCGGCCTTATTATCGCGTCTGGCCAAACTAAGCCAGTCCGGCGTTGAATCCAGTTTTGGCCATTACTTTTCCTCTCACCCATCTTTCAATCTTAGAATTCAGAATATCGGTTAACCACAAAGACGCGAAGGCACAAAGGCAATAATAGGTGACTGCGGGGCAGTCCCTAATTATTATTGTGCGGTATCATTATCTATGGGAGCTTTATTTCGTTTTTGATACTTCGGCTTTATTAATTTATCGAATATCTTACTCGTAAAGTTTGCCATTTTTATTCTGACAAACTGCTGAATAGTAATCACTACAATTCCAAGCAGTACCAGAATTACAATTCCGAGCACATTCATGTTCACAAATATCCTTAGGATAAATAAGAACAGCCACTTATTATTTTTTTATCTAAGATAAATCATCTTTCCGCGATTTTACTGCGGGCCGGTCCAAAGATACAGCGCCTGCGGGACGGCGACTTCATAAAGCGTTCTGCGGTCAATCTTCAGCGACACGTTTGTCTTTGTGCTCAGCATATCCATGATTGAAAACGGCTTGCGATATTCAACTACCTGTGCCTTTTTAACGCCGGCAAGCGATTTTGTTTTGTCGATTGCGTCCGTGAGATACCCGATACCGTCTATGAGCTTTTCCTCGAGGGCTTTATCCGCCCAGTATATGCTGCCATCCGCCAGGCGATTTACATCTTCTTCGGTCAATCCGCTTCTGCCATCGACCACAACCTGGACAAATCGCTTATAAGCCGGGTCGACAATCCTTTCCTGCATATACTGCAACTGCTCGTCGGTAGGCATCTGGTAATTGCTGGGCCAGTCCTTTTTGGAACCCGCCTTGACCACTATCGGGTTTATCCCCAGCTTATCTTCCAAAAGCTGCTGCAGGACGAGGTATTCCATTATTACGCCGATTGAGCCGGTGATTGCCGTTGGTTCGGCGATAATCTCGTTACAGGCAACCGAAGAATAGTAGCCGCCCGAAGCCGCGACATCCTGCATAAACGCGACCACCGGCTGGTTGGTATCGGCGCGATATTTAATTATCTCGTTATGAACCTGGTCGCTGCCCGAAAACGTCCCGCCGGGCGAATTGACGCGGATAATCAAGCCCTTGACGTTCTTGTCATCCCGGGCGGTTTTCAACTGCCAGTACACGTCCTGCGCCTGTTGCTCGTCTATCACGCCATTGATGGATACTATTGCGATTTTTGCCGATCGCGGGCCCTCCTCAATGACCTCCTCTGTGTATTTCCTTTCGCCCCTTCCGGCAAATGCCACAATTCCCACGCCTATAAGCATAAGGAAAAGCATAACGTTTCCAAGCATCGACAGGCCGGTGATTATGCCCCAGAAAACTTTCCACCCGCTGCCTTTTTTTGCCGCCGGTGCCGGTTGTGGCGAAGGAATACCGCCCAATTGCTGCTGTGAAGAATCATTGATATTTCCGAAATCCATAAATTTGCCCTTTATGACATTACTAAGTATATTCGTTAAAGTTGATTACCAACCGCTTAGCCGTTACAATTATCAGTAATCGATTATCAATAATCAATAACAAACTAACCTTGCGTCGTAAAGGATTGGGTCGTGGCGGACAACAAAAGATTCACTCATCTTCATCTGCACAGCCAGTATTCGCTGCTCGACGGCGCTATATCCTTTGAAAAGCTTTTTGCACGATGCAAAGACCTCGGTATGGACAGCGTCGCCGTAACCGACCACGGCAATATGTTCGGGGCAATCGAGTTCTACACCAAGGCGCTCGCCTCAAACATCAAGCCGATAATCGGTATCGAGGCATATATCGCACCCAACAGCCGGCTCGACCGCACAAAAACATCAATCAGCGACGCTGCTTACCACCTCGTCCTGCTGGTGCAGAACAACGTCGGTTATCAAAATCTCCTCAAGCTCGCATCGGTCGGCTACACCGAAGGATTTTATTACCGCCCGCGAATCGACAAACAAATCCTCGCGGAGCTTAACGAAGGTTTGATTGTAACTTCCGCCTGCCCCAAAGGGGAACTTGCTATGCAATTGGCGGGCGGCGACATAAAGGCGGCACAGGCAGTCGCCGAAGGATACCTCAAAATCTTCGGCACAGAAAGATACTTCATCGAAATCCAGAGCCACGAAGGCGACGACCCGAATATAGCAAAATCGCTGATTGACCTGGCGAACAAACTCGGAGCGGGCATCGTCGCGACAAACGACGTGCATTTCCTCGCGGAAGAAGACCACGAGGCACATAATTGTCTCTGCGCGATAAGCACGGGCAAAAAAGCAGACGACCCCGACAGGATGATTTACCCAAAAGACGTATTTCTCAAAAGCCCCGCCCAGATGCGGCAGCTTTTCCCGGATTGTCCACAGGCCTTCGATAATACGCTTGAAATCGCTAAGCGATGCAACGTCGAAATCGACCTCAAAAGCCGGCACGCACCGCATTTCAGCCCCGAAGACGGCTCAGCCCCTGAAAAATTCCTGACAAAACTCTGCTATGAAAAAGCACAGCAAATCTACGGGAATCTCGACGACAGGGTAAAAGAACGACTCGAAAGAGAGTTGCACGTCATCGAGTCAAAAGGGTTCGCAAGTTATTTTTTAATCGTCTGGGACTTCTGCAATTATGCTCATAAAAATAATATCCCCGTCGGCGCAAGAGGAAGCGCGGTGGGGACATTAGTCGGCTACTGCCTTGGCCTGTGTGACGTTGACCCGCTCAAATACGATTTGCTCTTCGAGCGTTTTATGGACCCGCACCGCAATGAGATGCCCGATATCGATATTGATATGTGCCAGGCAGGCAGGGGACAAATCATCGATTACGTCCGCCAAAAATATGGCCACGTCGCGCAAATCATAACCTTCGGAACAATGAAGGCACGCGCCGTCATACGCGATATATGCAGGGTGCTCAATGTCCCGCTGACAGAGGCGGACCGGCTGGCAAAACTTATCCCCGAAACCCTGAATATGACCCTCGATATGGCCCTTTCGTCCGAGCCGCAATTAAAACAGGCATACGAAAAAGACCCGCAGACAAGAAAGGTCATCGACATCAGCAAAAAACTCGAAGGCCTCGCCCGCCACGCATCAGTCCACGCCGCGGGAGTCGTCATCGCCGATGAGCCGTTGACCAATTTCGTGCCCCTCTACAAGCCGCCCGGCACCGAGGACATCGTTACGCAATTCGAAGGCCCGATGGTCGAAAAGGTGGGCCTCTTAAAAATGGACTTCCTCGGCCTAAAGACCCTTAGCGTCCTCGAACGCGCAAGACAACTTGTCGAACAGGTTAACGGACAAAAAATAGACCTCGAAAAAATAGACCTGGCGGACCCAAAGGTCTTTGCCATGTTTGCCGCGGGAAAAACAAAAGGCATATTCCAGTTCGAATCGGGCGGTATGCAGGAACTGCTGATGAAGATGAGGCCCGACCGGATTCAGGACCTCATCGCCGCAAACGCCCTTTACCGGCCCGGCCCGATGACACTCATCCCCGATTACAACGACCGCAAACACGGGGGTAAATGGTCGCTACCTCACCCGATTATGAAAGAAGTCCTCGATGAGACCTACGGCATTATGGTCTATCAGGAACAGGTGATGCAAATCTGCAACCGCCTCGGCGATATACCGCTGCGCGAGGCATATACGCTGATTAAGGCCATAGGCAAAAAGCAGGCCAAGACCATCACAAAGGAAAAGGAACGATTTATCACCGGCTCGGTCGCAAAGGGGCTTAAAAAACAGCAGGCAGAAGATATATTCGAACTCATCGAACGTTTCGCCGGCTACGGCTTCAACAAAAGCCACTCGACCCGCTACGCCATAATCGCGTATCAAACCGCCTATATGAAGGTCTATTGGCCCGTCGAATATATGGCCGCCCTGCTCACTTATGAAATGAGCGACACCGACAAGGTCGTCGAATACATCGCCGAATGCATAGATATGGGTATCGAGGTTACCGCGCCCGACATCAACGAAAGCGGCGTTGATTTTACGCCTTTATATAAAGAATCTGAACCAGTTATTACCGCCGAGCACGCAGAGACCGCGGAGAAAAAACATAAAGTAAACTCGGCGAACTCCGCGGCAAAAAAAGGTATGATTCGCTTCGGCCTGGCGGCAGTAAAAGGCGTCGGCGAAAAGGCCGTCGAGCAAATCATTGTCGCACGCGAAAAAACGGGCAGGTTCCAGAGCTTGTTCCACTTCTGCGAAAACGTCGATATGCGGGCCGCGAACAAGCAGGTAATGGAATCACTGATAAAAGCGGGCGCATTCGACCGCTTAGGCGGCAACCGCGCTCAAATGATGGCGGGGCTTCAATCGGCTACGGAACACGGGGCGGATACACAGACGGACAAACTCAACGGCCAGATGCGATTCTTCGCACAGGCGGCCGAACCGGACTACTCACAAGACCACAACCGCCTGCCCTACGCCGACCCCTGGCCAGAACCAATGATGCTGATGTATGAAAAGGAAGTCCTCGGCTTTTATGTTACCAGCAACCCGCTGAGCCATTGTGCCGAGACAATCAATATCTTCTCGAATATCAACGCTGCCCAGATTGCCGAATCCACGCAGGAACGGGAAGTAACCATTGGTGGTATGATAACCAAAATCCGCTACAACCTGACCAAGACCGGCAAGAACGCCGGCTCAAAAATGGCTGTCTTCACCCTCCTTGACCTCCAAGGCCAGGTCGAGGTCGTTATGTTTCCAAATACGCTCAACCAGTTCGCCTCGAAACTTGTCGCCGACGCCGTCGTATTCGTCAAGGGCCGACTGGATTTCAGAAGGGAAAAACCAAACGTCATCGCCTCGGAACTAATCACCCTCGACGAGGCAACCGACAAGCTCGCGGGCAAGGTGCGAATCAATCTCGACGCGGCTACCGTTACCAAAGAAAAAATCGCCGAGATAAAAAGTATCTGCCTGCACCATCGGGGCAAAAGCAGCGTATATGTTGCAATCAGAACTGATAAGGGCAAAGTTTACGCCTCCGCCGACAGAGGTTTAAGCGTCAACCCCGACCCGGAGTTTTGCCGTAAGATGCGCCACCTGATTGGTCCGGAAAACCTGCAATTAACAAGGTAGAAGAAATGAACGCGAAAAAATTAACAGGCACGTTTATCGCCCTTGATGGACCCGATGGCTGCGGGAAAAGCACGCAGGTCAAGTTATTGGTCGATTGGCTGGCAAAACAGCAAATCGATGTGGTCGGTTTCCGTGAGCCGGGCGCAACCGCCATCGGCGAAAAAATCAGGGATATCCTGCTTAATCCCGAACACAAAGCGATGGACACCGCAACCGAAGTAATGCTTTATATGGCAGCGAGAGTTCAGCTTTGGAATGAGAAAATCACCCCTGCGTTAAAACAAAATAAATGCGTCGCTGTTGACCGCTGGCTCTCAAGCACCTGTGCCTATCAGGGGCACGCGGGCGGATTCGGAATTGACAAGGTCATAAAACTCGCAACCGACTGCCTTGAAAAACCCTGGCCTGATTTGACAATTATCCTCGACGTAGATTCCGCGACTGCGGCAACACGACTCAAAAGCAATCTCGACCGAATGGAGCAAAAGGGCGACAACTATCACAAAAAAGTCCGCGAAGGATTTCTGAAACTTGCCAAACAACAGAAAAACTTCGTCGTAGTCAACGCTGCGGATGATATCGACGCCGTCCATAAAAAAGTAACAGACATCGTTGAAAAACTCGGGGCGAAATAAATGCCGCTGAAAGATATCTTCTGCCAGGAAAAAGCTGTCGCTTCGCTCGAACAGGCCTATAATTCGGGTAAGGTCGCGCACGCCTATATCTTCGCAGGTCCGGATGGCGTGGGCAAATTTACAACCGCACGCGAATTCGCCAAGATGTTGCTGTGTAAAAACCCCGTGAAAAGAGGTGACTTCACTGATAGTTGCGGCAATTGCGAATCCTGCCGGGCATTCGACGCCGGCTCGCATCCCGACTTCGAGCATGTTTACAAAGAGCTAATCGAATTCACTGAAGATGGCAAAGATAAAGACCCGCCGGTCGAATTCCCTATTGACGTCGTGCGAGAATTCGTCATCGAAAAAGTCAGCCAAAGGCCGGCCTTATCGACGCGAAGGGTCTTCATTCTCAGTGAGGCCGAGAAACTCAACAACGAATCACAAAACTGCCTGCTGAAGGTCCTCGAAGAACCGCCATCATATTGCTGTATAATTCTTGTCTGCACCCGCCCCGACAAACTCCTGCCCACAATCAGGTCTAGATGCCAAATCTTGCGATTCGGCCCCATCGCGGAAGACAAAATAATCGAAAAGTTATACCAGCCCGGCCTGAGCGAAAAGCAGGTAAAATTCCTCGCCCGCTTCGCTGACGGCTGCCTGGGCCTGGCATGCACCTATTCGCAGCTCGAACTGGCCGAGGCAACCCTCTACCAAACCAAAATCGACCTGGTGGATACCCTGGCCAATTTCGAATACAAAGACGCACTGGAACTGGCCGAGAATCTTCAAAATAAATCGAAGGAGCTTGCGGCCGTCTGGACCAAACTCGCCCCCGCAACAAGCAAAACCGACATCAACCGCAAAGCGACCAAAACCATTCTCCAGATTATCATTTGCGCCCTTCACGACGCAATGCTCACAAACGTCGCCGTCCGGGACGCAATCGTCAATTTCGACCAGCCCGAACAGATTAAGAAAATCGCCCGGCGGTTCGACGCCGAACAGGCCGCACAAAAAATAGCCGATTGTTTCAAAACCCTCCACTGGCTCGAATCCTCTGTCAACGAACGGCTTATTTTCGAGCAGCTATTGTTAAACCTCGCCGAAACTGATAAAATCACGTCTGGACTTTAATGATTTAACCGCGGGAAACGCCGCATAAGCCCCCAACTTTATGCTGGGGGTTACAGACGGAATCGATAATGGAAGATACACAGGCAATAAAACCTAAACCGCCGAGAACAAAAAGGGTTATGCTGGTCCGCTACGGCCGGATGAGGATTCTCGGGCTGTTCGAGCATAACGAGGCGCAGATACCCTCTGTGCCGACGCTTGTCGTCATCAAAACCGAAAAAGGAATGGAGATGGGCAGCATCGTGGGCAGTATCGGGGCATACCGCGCCGGACAACTCAAACTGCCCGACGACCAGCTTAAGAAATACTTCGACGACTCCGAAATCCCTTTCACCACCGAGCTGGCAGGTAAATTCGTCAGGTACGCCACCGCCGAAGACATCAACGAGGAAAAACACTTTCAGAAAATCGCCGTCGAAGAAACGAAATTCTGCAAAAAACTCATCAGGGAAATGAACCTGCCAATGAAAGTAGTTGATGCCGAGCACATCCTCGGCGGGGAAAGAATCGTCTTCTATTTTATGTCCGACGGCAGAGTCGATTTCCGCGACCTGGTCAGAAAACTCGCCCAGGAATACCAGACCAGAATCGAAATGAGGCAAATCGGCGCACGCGACGAGGCAAAGATTCTCGGCGACGTCGAAAGCTGCGGACAAAGATGCTGCTGCAGCAGGTTCCTCAAGTCCCTCAAACCAGTCAATATGCGTATGGCCAAACTGCAAAAGGCGACGCTGGACCCCGCGAAAATCTCCGGCTTCTGCGGCCGGCTCAAGTGCTGCCTGCGATACGAGGACGAAACATACACCGAACTTAAAAAACGCCTGCCGCCCAGAAACACCAGGGTCAACACCCGGCTCGGCACCGGCAAAATCATCGATTACCAGGTCCTCGCCCAGTTAGTAATGGTCGAGCTTGACAACGGCACCAAAACGGCGATACCGAGAAACGAAATCGAGATAATAGCGCCTTCTCAGCCGGGCAGTGCGCAGGATGCCCCGCTGCCGCCGTTGCCGACGCCGCCGGCCGAGCCAGCCGACAACTCCGAAAACGCCGAAGACAATAACTTCGATGAACAGACAGATAATAATGAACCTGAAACCCAGGATAGCGACCATTAACGCCCGCCTTTGCGGAACGAAGGAAAATTATGCCGCGTAAAATCGTCGTCACCTCCGCCCTGCCTTACGCAAACGGCCCCATCCATATCGGCCACCTCGTCGAATATCTCCAGACCGACATCTGGGTACGATTCCAGAAAATGTCAGGCAATCACTGCCTATACTTCTGCGCAGACGACACCCACGGCACAGCTATAATGATTAGCGCAAAAAACCAAGGAATCACCCCCGAACAGCTCATAGACGGCGTCCATAAGGAACACTACAACGATTTCAAACGCTTCCTGATTGAGTTCGACAATTACTACTCCACCCATTCGCCCGAAAACCGAAACTTCAGCGAGCTTATCTTCAGCCGTCTCAACGCCGCCGGGTCAATCACAAAAAGAAACATCGACCAGGCCTGGTGTCCCAAATGCAATATGGCGCTGCCCGACAGGTTCATACGAGGCACCTGCCCCAAATGCAAGGCCGAAGACCAGTATGGCGATTCCTGCGAGGTCTGCAGCGCGACGTATCAGCCCACCGACCTCATCAATCCCCGCTGCGCCAACTGCGGGACGACGCCGATTTTGAAACAATCCGAACATTATTTCTTCAAGCTTGCCGACTATGAAAAGCAACTGCGGGACATATTCGCAAAGGGCTATATCCAGGAATCCGTCTCCAACAAACTCGATGAGTGGTTTCAGGCGGGATTAAAGGACTGGGACATCTCACGCGACGGCCCATACTTCGGCTTCAAAATCCCCGGCGAAAAAGACAAATACTTCTACGTCTGGCTCGACGCACCCATCGGCTATATGGCCTCGGCCAAAAATTACTGCGACAAAAACGGTCTCGATTTCGAAGCCGTCTGGAACAGCCCCGATTACGAGCTTTACCACTTCATCGGCAAAGACATTATGTATTTCCACGCCCTGTTCTGGCCCGCGATGCTTATGGGCGCCGGCTTCAAAACCCCAAACAAACTCTTCATTCACGGTTTCCTCACCGTCGGCGGCCAGAAAATGAGCAAGTCACGCGGCACGTTTATCAATGCCGCGACCTACCTCAACCACCTCGACCCAGAATACCTGCGATACTACTACGCCAGCAAACTCGCCGGCGGCATCGACGACCTTGACCTTGGCATCGAGGACTTCGTAAACAAAATCAATTCCGACCTCGTGGGTAAATTCACAAATCTCGCCTCGCGTGCCGCGCCGATGCTCAAAAGCAAACTCAATGGCCGGCTCGGCAAACTCGACGACGAAGGCAAAAAACTTATCGAAGAAATCGCCGCCGCCGAAAAGGAAATCGTCCAGAATTACGAAAATCTCAATTACGCCGCCGTCATTCGGACCGCAACTGCCCTGGCCGACCTCGCAAACCGTTACGTCGAGCAAAATCAACCCTGGACCACGATTAAAACCGACCCCGAAAAGGCACGCACGACGCTGACCGCCGTCCTCAACGCCGTCCGCATCCTGACTATCTACCTCAAGCCCATCCTGCCCGCCTTTGCCGAAAAAATCGAACGCCTGCTGAACGTCGGCAAACTCACCTTCGCCGACATCTCAATCATACTTCAGGAACACAATATCAATGACTTTGAACGTCTCTTCGAACGCGTAGATAAAGAAAAGGTGGATGCGATGATTGAAGAAAGTAAAGACACGGGAGAACAAAAACCTGTGACTACGGAACCAACCCCGGCGATAACCGCGGAGCCGATTAAGCCGGAATGCACAATCGAGGACTTCGCCAAAATCGACCTGCGCATCGCACAAATCGTAAAGGCCGAACGTGTTGAAGGAGCCGACAAACTTCTCCACCTGCAACTTGACGTCGGCGGCATCCAGAAAAACGTCCTCGCCGGCATCGCCCAGGCATATCAGCCCGAAACACTCGTCGGCAAAACCGTCATACTCTTCGCGAACCTCAAACCACGCCAGATGCGATTCGGCCTGTCCGAAGGAATGATTCTCGCCTCAGGCGCCGGCGGAAAAGAAATCTTTATGCTCACTGCAGACACAGGCGCTAAACCAGGCGCAAAAGTCAGTTGACAAAATATGCCCGAAAAAAAATCGCTCGAGGAAATCTCAGAGCAAGACAACCGATACAACCCAAAGGCCGTACGTTTCGTTTACGAAGGCCTCGGCTACACCATCCGAAAATCCGCCGGTCAGCCAGGCCACATCACAGGCCAAACCCTCTGTGAAGGACTTCGCCTGCTCGCGCTTGAAAAATGGGGCCTGCTCGCTATGCTCGTCCTCGACTCCTGGCACGTCAAAACCACCCGCGACTTCGGCGAAATGGTTTACCTCCTCATCAGAAACAACTGGATGAAGGCACAGTCCACCGACACCATCGACGACTTTAACGACGTTTACGACTTCAAAACCGCCCTCAAAGACAGCTTCAGGTTCTAAATACCCCCTTCCGCTGCAAATACCCCAAATTGTTGCCCCCTTTCGCTTGACAAATCCCGGCAATTAATCTAATATAATGATAACGCTAATGTAAACTGCCGATATGGAGAGGACAGGTAATGCGTCTCGTAGTAAAACAAGGTGAGCGCACAATTAACGAATATCACTTCGACAAGGGTCCAATCTACATCGGCAGACACACCAACAGCCAGATACTCCTGCCCGACAAAGTCGTCTCACGCCAGCACGCAGTTATCTATAACACCAAGGATGGCCAGTGGGTTGTTGAAGACCTTGATAGCGCAAACAAAACCTACCTCAACGACGGCGAAATTCACAAAGCCGACGTCAAAACAGGCGACGTCATTCGCATATCCGATTTCGCCATCGAGGTCAACTTCGAAACGGCCTCCACCGCCGACCCAGGCGAAACCGTCGAGCTCGAAGAAGCCCCCGCTTCCCTCGCCTCCGGCCCCCAAATCATCATCAGAAAACTCGGCGCCGAAAGGGCCCCTGCCATCAGGTTCCAGGCGGAACGCGCCACCGACTTCCTCTATTCAATCGAAGAACTCAAAAAAACTGACAACATCGACAGGACGCTGCTCGTTATGCTGGAGCTGGTCTCAAAGCAGTTCCACTCCTATCAGGTCTGGGGTGCGATGCGTGCCAAACCCGACGGCCCTATGACCGCACACGCCGGAAAGCACAAAGGCGGTATGGCCATCGAGCAGGCCGACCTCGAATTCGGCGACAAAATCGCCGAGGCCATCAACAAAAAACAGTTTATGCTCTTCATTTTCCCAAGAGACCTCTCACAGCAAAAGGAGACCCAGATACGCTCCGTCCTGATTGCTCCCCTGATTACCCCCGCCGGCTGTTTCGGCGTCATCTATACCAACGACACCTTCCGTGACGACCACTACAACCTTGGCGACCTCGACTTCCTTATGCTCCTCGGCCTCCACACCGCCTCCGTCATCGCCAAACTCCCGGCGTAAAAAAGGACTTTTTCGTTCAACGTTGGATGTTCAAAGTTCGATGTTCGACGTTCAATTTATGCCAAAAGAAACAGTTGCCTTTTCTCGGGAGCATTTTCTTACAGATTATTTTTGCCACCAAGAAATAGTTTCCGTTTTCATTTCAAATATTTTGATAGCGGAGTCGCCGTAGTATTCTTTTAAGTGTTTATCTCTCATTTTCCAATTGGCTGATTTTCTACCCATAGGCGATAATTTAAGAAAGTGGGACATTGGCGTTATAAAGGCACGCACTAATTTATCTGCATCGACCACTATCGCCATATAAGGAACACAACCGAAAGCTTTGCACGCACCCTCCGCCTTTTCGAAATTGTCGTTGTCGATAGTTATACTATCCTCTTCTTTGCCTTTGTTGCGACTTCTGCTTTTCACGGAGATTCCCATTACTTCTTTTGTGTGAGGATTTCTGGCTATAAGGTCAATCCCAGTGTGGTTCACGGATGCGCACTCAAAACCATATTTTGAGAGCCAGTACAATACAAGATGTTCTCCAAAATCACCTGTTATTTTCGAGTGTCTCGAACTTTTGGCCATATCCATAATCAAGATTTCTCCTCAATCCACTCACTTAACAAATTTCATCAAGTTACCTAAATTTCCGCTCTTATATCTGTGCCAGAAGCACCACATAGTTTTTGCCATAGTATTTTGCGCATTTGGGGCAGGTCGCATAGAAAAAATAAAGCTTCTTCAGCTCTTTTTCCTGCCGGCGGACATAATCAGTCATCTGCTTTACCCACTGGCGGATATTCTTATATGGCCCTTCAAAAACCTGTGTCAAAAATGTCCCCGAAACCTTAACCATTTCCGCCCCCGGCACGTCCTTTGACACGGCAATATAAACATCCGCTCCCCAAAGCGAATTTTCATCGCTAAGTAATATCGGCTCAGGCGCCAATGCCCCTGCCTTTGCAATCCTTTCCATATTCCGCACCATAACCTTGCCGAAGTTCAACGGGATATGCAGGAAACTGGTAACGTGGTCTTTAATAAAAAGCTTGTCTTTAAATGTTACCTCTTTTTTGTCCCACGGCTCCGGATTAAATCTCGGACAACACCCCGTCTCCGCGTTCTCATACAACTTATCCATAACATTCTCCTTTCAATCCGAAAAAGGGGCCTGACCCTTTTTTCCCCTTTTTCTCGTTCATTTAATACACTTAATCAAGTCGCCCAATTTGTCGCCGGCCAAGAACAAAAGTGACAGAATAGCGATAATCCACATCGCCGGCTTGACCTCTCTTACCTTGCCTGCGGCTGACTTGATAAGCACAAAGGAAATAAACCCAAACGCCAGCCCGGTGCTGATACTGTAACTAAGAGCAATCATCACGATAATGATGAAAGCCGGGAACGCCTCCTGAATATCCGCAAAGTTTATCACCCGGACTTCCTTCATCATAAACAGCCCCACCATAATCAAAGCAGGAGCCGTAGCATATTCGGGCACTACGCCAACAAGCGGCGCAAACAATATCGCCAGCAAAAATAACGCCCCAGTTACTACCGATGTCAATCCCGTTCTGCCGCCTTGCTCAATACCCGCTGCCGATTCGATATACGCAGTCGTCGTCGATGTGCCGAATACCGCCCCGGTCATACCCGCAAGGGCATCAATCGCCAATAACCTGTCTAAGCCCTTTATCTTTCCGTGACTATCGACCATTTTCGCATGGTGACAGCACGCGACCAATGTCCCTATGCCGTCGAACATACTCATAAACATCAAGCTGAACACGCTGCCAAGCACGCCCCACTTCAAGGCGCCGAAAATATCCAGATGAAACGCAATAGGCCTTATATCCACGCTAAACGACACCCACTGCATCGGCCTGTCAACATACCCAAACGTAATCGCCAGAAGCGTTGAAAACGCTATTCCGATAAGCAGCGACCCTTTTATCCCCTTCATTTCAAAAAACAGCATAAACAACAGGCCCGCCAGCCCTATCAGCGTCTTGGCGCCCAATGGCCCCGCAGAAACAAGCGTCGCGTCGTTATGAACTATTATGTGAAGATTGACTAACCCTATGAACGTGATGAAAAGTCCGATGCCCACCGATATCGCCGAGATTATCCCCGGCGGTATCGCCTCGACAAGTTTCTTGCGAAGCCCAATCAAAGTCAGCAGCAAAAACAACACACCCGAAACAAACACCGCTCCCAGCGCCGTCTCCCAGCTCATTTTATTGCTTAGCACCAGCGTATATGCGAAAAACGCGTTGAGTCCCATCCCCGGCGCCATCGCTATCGGCGCCTTGCCGAAAACCCCTGTGATGATTGTCGAAATCGCCGACACCAGGCACACCACCGCCACAAGTGCGGTCTTGTCCATGCCGGTCCTGCTCAGCATATCGGGATTGACAAAAATGATGTAGGCCATCGTCAGAAACGTAGTAACGCCCGCGATAATCTCCGTCTTGGCGTTTGTCCCCCTCGCCTTCAACCCAAAATAATCGCCCGCCATATCCGACCTCCTGTCTCAATAGCGCTGTCATTGATTGTTCTACCGCTGAAACCGCAGAGTTTTTATTTTGTTTTCTCTATGACCTTTGCGGTCTCTGCGGTGAATTAAATGCGAGCGAGAGGAGTCGAACCTCCACGTCCCTAAGGGACACAAGGTCCTAAGCCTTGCGCGTATGCCAGTTCCGCCACGCTCGCTTTTCGTATTGCGTATATCGTATATCGTCCGTCGTCTTACGGTTACGATTTAACAACGATAGACGTTCTTCGTAACCGATACGAGCCGCGCAACCGCAACCGTTTGACGTTTCTGCGGCCTCCGCAATGTGTTCAGCTTTTGCCATTGCCGTCCTGTTCCGACGCAATCTTTTCAATCCGTTTTTCCGCCTCCTGCAGAATCTTCCTGCATTGCTTAATCAGGGCCATACCCTTTTCATACTGCTGCAAACTGTCGCCAAGCGTAATTTCGCCCTGCTCGATTTTGCCGACTATCCCCGTCAGCTCTTTTATCGCCTGCTCAAACGTCAGCTTACCAACATCACCTGCGATGATTTTTGTCAAACCGGTTTTTATTTCTTCTTTTGCCATATCGCTTTTATCCTTGTGCACTTATGTACTTGTGCCCTTGTGCCCTTTTTACTTCTTTGTTACCTTGCTTTCAATCAAATTTTCCGCCAGTTCCGTCACCAGCGTATCCCCAATTTGCGCCCCCGAGGCGTTTTTCAATACCACTCCCGTTTGTTTGAGCGTCGTTATCGAATAACCCCGCTTCAATACCGCCCTCGGATTCAGACCCGCAAGCCGATTCTCCTGTGCGGTAAGGAGCAATCCCGCCCTGCCCAATAATGCCGATATAGCCGTGTTTGCCCTGCTTGTCAGTTCATTAACCTCAACCATTTTCCTGCCTATCAACCGATGCGGCTCAAGACGCACCACCTGCTCATAATATCCATTCAGCCGCTCCCTCGCCCCCGTTATTATATCCCCAATCAATTCTTCGAGGTTGCCACCCATATCATCCAGTTGCTGCTGACGGTTCCGCACCTGCAAAAGCGGATTCCGAAACGCGGCGCTCGCGCATATCGTCTGCAATCTTTGTTCCGCAAGCTCGATAACCGATTTTATATCACCCGTCAGCCGACTTTGGGCCACCAACAACTTTTCCAGCACCTCTCTCGCGTCCGGCACCGCAACCACCCCCGCCTTCGTCGGCGTCGATGCCCGGGCGTCGGCCACCAAATCCGCTATCGTCGTATCAATCTCGTGGCCTACCGCGCTGATTATCGGTATCTTCGAATCGTAAATCGCCCGCGCCAATACCTCCTCGTTAAACGCCCACAAATCCTCCAGCGACCCGCCTCCTCGGCCCACAATCAAAATATCGAGTTTGAACTTATCGTTTCGGCGATTGACGTCCCTTATCGCCGACGCTATTTTTTCAGCCGCCCCTTCACCCTGCACAGGCACCGGGTAAAAACACAACACGCAGGGCCAGCGGTCAAAAATGCTTTTCCTGATATCATCAATCGCCGCCCCCGATTCGCTCGTGAGGACCCCTATCCGCCGCGGATACTTCGGCAGCGGCTTTTTATGCGCTTCGTCGAACAACCCCTGCGCCGCTAAGCGTTTGACTAATTGCTCGAACGCCAATTGCAGCGCACCCACCCCCGCCGGCTCCATCCTCTCAACATAAAACTGATACTTACCCTGTGGCTCGTAAACGCCAATGCTCCCCGTCCCGAATATCGCCAGACCGTTCTCCGGCTTGAACTTCACCTTCTTAAAACTGCTCCCCCACATCACGCAGGGCAATACCGCACCATCATCCTTGAGTGAAAAATAGCAGTGCCCGCTCGAATGCGGTCTCCAGTCGCTTATCTCACCCCTCACCGTTAATCGACCCGGCAGACCGTTCTCCAACGTCGTCTTTATCAGCATCGTTAACTGGCTGACGGTATAGATTTTCACCTGCTCATTTGCCATATCCGCCGATTATACCCCCTCCACGCGCAAAACAAAAGCTGCGGCCTCAACCAATCCGCAGCTTTCCAGTTTTGCCAAAAAAACTATTTCAAACCTAATCCTTCATGCTTCATTTAGGTTGACCACGCGACAAACCAGCCAGCCCGATAACGATCGCAACAACGCCGCCAATCAGCATCCATATCGCCTTGTCGGTAGGCGAACCGGTGAAAAATCGGGAAATGTCAGAACTGAATGACTTTGTCGCGGCAACGCCAATGACCACAAGAACGATACCTGCGGCAAGAATTACGAGCGATACTACTTTGTTCATAGAAATAATCTCCTTCTGATTTTCATACCTGGCTCTACGAAATGGTCACATGGGTTTTCGTCCGCTGATGATCCTAACCAAGATGACCACGATGGCGATCACCAGAAGCACGTGAATGAAACCGTTCATGGTGTTGGAAGTCACTAACCCCAGGAGCCACAATATAATCAAAACAACAGCGATGGTGTAAAGCATAATAAGTATCCTTTTCTTGTTTTGGTTTAGCGTTAAACGCAAACAGCCAAGCCACCTGACGGACCAAAACCACGGCTATTTAAGGTTTTCTTGTATTTTTTGATAAATCAGCATCGCTTTTGTTTGATCGCCGAAGAAACCAATCCGAATAGATACTTCTGTCGTATTTTCAGATGTTGCTCTGATTTTTATTGTTACTTTCTTGTCTTGCGAGTCACGTGCGATTATCCTGCCGGACAGTTTGTCCAGGTTTTTTTCTGTTATATTAAAATTGAGCCGCTCTACTGCTTTTTCAGCCGCTTTGTAAACAGTGCCAATATCTTTGGCCTCTGCGCCCTTTAAATCGCCCATTACATATGCCGCGGTACCTGCTCCACCGACTGCAGCAACAATACAACCGCCGACAACTAAACATGTTCCCAACAACAGAGCTATTAAGAAGATTTGTTTTTTGTCCACTTTGATTTCCCTTTCATAAATTTCGCAGATGACCATCCTGTCCCCTGTTTTAGATTATTTACAGATCTTCTCTCAGGCACACCAGAGGCGCACCACCTGTGATTTCGTTTTCTATGCCGACTCGAAACAGTTTTTCATTACCGGGACAGGTTAACTCTTCATTATTTCCCGGAGCGTTTTTGCCTTAATTCCTCAAGATACCTTGCCGCGGCATCCTTACCGCCTAATCCAAAGGCAAGCGCCAGTGCAAGGACGATGCCGCCGAGGATAATATTGAAGGCAGTACCCACCAGAAGCGGTGCGATACCAAGCTCTTCCATCGCAATAGTCACCGCGAAGATTATAATCGCCCATCGACTTACGCCGGCAATTATTCCAGGACTGGGCAGTTTAGCATTGCCGCAAGCCGTGCGAACTATTTCCGATACAAAACTGGCCAGAAACATCGCAACCACCAGAACGAGCAGGGCCGCTATCACCTTGGGAACATAAGCGAATAAGCTTGTAAGAACATCCGATGCCTTTGGCAGCCCCAGTGCATCAACTGTCATCACTAAAACCATAATGATAATCAGCCAGTAAACCAGGCCGCTTACGACCTCCCGGGCGGTAATCTTCAAATCGCCTTTCCTGAGAACTTCTGATATGCCCGCTTTGTCCGCCATCACATCGAAGCGTACTGCCTTAAGCAGCCAGTCAACTGCTCGTCTGATTAACTTGGCCACAATCCAGCCCACTATCAGGATTACTAACGCGCCAAACAGGATTGGAATATAGGCCAGTATCCTCGTCAGCATTTGGCGTACCGGGTCTGCTATGAGTTCGCTCCAGTTCATTTTTTGTGCCTCCTAAATTAAATTATTAATGTTGGATGTTTGTCTTTTTATTTCCCAACGACTACCCAATTAACATGCTAAAGCCGATATGCAAACAGGGATGTCACCACTTATACTATGAATAGGAATTCTACACGCCCCAGTGTTCAAATGTAAAGAAAATTCGTCCTGTTAAAATAAAAAAACCATCTATTGTATCCTCTTGTAGGCAAACGGCTTACGTGATTTTGTAGTTGTCGTCGCTACTCAATCCGTCTGCGATACAACTTTGTTTCCAGCGGTTTTTGCCAGCCCGTCCAGTTGGAATCGCCCGGCTCATCCTCAATCAATCGCGTAACCTGGTTCATTTTGGCGTCTAAGTCATCGATATAGCAGACCATAAACGCCTCGGCCGTAGCGGGCAGCTTCGGCGAGCCAAACTCATATTCCCCGTGATGCGACAAAATGATATGCCCCAGCGCATCTAAAATCGCTGCGTCAATCTGCACGCCTTTGGCCACCAATGCGTCCGCCTTTTTGTGCAGCATAATAATCGTCTTGGTTATGTGCCCGATGAGCTGCCCTGAATCCGTGTATGAAAAAGCCGTGTCGTAGGTAAGCTCCTCGGTCTTACCCATATCGTGAATAAAAATCCCCGCCAGCACCAAATCCGCCTGTACCTCCGGATACAAGGGCAGTATCGCCCCCGCCACCCTCAGCATATTCCACGTATGCTCCAAAAGCCCCCCGATGCAATCGTGGTGCATCGACATACCGCCCGGACAACGGCAAAAACTCTTCATCAGCTTCTCGTCCGCCAAAAACTCATCCACAATCGCTTTCAACTGCTTATTTTTCACCCCGCCGACAATCCGCTTCGCCTCCGCGAGCATCTTGTCCACGTCTTTGTCCGTGTGAGCGAGATATTCCTCTATGTTCACCTTGCTCGAATCTATCACGCTGATATTATTCACAACCACCTGCAGCGAATTCTGATATACCTCGCTCCTCCCCTTTATCCGCACGAACCCCGGCTTGGGCAGTTCGCCATACATCGCCTCGCTTGCCTGCCATATCCGGCCGTTTAACTGGCCCGTCTTGTCGCAAAGGAACATCGCGATATACAAATCACCCCGCGACGTGCTCCGCAATATTGGCTCCTTCACGAGATAAATATCGTCAATCACCTCGCCCGGTGCTATCTCACTGATAAACCTGTGTGCCATCTCTCTCTTATCCGCTTTTTGCGGATACTCCTTTCTTGCTATACGCTATACGCCATACGCTACACGCTGACAGATTATCAATCCTCCCCCTCCCATAATCAACCAAAAAAAACATGGCGTATATCACTCTCACGATATATGCCCCTTGTTTATAATTTCAAATGATTGTCAAACTATTGCGCTAAACACCCGCCCCTAAAATTACGGCATGTCCGCACGGTACGGACTCAGGTCGTATTTAAGCGAATCACCCCATACAGCCAACTGCACTCTGATGATATCTTTCTTACAGGATGGATTGGTATAAGTCGAAATATTTGGCGGCAACCCGATCAATGCGGCTAAAGCAATTGTCTCCTGACATTGCCATCTCCAGTATTCACAGTGCCCGTCGGCCATTCCGATAGTCGTTCCTTTCTCATGCATTAAACCGGGCCAGTCGGGATATTGTTCCCATTCAGGCGAGTTGGCACGTATCTGCATAGCATCCGGCGTCATGATTTTTTCTTCTATAAACACCAGCTTCTGGGAGAACTTTTTAATCTCACCTGTTCTCTTAAAGACCTGCCCTTCAGTAATTCCGCTGCTGTGTGCATTCATAGAGGGTGGCATAACATACGTCCGGTGAACAATTTTCATAGCCTCCGGGCAACGGTAAACCTTTGGATTGGGGGCATACCGGTAAAGAGCGCCTTTCTTCAGTTTTTCTACCCTCTGTTCATATGTCAATGACGTATAAGATGTCATACCCCATGTATAATAATCCACTCCATCTATAACGCCGAGGTTCCAGTCATAACCGCCGTCATCGGGCGGATTGTGAAAAGACGTGCACCAATACGGTTCTGTCGGAAACGGACTGTTACCCGTCCCTTGCCCGCCGTTGACGAGTTTGCCGTCGTTTTGTTCAGCGTATGACATCCACGCCGCCAAAAGCTGCTTCATATTGCTCATACAAACGACGCGCTTCGTTACTCTTCTGGCCTTGGTCAGGGCCGGCAGCAAAACAGCCATTAATAACGCGATTATCGCGATAACGACCAAAAGCTCGACCAATGTAAATCCTCCTTCCATCCTTCGCCCCTGAAGGGCTTCGGAGGACAGGTCGCTAAAGCTAAGCCGGGCAAGCCCCTTGTTTTTCTTCAATATTTTTTTGCCTCTGTAGCCAATCGGTTGACCACAACCGACTAACCCGGCTCCGATTATCACCCTACCCATAATCAACCCCAAAGAACAGGGCATATACCAATCAAGGTATATGCCCTTTAACTGCTGATTCAAAAGTCGCTTATCTTACGGCTAATCGCCCCATGTCGCTTTCCGTAACCATACACGGTCTTTGGGCGGCGAAACAGAGTTAAAGCAGGTATCTGCCGCTACCGTGGCATTGTATGACGGGCCTATTATGCACCATTGAATCGTCGCTGCACATTCGTATTGATGGTATTCAGCATGACCGTCGGCAAAACCGAAATTACCACCGCTGCCATGCATAACGTTTGGAGCATCGCAGAGATTATTACTGGATATAATCCTGTATGGAAACTGGAAGGCATCGGGGGATATCTGCCTCTCCTCAAAAAATACAACCCTATCTTTTGAGCTTTTAATCTGCCCCAATCTCTTTGCCACTTTACCGATAGGATAATCGTCTGATCCGCCACCTTGCCACCACGCGTTCATAGAAGTGGGCATAACATACGTCCGGTGCATATCTTTAGCGCCCTCCAGGCAGCGGTAAACCTTTAAGTTCTCGCAATATCTATAAAGAGCGCCCTTCTTTAGCTTCTCTACCCTCTGTTCGTATGTCAACACCGGCGTGCCAGCCGTACAGTCCGCCGCATCCCAGTTCCAGTCATATCCAGGATCGGCCGCTGTGTGTAAACTCGTGCACCAATATGTCTCCGTCACCACGGGGGCAGTATTAGACGGAGCTTGTCCGCCGTTAACAAGTTTGCTGTCGGAGTTATCCGCGTATGTCATCCAGGCCGTAACAAGCTGCTTCAGACCGTTCAAACACACAATCCGTTTCGCCTGGGCCCTGGCCTTGTTCAAAGCCGGCAGCAAAACAGCCATTAGCAACGCTATTATAGCTATCACCACCAGTAGCTCAACTAATGTAAAACCAGGGATATTCTTTTTCGAATTAGTGCGGGTCTTCATCAATACAATCTCCTTTTTGCCCCTTTCGGGCGTCTCCATTTGCTCATCTTGTCAGGCAATGTCCTCTGGCGGCACGATAACCTCATATTCTACAAATATACCAAATCGCTAACCAAAAAACAACAACAAATGTCAGTATCAATACTGAAATGCTCTTTCCTTGTTACCGCAGGCCCAATGCGTTTTACCCTTGCAACAACGGGGTTTTTGCATTATAAACCGCAATCGATGCTTTGATATCTGTCCGCCGCGCACCGTTTGGCGTCCCTTACGGGAGGCGGATCAGGTCTTATGTCTTTGGTCTTGGGTCTATTATGCGATACAGTAAAATGTTGATACCGACGGTCAAGGAAGCCCCCGCCGACGCTGAAATACCAAGTCACAAACTTATGCTGCGTGCCGGGCTTATGCGTAAATTAGCCAGCGGCACATATACCTATCTGCCTCTGGGCTGGCGATGCCTGCTCAAGGTAATCGGCATCGTCCGCGACGAAATGAACAAGGCCGGCGCACAGGAAATCCTTATGCCCTCCGTCCAACCCATCGAGCTTTGGCAGCAGACGGGCCGGGACGTCGATTATGGCCCCACTATGGCCCATTTTCAGGACCGTCACGGCAGGCAAAACGTGCTTGCCCCGACCGCCGAAGAGGTCGTTACAAGCGTCGCCGCGGGCGAAATAAAATCCTATAAGCAACTGCCCATTAACCTCTACCAAATCAGCTTCAAATTCCGCGACGAATTCCGCCCCCGCTTCGGCGTCCTGCGCAGTCGGGAATTCATTATGAAGGATTCCTACAGCTTCCACGCAACCCTCGAATGCCTCGATAAAGAATACTGGAATATGTACGAGACCTATAAGCGCATCTTCAAACGCTGCGGCCTCGACTATGTTATCGTCGAAGCCGAATCAGGCGAAATGGGCAGGTCCGGCTTGTCCGCCGTCGGTGTGGCGGACTCTCATCAGTTCACCATCCCCTGCCCATCAGGCGAAGACGTCATTGTCTATACCGAAGACGGAAGTTATGCCGCAAACATCGAAAAAGCCGCCGTTGACCCTTTGGTTAGCCCCCAGGCCCGCCTGGGGGTTCCTGTGAACCAAGAAAACCTCCCCAAACCTGAAGAAATCCACACGCCCAACGTCGGCTCAATCGACGCCGTATGTGCATTCCTCAAAACCAAACCAGAAGAAATGATAAAAACACTCATATACACTACCTTCACAACTGAAGACCTCCAAAAAGAAGTCGGCGAATACATGGCCACACATGGCGGGCAAATGCCAACAGTTGGGAAGGCAAAGTTTTATGGTCTCTATGCCGTCCTTGTTCGTGGTGACCACGTAGTGAACGAGGAAAAATTGACTCAGGTTCTGGGTGGTCATCACATCGGTTTATGTGACCAGCAAAACATTATAGAAAAAATAACAGGTGCTAAGGTGGGTTTTGCTGGCCCTATGAATCTCAAGGGCCCTATCACAAAGTTTGTTGTCGACCACGCCGTCGCCGCTATGGCAATCGGTGTTACCGGCGCAAATAAAACCGATTACCACGTTAAAAATATCGTCCCCGGCAGAGACTTCCCTCTCACAGGCGATAATATCATCGTCGCGGATATTCGCAATGCCATCAAAGGCGACACCAACAACGGGAAAAAACTCCTCTTCAAGCACGGCATCGAAGTCGGCCAGGTCTTCAAACTCGGCACCAAATACTCATCGAAACTGGGTTGCAACTTCTTAGACGACTCCGGCAAGGAAAACCCCTGCCTGATGGGCTGCTACGGCATAGGCATCAACCGCATCGTCGCCTCCGCCATCGAAGCCGCCAACGACGACAACGGCATAATCTTCCCCATCAGCATCGCCCCCTTCGAAGTCATCATCGTATCGGTCAATCAGGATGACGCCGAAGTCGTCGGGGCCGGCGAGAAGATTTACAACGAACTGAAAGACAAAGGTATCGAGGTTTTATTGGATGACCGCGACGAACGCGCGGGCGTGAAATTCAAAGACGCCGATTTGATTGGCATCCCCGTCCGAATCACCGTCGGCAAAAAGGCCCTCGCCACCGGCAACGTCGAACTCAAGCTCCGCACCGAGCCGAAACCAACCCTCATCCCAGTCGATACCGCCGTCGCCAAAACCGTCGAATTGGTGAACTCTTTGAAACGAAAACTAAACGCATAACAATAACTCAAAACTCAACACTCATAACTCAAAACTGCAAGTTTGAAAATGAAGCGTCTGCCTACTGAAAAACGTGACCAACATAAATGGTGGAAGGATCCCAAGTGGATAATTACCACCGTCATAGCGATAATAGGCATCATTATTGGTATTTGGCGATACTCTAATTCTACCGCAAGCGAAAAGACCAATATAGAATCTCGAACAATTGGTAATTCCTCGCCTTCAATTGTTACGAAAGGTTCAAATAGTCCGGTCACAGTTGTTTATAAAGACGTCGATAACAACACAATCGAGACGCTTTTAGAAAACAATAAAAAATTAGAATCACTCATCGATGAATTTGGGCTAATGAAACATGAACAATTACTTCAAAAATATGACATCGGCTACGTGTTATTTGCTATAACCATAAAAAATGAGATAGTAAGATCGAAAAGAGGCCGTTTACAGGAGAATTGGAAAATCGATTGGGCAAATGCCAAAGCAGAGATATCAGACCAGCTAATTTCATTTAAGCTTCCAAACATTTATGATCAATTTGAAGGCCAAGAACGCGAATTTGGAAATAATACTGTGAGTATACCGCGGCGGCAGCCTAATGAATATTGTGCCTTCACTATTCCTGGCATAAAACGCTCAGAAAATAATATTTCTCCGTCCGTTACGGTTTGCATAGGTCTTTTGGCCGAAACTCCTGAAGGAATTATATGTTTTATAGGCCTTAAGAAGGCTACTCAAGGTAATGTGTTGTAAAAAAATAAGAACTTCTCTGTATTATTAGCAATGTGGGAACTCAAAAACCCTCAACCCGTCAAATTGATAATCGGCATCCTCGCCGCGAATGAAACCTCCCTTGCCGCAGCCGTCAAGACCATAAGTAAATCCTTTGGTGTAATTGACCTCACAAGCAACGTCTGGCCCTTCACCCAGACCGATTATTACAAAGAAGAAATCGGCCCCAACGCCCTGCGCCAATTTGTCACGCTCGAAAAACTCATCGACCCCGGCAAACTCGCCAAAATCAAACACGCCACCAACAAACTCGAACAAAAACTCGCCGGCTCACTGAAACTGCCCCTTCCACGACCCGTCAACCTCGACCCGGGAATTATCGAACCATCAAAACTCGTCCTGGCCACAACAAAAAACTTCTCGCATCGCATATACATCGGCAATAAAATGTTCGCCGAGGTAACGCTCATTTATGAAAAAGGCAACTGGCGACATTTCGTTTACACCTACCCTGACTACAAAGAGCCGCATTACCAGGATTTCTTCACCAAAGTCCGAACCCGTTTACTGGAGCAATTGAAAACGTGACACTGACGTACCTGGCAATAATCCTGTTCGTAGCGTCATTCGCAGCATCTGCTGTTCTGACCTGGCTTGTCGAAAATCTCACCACGCGCGTCGGCTTCGTCGCCCGCCCCACGGAAGACAGATACCACCGCTCAACAATCGCCCTCGGCGGCGGCATTGCCATCGTAGCAACCATTCTCTCATTCCTCATCGCGGGAATCCTCATCGTAAAACTCCTCGTCGAGCCGGGCCGACTTGCCCTCGACAAATCCGCCGCCATTCACGCCCCCGGCTTCATCGGCAGAACAAACCAGCTCACCATCGTCATTTGCTGTATCTTGGCTCTGTTTGTCCTCGGCCTCTGGGACGACAAAAAACGCCTCGGCCCATACTTCAAGCTCATAGTTCAGTTCGCCATCGCCTTCGTTGCCGCTTTTGCCGCCAATATCCGCCTCGAATTTTTCATCCACAGCAAACTCATCACATCAATGCTCTCCACCGTCTGGATTGTCCTCATTATCAACGTATTCAATTTCCTCGACAATATGGATGGCGCCGCAGCAGGCATCGCCTCAATAGTCGCCGCGATTCTTTTCACCGCCGCCGCCCTCAGCGGTCAGGTGTTCATCGGCGCACTTGCCCTGCTCTTCATCGGAACACTTCTCGGTTTCCTCGTCTTCAATTTCCCGCCAGCCAAAATCTTTATGGGTGACGCCGGTTCACTGCCTCTCGGTTTTCTCCTCGCCGTTATCTCCCTTAGAACAACTTATTATCATCAGGCCGCTTCAGGCGCCTGGTATCCCGTCCTAATCCCCCTCATCTCAATGGCCGTTCCCCTCTATGATTTTATCACAGTAACCGCCCTTCGGCTAAGCCAGGGAAAATCCCCATTCGTCGGCGACACTCAGCATTTCTCTCACCGCCTGCGAAAACTCGGCCTCACCGACACCCAGACCGTCCTGACTCTCTATCTTGCCACCCTCACCACAGGCATCGGCGCAACTTTTCTCTACCAGGTCAACCTCGCCGGTGCTATACTTATCTTCGTTCAAACCATTATGGTCCTGTTAATTATCGCCATACTGGAAACAACCGCCAAAATTTACCCGCCGGAGGCGGAATGACAAACCCCGAAACCAAAACCGACAACTCAAAGAGCAAGACCGTATTGCTGTTTGAAAATATTCTCTTCGTATGCTGCATTGTTGTCATCGCTATCCGTGCCACCAGTTCCGAAGCCCCTGCCCTCCGGCCTTCGCCAATACAATCTGTCATTAACGACACCGTCTTTTCCCTGTGCGTTTCGGGGACGCTTATTTTCGCTTTCCTTTTCTGGTGCCTTGCCAAACTTTTCAGCGGACGACCCCCATTCAAAATTACGGCGATGGGTACAGGACTGGCAATACTCCTCACGGGGTTGATACTCGCCACTTTCTACGCCGCCAACAAACGCGCCGCAATCACCTCTGCCGTAACCCTGATGGCCCCCATCCTTATGGCGGTAATGCTCGCACATCTTCTTGACTCCCAAGCCAAAATTAAAATCCTCCTCATTACCCTCGCCTCTCTCGGTTTCGTCGCCGCCTTCCAGTCCGCCGACCAGTTCTTCATCGAAAACGACCTCCTCATTCAGCAGTACCAGGACGACCCCGACGCTATGCTCCAGCAGCTCGGCATCGAGAAAAATTCCTTCAATAATATCCTCCTCGAACACCGCCTCTATTCCAAAGATGTCCGCTCCTTTTTCACTACGGGTAACTCCGCGGGTTCATTCGCCATTCTTACATCCTTCGCCGCCATCGCCCTATTGGCCGAGCTGCTTAAAAATCGTAAATCTTTCCCAAATCTTTCCGGCAACCGCGCCCTCGCCGCCCTTGTCCTCGCCGTCGTCCTTTTCGGTCTGTTCATAACCCGCAGCAAAGGCGCCATCTCCGCCTTTCTCATCGCCGTCGCAATATTCGCTTTTCTCTTGCGCAGCACCAGGCCTAAACTATCCAAAAATATCATCCTCGCCGCCTGCGTCATCGGCGCTATCGCCCTTGTCCCGCTCGTCGCCTGGTTCGGCCTCAAATTCGACCGGCTCCCAGGCGGAAACTCTATGCTCGTCCGTTGGCAATACTGGCATGCCTCCGCCAAAATGTTCCTCGACCACCACCTCACCGGCGTAGGCGGCGGAAACTTCTCGTCCTTTTATCCTCAATATAAACCTTCCTCCGCTCCCGAAACCGTCTCCGACCCGCACTGCTTCGTCCTCAGCATCCTCACACAGTTCGGCCCGCTCGCCCTCCTCGGCTTTCTCATAATCATTCTCTCGCCACTTTGGCGAACATCATTGGCCGACCCTAAAACCCTCGAAACCCCGCCAAACCGCAGGTTCGCAAACTTCGCCACCCTCTGCGCCATCATCACCGCGATGGTCATTATCATTCTTCGCCCTTTCATATTGCCCCAGAACACCGCGGAAACTTTCGATGAAAAACTATACGTCCTGTTTACTGCCTACATGGCCCCCGCCGCTGCATTCGCCGTCGGCTTCGCTCTGTTCGTAAAAACCCTGCAAACCTCTCCAAAAGAATACAACCTGCAAAACACACGCCTCACCGCCGCCGCCCTCTTTTGCGGCATCCTCGGCGTCATAATTCACAACCTCATCGACTTCGCCATTTTCGAGCCGGGCATCCTCACCGCCTTTTTCGCCGCGCTGGCCTGCCTTATCGCTCTAAATACACAAACTCAAAATCGGCATAAATCTGCGATTTTCTCGCCCCTGTGGCTGAAAACCGCCGCTGTTATTGTTACCCTGGTAATCGGTTTCGCATATTTCAACTACGCCCTTATTCCCGTCGCGAAAAGCACCGCCGAAATCGCCGCGTCCCGCCCTCCTGTGGAACTCGGTCAGGCCCAGCTTGCCCACAACTTCCTCGACGCCGCCACAGATGACGACCCTCTCAGCCCCGACGCACCGGCTATGAATGGCCGGCTATACATCCAGAACTTCTTTCGCTCCGATGCACAAAAAGAGCAGATACTCAATAACGCCGAACAGGCACTCTTTACCGCCGCACAGAGAAATCCCCAGGATTACAAAAATTTTGACGCGCTCGCCGAAATGTATTTTCTCTACACACGCTTGCAGTCCGACCAAAACAACTCATGGCTAAATAAGGCCATCGAAAGCGCCTCCATCGCCGTCTCGCTTTACCCCGGCGACGCCGACCTGCGCCTCCGCCTCGCCCAAATCGCCGAAGACCTTGGCCAGACGGATTTTGCCCTGCAAAATTACAAAATAGCTGTGCAGATTGAAGATGGTTTCCGCGAACAGTTCAAGCTGATGTATCCGGGCAGGAAAGCCGTCAGCCGGCTCGATGAGGATAAATATTTCTTCGCAACCCAGCGAATAAATGACCTCGAACAAAAACCTCCACGCTAACCCCGGCAAAATTACGACAAAACTTTCGCCATTATATCCTCCGGGATGTTGAAGTTGGCGTATGCGTTCTGAACGTCCTCGTGGTCCTCGAACTCATCCATCAACGCCACTATCTTCCTCGCCGTCTCCGAGTCGCTTATCGGAATCTCGCTCGTCGGCACCATCGAAACCTCCGCCACCTCCATCGGTATCGACTTCGCCTCCAGCGCCTTCTTTAACCCCTCAAAAGCCGCAGGCAAACAGGTTATCTCATAAATCCCCCCAACGTTCCGCATATCCTCCGCACCGGCGCCCAACGCTATCTCCATCAAATCGTCCTCTTTCACCGCCTCCGTCCTGACCGTTATCAGCCCCTTCTTGTGGAACATCCACCCAACGCATCCGGTCGCGCCGAGCGCCCCGCCATGACGTTCGAACATCTTCTTTATCTCCGACGCGGTGCGGGCACGATTGTCCGTCAGAACGTCCACCATTACCGCAACGCCCTTCGGGCCATAGCCCTCATAAATCATCTCCTCGAAATGGACCCCGTCGGCCCCGACGGTCGCCTTCTTTATCGCCTTATCTATCGTGTCCTTCGGCATACTGACCGACTTGGCCTTGTCTATCGCGTATCGCAGCGACAGGTTCGAGTTCGGGTCCCCTCCGCCCTTTCTGGCCGCCATGATTATCATTCGCGCAACCTTGCTCCACGATTTGCCGCGTTTCGCGTCCGCCGACGCCTTCTTGTGCTTTATAGTTGACCAATGCGAATGTCCTGACATATCCGTTCCTCGCCAATATCCTGACTATACGCTACCCGCTACCCGCTATACGCTACTAACCCAATTATACCTTTTCACCTTTCTACTATCAACTCTCTACTTTCTCGCGCAGCGCTGCCGACCTTAATTAAATCGAATCGCAGTTTTCCTTATCCCCCCGGCTCTCCCCGAGAAGTCGCTACCTTGGTCTCGCAGCAGGGGACCCAGTATTTATAACTTCACCAAGTAAATCTTGCCATTCAGCGTTATCTTTTTCAATCAGTTTCATCTTCCACTGTCGCCGCCACCTCTTCAGTTGCTTTTCCCGTTTGACCGCTTCTTCCAAACTTTTGTGCTTTTCATAATACACAAGTTTTAGTACGTCATATTTCGCTGTGAACTCGTTGGCTTGCCGCCCCTTGTGCCTTACCACCCTCTTCCCTATATCCTCTGTCATTCCGACATACAGCGTCCCGTTCTTCGTGCTCGCCAGTATATATACATAATATTCAAGCATAAGGGCCATTATACACTTTGTTTCGGCGAACTTAAAATCCTTGCTTTTATTGCCGGGTTTGCCTTCCGGCAGGCCAAAACCGTTTATTGACGTAAGACACTCCTTGCGGTATTGTGGCGTCGGAAGTTTAACCACAGATTGCACGGAAAATAAAGATAAGGGTTTTGTTTTTGTGAAGGCCTAATCGGCCTATATGACAATTAATTTGAAAGTTCACTGAACTTTTTGGCGCTCCTATCGAAACCGCGACATTTCAAAAACCAAAGGACGCATGGAAGTCAGTGCCCCGTCTGGGGCACTGCTTGCGTGTCTTTGGTAGGCCGTCGCGGGCCTCGATAGGGCATGATGTAGCGGTGCCCTTTTTATTGCGCACTTCTTCATTTCTCGCCAATCGTTCAGTCAGAGATTGGCAATGGCGAAAACAAAAGCAAATGAGCGTGAGTTTCAGGGGCAGGTAATTGCATGGATTAAGGAACGAATTTCTCAAGGAGGACTGCCATTTGAGAATGCAACGCAAGATTCAGGTTTATATGGAATGGAGAAGGTTAAGTTTCCGGATGTTCTATTGACATTAGATTTTGAGTGTCGGCGGCCATTCTGTGGATGGGAATTAAAAACACCAACAACAAATGTCAGAGGTACAATTCTTCTCAACAAAGCAGTAAAGAAGGCCCAAACGCTTGAGGCAAAGTATTTTGTTACTTGGAATATGCAAACGGCGATTATCTGGAGAACGCCGGAAAAGACCCGAATAACAGTACAAGAGGGAGATAAAGTTCGTGAGTTTGGGCCAGATACTCGAATAACTGATGTAAACGATATCAGAAACAAAGATAAAGCAGAGATTCTTCAAATAACGTGTAACCGACTTTTGCTTGATTTGGCAAAACTACATGAAGATGAGAAAATAAATCTTCCGGCGACAGATACGACCATATTTGTCGGGTTGGTGGGGAATGCAGCAGAAAAGATAGCTGGGACTATTGCAGGGGATTTGAAGAAGGCAAGGGGAAATAGGGCATTCGATAAGCGGCTTGCTGCTTGGGCAGCAAAACAAGGAGTCAATAAATATGACCAAGAATACTGGGAAACACTTTCTCAACAGATCGCATACAAGATAATTGCAAAAGTTTTATTTTACCTGACCCTTCGCAAACAAAACGTAAATCTGCCGAAACTTGAATTTGGAGGAGATAATTGGCGGTCTGCGATGAAAAGGATGAGACAGCTTTTTGAACTTGCGCTGGAGGTGGATTATCAGGCGATATTTGAGAAGGATATCACGGATGAAGTAGAGTTATCGGAAGATACTGCAAAGTTAATCATCGACCTCACAGGCAATCTTTCTCACTGGAGTTTTGAATTAATGCAGTTAGATGTGATAGGTCACGTATTTGAGAAATTAGTGCCGGAGGAAGCAAGGCATACTTTGGGCCAGTATTTTACTCCGGATAATCTGGTCGATCTAATAACTTCATTTTGCATTCATAGCGAAAACGATTTTATAATGGACCCTACATGCGGGACCGGAACTTTTTTGATTAGAGGTTACAATCGATTGCGGCATCTTGGAGCAAAAAGAGAGGCGCATCATGAATTACTCAGCAGAATTTGGGGCTTTGATATAGCGGGATTTCCGGCAGAACTTGCAACGATAAACTTATACCGTCAGGATTTAACTGATTATTTAAATTTCCCCCGTGTATTATCACGTGATTTTTTTGAAGTAATGCCCGGAGAGGAGTTTGAATTTCCGCCGCCGAAAAAAACATTTAAAACGGGGGAACGGATTAAGGTCACAATACCGAAATTCGATGCGCTGGTTGGGAATTTCCCTTTTATAAGACAGGAGTTAATAGAGAAGACCAACAAGGGCTACAAGAAAAAACTCGAGGAGGTTTTGTTCGACAGTTGGGCAAAGGAATATCCACATCTTTTTGCTGATAAAGTTTCTGGGGCAAAGCAAAAAGCACAGCATAATCTGCAATTATCAGGACAGGCAGATATTTATGCTTATATGTTCTTTCATGCAGCGGCGCATTTAAAGGCGGGCGGAAGGATGGGATTTATTACAAGCAATTCATGGTTGGATGTCGCCTATGGTTATGAATTGCAGAGGTTTTTCCTTAATAAATTCAAAGTAATAGGAATTTTTGAAAGCCGGTGTGAACCGTGGTTTGAACAGTCGGCGGTTAATACGGTATTTACGATATTGGAACGGTGCGAGAATAAAGAAGAAAAACAAAATAATTTCGTCCGATTTGTAAAAGTTAAAAAGCCATTAAGAGATCTATTTCCGCATGATGCTTTGATGGATTCACAGACAAGATGGAATCGGCTGGATGCGTTTGTTGAAAGAATGGAGGAGTTGCCGGAAAAATGGAATGCGGGAATAAAAGATGGTTTTAAGAAGTTTGACCCGATAAGGGCGAAATATGTTCAGGAGCCGGAGTTTATTTCGTATGAAGATGAAGATGTAAGAGTCCGTTTAATTCGACAGGAAAATTTGAGGACACAGGTAGAGGATACAAAGGAAACATTGAAATGGGGAAAATATCTTCACGGGCCTGATATTTATTTTGAGATATTGGAGAAATGCGCTGATAAATTAGTGCCGTTAGATAAAGTCGCAAAGTTAAAGAGGGGAATTACGACCGGCATAAATGAATTTTTCTATTTGACCGATGAACAGATTAAGCACTGGGGAATAGAGAAAGAATATTTGAAACCGATTGTAACATCGACAAGGGAAGTGCCTTCTATTCTTGTGGATGAAAAGTTTTTGGAGAAAAAGGTTTTTGTATGCGATCAAAGCCCGAGCAAACTTAGAGGAACAAAGGCTCTGAAATATATCCAGCATGGGGAGCGACAAACAACAACAGATAAGACAAGATGGCCTGATACTCCATCCGTACAAGGAAGAGCCTTATGGTATTCGCTACCACAAAATGAAGTATCCGATTTTCTTGTTTTGCGATTTATAGACAAAAGACATTATTCTCCAATTAACCCAAATAATATATTAGTGGGAGATACATTATTTGTGGGCGAATTCTTTGATAGATCTAAGACAGCTTTAGGATACGCCTTTCTGAATTCTATACTGTCATCACTTTTCGCAGAAATTAATGGTAGGATAAATCTTGGAGATGGGCTTCTGACAACTTATGGCCCTGAGATTGGAATGCTACTGGTAGGATTACGCGATGAGAATAATTATTCATCGGAAGATGTCAAAATGGTTTTGGAACTCTTTGATAAGTTGCATGAGCGAAACATCATGGCTTTCGATGATGAAATAAAAATGGCAGACCGGAGAGAATTTGAAAAACAGGTATTAAAAATGTTGGGGCTAAAGGATATATATGAAGATGTTGCCCTGGCGGTAAATGAGCTTATTAATGAGCGTCATTTGCTGCCGGAATTAAGGGGAGCAAAAAAGAAAAAACGGAAAGAGCAGGATATTGGGAAATTGAAAGAGGAGGTAACTGAGGAGATTTTGTCTAGTGGTGTTGTAAGATTTCCAGAAGGGTTTGTAAAGGGCAATGTATCGTATAGAGAAATCAGCGTTGCGGCAGAGAACATTAAGCTCGGTGCAAAAGGTATTATGGTACAAGAGATAGTTGATTCCGACGGGCGGCACTTGATGGAAGTAGGCAGCATAGAAGAGGGTAAGTTTATAGTATATGCGAAAAAGAAAGATGAGTTTGTTGTGAAAGTCCCTGATAGCAATATTGTTATTAAAAAAGCCATTCATGATTACGAATTATATGTAAGAGAAATAAAAGATAAGCTTTATAAGGCATTGATGGAAAAAAGTGGGGACCATAATTTGTCAGATAACATAGCAAAGCAGGTTTGCGAAGAACATGGTTTGCCAGATGTGAGGTGAGGTTTTTTCGAGACCCCGGGCAATCTTTCCGCCTCCGGCGGCATCCGAATTACGAAATACGACATACTAAATACGAACGACTAAATACTGCCTCCATAAGCACTTACAGATGGCACAGTGACATTTTTACGCCCATTTTTGCCCTAACCTCTTTATCAGCAACGTTTTAAATTCTGGATAAAAACAGTTGTTATCCATTTTCGCGCAAGTCTTTTTTGACAAATCCTAAAATTCTTAAAATTTTTTCTATTCCTTATTACGTAAGCACTTATGCACTTTTGCGCCTGTGCTCTTTTTGTGATTTTTCGTCAAAAGCGCGCAAGTTCGCGCCAATTATAGAGGAGCATCTTTTTTGCTCTTTGATAATTCGTATTAGTTTAGAAATTGTCATTTGTAATTTGGTGCTTGTTTAGGACTTGTCCGCCTTTGGCGGCATCCAAACTACGACATACTATATACGAACGACGAGATACAAAACGAGTCACGAGTCACGGGTCACGTGTAAACGGAGGATAACCATGCTTAAATCAAAATATCTTACAAAAAAACAAAAAGGCGTTCTTGAGGATTTGTTTTCCGGCCCTCTCACCGTGCAGGAGGTCTTGGAAAAGTGGAAAGTCACTCGGCGGACTTATTTCAGGTGGCATGCGCAGGAATTTTTCTCCTCAGAGTTTAAGCGGCTGCTGAACCTCGTCCATTCTGAATCCGAATTGATTTGCGCTCGTTATTCAGCGGAGGTCGCGATGAAATTGGTTAGTTTGACCGTCGCTGAAAAAGATGAAATTGCTCGCAAGGCCTGTATGAATGTGATTAATCATCCTTCCCGTAAGACAAAAAATCAAATCGCAACTAAAAATCTGCCCATACCTGAGGAGACCTACCCGCCTCTCCCGCCGGAAGTTGCCAGCAGATTATTAGCTGCCCTAGCGAACGAAAAAGATCTCTGCGTTCTCCGCGATGAAAAAACCGCAATAGAGGGCGAAACACGGAGCGAACTGTCCTCCGAAGCCTCAGCGTAGGAGGAAGCGACGAGCCCGTTTCGGCAATACGAACGACTAACGACGATTCAAATCCGTGTCTTTTGCTTGGCTTTAAAATCTGTGTTTTATGTCAGCCTACGAATAGCCCTTGGCTATGGGCAATGTAGTTGCCCGGCGGATGAGACAATGGCCTTGCACATAAATCTTATTTAGAGCAAAGGTCTTGTCGATTACGCCCCGACTGACATAAACAGTGTTAATCCGTGGCTAAAAAAAACAGCGTAAATCAGCGTTAATCTGCGTCTAAAATAAATCAGTGTCATCTGTGTAATCTGTGGTAAAAAAACCGCAATAAAAGGAAAAAAATGAGGCTGTTTTTCAAAAAAATTCAAAAATTCGGGCTCTTTTTAAGCCGTTTTTATGCGTTTTTCCGCGTTTTTGAGGCCAAAAACACGGTTCCGAAGGAGGATGGTCAAACTTTTTGTTGTTCTTGTGATTTGTGTTCTTGTATCCGCTATACGCTACACGCTGTACGCTGTCTTATTTATTTCTTATGTGGCTGGGAAATTTTGAAGGTGTTTTTGCCGGCCTGTTTCGCGGCGTAGAGCGCCTTGTCGCTCCTGCTGGCAATATCATCAGGCGTGTCCTCGGCGTCATACTGGCCCAGGCCTACGCTTATGGAGGTGGTAATTTCCTCTTTTCGCCAGACAATGGGTGAGTTGGCAACAACACCGACCATACGCTCGGCGACAACGGCCGCGTCGGCGAGCGATGTATTAGGAAGGATAATCGCGAACTCATCGCCGCCATATCTTGCGGCGGTATCTATCTGTCGGATTGATTCCTGAATCCGGCTGCTGACTTCCTTTATGACGAAGTCGCCGGCACGGTGGCCCAAAGTGTCGTTTATCGTCTTGAGATTATCGACGTCAACCATAATCAGCGAAATCTGCTCGCCGTATCGCTTCGACCGCCACAACTCCTTTTCGAGAACCTCATAGAACGTCCTGTGGTTGACTAAACCGGTGAGGCCGTCGGTCCGGGCCTGGTGCTGGATTCGTTCGAACATCGCGATATTGCCGATGGACGCGCCGACCAACTGGCCGACAAGCTCGACTAAGGCAATATCATCGCTGGTGAATCCCCCTGGGCCGGATTTGTCCGCAAGGTTCAGCACGCCCACAACTTTATCCTGGCACAAAAGAGGGGCAATAAGGCAGTTTTCCGTCCCATAATTGTCGGCGTATGGCCTTTGCGACTTTTTTATGACCACCTCGGCCTGAGAGTCGATGTCGTTGATGTAAATGAGCTTTTTGCTTTTGGCGGCGATAACCATAGGCGAAGGCGGATTCTGATTCAGCGAGACGATTTTGTTGATGAGGTACGGGTGGTTATTTTTCTGGAGGTGGAGCATATTGCTGGCGTCGTCAAGAATGTATAGGGACGCGAGACGGGCACCGAGAAGCTTGGGAATCTTTCGGACGCAAATTGTGGCGATACGCTCGATATCCAGGCAGTTTATCTGCCGGGCCAGCGGCGTTATCTGCTCAAGCAGAGAAACAACGGGGGCGCCGGTTTCGGTGTGTTCATTCGATTTGGTGCAATGTCGTCCCATAGTATTTATATGCTTACCGGGTAATAGTGTTTGCTATATCGGCTGCCTGACCGCGATACATAAGGTGGAAAACAGGTATCGCCAAGAGCAAATCGGTGATTGAAAACTAAGTATTATCGGACACCGGATTGGGCAGAAAGCGAATTCAAAAATATTCCAAAAAAACTTCAAAAAAAGCCAAAAAAACCTTGACGCCGAACATAATGTATTTTACATTTTACAAAATGTAAAAGTTATTTTAAACACTGCCGGCGATAAAACCGAGAGGAGCAACCGTTGGTAATGCGAACAAGGTCAACAGGTGTAATGCTCAGAGTGCCCGTCAAGCTGTATCGAATCGGCGACCTGGTTCGGTACACCCCCTTTTCAAGGCAAACAATCCACAACTACACAACGATGGGATTAATACGGGAAGCGGAGTGGACACAGGGCGGACATCGGCTGTACGACGAGTCGGTTTTCGAGCGATTGGGCCGGATTATGGAGATGAAGAAGACGAAGTCGCTTTTTGAGATAAGGAAGATATTAAGCAGAGAAGAGCAAACGGTGCGGCCGGAGGAAAACGGCGGCCCAATCAATAATTAACGGACCTGCGGCACAGAGGCCGAGACGGAACAGGGATGATAAGGAAAGGTGCAGGGATGAGAAAAAGGTCATCGTTCTTCGCGACTCGACTGAGTTGGAAGTCAGGCAACAGGGAAGCTGCCCAAATGCGATGCGAGATGTGGGCAGGTTATCAGGGAGGTGAAATATGAACCTGCCAACAATGACTACGGACAACATCACCGAGGTTCTGCTCAAGATAATCAATTTCACGCAGAACAGACAAAAAGTCCTGATTCAAAACATAAACGCGATGCACACGTGCGGTTTTGTGCCGAGGGATTTGCCGGTGGATGAGTTTTCGAGGTTGATTGCGCAGGCGCTGGCGGAGCACGCGTGCAACCACCGACTTGTGCTTCAGGACGGCGAGAATGTCAAGTTCGGAGCAAACGGCAGCTTTGAGGTAACGCCGGTAATCGACGAAGAGGCAAGGATGCTTTTCGAACAAAACCGGGACGAGTATCTGCGGTGCCAGATAATCAAAATGCTGGAAAATTCGCTCAATCAGCGGATAGCGGTGGATTTGCTCAAACAAAAACAGACGAACGAATTCTGTCCGGGACGTTGCTTCAATTAATCGCAATCGGGCAAGAGGCAGCGAACGGCCTGAGAAGTGAAAAATTAATATCGGCTGCGGCGAATCGGCGGACACAAAGAGGTTTAACTAAAGTCGCCGGCGAAAAGACCGATAAGGGATGTGGATATGCGGCGTTGACGCTGACTTATCGTCGGCGAATAAACAATCGAGTTGTTATAGGACTCGGCGTTGAATTAATATGGACTTATATAGGGGTCTTAAACCGAGATGGCTAATCTTGGCCAAAATTCAAGGAGGAATCTTGTGAAGACCAATCAGCAACCCGACCCTGCTCACCATGGGCAGATTGATATCAACCGCGTCTGGGAACGTTTCCATAAAACCCGCGATGAGCAGAACCGCAACCTTTTGCTGGAGCACTACCGCTATCTTGTTCGATACACAGCGGAACGTCTGCATACCAAACTGCCGGGCAAGGTGGAACTGGACGACCTAATCAGCTCAGGCACCTTCGGATTGATGGACGCAATCGACGCGTTTGACCCCGGCAGAGGAGTGAAATTCGAGACATACTGCTCGCCCCGCATACGCGGCTCGATTCTTGATGAGCTTCGCAGTATGGACTGGGTGCCGAGATTGGTCAGGGCCAGGGCGCACCAGTTGTCTCGCGCCAAGCAATCGCTGGAAGCACATCTCGGCCGGAAGCCCCGCAAGGAAGAGCTGGCGGAAGAGATGGATATGGACATCACGGATTTTGAACGATTGCAGCAGGACGCGGACGCGGTGGGAATAGTGTCGCTCGACAGCCAGTACGGCGACGATGAAGGCGAGAAGGACATCCGCGAAATCGACATAATCAAGGACCGCAAAAGCGAAGACCCCCCTATCGAGGCACAAAAGCGCGACCTCAAGGACCTCCTGACAAAGGGCCTGACGCGGGCCGAACGGCTGATTGTCGTTTTGTATTATTACGAAGAAATGACAATGAAGGAAATCGGCGCCACGCTCGATTTGTCGGAGTCGCGGGTTTCGCAAATGCACTCATCGATACTTCTCCGCCTCAAGGCACAGCTTAATACCCGCAAACGCGAATTCTCGGCGTAACCCCCTGCCATAAAATACGCACGCCTCTCCCGGCAGAACTCAGTGCGGACCAGAACCGTATTTGCTAAAGCGTGCCGCCGGTGTATAATTACCGACAGTGATGGCTCAAGAAAGCTCGCCGCGGGTTGGAGACAGCAAATGAAATTTACGAAAATGCAGGGAATCGGCAATGACTATGTGTTCGTGGATTGCTTCCACGAGCGCGTGGCGAATCCCGCAAAAACAGCACGGGCGATAAGCGACAGGCATTTTGGCGTCGGGTCTGATGGCCTGATTCTGATTTGCCCTTCCAAAAAAGCTGACGCCAGAATGCGAATATTCAACGCGGACGGTTCCGAAGCAGAGATGTGCGGCAACGGGATTCGATGCGTGGCGAAATACGTCTTTGAACATAAACTTGCCAAACCCCGCAGCCCTGTCGCAATGGGTAACGGGATGAAATACCCGGCGTCGCTCAAAATCGAAACCGGCGCCGGCATTCTCACTGTCGGCCTGGCCCTGCGCGGCAAAATCGCGCAGAAGGTCTGTGTCAATATGGGCGAGCCGAGATTTAGGCCCAAAGAGATACCCGTGAAATTAGCCGGCGAAAGGGTAATTGAGCATCCAATCGAGGCAGTGGGAGAGAGGTTGCTTATGACGTGCGTATCGATGGGCAATCCTCACGCGGTATTTTTCTGCGATGACGTCGAGGCGGTGCAGCTTGAGCAAATCGGGCCTGCGATTGAGAATCACAATTTGTTCCCCAAAAGAACAAACGTGCATTTTGTGCAAATCAGGAATCGAAATGAGTTTGCGATGCGAACGTGGGAGCGAGGCAGCGGGATAACGCTTGCCTGCGGAACAGGGGCGTGCGCGTGCTGTGTTGCGGCGGCAATTACAGGCCGATGTAATCGGGCATCCACAGCACATCTGCCGGGCGGCCAACTGCAATTGAACTGGGCGACGGAGGACAACTGCGTGTATATGACAGGCCCGGCGGTAGTGGTTTTTGAAGGCGTTTGGCCATAATTTCAGCGTAAAAAACCCACCTTTTACCCCCAAAAAGCCAATATGTTGCTTTTTGTCAACGTCAATGCTTGACAAAATCAACGCAACTATTATCATTGATATTGTAAATCATCTCAAACTTCAAAACAATTCACGGGCAGGGAACGCCCAAAAATGGAGCCGGGCAAAGCGATGGCTGAAAAGACAATTCTCGTGGTCGATGACGACAAGGTAATTCGTGATTGCCTCACGGAGTTTTTGAAGGCCGAGGGTTTCAAAACGGGCGTCGCCGCGACGGTCAAAGACGCCGTTGCCGAGTTGGAAAAGCAGGACTACGCATTAGTCATTACCGAAATCAACCTGCCTGATGGCGACGGTTTTCAATTATTGGATTTAGTAAGACATAATCATCCTCAGGCCGTTGTCGTCGTCATCACCGGCTATGGCTCCATTGAAAGCGCGGTGAGGGCGATAAAGACCGGGGCCTACGATTATTTAACCAAGCCGATTAACGACGATGAATTACGCCTGGCGGTCACCCGCGCGATAAAACAACAGTCGCTTATCAGCGAAAACGTCAGTTTACGCTCCCAACTCGAACAGCGATACTCCTTAGATAACATCCTCAGCCAGGATTACAAAATGGCGCGGATATTCGAGCTTGTGGAGGCAGTCGCCGACAGTAAAACTACAATTATGATGACGGGACCATCGGGGACGGGCAAGACGATGCTGGCCCGCGCGATTCACCACCGCTCAGGGAGACGCAAGGAAGCGTTTGTGGAAGTTAGCTGCGGCGCCCTGCCTGAAACGCTTCTGGAAAGCGAACTGTTCGGGCACGTCAAGGGCAGTTTTACCGGCGCGGTAGCGAACAAGAAGGGGAAGTTTCTCGCGGCGGACGGGGGAACAATTTTTCTGGATGAAATCGGGAACGCCTCGCCCGCGCTGCAGGTCAAATTATTGCGAGTGCTTGAAAACAGGCAATTTGAGCCGGTGGGCAGCAACAAGACAATTACGGTCGATGCCCGGATTATATTGGCGACGAACAGAAACCTTATTGAGGAGGTAAAACAGGGGAGGTTCCGGGAAGATTTGTATTACCGGATAAACGTGGTGACGGTGAATCTGCCGGCATTATCGGAAAGAGTCGGGGATATACCTTTGCTGGCGAAGCATTTTTTGAAGATATACAACGGGCAGCACAACAAAAAGAAGCTGGGAATAACCGATGAGGCGCTGGGTTATCTTGAGAGATACCCGTGGCCGGGGAACGTGCGGGAACTTGAGAACATAATCGAGCGTGCAGTGCTGCTGAGCAAAAACAGTTTCATAACGCCGGATGATTTGCCGGCGTCGGTCAAGCAGGAACAGGTCAGCCGGGGCGGGGAGTACAAAGCGGTGAATTTGAAAGAGGCGGTTGCCGAGCCGGAGAAGAATATCATCCGCCAGGCACTCGAGGCGCACAAATGGAACCGGCAGGAGACGTCGCAGGCACTTGGTATAAATCGCACGACGCTGTTTAAGAAAATGAAACGCTACGGCCTGTACGCAGAAGCAGAGCGATTAGGGCTGCTGTAAATTGATTTTGGCCACAGAGACCTCAGTCAAACTGGTGTGCTCCTTCGACAAGCTCAGGACAGGCAGAGCACACCCTACATATTTTCAAAAACCGGATTACGCATTTTTGCGCGGGGTTTTGCGAACGATTGTCTCGTAATCTTTTATTTCGTCGAGCGATTCGAAGCCGACAACGACAGCGTTGACACAGCCGAGGTTAAAGACGAAGTCGGCGCTTTGTTCACGCAACTTGCGGTCGTCGCGGAATTCGCCCTGGCCAATGAGTTTCATACCGACGACTCCTTTGCCGGCATCGTGAATTTTGCGAATAATGGGGACAACCTCATCGGGTGAGCCATCCATATCCGTACCGGTGGCATTGATTCTGGTGTGGACGGATTCGACCCAGGGTTCTTCGGCGGCGACTTTGAGAGCATCCATCGAGTGGCAGGAGACGCCGAGCGCGCGGACTTTGCCTTTTGCCTTGGCTTTGCTCATTCCGTCCATATAGGGTTTCAGGGTTTTGTTCCAGTCGGGGGCCATCATACAATGGAGCAAGAGCAGGTCGATGTAGTCGGTGTTCAATTCTTTGAGGAAACGGTCTATTGTCACCATGGGCTTTTCTTTTTCTTCGGCGGGCGGGTCCCAAATCATCAGTTTGGAGACGATGGTGAATTTGTCGCGGGAGATGCCTTTGAGTGCGGGGATGATATAGGGATGCGAACCATACATATCGGCGCAATCGAACAGCCGGCAGCCGCGGTCGTAAGATTCGCGGAGAAGGGATTCGAATTTTTCCTTGCCGAGCCGGACCTGATTCGAGGAGTGCCGTCCGCCGCTCATGCCGGTGCCGAAACCAACGCGTGTGACTTTGATGCCTGTTTTGCCGAGCGAAACGATTTCCCAGGGGTCAAATGTTTTGCCCTGCGCCGGTTTTGAAATTTTTGACGCGCATCCTGTCAATGTCGAGCCAAGCAGAAGACCTGATGCGCCGGCGAGCGAGCCGGCAAGAAATTCGCGACGTCCAATGCGTTTCATTTTTCACACTCCTGAAATTACGATTTGCGGATTTTGTTTTTTCTTATGACACCCTTAACGGATTTGGCCGGAGCATGTTTCGCCATCTGTTGATATGCCCATCTTCGTCGGCCTGGTCCTTTTCAATCATCTTTCTTGTTTGTTCATCCCAATCGACGGTTTCAAGAAGTTCAGCATAATGTTTTACGGCCTTGGTTTCAACCCATATACCAGTTTTTAATATGAATTTTGGTCCGAGGAGGCGTGAGCCAAAACCGAAGACGAAGCCGACCATCCAGAAGGCGGGCCTAAGAATGCTCGGTCTGAAGCCGTATTCGTAAAGTTTGACCTGGAAATCCTGGAGGTGAGTCATTTCGTTGCACATCGCGGCGATTAGCTGGCGATTAAGCTCGGATGGGGCTTTGGTGAGTTGGAATTTGTAGATATTGGCGGCCATAGTTTCGAGGGTGTGAAAGGCCCGAAGGGCTTTTTTGAGAGTTTTCAACTTCTCTGGGTCAATGGGTTTGCTTCTGAGGCGAACATCGTGACCCATCATCTGCGGGCGTATTATGGAGACATCGTATTTTGGCTTGTTTTCGCCGGTCATCTGTCATACCCATTCGCGTAAACCGGTATCGATTATCCCCGCCGGAGGGCGATTTGTCAAATACCGGACGCATAACAAAAATCTTGCGAAAACGGGCTTGTTTGGTTATCGTTTTGGCTCGTTGATGTTAACCGCCGAGTACGCTGAGACCGCAGAGAAAAAATAAAGTAAACTCTGCGTGCTTTGCGGTCTCTACGGTGAGTTTTGTAATTGAAATTTGACAATAAATCTTTTTGCGGGAAAATTGAGATGAGTGAAGCAGTAAGGGTCAAAGGCGTTACAGGGCTTGATGAGTTATGCATTGATACGATAAGGTTTTTGGCTGCGGACGCGGTTCAGAAGGCAAAGTCGGGGCACTCCGGTATGCCGATGGGTTTGGCGCCGGCGGCATACACTCTATGGATGCGGCATCTGAAATTCAATCCCGCCAATCCGAAGTGGTTCAACCGCGACCGATTCATACTTTCGGGCGGGCACGGGTGTATGCTGCTTTATTCACTGCTGTATCTGACGGGCTATGATATGACCTTAGATGACCTGAAAAATTTCAGGCAGTGGGGGAGCAAAACGCCGGGACATCCGGAATACAAACCTGAACTTGGTATTGAGGCGACGACAGGACCGCTGGGTCAGGGGATTTCTAACGCGGTAGGTATGGCGATTGCACAGAAGTACACGGCCAATTACTTCAACCGCGAGGGATTTCCAATTATCGATTACAAAATTTACGTAACCTGCGGCGACGGCGACCTCGAAGAAGGGATATCATCAGAAACAAGCTCATTAGCGGGGCACCTTGCGCTGGATAATCTTATTTTAATTTATGACGACAATCATATTTCAATCGACGGCGAGACTGGATTGTCGTTCACTGAGGACACGGCGAAACGGTACAAGGCATACGGGTGGAATGTGATTGAGGTTCCGGGTGACGGCAACGATATGGTGACATTCGAAAAGGCACTGAAAAAAGCGAAACGCACGAAAGACAAGCCGACGCTGATAAAATTGCGCACGCATATCGCCTTCGGCGCACCGACAAAACACGATACGGCGGAAGCGCACGGCTCGCCGCTCGGTGAAGATGAGATTAAAGCAACCAAGAAAAATTTCGGATGGGACCCGGAGAAAACGTTTTTTGTCCCCGAACAGGTTCTCGAATATACACGCAAAGCGATTGACAGGGGTAAACGCGCGGAGGCGTCGTGGAGCCGGTTATTCAAAAAATACGCCGAGGCATATCCTGAACTTGCAAAACAATTTCAGGACGCCATCGAGAACAAAAACACGGTCGATATCGATTCGCTGCTTCCCAAATTTGACGTAGTGAAGGAAGGCAAGCCCAACGCGATTGCGACACGTTCAGCATCGGGGAAAACGTTAGACGCGCTTATGCCGCATTTTCCGTTTATACTGGGAGGCAGCGCAGACCTGACACCATCCAATAATACACGGTGGAAAGACGTTAAGGATTTCCAGCCAAATTCACGCGATGGGAGATACCTGCGGTTCGGCGTCCGCGAGCACGGGATGGGCGCGATTATGAACGGCATCTCGGTCAGCGGGCTGACGCGGGCGTTCGGCGGGACGTTTTTGGTATTCAGCGATTATATGCGCGGCGCGGTGCGGGTGGCGGCAATATCGCACTACCCGACGATTTTTGTCTGGACGCACGACAGTATCGGCGTCGGCGAGGATGGCCCGACGCATCAGCCGGTGGAACATTTCGCGGCATTGCGCGCGATACCGAACCTGCTGACTATCAGGCCGGCAGACGCATACGAGACGGCTGCGGCGTGGAAATTCATTTTGCAATACCGCAGAGGCCCGGTTGCATTGCTACTGACGCGGCAAAATCTGCCTGTTATCGACCAGGCCAAATACACGCCGGCGGATAATCTTACCAAAGGCGCTTATGTTTTGATTGGTGCGGATAAGCCGGAAGTTTTGCTTTTGGCGACCGGCTCGGAGGTTTCTCTTGTAGTCGAAGCATATAACAAACTTTCAGCCGAAGGGATTAAAGCGAGAGTGGTTAGTATGCCCTGCTGGGAACTGTTTGAGAAGCAAAGCAAGGAATATCGCGATTCGGTGATATTGCCTGACGTGAAGGCAAGGGTCGGCGTCGAGGCGGGGATTGCGCTTGGCTGGCACAAGTGGATTGGCGACAAAGGAATCTTTATTGGTATGTCCTCTTTCGGCGCTTCAGCTCCATTCAAGACCTGCTACGAAAAATTCGGGATAACAACGGACGCGATAGTCGCATCGGCAAAAAAGCTTTTGGGTAAATAGAATTCGATTGATTAGTGTGAGAGAAGCAGCATAAGGACGCCGATGAGGACGCCGAAGAGAGCGACGGCCTTGTGGCGAATTTGGACTTCGCCGAAAATGAATGCGCCACCCAAAAAGGAAATCACGACGCTTCCGCTACGGACGGCGGTTACAAGCGAAATCATCGCCCCCTGATAACCAAGCGCTTTGAAGTAAGCAACATCGGCAATCGCCAGTAAAGCACCGATAAGGATGATACTCCAACGCCATTTGAAGGGAGTGTGTTTTGCGCGGACCGGCCACCAGAAAGCAAACAGAACAAATGTCATAATGGGAACCGAATAAATCATAAACCAGACCTGGACGCCTACGGCGGAAAAGCCGAGGGTGTGGACGAGATATTTGTCGTAAAGGGCGCTGCCGGCACCGATGAGAACCGAGAGGACAAGAAGGATAACCCATTTATTAGTATGAAAAACGATGCCTTCGCGGCTGCCGACGAGAGAAAAGATATAGTAGGAGACAAATAAGACGCCGAATGCGGCCCATTGAAAAGGAGTGAGGCGTTCGCCGAAGACCAGCATAGCACCAACGAGCGTCCAGGCGGGGCCGGAAGCCCCAATAGGGGCATATATTGAAATAGGCAGGTGCTTGACGGAAAAATAGCCCAGCAACCAGAGCGAGACGACGATAATGGCCTTTATGAAGCAACCGAAATGCGCCAGCAAGCCGAAAGGCGGGATAAATAACCCCATTTGCGTCAATAAAGCCGGCGAAACCGAAGAAAGCACGATAATGGGCAAAAGCAACACCGCTTCCACCAATACCGCAAAGAACAACAGCGGTATTACGGCATTATTGTGGATGGCTCTTTTCCTGCATACGTCATACAGCCCCACAAAGACAGCTGAAAGGGCACTAAGATATAACCACATACTGCTTCACCAAATAATAATAACAGAACGATACGAAAGGCGGTCTTTCTACCATAATAGAATATCGTTTGCACACTAAAAAATCTGCAATGAATTCATATCTACGCCGGGGGCTGGCTTAATGAGACAAACAATCGTAGAATAGCCGGAAGCTCTGCCTGTGATTTACGATTTATGGAGCTTGGCAACGACAAGTCGATTTGTGAACTGAGCCAGCGATTAGACGCTACCGGGGGGGTGGTAAAAGTCGCTGGGGCGTGGGGGTCTTTTGCGCGCCTTTTGGCAACTCACCTGTCAAAACAGCTATCCAAGCCGATTATTTACGTTTGTCCGCATATTGATGACGCGGACAACGCGGTTGATGATTTGCAGACGTTTGGAGCTGACGATGTTCAATTACTGCCTGCATGGGAGGGTGAGGAGGAAATAGCAGACGCGACCGACGAGATTCGGGCAGACCGATTGAAAGTCGTCGCTCGTGTCTCGCTTGCCTCGGCGGAGCGAGGCGAAGCCGGGGCACCCGTATCCCGCGGAGAAGGTCGAGGAGTAATCATTGCGGCGTCGATGCAGGCGATTTGCCAATCCATACCGAAACTATCGGCCATCGAGAGCAGTTCGCTGTCGCTTCAAACCGGAAAGCAGACAACACCTGAGGAGGTAAGCGCGTGGCTGATTGACAACGGCTTCGAGCGGACAGACAAGGTTGACCTGCCGGGGCAATTCGCGAGACGTGGCGGAATCGTGGATATTTACGCACCGCTGATGGGGTTTGCGACCGAGGCCGGCCAGACACAGGCGCTGCGTGTAGAATTTTTTGGCGACACAATCGAGAGCATCCGCACAATTGATTTGGACACACAGGTATCGACGCATCAGTTATCGGCGGTCAGTATCATATCGGCGACCTGCGGGGACAAGGAAGAACAGCGGGAGCTTTTCCTGAATACACTGCCCGCGGAGACGATTGCCATTTTAGACGAGCCCGCCGACTGCCAGGAGGTAGCAAAAGTTTATTTCGAACGAGCAGAGCAAAAAGAGCGACTTTACAACTGGCCCGATATTCATAAATCACTCGAAAGATTCACGCAGCTTCACATTTCCCGATTCGCGACCGAAAACCCGGACGAATTCATCAAGCTGGATGTAAGGAGCGTTCAGCAGTATCAGCACAAGGCAGCATCGCTTTGGGCAGGGCATAAGGAGGCGCTGGCAGAATTGGTTGCGGTGGCAAAGGAGCAGGAGGTTTTGCTTTACTGCGAGGCGGAAGCGGAGATTGACCGGGTGAGCGAAATCATAAAGCAGGAACACAGTCATATTCCGCCGAGATTCAAATTGCTCAAGGGATTCATTCACCAAGGTTTCGCGATACCGTCATTGAACACGACGGTTCTCAGCCATCATGAGTTATTCGGGCAATTCGCGCTTAGGCGAAGGCAGAGGCCGATGCGTACGACGACGCCGATCGATACGCTGGAGGATTTGCAACAAGGTGATTATGTCGTGCACAGCTCTTACGGCGTAGGGAAATTCCTGGGTATCGAGACCATCAGAGAAAAGACCGGCCCCGGCGAGTATCTCACAATCGAATACGACGGCGGCGTCAAGGTGCAGGTCTCGGTGAATAATATCGGGCTGGTGCAGAAATATATCGGCACAAGCCCGAAGCGGCCGAAATTGTCGAAGGTCGGGTCGAAGCGGTGGCAAAACCAGAAAGAAAAAGTCGCGCAATCTGTCAAAGACCTGGCGGTAGAATTGCTGGAGCTTCAGGCGAAACGCCAGGCGATTGGCGGATTCGCGTTCCCGGCGGATTCGAAGTGGCAAAACGAATTTGAGGCATCGTTCCCATATCAGGAGACGCCGGACCAGACAACAAACGCGGCGCAGATTAAGCAGGATATGATGCAGCCCGCGGCGATGGACCGCCTGCTCTGCGGGGACGTGGGATACGGCAAAACGGAGCTTGCAATGAGGGCGGCATTCAAGGCAGTCGAGAACGGCAAGCAGGTCGCGGCGCTTGTGCCCACGACGGTGCTGAGCATTCAGCACGCCCGGACGTTTACGGAACGCTTCGCGGATTTCCCGGTAGTAATCGAATCGCTCAACCGGTTCAAGACGACCGCCCAGGCAAAAGACATTGTTTCCCGCACAAGGGCGGGCAAGGTCGATATCCTGATTGGGACGCATCGGCTGTTGAGCGGCGACGTTAAGTTCAAGGATTTGGGGCTGGTCATAATCGACGAGGAGCAGCGATTCGGCGTCGAGCACAAGGAGAAACTCAAGAAGCTCCGCGTAAACGTTGATATCCTGACGATGACGGCGACGCCGATTCCGCGCACGCTGCATATGGCGATGCTGGGGCTTAGGGACATAAGCTCACTTGCGACCGCGCCGCTCGACCGGCGGAGTATCGTTACGAGCGTTACAACCTATAACGATGAGCTAATACGCAAAACGATTATCCGGGAATTGAACAGGCAGGGACAGGTTTTCTTCGTTCATAACCGCGTCAAGTCAATCGAAAAGAAATGCTGGGAGATTCAAAAGCTGGTCCCCGACGCCAAAGTCGAGATTGCCCATGGGCAGATGACCTCGCACGAGCTGGAGAAGGCAATGATTGCGTTTGTATTAGGGCAAACCGACGTGCTGGTCTGCACAACGATTATCGAATCGGGGCTGGATATCCCTAACGCCAATACGATGATTATCAACGACGCGGACCGATTCGGGCTGGCGGAACTACATCAGTTGCGCGGCCGAGTTGGCAGATACAAGCACAGGGCATACGCGTATATGCTTCTTCCCGCGTCACGACCCATTACGCCAATCGCCTCAAAACGGCTCAAGGCCATCGAGGAATACTCGCATCTCGGCGCCGGTTTCAGGATTGCGCTGCGTGATTTGGAGATTCGCGGCGCGGGAAATATACTGGGCGCAGAGCAGTCGGGGCATATTCAAATGGTGGGTTATCAGATGTATTGCGAGTTATTGGCCAACACAGTGAGGCAAATGAAAGGCGAGCCGACGGAGACGACACCGACCGCCAACGTCGATTTGGGATTCGCGGCATATATCCCCAAAAATTATATCCCCGCCGACAGAATCCGGCTGGACGTGTATCGCAGAATAGCCGTGGCGAAAACCGCGGAAGAATTGAGTCATCTCGAAACTGAACTTGCGGACGTGTATGGCTCGCCGGGCGAGGAGGTAAAATCGCTTTTGAGCATCGCCGAGCTTCGCATCGCCGCGGACAAGCTGGATATAAATCGCATTGTGGCACACGGCGGCAATCTGGTATTCTCGTTTTCGGCGGACGCGGCTAAAAACGCGAAACGGCTGTTGAAGAACGTCGCGGCAAGATATACCGTCGCCGACGAGACAACCGTTTACCTGCATCTGCCGGAGAGTTGTTTCGAGCAACAGACACTTGTAAATTTTGTCCGAAAAATTTTAGGAGGAATAAAACGATGAGAAAAACGCTTGTCAGGTATTGCTGTATCACGGCCCTTCTTGGCCTTGCCGGGATTGTTCTGGCCGTCAGCCCGTCGGAAAAACAGCAGTTAGATAAATTCAAGGTATCGACTCTGAAAGGATTGCGAGGCGTGGCAGTCAAGGTAATAATTGTGCGGGATGACGCAAGCGTGCTGCCGTTTCTCAAAGAACAGGCCCTCCAGGGTGAAGTTGAGTTTGCTCTTCAAAACGCCGGTATCGAAATTGCCAGACCAACGCCTGAAGTCGGGCTTTACGTCGTGCTGGTCAAAGTAACTGCCGCGACTAATGATAATCTGAACTTCGCGATGCACATGCAGTCATCGCTTTTACAGATTGTTAATTTGTCGCGGGAAACAACTATAAAAACAGAAGCACAGACCTGGCCATCGTTCGGCCAGAGCAGGTTCGGCGTCACCTCCGTCGCAAACGCCAAAAGTACCATCGAAAAAGCCGTCAAAGAACAGGTAAAGGATTTCGCCAATGACTGGAAGGCGGCGAATCCAAAACAGCAACCATAAAACAATTTGGTATTGTAATCCTGCTGTTAGTCAAGTAAACTTTGGCCGCGATAAGAACTATTTACCGCAGAGAACACAGAGGTTAATAAATGTCTTCTCTGCGGACTCCGCGTGCTCCGCGGTGAACAGGTAGCCAACGGAATGGCAAGAAGAAGACAAAGAGATATATCGAATCAATGGTTCAACTTCACTCGCGACTCGTATCTGGAGCGAACGAGCCGGCCCGTCTATGCAATCGTTTATCTGCTGCCCTTCATAATCTTTTATGAGCTGGGGACGATATTCATCAATACCGACGTCCTCAGCCAGACCCAGATTCGCGTGGTAGCGTTCGTCTGGCTGCAGGAATTACTGCGATACCTGGGCTTCGGCGGCAAATTCCTCTGGGCGGCACCGGCATTAGTCGTTGTTGTCATACTGCTGGCTTACCAACTTGTTTCGAAAAAGCGATGGTGGGTTTCGTTCGGCGATATGCTGCCGATGACAATTGAGTGCGTTCTGTTAGCCATACCGCTTATCGTACTGAGCTTGTTTCTGAACAGCACGACCACACCCAAACACAGCCGGATTAACGACGTTACGCCGACGGCGATTGTTGTGCAGTGCGCGGCTGAACAAAACGCGGCGCCGGCAAAAACAAAATACCATCAGCCAAAGGCCACGGTTGTTGCGAAGCCAAAGCCACAATCATCACTGCTTGCCGATATCGTTACAGGTATCGGCGCAGGTATTTACGAAGAACTGCTGTTTCGACTGATTCTGATATGCGCCCTGATGCTGGTGCTGCAGGACGTGATTGGAGTAAATCAGCACAGTGCCGTCATCATCGCGGTGCTTGTTTCCGCCGGTCTTTTCGGCGCACATCATCACATAGATTTCCTGACCGGGCGGGCAAACCAAGGCGATTTGTTCGACTGGGCCAAGTTCGCATTCCGAACAACGGCAGGCGTGTATTTCGCCGCACTATTTGCCATACGCGGCTTCGGAATCACGGCGGGAACACACGCGTTTTACGACATAATCGCAACTTTGATTAACGCCCTGATGTTCCAGCGATAAAAATTGCGATATATCCGCCCGACCATAAAATTTTTTTATCAAAACCCCCTTCTGTTACCCGTTTAGAAATCGTGGTTTGCGTAATAATCGTCCTATAAGTATCGGAAACGCCCTTATCAATACTGATAATTGGCTTGAATTTTGTGCTTATTTTTTTGTATAATGAGGTTGTGGAACGGATTACAACAATAGATTTTAAGGCCTGAGGAACTATGGAATCGCCGCAAGTCAATGTAGCCATCGAGGAATTATCCTTCAGTTTATTCCAGAGACCATTACATCCGGAGCTGTTTAACATTTACGCCAGCAGACGGCTTAAAAGCGATAAGTACGAGTCGCTTATCTGGGTTACGGGCTGCACACATGTTGTGAGCGTTTTCGCGGGCGACGTATGCCTGGCCGAGGTCATCAGCACGCCAACCCAGATGCTGCCTGAGCGAGGACTTATTGAGCGTTTCCAGTTCCACGGCCCACGCTCTCACAAATGCACGCTCAGCAAAAACGTCAGTTATATGACCGACTTCCAGGTTGAGCGTCTCAGCGCAAATCTGTATCGGCAGAGCTTCGCCGACCTTGAGCGATTCGGCCGGGACCGGGGCGTATTCGTCAGGTTCCCCGAGCTTGAGATAGACGGCCTGCAGCCATTCTGCTACGTCGATTTCGAGGCGAGAAAAACCGAGCTTCACATTCATACTTTCGCCGCGTATCCCGACCAGATAGCGATTGTAAAAACGCAGTCGCTGTTCAACTTCCAGTAATAGTCGGATTGCCGGGCCGCGCATTACCCCTGCGAACTGAACAATCACTCCCGCTCTGCGCGTTATTTTCGAAATTACTCTTTACGCCTTTTTTTCGGCGTGGGTTTTGAGGACTTCGAGTTTTTCGCGGATTTCCTCGGCCATTCGGCTGTTGGGGAAATCGAGGATGATTTCCTGTCCCGTCGAAAGCGCCTTTGCCCATTGTTTTCCCGATATGGCCAATGAGAACTGGACGCCGAGATTGTGCAGTTTGGTGCGGAAGACGTCCCTCGCCCCTTCCTGCAGGGCGAGGCCCTCGTTGGGCGTAAGATACTGGTCAAGCTCCCGCAGGATTTCGATGCTCCGGTCGGTGGCCTGTCTTTTTACGGCGTCGTCCCAGGCATTGAGCAGTATCTTCTTGCGTTCCTCTTTCTTTTCAGCCAGCCGCTGTCCCATCGCCAAGGCCTTGTCGTTAGTTGGGTATTCCTTTATAAGCCGTTCAATTTGCACGCTGGCATTGGACCACTGATGGTCTTCTAAATGCTTCTCAATATGCGTTATCATCTGGCTCATTCTTTCGACGTCGGTGGCGTCGCGGTATTTGTCGGCCTGGACGTGAAGCTGGTCGGCGAGTTTTTTGTAGCCGGTGTTGTGAGCGATATCGTCGATGATTTCGTAAGCCGATTCAAAATCCTTTTGCTGCAACTTGTCAAAAACGGCATCTCTGAGAGTCTGGGTATCGCTGTCGCGGAAAGCGATTGTCTTGGCCATTTCGCTGACGTGAGTGCTGATGTTGACCTGATTGACGACCTGCCGGAGCTTCTCCAGCTCGTCGGCGACCTTATCCATTTTGGCACTGCTGTCATCAACGAGGTCGAGCATTTTCAGGGATGACACGAAGATGACTACCAGCGTAATCAAAGATAATATCGCCACAAGCAGCGAGATTGCGCTGGTAATCCCGGATGAGTCCTTCCCGAAAGAGCCCGCGACAAGCGCCACCAAAACAACGACAATCATCACGCCGTAGATTATGAACAGGTTTTTGAAACGCGCCAGCGGGTTGTTCTTTCCGAGATCCATAGCCGCTCCTTAAAAAATAAGTGCTGTCAGGAAACTGTATATTTATTATAATCCTTTTGCGACGACCTTGTCAACAACGCCAAAAACAGACAAAGGCAGATATACAGTTTAAAGGGAGGTATTGAAAATGGAAACTATCAGACAGTTAACCTTAATCACAGTCCTGTTGGCCGGTATGACAAACTCAGTCAAAGCAGCTATTGACCCAAACCAACAAACCGTAGTGGCGGGTAATAACAAATTCGCCTTTGAGCTTTACGGCAAACTCGAAAGCCAACAGGGCAATCTGTTCCTGTCGCCTTACAGCATATCGACGGCTTTGGCTATGACCTCCGCGGGAGCAAGAGGCCAAACAGAAAAACAGATGGCTGAGACACTTTGTTTTGCGCCTATGAAAAACGAGCAGTTTCACAAAATATTTGGTGAAGTCATTGGGCAATTGAACGCTTCGGGCAAAAAAGGCGGCTATGAACTGGTAGTGGCAAACGCCCTGTGGGGACAGAAGGACTATAAATTCCTGCCGGAGTTTTTGACGCTTGTGAGGGAAAATTACGGGGGTGATTTGCAACAGGTCGATTTCGTAAAGCAGACCGAGCCAGCCCGAAAGATAATTAACGCCTGGGTAGAAAACAAGACCAAAGACAAGATAAAGGAGCTAATCAAGCCGGGGATGCTCGATTCGACGACGCGACTGGTCCTGACTAACGCAATTTATTTCAAGGGCAAGTGGGCAAACCAATTCGCGCCCGTATTAACGAAGGATTCGCCGTTTATTCTTTTGGGAGGCGAAAAAGTCAACGTCCCGATGATGAACCAGACCGAAAAGTTCGGTTACAGGGAGGTCAACAACATACAGGTATTGGAGATGCCTTATGTGAATAATGACCTTTCGATGGTTGTTCTGCTGCCAAAGAAACTTGACGGCATCAGCGAGCTTGAGAAAGATTTGAATAATGACAACCTTGTCCGCTGGATTGACGACTTGCACAAGCGCAAAGTCCAGGTTTTTTTACCGAAGTTCAAGATGACAAGCGAATTTGAGCTTGCCCGGGTACTCGGCGCGATGGGGATGCCGATCGCCTTCTCAGACAAGGCGGATTTTTCCGGTATGAACGGCAACTATGAGCTTTCTATATCGGCAGTCGTTCACAAGGCATACGTTGACGTCAACGAGGAAGGCACAGAAGCGGCCGCTGCCACGGGCGTAGGAGTAATAGCGACCTCCATCGAGGCGCCGCCGCCTGTCTTTAAGGCAGACCACCCGTTTATCTTTTTGATTCGCGATAATCAGACAGGCAGCATCCTGTTTATGGGTAGAACCGCAAATCCCAAAAACGACTGACCTGGTGTTACTGTATTCTCAGCCCTGTTTTTCCTGCTGATAGATTACGAAGGAATACACTATCGTGAAAACTGCAACGACAACAGTCGGCACAAGTAGGAAAAACAGCACGTATTTCTGAAAGACGACACCGACAAGCGCCGCTATTCCGGCGACCTTGAAAAGCTTGCCGCCAACGCGGTGCGTCCTGGCCCAGACACGGTCGCTGCTCAGCGTCCACGGCGTCCGTATCCCGATAAACCAGTTGCGTTTCGCCCGCTCGCACAGGATGCCACAGTAAAAGAACAAAAGTCCTATGCCAACGGGGAGAACCACATTCGGGCTTATCTGAATACCGAGATTCCATAATATGATTTGATATTGCACCGCCAGCATAAAGACGCACATAAAAACAATAAATCCTTCGTAGTGAGGCCTGAATCTTTCGATATTGCGTCTCAGCGGGTCAAAATATGGAATGAAATATAAAATCACGGCCATCCCCGCCATTACGCACGGCGTTATAAACAATCCTGTGTCTTTGCCCATATAACCATCGACCTGTCCCTTTGCGTTCCAGTGCGTCGCCATCTGCGCCGGCATCCGCGGATAAAAGTAAAAGCTGATGACAAACGCAACGAGCAACAGGCCGATAACGACAAGCAATTGTTTGGTAATCTTCATTGGTTTTTCCTCACTTTATGTAATACCCCGACACCCGCCATTGCCCGTCTGGTTCCAGCATCGGCGTGACGGTCTCGACAGCGCTGCGCTTATTTTCAAACGAGGTTTCAAACTGGATTATCACGTACTTTCCATCCGGTGCACCCGGCACCTCCGTTGTGTATGTGCTGTTCTTTACCTCTCTCGAAAGCGTTTTTCCCAGCGGCTTTCGCACCGGCTCAATCGCTCGTTCCCACTTGTCCTCACTTACATTGTTCCTGAAATACTCAGCGGCTTGTGCCCAGCTTTGGCCGTATGCACCATCGTCCACCAATTGAAGCCAGGATTTCGCCGCCTCGACCGCGGCAGTTATTGCCTGTGCATCTTTGGCCTGTTGTTGGGGCGCTGTTTCTGAAACCTTCTTGAGAACATAGTATTGGGGTTTTTGATGCCTGATGGTTACGTCACCGCTAAACCACGGCAGGAACAAATACTCCGTCCCATTTATATTTTTTATTTCGTATTCGGCCCTGACTTCACTTGCACTGTCGATAACCCATCCCTTCGTCCAAAACCAGCCGAGAGTTGTCGTTCCATCAGAATTGAACTCCATATCTTTCAGGAATAAATCACCCTGCCATTGCTTCTTGTCCGGATTGAATTCGTTGATCTTTCTGACGTAATCAACGCTCACCCATTTACCGATAAGTTCCGGCTCACTGATAAACGCACTTTTCATCTTGTCCGTCCAGGTCGGCATCGGGCTTTTAGGCAGCAGCACCGGCAGCAATACCAATAGGCCGGTCAATAGCGAAAGAACTACCGCCAGAATCACAACGAACCTTGCTGAAACCTTTTTGGCAGGGATATCCCTCTTCTCGCCGGCAAGCTCCGCATACTCCGAAGGCGGCCCCATTTCCGTAATAATCGCCTGATAGTTTTCCCACGTCCGCTGCCGGGGTGCCAGCTCCGTGAACCGGCGGTCGAGATGACTTCGCACGTCCTCTATGATTCTTTCAACGTTCGGCTGACTCGATTCTGCGAGTACGTCCTCTATCTGTTTGAGGTATTGCTCTCTTAGCCGAAGCCAGTCCTTATCCTCTAAATTTATTGCGCTCATATTCTAAACTCCTTTCCTGACTTGCTGGATACTCTCAATTATTCTGTCCCAGTGTTTGTTCATATCTTCAAGGGCCTTTTGGCCGGCCTCGGTAAGCTTAAAATACTTTCTCGGCGGGCCATCAGTCGAAGGCTGTGAGTAGCTCGCCACCAGACCATCGGCTTCCAGGCGGGCAAGAACCGGATAGATATTGCCCTCTCGAATCTGTAACCCTTCGATGCGTTTCATTGTCTGCACCATTTCGTAGCCGTGAGAAGGGCCGCGATTAAGAAGGTTCAGCACAACGATATCCAATAGTCCTTTGCGAAGCTGCGTCTGCCAGTTTTCAAGATTCATTTTCTTATTCCAACATCCATTTGCTTAACCATAATCAAAATCTACATCTTTCCAGTATACCATATTGCAGTATATCGTCTTGTCAAGAAGATTTTTATCAATTTTTTCAAAAAAGTGGTCTTCGATATTCCTACCTCTACTTTGTTGTTTTGGTTTTGGGTCATATCAAGCCCAGTTTTTCTTACTGAAACCGGGGATGCGTTGCTTTTTGTCAACATAACTGTTGGCATATCGCAACCTAAGGCGGGAAATAGCCACAGCAAGTTGTAAACGGAAAATGGCAGGTAACCGTGAATTGAGAACGGCAACCAACTGTTGCTTTTTGACAACGTCCGGCCATAGTCGGCAAATCGGTTGCACTCATAAATAGTCAAACAAAACTCAAGGTCAATACAACAAACGGGGCTTGTGAACCATTATCACAACCAGAAAATCGTCGCAACAAATAATAATTAAATTCGCAAACGGGTATGCGTTTTGCACGTATAAAATAGAGACAGTGCCGATGACGGAACAGCCGGCAATGCCAATCGAGATTTTACGAGGGTACTGAGATGGATGAAGCACGGCTGGCAGACGAGTTAAACGAACTGGTTAAGCAATTCGGAGGCGCTGCAGACCCCACCTCCAAACGCCTTGAACTTCTGGCCAAACAGGCCGAGGTAAACCAGAAAGAGCTTCAGGCAAGCGTCGATTGCCTGCGAGAATCGCTCGATTACCTGCGGGTTTGCATCAAATACCTGCTGTTGGATATAGAGGCCACCCGCCGGGAAAATGACTACCTGCAAAAGCTGCTCCAGGATAAAGACCGGGAAGAGTAACCCCGCCGGCCACACAATCACCCTTTGCCAGCAACTTCCTGTTTTTTTACCGCAATGTTTATCACTTGTGCTGTTTCCGATTTTTCGTTCGTGTCATTCCGGGCTTGACCCGGAATCCAAACTCAAGATTCTGGATTCCCGCTTTCGCGGGAATGACAGAAAAGGAATACGACCTTTTAGGAACAGCACTATTTTCCAGATGGCGCCACGGGCATCGGTTGGCCTGGCGTACTTTGCGGCGTGGGCTGCTTCTGCGGCATACCCTGATTCATCTGGCCTGGCTGCTGCTGCATCTGTTGCTGCATAATCATCTGAAACGCCATCATCATCTCCGAAAGGTGCTCTTTGGGTAACGCGAAATCGATGGCCAATGAGCCGTTATCGACTTTGGCCGCGAAGACAAGATTGCTCTTGCTGGGTACATCAGGCATCGTAAATGGCATTGGCGCAAAGGCCTGCATCATTTTCATCAGGCGCAGATAATTATAGGTAACTATCGCGTCCTTGCTGCCAGCGTCCGGGATAATCGACATCGCTTTTTGCATTTCCGAGCAAACCTGTGCCGGCGTGCCTGTCTTTACCTGGTCGATGAGTTTGTAAATGGCGTTGGGGTCGTTCGATATCCTGCATACCCATAAGCCGTTGACAATCGCCCAGCGGTATTCAAATCCGCTGCCATACATAGCTTCGAGCATTTTGCCCTCGGGCGAGTTGGTATCGGCAAATTTCATAGACAACTTCGCGACATCTATCGGAACGCCCTTGTAATCCTCTGCGCCGCGTCTGACCGCAAAGCTGGTTTCCATACCCATACTCTTGTAGAAGTCGTTAAATGCGCTGCCGGTCCAGAGCTTGATAAATTCATCACTAACTTTGTTAAACCGGTTGACATCTTTGACTTCGAGGACATATTTTACGTCGAAGAACGGTTTTGCATTGGGGTCAACCTTGAACGAGCAAACAATAAAGTCGCCAATTGAATCAGCGCAATCATCGAGGAGCTTTTTAGTTTTAACGATGTTCGGGTCGTTGGCGTCTTTTCCTGCCATTATCGCCATCAGGTCAATGGCCCTGGCGTTGAGTTTTTTATACGCGGGATGATTTATCCGCACGACTAAATTCATCGCTGCGCCGTCCTCGGTGTAGCCGATAAGCGGGTTATTCTTAGGGGCGCCATCAGCGACGAGCATCCCCGCCATTTCGGTGGCGGGCAGGGCATCCAAACCAACCCTGAAATTGAGCACGGCCGGTTTCGGATTGCAGGAAAGCGTAACCGACTTTGACTGCTGCATAAAATCTTTGGCGTAACCGGCGAAGGCGTTCATAAGGCCGGCCATAAACGCCGGGCTTTTTTGCGCCTGTGCCTTTTGAGTTTTCATGGAATCAATCCGAGCATCAAGTTGGGCAATAATCGGGTTGTTGGGGTCTTTTGCGGCCATCTGCTGTTTGGTCTTTTCGAGATTGTCGATTTGTGACTGGATGGCCATTCCCGGATCGGCTAAGTTTTTTCTCATTTCCTCCAGGCCGTCGGAAATTTGCGTTTTGTAAACCGACGAGATTTTCACCATATTCGCGTAGACCCATATCGGCTCAGAAGATGACTGTTTGGCCTGAGCGGCATCGAGAGACGCCATCAGTCCTGCCACTTTTTCACCTGAAAGCGAACGGACCATCACGCCGAGTTTGCGATAATCGTGCGACATCATCGCAAACGAGCCGACCTTGCTGATGAAGAATTGTCCTGAAGGACCCATTCCGACGGCTGATATGCCATTGGCGTCGGGTTGGCTGACACGGAAGTTGGGGTCGGCAAGCTGGGCATAATCGGTGACGGGCAGCAGGATGTATATATCCGGCTCCGTCTGGCCTGATTCGGCTGTTGCGAATGCCGCGAAACTTCCATTGACGTCAAACCCTTTTAGTTCGGGATTGCCGAACATCATACCGAGTTGGCCCTTAATAAGACCTGCTGTTGAAACCGGCATCGGGCCAAGCCCCATCATATACTGGTCAAGATTGCCGGTGGTTTGATTGAGATTGTTAATCCTGACGCAGAAAATAGTGTCCGCGGGAATTATACTGAGCACCGCATCGCCTTTATCGGCCCCCTGCACCAATACGGGAACGCATAAAGCTAATATGATTGCTGCGAGTGTTGTTGAAATCGTGTGTCTGAACATTGTATTGCCTCCCTAATTTAATTGTTTTATTTTTTATGTGGACGAGTTCAACTTCGCGATATTTATACACACAAAATGCTTGCCCTGCAAGAAAATCGTGGGGAATCCCGGAGTAAGGAATTTTCAGGTTGAAAAATAGTATGGGAATTATGCCCTTGACAAACGAAGATACAGAATCTACGATACAGTTAAATAAACACAAAAAATGGAAACGGAAATAGAAATTTTGAAGCGTGAGAACGCAGAGCTTAAAGCTAAGGTAGCGGAGCTGGAGGCGCAGATAGAAGTTCTCAAAGCGGAGAAAAATATATGTCCTTAACTTTGATAACTTAATGAGAATTGCGCATTTAAGGAGAATACTGTGAGTGTGATAACGGATATATTGAAAGAAATTCCGCTTTCTGCCGTCCTTAAAGAGCGATTGACTCAACTTGAAACGGAGATGGCGGTTTTGAAGTCCGAAAATGAGGTTTTGAAATCTAAGAATAAGGTTTTGGAAGCGGAGAATATAGAGCTTAAAACGAAACTCCAAAAGATAGAAGGCGATAAAGCCATTCACGGCTATAATTGTCCCTACTGTCAACAACCCAAAGGCAAACTTCTCGATATACGACCTGATGGACATTTTGGAAGGCTTGGCGTAAAAAGACATTATTATCAATGTGAGAATTGTGGCAAAAAATACGATGAGCAAAAAAGGCCTAAATGATAAAACGGTATTCATTAGCATACCGCTTTCTTATATGTTAATCGTTTGCCGTCCGCTCCCATTATAGCAGCTTCGGCCCGTGTACCGTCATTTACTTCCCGATGATTCCAGCGAAAACAGAATTCATCACAGTATCTATCTAAGTGTTGTTTTGAAATGTGATGAAATACGCCGTGAACACCGCGCTTAAGCAATGAAAAATATGATTCTGCTGTGTTGGTGCTAATACTTCCCCTTGTGTATTCCCCGTGCGAATGTCTTACGACGTGATGCCCACCAACAAACTCTTTGCCGATACCGTGATATGCACACCATTCATCGGTCATAATCATAGATTCTTTATCGACGTTTTCCCTGATTGCTGTTTTCAAAGTAGCAGCGTCAACACGCTCTATGGGTTTGGATACGGCGTTTCCCTCTCTTTGAACGAGAACCATTACAGGGGTTTTTGGTGTGCCGCGTCCCCGTGTATGCTTTTTATGTTTGTCGTTACGGGGATTGCAACCTATATACGTCTCATCGACTTCGATAATACCTTTGAGAGAACGTGCCGACGGTTTCCCTGCCATTGCCGCCCTGATTCTATGAGCAAGAAACCACGCGGCCCGATAAGTATGCAACCCCAAATTCCTTTGAAGTTGTAGGGCCGATACGCCCTTTTTATGGGAACACATAGAATAGAACGCTTGAACCCACTGGCGAAGGGTAATATGGCTACGGTGCATTATCGTCCCAACTGTTACCGTGAATTGCTGACGGCAATCGTTGCACCGGATAACACCGTCCCTAACCTTATCAGATTTGGCCTGTATTCGCACTACCCGCATACTGCCACAATGGGGGCAGGCGGGGCCTTTAGGCCAACGTATGCCCTCAAGGATAGCCCTTGCTTCGTCCTCGGTTAAACGCCCTACATCTATTGAGGCCATTTCGCTCAATTTGTCAAATTTCGGCGGTTTATATTTCATATTTAACTCCTTAAATATGCTTAACTTACATTACAAAATAGCATATTAGATTTCGTTTGTCAAGGGCATAATTTCCAATAGTATTAGATAGCACTTATGATTTTAGCAAAAACGCAAAAAACTTTGATGAAAAACGGACGGATAAACGTTACAGGTTGCCCAGATTAACGAAGATGGGCAAGTGAGGAAAGATAGGGTAGGGTGAAAAAAATTTTCATCTCAAAAAGTGCTCAAAAAGTGAGGCAAAACGGGGTCAAATTGATGAAAAGTGAGGTCATTTTGACAAAAAGTGAGCCGAAATGCGCGCGTTTTGATAGGTTTTGATACCCTTTTTCGAGTTTGATATATTAGCGGAATTAATAGTAAATCTGGGCGGTTTAGACGCTGATTACGCAGGTTTCGCTGTTTTTTTGCCACAGATTGCACTGATGGACACTGATTTTTTCACCACGAAGTCACAAAGAAACACGAAGTTTTCGGCCAGGGATGTGTACTCGACACGACCAATTCTCCAAACGCTGTTTGTGCGATTAGTCCGTATCTCGTCCACAAGGTCAACTACGTTGCCCTTCGGCAAAATGCCGGCGCTGGCCGAAAGTATATAAGTATATGCGTATATACTTATGGAGTGCTCCAATAGTTAAGGTTTTCAGGGCGAAGTTTTCGAGATGGGGATTTTGCTGTTATCGCCTTAGGGCGTTAAGGTTTTTTGCCCTGCCGGTTTTATCAAACCACAGATTACACAGATAGACACTGATTCTAATTGCCACAAAAAGGCACAAAAGGTTTTTAGACGCGGACTACGCAGAGAACGCTGTTTTTAAGATGAAAACGGGGGATTTAGTTGGCGACCCGTGCCCAGTGGCTCGAAAAACCTCTCACCGCACCTCTGGCAAACCATATTCCTCTAAAACCTGCTGTGTCAAATTTTCCGACAAAGCGTGGTCGCCGCACTTCTCCATAAACGCCCTGTATAATTCCTCTTTTATCTGGCGTGCGTAAATCTCGTAATCTTTTACCGCCTTTTTTATTACTATTGCGCTATCCGGCACTTTTACTATCTGTTCATCTTCTTGCTTCGCATACACTATATACTTTGCCTTCTCAATCGACCGAACCTCCATCAAATGATTCCCCTCTGCGTCGCATATCTCCTGCACCCCAATTCCCCTCTCACCTAATTTTATCCCTTCCGCCCCTATTCCTATCTCTTCCCATTTTGTCTTTGGGCCTGCTTGAGCAAATGCATCGGGGAATCTCTTCACTCCGCTCGGCAATATCTCCTCCGTAACTTCCTCTTTCAATTTCCCCAAATCATGCTCTATTCGTTTCTTCTTCTTTACCGTCCGCATCTTCGGCAACGAAAGCCGCTCCCCGACTAGTTCGCATAGGCCATTGTAGAGAGGCTTGAGATACTTCTTTGGGTCAAGCCCCAAAGCTTTAAGGACAAGGCTATCCATCCTCTGCCGGTCAGGCATCTTGACTTCTTCAAAGATAGCTTTGATGGAGCGGGCGATAAGGGTGTCGAATGCTTGAATGATTTCCTTGGCTTGTTTATTTGTAAGTTGTGTCACATCAGGGATTATTAGATAGTCTTGTGTTTCCTCTACCGTTGTATCGAGAGCACCGTCACCGAGGTTTACTCTACCACCTAATTCTATAGATAAGGAAAACAATGAGCAATTCATCAGGCCAGCAAGAGCCTTTGTGTCAACCTTGTCTTTCTGAATTACTTGGTAAAGCCTTTGATCTGCAAGTAATCTATCTGGTGAGAACCTTTGTAGATGTTTTACATCATAAGATTTAGTCCAAAAAATTTGAACCAAATCAGCCTCTGGCAACACCCACCATCCTGGTTTTCTATTTCTTACCGTTGGCACATCCGGCCAAGGGACGCCATCCTTTGTTTTTTGTTTCTCTCCCCACTCTATATACTTCAAAGCTCTGGTTTTTCCCTCCCGGCGTAAATCCTCTTTGGTCTTTTTACACAAGAATACTTTAGTGGTAAGCTTAGCAAGGTCAATCAAAATGCCTTCAAATTCTTTTGGTGATTTGAGTACAGGCTTTAAAAATTCCTCCTCAATACCCCAGTGTTTTATTTCGTCATCCTTCAAATAGAAAAACTCATTTATACCGGTTGTAAAACCCCTGCATATTTCAGCCACTTTTTGCAACGGCACAAGTTTATCCGCGCACTTCTCTAATATCTCAAAATAAATATCAGGCCCGCGCAGATATTGCCCCCACTTTACCGTCTGCTCTGTCGTCTCAACTTCTTCCTTCAAATCCTTTTGTTTGATTATTCTCACCCGAATCTCATCATCCTCGTATGAGACAATTTCAGGCTGTTTTACATATTTCGCGTCTATCCTTTCAAACTTTTTAAATCTTTCACGCCTTTCTAATTTGTCAAACCCGGTCTTTCCAAAGTTCTCTGCGCTAACACCTAGTTCTTCTATTCTTTCAACAAATCTGCTTATAGCGTCCCATCTTGCCTGTGTATCAGTCAAGGCGTCCTGCGGGAATAATTCCTCCAATTTCTTTTTCACCTTCACGAAGTAAACAGGATTCTTTTCTATCTCTTCTTTATCATCGCATCTTTCTAAAATCGCAAAAACCGTATTAACTGCCGATTGCTCAAACCACGGCTCGCACCTGCTCTCAAAAACACCCACTAATTTAAACTTCGAAAGGAAAAACTTCTGCAATTCATACCCATATGCGACATCTAACCAAGAATTGCTTGTAATAAATCCCATTCGCCCGCCCGGCTTCAGGTGCGCCGCCGCGTGAAAAAACATATAAGCGTAAATATCGGCCTGTCCTGATAGGGCAAGTTCTACATTCCCTTTCTTGTCAACATTCAGAAAAAGGGCGCTGTATTCATTTTTCCAGTTTTGATATAATGCTTGGGCTATTTTATTTTTATAGCTTGGGTCAGCTTTCTCTATCTCTCCCTGACTAATAAATGGGAAATTTCCCACCAGTGCATCGAACTTCGGAATTTTGACGCGTATTCGTTCCCCAGCTTTTATCGTTTTCTTTGCAGGCGGAAATTCAAACTCCTCACCCGGTGATACATCAAAAAAGTCCTTCGATAAAATACGCGGAAAATTCAGATAATCACTCAAATCCTGTCTGCAAAGATTTATCGTCGCTAATTCTGCCGGAAATCCTGCTATGTCAAACCCCCAAATCTGATTGAGCAATTCGTGATGTGCCTGCCTTTTTGCCCCCAGATGTCGCAACCGATTATAGCTGCGAATTAAAAATGTCCCCGTTCCGCATGTCGGGTCCATAATATTTGCATCACCACTATTCACACAAAACGCGATTACCAAATCCGCTAATCGGTCAGGTGTAAAATATTGTCCTAAAGTATGTCGCGCATCCTCCGGCACTAATTTTTCTAAAACATTACCCACCACGTCTAACGGCACTTGTTCGAAACTCCAGTGGGTAAGTTTATCCGTAAGGTCTATCACCACATCTGCCGTATCTCTTGAAAGCTCTATTTCGTCTGTAATGTCCGACTCAAATATCGCCTGATAATCCACCTCTAATGCTGCCTGAAACATCGCACGCATACGTTTCATTGCGGCCTTGTAGTTGTCACCCTTCAGAGCCATTTTCTGAAGATTTTGGTTTTGTCGCCGAAGGGTTAGATAAAACAGAACCTTTCCTATTATCTTGTATGCTATCTGTTGTGAAAGTGTCTGCCAGTAATCCTGGTCGTATTTAGAAACTCCCTGCTTAGCCGCCCATGCCTTCAATCTCTTGGCAAATCCCCTGTTCGCCATTGCCCTGTTTATATCTGCTAAAAGCGAACTTGCCATTTTCTCAGAAGCAGCTCCAACCATTCCAACGAAAACTGTCGCGTCTGCTACTGGTATATTTATCTTCTCTTCCTCGTAAAGTCGCCCAAGGTCAGATACTATTTTCCGACACCTCTCTCTGAGACAATCCGCTTTCTGTCTGTCCCTGATATCTTCTACTTTTGTAATTTGGGTATCAGTATCGTATTCTCGAACTTTATCGTTCTCGTTGACAGTCGCCTTTGTTTTTTCAGGCGTTTTCCAGATTATCGCCGTTTGCATATTCCATGTAACAAAGAACTTCGCTCCGATTATCTGGGCTTTTTGCACTGCGTCCTTTAATAAATCCTTGTCCCTCGCATCTGTCTTTGGTGTTTTCAGTTCCCATCCGCAAAATGGCCGTAAACTTTCAAAATCCAACGTCAGTAAAACATCAGGAAATTTTACGGTAGGTAACCCATAGAGCCCCGAATCATTGATGGCGTTCTCAAAAGGCAATCCGCCTTCTTTCAACTGCTCTTTTATCCACGAGATTACCTGCCCCGCAAATTCCCGCTCATTCGCCTTTGTTTTTGCCATCCTTCATAACTCCATCGACTTTAATTCTCCCCAATTTCCCGACCCCACAATACCGCAAGGACTGTCTTACGTCAATAAACGTGTTTACCCGCCGTGAAACGGCGGGCTAAATATAACGGCAATAAAGTAACCCCGCCACTCGCTAAGAGCGAAGATGGCGGGGCTAAATACGGATGAGGATTTGAGATTTGAGAAAACTGCGCCGCCGTACCGGCGGCGGCTAAACAACCCAAGGTGAAACCTGGGGCTAAATATGGGTCCCCGGCAGAAGACCCCCGGCCAAAGACATGCTGGGGCAGGCAAGGGAGCTAACCCCGAGGACCTTCGCTACGCTACGGGAGATACTACAACTAATGTGTGTTTTTTATGGGGAAAAGGGATATTTAGCCGGAAAGTCGGGGGATGATTTGGCCGATATCAAGGCAGGATTAGCAGGGTATAGTCCGGTACTCGTCTCGGCATAGGCAAAAGTGTGTCTAATTAACTTGCCTAAGCACAGATAATGCCGGAAATAACCCCGATATAGACGGGCCGAGCCGTAGCCGGGAATGAACAACGAAACCGATTCGGCAATAGAATATATATATAAGGAAAGTCCTGTGTAACAGGCGGCAATCATTGACAGGACGAGCAAACAGGGTAGAATAGCAACTGCGGAGAACACAAAGGGTCGAGGCGTTTAACAAACTTTGAATAATGCAAACTCGAGGTAAAAGATGTTTGAGCGATTTACAGACAGGGCACGCAAGGTGATGGCGCTGGCCAATCAGGAAGCACAGCGTTTTAACCACGAATACATCGGGACCGAGCACATCCTTCTGGGTTTGGTAAAGGAAGGAAGCGGCGTCGGCGCAACCGTTCTTAAAAACTTAGACGTGGATATAAAGAAGCTGCGCCTCGAGGTTGAGAAGCTCGTCAAGAGCGGCCCGGATATGGTTACGATGGGCAAACTCCCTCATACGCCACGCGCCAAGAAAGTAATCGAATTCGCAATCGAGGAGGCGCGGTCGCTGAATCATAATTATGTCGGGACGGAGCACCTGTTGTTGGGCCTGTTGCGCGAGACCGAAGGCATCGCGGCACAGGTAATGATGAATCTTGGTCTTCGGCTGGAAGACGTTCGCCAGGAAGTGCTGAATCTGCTTGGGGCGGGGGTCGATACGAATGAGCCGACAGGACTTGATATGAAGATGGGCGGACCTGCGGCAATGGCGGGCAAACCTAAGAGCAAGACGCCGGCGCTCGATAGTTTCGGCAGGGACCTGACGCAATTAGCCATCGACGGCGAGCTTGACCCGGTCATCGGCAGAAAACGCGAGATAGAGCGTCTGATTCAGATACTGTGCAGACGCACAAAGAACAACCCTGTGCTGCTGGGCGAGGCGGGCGTGGGCAAAACCGCAATAGTCGAAGGATTAGGCCAGCAGATAATCAACAAACAGGTGCCGGAGATTCTGAAAGACAAACGCATCGTCGTGCTCGACCTTGCGATGATGGTAGCAGGGACAAAATACCGGGGACAATTCGAGGAGCGAATAAAGGCCGTAATCAACGAGGTCCGAAGAGCCAAAAGCGTAATATTATTTATCGATGAGTTGCATACGCTGGTCGGCGCGGGCGGCGCGGAAGGCGCAATCGACGCATCGAACGTTCTTAAGCCCGCCCTTGCCAGAGGCGAGGTGCAGTGCATAGGCGCCACCACCCTCGATGAGTACAGAAAGCACATCGAGAAGGACGGCGCACTTGAGCGGAGATTCCAAACCATTATCGTCGAACCGCCCTCAAAAGAAGAGACGGTCGATATACTCAGGGGACTTCAGGACCGCTACGAGGCGCACCACAGGGTCAAGTTCACCGATGAGGCGCTGTTCCAGGCGGTAGAGCTGTCGACGCGGTATATCACCGGCAGATGCCTGCCCGACAAGGCAATTGACGTTGTCGATGAGGCAGGCGCGAGGGTCCGGCTGAAAAATATGGCCCCCCCGCCAAATATGGCGGCGCTTGAGGAAAAAATCGAAAAGCTCCAGCGTGAAAAGGACGAGGCGGTTCGCAACGCCGACTATGAACGCGCGGCGTCGCTGAGAGACGAAGCCCAGCAATTGCTCAACGAAAAGACACAAATGCAGAAGAACTGGTACGAGGAAAACAAGGAGGCGACGGGCATAGTTGACCCGGAGATAATCGCCGAGGTCGTAAGCAATATGACAGGCGTGCCTTTGACGCGGCTGGAGAAAAAAGAGACGCAGCGACTTCTCGAGCTTGAGGCGGAGATACACAAGCAGGTCGTTTCGCAGGATGACGCAGTGGCTGCAATCGCCAAAGCGGTTCGTCGCAGCAGAAGCGGAATGAAAGACCCCAACCGCCCGATGGGCTGCTTTATCTTCTTAGGCCCCAGCGGCGTGGGCAAGACGCTGCTGGCGCAGGCGCTGGCGGAATTTATGTTCAGCGACAGAAACGCCCTTGTCCGGCTGGATATGAGCGAGTTTATGGAAAAGCACAACGTCAGCCGGCTCGTGGGCGCTCCCCCGGGATACGTCGGCTACGAAGAGGGCGGCCAGCTCACCGAGAGAATCAGACGCAGACCATACTCAGTGCTGCTGCTCGATGAAATCGAAAAAGCGCATCCGGACGTTTACAACATCCTGCTGCAAATAATGGATGAGGGCCGGCTGACCGACAGCTTCGGCAGAATCATCGACTTCAAGAACGTTGTCGTCATTATGACAAGCAACATCGGCGCCGAGCTGATTAAGAACAACAGCGGGTTTGGCTTCGGCAAAAAGACCCCCGAGGCAAACTATGAGAAGATGAGGGATATGCTCCATAAAGAGGTCGAGCGTCACTTCAGACCTGAGTTCCTCAACCGCGTCGACGACATAATTGTTTTCAAGCCGCTCTCAAAGGAAAACCTGCGAACGATAGTCGATTACGAGCTTGTCAAGGTATTCAAACGGCTGACCGAGCACGGTCTCAAGCTCGAACTGACCGACGGGGCCAAGGAATTCGTCATAGAGAAGGGTTACAACCCCGAATTCGGCGCTCGGCCGCTACGAAGAGCCATCGAGCACTACATAGAAGACCCGCTGGCAGAAGCGGTGCTGCGAGGCGAATTCAAGGGCAAGAACGTCGTCAAAATCGACGTGCAGGACGAGGAGCACCTCAAGCTCGAAGGATTCGAAATACCTCAGCCGGCCAAGAACGAAAAGGCGGTTGTCTAAACCGAAGCCGTATAGGCAAGGTCTTTTCGGCTAACCCGCTGAAGAGCGATTATTTGGGCGTCAATTCCAGCTCCATCGGCGTTTGCTGGCCCGCGATAAGCTTGTCGAAACTTGCCTTGTCCATCCACTCGATACGACCGTCAAACCGAAGCACAATCGCCCCGGGACGGGAAAACAGGGAACGATAGTTTTTTATCGCATAAGCAAGAATAGTATCCGGTGGCGAATCGAACGTTATCCATCTTGCCCGGTAGTTCAAATTGCCGAGACGTGGCCCCCCAGCGAAGGTTTCTATAATCCCGTCCACGTACGATTCGGGCGGTATCGAGCCGTTCTTCTGCTTGTAGTCGCTGACCACCCGCCCTAAACTTTCCATCGCCCGCATCGACTCGGAACGGTTAACCAGATTTTTCAACTCAACCATCCCGACGACCGCCGCGACAGTAACTACCATCACGACAGTAAAATTCGCCAGAATCCGTTTTTGTAGTTTGTTCATATCCTTACCGCCTGTGTTTTACCCTGCGATAGTATTCTCACCTGCCCCCCTTCAACAACCAATTTGCCTTCAGCGAACAGTTGAATTGCCTCCGGATAAGCGATGCACTCCTGCTCGAATACCCTTGCGGCCAGCGTATCCGGCGTGTCATCATCTTTCACGGGGCAGCACCGCTGAACGATAACAGGCCCGCTGTCGTATTCGTTTGTGCAAAAATGCACGGTGCAGCCGCTGACTTTGCACCCCGCCTTCAAAACCGCCTCGTGAACGTGATGTCCCCACATTCCCTGCCCGCCGAAACTCGGCAAAAGCGCCGGATGTATGTTCATCACCCTGTTCTCAAAACGTGACGGAATCTTCCAAAGGCAAAGCCAGCCCCCCTGCACAACAAGGTCAACCTTCGCGGCAACCAACTCCCGCTCAATCGCTTTGCTGAACTCATCTATATCAGGATGGTCCTTGGTGCGAATAATTTTCACATTCATACCGACGGTATTGGCCCTTTCGACGCCGGCGACGGCTGAACGCGAGCTTATCACGACAGCGACATGGGCATTCAGCGTCCCCTTGCTGATACAGTCAACGAGATTCATCAGGGTCGTGCCGCCGCCGCTTATGAGCACACCGAGTCGAACGGGTTTTACTTTTTTGGCTCCCTCAATCTTCATCTCGACATCCTTTTTACCATCGAGGGCGCGATTTACAAGTTCGTCGGCCTGTTTGTTGTCCTCCCTGAAGATATGTCGGACCTGCCAGCCCTCAAATTCGCCAAGCATGGCGATAGTTTGAGCAAAAAGGGGTCTTATATTGTTGCTTTTTACCTTGTATTGCCCGTTTACCTGCCTGACTAACAATTCGCTGTCGCTGTAAACTGTGATTTGTCCCGCCCCAAGCGACCTTGCCGCCTCAAGGGCTTTGTGAATAGCGGTGTATTCGGCGACGTTGTTGGTCGCTTCGCCAAGGAAAAACGCCCTGGCCTGCAATTTCCTGCCCCGTGAGTCGGTCAGCACAAACGCCGATGCGGCAGGCCCGGGATTGCCTCTGCTTCCGCCGTCGATGTGAGCGATTATACTCTCTGCCAATGTACTGCCTCCACAATTTATTCCGAATTGAGAATTTAGAATTAAGAGCTTAGAATTTAAAACTCGGCGGGTGTTCGTCTTTATGACTTCTTAATTCTTAATTCTTAATTCGTTTATTCCTGCGAAGGGACGAGCACCAGAATCCTCGTGCAGTTGGGACAGCGAATTATATCGTCTTTGGTCATAAGCTGATTGACACACTCGTCAGTGACGCCCATAAAGCAGCCCCCGCAGGTGTAAGCGCCCGTCCTGCCCTGGTTCTGCTCGATAATGGCGACTGCCTCGCCGTCGTATGTCTCGGCGACACGCTTGAAGATTCCCAGTTGCTCGGCGGGCACCTGCCTGGCCGCCTCATCCCACTCGCACTGAATCTGGTCTGTCTCGGCTTCGTACTTGGTCGCCAACTGCTCCGACTCCTTGCGGACCTGATCGAGTTTCCCTTTTTGCTCATCAATCTGCTGCTGGATTTTCTGGCTCTCCGCGTTGTCAACCTCGATATCCTTCATCAGATCGAGAATCTGGGACTCGATTTTGGAATTGTCGGCCCTGGTCGTGTTTAACTGCGTCAACACCGCCGCGTACTCTTTGTTTGTCCTGGCCGTATTCAGCGACGCCCTTAACTTGGCAATATCCGCGTCCCGGGTCTTAAGCTCAAGCTCGAGACGGTCTGATTGTATCGTTGTGAGTTGAATTTCTTCTTTCTTTGCTTCGAGGGCGTTTTGAAGCGTGCGAATCTGATTTTCCTGTATGATGACGTTTCTTCTGCATCTGGCAAGCTTCGCTTTGGCCGCCCGCAGGCGGTTTTCCACGCTCTGAAGCTTTACCATCGCCTGTAATACCGAACCCATCTATTGCCTTTCAAAATTGCACTCCAGCTTTTCAAACTTACAATTATGCGCGACTTCGCCGATTTCTGCAACCGGTTTTATGATTTTTTTTGACGGGCGCCATTGCCGGTTCGCGAACGAAAATTTACCGAAGATAACTTAGAATTTCGCCTCGCCGCACCACCAGTCCTCGGCGGTAATCGGAAAACCGCGATTAGACACCTCGCAAAAGGTCTGATATACCCGTCCGGTGAAAAATACCGCCGGCGGATACCTGCGACACTCGCCCTGCTTCATCTGTGCCCCGTGCTCAGCAAGCTGACTCCACCACTTGCAATCCCTGCAATATGTATAAGTGTGTTTCATTTCCTCTCCCTATAATGCAAATTCCCTATATTCATTTTTCAATCAAACGGCAAAAAATTAAACTCGCGGAGCTAATTATAGGACTTTCTTCCCGCAGAAAGCAAGGGGAGACAGAGAAAATTTTCTATGAAGTGAAACCCCTTTTAAAAATCTATGCCCAGAAACCACTGCAGAGCCGTTCAATATCTCTGGTCACGATATCCGCTATGACGGGGTCGCTGATGTCATTAAACCCTTCTGAGAAGCTATGACTGCTTTGGGATGGCCTTACGGCCACTGGCAAGCCGGGAGATGGAGCGAGATTAACCGGTTCGGGGCTGCCCGGCCCTTTACGACGCATGACGGTCACCCGACGCTGCTCCGCCATTATATCTTCCGCAAGGTCAAAACGCGGGATATCAGTATCGCTAACACCCTCGCCTTTGCCCGCTGGACTGGCAGCTCCGGGGATAATGTCCTTTGCTCGCAAAATAGGCCCGCCTCGACTCGCCTGCGAGCCGGGCGAGGCGGGCCTGCGGGGCGTTTTATATTCGTCAGCTTGTATTTCTTTCTCGGCCATTTGTCAATTTCCCTGTCCCTGCTACTTTATCTATCTTAACATCAGGGCAGGTGTAATTCAAGCAGGAATCGTAAAGGGCAAGGCAGGTTATAGGGCAAAAAAATAAGGGTTTACCCTTCGTAATGAAATGAAGAAGGGCCTGCCCTTTGTAGCGCAACGAAAAAGGGCCTGCCCTCCTCGCAGGCCCTCGTACATCAATCGGCTGGACTTATCCGCTTTACGCGGGATTATTCGCTTTGTGAATCTTCGACTGGCCGGGAGGGTGACTTTAACACCAATTGTCGTGCTATTTATAAACTCAGGCGTTTTGCGCCGGGCCTAAGGAGAACTGGGCGAACTCGCCGAGAGGATACTCTTTCAGAAGCGCGTTAATCTCGGCTACCGTAACCGCTTTAACCGCCTTTACGTCATCTTCAACCTGGCGATACTGGCCCAGGTACGTCCAGTTGAATCCCAAATCGACCAGCCGACCCATCGGTATCTCGTTTTTTATCACAAACGCGCTTAGTACCTTGTTCCTGGCTTTTGCAAGCTCATCTTCCGTGACGCCGGCTTTTGTGAGGTCTGCGAATATGCTCGCGACTATTTTCATCGTCTTGGCCATATTTTCGCCGCTGCAGCGGACGTAAGTGCAATAGGCGCCGGTGCCGTCCATCGGGGCAAAGTCGAAAGACGCCGTTTCGACTATCGCCTTATCCACAAGTTCCCAGAAAAATCGTGAGCCGACGTCGTCGCCGACTATCACGCTCAAAAGCGACGCGGCGAACCGTCTTTCATCCTGAGCGCTGATGGCCGGACTCATCAGGCAAATATGTTCTCGCGTAAGATTGGCTTTATCCAGTCGTTGTTTATCCCGGGCGCCCCGCGTATCGACAATCTTTCTTTTGACGTCCTGGTTTTTCCAGTCCCCGCAGCCGGCCTCGACCATATCGCGAATCCGCTCCCACTCAAAATTGCCTGCGAACGCCGCGACCATATTGTTCGGGGCATATCGCTGGGAAAAATATCCACGCATCTGCTCGGCGGTCATAGCGTCTATTGATTCCTCGGTTCCCAAGACGCTGTGGCCGCAGGGATGGCCCGCGAAATAAATCGCCCGGCACCTGTCCATCACATCGAAGCTGGGCTGGTCCTTGTACATCGCTATTTCTTCCTTGATAACCTGCTTTTCGATGTTGAAATCCTCCGTGCGTAGCGCGGGCCTCATCATCTCTATCCAGAGCCGCGTTATTTCCGCCAGATACTCAGGCAGAACCGCCGCGTAAAAGACGGTACCTTCCTCGCTGGTAAAGGCATTATACTGCGCCCCTGTTTTATCAAATGCCTCGTTGACCGCGAAGGGACTGAGGCGCTCCGTGCCCTTGAAAACCATATGCTCAAGAAAATGTGACACGCCGTTTATCCGCAAATCCTCATCGCGTGAGCCGGTCTTAACAAAAAACCCGACAGCCGACGACTTGGCGTTTTTATTTACCTCGCCTATGACCATCAGGCCGTTTTTTAATTTATGAATCTTAAATTCCATATCTTTGCTATCCGACCTTTATTTCCTTCGGGCCTATTGTTACGACCGTAAAATCTTTGAACCGATTCTTGCGAAGGAAAGTCAGCACCGAATCGACGCTTGTCTTGTTTATTTCGGCTTTGATTTCGTCGAGCGCCCGCACCCTGCCAAGCATATAGTAATCGCCGGCGATTGAACCCGCCCTGCTGCTGGATGATTCGCTTTGCATAATCAGCGATGATTTCAACCCGACCTTTGCCCGTTGAAGCTCCTCTTCGCTGATGCCCTCGGCCAGACGATTGAATTCCGCGACTATCACGTCAAAGGTCTGCTGCGCCTTATCAGGCGTTGTTCCCGCGTAACACGTTATTCCCGCCGCTTTTTTCATCGCGTGGTATTGCGCGCCGACGGCGTAGCAAAGCCCGCGTTTTTCCCTGACCTCTGTAAACAACCTCGCGCCCATCCCGCCCGATAGCACCGCCACAGCGACACGCGCGTTATAGTAATTTTTATCCTGCAATATGACCGTCGGTGTCATAAGACCGATGTGCACCTGTGCGCCGTCATTGGGAATGTGTTTGTAACGTCCGCCGCTCGCGCCTGTTTTCAATGATTTGGTCCGGCCAGCGACGCTTGAGCCGAACAACTTTTCCATCTGGCGCACGACCGCGTCAAAATCGTATTTGCCCGCGACCGAAAAAATGGTCCCTGCCGGGTTGAAATTTTCCGCGATAATCTTCTTAGTCGTTTCGGGCGTCAGGGCCTCAAGGTCAGCAATCTCACCGGCGGTGCTTCTGCCAAGCGGCTCAGGATAAAACTGCTCCCGCAATTTCAGCATCACCTTGTGCCGAGGGTCGTCATCGAGTCCCTTTACGCCCTCGATTGCAAGCTGCCTGGCCGGGGCAAACTGCTCATCGTCAAGTTTTGCGCGAAGTATGATATCACCATACAAATCAATCGCCGAAGACAGGTTGCTTGCCTCCAGGGCCGCGCCGACAGAGATATGTGCGCTATCGACACCTCCTGAACGCTGAAGACCCAGCCCATCAAGGGCATCGCCAAGCTGCCTGTTGTCTCTTTCGCCTGCGCCGCGGAATATCCAATCCGATATTACGTTGGCCGCGCCACAGCAGCCCGCCGGCAAACAAGCCGCGCCCGCCGGCAGCATAAAACTAAACGCCACCGACTCCACCGCTTCCATCGGCTCGCCAAGCAACATCATCCCATTGCTCAGCTTATGTTTATCGAGATTTTGCTTCATATCTGAATCCATTCCGCAAAAGAATCGGCGATTGTAACCGCCCTCAGCCCCTTTATCAATCTTCAATAATCCCTACTCGCTTTGGCGTTGATATTATTTGCCACGGCCAGTATGCTCTTGTGCTTATGGAAAAAATAAACGCAGTTATTTTTGATTGGGGCGGGGTCTTAATCGAAGACCCGGCACCGGCATTATTCAAATATTGCGCAAACGCGCTCGGCGTCAGCAAGGAGCTATACGTAATCGCCTTCGATATATGTATGAACGATTTCCAGACCGGGGCAGTTACCGAACAACAGTTTTGGATGAATATGACCAAGCGTCTCAAAGTGCCGATGCCGAAGGCCAATTCCCTCTGGTCAGATGCCTTCGCCGCGGCGTATATACCCAAGCAGGAAATGTTCTCGCTGGCGTCCCGGCTGCGGAAGGCCGGTTGCAAAACCGCAATACTGTCCAATACCGAAAAACCAGTTGCCGAATTGATAAACAAGCTAAAATACGACGCATTCGACGTAATAGTCCTGTCCTGCCTCGAAGGCACAGCAAAACCCGAAGGAAAAATTTACGACATTACTCTCGACCGGCTCGGGATTCCGGCCCGGCAGACCCTGTTTATCGATGACAAACAGGCGAATATCGAGGGGGCAAAACAGGCTGGGCTTCAAACGATTCTTTTTAAGAACACTGAAAAACTCAAAAAAGAAGTAGCCGGGCTCTTCCCGAATCTTGTATAATACTACTGCACCCAAGAAAGGACGGTATTATGTCGCACAAGATGACTCGTCGGGGCCTCATCGCCGGCTCAATTGTGGGAGCCGCCGGCGTTATCGGGCTGGAAGAAAGAATACTTTTAGCCGCAATGCAGGAGGGCGACCCGAACGCAATAAAACCGCCACCCACAAATGTAGCCCAAATTCCCACAGGCAAACTCGGCAACCTTACAATCAGCAGGATGATTATGGGAGGCAATCTCATCGGCGGCTGGGCGCACGCACGCGACCTGATTTACGCATCAAAACTGTTCAAGGCGTATAATACCGAGGAAAAAATCTTTCAGACGCTGCACCTCGCGGAACAATACGGCATCAACACCGTTCTCATCGACGTCACCCAGATGGATATCATCAACAAATACAAAAAACAAACCGGCGGCAAAATCCAGATGATAGTAAATGTCAACCCGCCGGAAGAAAACCCGATTGCCAATATCGACGTGGCTGCGGACAAAGGCGCCTTAACGATATACCTGCACGGCGGGGCCGGCGACACCTTCGTGAAACATGGTCGAGTAGATATTATTTCTAAAACACTCGAACACATACGAAAGAAGGGCTTGCAGGCGGGCGTCGGCTGTCATTCGGTTTACGTCCTGCAGCAGTGCAGGGAGGTGAAAATCCAGCCCGATTACTGGGTAAAAACGTTCCACCACGATAAATACTGGTCGGCTCATCCCAAGGAGAACCGCAAGCCATTCACCGTTGACGGCCCGGTTGATGAAAATCACAACGAGTTCCACGATAATATGTTCTGCCTTGAGCCGGAAGAGACAATCGAGTTTATGAAGACCGAGGAAAAGCCCTGGATTGCCTTCAAGACGCTCGCCGCGGGCGCGATACTTCCCAAAAGCGGCTTCAAATATGCCTTTGAAAACGGCGCGGATTTCATCACCGTGGGTATGTTCGATTTCCAAATTGCCGAAGATACGGCCGCTGTGCGCGATGTCCTCGAAAAGACAACGCAAAGACAGCGTCAATGGCGCAGTTGAAAATTTTATTCACTTTTCCTTTTTATCCGGCTTGTCATCGACCTGCTTATCCGGCCCGACGCCGAATTTTCTCATAAGCTTGTCCAGTGCTGCCTTCTGCTTATCACTGAGAAACTTCCTGAAAAATAACATTCGGACGCCAATCAGTTCAAGACCAATCAACGCGAGCCACGAACCGGGCGTAAGAGGGGTCAACAGCGCGAAAACCCCATAGATAATCAGAATTACGCCAATTACTTTTTTAATGATTGTCTTCATTTTCCCCGACGATTATAAACCAGCCCGCGTGAACGGTCAAAGTTATTGCCAAACGACGTTATTGTCACTATAAGAAACGAAATGAATCATCATTTGGCCATTTTGAAAAAGCCATATCTTGACGCGATACTAACGGGACGCAAAACAATCGAGTCGCGTCTATACCAGACAAGACAAAAATGGCTGTCGCAGGTAATCGCGGGCGACAAGATATTCCTAAAGGCAAGCTCAGGCCCAGTTATGGCAACCGCAACAGTTGACAAGGTGAAATGCTTTGAGAACCTGACCGCCGGGCAGATTGCCCAAATGCAAAAACAATACAATCAGCAAATCCTCGGCGACGAGCAATACTGGCGGGACAAAGCAAACTCGCGATGCGGGATTCTGGTCTGGCTAAAAGAAGTCCGGCCGATTCCTAATCAACTCATAAAAAAATTCGACTGGCGCGCCTGGGTTGCCCTTACGCCAAAAGAAAATTTCGGATTGCTTGCCTCCAAGTAACCCAATTAAAGAATATTCTCAAGATAAGTCCTTAACGAACGAATGGCGTTGCCGCGATGGGAAATCGCGTTTTTTTCTTCGGAGGTCATCTGGGCGACGGTCTTATTCGATTCCGGCACAAAGAAAATCGGGTCATAACCAAAGCCGTTTTCACCCGCCGGCGTATCGATAATCAATCCCTCTAATTTTCCGGATGTCTCAATCAAAACCTTTTCGGGACTTGCTAAGCAAAGGCAGCACATAAATCGAGCGGTCCTTTTTTCTCTTGGCACGCCCTCCAGCAGCTTTAAGACCTTGGCCATATTCTTATGGTCGATAAGCCCGCGGTTTGTTTCTTTGGCCCCTGAAAATCTCGCGCTTTTCACCCCCGGCTGTCCACCCAACGTATCAACAACCAGCCCAGAATCATCCGCAATAGTCCAAAGGCCGGTCGCTTTCGCGTAGCCGATTGCCTTTTTGCGTGCGTTCTCGGCAAATGTTTTGCCGTCTTCCTCAATCTCGCCTACGTTGGGGAAATCAGACAAGCCCACCCACTCAATATCCCCTCCCAGCATCTCTCGCAACTCTTTGAGCTTCCCCGGATTCGTGCTGGCTACAAGTATCTTTCTGTGAATCACCATTGCTCAAGGCCTGTCCCATCAATTCCAACGATACGGTTTTTTCATTAACTCTTCGTGCAACATAGTAAGAAGGTCTGGGGCAACGCCATCAGTAGCTTTCATCTTCAAATAATACTCATTATCTAATCTTTCCTGCGTCACCAACAAACTCAATGCACAGTTACACAAGATTATGTCTTTTGCTTCTTCGTGGTCATATCCATCAGCTAATAACCTCTTGAATAGATAATCAAAAGTGAATCTGTCAAAGACATTAGGAAATTTTCTGATATAGGCTGGAGGATATTCGTCGTCCATCTTTCCAGATACCTGAAGTTTGGATTCTATTTGGTCTTGTTCATATATCTATTCTTCCGCTGAAACCCATCTGCCCTCAAATCCCATAACCAGTATAGGGCAGTCAGATTGTAACTCTTTGACAATTTGTACGCATTTTTCATAAATAGGCATAGTAGGATACCTTTTGTTTATTTTCTTTTTCGTTTCTCCATTCATTGCAATAATAAGAATACCAAGTTCAAGGGTTTGTTTCTTGTGTCCTATTAGAAATTTTACGATGTCTTTGTATTCACTGGGATGAAATTCTATTTCGATGAATATCCTTTGGTTGGTTCCGGTCCGACCAATATCAACATCAGGCATCTCCGACATTCTTGGAGAGTACCTACCGCCATATAATAGTTCCTTTACGTATTGAAAGTGTCTCTCGAACGCTACTCTTAATTGTTCATGTAATTCTATCTGGAATCCTTCGATGGGATTACGGTGAACAAATACAGCATCTATCATGGTCTTTTTTATGTCGCCGAGAGAAGTACCATAGGTTCTTAGAATCGCATCTACATTCAACTCAGAGGGTGACGTGTAATTTTCAATATTACTAATTTTGAAGTTCAAACTTCTTCCCTCCTTAAATATAGACCGCCAATCAATTCACCATAAACTTAACTCATCAGTTTCTTCACCAGCGCACGCTGGAAGTGCAGGCGGTTTTCGGACTGGTCAAAGATAATCGAATTCGGCGATTCAACGACCTCGTCGGTGATTTCGTAATCGCGATACGCGGGCAGACAGTGCATAATTTTTACGCCGGCGGGTGCGGATTTGAGCAATTCAGCGTTGACCTGGAAACCTTTGAAGGCCTTGATGCGTTTTTGCTTTTCATTTTCCTGGCCCATACTGACCCAGGTATCAGTATAGACGACATCCGCACCTGCGACCGCCTCGGCAGGATTATTGGTTATCGAGATGCTGTCGGCTTTGATGCTGTTGGCCTTCTCGACTGTGCCCCAGTCAAGCTCGTAGCCCTTCGGCGAAGCGACAACCATTTTCATACCCAGTTTGGCAGCCGCGAACGCAAGCGAACGAGCAACGTTGTTGCCATCGCCTACGTATGCAATCTTCACGCCATCAAGTCGAGCGAGATGCTCTTTTATCGTAAGCACGTCCGCCATCGCCTGGCAGGGATGCGACAAATCGGTCAGCGCATTTATCACAGGAACCGTCGCGTATTTGGCAAGCTCGACAACGGTGTTATGCTCGAACGTCCGCGCCATTATGCCGTCAACGTATCGGCTCAAGACCCGCGCCATATCCTTAATCGGCTCGCGTGCGCCGATGCCGCCTACGTCTTCGGGGCGAATGAATATCGCGCTGCCGCCCAAATCGGTCATCGCGACCTGGAAGCTGATTCGCGTCCGCAGTGAGGGCTTCTCGAAGACCATCGCCAGCACCTTGCCCGCCAGACAAACATCACGCCCGCCGGATTTATAGAGCTTCTTCAGCGAGATGCTTAAATCGAGCAGTTCGTTTAACTCTTCAGTCGAACAATCGCTTATGCACAAAAAGTGTCTCATTTGTTTTCGCCCATAACACTATCAAGGATATTTATCGCCTCATCGATTTGCTCTTTTGTAACAATCATCGCGGGCATAAACCGCAGCACGGTATTATTCGTGCAGTTAATTCGCAGGCCCCGCGCAAGACACTTATCGACTATTGCGGCGCCCGGCGAAGAAAGTTGCACGCCAATCATAAGGCCGATTCCGCGGACTTCCTTGATGATGTCGTATTTTTCGCCGAGCTGTTCGAGTTTATGTTTCGCGTATTCGCCCATCTTCACTGCGTTTTCGAGGAGGTTGTCTTCTTCAATCGCATCTACGACGGCTATGCCAGCCGCACAGGCGATGCAGTTGCCGCCGAATGTTGAGGCGTGTTTGCCGGGGACTAATTTGGCAGCGAGTTCCTCTTTTGCCATCATTGCCCCGATTGCCACACCGCCGCCGAGCGCCTTTGCCAGCGTAATAATGTCCGGCTCGACATCATAATGCTGATACGCGAACCACTTGCCCGTCCGCCCCATGCCGGTCTGTACCTCGTCGAATATCATTACCGCGCCTTTTTCGTCGCACAACTGGCGAATCGCCTCGACGTATTCCTTCGTCGCAACGTTAATGCCGCCCTCGCCCTGAATTGGCTCAATCATCACCGCGCAAACCTCGTCGGTGAACGCCTTTTCGAGCGCGCTTATATCGTTGTAAGGGACATAAACAAAGCCGGGCAACAACGGCAGGAAACCCTCGTGATACTTGGGCTGTGCCGTCGCCGTAACCGTCGCAAACGTCCGACCGTGGAAACTGCCCTCGGCGGTAATGAATTTGTATTTGCCGTCTGCCGTCGCCAAACGCGCCAGTTTCAGAGCGCCCTCGTTGGCCTCTGCGCCGCTGTTGCAGAAAAAGCACTTTCCGCCGAATCCCCGTTCGCTAAGCAGTTTCGCCAACTGGCCCTGCTGCTCTGAGTAAAAAGTATTATCGATATGCAGAAGCTCGCCAGCCTGCTTGCGAATCGCATCGACCACTTTGGGATGACAATGGCCGATTCCGCTGACCGCCCAGCCGGGGAACATATCGAGAATCTTGTTGCCTTCGGCGTCGTAAAGATAACAGCCCTCGCCTTTGACAATCACCCGCGGCAGCCGTTTGTAATTAGCGATTACGTATTTATTGTAAAGCTCAATCGTTTCCTGCGTCGTCATCTTCGTATCTCGTCTTTCGTATATCGTATTTCGTTTTCTACTTTCTGTCTTGTTACTTCACAATTTCCGTTCCAACGCCTTTGTCGGTGTAAATCTCTAATAGCAGCGAATGTTCAATCTGCCCGTCGATTATATGCGCCTTTTTGACGCCCGCTTCAAGTGCTATTAAACACGCCTCGACCTTGGGGAACATCGCGTCGGTAATAATCTTCGCGTCAATCATTTCCTTAATCTGCTGCTCATTCAAACTCGAAACCCAGCTATTGGGGTCTTTTATATCCCTGCGAATCCCGTGCGTATCGCTGACCATTACTAATTTCTCGGCCTCTACCGCCGCAGCGACCTTGCCCGCCGCTGTATCGGCGTTGACGTTTAGGGTTCCACCGAACTGGTCCATAGCGACCGAGGCGATTACCGGTATCGTCCCATCGGCACAAAGCGTCTTCAAAAGCTGGCCGTTGACTTCGGTAACCTTGCCGACAAAACCCAAATCAATTTTGCGGCCGTCTGGCCCGTCGAGCCGTAACTGCTCGGCAAACAGCACGCAACTGCTCAGCGTATGAAGCGCCATTGTCCGGCAGCCCAGCTCGCCCAGCACTTTGCAAACCGGGTCATTTACGCTGTGCACCAGTGTGTGTTCGACTATCCGCAGCGTCCGCTCATCGGTATAGCGTCTGCCCTGGACCCAGACCGGCTCCAGCCCCGCCTCGTTCATCGCGCGGGTTATCGCCTTGCCGCCGCCGTGAACGATTATCGTCCTGATGCCGACGGTTGACATAAACGCCACGTCGGTCAGCAGTTTTCTTTGCAGACACTCATCATCCAGAACGCTGCCGCCCAGTTTCACCACCACAATTTTGCCCCGGAACTTGCGAATGTACGCCATCGCCTCAATAAGCCCCTGGGCCTTGGTAATAGCTTCTTCCACGCCTGCATCTCCAAATAAACAAGTATGCGTAAAATTGTAAGTTTATGATTGCTATGGGCACACGTCAATCAACAATTTCCGTCAATAGCAGTTTTTGGCTTCCGAGGCATATAATTCAAGAGCTTTACGATGTGAACTGGCAAGAGACACTAACATAATATCTCGAAGTTTTTTGATTCATTCACAATCAGCAGGCAGCGGCAACGATTTTCGCGGTTGCTATGCGGCAGCCAGGCCTGTATACTCAGGCGGGTTGGCGAACAGGGAACTAAATAAGGCATAAGAGCACAAGCGCACAAGAACATAAGCACTTTTAACTTGTGCTCCTGTGACTTATGGCTTGTGCTCCCGGATTGAGTATGGTTAAGAACCAGCAAAGAATCGAACAGATAGCGGGACTAATCCTCATCGGCGCGATAATCGTCGGCTGCGCGCTTGTGCTGCGGCCGTTTGCCCTGGCTATTCTCTGGGCGGCTATCCTGTGTTTTGCAACCTGGCCGCTGCGTGAGCTGCTGTTGAAATGGTTTCGCGGCCGGCGCAATCTTACCGCGGCGATTATGACTATCGTTCTTTTGCTCGTGCTTTTCATACCGTTTTTTGTGGTTGGTTTGACCTTCACCGAAAACCTCAGTTCAGGACTGCAATGGCTTGAAACCCATAAGGACACGACGCTGTTGCCTCCCCCCGCATGGGTCGAACGCATACCCTTCGTCGGCCCCAGGATTAGTGAATCCTGGTCTAATCTCGCTCAGAGTGCCGAGCCCGTCTTAAGCCGGCTCAAGCCCTGGTTTCAGGAAGCCGGGTTCTGGCTGCTGAAATACAGTTTCAATTTTGCCCAGGGCGTTTTCACCTTCGCGATGAGCGTGCTGATTGCGTTTTTTCTATACCGTGACGGCGAGGGCATTATCGCCAATCTTAGTGAGGCCTTCCAGCGGATAAGCGGCGACTATGCTCAGCACCTGATGGATGTCGTAAAAACAACCGTGCAAAGCGTTGTGTACGGCACAATAGGCACAGCTTTGGCCCAGGGAATTGTTGCGGGCATAGGATTTGCCATCGCGGGAGTGCCTTCCCCGATGCTGCTTGCGACGTTTACTTTTATCTTGGGTTTTATTCCCTTCGGCCCGCCGATTATCTGGATAATCGCATCTGTATGGCTCTTTGCAGAGGGATACGCCGGCTGGGGCATCTTTATGGTTATCTACGGCATATTCTGTATCAGCGGAATCGATAACGTCATAAAGCCCTACATCATCGGCCGGGGCGCCAAATTGTCATTCATCGTTACATTTATCGGCGTCCTCGGCGGTATCGCGACTTTCGGCTTCATCGGCGTTTTTCTTGGGCCCACGCTTCTGGCTGTGGGTTACAGTTTGGCACACGAGATTCTCACTGATCGCCGCTCCGCTCTTGCGCCAGAACCGGCTTGCGAGCCCCAAAAACCATCAGACGAGAAGACCGTCGGGGCTGATGGAAAAAATTAACAATTGATTTCTGAACCTATTCGAACCAGTCGCGTATAGGTTACGAACGATGACCACGGGCTGCGGTAATTCTCTCCTCTCCTCCCTCCTGACCGCAGCCCAATCTTTTTCCCCGCAAATGCCGCGGTTATACACAGAACCTATGGGTTTTATGCGAATGCAAGGATATCTTGAAATGGCAGATTTGGGAGGTTTTTTTTCGCCAAGAAAGCAAAAAATACCTGGTTTTTCCGAAAATTTCCCTTGTCGAATCCGGCTGACTATGGTAGAATAATCTTGTTAATGATTAGAGGCGAGAGTTTGCCGAAATACCCCACACCCTTAGGCAATATACGCCAATTTTTGTAATTTTTTGTACCAACAACAGGGCTGGGATATCTCGCTTTCTCCCCTCCCTCCGACCCAGTCCTGTTTTTTTCTGCGCCGAAAGCGCCCCTTACCCCGATTCTGCTTAATAAATCCTATGCCCTGTTCGCGCGGTATGTTCGAAGTTTATGAAGAAATAACGCAGGGCGTCGATGGGGTGGTCGTAAACACCGTCTTTGAGGGGTAGTTCGTCGCCTGTTGGTGTATCGGGATAGTGATAGCAGGTCAGGGCCTCTATCAGACGGGCACATTTGGGCGAGATGACAAATCGGCTTTTGCCTGCGCCATCACGTATCACCCGGCGGATTAACTCGATACCCTCTGCGATGCCGCTTCTGCGATAACGCACGTTTATCCCAAGCGAACGCAATTCACGAACCGCGCTTGTGCCGGTAACATCATTGGCTCCCGCACCTGCCGGGTCGCAAAAGGTAGCGATGATACGCGATTCACCGCCGGGCGTTCGGCTTTTCATTTCCGCCGCGTGAACATCAATTGTCGCGCGAGTCCGAATATATTCGTCAATTACACGAACGACGCCTTCGCTATCGACCTGAATCCACAGGCACACAAAAGGATTCGTGAAGCCAAAGTCCAATGAGCGATACAAAGGCAAATTTGGGTCGTATTCGACGGGCCTGACGTGAATGGCCGTATCGAACTGGTCAAAGACGACGTTTTCGAGATTAGGTTTCAGACACAACATCTCGGCTTCCCAGCCCGCCCTGCTGCTGCGGCGCATCTGCGTAATGCAGTCATCGATTTTCAAATAACCGGCTGCCTGCTTCGCCCTGCCCGCGCAATCGCCCCACAACAAACACTGCGAACAGTTCCGGTCGGTACATTTCTCAATTGTTTCCCAGACGCACCATTTGAAGACGGATGTGTTTGTTTTAGCCGCTGAGGAAACGAGCTTTTGCATAAGGCCGTAGGGTTTGTGCATTGTGCTGATTGTCTCCATCGCTGCGATTATGCTATCAGTGCTTTGTGTCGTGAACTTCGCCGCGTTGAATACATCGTTATCAAAAAGCTCAACCTCATCGCAGCGGAGTTTCTGGATGTGTTGACCTCGAACGCTCGCCTGCGATTGCGTTAGACAATCGACCGCTGAACCATTGGCAAATCGGCAGCCGGTTTTACGGATTGGTTCGGCGAGAAATTTATCGAAGCCAAGCCGCAGGAAATCGGTGAGATACCGGTACATTCTTCCCGCCTGTTCTTCTGAGCCGGCTAAAATCTGAATCTGGCAATTCGGCTTGAATACGCAATCCAATAGCGTCGCCACAGCCGCAAGGTCTGTTTTGCCTCCGCCCCGATTCGCCCAGACGATACAATCCGCATTGGCTGGTTTGGGATTTGGAAAGTCGCAGTTGAAGCTGTGCCAGAGATAATTCAAGGGGCTATCGTGCTCCGGGCAGATTCGCCTGTCTGGTACGTCGATTCCCAAAAAAACCTTGATGTAGTTTTTCAGGTCGCCTTTTGTCGTCGGCCTCGCTCGTCTGAGCGATTCATACAAACGATAAACATTTTGGGATTGCGCATTTGCCGGCAGAATGATACCGTTAGTCATAGTATGCCTCCGAATTCCAAATGTGGAAATTAAAAATTTGTGATTTGAATCTTAATTAAACTTGGCGTTATTCCGCGTCCGCCGCAGGCGAGACCTCGCCCAAAGGCGGGTCGATTTTTTGAATGCGGGTGAGGTGTCGTCCACCGTCAAAGGGGGTATCGAGCCAAAGCTCGACAATCTCAAGCGCCTCCTCGATGGCAATCATCCGCTGGCCCATCGCCAGCACATTCGCGTCATTGTGTGCCCTGCTCAGCCGGGCGGAACGCAAATCCCAGCACAAAGCACATCGCACGCCTTTGACCCTGTTGGCGACCATCGCTTCGCCGTTGCCTGAGCCGCCAAGTATGATACCGCGGTCGTATTTGCCCGCAGCGACGGCCTTTGCAACAGGCCTCATAATATCGGGGTAATCGCACGGCTTTTCCGAATCCGTGCCGAAATCGTCAACCTTATGTCCCTTCTCGATAAGGAACTTCTTTATGACTTCCTTGTATTTGAATCCCGCCTGGTCTGCGCCAATTGCTATTTTCATCAATCGTATCCTTTCCGGTCCCGTGAGGGATGGCCAAGTCCATTAATTTATCAGGCGGACGATTATAACGGGAATTGCCCGCCGGCTCAAAAAATTTTTGCCGCATTCATTTTGGCCAACTGAAAATAAAACGTATATTGTAAGTGGAAGAATGCCCCGTGCCTGTTTTGGGATGTCGGATTTGCCGTACCGATGGGTGCGGAAACCTGTGGTGATTCCAAAACAGGTGCGGGGTTGATGCTGACAAGCTTTTCGTAAAGAGAGACGATGCCCTTTGGAAGAAAGCGAGGGCGAGACATTTTGGGCCTACGTCTCTCTTTTTTCGTTTCGCATTGTCCCCGCCCGATAATCATTCAATTCAAATTTTCTATATAAATCGCTCGCGATATTTTTTGTTTTTGCCGAACCCTGTCATATACTTTCTATGGAGGAAGTTGATGATGGGACCCGCGGGTCCGCAAGGCATCTTGTTCCGGCGTAGATGAAAAATCGAAGCCGGACAGGTCTCAAAGAAGCGAAAACAAGAAGGCGATGATGATACAAGGGAGACCGCTCTGCAAATTATGCGTAACCTAAAGGAGCGAGTGTCTCCCTTCGTTTTTTTATTCGCTCGCAGCCAGAGCAGCTAATAACCGACTTGCGAGTTCCGGCGACAGGTCTGGCGGCTGCTCATTTTCAGTTTGTTCGGCTGGCGAGAGCTGGTTGTTTTGCCGAAGGTAATTGATTACGTCTAAGCAGGCCTTGCGGGCGGTTTCGGGATTCGCCGATTCAGTCAACGCCACTAATTTGACAGCGGCCACATTAGCGAATCGCGCGATTATAAGTTCGCCTTGCCGATGAGCGGATTTGATTCGCCGGTCAAACTCATTCGCGAAATTCTCCTCCGCCAGCCATTTATCGTAAAGGCGTTTGTTAATTCTGTGCTTTTCGAAAACCTGTTGCTCATCAAGCTCGCCTGCGAATAAATCATCAATTACCGAAAGTTGTTTTTTCGTGAGTTGTTTTACATCCGACATTTTTCACCCCCCATAAACTGGCCTGCTATTTCCGTAATCGCCGCGGCACGCCGCTGTGCCTTTGTCATCTCGTTGCTCCACCGTAAGGTGTCCCTTTCGGGAGATATTCGATTCTCGATGGTCGATAGAGCATTCTCGATAACCCCCTGCTGTTGTTTTGTCACAAAGAACACAATCGGTATTGCAAACTGCTCCGCCTGGGCTTTGATGGGTGCAATGGCCAGTTTCAGGTTGGTCAGTCGTTCAATCTGCTTAGCCGTCTGAGGAAGTAACTTGGCAAGTTGGGCTGTCCCCATCCGCTCTGTAAGCTTTTTCAGCAATTCAATTTTCTTCGATGGCGTATCCGAGCCGGCCAATCGATTCAGCGTCGTCAGCAAAATGTTTGTCTGCTCATCGTCAACGTCCCAGACAACGCAATCCGCCTCTTTATGGCCAAGCTGTTCAATCGCCTTTACTCGGTGATGGCCGTTGATGATTTGAAATTTATCCGCCGTGGCGGAATGGTCTTTCTTGTTCGGATGAGGCCTGACGATAATCGGCTCATAAAGCCCCGTCCGCTCGATATTGCGAACCAGCTTGCGAAACGTCGCCTTGCTCATTACGTTTGGATTATCGGGATGCGCCAACAGCTTCGACAACGCTATTGACTTAATCTTGCCTTCAGATTTCACTTCTACATTCTTCATTTTACATTCTCAATTCAACGTTAGTGTTTCGCCACATGTAATACACGGGCCTGTCGGTGAGTTTGCTGAGGATGAATCTTGTGCATTCGATGCCGGGCTGCATCAATCGCCTGCTGCCATAGCTTTGAAGGAATCGCGTCATTTCCTCTTCGACAAAATCCGCCTTCTGTCTTCTCAGCTTGTCCAGCTCTCGCTGGACAACCGCCGGGTCAATTAAATCCTGCTCATCTACGCCAACTACGCTGAAGGCGCTCGTCAGCCGAACGCAATTGGCGGACGGTGGTGCATCGTATCGGGTCATACCCGCCTTTTCAAAAAACGGGTTCGCCCTGCCCATTACCGCGAGCGCCTCGACGAAGGGGACATCCATAATCGGCATCGTTTCTCTGACTAAGCGAACCGCAAGCCCCAGCGAGCGAAATCTCGGCTCGATAATCGCCCTGCTGATTGTGCGGATATTCTTATTGATGAGCTTGAGACGCGTCCCCTTATCCAGCCCGGCGAAAATTCCACCCGTCGCGATATTTCGCATCTGCACCCCTGCCGTCGGCATCGAATAAACAATCACGCCCACGGTTTCGAGCTTTGTCGCCGTGCGGAATTTGCTCTTCATCGCGAAAATCGCCGCATAAGGCCCCATATTCGGCTCGCGGTAATGATAACGCGAAAGCGACTCGTAATCCGCCCTAGTGCCGGGGACAACCTCAAGATTTCTCGTTACAGTGCAGGTTTCCATAGTCGGACGGGTCAGACAGGTCGGACTTGTCTGACTTTGTAAGTAACTTCCGCTTCGCCTGCGAAGCTTTTTACTACCAGCACATCCGGCTGCAAATCCGCCAATATGTCCTCGTGAGCCGACGCGAGGAAAAACGTAACGCCGTTGTGTTTCGCGAACCTGCGGACGTTATAAGCGATAACGCCCGCGGTAATGCGGTCAAGATTGCTGCAAAATTCATCTGCGAATATGAACTTTTTGCCCGAAGCCAATGCACAGGCCAGCCGAAAGCGATATTTCTGGCCCTCGCTCAGATTCGCCGGCGCATTGAGCATGCAAAACACATCGCTTAATCCCGCGTAGCTCAAAAGCGATAATGCGTCAATCGTCCCCGAACCACCGACGCAGTCAATCGCTGGCCTGTCCGCCAGCAAAGCTATCTGCTCGATGATGATTTTCTCGTCGTCGGCTACAGCCGTTTGCATTTCCCGCAGCAGCACGCTTTTGCCCGCGCCCGAAGGCCCGGTTATGTAAACGATGTCCCCATCCTTGACCTCGACTGTGCAGGTGTGCGTCGTGCGCTGGTTTTTCAGCCGGTCGATTCCCACGCCGAACATACGCATCACTGTCGTTACGCGGTCGCTTTTTTGCGGATTAACATCGAATTGTTTCGCCACTGAAAATTTACGCATCCCTCAATCCTCCTTTGCGGGGGCCGCCTTGTTCGACACGTATGTGAGCCGCTGAATTTTTTTCATCGTTTTTCTCACCTCGTAATACGTCGTTTCGTGCCTCTCTGCGATTTCGCTCATCGGCAATCCGTCCACAAAATAGTCCCTCGCCATTTCGATTTGCTCTTGTGTAAATCTGTCGCGATTCCGCAGGCAGGTGATATATTGACCGTCCAAAAGTCGGCGAACCAGCTTATGAATCCGCCTTGCGATGTTCGCCTCGTTGACGCCCGCTAATCGCGCCATCTGTCTGAACGTCCCGGAGTTTTCAAGGTATATTTTCATCAAGGCCCGGTCTTTTCCTGTCAGCAGACCCACTCTGCTCCGCAGAAGCTCTATCCTGTCCTTGAAGTCCGCTTCTGCTTTGTTCCCCCCGTTAATCTTTTGAAACGTCCTGCTCCTGGCCATATCATTCCTCCTTACAATCCGAAATTTCAATCCGCAATCTGCAATCAACAATCCGCAATCCAAACTACACTCCGTCCCTGTCGGGTGCATTCTCGCTTCTGCCTTCTAACTTCCAATTTCTAACTTTCGTCTATTTGTTGTTATCTACCAACCAAACTACGATTGCCATTTAATATGTATCGCATTAAATGTCAAATGTTATTTAGCAATAAAATGAATTATTTTTACGGTTCACTGATTACAAAACACAAGAATTGCTAAAAACCCCGTTTTTAGCCCAATAACGAGGATTTTGGGGTGTTTACTTCAAAAAGGGAAACAAGCCACTTTTTTTGCTTTTGGCTTGTTTTTCTTGTGAGTTTTAAGATTGAATCGTACGAAAACGGTTTTTTCAAACCAATCCCGCTCGCCCTGCCTGCACTGAGCATGTCGAAGTGAGCTTGTCGAATAGCTTCTTCCGCTTTGAATCTCACCGGCAAAAAGGTATAATAGATATCGCTTTTAGAGGGTGGGGCGAAAGGCAAGAAGGAGAAGAGTATGAGAATTGGATTCCATCAGGAGGGCAATCCGATACGAATCGGTTCAAAAGACAATAAGTGTTTTTTCATCATAGCTACATCGATATGTTTTCCCCTTTCTGCGTTTATTTTCCCCGTATCTGCATATGCCTCCGGAGAAATTGTGGGCTGGGGAGCGGGGCAACGGGGACAGTCGGGTGATCATGACCGTGGCCAATGCATTGTGCCAGAGCCCAATATGGGTTTTACGGCAATCGCGGCCGGCGGGGTTTTCTCGCTTGGTCTTAAACGAGACGGCTCGATTTTGGCCTGGGGAGACAATTATTCCGGTCAATGCAATGTGCCCGCGCCCAATATGGGTTTTGTGGCCATTGCGGCCGGCAATGCTCATTCGCTTGGCCTTAAACAAGATGGCTCGATTGTGGCGTGGGGATACAACTATTCTGGTCAATGTAATGTGCCGTTGCCCAATACCGGTTTTAGGGCTATCGCGGCTGGCGGGGGTAGCTCACTTGGCCTTAAACAAGATGGCTCGATTGTAGCTTGGGGATATAACGGGAATGGTGAATGTAATGTCCCATTGCCCAATACGGGTTTTAAGACCATCGCAACCGGCGGACACTCGCTTGGCCTGAAAACAGACGGCTCAATCGTGGCATGGGGATACAACTATTATGGTGAATGCAATGTCCCGTCACCTAATACGGGTTTTATTGCCATTTCGGCCGGCTGGTATCACTCACTTGGCCTCAAAGCCGATGGCTCGATTGTGGCCTGGGGAGACAACTACGATGGAGATTGCGATGTGCCGTCGCCCAATACGGGTTTTGTGGCCATCGCGGCCGGCTTTCGTCACTCGCTTGGCATTAAACAAGATGGTTCGATTGTGGCGTGGGGATTGAACGCGTCCGGTCAATGCACTGTGCCGGAACCCAATATGGGTTTTACGGCCATCGCGGCCGGTGAACATCACTCGCTTGGCCTCAAAGGGTGTTTGTATAATCTGGCAGGCGATTTGAACGATGACTGCAAGGTCGATATGCTGGACTTTGCGACAATGGCAGACAACTGGCTTGTGGACTGTTTTGAGGATTCATCTAATCCGGCCTGCGTACACAAATAAAACCTGTGTAAATCCGTATTAATCAGTGTCTAAGAAACAGTGAAACCTGCGCAATCAGCGTCTAAAATAAATCTGTGTCAATCCGTGGAATCTGTGGCTAAAATACTCTGTGGCTAAGAAACTTTGCAGTTTTTAGAAATGGCTGGGGCAGAATATGGAAGGCAAAAAACCATCCGATAGTGCCGTTGAGAGCAGGTATCTGTTAATGCCTCAGCAGGCGAATCCTTACGGAACCGCTTTTGGCGGAGCGATTGTGGCGTGGATAGACATGGTTGCGTCAATGGCCGCCCAAAGGCATTGCGGCAAAGAGGTCGTAACGGCAAGTATCGATTCGCTCTCATTCAGAGAGCCGATTCGCGTCGGCGACCACGTTGTGCTGAAGGCCTCTGTTAATTATGTCGGCCATACTTCAATGGAAGTCGGCGTTCGGGTCATTCGCGAAGACCCTTACGACGCTAAACAGGTTATAGCTACGACGGCTCATCTGACTTTTGTCGCGCTTGATAAAGATAAACACCCCTGTCCCGTGCCGCCGATTTTGCCCCAGACAGCGGATGAAAAAAGACGCTACGAGAACGCCAAGTTGCGTGTCCAGGCCAGAAAAGATTTGCTGAGCAAAATCAGCCGCTGATACGTTCTATTGCCCCGCCTCCGCTTTACTGATTAGCGCAGGTTTCTTTTTCGCTCGCTTGCGACGAGTTCAATAACCCGACTGTTTGCCCGTCATACTTTCTATTGCGATTTTTATTATTGTCGTTTTACGGATTGCCTCTTCCGGATAATCGAGCGTATCGGCTGAAAACTGCCGCATAATAACATCAAGCGCCCTGCGTTTGCCCTCGGTATCCTCCACGAACACAGCTTTACCGAAGCCGATAACGCTTTTGTAATTCAATCCCCATTTGCACGGCTTGTCAGTTTTTACAAGTTCGTTATCTATATCGACTTCGAAACAGACATTATTATTCTTTCTGAGTATCTCCATCTTTTTACCTTCCGGCCCGCAATGAACATACAAAGCATTGTCTTTATAGCCAAAGCAGACCGGCACCACATAAGGCCGATTGTCTTCACACAAACCTAATCTGCACACCGTCGCTCGCCTCAGTACGTCCTCAATCGCGGCGACATCCTTTATTTCCTTTTCTTTTCTCCGCATACCCGCCCAATCCCTTGCGTTTCACGCCCTTTTGTTCCAGTCAACCGGTAGTGTCATGCCTGCCCCCATGTTTTTTTCCGCCGGCCGCTCAATAAAGCCAAACTTTTTGTATAGATTTTCCACGCCCTTAGAGGCCATTAAACCTACAACTGCGCCCGTAGCGGCAACGCCTCCAATATAATCCATTATATGTTCCATTACGATTCGTGCGTATCCATTACCACGTTTACCCGGCACAACAATAACATCCTGAATGTAAAATGCTATGCGTCCATCCCCGACAACTCGTCCAAAGGCGACAAGCACACCATCCTCACGCACAGAGACGGTGTATAAAGCACTTTTCAATCCCTCAGATGCCGATTTATCATCGTAAAAATTCCATCCGGCGATTTTACGCAGGGCGTTGTACTCTTTCGGCCTCGGCAATTTGTTATCAATCTCAATCATTCTTTTTCAAGTTACGCGATTTTCGCCGCCCTTTTGCAACCTTCCTCTATTCGCGGATTGTAATAACAATGCCCTCGCTTCACAATCGAATTATTTTGACACCTGCCGTTATCCCCCCTTCAAAACAGCTTGGTTTTTCGGCGATTTTCTGGTATGATAATGTTTAGTTGTTGGCAAATCGTAAGATAACACACACCGGACTGCTGAATCGGGGGCATGATGAAAGGTCGGCTCATTTTTATCGCCTGTCTTGTCGCGACAATGCCCGTCTATGCCCAGTCAATCCTCGTTTCGGACTTCAACGGCACCGAACCAACCCTGCATACACCCTGGACACATGTATCTTATCTCGACCCGAACATCTCTTATTCCGGCTGGCGGCTTGGCCAGGGCGCAATACCCACTCCCGGCATCAATAACGCCCTTGCGTTCTATTTCAGCGCCACCAGCATCGACAGTAACCTCGCCGAGGCAATAAGAGACAAGGAATACGTTTATTTCTCGATTCAGCCAACGACAGGAACGCTCAACCTCAGCGGCAAAAAGGTCAACTTCGACATCCAGAGAATCGACTGGTGGGCGCCACGAAGTTATTCCGTCTTCACGAGCGTCGCCGGATTCACTATCGGCAGTCAACTCTTCACCACCGCCTCACTCGACAACGGCGACTACACAAACCATCAATTCAGTTTTATCATTCCTCCAGCCGGCTACGACGGCCTTACAGGCGCCGTTGAATTCCGCATCTACGGTTTCGAGGCGAGATACGACGGCCACGACACATCACTAACCGCCTTTTCAATCGAGCAGGCAGCACCCGTCCGCACCCTGACTCTTGTATCCGGTCCAGGTGGTATAGCATCGTCTAATCCGCAGGGAACGTATTTCGAGCAGGGCACGTCGATACAACTCCTCGCCTCTCCCGATGCCGGTTATCATTTCGCCGGATGGAGCGGTGATATCAACGGTCTTGGCAACCCGCGAACCATTGTCCTCAACGCAAACTTGAACATCACAGCCAATTTCGCTCCCAACCCGGCGCCGCAAATGACAATCGGTATGAATCTCGGCAGTATCGACGACTGGGCAACCGACTGGGTCTTCGTTGACCAGTTCAAAATGGCAAGAATATGGATGACCCGCGAAGTCAACAGCTATAACTGGGAAAGCAACAAGCAGAACGAAATTCCCCTCGACGCCAACGGCTGGCCTACCCATCTGCCCTTCACCGCAAGTGACGGCAACCAGCATTACGTCCACACAATCACGCCCGCTTATGTCTGGGGCACTTATACCGTCATCGTCGATGGCACAGGCCAAATCAGTTTCAGCAACGCTGCCTCCGCGACTTTCAATCCCGCGGGCGGAACAAACACTTACACAATCACTGTCCCTTCAGGCAAACAAGGCCCCACATCGCTTTTCGTGGAAATCCTCCAGTCATCTGCTGCCGACCCGATACGCAATCTCCGCATAATAATGCCCGGCTTCGAAACAACTTACCAGACCCAGCAGTTTCATCCGCTTTATCTCGAGCGCCTTCAGTCCTTTACGGCCTTACGCTTTATGGACTGGGGCAAAACCAACGCCTCACCTCTCGTCTCGTGGTCCGACCGCACAACCGCCAATAGTTACACCCAGACACGTCCGCAGGGAGCATCGCTCGAATATATGATTCAGCTTGCAAATACCCTCATGAAAAACCCGTGGATTTGTATCCCGCACCAGGCCGACGACAATTACGTCAGACAAACCGCTCGATTACTTAGAGACAGCGTTGACCCGAACCTGAAAATCTACGTCGAATACTCAAATGAAACATGGAATGGCGGATTTGAGCAAACTAATTATGTTCAGGACATGGGGCAGGCCCTTGGCCTCGACCCCGACCGATGGCTATCAGGACAAAAATACTGTTCGCTTCGTTCAATTCAGATTTGGGAGATTTTCAATGATGAGTTCGCCGACGATTCGCGCCTGATAAAAGTAATGGCGACACAGTCCGCCAACATCACAATCACCGATAATCGTTTTGACGCCCTTAACGACCCCGCAATCAACCCGAATTACACGATGCCCGACGTCCTCGCTATTGCCCCTTACTTCGGCAAAGTTTACTCGCCGAGCGACATACCCCCTGCCATGCCGAATTACCCGACCATTGATGAAATACTTCAGACAATATCGCCCGCGGAAATCAACAACGTCCGCGGAAACGTCATCTCGCAAAAAGCGGCCGCCGACATACAGGGCAGCCGGCTTGTATGCTATGAAGCGGGTCAGGGCTTCGTCGGAGTAGGCGAGGCCGTAAACGACGACACACTCACAAACATCCTGATTTCTGCGAACCGCGACCAGCGAATGTACGACCGCTATATCGAGTACCTTAATATGCTAAAAGCCAATGGCGTTGAAATGTGCGGAAACTTCAGTTTTATCGGCGCACCGAACAAATGGGGCTCATGGAGTGTGCTCGAATACCAGGACCAGCCAATTGAGCAGGCGCCAAAGTATCGCGCACTCGTTAACTGGATAAACGCCAAAAGCTGGGGCGATTTTGATGCAAGCGGCTGTGTTGATTTGCCCGACCTTGCGACCTTTTGCAGTCAATGGTTGACTCCCAGCCTCGACGCCAACTTCGACGAATCCGGCCTGGTTGACTTCCTCGACTTTGCCCTGTTTGGTCAAAACTGGCGCCGGTAAACATTTTGGGCTTTCCCCCTCCCACACAAACCCCATTTTTAGCTTAAAAACAAGGGTTTGCCCGCCCTGATACCGGCTATCAGAAAAAAATGCTGGAAATTATCAGATTTTTATTGCTACCGCCTGAAAAAAGTATATGATTTCCGGACGTATCTTGGCCGATTCCGGCTGAACTTTACTCAAGTTTTTTAAGGATGATATGGGAATGAATACAAGAACACTTCTAATTGTGCTGGCAGTCGTTGCCGTCGCATTCGTTGCGACTAACTGCCTCGCCGCAACAATTGACGCCAACAAACCCGGCGACGCCAATAAGCCCGCCGACATAAATAAACCGGGCAAGACCACTGCCAGCGTCGTTGATTTCAGCAAATATACAGAAGAGGGCAAGGACAAGGGTTGTGACAAGGACAAAGACCCAAACAAGGGCAAGGGTTGCGACAAGGACCCGAATAAGGCCACCATCATCAGCGCAAGCGACTTCGGCACCTTAGCTAAAAAGTCCGATGCAAACAAGCCGGCCGATGTGAATAAGCCCGTTGAGCCGAACAAAACAAAGCTCGCCGCTGAAAACGGTGAAAAAGGCAAGGGTCATCATCACAAGAAAGACCCGAACCAAATGGAACCGAACAAGCCCGCTGAGCCAAACAAGACCACCATCATCAGCGCAAGCGATTTCGGCACATTCGCCGATGCCAATAAGCCGGCCGACGTGAATAAGCCCGCCGAGCCGAATAAAACAAAGCTCGCCGCCGAAAATGGTGAAAAGGGCAAGGGTCATCATCACAAGAGAGACCCGAACCACATGGAACCGAATCAACCAAAGGATGCCAACGACAAGAAATAATTTCACAGTATCCCGTCATCATAATTGACGAAAGGGTATACTGACAAAACATCAGGCCTGGAGCATAACCTCCGGGCCTGTTTTTTTTTGATTTGACCCCGGCTGTCGTGTATTATCCCGTCTGGCTATTCTTTTTAATTAAGGGTGTAAAACCATAGTGACGACAAATACAGGCAATTTCGATAATCCTCTCATACTGGCCATCGAGACCAGTGGCCGGCTGGGTTCGGTCGCGCTCGCCTGTGGCGACAAGCTCCTGGCCGAGAGCCGCTTCTCCAGCCCAACTCGTCCCGGCGTAGGAAGTGCTGAGACCAAAGAAGTAATTGATACGCCGACCATTTCTTCGGCCATAGAAAGACTAAAGACACCGGGCCGTAGCCAGATGCGCCACAGCGCAGAGATTTTCCCCGCTATCACCGACTTGTTAAGCAAATTCAGCAAAAAGCCAGACCAAATCGAGCATGTCTATATCTCCCTCGGCCCAGGCAGCTTCACAGGTCTGCGTATAGCGGTAACCATCGCGAAAACAATTGCATTAGCCAATAACGCCAAAATCGTCGCCGTCGATACCCTCGATTGCATCGCCGCGAACATAAGCCCTCAGGATAACTCCCAACGACTTGGTGTAATACTCGACGCCAAACGTGGCCAGTTCTTCATCGCCGTTTACGAACAATCCGCACAAAGTGACTTGTCATTCCTGCGAAAGCAGGAATCCACTGATAACTATCCGCTATACGCTACCAGCTACCCGCTAAAGAAGGTTCTCCCTGATTGCTTAATGACCGCCGAAGATTTTCTCGCCCAGTTTTCCGACAAACCAACCGCCTTGATTGGTGAAGGCCTGGTTTTCTACAAAGACAAATTCGCTCACAAAAACATTCGCGTGTTTGATGAAAAGTTTTGGAACCCCTCCGCTGCCAACATTCACCGCCTCGGCTGGCAACTTGCCCTGCAATGCCAATTCGCCGACCCTCTTACCCTTACACCCAACTACGTCCGTGGCCCGGACGCAATAGTGAAGCAACGATAAATGGGGAATCGCGTTTTCGCGGGCTATCAGTTTAAGTGGCCCGCAGCCAGCGGGATATTTCACGCAACGATGGGCGCTTGCCATACATCAGGATACCTGTCCTGAAAATCTTGCCTGCCAGCCACATCATCAAAAGCACTGATGCAGCCAATAACCCCACCGAAGCAAGAATTTCAACGATGCCGACGTTTGAGCCGGCGGAGATTCGCAGGGGCATCACTAACGGCGACACGGGCGGAACAAGAGATAGCACCCTCGCAAAAATGCCGTCGGGACTTTGAACGAGCTTGAACCAGGCAATCATCGGAATTATCATGACCAGAATAACGGGCATCATAAGCTCCTGTGTCTCTTTGAGCGTATTGCAAACCGAGCCAATTGCGGCCAGCAGCGAACTGAACAAAAGGAAACCGAGGATATAATAAACCACAAAGTAAAACAGCAGCTTGCCGGTGATATCTACGCTTATCCCCTGCCATAAAACAGAGCAACAAGAAACCGTAGTCCACAGCCCCACAATTGTCAGCCCTATTGCCCCCAGCCCTAAAATCTTGCCCGCCATAAGCTCAAACGGGCTTACCGCCGAAAGCAGCATCTCAATTATCCGCGAGTTCTTCTCCTCGATTACGCTGCTTAGCATCTGCTGGCCGATACCGATGATTCCCATATATATCATGAACATAAAAAAGAACGGAACCATCATTTTAACCATCGTTTGATTCTGACTTTGCACCCGCTGCTCGTTAGCGCCGGCCCCAATCTCAACCCGCTCGACGGGGACATTGCGAATCTCATCGAGGAGTTTTTGAGAAATGTTTTGTACCTTGCATCTTTGCGCGACTACAGCGTTACGGATAAATTCCTCGACGGCCCATATCGCATCCATAGTGGTCGGCTTCGATTTATACGTATAAACATGCGTCTTGCCGGTCCCTTCGATGATATTCTGGTCAATAACAATATAGGCCTCGGCCCCGCCCGAACGCAGTTGTGCCTTGCCCTGCTCTTCGATTGCGTTGGCATCATCATTAGCCGCTAATGACTCAAACAGGATTTGTCTTTTGGGATTTGACTGGTTATGTTTGCCCATCGCCGTTTCTATTTGGCTCGCCAGTTGTGTGGTCAAGTCCGTTACAACCACTCTTACAGGAGGTCGACCGCCCTCAACCTGGGAAATCCTGCTCGTAAAAAAGCCAATGCCAACGATAAGAACAGGGGTAAACAGCAAGCTAATCAAAAATGTCTTTGTCTTGACGGTATCAATGTATTCTCGCCGGGCTATTTCAATAATTTTACGCATTGCTCTCTCCGACAAGCGTAACAAAAATCTCATGCAGCGAAGGCATTTTAACCTCGAACTTCCGCACACGCACCTTCCCCACAATCGCCTTGAGCAGTTCCTGTGGGTCAGCACCCTTGCCGAGAGTGATTTCCAGCGTATTTTGCTGCGGCTCGACTTTTGTTACCATTGGCAGTGTTTTTATAAAACCAGTACCGCCCTCAATCTCGACAATCACCACGTTGGACGCCTTCTGCGAACGAATATCGCCCAGCTTGCCGTCTAAGATGATTTTGCCCTTGTTTATGAGCAGAATGTAATCACAAAGCGTCTCCGCCCCGTGCATATCGTGCGTGGAAAAAATGATGGTTTTGCCTTTACCCTTCATTTCCAGGATAATGTCCTTGAGCAAATCAAGATTCAAAGGGTCAAGCCCCGAAAACGGCTCGTCGAGTATCAGCAAATCCGGCTCATTGATTACCGTCGCCGCGAATTGCAGCTTCTGATGCATACCCCGCGAAAGGTCCTCGACTTTTTTATTCGCACGGTCGCTCAACTCGATTCGCTTCAACCACGCCGGAACAACTCGGCCCAGCTCACTGGAAGACAGCCCCTTGAGAGCGCCGAAGAAAGCGAGTATCCCGCTGACCGTCATTTTTCGGTAAAGCCCTCTTTCTTCGGGCATATAGCCAATATGACTCTTGGCCTTTTCGGTTAAATTATTGCCGAATACGCTTATGCTGCCGGCATCCGGGCGGATAATGTTCATAATCATTCGCAGAGTCGTGGTCTTGCCCGCGCCGTTAGGCCCAAGAAAGCCATAAATGCTCCCGGCCGGAATCTTCGCCGCCAGGTTATCGACAGCGAGAACCTGCCCGAATGTTTTGCACACACTATTAAGTTCCAACGCATCCATCACCGTCAAAATACCAGAATTCTTTCCTCAACGCAAAGAATCTAACCGGGAACCGGCAGATTTGGAATTTTGTTTGATATGATTGCCGGCACGGGTGTATAATCTGGGCGTAGAAAATTAGTGTAGTCATTATTAAAGTCGGCTTGCCCGGCGGAGTTTTTAACGAAGCCGGGTGTTAGCCAGTGTAATGGAGGAAACGACGATGGCATTTGGAATCGGGGATAGAAAATTCGAAGTCCGTAAAAGCACAGGAACAAGGATTGTTGAACTGGGCGGAACAGAAGAAACTTCAGGAGAGGCGACGATGGAAAAAAAGACGAGAACAGGGCGAAACCTGGCGGGCGGCATGGAAATGCTCGAAATGGATTTTCTGCTGGGCGTAATTGAAAACACCGACGGTGAAGACAAAAACGACGTCGCGATGCGCCGCCTGAGCTTTAACGAGGTGCTTCGCCGCAACCAGCAAAGCGAAATAGACAGCTCCTCGCTAACGGTTTACTCCGTGGACGAAAAGGACCTTTACGGCAAAGACATTCAGTGTGCGGCGATGAAGGAGCTTACCCGCCGGACTGAGCAAAAGGGTTAATCGGCGTATGCCAAGCGAGGGAGTGTGAGCCGGTGTCTTGCGGTTATTGTTTTGGGTGCGGTTGAGGACGAGGGAACATTCTGGATTCAACTGCTGATGGTGGTCATCCTGGCCGCCGGTGTCGGCATCTACGGCCTGGTCAAATCCCGCGCCAAACGCGTCGAACAGGAAGCCCACGATGAAATAATCGAGACCATCATCGAGCCCCCTAAACCACTCGTTAAAAAACGCAACCTTTCCGGCGGTATGGAGCTTTTAGCCAGAAACTTTTTAGTAGGCGTCGTTGAGCAAACCGACTCGCCCGACCAGAGGGATATCGAAATGCGCCGGCTTTGTTTCGTCGAGCTTATTCGCAGAGGCGAACTCTGGGCACTGGCCAGTAACGCCCTGAAGGTTTACACACTGGACAAAGACGGCTTTTACGGCAAGGTTATCCGCTGCGAGGCAATGGCAGAATTGGCCGGACGGACTCGTCCCGGCGAAGGTGCCGCTGAGGACTCAGAAACAACGAATGAGCCGAGCCGTAGCCGGACGGGCAAATCGCCACAGGATGCCGCTGACTCCGCACCTGCCTTCCAAATCCGCCAGGGACTGGAAACAGCGGTCCCCAAAGGGCAAAAAGAACACACAAGCTAAATCCACCAGCCGCAGCCGCATCACCCATTCTCCGGATTATTTCCCGAAAGCCGTTAGGGACTTGGCGGGAAAATCGTATATTACAAATTAGAGGAATCCCGCTGAATTTATGCCCGTTCAAACGGGATTTTCCCGGACGTTGCGGACTTGAGTGCGAATAATAGTGATGGCTAAGAAGGAATTTTAAGAGAGTGCGTGATAATGCCGATGGGTTAGTGTCGGCGCATTTGGGCACAGTACTTTGACAGGAGAGGCACGAACTTGGCGAAAATGCACCTTTTGAACAACAATATGGTTCGCCTGAATCTATGGATAAAAGCACAATAAAATGGCTCGTGTTGGCGGCTATAGCCATCTGCGGAATGCTCGGCTGGAAGGTCGCCACACAGGCGTCGAAAGACGGCAAAAAAGAGGTGGTGGTTGAACGCCCCGAACCAAGGTTCGGAGTGGTAACCGCTATCCTGTATAGCAACGACACTCCGACTATTCTCATCGAAGACCAAATGCTCCACAAGGGCGACACAATCCACGAAGTCAAGGTGCTTGATATAAAGGTGGACAAGGTCCGGTTCGACAAGCAGGGAGAGCAGTGGGAACAGAAGGTGCAGGAGCCGGCCAAACCGGAATGGTGGAAGAGAAAAGGCAAAGACAAAGAGTCCTCCGCCTAATCTCGTAATGTTATCATTCGACTCGGCCCTCGCCGAGCAAAGCGACAATTGGCGTTCCCCAAAAATCGGGACTTCCAATTGTCGTTTTTTTGCGCATACCCCGTCTGCTCCCTGCCGGATATGCCAAAAAGTCCTCGAAAACAAACCCATGTAAGCTAAAATCATTGTAAAACAGGCGAAACATTAGCGGGTCATCTCCGCACGACCTGTTGGCTCGACGGGACATAAAATACAGATATGCGAAAAAAAGTACTGGTGGCTGTTAGCGGCGGCGTTGACTCGGCGGTGGCCGCGGCGTTGCTTCTTAAAGAGGGATTCGACGTTACAGCCGTTTTCCTGTGTTTGCAGATGGAACGCACCATCGAAAGCAACTCACGCTCCTGCTGCACCCAGCAGGATGCCGCCGATGCCCGACGAATCGCCGCAAAACTTGGTGTGAATTTCATTTCCCTGTCGGCGACAAAAGATTTTGAAGCCATAATAAAAAGCTTTATCGATGATTACGAAAATGGCCGAACACCCAACCCCTGCGTTCGGTGCAACGAGAAAATCAAGTTCGGGAAACTCTTCGAGCTGGCGGATTCCTTAAGCGTGCAATACGTGGCGACAGGGCATTACGCCAGAATTATCGACTACAAAGAACAACATGTTATTGCTCCTGCACTTGCACTGGGTAAGGACCAGTCATACGTCTTATTCAGCATACCACGCGAAAAATTAGACAGAATTATTTTTCCCGTCGGCCAGTTGAAAAACAAGCAGGCCGTAAGGTATATTGCCAAAGAGCTTGGGCTGGAGGTTCATGACAAACCCGACAGCCAGGATATTTGTTTCGTCCCCAATGGCGACTACACAAAATTGCTTAAGGCGCACAATAGCTCGGCTCTTCGGGCGGGAAATTTCATAGACACATCCGGCAAAATTATCGGCAGGCACGACGGCTACGGCAGATTTACTATCGGCCAACGTCGCGGTACGGGCATCGCGGCGGGGCATCCGGTTTATGTTACCGATATAAATCCGCAAACAGCCGACGTAACCATCGGCGAAAAAATTGACCTGCTGGCAATCGGTTTGACCGCCGATGGCGCAAACTGGCAGGTGGATATACCAGCTTCATTCGACGCAACGGTAAAAATCCGCTATAATCATCGCGGCGCCGCAGCAAAGGTTATTATTACCGGGAAAGACACCTTCGAGGTGTGTTTTGACAAGCCATTAGAGGCGGTCACTCCCGGCCAGGCGGCTGTCATTTACTCCGGGGATTGTCTTCTCGGAGGCGGGTGGATAAAAGAAAAATCGCCTCCCGTGTAACGGGTTTCGTTGAATCAAAAAAACAGGTATCAACCCCGCAGATGAATAATCAGGATTTGTCACGCTACGCAAGACAGATAAGCTTCAAGCCTTTCGGCGAAGAGGGACAGCGACGGCTCGCCGACAGCAGCGCCCTCATTGTCGGCGTCGGCGGATTGGGTTCGTGGGTTGCGGAATTGCTCGTCCGAGCGGGCGTCGGGCGTCTTCGGCTGGTTGACGATGACTACGTTGAGCTGACCAATATACACAGACAGTCGCTTTTTACTGAAAAAGACGCGAAGGAACGCACGCTCAAAATAAACGCTGCGGCAAATCACCTGCGGGAAATCAACAGCAACTGCACGATTGAAACGGTCTTCGCAAGAATAGACCGGCTGACTGCGGACCGGCTGACCGAAGGCGTCGATGTGATTATCGACGGGACAGATAATTTCCCCGCAAGGTTCATCCTCAACGACTGCGCGGTAAAAAAATCCAAACCGTGGGTATTCGCCGGCGTCCTCGGCACAGAAGCGCAGGTGATGGCCATAATCCCCGGCAGGACTCCCTGTCTGCGATGCCTCCTCGATTCACCCCCCGCGTGCAATGGCCAAACCTGCCGACAAGCCGGCGTGCTTGGCCCGGCGGTCACGATGGCGGCTGCTGTTGAGGCGTCGGAGGCAATAAAAATTCTCTCCGGCAATACGGACAAGGCGGGACAATGCCTGCTTGTTTTTGACGTATGGAATAATGTTGTGAAGCAAATCGATGTCTCGAAACTGAACAAGAACGCCGACTGTCCCTGCTGTGTTCACAAAAATTTTGAGTTTCTTGAGCCATAGGACTCTTGATGGACGCTAAAATAAATAAGCCCGTATATCTCGATTATAACGCGACGACACCTTTGGATAAGCGCGTACTGGAAAGTATGATGCCTGCTCTCACCTCTTCGTTCGGAAATCCTTCCAGCGAAAGTCATTCGCTGGGACGCCAGGCACGGGATATGGTCGAGGCCGCCCGTAATCAGACCGCCAAACTCATCGGCGCCTCCGCCAGAGAAATTATTTTCACATCCGGCGCGACGGAGGGCTGCAATCTCGCGATTAAAGGCGCAGCAGAAGCATATCGCGAAAGAGGTAATCATATCATCGTCTCCGCCATCGAACATAAAGCCGTTCTCGAACCCTGCAAACGACTTGAACAGCAGGGTTTCTCATTGACCGTGCTTCGTCCTGATTCCTTTGGCCGTATTTCCCAGGAGCAAGTGGCCGAAGCGATTACAAAACAAACTATACTTGTCTGTGTTATGCTCGCAAATAACGTCGTGGGAACGATTAACCCGGTGGACGAAATTGGCGCGATATGCAAAAAACACGGGATACTGTTTTTCTGCGATGCCACCCAGGCGGTCGGGAAACTCGCGGTAAACGTGAACCGGATAAACGCCGATTTGCTGGCGTTTTCAGCGCACAAAATTTATGGCCCTAAAGGTGTCGGCGCTCTTTACGTGCGGGGCAAAAGCCCTAACGTCCGGCTGACCGCCCAAATCGACGGCGGCGGACAGGAACACTTCCTTCGCAGCGGAACGCTCAACGTCCCCGGCATAGTCGGCCTTGGGGCTGCGTGCGAATTATGTGAAGAGGAACTCGGCGACAAACCTTCCCTGTCGGCCGAACTGCGAAATAAACTGGAAACAGGCCTGAAAAAAGCATTGCCCGACATACAACTCAACGGCCACCCAACAGAACGTCTGCCTAATACCGTGAATGTTTCGTTTGGGGGCATTGAGGCCATTTCTCTGCTCGGCAAAACTCCTGAAGTCGCCGCCTCGGCCAGTTCGGCTTGTGAATCCGGGACGTCCGGCTCCAATTACGTCCTCAGGGCAATGGGCGCCAGTGAAGATTCAGCGGCCAGCGCCGTCCGGTTCAGCTCGGGGCGTTTTACTGCGGAGCAGGAAATGGATTATGCCGTAGAGCGGATATGTAACTCCGTTTCATCACTGCGCGGTAACACCTGATATCAGCGTTTCGTTTTTCTTGTCTTCGGACGACCGCGGGAAAATGAGCACATGGGCGGACATTACTATTAGGCAGGGGCGATTTTTCGCAGGATGCTTTTGTCCCTTGATTACCTGACTAATTGAAGACCTGCAAGGGCGACAAATTTATCGTCAACAATCTTAAAGATGCCCTCAAGACCCGTCATGGAAAAGATGCCTTTCGTGGCGGGCGCGACGTTGCAAAAGACAAGCTCATGGTTCGCGTCCGTAAGCGTTTTTCGCAGCTTCAAAAACTTAGACAAGCTCGATGAAGTTACAATGTCAACAGCGGAGAAATCAACCACCACGTCACAGTCGCCTTTGTCTTTTATAATATCCGCGATGGTCTTCAACTCATCACCCATCAGCGGTTCGGTAGGCAGGTCAACGAGAACTATATTTTCCGACCAGTTCTGAATTCCCATTTTTTAACCCCTAAAAATCGGTTCTTAATACAGCCAACTATCTATCGACACCTGCACAGGGCAGGTTAAGCAAAAAACGCAAAAACGTAATCCCTTGTTGCAGCAGGAGTTAGGCGGACAGATTGAATATGGAATTGGATGGAAAACAGATACTTTTAGGACCCAAAACAAGCAAAAGGAAATTGGACAACAGTTTAGAGTTTTCTGTCCAATTTTCGATAGCCAATTGCCTCGGCGACGTGTTCGGGCCTTATGTCCTCACAGCCGGCCAAATCCGCTATGGTGCGGGCGACCTTGCAGATTTTGTCGTGCGCACGGGCCGACAAGCCGAACTCCATCATTGCCTCTTTGAGAAGCATCTCGCCGGAACTGTCCAGCCTGCAAAATTTCTCAACCTGTTTGTGCGTCATTCTCGCGTTGGTTATTAATTTGCCGTCGTCAAATCGCTTCGCCTGTATCGTCCGCCCCTTCATCACGTCGTCTCTTATCGTCGCCGAGTCAAGCTGGTTTGTTCTTGAACGTAATTTGTTGAAACTTACCGCCGGCACGTCTATGTGAATATCAATTCGGTCAATCAGCGGGCCTGAAATTTTTGACAAATATCGTTCTACCTGCCCCGGCGTGCATTTGCACCGCCGAGCATCCGACCCGAAGTATCCGCAGGGACACGGATTGCACGACGCAACCAAAAGAAACGCCGCAAAATACTTGATGGATTTTTTGGCGCGGGAAACCGTAACCGTGCCATCCTCAAGCGGCTGGCGTATCATCTCAAGAACATGACGCGGAAACTCCGCGAACTCATCGAGGAACAAAATCCCGTGATGCGCAAACGATAATTCACCGGGCCGGGCGTTTACGCCGCCACCCACAAGGGCAGGCCCGCTCGCCGTGTGATGAGGCATACGAACAGGACGCGTCGCCAATAGCGCTTTGCCTTTTCCTAAAAGGCCAACGGAAGAGTATATGCGAGTCGTCTCGAGTGATTCCGCTAATGTCAATGCCGGCAGAATCGTCGCTAACCGCTGCGCTAGCATCGTCTTGCCCGCTCCCGGCGGGCCAATCATAAGTATATTATGTCCGCCTGTCGCCGCCACGGTCAACGCTCGCTTGACACTTTCCTGTCCCTTAACATCCGAAAAATCAACGTCGTATTTGCTTTCGGCGCCGAAGATTTTGTCGATGTCAATCACGGTGGTCTGCAAAGGCAATTTCCCGCTCAGGAAATCAACTGCCTGCGTCAACGACCCCACGCCATAAACCTCAAGCTCCTCAACGACCGCTGCCTCCGCCGCATTATCCAAGGGGACGATTAACCCGCGAAAGCCCGCCGCCTTAGCCGTCATCGCCATACTCAAAACGCCGTTGACAGGCCTTACCCTGCCGTCGAGCGCAAGCTCACCCACAATGACATAATCTTTCAAAACCGTGCTGCTGAAAACACTTTCCCCTAAAAGAATCCCCAGCGCAATTGGCAAATCGAATGCCGGCCCTTCTTTCTTTATATCCGCGGGGGCAAGATTGACCAGTGATTGTGTCTTGGGATATTTATACCCGCAGTTGACGATTGCGCTTCGCACTCTTTCGGCGCTTTCCTTTACCGCCGCGTCAGGCAGTCCGACGATGAGCGTCTTGTCGAACCCGCCCCGTGCGACATCCACCTCGACTTCGCAGATAATCCCCTCGATACCCTCAAGCGCAACGCTATACAGTTTGGCCAGCATATATCTCCCTTGTCTTTATTGCAAAGAAGAGGCATTTTAAGATGACCCTCAGTCATTCGCAAGTGTTTTCGGACACCCGATAACCCCTTTAACTTCAATCCTTCGGCTGGTCAGAAGCGGGGATAATCGGCTGACCACTTTTATCTTGCGGGCCGGCTTTATCCGGGCCTTGTATTTTCGCCTTTATATCAATCGCTTCTTTATTCTGCGGGTCAATCTTCAGGATATATTCCAGATGCGTCAGGGCTTCTTGTATATTCCCCGTTTGATGCAACGCAAGAATCAGATGAAATCTCGCGTCTGTAAATTCTGGCCTGATATTCAGCGCCACGCGGAACCATTGTATGGCATCCTTTACTTGCCCCTGCCTGACTAAGAACTGCCCCCAATAATCCGCTGCCCTCTCATCGTTTTGGGCTTTCGCTGCCTTCTCCCACTGCTCAACCGCTTCTGCGTGACGTCCGGTCTGTTCGAGCAAATGACCGAGGTTGTATCTCGCGGAACCGCAATTCGGCTGCAAACGCACGGCGCGTCTGAGGTAATCCTCCGCCACTTTCAAATTTCCCGTCTTTATATTCATTACGCCGAGTATGTTCAGCGCCTGGATATTTTTCGGGTCGAGTTTTAGTACCTGCTCGTAGATGGGAACCGCCGCCTGATAGTTACCAGCCGTCCTGGCAAGAAAGTCCAGAACCTTTGGATTGTCCCAGTAGATAGTTACAAGTTTCTGAAGATTAGGCAAAACCTGCTGGTTAAGATATCGCATCTGACGATAGCGAATGTCATCCGGCAGCAGGGCGTATGCCTTTTCGATTTGCCCCGTCAAAGCGAGGCGATTGGCCTTGACCCGCAGCGCAATCTCTTCACGCAGTTGAATCGTCTGGTGCTCAGTGCCCGTGTTGGTCAGGTAAGGCCAAATATCCTCGCCGGCCTCGATTAGCCGAGCGGGACTGAGCAGGACTCCTTTCGAGTATTCGGTTTCATAATAAGTATAAGGCAGGTCATCGGTATTGATGGGACCTTCGCCAGCCCACTTGCGCAGCACATCCTCAGCGCAGAGAAAAGAATCAAGGAAGCCCGCAGGCGTATTCAACGCAAACGGCTCAAGGTCGCGACGCACCGGTTCGGCATCAAGCCGGTCACGAAGCTTTCCCACGTCAATCTTCAAAGACGCCGGCATACCGGCCAGCAACGTATAAATCCCTATACGACCCTGCTCGCCAGCCCCCTGGGTAATCCACAAAACACTATGAGGGAATACGGACTGGAATGTTCGAATGATAATTTTGAATTCTTCTGCGCGAAGCCCATGCATCGGAATCCACTGAACAAAAACGCCATCGTCGGTCAAATGCCCGCGCACCTGGCGATAAAACTGCTGCGAATATAGCACCCAACTGTCGCCGCTCTTGGGGTGGGTGGAATCGGAGATAATCACGGGCCACGTTCGGCGCGACATCGTTATATAGTTGCGGCCGTCGTCTATCACGACGTGCGCTTTTGGATTGCTCAACAGCCCGTTGTTTTCTTCTGAAAACAATTTCGCCGCTTCAACCACGCTGCTTTCCAAATCCACAATCGTGAGCTGTTTGACCTCCGGCAGTTGCGTCGTCGCCCCAGAGGCGATGCCTCCGCCAAAGCATATCATCAGCACGTCCTGCGGGTCGGGATGAAGCATTGGCCCCAGGTCGCCTATCATCTTGAAGCAGAGCCGATGGGCATAGAAAAGAGGCACCTCGTTGGTGCCGTCGATGTAAAGCGTCTTGCTGTTATCCACGCGGTTGCGGGTAATAATGGCCGTGCCCGTCCGGCCTTCGCGGTAAAAAAGGATGTCCGTGTGCTTAGCCAACTCAAAATCTGTGGCAAAAAATATCTGCTGACAAAGATTATTTGGAACTTTGGCAAACATAAAAAGCAAAGCGCCCGCATACACGACGGCCGTGCCCATTGTTAAAAACAGGTTTGATTTGGCGCTGCCGGCCAGAATAGCTATCCCCATCACCCCGTATATTATGGAGATAAGCATAACACTTTTCTGTATGCCCAAAAACGGCACGAGAACAAATATCGGTAAAATCGCCCCCAATACCGTCCCTGCCGTGTTTACCGCGTAAAGCAATCCGATTCGCCTGCCAAGCGTCGCTATTTTGTTGCCATATACCGCGCACAACAACGGAAATGCTATGCCCATAAGCACGGTAGGCAATGTCACTATAATCAGCGCCATTGTCTCTAATTTCATAGGTGGCGGTCCGCCGGCAAAAACCATCGCACTGGTTATAAATAGTGCGGGAACCGACAGGGCAAGCAGCGCCTCTACAATGCCAAGAACTATTGCGGGTCTGCGAATCCGTCCCGCAAATAAACCGTATATCAATCCACCCAGACCCATTCCGAGCAGGTAAATACACAATATCGTGGGAAACACATAAGCCGCGTGGCTTAAAAACGCCAGATATCGAATCCACAATACCTCACACGCCAGGGCCGCCAGACCGTTAAGAAACGCCACAATCAACAGCATCCGAGAAGATACCTGCGAATCATTTACCTGTTTTGGCTGTACAGGAACAGTTGATTTGCCCTGGTTAGTATTGACCGAAGCGGAAGCAATCGCACCCGCCAGCGGTTTCGAAAGAGCAATGGCCGCGATGACAATCACGATATTAATCCCGACTGCTGCCAGGTTTGTCTGTCGCAGGCCGAACGTCTCTAACATCCAAAAACCTGCCGCAAGACAACCCAGCGCTGCGCCCAGAGTGTTCAGGCAGTATAACACCCCGATTCGAGAACCAATCAGCCGGTCGGATTCAGTCACAGCTCGCACTAACATCGGCAATGTGGTCCCCATAAGAAAACAGGGCACAAGCAATATGGCAAAAGACAACCCGAATCGCGCCAGTGTGCTGACCAATAGCGAATCCGGCGATAACGGCACAAGCGTCGGCACAATCACCCTTAACCAGTCAAGCAACGTCGGAATCGCCATCGCCCAGATTGTTACTATCGCGACAGCCACGCCGTAAACGATTGCCCGCTGCGTAACCCTGTCCGCAAGCCAGCCGCCGAAAAGCCCACCCAGCCCCAGCCCCGCCATATACGCGCATAACACGATGCTTATGGCGTATGAACTATTGCCGAAGACGGTTACAAACTGCCGGCTCCACAGCATCTCGAATAATAGCGCAGTGGCGCCGGATAAAAAGAAGCAGGCATAAATCCCCCACCGTATAAACACTATGTGGAGTTGCCGAACTGTTGTCGCGGGCAACTTTGTGCTCATACGGCCAAATTCTCCTCATAGTAAAACCGGCTCTTTATAAGAACCGGAAAACTTTCGCCTGTTTTTCACTTTTGCCGACGCAGTTGCTTTCCTTACCCTGTTGCTTATCCAATAATCAAAATATCTTCGTATCCCTGATATGTCAAGCCGACGCATTCGGCACGACGGATTATTGATACCTTTTCGAAACCGGGTCGCAATAAAACCGCACTCCCGGACGTCTATGTTTACGAACTATAAACTCACAAAAATCTGAAAGGAGCTAAATATGACAAGAAAACTCATTACAGGGGCAATAGCGGCCATTTTACTGGTAACTATAGCGGTATTCGCCGCGGAAAAAGCAATGGAAAAGGCATCTGCTGAAAAGGCAAGAGCCGGCGAACAATTCGGCCCACACGAGCGCCTTTTGGACCAGTTGGTCGAGGCCTATAAGGCCAACGACAGGGAAAAAATGGGCGAAATCATCAACAAAATGCAGGAACGCAGAGAAAAAATGCGGGAATTCGTAAAGTTCAACAGATGGCACCAATGGGCTCATCGCCGAATGATGAGGCAGATGGGTTTCGGCTGGAGTCAGGGTCAGCAAATGGCCGGACCGGGATGGAACCGGGGTTGGGCAATGCAAGGCCCGCGCGGCAATTGGGGTTGCCCAATGGCTGGGCCTCGCTGGGGGCAGTTTCAGGCGATGAGAGGACGTGGATTTGGCGGTTGCAACAATATGATGGGTAATTGCGGAGCAATTGCCGGGCCGCAAAATGAAGTAACAAAGGGTTGGGGTTGCGGCCCCGGCTTTTTTAACGGCATGGGAAATTGCGGGCCAATGGCGGGCGAATTCGGACAAATGCCTTGCCGGCAAAACGGTATGGGTATGGGCAACTGTATGCCACAGCAAGGCGGCCCCGGACAAATGCCCGGCTGGGGTCGCGGTTTCCAAAGAGAATGGACACCCGGACCCGGCGCAGACAATATGTGGCAGCAGGAATGGAATATGCCCCGCCGTGAAAGAATGAACATCCCGCCACCGGAATGGGGCTGGTAGCCCGTCCTGAGCGACGTCGAAGGAAAAAACACTTAATCTCCTAATCACGAGTTTGGAGCTTTGGCTGTGTGTCTCTCGCGGGCGCACAGCCAGTTTTTTTATCAAATTCCGCAACATCTTCTTTTACTTGCCGAACAACACAGGTTTTGGTATCGTCGCACAAAATACCCAGCTCAATAGTCATTAAATAAATTTGTAGGAGATTTGACATGCGGACAAAATGGGCGATTGTCAGTTTGATACTTGTTGTTGTTTTTTGCGCAAGCTGTCAACAGGCACAACAATGCTGTAAAACACGCGGCACGGGCGAGCTTAAAATCAGCAAATCAACTCTCGAAGACAAGATAAAAGGCGGCTGGCTCGGCAAAACCGCGGGCGTCTGCATCGGCGGGCCGACCGAGTTCAAAGCCAAAGGCAAAATGTTCACCGGCGCGGTCAACTTATACCCAGGCCTTAACGACGGCTTTGAACAGGACGATATCTACGTGCAGATTACCTTCATCTCGGCGATGGACGCGAAACTTGCCAACCCCGATGGAATCTTCGCGGCGACTATGGATGATTATGGCGAGGCGTTCAAAAAAAGCGGCTACGAACTATGGCACGCAAATAAAGCAGGCAGGAACAATCTTCGCAAAGGAATAAAGCCGCCTCAGTCGGGTATGTGGGCGGGGCAGGGAAAAAGATTCAACAAATGCGCCAATGATATCGACTGGCAGATTGAATGCGACTGGATTGGCCTGATGTGCCCCGCGATGCCGATGACCGCGGCGAAGCTCAGCGACCGCGTCGGACACGTGATGAATTACGGCGACGGTGTTTACGGCGGCCGCTACGTCAGCACGATGATTGCGCTTGCCTTCGAATGTAACGACATTCATAAAATAGTCAGCCAGGCAATCGAATCAATGCCTCGAAAATCGCAATACTACCGGACAATCAAAGACGTAATTGACTTTCACGATAAAAATCCCGACGACTTCAAGGCCTGCTGGAAATTCATCAACGACAAATATCTCGAAACTACTGTCGATTGCAACACCGAAGGAGATAATTTCAAAATCGCCGCATCCTTCAACGGCGCATTTATAACAATCGGACTGCTATATGGCGATGGGGACATCTTGAAAACCATCGAATATGCCACCCGTTGCGGCCAGGATTCCGACTGCAACCCCGCGAACGCCGGCGCAATCGTGGGGACAATGCTCGGCTACGAAAAACTCCCCAAAGCGTGGAAAGACAGTATCGAAAAATATCCCAATAACAAATACAGCCACACCAATTACACGTTCACCGACCTTATCAACAGTTCCTTCAGGCGTGCCGAAAAAGCGATTCTGCAATCAGGAGGTCAAATCAAAGACAATACTTATATCATTAAGGTCCAGCCCATCTGCCAGCCAAAAACGCTCGAACAGTACGGCCAAGACCCCGTCCCTAACCCCGATTTTAAGTAAATATTCGTAGCGCATCGCAGATTTCCTTATCCGCTTGGCTCTCCCCGAGAAGTCGCTACTTTGGCTCTGCAACAGGGGACCCAGTTATCCCTTCCTGCTCCCCGATTCTATCTTGCAAATATCCCCATATCGCTTAAACTAATTACCTATGGCTAAGAAACCTCCATCCGATTCAAAGAAAACCCCCGCTGCGGGCAAACCCTCTTCGCTTGTCGATACGCGGGTCATTTATTGCGGCGATAACCTCGAACAGCTCAAAAAACTCCCCAATGAATGTGTTGACCTGATTTATATCGACCCGCCTTTTAATTCAAACCGCAACTATGAGGTCTTCTGGGGCGAGACAAAGGAAAAACGCGCCTTCGAAGACCGCCACGCCTCAACGCAGGCCTATATTGAATTTATGCGTCCCCGCTGTGTCGAACTGCACCGCGTCCTCAAGAAAACCGGCTCATTCTATTACCACTGCGACTGGCACGCCTCGCACTACGTCAAAATTATGCTCGACCAGATTTTCGGACATAACCAATTCCAAACCGAAATCATCTGGCGTCGCACAAATGCAAAAGGATTGGCTTTCCGGTCATTTCCCAATAACCATGACACGATATTTTATTATGTTAAGGAAGACAATTACACTTTCAATCGTCAATACACTCCACATAGCGAGAAATACGTTGAAGATTTTTATAAATATACCGAGCCTGAAACTGGACGTTGTTATCGCCTTGCAGATTTGACTAATCCCAACAAAAACAGGCCCAACCTAACCTACGAATTTCTCGGCATTAAACGTGTGTGGCGATGGACAAAAGAACGAATGCAGGAAGCATATGAAAATGGGCTGGTAGTGCAGACCAAACCCGGTGCTGTTCCTGCTTTAAAACGGTATCTCGATGAACAAGAAGGAAATCCCGTAGATAGCATATGGGCTGATATTCCACCTGTGCAAGCGCAAGCATCAGAACGCCTTGGCTATCCGACTCAAAAGCCGCTTGCTTTGCTCGACCGCATTATCAAGGCCTCAAGTAATCCCAACGACATTGTTCTCGATGCCTTTTGCGGTTGCGGAACAGCATTAGTTGCTGCTGAAAATCTTGGCAGGCAGTGGATTGGTATTGATGTTTCGCCGACTGCCTGCCGGGTGATGGCAAAACGACTGCGAGATGTCTGCAAAATGAAAGAGGATGAAACACTCTGGCGAAAGGGTCAGGGCTTCGTTGTTCGAGACCTGCCCTGGACAATTGAAAAGTTGCGAGAAATTCCGCCGTTTGAGTTTGAGAACTGGGCCGTCATTGCTTTGGGTGGCATTCCAAACGTTGCCAAGGTCGGCGATATGGGCATCGACGGGCGCATCTATCCAATCTCGGCCATGCCTAAAAAGGACAAAGGCGAACTCGGCTTTATGGATGTCTGGTATCCCATTCAGGTCAAGCAAAAGGACAAGGTGGGCAGACCGGATATCGATTCCTTCGAGGCGGCAATGATGCGCGAAGATAGAACAAAGGGATTCTTTGTTTCCTTTGATTTCTCATCCGATGCTATGAGTGAGATACAGGCATTCTTCAAAAAGACCGGCAAGAGCATAATCGCACTTACCGTCAAAGACATCCTCGACGAGCTAATCGCCTACAAACTGGCGTAAGATGACCTGATGATTTAGCCGCCGCTGGCACGACGACAAAATGTCTCCAAACACCAGCACAGGCTGAAAAACCCCTTCGGCTGAGGAACAAAACTCGCAAGTTTTTTCTTGCGCAAATTGCGCGAAGCGGATAAAATTAGTTGAGTTTGGAATTAAACAGAGATATAATTTTTGCTGGAATGTTGTTAGTGAAAAGCTAAATGAATAAGAACGAAATTCAGGTATGCGAGTTTGCAAACGTATCTCAACGTGCCCAAGCACTGGACTGCAATATCCCATCTGATCTGGCTATTCTGCCGAGAAATTTTGAAACAGCTACATCGAAATCAGAATTGTTACACGAAATATCAACGCCAACAGTTAGAATTCTCTGGAGACAGGCAAATCTAATCGAGACAAAATTGGAAAGCGACTCAGAGTCATTTCCACAAATTTCTGAACATGCAGAGGATTGGATTGGCCCTATTATATTTCTAAGCTATATGGCGTTACAAGGAAACCCATACTTGGTCAATCTTTCAATCGGCGTTATTGCAAATTACATTTCAGACTTGTTCCGGGGGATAAGTTCGCCAGAACAAAAAATAAAACTCGATATTGTCTGTCAAAAGAAAGATGGCAGTTACAAAAGGGTAAAATATAAAGGAAACGTCGAAGGCCTGAAAGAATTACCAAAGATAGTTAGGAAAGTGGCAGATGTCGAATAATCTTGTTGCAGAAATAACACGTCAATTCAATGCTACAATCGAGCATTGTGAAACCTTTTGTTTTATAACGAGAGCAATCGAACTACAAAAAGATGCGGTTAGACAAATTGAACCCTTTTTGCAACAGGCCGAAAAGGCAAAAGGGGAGTGTGTTAAAGATAGCGACGAGGATGCCGCCAATCTGATATTTGGATTGCAACTATCCATCATTAGCCTTAAAGAACAACTCAATATGTGGATTGAGTTAAAGAGAGATAACCCTGACAAGGCATGGGATCACCTTATAAATGCAAAGACAAGCGCACAGGCCGCTATGCGAGCTCATAAAACTCGACTTACGTTGCAGAATTATTATAACCGCCTATGCGTGATTGAAGAAATTGTCTTTCCACCGCAAGTTTTTGCTAGCGCAGGATTTAAGGTAATTAAGAGCAACTGTTCAATATGTAATAAGGGTTATGGTATCTGCAACCACCTTGTGGGAATGCCTTATATGGGGCAGATGTGTACGCGAATTATCGAGGAAGCTGAGCTTCAAGAAGCATCTATCGTCAAAAATCCAGATGATAAGCGTTGCAGGATAACATCTTTTTCTGATAATGGTAAATGGCGTAATAGAATGACTTGGCGACTTACTCAGGAACAAGAATCTGCTCCTGAAAGAACTGCCCAAATGATTGTGTGCAGTAATATTATAACTGATAAATAGAAGAAAAAGAAGAAAAAGGGGTCAGGATTCTTTTTTCAGGGCGATTCAAAGATAAAACCGACAGTGTGAATCAGTGTAAATCCGTGTCGAGAAAAACTCTGTGAGCTTTGCGGTTTCTGCGGTAAGAAAACTGGCTGCAAGGATTGTAAAATCGGAAATCTCAGAGAAAAACAAAAAGAAAAACTCCGCGGGCTTTGCGGTCTCTGCGGTAAGATTTTTGGAGGTTATCTCCAGTTGGTGGGATAGAAGATTTTGGTCGCGGGGACGTTGAACTTCATCGAAAGCGACTCAACCAGCGCCTCGGCCCTTTTAATCTGCGAATCGCTCAACCGGACGCCCCTGCCGTCGGCCACAAGGCACACCCGGATTGTCCTGCTTGAGCCATACCAGGTATGGTCCGGTATCACCGACCACTGTTTCTGCCATTTTTCGGTGGTTTGTATCTGGCCGTCGCTGCCGCCTAAGCCGTTGCACACGACGAAGTGACAGTTGATGTCATCGGAATTGGCTAAGCCGCTGAGGGACGCTATCTGGTCGATATTGCCCGCCTTTGTGCCGCTGTAGTAAACCTCGATGCTTTCCCATCGGCCCGGCGCCTGTGTAACGCGAGAGCAAATTGCCTGCTGAATCGGGTCAAGCCGATAATAAGTCGAAAGACAGAACGGTCCCGCTGACGGCGGATGATTGCCCAAAGCCATCAACACAACCGCGCCTGTCGTCATCGAAACGAGCAACACCACCAATACCTTCGTTACTCGCGGCTGATTCGACATAATTTTTCTCTGACCGTCAAAAATCTCTCGGATTACCCGACCAGCACAAATACAATCGGTTACACAGTGATTCATCGGCACCTCCAAGCCCATAGCTATAAATTTTTATGCGCAAATTCACTAAATTATTGAAACTAAAACCGACCTTTCCAACTTCTATCTCGCTACAGACGGAAATTACTTGACCTGGCCCCCGCCGACTGTTAAACAATCAACTTTGTTCCGGTTGTGCTGCGCGGCCAATTGCCCGGCAATCGCTCGGTGCTGACGCGGTTACCACCGGCATAGTCCAATAATAAAAAGAGGCGAAAATGGCTTCTAAATGGCGACCCTTAACACCCGCTGAAATCTCCAAACTGACCTCTCAGGGCTGCACCTGCCCCGACTGGTCAAAAGTGCAGGTTATTGACGGTTTTGACGCCGAACGGGTAAAAACTACCGCCTTTTCAGGAAACATCCGCCTGGGTCTGTTCCAGAAAGACGTCCGATTCTGCGGCGGACTTACAAGACCCTCGGGAATCTCCAACGCTACCATTCACAACTGTCAAATTGGTAATAACGTCTATATCAACCAGGTCAAAAGTTTCATCGCCAATTACATCGTCGAGGACAATGCCGTTATCGAGAACGTTGATTTTCTGGCGGTCGACGGCCAAAGTTCTTTCGGCAACGGCACCGATGTCGCCGTCATCAACGAAGCGGGCGGCAGAGAAATTCCGATATATGACCACTTATCAGCGCAGCTTGCGTATATTATCGCCCTGTACCGCCATCGCCCGAAACTCATCGAAAAGATGCGGGCTATAATTGCCCAGTATGCCGCTTCCGTCACCTCATCAATGGGTCTTGTGGGAGCAGGAGCGAAAATCCTAAACACCAGAATCATCAAAAACGTAAAAATCGGTCCCGCCGCGACTATCGAGGCCGCCAACCGGCTCGAAAACGGTTCCATCAACAGTTGTCCCCAAGACCCCGTCTATATCGGACCAGGCGTCTTGGCACGCGACTTCATCGTCTGCTCCGGCTCAAAAATCACCGAGGGCGTCTCACTCTACAAATGCTTCGTAGGTCAGGCAACCGAACTTGGCAGACAATACTCCGCCGAAAACTCTGTCTTCTTCGCAAACTGCGTCGGCTTCCACGGCGAGGCCTGCTCAATCTTCGCCGGCCCCTATACCGTTACCCACCACAAATCAACCCTCCTCATCGCCGGCCTTTTCAGCTTTCTCAATGCCGGGTCTGGGACAAACCAAAGCAACCATATGTATAAACTTGGCGCCGTCCACCAGGGCATCGTCGAACGCGGCTCAAAAACCGCCAGCGACTCCTACATGCTCTGGCCCGCCAGGGTCGGCGCATTCACCGTCGTTATGGGCAGGCACTACCGCAACTCCGACACCTCCGATTTGCCTTTCTCGTACCTCATCGAGCACGAAGATGAAAGTATTCTCGTTCCGGCCGTAAACCTCAAAAGCGTCGGAACCGTCCGCGACGCAAAAAAATGGCCCAAACGTGACAATCGCAAAGACCCCAAAAAGCTCGACCTCATCAACTTCAAGCTCCTAAGCCCCTACACCATTCAGAAAATGCTCAACAGTTGTAAGCTTTTGCGGAACCTCAAAGCCACCGGAATCGAAACCGCCCTTTCGACAAGCTCAGGACAGGCCAGCTATTTCACGTATCACGGCGTCAAAATAAAACACGACTCCTTAGACAAGGGAATCCGGCTTTACGAAATCGGCATCGACAAATTCTTAGGCAACTGCCTCATCCACTGCCTCCAGAACAAACAATTCACAAGCGTTCAGCAATTGCGGGCCGAGCTTAAACCCCAAACTGATATCGGACCCGGAAAATGGGCTGACCTGGCGGGATTGTTCGCACCGGAAGAAGCTATCGCCAAAATCCTCGACGACATCGAATCCGGCGCACTGAGTACCCTCGACCAGGTAACCGCGGCGTTTACCACGGCGCATGAAAATTACCCGGCCTACGAATGGGCCTGGGCGATAAACGTCCTCCAGCAGCAACTCGGCAAAACCATCGACGCGATTGGCACCAAAGACATCATTGAGATGATTAACAAATGGAAATCCGCAGGTTACGAGCTTGATAATATGCTCTTAGCCGACACCGAAAAGGAATTTGCCGAAACCGTCCAGGCCGGCTACGGTATCGACGGCAATTTCGCCGAAAGAACCGCGGACTTCGCTAACGTCCGAGGCAGTTTTGAGGCAAACGCCGTGGCAGGTGAAATTAAACAGCACATCGAAGAAAAATCCCGGCTGGCGGATGAGCTTATCCACCAACTGCAAAAAATACGTTAATACCGATTCGGCTTCGTAAGGAAGATATTATGCGAGTGATAATTCAACCGGATTACAAGCTCGCCTCAAAATGGGCGGCACATTACGTCGCGAAAAAAATAAATGACTTTGGGCCTACTAAAACAAAACCTTTCCTTCTCGGCCTGCCCACCGGCTCATCGCCGCTCGGTATGTATAAAGAGCTGATTAAGCTCAACTCGTCAAAGAAGGTGACGTTCAAAAACGTTATCACTTTTAATATGGATGAGTACGTCGGCCTGCCCGAAGACCACCCCGCAAGCTACCATTATTATATGTGGAACAATTTTTTCAGCCATATCAATATCCCCGCCAAAAACGCCAATATCCTCGACGGCAACGCCAAAAATCTCGAAGCCGAATGCGAACGCTATGAGAAAAAAATGAAGCGTCTCGGCGGCATCGAGCTTTTCATCGGCGGCGTCGGCCCAGACGGCCACATCGCCTTCAATGAACCCGGCTCATCGCTGGCAAGCAGAACACGCGTCAAAACCCTCACGCAGGACACCATCATCGCCAACTCACGTTTCTTTGACGATGACGTAAACAAAGTCCCCAAAACCGCACTTACCGTCGGCGTCGCTACCGTAATGGATGCAAGAGAGGTGCTGATAATCGCCTCAGGCCACAGCAAGGCACGCGCCTTGCATCACGCAATCGACCAGGGCGTAAATCATTTGTGGACGGTCAGCGTCCTTCAGTTACATCCCAAAACAATCATCGTCTGCGACGAGGACTCCGCCGTCGAGTTGAAATACGGCACAGTGAAATACTTCAAGGATATCGAATCTGAAAATCTTAACCCCGTGAGATTATAAATCCAAAAAACTATTCCATATCAGACATTTTATCTCACGGGGTAAACCCCGCATCACTGCTGAAATAAAAAACAAAACGCCAATAAAAAAGCCGGGTTCCCATTCGCTGCGGGAACCCGGCTTATTTTACGCTTATATCTGCCGGTTTAATTCGTCGGCTTCGACCCTGTCTGGGGTGCCGGCGTGTTTGGTCTCGGCGGCATCGGCATCCTCGGCTTCGGCTCTTTGCCGGGGGGATACTCAATCTTGGCCCCTGCCTTTACCTTCTCGATTAGCTGCCTGAACAACTCGTTTTTCTTTTTGTCCTGAAGCGATCTGACAATATCCGCCTTTGCCTTGTCGAATGACACCAGGCCGCCCTCTTTGTGGTCGGTAACCTTTATTATGTGGTAGCCGAATTGCGTTTCGACCACGTTGCTCACCTGTCCAACCTTCATCGCGAACGCAGCATCGGCAAACTCTTTGACCATCGAGCTTCTATCGAAAAATCCGAGGTCGCCTCCCCTTTCCTTCGACGGGCAATCTGAATTCTCCTTCGCCAGCGCCGCGAAGTCCCCGCCCGCCTTCACCTGTTTGAGCAAACCGTCTATCTTCGCCTTGGCCGCCGTCTTTTCCTCAGGCGTCGCTGTCGGAGCAACCTTTATCAGTATATGACTGGCCTTGACCTGCTCGGGCTTATTGAAATCTTCTTTGTTTTCATCATAAAATGCCTTCGCCTCGGCATCATTAACCTCGACTGTGCCGAGAAGCTTCTCGTAACCAAGCGTCTTTTTAATCTGCCCTTTTACCACGTCGAACGACTGCCCCTGTGCGGCCAGCATCGCCTTGAACGACTCCATCGTCATACCGCCCGGCTGGGCAGCTATGATTTCGCTCAGCTTGTCGTTGACGTCTTTGTCCGTGATATTAACGCCCGCTTTCTTTATCTGCTCAGATAGAAGCTGTTCTACAATCATACTTTCAAGCGCCTGACCCCGAATTTGCGTTTTATACTGCTCGACCATATTCGGCGGAATCTGGGACGCTATCCTCTCCATATAAACGCTTACCTTCGCGTCAACATCAGCATCCTTAATGACAATTCCGTTGACTGTAGCCGCTATGCCGTTGCTTTCCACGGCGACCGCATTTGGCTCCGCAACCATAACTTTCGCCTCCGCGGTTGCTGCTTTGGTCTCTGTCTTCGCTTCCTTAACCTCCGCTTTGGCCTCCACCTTCGCCTCTTTAACCTCTGCCTTTACAGCTTTGGCCGGCGCGTTCGCGTCCTTGACCGCCGGCTTTACTTCCGCCTGGACTGACTTTTTCGGGGTCTCGGTAGTCGTTCCGACTCCCTTTTGGCAGCCCTGATATAAGACCGTTACAGCCAGCAAGCAAACTCCCGATAAAACCATTTTCACACTAATTCTCATTTGGATATCCTTTCGTGGCGTATAAATTCGGAACATTTCCGTTAACCCCGCGAGATGGCGGCTTCGCCTATCTTATGGGGTTAAAACACAAGGTAGCAATACTCTCACAACAACACCCAAAAGTCAATTGAATATTTTGACAAACCCGTCCTGATTTTGGTATCCTCTGTGTCCGTCAGACGTTACTAAATACGATATACGAATACTCAGGGCGATAAGTTGATGACTTTCCCAGACCATATAAAGATTAAATCCTGCACGATAACCATCCAGCCGCGATACAGCGAAACCGACCAGGGCGGCGTCGTCCATCACGCGGTCTATCCCGTCTATTTCGAGATGGGCAGAACCGAACTGCTTCGGGCCAATGGTCTGGCCTACAAGGACCTCGAAGCCGCGGGCGTCTTTTTCGTAATAGCCGAGCTTCGCATCAAGTATCGCAGGCCCGCTTTTTACGATGAAAAGCTTAATCTTGAAACTACCTGCACCAATGTTACCGCCAGCAAGGTTGAGCATTCTTACAAGCTAATCCGCCCTTCCACCGGCGAATTGTTAGCCGAAGCCGAAAGCATCCTTGCCTGCGTCGATGATAAAGGCAAAATCCGCCGTATGCCCGAATTTATGTATCCTTCGTAGCGTAGTTCAGCTTGGCAAAATCACCGCGATATTTTTTCGCCGCTTCATCGTATGCCTTCGCTGCTTCGATTTCAGAGTCGAAGTTACCGAGCCATATTCTTTTTCCCGCCACACCAATGTAAGCAGCCCACTTCCCGCGATTTTCACGAAAACTGACTCCAACGAAGCGTGACGTGGTATTTTCCATTTTTCGCTTGTTCCACTGGTTCTGTGAGTGAGTCGCCAAGCGGAGATTTGCCCTGCGATTGTCCAATCCGTTGCCGTTAATATGGTCAACAAGAATGCCGTCCGGGGCGTTCATAATCAATCTGTGCAATCGCACAATTTTTAAATCATCAGAGCCGATTCTTTGACCTCTGATGGCATAGAAATTGCCGTTGTCTCCGCCGATGCACCATTTGAACCGGGCAAAACGGCGGTAATCCTGCTGGTCCAAGATTGTCCAGTTGCCTTCGTCCAGGAAAATTCTGCGATAAGTGTAGCCGAACTTCAATTGCCGGTAAATCATCACAGGCCACGCGAAAATCAGGTCGAGCCAGTTTGGAACTTTGATTGTAATACTTGACATTTCTTTCTCCTCTCTTCGTTCGGTGTTCATTGTTCGTGGTTCTGAAGTAATCCCTCAATAAATTGAGGGGCTAAATTTTCCCAAGGAGCCCCACCCCCACACTTGTCTTTGACAAGTAGCCGTGGGAGCAGGCATCGTCCCTCTATAATTGGGCCGACTTGCGCGATTTTGACGAAAAATCCGATTTTGGGGATAGGCCGAAATGCACTTAAGTCCTTGTGAGAAAAGGAATAGAAAAAATTTTAAAAATTCCGGGATTGGCCAAAAAACACTTGCGCGAAACTGGATAACAACCGTTCGTATCCAGAATTTAAGCCGTTATATTAAAAGGGGTTACGGCAAAAATGGGCTGAAAAATGTCACCGTGTTGCCTATAAGTGCTTATAGCGTTTATGTTTAGCCCCCGAATTTATTCGGGGGTTTTTATTGCCTGTTCCTCGAATGACAATTACAATCTTGGATATGGGCGCACCCCAAATGAAAGCATTTGAAGTATATGTTGATCGCCTGCAAAGCATTGCTTTGGATGCGCTGGATGGCTTTGGGACGCAAATAAATACTAATAATGTCAAAGCAATTCTTGATGGCGAAGTAGCAAGAAAATTCCGCAGTTATGTGCCGTTGAAAACTCGAAGACGTTTTGGGGCTTTCTTCACAGGAAGAAACCTTGCAAGACGTCTCTCTCACAAAGCTCTTTGCGATATTTATTCCGATTCCATAATAGCCGATCCGGCCTGCGGTACAGGCAATTTGCTTCTTGCCGCCGCCGACGAGTTACCAATTGGCTCAGATGTCATGGAAACCCTTGAAATCTGGGGCAGCCGCCTTATGGGATTTGATATCAAAGAACACTTCATACGTGCGGCTAAAGCCAGATTACTCCTATTGGCAATAAGTAAGTCCCCGCGAAGCGAATGCTTTTCTGCCTTTGATTTTAACGGCCTTTTTCCAATGATAACTCAACGCAACTTTCTTGATTGCCCTGATGATATATCGAAAGCATCGCACATCTTGATAAACCCCCCTTACAATCAAGTAATGGCACCTTTGGAATGTACTTGGGGGAATAGAAAAATCTCAGCAGCAGCCCTCTTTATGGATACTTGTCTTTCAAATGCTGCGACAGGCGCAAAAATAAGCGCAATTCTTCCTGATGTGCTTCGTTCTGGTTCATACTACGAGAAATGGAGACAACATATTGAATCCATGTCGGGTCAAATGGAAATAACCACTCATGGGCAATTTGATGATTGGACAGACGTGCACGTCTTCTTATTGAAACTGATTAAGAATCCTGACAAAAAAGCATCTAAAGTAATATGGTGGAAACAAGTAAAACAATCTTACTGTGGCAAAGTGGGTGATTATTTTGATGTTCATGTCGGGCCTGTAGTGCCTCATCGTGACCCGAAAAAAGGCCCTTCCTTAGCATACGTACATGCAAGGTCACTGCCTGCTTGGGGGATAGTCAATCGAATAAATGAACGGCGGAGATTTAGCGGAACTTCATTAAGGCCGCCGTTTGTCGCAGTCCGTCGGACTTCACGACCCGGCGACAACCGGGCGATTGCCACTGTAATCACAGGCAACCGTAAAGTCGCGGTCGAAAATCATCTTATAGCTCTGTTCCCACGCACAAAAAACATCAGCGACTGCAGGAAACTGCTTCAAATTCTTAAATCTTCTCAGACAGACCGCTGGCTGAATAAAAGAATTAGATGCAGACATCTTACAGTTGGGGCCTTAAAAGAGGTACCTTGGTGGAGGATCCTATAAACGATGGAAACTGAAATTACCCCAGAACATTTCAAATTCTCTACGGCCATATTGCGGCGTTTGGGAGAAGAACTAAACCCTCACCCAGATCAAGGTATCATAGAACTGATACGTAACGCATATGATGCTGATGCTATTAACTGTAAAATACAGTTAAATAAAGTTAATAAAAAAGGAGGTTCCATCCAAATTATTGATGATGGTCATGGTATGGATTTGGATGCCATAAAAAATGGATGGTTACTTCTGGGCCGTTCTGAAAAGATGCATCGAAGACGTACCCCTTTAGGAAGACGTCCAGTAGGAGATAAAGGTCTTGGTCGTTTGGCTGCGATGCGCATGGGGAATCGTGCGATTTTAATAACGAGACCTAAGACGGCTCCACTGTTTGAGCATAAACTTGTTATTGATTGGACTAAATACGATAGCGTCGAAGTTGTTGAAGATGTCACATTAGAGATTGAAACAGTTGGAACAACCCAATCGAATAAGTTTGGAACAGAAATATTAATTGAGGACTTGAAGTCTTCTTTGGGCGAAAAAGAAGTTGGCCGTTTAGCACGATCTTTATTGCTTCTGGCTGACCCCTTTGATAATCCAACAGGATTCCATACAGTACTTAATGCTCCTGAATTCAAGAGGCTAGAAAAAATATTGAAGAAAAAATACTTCTCAGATGCCGAATATCATTTGATAGCCGAGTTAAGTCCTAAAGGATCTGCAAAGGCTTTTGTTTTGGACTCTCACGGCAGGGAAATTTGGAGTGGAAACCACAAAGACCTACGAGGAGAGAAGGAGAAACTTTACAACGCACCAAGCGCAAAATTTGAATTTTGGGCTTTTAATCTAGGCTCAGAAAAATTTTTGCCTAGGACTACGCCATTATCAGATATTAGGTCTTGGCTGCGTGCTGTTGGGGGTGTTCATTTCTATCACAGAGGACTCCGTGTTTATCCATACGGCGATCCAGGGCACGACTGGCTCGATATAAATTTAAGGCGAGCCCAGAGCCCTGAATTACGTCCATCAACAAATAACTCGATAGGCCGTTTTTCTGTTGAAGATCCCGGAGATCAACTTCTTCAAAAAACCGACAGAACAGGTTTTGTTGAGGACACTCATTTTGAAGAATTGCGATCTTTCGCGCAAGATGCCCTCGAATGGCTGGCAATGTGTCGGCTAGAAAAACGCGAAAAAGAAAGGGCCGACAAACGCACTTCGGCCAATAGAATTATTAAAGCCGCCAAAAAAGCGATGGACCAAGTTATTGCAGAAGCACCTCATGCTTCACAGGAAACCATCAAACGTGTATTTAATCAATACGAAGTTGCCACTAAACAACAAGTCACAGCGCTAAAAGAGGAAGTACAACTTTACCGTACTTTAAGTACAGTAGGAACAACATTTGCTGTTCTTTCGCACGAGCTCAAGAGCCCTCTGACTCGCATTAAACAAATGACGGAAATTATAAGAGAGAAATATCCAGACACACTCAAAAAACCTCTTGATCTTATCACTAAGTCAGCCATGGCAGTTGTAGCATTTCCTGCCCTAGCAATGAAGCTTCTTGAAAGAGAAAAACGGCAAGAAAAACCTTTGGGGATAAATACAGAGATTTTGGAAGTATTAAACATGTTCGAACCTTTTCTTAATGAAGCCAAAGTGACGCCCAAACACGAATTTGTTGATGTTGAACCGTATGTCTTGTCAAGTAAAGCTCTATTACAATCTGTATTTGTAAATTTGCTCACCAATTCAATGAACGCATTTTTTGTTAATAGAAAACAGAATTTGCCAAGAACGGTTTTGTTCCGAACTTCGATATCAGACAACAAAGTGCGAATTAACGTTCTTGATAATGGTCCAGGAATCCAAGGTTTATCCATAAAAGAAATATGGCTTCCTGGGAAAACGACTTATCCGAATGGGACAGGATTAGGATTGACTATTGTGAGAGATACAGTATTAGATCTTGGAGGGCAATGCTACGCAATAGCGCAAGGTGAACTCGGAGGAGCAGAGATCGTTATCGAACTTCCTATTACTGAGGATAAACCATGATTGCTAATCTAAATCAACTCGGAATCCACAAAGTTGCAGTAGTTGATGATGACCCACAAAATGCAGAAGGTCTTTGTATCATGGTCGAAACCTGTGGCGGCAAATCTTTTGCGATTACAAATAATTTCGCGGACTTAGATAAACTAGTAAACGATATCAGGAAGAATTACGATGGAGTTTTATGTGACCATCGCCTTGGTCGTAGAACAGAAGCCGCTTTTACTGGCGCAGAAGCAGTAGCAAAATGGTTTGACTTTAAATATCCCGCAATATTGGTATCTGAATATAATGATTTTGATACGAACACCACCATTAGGCGCTGGAGGAGGAAAATACCTGTATCTATATCCAGAGATGCTTTTGATATACCCCGAATGTTTGATGGATTTGAAATATGCCGTTCAGAATTTAAAAATAAAATTCCATCTTTTAGGAAGCCTTACCGTGCTATGGTGAGAGTTGTTGAGTTAGGGACTGATTCAGGAGTGTCTTTTGTTGAAGCCTTTGTTCCTCAGTGGAATCCGCAGAAAGCGGTACGTTTCCCGGCATGTCTTCTGGGTAAACTTGAAGAAATTGTTAAACCAGATATGCTTTTCATTGCTAAAATCAATATCGGCGCACGAAACGCCGAAGAACTTTTCTTTGAAGAATTTGAAATAGCTCCGGAGCCTGACCCAAATGATGGACTTGCCTAATTTCACAATATTGGATGTCGGCCACGGAAATTGTGCCATACTTCGAGATATTAAAGGTACCGTTGTTTTTGATGCAGGAATGGGTGATACACTTTCAGCATTTCTTGAACAATTTAAGGTTAAAGAAATTAATAGTGTTCTCATTTCTCATGCTGACGATGACCACATAGGAGGCTTATTAACACTGTATTTGAACGATAATATTGTACCCAACAATGTTTATCTTAATTCTGATTCTAAGAAACGCACAAAATTATGGAAGGAACTTAGAAGTGCCGCCAAGGACGCCAAAGACAAAAAAGGGACAATCACTAACACACAATTAAACACCTCGCTTTCTGGTAAATTGAATTGTGGCAATATTAACATTGAAGTTCTTGCTCCTTCGCCGGAATTAGCGATGAGCGGGGTCGGAGGTATTGATCTTAGTGGGAAAAAACTTACGGCAAATGCTATGAGCGCTGTAATTCGCTTAAAGAAAGGAAACGTGCCGATAGTAATTCTCACAGGGGACATAGATGCTTGTGGTTTAGAAAATATGCTGTCCAGTACTAAAAATATTAAAGGAATCGTATTGGTTTTCCCACATCATGGAGGAAATCCTGGTGGGGCTGATGTATCACAATTTACTAAACAACTATGTAAGTCAGTTAATCCTGAATATATTATATTCTCGATTGGTCGGGGTAAATATGAAACTCCGCGGCCAGATTTAGTCCAAATAGTGCGAAAAATCCTTCCCAAAGCACAAATTTTATGTACGCAACTTTCCGAGCATTGTGCTCCTAAACTCCCTTCTGCTGGCGCTAGTCATGGTAACTGTTGTGCAGGTACAATTGTTGTTGACCTCAGTAAAGACAAAATAAGCATATATCCCGACGAAAAAAGTCATAAGGCCTTTATTAAGAAAGCCGCGCCAACCGCCCTTTGCATCAGAGGATAAGGGGAGACAGGAGTACAAGTCAAAAATCACGTAATCCGCAGTTATAAACAAAAACCCCCTTTTCAGCGTATATATGAATTCAGTGGGTAGTTCATAGTTCGCAGTTCATAGTCAGCGGGTAGCGGACAGCGGATAGTTCAGCACAAATGCCTGTCCTGCCTGCCCCAAGCATAGTCGAGGGAAGTGAAATCGAAGGGCTTGACATAAAGTCCGGTTGCGACTAAACTATTCTTTTACCGTCGTGAACCTTGCCTGCCGGCGAGGTAGGGGCGGTATCCAGGGGTAAATCTTGATGCCTTACGAAAGCGAACACTGTCCGCCTCGTCCGCCACAAAGTGGCGAGACGGGCGAGATCTCGCCAAAGGCGGATCCGCCTTTTGATGGTGAGCATGTCGAACCGCCAGCGGATTTTGCGTGCGACAAGAAGGAAAACTGCGGCCTGTTCGGGATATTCGGCGACGCGGAAGCCGTGCAGAAAACATACTACGGGATTTTCGCCCTGCAGCACCGCGGGCAGGAATCCGCGGGCATCGCGTCGAGCAACGGCGAAACAATCAACTGCTATACGGCAATGGGCAATGTCCAGCGGGTCTTCCGCACGGGCACGGGCATAATGGAAAACTTAGCCAACCCCATCGCCATAGGCCACGTCCGCTACTCAACGACCGGCTCATCGAAGGCGGCCAACAGCCAGCCGTTTTTCGTCGAATACTCACGAGGCCAAGTCGCCATCGCCCACAACGGCAACCTCATAAACGCGGGGTTACTGCGCGACGAATACGAGGCATACGGCAGCATATTCAAATCCACCACCGACACGGAAATAATCGCCCATCTTATAGCCAAACCCACCCACGTTTCAAAACCCGACCCGCTGGGCCACGTCCTCAACCACTTACAGGGTGCCTACTCGTTATTATTCCTTTTCCCGGACCGTATCGAGGCGGCGCGCGACCCTTACGGCATTCGGCCTTTGTGCATCGGCAAAACAAACGCCGGCGCGTATGTTATCGCGAGCGAAACGTGCGCACTCGACGCCATCGACGCGAAATTCATCCGCGAGGTCGAGCCGGGGGAAATCGTTACGCTCGACAAAAAAGGCCTGTCCAGTCGATTTTTCATAAAACCGGGCACTATCAAGCCCGCCCACTGCCTGTTCGAGCATATTTATTTCGCAAAGCCAAACAGCAGCATATTCGGCGAGAATGTTTACGAATTCCGGAAAAAGCTCGGCCGGCGATTAGCCGTCGAGCATCCCGTAAAAGCCGACGTCGTCGTCCCGATTCCCGACTCAGGAACATCCGCGGCCATTGGCTTTGCTGAAAAATCAGGAATCCCGTTCGATATGGGTATGGTGAGAAGCCACTACGTCGGCAGGACGTTTATTTCGCCCGACCAGAATCTGCGAGAGTTGACCGTTAAAATCAAGCTTGCGCCCATCAGGGAAGTCGTAAAAGGCAAACGCATCGTCGTCATCGATGATTCCATCGTCCGAGGGACGACCACCAAGGGTAAAATCAAGGCGTTCCGCGACGCCGGCGCAAAAGAGATTCATATGCGGGTGAGCTGCCCGCCGATTCGTTTCCCCTGTTTCTACGGCATTGACTTTCCGACCAAAGAAGAGCTTATCGCCAATAACCGGACGCTCGAACAAATACGCGAGTTCCTCGGAGTTGAATCGCTTGGCTATATGTCCCTCGAGGGCTTATTATCCTGCGCGACTTTACCGCCAGACCATTACTGCACAGCGTGCTGGGCAGGGAAATACAGAATACCGGTTGATGTGGCTATGACGAAATTCGCTCTCGAACACTACCAGATGAGGATGTTCGAAGGTTCGCAATAGTTCAATACGGAAGAACAAATGGGCAAGCCAATAACCTACGCTCAATCCGGCGTGAATATCGACGCCAGCGACGAGATGGAAGACCTTATTTACCCGCACATCGCGAGCACGTTCAGCCCGCGTGTGATGGCGCTCAAGGGCGGGTTCGCGGGGTTATTCCGTCTCGATTACGATGAACGGCTGTTCAAGAGAAACTACAAAAGCCCGGTGCTGGTCGCCTGCACCGACGGCGTGGGCAGCAAAGTGCTGCTGGCCTCGACAATGAACCGCTTCGATACCGTGGGTATTGATTTGGTCGCGATGAGCGTCAACGATATGTTAGTGCTGGGGGCGGAGCCGTTGTTCTTCTTAGATTATATCGCGCTCAATAAGCTCGACCCGCACGTCGTGGCGGAAATGGTCAAGGGCGTCGCGAAGGGCTGCCGAATAGCGGATTGCGCGTTGATTGGCGGCGAGACGGCTGAGATGCCCGATACATATAAAACGGACGATTTCGATATGGCGGGCTTCGCGGTCGGAGTCGTCGAGCGGAAAAAAATCATCTCCGGCACCAAACAGGTCCGCAAAGGTGACGTAATACTGGGGCTCGCCTCAAGCGGCCTGCACAGCAATGGATATGCCCTTGCCCGCAATATCTGCTTCAAGACAAACAATTTCCAGCCGACGGATAACATCCCGGAGCTTGATGGGCGGATATTGGGCGACGTTTTGCTTGAGCCGACGAAAATTTACGTCAGGCCGATTATCAAACTGCTTTCACAATACAAGGTCAAAAAGGTCATTCACGGTATGGCGCATATCACGGGCGCAGGATTGCCCGGCAATATCCCGCGTGTGCTGCCCCGCAACTGCGACGCGGTCCTGAAAAAAGATAGCTGGCCAATACCGGCGATTTTCAAATTCTTAGCTGAAAAAGGCCCGGTTGAAGAAAAAGAGATGTTCCGCGTTTTCAATATGGGGATTGGCTACGTGTTAGTCGTCGCGGAGGACTTCGCCGACTCGATTGCTGCAAAATTAACGAGTTATGGCGAGAAGGTCTATAAGATTGGCCGAATTACCTCGGGGACAGGCAACGTCATTATTAAAGAATAACCTTCGTTCATGGTTCGTTGTCCGCCGTTATTTTGTTTTCTGAGCAACAACCAGCCAGTCCCAGGGGAAGGGGTCTTTCATCCAGCGGGGAGGAGAATCGAACTCGGTGTCCCACGGGTACTCGATTTTACTGATTTTAATAACGCGCAGGTTCCTTTGCTCCAGCAGCGCGACAAGCTCCTCTTTGAGGTAGTGCTTGGTAGGGACATTATCTATGGGGACAATACCCTGGCGCAGACGATAGTGGCCGTTTTTTTCAAAGCCGGCACGGACGGCCGATGCGGGACTGAAGCCGTTACGCAGATTCGCCTGGATGAGGCAAAAATCGGTCAGCATGGCCGACTCCAGCGAGGGGACAACGAGGACCAGGTGCCCATTTTTAAGGATGTGGCCGGCCATAACGTCGAGAATGCGCAGCCGGTCGGCCAGCGAGGGCATAATGAGCGTGTTTACGCTGAGGATAAAATGGGTATTTGCGAGCCGAAGGCCGTCGGCGGCGAGGTCGGCCGTAATATACGAGACGTTTGTCAGGTGCGAGCATTTCTTTTTGGCCCTGGTGATTAAGTCGCGTGAGATGTCTATGGCGAACACCTTTTGGAAACTTGCAGAAAGATACGGGAGAAAGTGTCCTATTCCACAACCGTAATCACCCGCGATTTTCCCCGGGGCCCCTAATTTGCGAATCTGCCGCAGGACCAGTTGTTTTCGGTCGCTATACAGCACGCTGAAAATTTCGTCTTCGTAGCAACACGCAAGATTATTCCAGTATTCGCGTTTCATTTTAGTCCTTCTGTAATTTCTCCGAGAACAAACTTAGCTGCACCGGCGGAATTCTGCTTTCAAAATGCTCCTGGGACTCAATACTTCCATCGTGCCGGATATGCCGTACTTCAATTCCCAATTTTGCCAACTCGCGTGAAATCAACAGACCTCTGTGGCATTTAGCCGGGTCTTCCTCACTGCAAAGAATACACAAAGTGTTTTCCTCTGCACCCTTAAGTAAATATTTCAATCCTTCGCAGAACTTATCTGTTGAAGCAAGTTTGGAATAATCGTAGTTTCCTAAGTTGTCTTTGGTCTCGATGCCTGCGGGACGGCCTCCAAGTTTATCTCCCATAAAGACGTACTTGATATCTGCATTATTTGATGCGAGTTGGATTGCTTCACGATTTGCCTGCGGTACATATCGACTATACGGAACACTTCGTACATCCACCAAAATCTCAATGTTGTTTTTCTTAAGCCAGGATATTATATCTTCAGTATTTTTATTACTGTGTCCAATTGTGAAAATTGGATGTTTTTTGGATACCTTAGTCATAGGCGTCTAAAAAACAATATCTTTAGCGTCGAAGACGGGGCCATCTTTGCAGCAGAGTTTATAATTCTCCTCGCCTGTTGGCGATTTGCATTTGACGGCGCAGGACTGGCAAAGGCCTATGCCGCAGGCCATCATCTCTTCCATACTGATTTGGCAGTCGATTTTTTTATCGCAAGCGAGCTTGGCAATAGTAGTAAGCATCGAGCGGGGGCCGCAGGCATAGATAATCGCCTCAGCGGGATTGAAACTGAGAGCGTTCTGCGAAAGCCAGTCCAAAATGCAAGCGCTGACAAAACCCTTGAAGCCCGCGGAGCCATCATCGGTGGCGACGAATGAGCTGATGCTGTACCTGCTGAACTCTTTGAGCCAGAAACCAATCTCCCGCGAAAGGTTATCGAGGGATTTTTCAAAAGGCAAATCCTCTTTTGTCTTTGCGCCCGCAAAGGCAATCGCATCCATAGCCGGGTGTTCCGAGGTGAGCACCTGCGCCAGGTGTTCAAGCGGAGGCGAACCCATGCCGCCGGCGACCAATAGCGCACGTTTTTTGCCCGCAGGAACGGTGAAGCCATTACCCAAAGGCCCGATGATATTGATTGAATTGCCTTTGACCAGCGTTGTCATACGCAGCGTCGCGGGGCCGAGCACACAATAGACAACCTCCGCGATTATTTTGCCTGTCCCGTGCGGAGCTGTCTTGCCTGCCCCAAGAGAAGTCGAGGGGTGCATAATCGGATGAATCGAGGGGCCTGTCACGGGATGAGCTGAGGGACTCAGTTCTTTGGCGACGCGGGCGAAGCTGAACGGTCTTCGCAAAAGTATCTGCCTTGCTGCGGCGTCCTGCAACTCTTCCGGTATCGCCTCTGTCGCGGGCAGCGCGACATTCGAAAGGTCAAACTGGGCGAACTGGCCGGGCCTTGTCTTGGCGAAGGCCTCTGCGCCTGGGCCGGCAAATTGCAGACCCAGCCGATAGAACTTCTGATGCATGGGTCTATTGAATACTACCGTGGCCTCGAAAGGCCCTTTGGGGTTATGGCTCGGCGCAGCCAACGGTTCTGCTGCCGCGGCGCTCTGGCCGGGATTGGTTTGTTGAATTGGCTGCACATCCGTCATAATCAATCGTCCTTAACTAACGCCAAGAGGGTATAAGAAAATCGGCCGGCTTGCAATCGCAAACCAGCCGATTGTCATTGATTATCTTCTCTTAACGAGAACTATTACTTGTTCTTTTTGGCTGCCCGCCACGCCATAATCAGCATAAACGCACCGAAGGCGAACATCACAAGCCCCCACCAAAGGTTAATGTTGATACCAAGCGAGCGTTCATAAATAGCCGGGTCAGAAAACAGGCCGAAGATTGTGATTATTGCCCCGAATAAGACGAACATTATGCCTATCGGGAGCCTTACATCAAGTCTCATTCCATCGCTCATTTTTTTCTCCATTACCAAAAGATGATATTAAGGATTATGGCCGCAACCAGCACGATAACGCCGAGGACCGCCGGCTGTTTATACCAGACAATGCCCTGCTCTTTGATGCGCGGGGTCAGCGAATAAACCACGCCTCGCAATTCATCGTCGGTTTTGTTCTTTGCCGTTGCCAGCGAAACGACAATAGTGACGATAAAGCATGTGCTCCAGGCGTAAATCGCCGCCCAGAAGTTCTGTGCCATATCGACCGGATAAGTATGCAGAACGTGCCCGCCGCAGAGCCAGCCGCCTTTGATTCCCATAGTCGAGCCAACCGGCAAAGTCAGGCCGTGGTGAAGAGCGGCGGCGAGGGTGCCTGAAAGCAGGCCGAAGAACGCGCCGTGGCCCGTGGCCCTGCGCCAGAACATTCCCAGAAGAAACGTCGCAAACAGCGGCGCGTTTACGAAGCCGAAGACAAGCTGGAGCATATCCATAATATTATTGAAGGCGCTCGCGACATAAGCACAGGCGATACTTAACAGGATACCGACGACCGTGATGATATGGCCCATACGCAGATAATGCTGGTCGGACTGGCCGGGCTTTATGTAGCTTTGATAGAGGTCATAAGTCCAGACGGTATTGAAGGCCGTGACGTTGCCCGCCATACCCGACATAAACGACGCCATAAGGGCCGTGATGCCGATACCGAGAAGGCCCGACGGGAGAAATTTAGCGAGCATTGCGGGCACTGCCATATTGTAATCCACGTTACCGGCTGCGTCTTTTGGCAGGAATGTGCCTCCGTCCTGATGCAGGGCGATGGCAATCATACCGGGCAAAATCACCAGCGCCGGGAAGAGCATTTTCGGGAAAGCTGCAATCAGGGGGGTACGCCTGGCGGCGGACATTGAATTTGCCGCCATCGCCCGTTGCACGACCAAGAAGTCCGTGCACCAGTAACCAAATGAAAGAACAAAGCCCAGCCCCATCACCATTCCGAACCATTCGACGCCCATCGGGTTTGCGCTTGCTGAATTCATGTGCGCCCAGGACTGCGTCCAGGCACCGGGTGCGAGCGCTTTGCCTGCCGGGTTAGTTGCGCTGGTCGCCACGGTGTTGAGCTTGGCGACAAGTCCATCCCAGCCGCCAACGCTCTTGAGACCAAGGAATACGAGTGGGCAAAAACCGAGGACAATGAGGAAAAACTGCAAAACCTCGTTGTAAATCGCGGAGGTCAGGCCGCCTAAGAAAATGTAAACCAGCACAATGACCGCTGAAACGATAATGCAGAGGTGATAATTGAAGCCGAGGATTTGTTCGAGAAGCTTCGCGAGGACGTGCATTGAAATGCCTGATGAGAAAACGGTCATCACGGCAAACATTACAGCGTTAAATGCCCGGGTTTTTTCATCGAAGCGAAGTTTGAGATATTCGGGCACCGAACGCGCCTTTGAGCCATAGTAGAAGGGCATCATAAAGACGCCCACGAAGACCATCGCCGGGATAGCGCCCACCCAGTAAAAATGGCTGGTCATAATGCCGTATTTCGCCCCGCATGCGCCCATCCCGATAATTTCCTGCGCCCCGAGGTTGGCGGAAATAAACGCCAAGCCGGTAATCCAGGCGGGAATCGACCTGCCCGACAGGAAGAAATCCGTGCTGGTCTTGGTGTATCGCTTCAGCGCGAAGCCGATTCCCAGCACAAAGGCAAAATAGATAAACAGCAGCAAATAATCGATGGAACCCAATTGAATACCGTGCATATTTTCCGTCTCCTAAAATGCGCACAATTATAAATGGCGATAATTATAATAACCGCGACACAGAACGCAACCACTAAAGGCCGGGATTGTCCTGGGCTGATTTTAAGAAGGGTATAAAAAAATGGAAGGGTCGGCTGTGCGTGCCCCCGATACCACATCGAATCACGCCGACCCTTCCTTCCGACCCCGACGAGAACCGTCTAATCGCAGCGGACTCTCACCATTTATTCGCTGGTCGCCGAAACCGACGATAAGTTTGGAAGCGGGCCGGGGTGTGGATGCCCGCTTTCTGTAAGGTAAGTCCAGGAATTCCCCATTGCGTTACAGGAATTTTGCGGAATTTTTCAGTTTTTTGAAAAAATCGCAAAAAATGTGTAACAAACACCGTCCTTTATGGACAATATATACAGGATAGACGTATGGCGACAGCACTGCAAAATGTAAGCCCGGGGCTGATTCACGAGGCCAAACTGGGCAACAAGGATAGTATGAACCGGCTTGCCGAGCTGGCCGGGGAGCGACTTTATGCCTATATCTACCGGCTCACGCTCGACCAGACCATCACGCAGGATATTCTGCAGGAGACAATACTATTTATGATTCAGTCAATAAACCAACTCGAACATGTGGAGCATTTCTGGGGGTGGCTCTTCAGGACAGCGATGGGCAATGTCCAGCATTACTACCGGGACCTGAAACGCAGAAAAACCATTGAGCTGTCCGAAGATGAACGGCTGTATATCCATAACCGTGTCAGCGCCGATTTTAACGACGGGCTGACTGAGCTTCTGCGAAAAGAACTATCCGACGCGGTCTTTATGGCGATGAAACGACTAAAGCTGAACTACCGTAACATTCTCATCCTTCGCTGCTTTGAGAACCTGGATTACGCACAAATCGCCACAGTGATGAACTGCTCCGAATTGCGCTCAAGGGTTATGTTTTTCCGCGCCAAGACCTCGCTGCGAAGGCAATTAGCCATGCAGGGTTTCGGCAAATACTACTTCCTCATCGCCCTTGCCCTGTTCGGCGTCGTTACGACTTCCGCCAAGGCGGCATCCTCAGCGACTATTACCGCATCATCTCTGGAAGTCGGGTTCACCGCGTCACTGATTGCCATTATATCGAGCAAAATCGGTATTACCGCGACAGCCGTTGCGACGGCGATTGCCTTTGCCCTCCCTACCCATACCTTCATCTATCTTATCCCGATTGCCTGCTTCGCCGCGCTTTTCATTTTCTTCATCTACCTCGCCAGCATCTACAACAATTAAGCCCGACCAAAAATCACTTGAAGCCGGCCCCTTTTTCGGATAAATAAGTCATCTTGAACTGCGAAAGGGAACCAAATGGCTGACGTATCGAAAAAAGCAAAAAAGCTTCATAGTCGGGCGTCGATGGCGACAAGAGCGATTCACGCGGGGGAACCGAGGCAGAAATACGCCGACTCGCTGATGACGCCGATTGTCCAGACCGCCACATTTACCTTCAAAAACAGCAAGGCAATCGAGGATTACACCAAGAAGGGCAAGGCGCATTACGAATACGGCCGATACGGCAACCCGACCGCCAAAATCGCCGAGCAGCGATTAGCCAACCTCGAAGGCGCAGAGGACTGCGTCGTCTTCTCTTCCGGTATGAGCGCAATCACCACAACCATTTTGTCACTTGTGCATTCCGGCGACCACATCGTTATCACCGACGACAGCTATAAAAAGACGCTGGAGTTCTGCCGGTCGTATCTAAAGCAGTTCGCGATTGACTGCACCATTGTCCCATTCGGCAGCTATGACTTTATCGACAAGGCAATCAGAAAAAACACCCGCTTCATTTTTTCCGAATCGCCAACTAATCCATACCTGAACATCTTCGACCTTGTGAAAATCAAGAAAATAGCCGATAAGCACAAAATCCTTACGCTCATCGACTCGACTTTCGCCACACCTTACAACCAGAGGCCCATCGAGTTCGGTATGGATTTGGTATTGCAAAGCTGCACCAAATATTTAGCGGGCCACAATGATATTCTCGCAGGCGCGGTTTTGGGCAAGAAGGAACTCATCGAAAAAATCCGCGATCTTCACAAATCGATGGGAGGCACTATCGACCCGCACTGCTGCTATATGCTTTTAAGGGGCTTAAAGACGTTCCCGCTTCGTGTCCGCCATCAGAACGAATCCGCTTTGCGAATCGCGGAATGGCTCGAAGCTCACCCGGCAATAAGACGTGTTTATTATCCCTTCCTGCCCAGTCATCGGCACTACGAGGTCGCAACACAGCAGATGGAAGGCGGCGGCGGCGTTGTTTCGTTCGAGGTAAAAGGGACTCTTGCTGATTCCAAACGGCTGCTCGACCGGCTGAAGCTGATTAACATCGGGCCATCACTCGGCGGCGTGGAATCGCTTATTACACATCCCGCCCTTGTGAGCTATTACGACTACAGCCGAAAGGAACGCTACAAACTGGGGATTACCGACACGCTGTTCCGGCTGGCCGTGGGCATCGAGGACACCGATGACCTCATCGCCGACCTCGATTGGGCTTTGCGCAAATCCTGAACATAGGACCGCTGCCTGCTGTCAATAACTATAGAAGTCGTATTCGAATCTCCACGATTTATAGGTGACATTATCCGCCATCATCCATTCGACGTGCCCGTCGAGAAACAAATAGTTACATCCCGGTCTGGCCCTGCCCTGACTGTGCCTGGTTCTCGCAACCCGCCTGTTGTCCGGCGTATTGGTATTATTCGCCAGGTGAGCGATACTCCACACATCACACATATCCCATCCCGGATCCCCTTCTTGTGTTATGATGTTACGCCCCGGGCCGTCTTCGTTGTCCGCCAGGTAAATTTTGGTGTCTAATTTTTTAAGCCCGAACATTCTTGTCGGATTATCTACGGCTTGCCCGCTTGTATCGCTCGGACTGGCAAACTCCCAGCCATTAACCACAAAGCAAACCGTTTGATTCTTGTTAGGATAGCTCGGACAGCGATACATCCTGATATTGCGGTAGTCCTTGCCTATCGAGCGCTCCGACAGATACGGCATTAATAACTGAAACCAGGTCTTACTCAACCCACTGGTTCCGCGCGGGATAAAAAAGTTCCATGCTTCGGCATAGAAATTTGCCGCAAGGCCAATCTGCTTCAGATTGCTCTTGCAAACAATTGCCTTCGCTTGCTGTCTCGCCTTATTCAGCGCAGGCAATAGAACCCCCATCAGAAGCGCTATTATCGCTATTACTACCAAAAGCTCGACTAAAGTGAAGGCATTTCGCGGGACAAAAGAACTTCGTTTCATCATCTACCTCACTGGCTTATTATGTCTATTCACAAATCTTCGGCTATTATAATCGCCGCATCCGCCTTTTGACAGACCCTGTTTTACCCCTGTAAAATCGCCCTGTTTTACTGCTCATAAACCACTCAATTTTCGACTCTAAATCGGCCAATTTTTCGAGAAAAATACGGGTGTTTTTGCCCCATATATTTGCCAAGCAAGCCATATAAAACCTTATTACAACTTCAATAATGAGCTTTTTTTGCTTTCGTATCATTAACCTAATGTCCAAAACAAATGTTTCATACAACTGTTTGATACAAATGTTTTATACTTTGTATGAAAGAAGCGCTTTATGCAAGCGATTAAAACGGCTGGTTCAAGGAGATAAGTATGAATAGTTTAGATGACAAAAACACCCAGACAAAAGAGGCCCGAATAACACGAAAGCGGCTGCTGGAAGCCGCGGAAGAATTGTTCGCTCAAAAAGGTTTTGACGGAACCGCTATTCGAGACATTACCACAAAAGCGAGACGCGGCCCCGCGGCCATAAATTATTTTTTCGGCGACAAACGCGAACTTTACGAGGAGTTGTTCCGATTGCGCCTTCGTGAGATGTGTGAGAGCCGGCTTAACACCATAAAGACCGTTATGAGCAATAAGGGCAAACCGACGCTCGAAAAATTATTTTACGCATACTCGGTTGATTTTCTCAAACCGTTTGCAGACCCGCAGCAAAGCCAGCGATTTATGCAGCTTTTCTTTCGGGAAATGGCGGAGCAGCGGCTGCCAAAAAATATGTTCCTCGATGAACTGGCTGCCCCGACAATGACGGCAATGGAAGAAGCCATCGCGGCTATTTGTCCCAATATTAACAAGAACGATATTATGATGAGTGTTCTTTCGCTAACCGGCCAACTGGTTCATATTATGCAGGCCAAGGTGTTGTTCGAAGGGGCGCAAGGCCATTCAATCACGTCTATAAATATCGATGAGGCAATAGACCATATAGTCAAATTCTCCGTTGCCGGAATCAGGGCTTACGCCAAAGGGGACAAGAAATGAAACAGGCAAACAATCTAATCCTGTGCCTTTTACTATCCGCGATTACACTTCCCGGCTGCGTCAGCAAAGAGGAGTTCACTAATGAGGCGACGCTATCGCGGGAATCGGCATATAAACAATGGGAGGGTCGCAAACAAGCTGAGAAGCAGACCCAGCCGATAATTTCGGGAAAACTTTCTCTCGATGACTGCCTGAAGCTGACCCTGACGAATAACAAAATGCTCTTGAAGACGCTTGAGGAAAAGGAAGCCGCACGCGGCGGCGAACTTGGCGCATATTCGGCGATACTGCCCACGGTGGCGATTTCGGGCGGTTATGAACGTGTTGACGAAAAACAATCTTTCACTGTAGGCGGCCAAAACATAACAATGGGCTCGCTGGATAATTACTCGGCGGCGTTGACGGTTACACAGCCGATATTCGCGGGCGGGGCGATTCCCGCCAGAATCAACGCGGGCCGGCTTGGCGCGCTTATGGCAGACCAAACGGTGCGAGCCGCGGTTCAGGAAACGGTTTACGCGGCGCAACGCGGCTATTACAGCGTCCTGCTGGACCAGCACCTTTACACGATAAGCGACGACGCGGTGAAATCCGCCAAGGCGCACCTGGATGACGTAAACCAAAAACACGTTGTCGGTGTCGCTTCCAGTTATGACGTTTTGCGCGCGGAGGTTGAGCTGTCGAATTTCACAGCCCAGTTTATACAACGTCGAAACGCCATCAACATATCCAAAGCAAACTTAGTCAAAATAATGGGCATCTCGCAGGACAGCGCCTTTATCCTGTCAGATGAGCTTGCGTATGTCCCAATGAATATAACGATGCAGGACGCCGTGGCCAACGCCTATAGGCACAGACCCGACCTGTTCGGCAGGGAGCTTGATATAAAACAGCAGAAAGAACTGCTTACAATCGCGCAAAGCACTTATTACCCGATGGTAAGCGCTTATTACAAGGATTACTGGACGAAACCGAATTCTCACGACCCGATGCGACTCGAATGGGACAACGGCTGGAACTATGGGCTTATGGCTTCTTTGCCACTCTTTGACGGTTTTGCCCGCGAAGGAAGCGTCATTTCGCAAAAGGCCCGGGTCAAACAATCACAGATTGACCTCGTTGATACCGAAGAAACAGCATTGTTGGAACTTACAAAAGCCATATTGAGCATTGAAGACGCCGCTGAATTCGTCGATTCACAAAAGCTCAATCTTTCCCGCGCGGAAGAGGGATTGCGGCTTGTTGAAACAGGTTACAGGGAAGGCGTAAATACCCAGATTGAAGTACTTGATGCGCAGACATCGCTGACAACCGCAAAGGCGAATTATTACCAAGCAGCGTATTCACATCTGGTCGCCAAACTCGACCTGCAAAAAGCGATGGGGACATTAACCGGCTTTGAGCCGGCAACGGTAAAACAGAACGTAACAGCAACCGCCACAACCAACTCGCAACTCGTTTCAACGGAGTCCAAATGATTACAGGTATGAAGTCAAAATTCAAAGGTCGCCAAACAGCAATAACCGCGGCAGCAGTATTAGCAGCCCTTGGTTTGATATGGGTTCTGGTTTATGCGATTCGCGCTATGTCACGAGAATCCACCGACGACGCATTCATAACCGGGCACATCGTTTCGGTAAGCGCTCGCGTCTCCGGCTACGTCGATAAAGTGCTGGTGAACGACAACCAGTCCGTTGGGCAAGGTGATATCCTTGTCGAGCTTGACCCACACGATTTCCAGGTCAGCCTTGATATGGCCAGTGCGAATTTATCGACGGCACAGGCGACAGAAAAACAAAGCCGGGCACAGGCGAGTATGGCATCGGTGGAGGCGAGCAGGACCGAAAAGGACTATAACAGATACAAGCAGTTATTTGACGCCAAGGCCGGAATCACGCAGCAGCAATTGGACAATGTCTCGGCGGCGGCGCGTTCGGCGCAGGCACAGCTCGAATCGGCAAACAGCCAGATTGCCGCCGCCCAGGCAAGAGTCGCCGAGGCGAAAGCCGCAGTCGAGCAGGCCGAATTGAATCTTTCATATACGAAGATAATCGCTCCTCAGACGGGCTTAGTTACCCAAAAATCCGTCGAGCAGGGCGAGCACATAACCACAGGGCAGCCACTGCTGATGATTGTCCCGCCGGAAATCTGGGTGGTCGCCAACTTCAAGGAAACACAGTTGAAGCATATGAAGCCGGGCCAGCAGGTAACTATTAAGGTCGATACTTATTCCGGGAAAACTTTCAAGGGGCACATTGACAGTATCCAAGCGGGCACCGGCTCGATATTCAGCTTGCTGCCGCCGGAAAACGCCACCGGCAATTACATCAAGGTCGTGCAGCGAGTCCCCGTCAAAATCGTTTTTGACGAAGACCCCAATGACCTGAAGATGCTCTCGCCCGGAATGTCGGTTGTCCCCGTGGTAAAGGTAAAATGAGCGCCGGGACGGAAAGAATACCGCATCCTCACGAGGACTGGCTGCCGCACAATCCATGGGTGCTGGCGGGCGCCGTTATGCTGGCACCTTTTATGGAGGTGCTCGACACCACCATCACCAACGTGGCGTTGCCCCACATCGCGGGCAATCTTTCCGCGTCGATTGACGAAAGCACCTGGGTCCTGACCTCATACCTTGTCTCCAACGCCATTTTCCTTCCCTTGTCGGGATGGTTCTCATCGCTGTTCGGACGAAAAAGATTCTATCTGGCGTGCGTGGTGCTTTTTACCATCAGCTCGTTTTTGTGCGGGCTTGCGCCGAATATACAATTGTTGGTTTTCTTCAGAATCTTGCAGGGAGCGGGCGGCGGGGCGCTTCAGCCAATCGCGCAATCCATATTGATTGAAAGTTTCCCTAAAGAAAAACGCGGAATGGCAATGGCGATGTTCGGGATGTGTGTGGTAGTCGCACCGATAATCGGCCCGACCCTGGGCGGCTGGATTACGGACAGTTATACCTGGCGATGGGTATTCTTTATCAACATCCCGGTTGGAATACTGGCTGTATTTCTCGCGATGCTCCTTATTAAAGACCCACCTTATTATGTTCGCAAGAAAATCGGCGAAGGGTTCCGAATCGACTACATCGGCCTCGGTCTGATATCGCTGGGCCTCGGCGCACTCCAGATTGTTCTCGACAAGGGCGAACGCGAGGACTGGTTCGATTCGCATTTTATTATCACGTTCAGCGTTATCTGCGCGGTTTGCCTGGTTTCGGCTGTCTTCTGGGAATTAAGGCAGAAAGACCCCGTTATAAGGATTCGTATGCTTAAAGACCGCAATTTCGCCGTCGGCGTCTTTATGATGTATGCCCTCGGTTTTGTGCTCTACGGCAGCACGGCGGTTCTTCCGATATTTCTCCAGACGCTGCTACATTATAGCGCACTCAACAGCGGCCTGGTGCTTTCACCAGGCGGGATTATTGTAATGATTTCGATGCCAATAGTCGGATTTATGATGACCCGTGTCCATGCACGCTGGCTTATTATTGTGGGCCTGGTAACCGGAGCCATCGGTCTTTTCAGAATGGCGAATTTTAACCTGCAAATCAGCTTTTCAGATGCCGTCTGGGCCAGGAATATTATGTCGATGGGCCTTGGCTTTTTGTTTGTCCCCATCAATACCGTTGCTTATTACTACATTAAAAAAACTGAAACCGATTACGCATCTGGCCTAATTAATCTCGCGAGAAACCTTGGCGGCTCCGCAGGCATTTCGTTTGTAACAACTATGCTTGCTCGCCGTGCGCAGTTCCATCAGAACATCCTCGTCAGCCACGTTACCGACACCAACCCGACATATCAGCAATTCTTCGAAAGGGCAAAAGAAATGCTCATTCAACAGGGAGTTAACGCAGCCGACGCCGCAAACAAGGCCAATACCCTTATTTACGGCTTTGTCCAGCAGCAGGCCACGATGCTGTCTTATATCGATAGTTTCTGGGTGTTCGGCCTTATCTTCCTGTTGATGATTCCGCTGGTGTTTTTGATGAAAAAGACAACTCCTCACAAAGGTTCTGTGTCCGTGCACTAATAATTTCCTCCGATTTCATTGTTCTTATCCCCTTATGTGCCAAGAGGTTACGAAAAACTGCAAATCCCGCACAAATTACCCGGCCGGACGGTATAATATATTGTTAATTTGATTATCGTTTTATGAAAGGACTATTGGCGATGTCCCTGACAAAACAAAAGAAACCGAACACGCAAATCGTCGCAGACGCCGATGCTCTTGCCCGCCGATGCCTCGAATTGTTCGTCGCTTCCGCCCAACAAATTGTAAAGAAAAAGAACGTCTTTCACCTGGCCATATCGGGCGGCCACAGTCCTCAACGATTCTTTGAACTGCTCGGCTCAGAACAAAAAGCGTTGTCACTGCCATGGGACAAAATTCATTTGTTCTGGGTCGATGAAAGATACGTCCCTCACGATTCCCCTAACAGCAACTACAAACTCGCTATTGACACATTCCTGGCGAAAATCCCCATCCCCGAAAAAAACGTTCACCCGATTCCCACCGACGACGAAGATTTCGATTCCGCTGCCAGGCAATATGAAAAGACAATCCGCAATGTCTTTCACATAAAATCAGGCCAGTTGCCAAAATTCGATTTAATCATTCTCGGTATGGGCTCCGACGGCCACACCGGCTCACTGTTTCCAAACTCCAACGCCTGCTTCGACACCAAAGACCTCGCCTGCGTCGTGTATCTTTTGGACCAGAAATTGCCTGACCAGACCGTTAACAGAATTACGCTCACCCATCCAGTCATTTGCGCCGCTTCGCAAATAGTCGTCCTCGTCAGCGGCGCCGAAAAAGCAAAAACCTTAAAAGCAGTCCTCGCCGGCCCACCCGACGAAGTTCGCTACCCCATTCACATACTTTGGCCTGTTCTGGAAAAAGTCGTCTGGCTAATCGACTCCCCCGCCGCTGGTTTAATTTAAGCGACATGCTGCAGGACGATTTTAATCCCCAGGCCGATCAGGACAAGCCCGCCGATTGCCTCGATTCCGCTTTCAAAGAAATGTCCGAACTTTTTGCCGATATATACGCCGGCAAATGACAACCCGAAAGTTACCACACCGATAATGATAACAGCCAATGCGATTGCATGCGTAATCAGCGAAAGCGTAATCCCGACCGCCAAGGCGTCAATACTCGTCGCAACCGCCAGGACAAGGACTACCGCCAGATTTTCGGGATTCGGCGTCTTTCTTTCCTCTTTGATTTTGAACGATTCGTAAATCATTTTTAGCCCCACGGCCGCCAGAATCCCAAAGGCAATCCAGTGGTCGTAATTTGATACGTATTGCCTCACCGTCAACCCCGCGAGGTAACCGACAACAGGCATAAACGCCTGAAACCCGCCGAAGAAGCCCGCCATTCGCAGCGTATGACGGATGTGCAGTTGTTTATACGCGGCGCCGGTAACGATTGACACCGCGAAGGTATCCATCGCCAGGCCGACCGCTATTGTAATAATCGCCAGCAATTCCACGTCCTTAATTTCCTTTCATTGCCCATCGAGCGATTTCCGTCATTGCTTTTCTTTTGTCGCCCGCTGATACGATTCCAAACCGGCCTTGAGCTGTGCGACAATATCATCTCTGTCTTCTTTTTGGGCTGCTTCGAGCGCCTTTTGCGCCATCTCAGCAGCGCGTTTCATATCTTTTTTAGCGGCGTACGCCTGCGAAAGAAACGCCATCGGCTCGGCCACCTGATAATTAGACAATCTGCACGCCTTTTCGAGCTGCTCTATCGCCGCATTGATATTTCCCCTGGTTCCGTAAATCAATCCCGCTTTTTCATACAAATTGAAATTATTCGGTGCCTTTGCCTGTAAACTCAGAATCACGTCCAGCGCCTTGTCGAGTTTCCCGCTCTCAACCCCGACCTTATACAAATTATTCAATGCACTCGCCCGGCAGGGGTCTTCCATCAGCACCCTGGTAAACTGCTCAATCGCTTCGTCATACTGCTTTATTTTTACAAGCGCGACCCCAAAGCTATTGCGTGTATCAGTTTTGTCCGGCTTTATCTGCAACACCATCGCAAATTCAACGGCCGCTTCCCCGTCCAGTCCTTTGTCCTGCAACGCGCACGCGAGCTTATCGTGCACATCTACCCAGCCGGGACGAAACGCCAGCGCACGCCTGAAATTATCTATCGCCTCATCGAGACGCCCCTGGCTTTTCATAACCTGACCATAGTTATTGTACATTACGCAATTGTCCTTTGTCACATCCAGGGTATGTTTAAACAGCGATTCGCTGTCCTTCCAGTATCCTATCTGAGTCCTCGTTATCAGCAGCAACAAAACCAAAATCGCTGCGCCTGTTACCGCCGGCACAGCTTTGGGCAGGCGCAGTTTCGCCGACGCTTCGCTCGCAAGCCAGGCGACTATGATATAAATCCCTATCCCCGGCAGGTACATATATCGGTCCGCCATCGCCTGTACGCCTACCTGAACCAGCCCAATTACAGGGATTAATGTCCCCAGATACCACAACCATCCAGTCAACAGAAACCTGCGCCTGTGCCGTTCCAGAATTACCGCCGTCGTTACCGCAAGCAGAATCGCAAGACATCCGCCAATCTCCACCCAGGAATAACCCCTTATATCAAGCGGATATAAAACCGCCAGAGGGGTCGGATAAAAAATCTTGCCGATATACCTGACATACGACATCAGCGCGTTGCTTACCCGCAATCCAAGCAGAAGTGAAACAATATCCAGCACCGCCTCCGCATAGGCCTGCGCTAAATACGTAACAACGCAAAACGCCCCCGATATTGCCAAAAGCGGGGTTTTATCGATAATCACCCGCCAAAGCCACTGCCGCCCCTTCAAATTCCCAAACCTGCCCACCGGCCAATAGTCCAGCAGAATCAATACAAACGGCAGCGTTACGAGCATTGATTTGGAAAGCAATCCCGCCGCGAAAAGAATCGCAATCAACGCATATCGCCGCCATCCCGGCTTTTGCGAATACCAAAAATACGCCCATATCGTTAAAAACGCGAAAAAAGTGCTCAAAACGTTTTTGCGTTCGGCAGCCCACGCGACCGATTCCACACCAAGAGGATGCAAGCCAAAAACCGCGGCGACAAATGCGCTTGGCCATATAGCACCCGTCATTTTCTTCAATATCAAAAAAAGCAGGATTACATTGGCGATGTGAAATCCAACACTAACTAAATGATGAGCTTCCGGGTTCATACCAAAAACGGTGCTATCGATAAGGTGGCTCATCCACGTCAGCGGATGCCAGTTTCCCTGATGCCAGGTCGTAAACGCCCACCTGACCGACTCGAAGCTCAGCCCCTTCTGCACATACTCGTTACTCGTAATATATTTGTCGTCGTCATAGTAAACAAAATTGTTATTCCTGACCCCCTCAAACGCAACAAACGTCACCGCCGCCAGAACAACACATATCAGCACCGTCCTGGATATCTCCATTTGTCTTGTCTGTATATCACTGTTTGGCATATCTATTTCGGCTTCAAATCAAAAACTGTTATTTCAGGTCGCGCAAAAAATCTCGTCTTCGGGTTAAAGCCAGCGGCCAATCCGATTCCGCGATTTACATAAAGAATGATGTTGCCGACCTTGTACTCGCCGGATTCATATTTCTTGCCAAATTTCGACAGCGTAATAATCGCACCGTAAAAGGGCAAAGCAATCTGCCCGCCATGAGTATGTCCCGCCATGTACAAATCTACGTTCAGCCCGTTCAAATCTTCCACTAAATCCGGGAAGTGATAAAGGAAAACACTGAAGCAATCGTCGGGCACTCTCTTCAGCGCATCACCTGCCTTGCCTCCCTTCTCGCAAAAAACTCCTGTAATCCAAATCTTCTCCCCATCTTTATCAATTTCGATGCTGTTGCCATCAAGCTCAACAAAACCCGTCCCGGCAAAAATATCCACTCCCGGCCATCTGCCCGCGTCGATATTTCCACGTACGGCCACCTTTCCGAGCCGGGCTTCCAGCGATTTCATCGTCTCCTTAAACCGTTTCAATCCTTTCGAGTTGTTCGCTGAGTCGCCTGTAAATATGATAACGTCCGGCTTTAGACGATTGATTATTTCCACTAATTTTCTCTCGTTCCCTGGCCTCCATGTGCAATGCGTATCCGAGATTTGCACCAATCGAATGGCTGTCTGATGAAGTTTAGTCGTAGGAATTTCAACCGTTTTAACTTCTATCCAGTATGGTTCGATAAAATGGCCGTAGAGAAAACAGGCCACTCCCAGTACAGCGAGTAAATGTATAACAATCGCACGCCCGGACCAGAATCGCTTCGGAATTCCTTGTCCCTTTCGCTTGCTCTTAATGACACCAATAACGAGATGCCCCTCAACTGCGTAAACCGCCACGATAACACCCAGAAAAACAGCGACCGACATAATTTCTTTTAACGTCAGGGTATGCCCATCAAAAACAATCGCTGACATAATTTCACTTATCATCCAAATCCTTACTCAGCCCTTATGATTCCTTCGTTTATCAAATCCTCTGTTATTTTCTGCCCCGGCTTGACAATCAAAAAATCCTTATCATCCCATCGGCCATCCACAAGCCGCTGCATCAGGCCTGCATCACCCTTAACCTCATCATACTTCCAGTTAAGATACTGGGCCGCCTTTTTGGTGAACTGCTTTTCCCGCTCGTTGTTCGCGAACCCCCAGTCGATATACGTCGCCCAGTTGTATTCCTTCATCCAGCTCTGCTCGGTCTCCATAAGGTATCTGGCATTGTCTTCGCCGAATTTTTCGATGTATTCCTTCAGCGTTCTTTCAAAGCGTTCCTTGCCCGGCTGCATATCCGTTTCAATCCAGCCGGGGCTGAACCAGTACACCCCGCGGTGGCTATCGAAATAATCCTTGTAGGTATCCTTCGACCCCAGAAGCAGAGTTACACAGTCGTGTCCCCTCGGCACAACAATCGGAATTTTAGCCGACAGGCCGATTATCCCGTTGCTGCAAAGCCCATAGCCCAGAAGTGACGCATCATAGGGCCTGTTTTGGGTATCGGTTGTCGTATCGAGTGCTTTTTGAACCTCCCGGCGCAGTTTCTCCGGCTCATTGTGCAGCCCCTGTTTCATCACCACCACGTCAACGGTGTTCGGCGAGCGGGCCGCGCAATAATACGCCTCTTTTTGCATCACCTTGCATACGATAAATTGCAGCCGCATTCGCGGCAGATTACCATAAAGACATGAAATAAACCAGAGGACGGAAGACAGAGAACGGAGGACTCTCATCTGTCCTCAGTCATCTGCTTAGTGATTTCCCTATTCCAAATCGAACAATGTATTATCAACCGGCTCGAACCAGCCAATATTCATTTTCGCCATTTCCGCAGTGTAGCTGTCTCCCAATACCGGTTTTGCCATTGGCTTTGCCTCGACATGCCCGTCCACCCAGCCGACGTTCGCTGAACCATAGTGCCTGAAATGAATCGACGGCGACGGATAACCATAATCGCCGTCCACATCTGGCTTTCCGTTAACGACAGAAAACGGCGGCTCAGCAAAAGAATACTCAATCAGATATTGATTTCCCTTATAATCCTGAGAAAATGCCGTATCCGCGAACATTAACGTTGTCTCAGGCCTTTTTATTTCCGTCAGTCGGGCCGTCTCAGCATATTTTTGCTTTGTCGACACAGACGAACGACACAACTTGCTACCAATATACATCATATTATATCCGTAACCGCCGCAGCCCTGCTCGAAGTTTATTTCTCCCGGCTGACTTTTTGTGAATTCCACCCTTGCCGGACACTCCTTGATTTTGCCGTCCCCAAGATATCTAATCAAAGGCCCTTTCATAGGGTCGAATGGCTCATCCGGGCCGGTTCGTTTGCCATGCCAGCGGTCATATCCGCCTTGTAGCGGTCCAATCTCATTCCAAAGGTCGTCAGCCGCCGGTACGCAAAGACCATCTCTGTCATTTGAGTATTCTATATTTGCCAGAACAAGCTGCCGCAGGTTCGACCTGCACACAATCGCCTTTGCCCGTGACCTTGCTGTATTCATCGCGGGCATCGTTACCGCCATAATCACCGACACCGTCGAGACGACTACCATCACTTCCACTAAACTAAACCCGCGTTTACCTTTGCCGTTCATAAAATAATCAATAATCAATTATCAGTTTCCCCGCCATTGTTCGACTTTGCGCCAGCCCTTCGCGAATTCCGCAAAGTCCTTGAAATTCACAGTTAAATCCTTCGGCTTGGCCAAATCACAACGCGACAGGTAGTTATCCTGTCCAAAGTGACTCAGCCAGCACTGCGTAAAGATTTCCAAATCCTCGTAGTCAACCACACCGTCCAGGTTAATGTCCCCGCCGTATTGCTGCGGCTGGAGCACACCTATCGCCTCCAAATCAAATCCGCCTGAACCCCAAGTAGGCCAGGCATCATATATAGGATGGTTCGCGTCGTAATAACCCCAGTTAGGCCAGGTGCAGGGGTCTATTAGCTTATGCGCATCGTCGTAAAAATCGCCGCTTCCGGGGATATCAACTATTCGCACATACGAGATATTGTTTAGGTCAACAAGGCCGGCTACAACATTCGGTTCATTCCTGATTTCGCTCAAATCAAAAGGCGTCCCTGTAAACGAATCATTATCACCCCCGATACAGTTCGGATGTTTGCCGCCCAGATTGTAAATGTTCGTAATATCAATCATCCCTAAAGCCCCAACTCGACCCCCGGTCAGCGACACCGATGGGAACCTCGCGAAATACGTGCCATCGGACGAGACCTCGACGTATCCAAGGTCGCAGAAATACTGGTTCTCATCAACGTAAAAACCATTCTCAAAAACCACGAAGTCATACCCGTTCTGGTCGCGGATTGTCTGAGTGAACGACAACGTGATTTGTCCGGGCGCTGTGCCTGCATTGATATCCGCCTGTAATAAATCGCCCAAACTAACTATGTCGTAACTCACCATGTTGTCGTTAATATCTGCGCCGTTCTGATATGTATGGCTGTAACTTGCCCCCAATGCCATTTTCGGATTACTAAAGTCAGAGGTAATGTTCCCAACCGATACATAGCTCACTACGGCATCCGCCCAGCCGCGGAATATGGGGTTTATCACCCCGTTCGGGTCCCATGGCGTTGTCGCTTTGTGGTCATGCCCGATATACGAGCAAACACCGGCTTCTCTGTATGGTCCGCCTTTCACTATGGCTCCAAACAATCCAATAATCAAAAACACTTTCCACGCAACAGTTCTTTCCATCATCCCTCATCACCGCCGACTCTCGCGGTGCACGCTCCGTTTACCTGCACCGTCTCATCGAATTGCCAATCAGTCTTAACCCAATCATCCCTGCGAATGTTAACAGCACCAACGACGCGGGTTCAGGCACAACCGTATCAATCACAAAATAGCCGGGTGTGTTCATACCCCAGACGCCCGTATCGCTCGAACTCAAACTGAACTCCACGCTTTTCACCACTCCCAGCGAAGCCAAATTTACGTATCGCCAGTCGTTCACGATATCTGTCCCCTCGGCCAAATAAAAATCAACTGTTCCCGTTACCGCGCCGGTCGCATCTTTGCCGGTCATCGCCAGCAAAAACCAGTCACCGTCGCCGAACTTTTTTGCTCCAAACATACCGCCGTTAAGCATTGTGTAATAAGCATAGTTGTTATTCGTAACATACAACCCGCCTACAATCGTCGGCTCATCCAGAACCATCGTGGGCGGCGTAATCCAGCCGACGTAACCAACCGCGTAATTGGCGCTGCCGCCCTGGCCACTTCCTGTTATCGCGTTATACTGACTCGACAAGCCCTTTACGGAAGTGTTGCTGATATCCGAATACGCGAACCCGTCCCACGAACCATACGTCGTGTCGTAGTTGTTGCTAAACCACGCGCTTCCGCTGGCGAATCCGCCGGAACCGTCCGAACCGTTCCAGTAAGACCCTGTCCCCAAAGCCAAATCTTCAAAATTCGCTATTTGTTCCGCCTTAGCCAAACCACAAACTCCTAACAACAATACTGCCACTAAACCTCTCATCACCCTCAGCGAAGCCATTTTCCCTTCTCCAAAACTTTAACAAACTCTCTCTGGTCACCGTTGCCCCTCTCCATCACATCTGAACCCGGCAACTTCTGTTGCCTTTACACCTCCTTTCACGCGCCAATTCCAAAAATGCGCAAAATAAAAAGCCGTCGTCCCGCGAAAGGAACGACGGCTTAAAATACCAAGCCAAACATACCGCCTGCCACAATACCAAATATCAGACCTTTGCCCAATACAGACAAAGGTCTACGGGCAGGCCAGCTATGCCAAAGCACACCGGCTCCGGGTTCCACTCCACGAGAACTCCGTTAACCCCGTGAGATAACTAATCAGCGATATAAATATTTTCCGCTACGCTTTATCTCACGGGGTAAACCACTTAATTCATCACAGGCAGGTTTTCTGACTCGCGCCTTACCTAAAGGCCCCTTCCCACCCCGCACCAATCTCTCTTCTTGCCAAAGATTAGCGCGAAACAGTGGATATATGCCTTTCGGACTTCCGATTCATCATCGGAACAGACGCTTACAGCCGCGGGTCGGTCTCGGCTTCCAACCGAGTTCCCATTTGTTTATCCCAAGGATTTCGCCTTGAGACCCGTGATTACCATATTTCTTTTCCAAAGAACTGTTACAACTCTTTTCTACCGCTCAATTACAAAACCTGCAACAAAAAAATAAGATTTTCCCAGATTTTTTTATTTGTCCTGCCAGACGGCGCCAAAATAGGCGAAATCGATGAAATCCACAAACTCATCCGCGTTGAAATCGCCCAAAATCCCGGGGCCTGCCACAAGCCAGTTCTCCGCCAGCACGGCCAAGTCCCCCAGTCCGATAGCGCCATCGCAGTCGAGGTCATAAATGTTTAAGGCAACGTAATTCTGGTCGGCCAAGTCGGCAAGCACATCGACGTAACTAATCCAGTTCGGCTCAAACGTGTAATGTTTCCTGCCCGGCGTTACCTCGCCGGACCACCCGTAACCAACCCAGACCTCGTAAAAGCCGTTGGCATCCGTAACCGCGCTGCCTCCGCCGTTATCGGCATCGACCGCCACCCCTTCTATCGGCACATTACATTCGTTCTGTATGTGGCCTATGATTCTAAACGTCAGCAAAATCCCTGTGTAATCCTGCCCTGCGACATAATCCTGATTGACATCCGCATAATATCTGCCGTTCGGCTCAAACGCGTATGCGTATTTCGTCGGCACAACCACGCCCGACCAGTTGTAATCCACAATGACTTCATAGTAACCGTTCGTGTCCGCAATCGTCGCCCCTCCGCCATACCTGCTCGTCCATGCTCCTCCGCCGTTCTCAGCGGAAACATTAACGTCACTTATGGGCGTTACAAGGTCCGACTCAAGCACGTAGCCCGCGATTTTAAAGGTTGTCAGCGTGGTCGTATAATTCATATCGTTATAATCATTATTCACGTCGGCGTATGGCAAACTGTTCGGCTCAAAAACGTATCCTTCCTTTTGGGGCGTAACCACGCCCGACCAGCCATATTCAACCAGCAGTTCATAATAACCGTTTGCATCGGTCAGTGTATTGGTATCACCTGCTGATATCAGTACGTCCGCAACCGGCGTGTTGCCGTCCAGTTCGACTGCGTAACCTGAAATGGACAGGGTGATCTGTCTGAATGTCACAGTAACCGTATGGGTGGCCGTAATATCAGATAGCATATAAGTGGTGCTGCCTGTCTGGACGCTGTTGCCGTCGACAGTCCACTCGTTGACCTCATAGCCGGTATTGGGTAAGGCCGTGAACTGCTGGCTTGAGCCGTAATCTTTCGTGATATCACCGTTCGGCGAGATACTTCCGTTATCGCCTGCCGAAGCGTGTATTATAAACTGAGTTATTCCAAAGTTTGCCTGGACGGTATAGTTGGCATCCATAGTAACGGTTGTGCCGGCTGAATTCGCGTCAGCTACCTTGCCTGCCGTTACTGCTGAACCCGTCCAGTTGACGAAATGATAACCTGTTGTGGCTGATGCAATGATACTGGCGTTGGCACCATAGTCATACGAATAGGTGCCTATGCCGGGTGTTGTTATAGTCCCGCCCGTTGTCGTTGAAGTTGTCAATGACTTCTGGTCAATGGCAAAATTGGCCTGAACAGTGTAATTACCATTCATAGTAACAGTCGTGGCAGGTGAGTTGGGGTCGGCTACTTTACCCGCTATTACCGCTGAACCCGTCCAGTTAACAAAGTGATAATTTGCATTTGCCGATGCGATGAGAGCAGCAACATTGCCATCGGTGTAATTGAAGTCCCCTATGCCGGGCTGCGTTACAGTGCCACCTGCCGAAGAAGTAACCGTCAAGGTACGGCTAACAGATGATGCAACTCCTATTGTCTTGACAACGAAACCAATAAGCGCATGATTGCCGCTTGACTGGCTTACGCTCGGTGTTTCATTAGCACCCGTCGCGGACTTGTGTCCGTCCATACCATCATAGCCAGACACTCCAAGGTCAACATCTTTGGTCCAGCCGGCTGTTACCGTATATGTGCCAGTGGCAGAACTGGAAGCATCTTCAATTACCATATCACCATTACCGGTGGCAAGTGAAGATGTTGATATTGAACGGGAACTTGTTACGCCATTATTGGCAGTAGCTCCAAAAAGAGTCGTTTGATTAACATCCTGAAGGAATACACTGGTGTATGTAATACTAGAAGGTTGGGAGGTCCAGGTGGAAGTGAAAGTGGTGCTGGTCGCGGCAGTGATACCTGCGTCGTTGAGGATAAATGCCGCAACGTATGCTCGGCTGGAACCTGAGCCCGCAATTCTATCGATTATCTTCGTCATTGTTTGCCCGCCATAGCTGACGCCGGTTAAACTCGTCGAACTGCTGTTACTCTCTGCGTGGGCAACAAAAACTAATGCACGGTTAGTGCCGGATTCCTTTGCGTGGGTCGTACCTGTTACCCAGGACCCTATGACATCAACATCAACCGGCGATTGTGAGGTCAGACTGAACGTGCCCGACCCTGAAACCCTCTTAACCACAAGCAAAGCATTGACATCCGATACAGGGTCGTAATTGAAGGATTCGTTTACATCGTTTCCTGCCTGTGTGCTTGATGCGAGAATTACGGGTGTGCCATACGCACTGGGTGTGGCGCTATAAAGATAGAGGTCAAAATCGCCGCCAGAGGGAACTGCCAGAATCGGCTCGAATGCCACTCCCTGCTTTAGTCCCACCTTCCGTGCCCAAACTCGCCGGTCATAAGTACCCGGCCCCAATGTGTCACTGGCAGATGAGCCCAGTGTGTAAGTCAGGGTTACGGCCTCGACCGCTGCGTCAGGATTTATCATACCGTAACCCTCGTAGAGGTCCTTGCCCGCGGGAAAACCGCTTGGCCCGGCAGAGGCACGCTGGAGCGTAGGATTACTGCTGTTACCTTCACGGCTGGCATTTGTTTCTGAAGCAGTCGCGCATAACACCATTTTGACGTAGCTGGCGTGCTGGTTCGAGTAGAAATCCCAGGTAATGCCCTGCTGCTGCAAGGCGTCGATTACAAGCGCCGCCGCCCCTGCGGCAAACGGGCTTGCCATCGAGGTTCCCTGCATAGAGGTATAATCGTTGCTTTGCTGGTCCGCAAACGATGAGCCATCCCCGGAACCGCTGTCCACTGAGAGAATCGCCGTATAATAATTCGCCGAACCGCCCGGCGCCATTATATCCGGCTTGTAATCTTCCTCCTGGCCGGATGTAGAACCGGGATTAGTGAAACCCTGACTCGAGTAATCTGTCAACTGGTCGTTGTCGTCGGATGCCGCCACTGTAAGTGCCATAGCCGCCCCGCCCGGGTCGCCTATCTGGCCAGTGGGGCCGTCATTGCCGGCGGAAACGACGACGACAATCCCATTATTGACTGCCGTATTGACTTTCGCCCGCAGGGACGGGTCGCTGCCTCTGCCCGAAACCCCCAAACTCATGTTCATTACCTTAATATTGTTTGCCGCACGCGTGGAGACCAAATCATCTATGGCCGATGAAATCGACGTATCATAGCCGGTGCCGTCATTCTGAAATACCTTAGCAGCGGCCCAGTTACATCCCGGCGCTACCCCTCTGAACTTGTTAAATCCGTCGCCGACGCCCGGATAGTTTGTTACTGAATTGGTAATGACAAATTGCTGCATCGCGCCGTTACTCAAAAGCGCCGTAGAATATTCACTACTGGTTGAGCCGGTAATAGTATTGGTTATCGTCAGAGGCGAAACGCCTGTCGCGGAATTAGGAAGATACGACCACCCGCCTGAACTCCCTTTGGTATGGTAGGCCTGGTGCAGTGTTGTCGAGCCGCCTCCGGTCCATTGGGCCGTCGAAGAGTAGGTCAGCGACGTTGCAGGAAGACCGATTACAAACAGGTAAAATGACCCGGAAGACACACCGGTCAGGTCTTCTGAGTCCGTGTAATAAAGCGTTCCTGTCTCTGACCCGCCCGCCGCGCCGGTCCCAAACGCTATACCCGCCACGTGTGAGCCGTGTTGAACGATATCAACCGGGCTGCTGTTGCCGTCAGCCGAAAAGTCATGCCAATATACCTGCCTGCCCGCTAAATCCGGATGGTTGGCATCAATACCTGTGTCCAGAGTAGCAATTGTAATTGTATCGGAGCCATCGAAACCCGCCGGATTACCCGCAAAACCTGGTGCCCAGACCGGTCGAACACGGCCTGTCCTGGTGGCGACATCGAGATGCAGAACGACGGGCTTGGCCTCCTGGACCAGCACCAACGTCGCCCCCATTAACGACGGTATTGCGTTAACGTCTTTTAGGGCGATGCGTCCGTTCCACCCGTATGATACCGCCTTGTAAACGTATGTTATCTCGCCGCCTCGTCCCAGGAAGTCGTCGATTTGCTGCTGCGTTACCTGGTCATTGAAAACCAGCTCTACTTCCACGCTGCCCGCCAATATAGTTTTTGCCTCTTCTATATCTTTGGAAGTTACGGCCGATTTAAGCCGGGCCGTCGTCGTCGAAATCCTGGATTCAAGCTCATCGTCGATTTTGTTTCGGTTCAGGTCGTTTGAGTATGTATCGCTAATCAACGGCCGGACGGCAGGCCGTGAAAACGGGGGGGTTATCTTTGCCTGCGCCGCGACTGCCCACAATATCGCGATGAACAAAAAAGCCCAGGACAGAAATCGGTATCTGTGATTATTTTGCTCGCATAGGTTACGGACTGGAGAAAATCGGTTTCCGGCAACTTCACCGGAACGATTCCGAGATACACGATGCGGTAGCTTTGTTGTCCCAATAACCGCCATTACGTCAAATCCTTCCGCACTTCCCTCATTCTAATGCCCTATTTCGACAGAGGTGACGGAAAACAGCGGCGACGCGGCCCTTTTGGCTCTCACCGACAATTCCCTGCAATCTGATAATTATATCATATTCTCATGTTATTGTCAAAGCAATTATGGGACTTTGCCTCAATTCTCGTCGGTTTTTATCCAAGTCCTGATAACTGTTGACAATGCCCGCCGGGCCGTTATCCTAATCTCTGACAAATTTGAGCAGAGGGTAAAAAATAGAAATGCGAATAAAAATTGCAATAGCGATTTTGGGATTGTCAGCCGGGCTGCTTATGAGCGGGTGCAACCCTGCGATGAACAATCTCGCCGTTTTTAACAGGCAATTCGAGACCGGTGATTTCAACCAGGCGGGGCAGTTCGCCGAAAGCAAAATCAAAAACGGCAAAAACCCGTCAGGCGACGACCTGCTCTGGACGCTTCAGCTTGCCTCCGCAGAAAAAACTCGGCTAAATCACCAGCAAAGCACCGCATCCTTCGATAAAGCCGAAGAAATGATGAACTACTACGCCACACCGTCCGAGGTCATCGACACCGTCGGCTCAACCCTCGTAAACGACAACATCGTCCCATACAAAGGTCAGGAATACGACGGCATAATGGTCAACACCTACAAGGCGCTCGATTTTCTGGCGGAGAAAAAACCTGACATGGCAAGGGTCGAATTAAACCGCGCCTTAGACAGGCAAATACGAGCACGGGAACACTTCAACGAGGAAATCAGAAAACTCGAGGCCCAGCTCGACAAGCAAAAAGAAAAAACTGACACTGACGCCCGTGCCGTCGCCAAAGACCCTAACGTCATGGCAATCGTAAACGCTAATTACCCCAACCTCAGCCAGTTCCAACCATACCCGGATTTTGTCAATCCATTCACGACGTATCTGGCCGGTGTGTATTTCCTGTTAATCGGCGAAAACGGCAGGGCAGCCGACCTGCTGAAGGAAACCGCGGGAATGGTCCCCGATAACGACTATATCAAAAAAGACCTGCTGCTCGCCGACGACGTAGCCGCCGGAAAGGTAAAACTCGAAAACCAGTGTTGGGTCATATTTGAAAACGGCCTGGGGCCCGTCAAAGAAGAAATCCGGATAGACCTGCCGCTTGTGCTGGTCAGCTCCAGGGTTTACTACGCTGGTATCGCGCTTCCTCGGCTGCGGCCAAGAAGCTTTGCCTACCCCTATCTCACCGTCAAGACCGACGCCGGCGCATACCAGACCAGACAGGCAGCCGATATGGAAAGGGTAATCGAGACCGAATTCAACAAGGACTTTAAGGGCATCCTGATAAGGGCCATCGCCTCCGCTGTGGTCAAGGCGGTAGCGCAGGCCTCGGTCAGGGACAACGACAACTACGGGATTATGACGGCGGTCATAGCGGCTTACAGCGTCGCGACTACTGCCGCAGACGTGCGAATCTGGAGCACACTACCAAAAGATTTCCAAATAGCCAGATGCGCCATCCCTGAGAATCGAAAACTACAGATTTTCCCCGCGGGCAACATTCCTTTTGAAGTTAATATTCCCCCTTGCAAGAACGCAATCATATATATTAGAATTATCAACGCCGGGGCATCGCCTGTATGTGAAGTCCTGGCATTTTAGGAATTCTTTTCTGGAGGTGAAATATGAGATTGGCGCTTAACATTTTGCTGCTTGGAGTCGCGGTAGGCCTTTGGGGCTGTCAGCAGGAAGACAAAAGAATTAGTATGGCTGAAGACGTCAAAAGCGACAACGCCTTGGTCAACATCGTAACCAAACCCGTGATTCACGCCTTTAGCTGGGTTACCGGCGAGGGCGTTGAAATCGACCGCGCCGTTACCTACGTCAACAAAGACGGCTTCCTGCAGCTCGAGATAGCCGGCCACAACAGGGCGTTTAACCCCATAGTGTTCGAATACAAGGTCGAGTGGCTCGACAAGGATGGCATTGTAGTCGATACCGCAACCAGCAAGTGGCTGCAAACTTCCGCGGCGGCAAAAGCACCGTTCGCTATTAAGGCCGTTGCGCCGCGAACAACCGCTGTTGATTTTCGTATGAACACTCGAAAAATCCCTAATTAACCGGAGACAGGACTATGATTAAGAAACTATTAGCTTTTGCGGTACTCGCTTCATCCGTAACATTTGTCGGCTGCTCACCCCAGACCGAAAACGTCGACACAATCAACGACCAGGGCAAAGCGGTTATGCAGCTCGATTACCGCGACTTCGACAGGGCGGCAAGCCAGATGGTCCAGTCAATGATTGAATCGGGCACATTCAAAAAAGAAGGCGGCGGAAGATACGTTGTCGCCAAAGGCCGAATTGTCAACGACACTATGCAGCACATCGACACCGACCAGCTTATGGCCAAAGTTGAGCAGGAGCTTACCAGAAGCGGACTGGTCGCTATGACCGCAGCCGTCGGCGCAGGCAACGCGCCAAAAGACAGCTTGGTTTATAGCAGCAGGGACCTAACTCGCGACTCGGACAAGGCCGATGAGTTCAACAAGGATACTGTGCAGGCAAAAGGCCAGCTCATCGCGCCGGAGCTCAGCATTTCCGGCAAAATCATCCAGAGAAATATCCGCTATGACAACGGTAAACAGCAGGTCGAGTATTATTTCCAGCTCCAGATGAACAATCTGACCAACGGCCTGGTTTTCTGGCAAAACGAAATCGTTCTTGGGAAACGCGGCGACAGCAAAAAAGTGCCCTGGTAGCCGGCTTACCGGCACCACCGATTTGGAGAGCTAAAAATGAAAACGATTTGCGGATTTATCGCAATAACGGTTGTCTTCTGCTCACTCGCCTTCGCTGAGGATACAATACTCAAGCAAGTTCAGGGACAAGGACCGTCAAAAGACGACGCGATAAAGAACGGCCTGTTCCAGGCAGTCGCGCAGGCCAAAGGCGTCAAGGTTGGCTCAGGCGATTACTCATTCGGCTATCGCTCAGCGTCGGCGGACATCAACCGCACGAGCACCGGGAAAACCGTCGGGTTCGACGCCGTATCGGTCCAGACCGAGGGCACTCTACAGACAACCGATATCGCGGGACTTGTCAAAACATACGAGGTAATCGACGAAAAGAAACTCGCCGACGGCACGTATCAAGTTACGCTAAAGGTATGGGTTTATGACCATAAGCCCGTCGATAAAAGCGCACGATTGCGATTGGCGGTAATGCCCCTCAAGGCCGAGGCACAGTCGTATTCATTTATCAACTTAACTATGCCCGGCGACCAGCTCGCAGATAAACTCTCGCAAAAAATCACTACCGCACTTACGCAGACAAATAAATTCGCCGTCCTCGACAGGGAGCACATCCAGGAATACCTCCACGAACAGAAAGTGCTCTTCAACACCGCCCCCATCGAGGAGCAGGCAAGAATCGGGCAGGTTCTCGGCGCCGACTATATGCTCGTCGGAACAATTACCGAGGCGGGCCTGCGAATCAAACACTCAACAAACGAGGCCATAGCCGGTGTTAACTTCAAGGAATACCGGGCGGATTTCGCTTTTGATTATCGCGTCATCGTCGCATCGTCCCGGCAGGTTAAGTTCTCCGATTCGGTCCGGCTGCGGCTCGAAACCGACGAGGTAAAGCAGCTCGTTACAAAATGGGAGCCGACCGACCTCGATTATAAAGAACTTGTCGATAATCTCATCGCCAAAGCGGCAGCCGAGGTCGTTAATAAATTAAGCGACCGGCTGAACCCGCCTCGTATCGCGTCAATCGCAGCCGACGGCAACGTCATAATTGACCAGGGCGGCGACCGCCTCATAACGGGCACACTGCTCGACGTCTTCAAAGCCGATAAGCAGATAACCGACGCCGACACTAAAGAGATAATCGGTTCAACCGAAATACTCATCGCGACTATTCGCATCGACAAAGTTGCGCCGGCTATGTCCTATTGCTCGGTTGTTTCGGGCGACGCATCGAAACTCGCACAGGGTCTGGTTTGCAGACCGAAGCCGCTACCGGCCGGGGAACCAGAAGGTATGAAAAGCAACGTCGAGCGGACACCGCAAGGCGGAGTCAAACTGCCTTTCGACAAATAAACGCTTCAAACGCAATGACTTTTGCCCAAAGGCCAAGCGATTTCTACAAACCAATCGCCTGAAAGCGAGCAGCGTTTTGCTCTTGGCAAGATGGGCGATATGTGCGATAATCAATCCGCAAGAACGCTTAATTAAGGTTTCAAGGATTACAAACGGATGGAACTTCGGGAAATATGGTTGCGTTTTGTGAGCTGGCTGCGAAAGCAGTTACCTCCGTCGCACAGCGACTATGAACGGCCGCAGTTAAGCGACGACGGCCTGATAATTCACAACCAGACCCCGTCTGCGGATAAAAGCCCGTTCCAGGCGGTGGCTGTGCGGGGAAAACCCGAATTGGAAAAATTTCAGGCCGGCTTCGAGACGCTCCTCGACCAGATTCAGGGCATAAACGAACACCTCAGCAAGCAGGTCGCCCAGCACGAAAACCTCATCGCCCGCATCGAGCAGTTCCCGAAACTACTCGAGAACTTTCCGACCGTCGTTGAAAACCAGAAGGTGCTCACCGAACAACTCGTCTCGCAATTGAAAACAAATCTCCTCAAGGACCAGCAATTGTTATCGGCGGTGGAGAAAATCCCGGCAGAAAGCGCCAAGCAAACCGACGCCCTTCAGGCAATCGACCGGCAGCTCGCCGCAGCATCGGACGTCGATGTCCAAATGACCGAAACGTTCGGCAAATTCAACGAAACCCTCGCCAAACTCAACCAGAGCACAAAAGACCATACCGACGGCATATCGCAAATGAGCAGGACTTTCGCGGCCAGTGACAGGTACCTGAAGTTCATCGTAACACGGCAAACCAGGCAACTGATGTGGGTGTTTTACTCGGCGCTTGGTATCTGCATAGCCGTGATACTGATACTTGTCGGCATCATTATCTTCGCAAACAAATAAGGCGATACCTATGCTTCCAAAGGTCTATTTTATCAAGTCGGTTATTGAAGACGGCGAAAAAGTTATCTCCGATAAGGCAATGCGCCTCTTCAAAGAAGCGGGCTTCGCAAAATGCTTCAAAAAAAATGACTTCACCGCGGTTAAGATTCATATAGGCGAAAAGGGAAATAAGACATACATCAAGGCGCCTTGTCTCAAGGGCCTGATTGATGAGCTTGTCGGCTTAAAGACCAAACCCTTCCTGACCGACACAAGCACGCTGTATCCCGGCAAACGGCACAACGCGATTGACCACGCGATATTGGCCGCCGAGCACGGCTTCGACGTGAAAGGACTCGGCATACCGTTCATTCCGCCGGATGGTCTTTTTGGAACCAGCGAGACCGTAGTCAGAATCGACGGCGAACTGAATAAGGAGGTATCCATCGCTTACGATATCGCAAGAGTGCAGTCGATTCTGGCGGTGTCGCACGTTACGGGGCACATAGGGACATGCTTCGCCGCGACGCTGAAAACCTTAGGTATGGGCTGCACAAGCAGGAAAGGCAAGATGCGCCAGCATTCGGCGTTCAAGCCAAGCGTGGATACCGGCAAATGCGTGGGCTGCGGCGAATGTTACCGGCATTGCCCGGAGGCCGCTATTAATATGGAAGACCTCAAGGCGCACATCGACAAGGACAAATGCGTCGGCTGCGCGGAATGCTTAGCGGTGTGCAGGTTCGGCGCGGTTCAGCACGACTGGGACAAGGACATCAAAATTCTCGAATGCAACATCGCTGAACACGCAAAGGGAGTGCTCGCGGGCAAAGAGGGACGCGCGGCGTTTATAAACTTCGGGATATCGATTACCAGCGACTGCGACTGTATGGGCAACCCCGACCAGAATATCGTCAAGGATATCGGCATACTCGGCTCGACCGACCCGGTGGCCGTTGACGCCGCGGCGATTGATTTGATGGAAAAAACCGCGGGCAAACCATTGGATAAAATCTCCAAGTACCCTAACCTCAACGGCAAATGGCAAATCGAGCACGCTGAAAAAATAGGCCTCGGCAGCAGAAAATATACGCTTGTCGAAATCAGTTAGTATTTCGCCTGCCCTGCGTTTATCGAAGGGTCAACTATCTATTTTCGACTGCTCAAATCTCTCGCGCAGCGCGGAATGGGAGTTCTAAAGCATTTCTGATTTGAGATTTCGGATTGCAATTGACAGTAACAACGTGAGGATTTATAGTTGTTTTAGCTGAAACTTACGGCTGGGAAGTTGTTTTTGAAGACAGACTTTGAGGAGAGTCAAATGAAATTATACTCGACGAAACAGCTGTTACCAGTAATACGAATTATCTTTAGCAGGATTATACCGCTGCTCCTGATGTTTATTGGCGCGTATATACTCTACTTTGGATGCAGGGATCTCCTGCGAGCAAATGAGAGTAGAACGTGGCCGACGGCCCAGGGTGTTATACAGAACTCCTCTATGGATCGTGGCAGTAGGGGCGAATATTGGGCCAAAGTCATGTATGACTTCACGGTCAACGCAACAGCATTCAATGGAAATCGCGTCGCTTTCGGCGACTATGGCTCAAGCATTTCGTCGCATGCCCAAGGCGTCGTGAACAGGTATCCGAAGGGCAAAGCTGTGACTGTTTACTACGACCCAAAAAACCCACAGGTGTGTCTTCTTGAGCCCGGAGTCAAAGTACAGGCGTGGTTTATGCCCGGATTTGGGTTTGTCTTCCTGGCGATGGGTGGTCTTATTGCGTTCTTTATCCAGAAGGGACTAAGGACGTTAGCGGCTGCCGAACCAGACATTCAATGCGATTGTTAGAAAAAGGCGCAGATAAAAATTTATCCGCCAAAGGCGGGGCGGTTACGAGCCAATACAGTCCCTGCCGGTGCCCTTTCCGCTTTACACCGGTATCCTGCCTTATTATAGTAGATACGAATGAGCAATATCACAGCACTTGATGGTTGTATCGTCGGCCTGTATCTGCTCGCCACAATGGCTGCCGGGGTGATGTTGCGCAAATACGTCGGCAGGGTTGAGGACTTTCTTGTCGCCGGCAGAGAAATGAATGTCTATCTCGGCATCGCCTCGCTTGCCGCAACGGAATTCGGCATCGTGACATGTATGTACACCGCACAGAACGGCTTCGAAAAAGGGTTCGCAGGGGCCGTCCCGGGAATCCTCACGTTTCTGGCAATGTTCTTTGTAGGGTACACCGGTTTCTGCATTAAGCCCCTGCGCGATTCCGGCGTCATGACAATCCCGGAGCTTTTCGAGCGTAAATACGGCCCGCGCGTACGATGGGCTGCCGGGGTCGTAATTGTCCTTGGGGGCCTCCTGAATATGGGCGTCTTCCTCCGCACCGGCGGCGACTTCCTCGTGAGCGTCAGCGGCCTCGACTCCAGGTATCTTGAAGTGACGATGACGGCGCTGCTGATAGGCGTGGCCGTTTACACAATTCTGGGCGGCATGCTCTCGGTCCTCGTTACCGATTTTCTTCAGTTTATAGTGATGAGCGCGGGCCTCATAATCACAACATTTCTCATTCTGCACAAGGTAGGCTGGGCTGCGCTGGTGAACGCTGTGCAGATTCACCACGGCAGCGGCGGATTTAATCCATTCAGGAACGAGAATATGGGATGGTCCTATGTAGTTTTCAATGTCCTGCTGAGCACCGCTGCTGTTCTGACCTGGCAAACTTCGATTGCCCGTGTTCTGTCGGCCAAAAACTCTCTGGCCGCACGAAAGATATATACCAGCACATCGTTCTTTTTCGTGGCGCGTTTCCTCATTCCCGGCATCTGGGGAATCGCTGCCCTGGCATTACTTACACCCGACCAGGTCGGCTCCAATACTCTCCTGGCTATGCCCAGAATGCTTCGGATGATTGTGCCGCCGGGATTAATGGGACTGCTGCTGGCCGCGATGCTTGCGGCGGATATGAGCACCGATTCTTCCTATATGCTCACATGGGGCAGCGTGATATACAACGATATAATGGCGCCGTTTCACAAAAGGGCGTGGTCGGAGAAAAAGGGACTCCTCTGGAATCGAACCATCATCGCAGCAATCGGCGTGTTCCTCTTAATCTACGGACTGTGGTACAAAATAGAGGGGGACCTTTGGACTTACCTCGGCATCACCGGCTCAATTTATCTGTCCAGCATGTCCGTTCTGCTCATCGCCTGCTGTTACTGGAAACGCGCCAACAGTTGGGGCGCAGCCGCTGCCATATTCTTCGGCGCCCTTATACCGGCCGCCACGCTTGTCCTCCAGAAGGTCGGCCCCTGCACCGAATGGTGCAGGAAAAACGACACTTCCTGTGGAATCGCCGCGTATGTGATTGTGGCACTGGCAATGGTCGTTGGGTCATTACTTAAACCGGTTGATAAGGTTAGCAGGGAGAGATAAACCATTATGAATATCGTCAATGAAATAATGACAATGCTCAAAGACCACTGGTTTTGGGGAACGTTGACTCTCGCCTGCCTCGTCTGGTATTCAACGATTACGATTTATGTATCGGTCAAAGGCGTTGGCGATATCCGAAGTATGCTCCGAAAACTGTCGGGGCGCCGGTAAAAGCCCCTCGGCTTCGCTCGGGACAGGCAAAACTGCTTTTTATTTTCCCAAGCACGTAATTTCGGGGTGATACATATATATCAATACAGGACGAGTGATAACTCGTCTGGGCTGCCGGTTTTGGGTGTGGGTCGGCAGCCCTGTTTTTTTCACAGAAGTTTGCTTGCCCCCGCGTTTCGTTTTGTCCCCCTGCTTCGCTTTGCGAAGCAAAACGGCAGGGGTTAGCGAAGGAGAATTTCCGTTCTGCTTTTATTCCAATCCTTACCCTTGACTACTACCTGCAAAAAGGTATAATGATAATCGCCTTTGCTGGGGGGCAAAAGGCAAAGAAGAGAGAAGGGTATGAGAGAGAACACACATTTGTCTGAAGCAATCCGTTTACATAAGCATCTATGCGCACGCGGTGCGCAATTTTCTATTAACAATTTTTTAGGAGAGTAGAGACATGAAAAAGCTAATTACAATTTGTGGTGTGTTTTTGGTTGCGCTTTTGCCCCAATCGGCCATAGCAGCAGGGTATGCTCTGTTTGATGCGCCTACTGACACCATCTCGGTTACTGGCAACAGCGTTATTGGCTCAGCGGCGACAATTGAGGCGAGGGTGAATGTGAATGTTAATGTCGACCCCTACGGAAGCATCTTTAATGAATGGTCGGATGGCAGAGAAGATAAACACCTAATGATAAAGTCAGATCAGAGGATTTATGGTTATCTCTACCACCCCGGCGGCTATACGCCCCTTTTGTCCAATGCTACTGTAAGCCTGAACACATGGCATCACATCGCTTATGTATATGACGGCTCAGAAGAAAGGTTGTATCTGGACGGCATCAAAGTCGGCTCCCGAGCGGCGTCAGGCGATGTGCTCGACTATTCTTACAGCATTTCTGCCGTTGGCGCTATCTTAAAAGACGGTTTCTTCCAACCGTCGTTCGAGGGTATGCTGGATACACTTCGCTTTTCGACGATTGCCCGCTATACAGGCGATTCATTTACTGCTCCCACCGGCGATCTGACTCCCGATGCCTATACCAATCTGCTTTACAATTTCGACGAGCCGCAGAACAGTACTGTAGTTTATGACTTAAGTGGAAACGGCCGCAATGGCTATTTTGGCACTGGTTTTACCGGTGCAACTTCTCCAACGCTGGTTCCCGAACCCGCCTCCGTTATCCTAATAGGAGTGGGTTTGTTTTTCGCTCGTCTAAGGCACAGACAGAGTTAAAAAATTCGTAGGGTGGGCTTCAACCCACGCTTTGAATGATGGGCTATCAGTTCGGCCTTGGTGCCCGGCTTTGCCTAACAACTCCGCCTCCCATAAGGGACGCCCAACGGCCGAGGCGAGCGGCGATGATTCGATTACGCTCACCACAGGTTGCAGTAAGAAAGCAAAAATAAAAAGGCAAAAGGCAATCCGCCGTCGCTTTGAGCTATGGCGGACAAGAATTGCGGTATCTTGGAGAGATGATTTCTCGTTGCTCAAGGCGGGTTTGGCCTTTTTCCCATAAAATCGCTGTTTTTGAACAGATATTGAGGATATTTGCAAAACACCCTCTTCCCCCGGTTCTCCTTTCGTAACTTGTTTGCTTAAATAAACTTGTTGATTTGTTTGCAAGACATATAATACGCATTAGTATTTAGATAGCAGATTGGTTTGGTTCTGACAGGCGTAAACAAATATACAGGAGAATAAACGATGTCACTCGGCGAAATAATCAGGAACAAACGCGAGGAGCTGGGGCTGACACTTGATGAGGTGGGCAGCCGGATAGGATTTTCGAAGCCGTATCTTTCGACGATAGAGACGGGCAAGGTTAACAACCCGCCGAGCGATGAGCTTCTGCAAAAATTAGAGAAAGTCCTTGGATTTGAAGCGGGAATACTTTTGTACATGGCACATATGGAACGGCTGCCCACGGACGTGAGGGAAAAAGTCGAGACGGCCGAGGCGGAAAACGAAAAATGGCGTCAGCTCAACAAAAGCCCTAAGAAAAACGGTTCGCAGGAAACATTTGAGAGAAAACCATCACTTTCGCCTGGCCGGCTTGTACCCATCATCAACAAGGTCGCCGCGGGATACCCGACGGATTTTGACGACCTCGATTACCCTGTCGGCGTTGCGGACGATTATATCCGATGCCCGGACGTTCACGACCCCAACGCTTTCGCGGTGCGGGTTGTGGGCGACTCGATGGAGCCGAAATTCAAAGAGGGTGACATCATAGTGTTTTCGCCCGCGACGGAGGTACGAAACGGCGACGACTGTTTTGTGCGGTTCACCTCGCCTCACGAAACAACATTCAAGCGGGTGTTTTTTGAGCCGAACAATACGGTTAGATTGCAGCCCAGGAACGACAAGTATCCGCCGGTGATGGTGGAAGGCAAAAAAATAAACGGTATTTACCGGGCAATAATAAGACACGAAACACTTTAGCAGCGGCGCCGGTGAGGAGTCAGGGATGGCGATTTTGGTGGGGATAGACGAAGCAGGTTTCGGGCCAATACTCGGGCCATTAGTGGTCTCGTCGAGCGCATTTCGCTTTCCGGATAATCTAATATGGGCGAACCTGTGGGAGATTTTGCGCACCAGCGTTTCCGAAAAACGAACCTCACTTAAAGGTCGATTGCTCATCGTTGACAGCAAAAAGGCGTTCACCAGAACCATAGGCATAAAGCATTTGCGGCGAACCGTATTGGCGACGCTGAAACACCTGGGCAATGAGCCGAAGAACCTCACCGAACTCGTATCATCGCTTTGCCCGGATTGCCTTGAGCATATCGCGGAATACCCGTGGTATAAAAAAGCCGGCGACTATCAGCTTGGCGGAGATGATGGGGATATTGGTATCGCGGTTTCAATGCTGCGAGCTGACCTCGCCAATCAGCATATCGAGCTATTGGGATTAAAGAGCCGATGCCTTGAGGTTGCGCATTACAACCGGATGGTGACGGCGGTGGATAATAAGGCGAAGGTGCTTTTCACAGCGGTTGCGGAACTGATGCAGTCGGCAATCACTGAATTTGCCGACGAGGATTTGGATATCGTTATCGACCGACAGGGCGGGCGAAGTCACTATCAGCGACAATTGCAACTGATGTTCGGCGAATCGCAACTGCGCATCATTCACGAGGACCAGGACAGAAGCAGTTACGAGATGAAAACGAACAATCGGAAAATACGTGTGCATTTCGTAGTGGGAGCCGATGGTAAATTTCTTCCCGTGTCGCTTGCGTCGATGGCGTGCAAATACCTGCGCGAGGTCCTCGTCGAAAACATCAATAGTTACTTTCTCAGTTTTAATCCTGCGATAAAGCCAACCGCGGGCTACTGGCAGGACGGCCTGCGTTTCATCGAAGACATCAAAACGTATATCCCGAACTTGAGTTTCAACGCAAATCAACTTATAAGGTGTCGGTAAATAAAAAGGAGAATATTGTGAGCGTCAACAAAATAACAGTAGTCGGAGCGGGTAATGTAGGAGCGACAACAGCGCATATCGCGGCCTCGCGCAAACTGGGTGACATCGTTCTTGTCGATATCGTAAAAGGATTGGCAGAGGGTAAGGCCCTCGATATGGCAGAAGCAGGCCCGGTGCAGGGTTATAGCTGCAAAATAACCGGAACAACAGATTGGGCAGTCGCACAGGACAGTTCAATCGTCGTAATCACAAGCGGTCTTGCGCGAAAGCCGGGGATGAGCAGGGATGATTTGTTAGCCAAAAATGTGCAGATTGTTAAAGAGGTCAGCGAGAAAGTCGCCAAATACTGTCCCCAGGCAATCGTTATCGTGGTATCGAACCCGCTCGACGCTATGGTATATGTGGCGTCGAAAGTTACGGGCTTTGCGAAGAACAGGGTAATGGGAATGGCAGGAGCCCTCGACGTGGCAAGATTCTGTCATTTTGTTGCTACCGAGCTAAACGTCAGCTCCGAGGACATTCGCGGGATACTGATGGGCGGCCACGGCGACGATATGGTCCCGCTGCCAAGGTTCACCACAGTCGCGGGAATACCTATCACCGAGCTATTGCCCAAAGAGACAATCGCCCGGCTGATTGACCGCGCCAGAAAAGGCGGCATCGAAATCGTTGACCTGCTCGGCTCAAGCGCGTATTACGCCCCAGCCGCGGGAGTCGTGAAAATGGCGGAAGCGATTACGACCGACAGCCGAAGCGTGATTCCCTGCTGCGCATATTGCCAGAAGGAATATAACGTCGGCGGTTACTTCGTAGGCGTTCCCGCGGTGCTCGGCAAAGCAGGCGTCGAGAAAATCGTCGAATTAAACCTTAACGCCGAAGAACGTAAAGAATTAGACGTATCCGTCAGCCACGTCAAAGACCTCGTCGCCAAAGTTGACAAGCTGCTTTAGCCGATAAAACTGGCTGCTTGCAATATCGCAGTGTTGTATCGATAACGATTTGGTCTGAAGATGGTTTGATTATTTTTTGTAAATTACTGTTGCAAAGCCGACGATAAGCCGTATAATATAATAGATATGACTAAGAGCGTTACAAATTGTGTAGTTCCTGCCGGGCTAATCGCCCTCGCTCTTATCCTGCGCCGCCAAGGCGCATAAAAAAAGATAGTACCACAATTCGATTTCCTATTTTCAATCTTTAAACAAAGCGGTAGCTTTTATGCCCGTTTTAGGGCATAATAACCGCCTAACTTCCGATAGTATCAGAACTTGGAGATAAAAAGATGCAGGACAAAGTGATAATATTCGACACGACCTTACGCGACGGCGAACAGGCAGCGGGCACAAGATTAGGCGCAGGCGAAAAGCTCGAACTTGCTACCCAGCTTGCCAAGCTCGGCGTGGACGTGATTGAAGCCGGTTTCCCGATTTCGTCGCCGCAGGATTTCGAAGCGGTGAGCTTAATCGCCCAGCAGGTGGTCGGCCCGACAATTTGCGGACTTTCCAGGGCGGTTGAAGCCGACATCGACGCCGCGGGCAAAGCCCTCAAAAAAGCCAAAAAGGCCAGGATACATACAGGCCTTGGAATCAGCGATATTCACATCGTGGGCAAATTCAAGGACGACAAATACGGCAAAACGCTCAAAGACAAAAAGGAAAAGGCGCTTGCTATGGGCGTCAAGGCCGTCAAACGTGCCAAGCAGTACACCGACGACGTCGAATTTTACTGCGAGGACTCGGGCAGAGCGGAAAAGGAATATCTCTACAGGGTCATCGAGGCGGTAATCGACGCAGGCGCGACAACCGTGAATATCCCCGACACAACCGGCTATTCGATACCTGAGCAGTATGGACAGCTAATTGCGGATATTTTCGCCAGGGTCCCCAACGTACGGAAAGCGATTATAAGCGTTCACTGCCACGATGATTTGGGAATGGCGGTGGCAAATACGCTTGCCGGGGTTCACAGCGGGGCAAGGCAGATTGAATGCACAATCAACGGCGTCGGGGAGCGGGCGGGCAACGCCTCCCTCGAAGAAGCCGTAATGGCGATAAAGACCCGCAGGGACTTTTTCGGGCTGGATACGAAAATCAACACAAAAGAGCTTTACCGGACAAGCAAAATGGCGTCCGAAATGCTCGGAATAGCCGTTCCGCCGAACAAAGCTGTTGTCGGGACCAATGCCTTTGCGCACAGCAGCGGGATTCACGTTGACGGGTTTTTGAAGGACCCGCTGACGTATGAGATAATGAAGCCGCAGGACGTCGGCTCTCCGCAAAGCACGGTTGTGCTCACGGCCAGAACCGGAAGACACGGCCTCAAGCACAGGTTGAATGAGCTTGGGTACAAGGTTTCGGATACGCAGCTTGAGCAGCTTTATGTCAGGTTCCTCGAAGTCGCGGACAAGAAAACCGAGGTCTTCGACGAGGATATCGCTGCGCTTATCAACGACCAGATGAGGACCGTCGAGCCGGTGTTCGAGCTTCAGTATCTGCACGTAACCTGCGGGACGGGAACTTTGCCGACGGCAAGCGTCAAAATAAAGATTAAAGGCAAGGATACGCCGATGATTGCAGCCGCCTGCGGAGACGGCCCGGTTGACGCCGCTTACGAAGCGATAAAAACGGCTATCGGGCAGTCGCCCAAGCTGGACCTGTATTCGATAAAAGCCGTAACAGGCGGCAAAGAGGCGCTCGGCGAGGCAATCGTCAAGGTAATCGACCAAAATGGCGTCAGGTTCACAGGCAGAGGCATCTCGACGGACATCATCGAGGCAAGCGCAAAGGCGTATATCGATGCGATTAACCGAATGGTCGGCAAAGCCGGCACTGAAAAGCCGGGAGTCAAAGCGGAACTATAAGAAAAGTAAAAATCAAAATGTAAAAGGCAAAAAGAGAAGAAACTATGGCAATGACAATTACGGAAAAGATTCTCGCAAGGGCGAGTGGAAACAAAACTGTAAAAGCGGGTGAATTAATCAACGCTAAAATTGATGTCGTGATGTGCCACGACGTAACGACACCGGCGGCGATATCGATGCTGATTGAAAAGGGAATTGATAAGGTATTCGACAAGAACAAGATTGTCGTAACGCCCGACCATTTTCAGCCGGCAAAGGACATCAAAAGCGCAGAACTGCATAAACGCCTTGATGAATGGGCCAAGAGGCAGAAAATCAAGCACTACTACAAGATTGGCAAGGCGGGCGTCTGCCACGCGTTACTTCCTGAGCAGGGTCATATCAGGCCCGGCGAGGTAATCGTGGGCGGTGATTCGCATACCTGCACATACGGCGCGTTCGCGGCGTTCAGCACAGGTATCGGCTCGACGGATTTAGCCGCGTCAATCGCAACGGGCGAGCTTTGGTTCAGGGTGCCGGAGTCAATAAAGTTCGTTCTTAACGGCAAACTGCCTCACGGTGTTTACAGCAAAGACGTAATCCTCGCGGTGATAACGAGGATTGGCGTGGATGGTGCACTTTATAAGGCAATGGAATTCGTCGGGCCTGCGTTGAAGGATATGTCAATGGAGGCAAGGATGACCATCACCAATATGGCAATCGAGGCAGGCGCGAAAAACGGCATCATCGGCTTTGACAGCGTGACGAAGAAGTATCTTGCAAAGCATCTTAAAGACAAGAAAACCTACAAGGTCTTTGAGTCGGATGCGGACGCGGAATACTCATCGGTCGAGGAGTTTGACTGCTCGAAGTTAGAGCCGATGGTCGCTATGCCGCATCTGCCGAGTAATGCAAAGCCGATTAGCGAGTGCAAAGGTATGGCTATGGACCAGGCGTATATCGGAAGCTGCACAAACGGGCGGATTGAAGACCTCAGGATTGTCGCGAAGATTATGAAGGGCAAAGAGGTTAAGATTCGCACGATAATTGTGCCTGCGACGCCGACAATCTGGAAACAAGCGAACGATGAAGGACTATTCAACGTCTTCTACAAGGCCGGCTGCGTAATCTCCGCGCCGACCTGTGGAGCGTGTCTGGGCGGATTTATGGGAATCCTCGCTTCCGGTGAGAAGTGCATCAGCACGACCAATCGCAATTTCGTCGGCAGAATGGGAAGTCCCAAAAGCGAAGTATATCTCGCAAGCCCGGCAACGGCAGCAGCAAGCGCGATTGAAGGAAAATTAACTGACCCCAGGCGATATATTTAATCGCAGATTATAAAGAAAAGGAAAAGATTATGGCTAAAGCACATGTATATAAACGAGACCATATAAATACGGATGAGATAATACCGGCGAGGTATTTGAATACCGATAACGAGCAAGAACTGGCGAAGCACTGTATGGAAGATTTAGACGCCGGGTTCGTAAAGAAGTTAAGCAAGGGCGACGTGATTGTCGCTGGCGATGACTTCGGCTGCGGCTCGTCGAGAGAACACGCCGTCTGGGCGATTCGCGGCGCGGGCGTGGCAACAGTAATCGCCATGACATTTGCGCGGATATTCTACCGCAACGCGATTGACTGTGGGTTTTACACAATCGAGAGTAAAGACGCTGTTGAGCGAATTAACGACGGCGACGAGGTGCAAATCGATTACGATAAAGGTATAATCGTGGACAAGACCACCGGCCAACGAATCGAATTTAGGCCCCTGCCGGACTTTGCTCTGGAAATCATCAGGGATGGCGGACTGCTTGAACATATAAAAAAAAGAAAAAGCTGAAAATGAACAAAGCTGGTCTGACATTTTGTGTTTTTCTTTTGGCCACAAGTTTTGGAGTTTGGTCAGGCAGGGTGGCTGCGGCTGCCGATGCAAATACGGCTAAAGTGAAACAAGCGCAGACGGTCTGTGTCGAGCAATGGGATGCTGTGCCTGCCGCGGAAGTGAATATTCCCAAACTTACCAGGGCGGAAGTATTAGCCGGGGTTGAGAAATATATCAATACGAACAAGTCGCTACACTCATGGGAAGCTGAATATAGTGTTATGTGGCGACAAGCCCCTTATGTAATACGACACCTCGCCTCACCGTCAGGCTCGCCGCAAGGTACAACAATGCCAGAAATCACAAGAAAAACAGAAGCCAGGATTATTTCAAATGGCGGCAAGTGGTTATACGAAGACAAAAAGGAAAGTGAGAATAAGACGGTCAATAGCCATAGCCGTTATGTATCGAACGGTAAGTCGGTTACGGGGCTTTGGGAAGATCAAAAAACAGCACAAGTTTGGACGGCAGATAAATGGAATGGGATTTCCTGGACTGAAACGGTTGCAGAATTTATGCCTTGGCTGCCATCGAAGCCGGTGTTTGCGCAGGCGGCGCATTTTCCGAATTATCAGGACATTCTCATAAGCCAGGATACGGAATTGATGCCATGGTACACCAGGGTCAACGGACACGTATGCTATGTGATTGAACTGGTCGTAACAGCTCAACATCCGCTATTCAAAACTCCTGAAGAACTGGATGCCTGGAAAAAGGGACATCCAAAAGAGGTTGAGACCTGGTTGAAAGCAAAAACAGAGACGGGCTGGCTTTCTGACTCCCGGGCTAAAAGTGGTGACGTGCGAACGGTGAAAGCAACAACTCGGCTGGCGATTGACCCGGAATTCGGTTTTGCGATTGTCCGCTGGGCAAGAGGTTTACAGAACGAAACTCCGCATGCTCTGACATCGCTTTTCCTCAAAAGCGAAATAATCTACATGGACTTCCAAAAGCTTGGCAAAGAAATTTATAGTCCTCGTGAAATGACATACACTGAATACTCCCTTGCGGGCGAGGGGCAAAAAAAAATCCATGCCGAGACGGCGTTACACATAACAAACTTTGCTGTTGATAAAACGTATCCGCCCGAAATGTTTGAGCTAAAAATTCCCGAGGGTTACAGCATAATAGATGCCAATAGCGGAGTGGTGTACACTGTTGGAGACTCAAATGAAACAATTGCCGCTCTTTTGGTCGGCGCACGGGCAAGAGATGTCTTTTATGCAAAACTTTCAGATGGCCCTGCGCCTTCTCTGGAAGCATCTCAATGGTTTAACAGCAAACCAATTCGTCTTTCGGACTATAAGGGCAGAGAAATCATCCTGCATTTCTGGTCTATAGGTTGTAAGCCATGTGTGCACGATTTGCCGCGGCTACAGGAACAATATGGCCGTACTTTAGAATCTTCTTCCGGGCCGTTATTTATATCGATTCACCCCTTTGCCGAAGGCAAAGACTTGCAGCAACTGCAGGATATGATAAAGAAATATGGGATAACCTTTCCTGTGATGGTAGATTCCGGCGGTGACAAACAGTGGCCCATAGGAAAAACGCACAAGAAATACCAAGTTGATGGATGGCCTACTAATATCAAAATTGACAGCGACGGCCATTTTGCCGGAGTTGTGGATAATCAGTTAATCAATACCACCAGTCGATGGCTGAAGAGCGCGGATTCAAATGGTCTCAAGTGAAAACGCAAAAAACAAGAAAGTAAATTCGTTTTAGTCTGTTTTTAAGAAATAGGAAAGGAAAAGATGAAGACGTACAAGATAGCCGTGATAGGCGGCGATGGCACTGGGCCGGAAGTGATAGCGGAAGCAGTGAAGGTCATCAATACGGCTGCGGCGAAATTCGGCTTTAAGCTGGATATGACGCATTTCGATTTCGGCGGCGAACGATACAAAAGGACAGGCGAGACGCTGCCTGATAGCGCGATAGCGGAACTACGCAAATTCGATTCGATACTGCTGGGCGCGATTGGTCATCCGGATGTTAAACCCGGCATATTGGAAAAAGGGATATTGCTGAAAGCAAGGTTCGAGCTTGACCAGTATATCAACCTGCGCCCGGTAAGATTGTATCCCGGCGTTGAAACGCCTATAAAGGGCAAAGGACCCGCGGACATTGATTTTGCAGTCGTGCGCGAAAACTCAGGCGACGCATATACAGGCACGGGCGGAATTACGATGAAAGGAACGCTCCACGAGGTCGCGGTGCAGTCATCGGTTTATTCTCGCTTCCAGGTTGACAGGTGCCTCAAATACGCGTTTGAATACACAAAGAAAAACGGTAAGAAGGCGAGAGGCAAAGGCGAGAACAACACCTTAGCGCTTTGCGGCAAGACCAACGTCCTGACCTTCATTTATGATTTGTGGGAACGGGCATTCCACGAGATGGGTCAAAAGGAATATCCGAATATCAAACGCGAATACTATCACGTTGACGCAACGTGTATGTGGTTTGTGAAAAACCCGGAATGGTTCGATGTGATTGTTACGGGCAACCTGTTCGGGGACATCATCACCGACCTCGGCGCGATGATTCAGGGCGGTATGGGAATCGCCGCGGGCGGTAATATCAACCCGGAAGGCGTCAGTATGTTCGAGCCGATAGGCGGCAGCGCACCGAAATACACGGGCAAAGCCGTAATCAACCCGTTGGCCGCGATTTGCGCGGGCGGGATGATGCTTGAAACCCTTGGCGAACAAAAAGCGGCGAATGCCATTGAAGACGCCGTGAAATTCGTTACAGCCAATAAGCTGAAATCCCTTGCCGCCGGCAAAATGGGCTACAGCACAAACCAGGTCGGCGACCTTGTTGTAGAAAATATCAAGTAGTGCGCTAAAAATCAGTTTTTGATTTCGGATTTTTAGAAGATGCCTGCTAATCTTACGCCGGCTTATTTCAAGGCGGAGCAGTGGTACCGCCAGGCAACGACGGCGGAGGAGAAAATCCTCGCGCTGGAGCAGATGCTTGCCGTGATGCCCAAGCACAAGGGAACTGACAAGCTCAAGGCGGACATCCGGCAAAAACTAAGCGCGATCAGGGAAGGGGAGGAAAAACGACGCAAAAGCGGCGGCGTGGACATCTTCCACGTCCCCCGTGGAGGTGCGGGCCAAGTTGTTTTACTTGGAATGCCCAACACCGGCAAAAGCTCAATTGTTGGATTGCTGACCGACGCGAAGGTCCACATCACGGATTTTCCATTCGCGACAAATGCGCCGGTTCCGGGAATGATGCATTTCGAAGACGTCCCGATAGAAATTGTGGATATGCCGCCTATTACCGCCGATTTCAGTATGCCGGGACAGGTGGGGACATATCGAAACTGCGATTTAATCGCGATTGTAATTGATTTGTCGGCTGACGTTGAAGAGCAGTGGAAGGTCTGCCTGGATTTTCTGGAAACAAGAAATTTACTGTTGAATGATAAATCGCAGGAACGAGACGAACACGGCAACTCTCTGGGCAAACGAATGATTTGTATATGCACGAAAGCCGATATAGCCGGCGAAGGCGCTGTTGAAAAAGCAAAATTGCTGTACGGAAATCGCTTTGAGATTATTCCGGTTTCGGTAGAGTCGGGCGAGGGAATGGGAGAACTGCCTAAACAGCTGTTCAGGCATCTGCATATCATACGCGTATATGCGAAGCCGCCCGGGAAGAAACCTGATATGAACGAACCGTTTACGATACCCGCGGGCTCAACGGTGCTGGATTTGGCCAGGGTAATTCACAGGGAGCTTGCGGAAAAGCTCAAACACGCACGGATTTGGGGGACGGGTGTTTACGAAGGCCAAAGCGTCCAGCACAACCACGTCCTCAACGACAAAGATATTGTCGAATTGCACTTCGGTTAAGCCCGCCTTATAATCTACATTCAACGTTACACAATTTGTTCAGAAAAACATAATTGCATTGGAGGCATTATGAACGGGATACGCATAACCGCGATTTTGACAATTCTTGCAATTGGTCTTGGACTTACAGCCGGCGGATGTGAAACAGGAACATCTCGCGGCAAATTAGTTGAGCTGAAGAAAGATTACCCGATTGAACCGGTGCCGCTGACGGACATTAGTTTGACGGACAAGTTCTGGAAGCCAAAGATTGAAACGAACCGCAAGGTAACGATACCGCATATTTTAAAGATGTGCGAGAAGTCGGGGCGGATTGACAATTTCGCGGTGGCAGGCGGGCTGAAAGAGGGGCAATTCTGCGGCCTATACCCCTTCGACGATTCGGATGTTTATAAAAGCATCGAGGCAGCATCGTATTCGCTAAGCGCATATCCGGATCCGAACCTGGAGAAATATCTCGATGAAGTGATTGCCAAAATAGCCGCGGCGCAGGAGAAAGACGGCTATTTATACACGGTAAGAACTACAAATACCAAAAGGTTAGAGAGCTGGTTCGGCAAGGAACAATGGTCGAAATTAGACGGAAGCCATGAGCTTTACAATGTGGGGCACCTGTATGAAGCAGCAGCGGCGCATTATCTCGCCACGGGAAAACACAACCTGCTCGACATCGCAATAAAAAATGCGGATATGTTAGACAGGACATTCGGGCCGAACAAGCTGCACAAATGGCCGGGACACCAGGAAGTCGAAATGGGGCTGGTGAAGCTGTACAGGGTGACGGGCAACGAGAAGTATTTGAATCTGGCGAAGTTCTTTTTGGACGTGCGCGGACCCGGCGGCGGCGAATATAACCAAGCGAATAAAAAGCCCGTTGACCAGAATGAGGCGATCGGACACGCGGTGCGGGCGATGTATATGTATGGCGGGATGACGGATATCGCCGCACTGACGGGTGACGAAAGATACGCTGACGCGGTCAAGCGGTTATGGGACAACGTCGTCGGCAAAAAGATGTATCTCACGGGAGGACTTGGGGCAAAGAGCAACGGCGAGGCCTTCGGTAAAAATTATGAGCTGCCCAACGCGACGGCCTACTGCGAGACGTGCGCGGCAATCGGCATCGCGATGTGGAATTACAGGATGTTCCGACTGACGGGCGAAGCGAAGTATCTCGATGTATTCGAGAGAACGCTTTACAACGGCCTTATTTCAGGAGTGTCACTGAGCGGAGACAAATTCTTTTATGTGAATCCTCTCGAATCGAGCGGGCAGCATAAACGCGAACCGTGGTTCGGCTGCGCCTGCTGTCCGCCGAATATAGCAAGATTTATCGCGTCGCTGCCGGGATATGTCTTTGCTAAAACAAATGACACGATATATGTGAATTTGTTCGCCGCGTGCGAGGGGACAATCAGGTTGAAGAATAACACCGTTCGGATAAAACAGGAAACGTGGTATCCGTGGGATGGAGCGGTGAAGCTGACTATTGAGCCGACACAAACAGGGAAGTTCGCAGTGGCGGTGCGAATTCCCGGCTGGGCACAGGGCAGGCCCGTGCCGAGCGATTTGTATCAGTACGTTGACAGCAATGTATCGCCGATTGAATTCAAGCTCAACGGTCAGGTCATTCAGCCGGATATTAAAAACGGATTCGCTTTCATTGACCGGCAATGGCAAAAGCGTGACGTTATAGAGATGGAGATGCCTATGCCCGCCAGATATGTTGTTGCGAATCCCAATGTCGCCGCGGACATCGGCAAGATGGCGATTGAGGAAGGGCCGATTGTGTTTTGCGCCGAATGGCCCAACAATGATGCGAATGTTCTCAGTTTATCTCTGGTTGACAGCGTGCCGTTGTGGTCCGACGCGATTAAGGACTTGTTAGGCGGTATCGCGATAGTGCACGCCAAGGCATTGTCGCCTGACGGCTCACAGCACGATTTAACAATGACGCCGTATTACGCCTGGGCGAACCGTGGCCAAGGGCCGATGGCGGTGTGGCTGGCGAAACCGACTGAAGAAATGCTAACGAGGATTGAAATCGACGCGGGCAAAACCAAAGAGCCGATATCGAAATACATATACGGGCAATTCATTGAGCACCTGGGTCGGTGCATTTACGGCGGGATATGGGCGGAGATGCTGGAAGACCGTAAGTTTTTCTACCCAATCAAGGATGAATATAACCCATGGGGGACGGACAAAAACCCGCAGTGGAACGCGGGAGAGTATAAATATCTCAAGGCGTCGCCGTGGAAGGTTATCGGGCCGGCGGGCACAGTAACAATGGATACGAATAACCCATATGTCGGCAGCTATACGCCGGTTATTCACCTTACAGGCGACGGCAACGAGGCGGGAATCTCGCAGGATGGTCTGGCGATTGTGAAAGGCAAAGGGTACACGGGCAGGATTATCCTCGCCGGAGATAAATTTTCCGGACCGATTATTTTGCGGATTGTGCCCGACAAGGGCGACGCGATTAATATCGACGTCGGCAAAATAAGCCCGGAATTCAAACCGTATCTGCTGGCTTTTACGGCGTCTGAGTCGAGCAACAACGTTCGTATTGAAATCATCAGCAAGGGCAAAGGAACATTCAGGATAGGGACACTGTCGCTAATGCCTGCGGATAATATCAAGGGCTGGCGAAGCGACGTTGTGGCGTTGCTCAAGGAGCTTGATTCGCCGATATACCGCTGGCCGGGCGGTAATTTCGTCAGCGGCTATAACTGGCGCGACGGCATAGGCGAACGAGATAAAAGACCGCCTCGCAAAAACCCCGCGTGGAAAGGCATTGAGCACGACGACGTAGGCATTCACGAATATATGGAGCTTATGGAGCTTATCGGCGCGGAGCCGTTTGTCTCGGTCAATACCGGTCTTGGGACGGTTGAGGAAGTAGCGCAAGAGGTTGAGTACTGCAATGGCTCGGCAGACACACCGATGGGAAAACTGCGGGCGCAAAACGGCCATCCGGAGCCGTATAAAGTGAAATGGTGGGCCGTGGGAAATGAGATGTATGGCGACTGGCAACTGGGGCATATACCTTTGGCGGAATACGTGAAAAAGCACAACAATGTGGCCGAGGCGATGCGGAAGGTGGACCCGAACGTTAAATTAGTCGGCGTCGGCAACGTCGGAAAGTGGAGCGAAACGATGCTGAAGGTATGCTCGGATAATATGAACCTGCTCAGTGAGCATATTTACTGCAAAGAAATTAAGGACGTTACCAGACATACTAAGCAGCTCGCCAATGAAATAAAACGCGTGGCGGATGCGCACAGGAAATATCGCAGGGACGTTAATGAACTGGCGGGCAAAGACATCCGCATAGCGATGGATGAATGGAACTACTGGTATGGCAATTACATCTACGGCGAGCTGGGGGTGCAGTATCATCTCAAAGACGCCCTCGGCGTGGCGACCGGCCTGCACGAGTATTTCAGAAACAGCGATATTTACTTTATGGCAAACTATGCCCAGACAGTCAACGTCATCGGCGCAATCAAGACGTCTCGCACGGCGTCAACGCTTGATACCACGGGAGTTACGCTGAAACTTTACAGGCAGCACTTCGGCCAGATACCCGTTGAGGTTACAGGCAGTAATATAGCGCCTCTCGATGTTGTCGCGGCGTTAAAGAATGACCGAAAGGCGATAACCATCGCGGTTGTCAACCCGACGGATAAACAACGTGAATTGCCGATTGAATTGAAAGGCGTTAAGGTTACCGATATTGGAAAACTGTGGGTTATCACAGGCACAGACCCGCTTGCGCATAATGAGCCGGGAAAAGAACCGAAAGTTGTGATCGAAGAAAAGACGGCTGAGGGATTATCGAATAAACTTAAAGTCCCTGCGCTGAGCGTCAGTATTTACGAATTTGCAATAGAATAAGCTAAAAGGTGAAAGATGGAATGCCAGAAAAAGGAAAATTTGAAGCACTGCACCTGCACGTATGCGGGCTGCGATAAAACAGGTATGTGCTGCGAATGTATCGCTTATCATTTGTCGGCCAGACAACTGCCCGGCTGCTGTTTCCCGCCCGAAATCGAAAAGACATACGACAGAAGCTTCAAGGCGTTTGCAAAGGCGTGGAAACTTTAGAAGAAAAAACAATGAAAAGGCCGGGCGGTTGAAGCGTCCGGCCTTTGTATGTTCGTGCAAAAGAGTAACTGCTAATAATCAGTAATCGAGCAATTCGTCGGGCCAGTTTTTACTCAAGACCTGTTTCAGGTTGCCATCGGTGCCGAGGATGACAATTTCCTTTCGCCGATGAGGGGTATTGGGATCCTGGGTGAGAAAACGGGACTTTTCCGAAACAATGCAGGAAAACCGGTCGGGGCCTTTCCATTGCGCGACGAGTTTTGGCATCGAGTCATCACTGAAGGACTCGTTTGTATCGACGATGACTTTCGAAGAATAGAGGTCTGGGCCGAGGGCATAAAGAAAAAGCGTGTTTTTCTTTCCCGGCACGAGAATTTTGCGGGAATCGCCGGAAAGCGCGAAGAGATACAAATTTTCCTGCCAAAGCTCGGGGGAATGAGGCGTAATTTCACTGATTGCGTAGGTTAACAAATCGCAGCAAAATATGGATTGCTTTTCTTCGTCGAGTTTGCTGGAGGGCAGTGACATTTTTGCGGATGCGAAGAAAATGCGGTTGTCACGGGCATAAGAAACGTGCATCCAGGGGTGATATAAGACGCCGGCGAGTTCCGTCGCGTCGCCCGTGCAGACGTATATCACGGGGGAGTCGTTGCCGTCGAGATGTTTAAGAGAGGCGAGGAATTTTCCGTTGGGGTCAATGAGGGTCCGCTCGACGAGCGAGCCGAGGGTGGTTTTTTCTTCAAAGAATTCAACTTCGGGCCTTATATACGCGATTGCACGAGAATCGGGTTTAAAGTCATAGCCGACAGCCGTGGCTGGTGCGAGGAACGCTGCGGGGATATTTTCTACCAATGAAACAATATACAGGTCAAATCCTACATCGAGCGCGTCGCCATTTATACGGTCGGCGCCATAAGCGATAAGCCGGGAGTCCGGCGAGAAGCGGATGCGCCAGAGCTGCTGTTCGCTTGTCGCGAGAATTTTCTGGTTATTGGGGTCGGCGGTCGGGGCACAAACGAGCCGGCAGTAAGTCAAGGCATTGGATTTGGTTTTATTGATAAGCTCGAGGCCGATTTTCTGAGTGAGCTTAGTGTCCGCTTTTTCTACGAGGAACCTATGGACCCAGGCGACGTGCAGGTCAGTGAAGGAATCTTTCTGGCCGGTGTCCGTGGCAACAGGTTTTCCGATGAAGGGGAAGTTGCTGTCTTTGATTCCTTCAGCGAGGATTTTTTGTTTGAGGATTTCTGCGTGCGATTCGATAAGTTTGACCTGGGTCGGCGGGAGCTGCTTTAAGGCATTGTTGAAGTTGTCGACTGTGACGATTTGGCCAAAAGCGATGAGAGAGCCATCCGGGGAGATGGCGGGCCAGTTAGTGGTGGATTCTTTTGGGGCGATTTGAGTAAGAGAGCCGGTATTGCCATCGACGATAAACAGGGCGCCGCCTTTGCTGTAGATACCCTTGGAACCGTCTTTGGACCATTGGAGGGAATCCTTTGGGAAGCAGCCAGCAATGAAAGCGGCAGCGATATATGAGGCGGCAAGCAAGATTCTGACGATGATTTTCTTATTCATAGCGTTTCTCCTTGAGGTATTGTTTATAGACGTTAAGTAAAGCGGTTTGGGAAAGCTCGTTTTGTGAGTAAGGTCTGGGCTGCATTGCGGCCAGTGCCTTTTGCTGCCAGAAACTGTCAGGGTTTTTGCCAACAGCCGGATATGCCGAAACTGGCTGGGCATAAGAGGCAACCTCAGGCAATGAAGAGGTTGGTGGGAGCGGTTTTGACCATCGCCCCGCGGCGAACACAAGAATCATCACCGCCGCGGCCGCAAGCAGTCGAAGAGGGGTAAAAAACCATTGTTTCGGCTGGGCGATTTTGAGGGCAGAATCAAAATTTCGCGATGCCCTTTCGGCAATCAGTGTGGGGTTCGGCGGAACATCGGCCAGGCCGATGTTTTTCAGGATTTGTTTTAGTTGTTCTTCATTCATTTCAGGACTCCTATATATTCATTTCGGCGAGATTGTTTCGCAATGTACTAATCGCCTTTGAAACATGCGAACGGGCGGTATCCTCGGCACAGTTCAATTTATAGGCTATTGCTTTGTAATCGGTCTGTTCTATATATCGCATCACAATCGCCTGTGCCTGCTGTTCGGGCAGCTTGGCAATTTCCTTTCTTACAAGGTTGAGTGTTTCTTCATCGACGGCTTCTCCGGCTGCCGGGTTTTTAAACACGTTTGGTTTTGGTATTTGGCCGTCTTTACCGGTGCGATTCCGCCACGCCTTTGAGTTAGCGGACAACGCTATTCGATAGATATATGCCCCTGCCTGCGGGTCTGTCAGCTTTTCGAGATTCATCCAGATAGCCAGAAACGCGTATTGAATCGCCTCATCAAAAATATCGGTGTCGCAGGTGAGTTTCCAAAGGGTAGCCGTAAGGTAGCCGATGTAGTCGCTCTTTAATTTTTCAAAGAGCTCCAATCGTTTTGAATATCTCATACCAAAACCCTTTTTATGGAGCACTGGGAAATTTTTATTTCCATATAATAATAACCGGCATGGCCAGTGCCTGTGTAAAGATTTATGAAAAAATCGCTCCTGTCGAGCCAGTTATTTAATTTTGAGGGTTGCTTTGTCTTTTAGTCAATGCGTTGAGGAGGTCGCGGGCCTTTTGGAAGTTTGGGTCGATTTGCAGGGCCTTTTTGTAGGATTCCATTGCCTGGTCAAGTTTGCCCTCGTTTTGGAGCAAAATACCGAGGTTGGTGTGCATTTCGGCGTCGTCGGGGCGGGCTGCAAGGACAATCCGGCACTGCTCGATTGCGGCGTCGAAGTTACCTTTGGCGGCCAGCGCAACACTGAGATTGTAACGTGCAAAATCGGCTGTCGGCTCAATTTTCAGCGCGATTTGGTATTGCTCTATTGCATCGTCTAATTTGCCAAGGTTCTGCAATGCCTTGCCGTAGTTGTTACGGATTTCGTACGAATCAGGCAAACCTCGAACCGCCTGCTCTAAAATTTTTGCGGCTTCTTTGTGTCTGCCCATCGCGCCAAGAGCATTACCGTAGTTGTTGAGTATGTGAACGTTGTTTTCGGTAACTGCCAGCGCCCGCTCAAAAAGCAAGCCGCTGTCTTTCCAATATATCAACTGCACAGTCGTTAAAATGGTGCAGGCCAAAAGGACTATGGTCGCCGATGTCGCGAGAATGTATTTTTTTAACGGGACATTTTTGAGCAGGTCCGCGGAGGCGAAAGCACATATTATAAAAAGCCCCGTTAATGGAACGTATGTGTACCTGTCGGCAAAGGCCTGCACGCCCACCTGGACGATTCCTATGACAGGGACAAGCGTGCCTAAATACCAGAGCCACCCGACGATGAGATATTTGCGGCGACGATAGTTATATAGAACCAGAACAGTTATCAGGACAAGAATCATCGCGGAAAGCGAAATCCTGACGAGGGATATGCCGTTAATTGAGTATGGATACAAAACAGCCAGACGAACCGGCCAGAACATTTTTTCGATATAGGTAAAATAAGAACATATCGCATTGGCCAATCGAACATTAAAAGGCACTATATCGACCGAGAAGACCGCCCCGCTTTTTTGCTGAACAAGAAAAGTGATTACGCTTGATAAAATAGAAAGGAAGAAAAAAGGAAGCTTTTCGATAATAGAATTGCGAATTGATAATTTGGAATTTAAAAAGCGGTCAAGCGGCCAGTAGTCGAGAAGCAGCAGAACAAAAGGCAGAGTAACGAGCATCGGCTTGGCTAAAAGGCCGAGTGCGAAAAAGACAAGCGCAAGAATATAACGACCTGCCGAAGAACGCTCAACATACCTCACGTAAGCCAGCATCGTTAACAGCCAGAACAGCATGCTAAGGACGTCCTTTCGCTCGGCAATCCAGGCAACGGATTCTACGTGCAGAGGATGAAGTGCAAATAGCGCCGCAACGAAAGCGCTTTGCCAAAAGGCCTTTGTCATACGGTTGAAAACAATGAATAAAAGTAATGTGTTCGCGATATGAAACAGGACATTGACGAGGTGGAGGGGGCCGGGTTTGACGCCGAATAGCCGGCAATCCAGCATAAGCGACAGCCACGTAAGCGGGTGCCAGTTGGCGCCATGGTCCGTCACAAACGCCCATTTGATGCCCTGCCAGCTTAACCCCGACTGAACCTCCGGATTATTGGTGACATAAACGTCGTCGTCGTAGCGCACAAACTCGTGATTGCGAACCGGCAAATAGACGACTAAGGTCAACAAAGCAAGAGTTAAGAAAATCGGCAGTTGAACCTTTTTATTACTGAACGCCATCATTATTTATTAGTGTATATGAGATTAGCCATTTAAGGCAAATTAAAATATCAGCTAATTTGAGATATTCGATAAGGTCGCTCAATACTTCCTCAAAGATACCACCTGTGCCTATAAACTCGCCATTCAATTTCATTGAAATCTTATTTACGCACATCTCTCTTTATCAAGCCCCGGTTTCACCGATTCGGGGGCAATTCTTACTTGCCCGCCTGTTTTTGAACAAAAGCGGCGTCGAGGTTTTCGCGGGCCTTTTGGAAGTTTGGGTCGATTTGCAGGGCTTTTTGGTAGCATTCAATCGCCTCGTCAAGTTTGCCCTGGTTTTGGAGCAAAATGCCGAGGTTGGTGTGCATTTCGAAATCGTTGGGTCTGGCAGCGAGGACAATCCGGCACTGCTCAATCGCCTCGCTGATTCTGCCCACGGACGCCAGCGCAAGAGCCAGTCGCCCGTGGGTAATCACATTATTGGGGTCCTTCGCAAGCACCATATCATAATATTCTATCGCCTCCTTCGGCTTACCGCTCTGCGCAAGGGCAAAGCCGAAGTTACTGAGAACCTCCACAGAATCGGGCTTGACAATAAGGGCCTTCTGGAACTGGCCCAGGGCATCATCAACCTTTCCCTTCTTGGCTAACTGCTCAGCGACATCCTGGTGAAACTTCGCCATATTCATATCCGGGCCGAGATATATCTTGTAATGCTCAAGCGCCTCGTCATATTTACCCTGCAGCGCAAGCGTCAAACCCAGGTCATAATGAGCGAGCAAAAATTCCGGGTTCAGTTTAATGGCGGTTCGATACTGGATTACCGCCTCGTCCAGTTTGCCCATTTCTCGAAGGGCATTGCCGTAGTTATTGTGGATTTCAGGAGAATTCGGAAGGAACTTGAGCGCCTCGGAGAGATGTGCGGCGGCCTCGCCGGGCCTGCCGAGATTGCTGAGGATGTTGGCATAGTTATTCTCCATAATGGAACTGTCCTTGACGACATTGAGCGTGTGCTCGAACAACGACAAGCTGTCCTTCCAGTATTTTAACTGGTGAGATGTAACGACCGCACAGGCCAACAGAGAAATACCGGCAATGACGCCGAGGGCAATTTTCCCAAACGGCTTTTCTTTCAACAACTCGGTCGCGCCGAAGGCGATTATTACAAAAAGGCCGATTAAGGAAATATAGGTGTATCTGTCGGCCATCGCCTGCGAGCCGACCTGCACTATACCTATGACGGGGACAAGCGTTCCAAAGTACCACAGCCAGCCGACTATCAGGTATTTGCATCGCCGGCAGTAACAAACGAAAAAAATAGTTATCAGGACAAGTATCGTGCCGTATATCACGGCTCTGGAAACCGGTATGGTATTGACCGGGTGCGGGTAGAGGACCGCAAGCCGAGTGGGCCAAATCATTTTGCCGATGTATGTCAGATATGAAACAATCGCGTTGATAATCCGCTCATTGAACCGCAACTGGTAAATGTCTGACATCGCACCGCTTTTCTGCTGGACAACAAAAGTCACAACACTTGATACGGCAGACAAAATAATAAGGGGAATTTTCTCCAGCAACAACCTGACTGTCGAGAATTTTGGATTGAAAAGCCGGCCAAGAGGCCAGTAATCGAGCAACAGCAAAACAAACGGCAATGTCACCAGCATTGGCTTGGCCAAAAGGCCCGTCGCGAACAGGACCAGCACAACAATGTATCGGCTTGCTGAGGAACGCTCGGCATATCGCGCGTAAGCAAGCATCGTCAACAGCCAAAACAGCGTGCTAAGCACATCTTTGCGCTCGGCCACCCACGCCACCGACTCGACGTGCAGCGGATGCAAAGCGAACAACCCCGCAATAAATGCGCTTTGCCAGACCCCCTTTGTCATTCGAGCCAGGACAAGAAACAGCAAGATGGTGTTCACGATGTGAAACAGGACATTAACAAGGTGCATAGGGCCGGGTTTGACACCGAATAACTGGCAATCCAGCATAAGCGACAGCCATGTAAGCGGGTGCCAGTTGGAGCCACGCCCTGTTGTAAACGCCCATTCGATACCCTGCCAGCTTAACCCCGACTTAACTTCCGTGTTATTGGTAACATAAACGTCATCGTCATAGTGAAGAAATTCGTAATTACGGACCGGCAGATAAACAGCGAAGGTGACAACCGCGAGAAATATACAAATCAACAAACGCCGGTGATTGTTCAGTTGTTCAATCATAAAGCTATTGCTATAAGTGAAAACAATGAGAAATTATCTGTTTTCATTTTCGAATACCGCCATATATCGCGTCGTACTCCAGCCGCCAAAAACAATCGATTGCCTCAAATCCACCCGCTTTCAACTTCTCAAAATGCCATTGAAGCGGCTGGCCCTGTTCTGAGCCGACCCAGGAACCCATCAATTCTTTGCGAAACTTCCCGATATCAACCTCCAGCACCCGGCCATAAGCTCGCCAAAAACCATCCCAGTCATCAACACCGTTCTTTTTGCGATTTCGCCAGTAAAGATGCCTTTGGTTTTGCCAGTCCTGTTGAATCCCTTTGCAACAACTACCTGCGTGGTCGGCATTCAGAAATATCCCGCCCGGCTTCAGAATCCCAGCGAACTGTTTATACAATTGGCATAACTGCGCTGGGCTAAACCAGTGCAAAGCCGTTGCGGAAATAACCGCGTCAAACGGTCCGCCAACAATATCAGTCCAACCTTTTTTACGCAGGTCCGCCCGCACTAATTTTACTCGTCCGCCGAATTTAGCAAGGCGTCTTTGAGCCAGCGCAAGAAGCGTGGCGTCAAAATCAACGCCCCAAACCTCTGCCGCTGGAAATTCCTGCAGAATAGGCATCATCAAACTGCCTGTGCCGCATCCAATATCCAAAACTCTTGAAACCTTCCGCTGGGAATCCGCGATTAGCTGAACTATTATTTCAAATCGTTCTTTTCTGGCCGGGATATAGAAATCCTGCATTCGGTCCCAGCGTTTAATCCAGGCTTGCCAGTCGATGTGTTTGGGAATTGATACATTCATCAATTTTAAAACCCGAATTTTTTGCCCGTCAGGCGTTCGTAACATTCGATGTATTTTTCGCCCGTCTTTTTGACAACGTCATCGGGCAGTTTTACGCCCGGGCCGGATTTATCAAACTTAATCTCTTCAAGATAATTACGAACAAACTGCTTATCAAAGCTCTCCTGGTCTCTGCCCGGCTGGTATTTATCCGCGGGCCAGAAACGCGACGAATCGGGCGTCAAAACCTCGTCAATGAGAATGATTTTGTTATCAACTTGTCCCCACTCGAATTTCGTGTCGGCTAATATTATCCCCTTCGACTCCGCGTATTTCGACGCCTTTTTGAAAATCTCGATGCTCTTGTCGCGCAGGTATTTGGCGTTTTTGTCCCCGATTATCTCAACGCACCTCTCGAAGTTGACATTCTCGTCGTGCTTGCCGAATTCCTCCTTCGTCGCAGGCGTAAATATCGGCTCAGGAAGTTTATCACATTGCTTTAGCCCAGCGGGCAGCTTTACGCCGCAGACTGTTTGCGACTTCTGGTATTCCTTCCACCCTGACCCTGCCAAATAGCCGCGAACAACGCACTCGATTGGGAAGACCTTCGTCTTCTTGACTAACATACTTCTGCCGGCCAATTGCTTCTCGAACTTGTTAAACGGTGCCGGAAACTTGCTCACGTCGGTCGCGATAAGGTGATGACTTATGGAAGATGACAAAAACTCGAACCAGAAAAGCGATATCTGCGTCAGCACAATGCCCTTTTTCGGAATGGGGTTGGCCATCACGACGTCAAACGCGCTTATGCGGTCGGTCGCGACGATTAACAGCTTATCGCCCAAATCATAAACATCCCGCACTTTCCCTCTTTTCGGCTCAACGCTCCCTATTTTCGTCTGCAATACTGCTCCCATCGAATGCCCTTTCAATCATTTATGGACGGTGCAGTATGCTAATCCGCCGACCCCTTTTCGTCAAGCGCAGATGCGGAATCGGGAATTACCCGCCCCGGCTTATCCTGTCTTCGACGTAAGCGAAGATTTTCTCGCGGACTTTGCGGATATCGGGAATATCAGGCAGGAATTCAAAAATAGTTTCGAGGTGTCGCCTCTGTTTTAATCGGCTAAGCGTCGGAACAAAATTCACATCATAAACCCAGCCGAGTACACATAACTTCATATCATTCATGGTTCTTAACGCCTTATAATCGATTCGCCCTCCCGTAAGAATCGCGTCAAGCACCTCAGGCGTGCACCTCGGCTCATCGGGCATCTCCATTTCGAGCTTGAAATTATCCGGGTCATCTCTTTGCTGAATATACGCCTTTATAACCACGTTAAAAATATCCAACTTGTCCGCGTCGCGTATCATTTGAGATAATAACAGCGTATCACCCGCCAGATTATTCGGCAGTTCCTTTTCGCCATGATAGCGAATTGCTGTCTCGATGATTTGCCTTTCATCATCCGACAACTGCGCCAGGATATTTTCTTTTTGCAGAACCTCAAGACCGAGAAGACAGTGGTTAACGCTTTTCGGGTCGTTATATGTCTGGTATTTGAGAAATTGCGGGAATCGCCCCACGTCGTGAAGTAGTGCAATCGTCTCAGCCAGTAATCGCTGATTGCCTTCAAGGTGCAGTTGGTCCGCAAGGTAAAGCATCTCCGAACAGACCCGCCCGCTGTGCTCTTCCTTTAGTTTTATATTGGCGTTGATATATTCGTTATCGCCATAAAACCCCGCGACGAATTTATCAAACCACGCCTTAAATGCGATTAGTTGTTCATTGTTCATAATTCATTGCTCAATGCGTAGATTTAGAAAACGAATAATGTAAAGCAAACCAGCCCATTTTGCCAGAATGATTAAACGAAATTCGCCGGCGGGTTTGCAAAAGACGACAGACGGGATATAATACCCCCAGCGAAACCGAGACAAACCATAAAGGAGCGAAATATGCCTACGATAAAAGACGTGGTGGTGCGAAAGCCGAGCAAAGAGGAAGAGAAAAAATGCAAGACCTGGCCGATATGGACCTGCAAACCGAGCGAATTCGACTGGGCCTATACCGAAAAGGAAACCTGCCTGATACTTGAAGGCGACGTAACCGTAACCGACGGCAAAGAATCCGTCAGCTTCGGCCCCGGCGATTTCGTCATCTTCCCCGTTGACCTCGAATGCAAATGGCAAGTTAAAAAGGCCGTCAAAAAGCACTACAATTTCGGGTAACTCGAAATCGCTTTTCTCAAAAGCACAGGTATAGAGATTAGGAGGCAAAATTATGATGATAGATTATCTGACGCTGATGCTGATAAATATGGCTGCCGGACTGTTCCTGCTCGGCTGTTTCGTCTGGCGTGATTTGGATTCGCCGGAAGATACCGGCCGATGGGTCCCTGCGTTCGCAATCTGCGGCCTTGTCGCCGCGATAGGCGGATTTGCGATTACCTTCACCTGGCCTTTGCCTAAACCGTATAGCTCGGCATACGGCGAGATGTCGGTGTTATTTGGTGTGCTTTTACTCGGCCTGGCTTTGGCATTAGCTAAAAGATGGGAACTTTTGCCTTTGTCGATATACGCCGTTTTCGCAGGTGCGGCAGCAGTGCTTCTTGGCGTTCGGATAATCAACCTCGGTCTGACAACGCATCCGACTTTGTCGGGCATCGGATTTATATTGAGCGGAATATGCGGTATTTTCTCGCCGCTCGTGGTTTGGCAAAGCGACAAAAATGGCCTGCGTATCATTGGCTCGCTCGTATTGTTCGCCTCCTCGGCGATATGGGCCTGGACGGGTTGCCTGGCTTACTGGATGCACATGATGGTGCCAAAGTAGAAACGGACAACTACCGGTTCTGCAGTTTTTCGATTTCAGACCGGCACATCAATAACTGGGCGGGGTCGACAATTTTCCTCTCGGCGACGCGCAAATGATTCAGCGCAAGGTCGAACTTCTCAAGATACCGCGAATATATTATCCCCAGCATCAGCTCGACCTGCTCAATATGCTCGTAATTTGCGTAGTGAGTGAGAAACTTTTCGTAAACCGACGCAGCATTGTTGTATTCACCCTCGCTGGCAAGCTGGTTGGCGATATCGAGCAAATGCTGGCGAGGCAGAATCTGCCCGCTATCGAGCAACATAAGATTAAGATACTGTTGAGCGGCCGTTTGGAGGTCGTGCCGATAAACGCTGTTGGCGATATCCTCGCGTAACTGCCTAATCTGCGGCTCATCAGGCCCCGGCTTTGTTACATCTCTCGCTGTTATACTTTTTTTGCCGCCCATGCCGGTATATGGGTCGTAGCCGGTGGAAATCGCGTCGCGGTATATGCGCCGGCGGTTCCACTGCTTGAGCATCGCCAAAAGGTCGAATTGCGAACTGCTAAGCAACCCCGTCGTCAGCAGAAGCAGCGACGAAACGATGCCGAACGAGTAACCCGCAAGATGCGCGTCGTATGCAACGTTGGACGTATATCGCCCGATGACGTTATCGAAAATAATCATCTTGAACGCGATAAAGTAAATGGCCGGAACATCAACCGTGCCGATGAAGATGAACCAGTAAACGATAGTTATAAGGGTCTGCGGAAACAGCACAAGATATGCCCCTGTCACCGCTGCCACCGCGCCGCTTGCCCCCATAACAGGATTGCTGTTTATCAGTGTGTGGCCGACCGCGCTGAACACCGCGCCCGCCAGGTAAAAACAAGTGTAACCGAAATGGCCGAGTTTATCGTTTACGTTATTGCCGAATATGTACAAAAAGAACATGTTGCCGAAAATATGCAGAAAACCGCTGTGCAGAAAAGCGTATGTTATGAACTGCCACAAAAACGGGTGAGCAGGCGTGAAAACAAACTGCTCCGTCCAGTGTCGCAGAATCTCTCTCACCCGCTCATCGGGCCAGTAAGGTAACAGGAATACGACTACGTTTACGGCTATGATGGCGTAATTGGCGTAGGGTGTCCTGGATGACCTGACGCTTGTGCGAATTGGCAGTAGCATAATAGAATCAATTTACCTTTGAAAAAGCTGGACGGTTCAAAGGGCAACATTGTAATGGCTTTCCGCCGGACGGGCAAGACATAAAAAAACAGGGCGACTTTCGCCGTCCTGTTTCAGGTGAAATGAGGCGTTGAAATTATGCACCTTTGGCCCCGGCTATAATTGCGAGGCGATACGCTCTATTTTTAACCGGCTCCCCCCAGCCGGATAAACCTGCTCAAATAAAATATACAAAAAACTCCCCTCTTCTCTAAATCGACGCGGAAAAAATCTTTATTTTTCCCGTCCGCGCTGTTAATACTGGCAGCAGGTTTTTGACTGGAGAATTTTGCGAAATGGACAGCCATACACATAAAGTCCGGCTCAGGGGTATCCGGGCCGGAATTGCCCGGCTAAAGGCCGATTGCCTTATCGCCACAAAACCAGCCAATGTAACTTACCTGACCGGCTTTACCGGTGACGACAGTTGGGCGGTGGTTTTGCCAAGAGCGGTTATACTCGTAACCGACAGCAGGTACACCGAACAGGCCGCGGCCCAGTGCCGATTCTGCAGGATTGTTGAACGCAAAGAGGCAATGGGCAAAGCAATCGCCGAACTGCTGCGGAATCGACGCGGAATAAAAACCGCCGCCGTCGAAAAATCAATATCGCTCACTAATTTCCAGTTGCTGAAGAAAAACCTGTCCTGCCGACTGAAGGCCGCCGAAGGTATCGTCGAATCGGCACGCCGGAAAAAAGATAACTCAGAGGTTTTGGCCATTCGAGCCGCCGCCAAAATCGCCGCACGGGCCTTCGAGCGTGTGCTTCGACAGGTAAAACCGGGCCTGACGGAAAACAAGCTGGCGGGAATTGTCGATTTTGAAATCAGAAAAGCCGGAGGCACAAACAGCTTTGAAACAATTGTCGCGTTCGGTCCCAATGCCTCAAGACCTCATCACCAGCCCACCTCTCGCAAATTACGCAAAAATGATACCGTCCTCATCGATTTCGGCGCGCGGCACAACGGCTACTGCTGTGACCTGACCAGATGCTTCCCGGTGGGAACCGCCGGCGGGCTGTATACAAGAGTTTACGCCGTTGTAAAACAGGCACAGGCCGCCGCCATAAGAATGGTCAAAGCCGGAGTCGAAATCAACCAGGTCGACACAACCGCGAGGGAAATAATAAAAAAAGCCGACCTCCCTGTTTACGGCCACGGAACCGGGCACGGACTTGGCCTGGAGGTACACGAACTGCCCACCATATCAGGCAAAACAAAAGGAACATTGCAGACGGGCGATGTGATTACAATCGAGCCGGCCGTTTATATCCCAGGACGCCTCGGCATCAGGATTGAAGATGATATCCTTGTCACAAATGATGGTGGTGTTGTCCTTACCACGACTTGCCCTCGCGGATAATTCCCTCGCTCTTACTGTTGCGGCGGCCCTCTCCTCGGCATATTATCTTCCATCTGGCCGCCCCTGTCCATCGGCCCTCTCATACGATCCCCGGGCACAGCACGCTGCTGCCCTTCCGACGTGCCGGTGCTGCCCCAGGCGCGCCATGGCTCCTTGGGCTTTTTCTCAAGCGTCTTCAGCTCGCTATACTTCAAACGCAGTTCCTCAGGCCAGTACATCTGTTTCGCCGGCAATCTCTCCACTCTCGTCCCGTCAAAACTGAACAGCATATCAAAATACTGCCGCGACTGAAGAGTTTTGTCCCCGAACCAGTCGTTCATCGCTACCATGTCCACCACAACCGCCCCCGTAGCATAATCTATCATCTCAGGCAGTTTCACATTTGCGATTTTATCTTTATCGCTCGGCTCGACCTTCGCCACCCTGCCTATCACGTCCCCGCGTTTGACCATAAACGGCTCACTGTGCCAATAGCCCAGCACGTACCTGCAAACCTGCACCTCCGCCGCCATGGCCGCCTCCTGAACGTTTACCGGGAAGAAATACAGCCGTTTGGGTATCGCCACTGCGTCCGTCACATCCGAAAATTCGCTCCATAATATCACCTTGCTGTCCTTCTCGGCGTCTTCCTCACGCACCTGGCCGGTCCCGGCCACGGGATTGAACACCCCAAGCCGAATACGATACTGATAACTTGCGCCCGGCTCAGCGGTATCATCATAGGCCCAGAATGTTATCGTCTCACGCAGCTTGCTGATATCCTTTCTCGTCAGCAGCATTTTTCTCATCTCGTCGTATATCGTCGCCTCTGTCACCACCGGCTTGGCGGCCTTTTTCTGCTCAGCCGCCGTTGTCGATTCAGTCCGCCGGTCACGCTCCGGTGTCCTGTCCGGCTTGGCCGTCGTCGTTTTCGAAGGATTGCGAGCTGCGCCTATCCCCATTTCCATTCCACCTCGGCCCCCGCCGCCTGCCGCCCCTCCCCGGTACCCGGTGCCGCCTGCAGTCGTGCTACGGGGTTTTTCTGCCACCACGTGATCCTCTCTCGCCGGCCGCGCCGCCGTCTTGTCACGTTCTTCCGCTACCTTTGCCTCACGCTCCGTCGCTATCGTCTCCCGCCGATCCTGCGCCTCCTTCTCTCGCCGAACCGTCAAAAACTTCTTGTGCAGCAAAGGCGGCAGCCAATCGTCGTCAGCCGACGCTATCTTATACGGCTCCGGCTGCAGTAATTTAACCTGTATCTGCGGGTCGCTGAACTTCGCAAACTGAACCATAACCCCGCCGCTCGGCAGACCGTTTACATCCTCTATTATCTTGTAGTCGTCTCTCTCTGGGTCTATTTTCACGCGGGGCACATCCTCCCACTGGCCCCACTCACCATTATCACCAAAACGCTGCCTCTGTAACTGAACCGCCGCAAACACCGGCTTGACCAAACCAGCATCACGCCACCCTTCAGGAACCTCTTTGCCCGCAAAGCACTCCTGAAAACCGTCTATTAACGGCGCAAGGTCGAAACTCGCCTGAACGGTGACCAAATCCAGGTCGTTCGGCTCATACGTCTCTTCTGACCCGACGTTTTCCGCGGTAACCGCAACTTTCGGCATATAGGCCGCTGCCCTTATGTGTTCCACGGAAACATCATTCACGGAACCAATCACGGGCATGCGGTACTTCTTATCTACCATCATCTCCACCGAACTCGGCACCGGCCACAGAACGTTCAAGTCCTTGTCCAGCACCGAATTTATCTTCGCCAGAAAAATAACGCTTTGGGGCACATATGGGGGCTTGGGAATCGGGTCCCGCGCCAGTTGCTCTCTAAGTTTCTCAGATTGCTCCGCTATGTATATGTCAAGCTGACCGGGACGAAACTTCTGGTTGTCGAAAATCAATTCCGGGCCTCGCAGCGCAAACGCATACAAAACGTAGATAGCCGCCAGGCCGCCTATTACCAGCGCCACCTTTTCGATATGCTCATCTATGAAATTACTTTGTTTTCTAATCATAGTTCCAAGACCCCAAACCTGCCCAGCTACACCGCCTAAACGCCTGTCTTTGCCACAGGGTTCTTTATCAACTCCGGCTTTACCGCGTCATACCCTTTCTTGTTGAATATGTATTCGCAAACCAGTTCAACTTCGACAACCGAGTCCGACCCATATCTATAATACCGATGGTCAGCCGACGTCAAATCCACCGGTTTTACCCTGCTCTCCAAAATGGTTATCTGATTGTGCTTGAATACCTTCGCCGACTCCTGGCCCGTGAATCCCGTAAACCCGTGCTCCTTGGCGCTGCACAACTCCCGCATAAAAGGTATTATTGCCTTGCTGCTCAACACCACCACCATACTAAAATGCACCACGTCTATGTTCTCGTTGCTCACTCGACCAGTGAACGACTCAGTCAACTGTTCCTCCGGCTTGGTTACGTATTTCGGTCGCTCCTGAGATGTTTTCCCGGTTCCAACGCTCAAAAGAGCACCCGGCGTCACAAAACCGACTCCCTCCACACGCTTTACAGGCGACGTAATCACGCTACTCGAACCGGCATTCATCGTCCCTGCCGTCGAAAACACATCCTCAATTATCCAGTAACCAACCTGCCAGAACCAGCAGTCCTTGACACTGTCATCCATATTGGAGTACTGATATGCCTTCCAGAAATCGTACCCGCTCACAGTTTCCGGATCCGCATATACGGACACCGACTTGGCCCTGGCATGACAAATCTCCTCGACTATCCTTGACGATGCCCCACCCGCTCCGCTCAACCCGAAAAACCCCGGGCTTCTCCCTGTCTGCTTGGCGGTATTCAACTCCTCCGCACTGGGACAATCGCCCCCACGGACCTTCGCTATCAAACCCTCAACCCCCTGACGAAACCTGGCGCCAAACCTGGTGAACAGCAACATCGAAGTATCCTTCGGCTGCGGAAATATGTCGTAACTGAGCAGTTCACGTTGAGCACTCTCTACCGATAACAACTTTATCAGGTTCGCGTCCTGCCGGTATGCATCCTGATACTGTCTCTCCACCTCCGCCTGACCGGCGGCGGGCAACTTTTTCAACATTTCCCTTACCTGGTTGCCCATCGGCACACTTTCCCTGTCCGCCTTCTGTTTTAAACTGCTGCCCATCAGCCAAGCCGCAGTCAGAACCACGCCGCACGCCAAAAGTATCACCGCGGGCCAAATCAACACGAGATACACCCGCAATCCCCCCAGCCCCTTCATTAAATCCTTCAATTTAGACAAGTCAATCTTGCCCATCACTCATCCCCCCCCCTCAATTTGGGCGCGTTGGTTTTCTTCCGCAAAGCGGGTGCTTTGGCAGGACTTGGCGGTGGCGGGCTCGCACTTGGCGCCGCCTCTGGGCTGCCGCTGCCCTCTTCAACAAACGCTCCTGGTGCATCCTTCCACTTCAACTTAAAATTCAGCACAAACCAGGAATCGTTAACCTTCGCAACTTTCTTGCCACCATCATCGGTATTCGTAACCTTGCAGATAATCTCGTTGGTCATCGGGTCAATAATCACATTGCCCTTGCCCTCAATGTTCTTTTTTACGCCGATACCCGGAGGTATCTCCGCCTCCAAATCCACTTCTCCGGTCTGAAGGTCAAAATGCTGTTTGTCCGTCTTCTTATAAAGCTCAAAGGGACTGTTGCCATCAAACATACTGTCCAAATGCACAAGCCGGGTGACTAATCCCCACTTATTCGGATCGTCCTGCACTTTAACAGGGTCGAGTAGTTCGGTAATTGTCTTATACGGACTGTAACCGGAAATCGTTACTACAAAACCGTGAGCCGCCGACTCGCTGCCCGGCCCCATCGGCCGCGTTGCCCCCACCCTCCTGCCTCGCATCGTAGGCGAATATCTACTCGGCGCCCCGCCTCGTCCGCCCCCGCCCCTCATCATCATATCTCTCGACGCCATCTGACCGCCCGAACCTGCGTCTCCGAGCGTATCTCTGGAATCAAGACCTTTCTCGAAACCCATCGCCCCGAACTGAGCGTTCCCGATGTCCAGCGTATAGTAAACAGACATCCCGGTTACAAAAATCTGCTTGCGCTCCCTGCGGTCCGGAAACTTCTCTTTTATCGTCTCCGCGTTGCCGCTGGCAAAAGCACGGTAAAGCTCCGCCTGCTCCGGGTTGCTTCTGGCATTCGGCAGCGTCCCTATCAACTTCTGGTACAGCAAAGGCACCATATCACGATACTTGAACAAATCGAACTCCTTTTTTATCACCGCTTCCGACTCGCCAGTCCTGGTCTCTTCGGCCTTTAGGTCGCTCTGGGCCTTCTTTGCGGCATCCAGCACCAACTTTGTTGTCTCTCTCTGCGATACCTTGCTGGTGTAGCTGGCGCGGTCTATAAGCGTCCTTGCAAACGCCAGCACCGACGCCACTAATATCAGGCACGCCGCCAGCACAAAAAACTTCGTCTTACTTGCCCATACCATTGACTTTGCTATGCTCCGGGGCAACAGATTGCTCTCTATCCGCCCAATACCAAGCGCCTGCACCCCTAACCCGTACACAACGCCAAAATCACATATGCTTTCATGGAACTTCGCCGCCGAAACCGACGCGTTTATCCCGACCTGCTTGAACGCGTCTGGCCGCTCTATCGGCATCTGCAAGCTCTGCTGAAGGTACTGGAGCAAACCGCGCATCTTCGTGCCGCCGCCCAGCGCGATAACTCTCGCCAGCTTCACATTCGAGTGCGAACTGGTATAAAAACCGAGCGAACGCTGAATCTCCGACGCCAGGTCCGTGAACACCGGCTTCATCGCCTGAAGAATCTGCCTGGCGTATTTGCTCATTGGCGCGGTCCGCTTGAGCTTCTCCGCCTTTTCAAAATTCAGCTTGAACGTGTCCGCTATCGCCTTGGTAAAAGCGTTGCCCCCCATCGCTATCGTCCGCTGCCAGACGTCCGATTTCGTGCAGACAACAAGGTCGGTAGTTTCCGCCCCGATGTTCAGCACCACCGTCGCCTGCGTATCCGACCGCATCAAATCAGGCCTGTCGTAAAAAATATAGTTATAAAGCGCCATCGGCGCTATCTGAACGTATGTAACCTCCAGGTTCTCTCTGCTGAAATGTTCAAGCTCCGCCGTCACCACGTCGTTTTTTATCGCGAATATCCCGACCTTCGCCTCCACCGCCCCCGCCTCCGTCATCAATTGCCAATCCCATGCGACCTCGTTGATATCAAAAGGAATCTGCTGGCTGGCTTCGAATTTTACGATTTCGGGGATTCTTTTTTGCTCGACGGGCGGGAGATTGACAAAACGAGCGAAACTGTTTGCGCTTGGGACAGCGACGATGATTTCGTCTCTGCCGAGGTCGTTGGCCTGGACAAACTGACGAAGCGAGATAGCGATAAGCTCCTGCTTTTCCTGGTCTTTGATTCCTGCGCCGGAGAGGACTTTTCCGTGGGTGATATTGTCGAAGCCGATGACCTCGAGGGTGCCGGATTCGTTGCTAAGGCGGAGCGCCTTGAGCGAGGTATTTCCGATGTCGATGGCCCAGACCGACCCGATTCTTTCCGCCATAAACTACGCCTCCTGCCCCAGCGAACTGGGACTTGTTTTCGCCTGCCAACGCAAATAGTATAACACAAAGAACTATATTATTATAGGAGCTATGAGAACTTTTTCCATATATACGCTTGGCTGTAAAGTGAATCAGTACGAATCGCAGCAGATAGCCCAGCTTCTTGAGGAGCTGGGTTTGTCGGCGGCGGTTTCGGGTGAGAAGCCCGATTTAGCCGTGATAAATACCTGTTGCGTAACAGGGACCGCGTCAGCCAAGAGCAGGCAATATATACAAAGAGCGTTAAAGGCCAATCCTGCCGGCGTAAGGGTCGTCTGCGGGTGTCTTCCGGCGATGAACAGCCGGGAAAGCCCCCCTTGCGACGGCGATAACATTCATATCATCAGCAGCCGAGACGATTTGGCGCAAAGAATCGCCCACATTATCATCGGCGGTAATCCCCTTATTAAAGCAAAAAACGGCTCAAAAATCAAGGATGGAATGGCTAAATCCGCCAAATATCCCAAATTGCCACAATTAACCAGTTTCAAGGGGCATACAAGGGCGTTCCTCAAGGTCCAGGACGGCTGTGACGGCCTTTGCAGCTATTGTATTGTACCTAAAGTGAGGCCTGATGTTCAAAGCAAGTCGATTGATGAGGCGGTTAGTGAGGCAAGGGCCCTTGTGGCGGCTGGGCATAAGGAAATTGTGGTTACGGGAGTGTGTTTGGGTGCCTATGGGCGACAAACGGTGAGGAGAACAGGTGAGGAGGAGAGCAGGAGAAGTGAGAATTTAGAATTAAGAATTGAGAATGAAGAATGCGGAAACAATGAGAAATTAACAGATTTATTAACGGCGCTGGCGCGGGTGGAGGGGTTATTGCGGATACGGGTGAGTAGTTTGGAGCCGGGGGATATTAGTGAGGAATTGCTGGACGTTTTTTGTGCGCATAAGAATATTATGCCTCATATTCATTTGTCGGTGCAATCGGGGGTGAGCGCAACATTGAAAAGAATGTGTCGGCAGTATGACGCGGCGGAACTGCGGGCAAAAATTGAACTTATAAAGAAGCGATTGGACAGGCCCGCGATTACGGCGGATATTATCGTGGGATTTCCGGGCGAGACGGACGAGGATTTTGAGCAGACGGTTGAGTTGGCGAAGTGGGCGGGGTTTTCGAAGATTCACGTTTTTCCGTTTTCGGTGAGGACGGGAACGGCAGCGGCGAAGCTGAAAGGCAGATTGCCAGCGGACGTTATTAAAAAACGGGCACAGATTCTGCGGAAAGTAAGCGATGAGCTTGGCCGAAAATTTGTGGAGCAGTTTGTGGGAGAAACGTGCGAAGTACTTTTGGAAAACAACAATCCGCCGAGTGGGAGATGCGAGAGATACTTCATAGTCAAATTAACAAAAGATTGTCGATTGCCGATTGTCAATTGTCGATTTAATAAAAATGAGATTGTGAAGGCGAGGATTACGGGGGTGACGGGAGAAGGGGCCGAGGGGGAAGTGTTAAATCCACGGGGGTTATGTGATGGTATATAAGTATATACTTATAGAGTGCCCCAACAGTCGAGGTTTTTGACGGTGCAAAATTAAAAACTACGGCGAGAACTCGAAAAGCAGGCCCGCTGCTTTCACGCACCCCATTGCTTCGCTTTGCGAAGCAAAGCGCGGGGGCAGGCAGGCGAATAAGGAAGTGATTAAGGCTGGGCCCAGAGGCAGACGGTGCCGAGGAGCTGGTGATCGTGAATGACGGGTTCGGAGACAACCATGTAGCCGTCGCGAGAGGCGAATTTTGCCTTTGTAGGGGGCACCAGTTTGAACTCCTTGTTCCTGACGTCATCGCGATGGTAGGAGGAGAAGAGTTTGCCGTTGCAATCGTAGATGCCGGCGAAGACGATATTACATTGAGTTTTGAGGGATTCGAGAATTCCGTTCGCGTCTTTGGCGTCCTCAAAGGACAGTGCGCATTTGACGTTTGAGGAAATCAGCTTTGCCTGTGTGGAGGTAAAATACAGAAGGTTGTATTTGCTGTTTTTGCATTGTGAGTTGATAAATGACAGGGAAGCGAAGAGCAGGCCTATAGACATACCTGTCACAAAGGCGATTATAATGAACTTTCTCCTGGAACTATCAGCCATAAATTTTCTGCTCACCATGCAATAATTTTGTTTTAAGTCCCTCTCTTCGCTGGTGATTGCGACCCGCGTCATATATTCGGACGCGTTGCAATGGCGCATCGTTATTTTCGGCATTTGGCAGGGGTAACTTAACGACTGTTGTAACATTACATAAGCTTAAGACCGGTAAAAGTGCGGGAACCCGCGTTGCGAGGGGTTTTTATCTGGCGTGAACGCCGGCGGGGGCGCAGCAACTGGAATACTCTTCCATTAAGCCATCGATGAGGTCTTTTACGGAGACGAGTTTGTTCACTCTATAGACGTTTGCGCCGGCGAAGGCGAAACCGTGTTTTAGGTCGCCGTTTTTGGCGCGGGTCAGCGCGAGGGCAATGCAGTAAGGGACGTTTTTGAAATCGCAGCTTCTAAGGCATTTCCAGGGGCACTGGAAGGGTTCTTTTTGGCCTGAGGCGATCCTGTCGAGAAACTCGCAGCGTATGGCCCTGCCTGGCAGGCCGACTGGGCTGTCGATAATGATGATGTCGTCTTTTGTGCAGCGGAGGAAGGCCTGTTTAAATTCATCGGAGGCGTCGCATTCGAAGGTCGCGACGAATCTTGTCGCCATTTGCACGGCACTGGCGCCCAACTGCATAAATTTATAGATATCCGCGCCGGTATATATGCCGCCTCCGGCGATGACAGGGATACTTTTCTGGAACTTCTGCTCGTAAGGTTTTATCGCGGAGATAACGGGGGGCACTAATTTTTCCAGGGCATGTTCGGGGTCAGTGATATCCTCTTTTCTGAAGCCGAGGTGTCCGCCGGCAAGAGGGCCTTCGACGACAACGGCGTCGGGGACATGATTGAAGTGTTTGGCCCAGGATTTGAATATAAGCTCCGCGGCCCTGTCTGAGGATACGATAGGGACAAACTTTGTGTGCAGCGAGCCAAGGGCATCAAGGGGGAGCGTTTTGGGAAGTCTTATCGGAAGCCCGGCGCCGAGAAAAAGGAGGTCAACTTTTTCATCTACGCCGCACTGGACGAGGTCGTCAAAATCCGAGAGGGCGACCATTATATTCAAGCCGATGATTCCGTTGGTTTTGGCCCTTGCCCTGGCAAGTTCTTTTCGCAGCGCCCTGTTGTTCGCTTCATTGAAATTCGTGTGGGAATCCGGCTCGAGCTGGCCTATTCCAGCGGTGGCGATAACGCCGATGCCGCCAGCATTCGCGACAGCCGAGGCCAAACCTGACAGAGAGATACCGACTCCCATTCCACCCTGAATAATCGGAACCCTGGTTTCAAGATTTCCTATTCGCAGTGTTGGTATATTTTTTAAGCTCGTAAACAACCTCATTTATATTCACAGCGAAAGATCTTCCAGCATGTTAGACCCGCTGATTGTGGGTATTATAGCTTATGGCAAATCTCCTGGCGAGCAAAAAATAGACAACTGCGAAAAAAAATGCCGTAGCGCATAGCGTCGTTAATGTATCGCAAGAAAGCCGGGCGGAATACAGCGTTTTTTCTATCGGTTGGCACAAAGAACGCCGAAATGTATTTTAGGAAAGCACAGTCCTAAATGCCGAGAAGCATATAGGGGTATAACATGAAAAAGTGCCCGTTTTGCGCGGAAGAAATTCAGGATGAGGCGGTAAAGTGCAAACACTGCGGCGAGTTTTTAATCGACGCGGAATTGAAAAACCTAAAGAAGGGCGGCAACGTCAAATGGTATCATAAGACGTCGTTTGTCGTTATCTCAATATTGTGTTTCGGGCCGCTTGCGCTGCCTTTGGTGTTGTATAATCCGCAATACAGCGTTGCCAGCAAGGTAATCTGGACGGTTATCATTATCGCGGTTACGGTGGCACTGTGTGTAGGGTCCATTGAAATGTACGCACAGTTTTTGAAGAGCATTGAGCGGATGGGGCTGTAGTGATTGCTGCCCTCTTGACTTTGCTCGCGGCAGGCTGCCGATTGGAGTTATCCGCGTTTTCTGACGGCTATTGTGAAGATAGGTCTGTTTTCCTTGAGGTATTTGCGTTCGAAGTTTGAGCCGACCCATTCGCCGATTTGAGCGCCGGCGTTGGGGAGAAAATCGATTCGTTCAAGCTGGTCGGCTTTCGATACAAACACGGATTTTATCTGCTCGAAGTATTCCCCAAAGTCGGTGGCGACGCGGATTTCGCCGGCAGGTTTGAGGCAGCGGATGAGCTGGTCGGTATTGGCGTCGTTGATGAAGCGTCTTTTGGTGTGACGTTTTTTGGGCCAGGGGTCGGGGAAGTAAAAGTGAAAGCAATCGACGGAGGAATCAGGGACACATTCGGCGATATAACGGACGGCATCGGTGCGGATTATACGGACGTTAGTCAGGTTCCATCTGCCAAGTCGGTCAACTGCGAAACGGTAATATTTGCCAGCCCATTCAATCCCGATAAAATCGGCATCGGGCTGGCATCTTGCCTGGTTTACCAAAAATGTCCCCTTGCCTGAGCCAATCTCGATGTGGACGGGGGCTAAACGTCCGAAAATATCACCGAAATTAACCTTGACAGGCGGGTTTTGGTGCTCAAGGACGAATTTAGGATAGTGATTTAATTGTCTTGACATTTTGATAACCAATCAGTATAAGCCCAGTTTTTGTAACATTTTGGCTGATAGTGGACTTTATTATAAGGGATCGACAGGGTTTTGCCAAACCTCAGTATTGGGCGGGGTAAAAACGGCAAAATAAGGGCTTAAAGTCAATGTCATGGCTAATCGATATTGAGAATGGCTGGGTTGTGAGAGAGGACAAAATTTTATTGGATAAATTTTTGCACCAGGAACGGCTTTTGGACGTAATTATTAGTAGGAGCCCAAGGCCAGGAGTAAAGCTCAAAGAGAGCGGCGTTTTAGAGAGAAGGTTGCCAAAATGATACGGCAATTGATGAAAACTCGTCGCAAGCAGGTCTTGATAGACATCAACACGCAGATGGACTTTTTCGTGGATAGCGGCAGGGCGCGTGTTGGTAATCGCAGAAGGGTTCTAAGCCACATCAGAAGGGTAATAGCTTTTGCCCGTGCCAGGAAAATTCCGGTCGTATCAATATGCGAGGTTCGTCCTGAGAACAACGGCGGGTTCTGCGTGGATGGGACGGAAGGGATGGAGAAAATCAACTACACGCTTTTGAGCAACCGGGCGAGCTTCGCGGCGGACAACAACACGGACTTGCCGGTGGATTTGCTGAGGAAGTATCGACAGATTATTCTGCACAAGCGGTGCTTAGACCCGTTTGATGAGCCGAGGATAGACCGACTGCTGAGCGAAATCCGCGCAAATGAATTTGTGCTGATAGGCGCCTGTGCGGAAGGAGCTATTGAGGCGACGGCGCTGGGGTTGTTGCAGCGAGGCAAGCGAGTTACCGTTGTGGTCGATGCGGTCGGGGCACAGGACAAACAAAAGGCAAGGCACGCGTTTCGCAAGATAGCGGCCAAAGGCGCCCGGCTTATCGATACGAGGAAGCTGGCGGGCATATCGCATCTCAAATCGGTCGGCACTCTCAACGACGACATTATGCAGGACAGCCCCGACGCAGTTACCGCGAACCTGCTGGTTGAGTAATAAACAGACACAAGACACCGGACTCAAGACCCCATACATCAGCAAAACGCCCAAATTGTCTTGCAAAAACATCCCTTAATGCGTATAAAGACACCGTCAGGGCTCGTAGCTCAGCGGTAGAGCAGTGGACTCATAATCCATTGGTCGAAGGTTCGATCCCTTCCGGGCCCAGTTTTTTTGTTCTTCGTATCGCGTCATTCGCACTGCGTGCTTAGTCAAGAGTCATCGCTCGTTAATATAATATGTCGTATTGCGGGCCGGGGTATCCGCTTCACAAGCGGGATTTTTATTGAGGGTTCTGGCGGGGGTAATGAATTTATGAGCAGGGCAATCGTATTGCTGGTTGTTTTGTCGGCAGTCGTATTTACGGGGGCTGATAGCGCGAAGTCGGCGGATTCGGCGAACGTCAGGGCGGTATTCGCAAATCCGCCGGCGGAGTATAGTTCGGCACCATTCTGGGTGTGGAACGATACGATGACCGATGAGCTGGTCGTTACAACGCTGCGAGATTTGGCGGGCCAGGGGGTAAAACAGGTGTTCATACATCCGAGGCCGGGGCTGGTTACGCCATATTTGTCGGAAGAGTGGTTTCGGCTGTGGAAGGTGGCTTTGGCGGAGGCGAATCGCCTGGGAATAAAGGTATGGATTTACGACGAGAATTCGTATCCGTCGGGTTTTGCGGGCGGTTTTGTGCCGAAGGAGATGCCGGAGTCGAGAGGAATAGGGTTGAAAATCGAGGAGGCAAGCCGGCCGAATAAATTGTCCGGGGATATCATCGGGGTTTATCGTCGCAACGGCGAGAATTATGAGAATATAATCGATAAAGTAAAGGTTGGCGAGATGAACGAGCAGTCGGCGTGTCTTGTGGCGAGGGTAATACAGGCGAAGCCGGGGGCTATGTTTGCCAACAGAACATACGTCAACCTGCTGACCGCGGGAGTAACGGATAAGTTCCTCGAATTAACGCTGGATGCGTATAAAGGGCAAATCGGCGAAGAGTTCGGGAAGCGTGTGCCGGGGGTGTTTACGGACGAGCCGCATATTTTACCGGCGGGCGAGCAGGCGTGGTCGAATGATTTGCCGCAAGTTTTCGAGAAAAGGTGGGGTTATTCGCTGATTGATAATCTGCCCTCGCTTGTCCGGCAAACGGGCGAATGGAAACGGGTGCGGCACAACTACCAGGCGAGCGTGCTTGAGTTGTTCATCGAGAGGTGGGGCAGACCATATTACGAATATTGCGAGAAGAACCATCTCGAATTTACGGGGCATTACTGGGAACACGAATGGCCGGTATGCAACAGGGGTCCCGACAATATGGCGATGAGCGCGTGGCAGCAAAGGCCCGGCATCGACATACTGTTCAATCAATACAGCGAGGGCGTTCACGCGCAGGTGGGCAACGTTCGTTCGGTGATGGAAATCGCAAGTGTGGCGAATCAATTAGGCAGAAAGCGTACACTTTGCGAGGCATACGGGGGAGCCGGGTGGGAGTTGCGATTCGAGGATATGAAGCGAATCGGGGACTGGATGTTTGCGCTCGGCATCAATTCAATGACACAGCATTTGTCATACGCAAGTATCCGGGGAGCGAGAAAGGCGGATTATCCGCAGTCATTTTCGTATCACGAACCGTGGTGGGAGGGATATCACGTTCCCGTCGGCTATTTTGCTCGCCTTTCGGCTGCCATTTCACAGGGTGAGCAAATCAACGAGATACTTGTGATGGAGCCGACGAGCACGGCGTGGATGTATCAGCCGGATTCGAACCAAAGGGGCTATCTTGAAAAAATCGGCGGCGAGTTCCAGCGGATGGTGGTATCACTCGCAAAACAGCAGGTTGAATTCGATATCGGATGCGAGGACGTGATTAGTCGCAACGGGTCGGTTGACGGGGCGACTTTGAAAGTGGGCAGGCGGGCTTATAGCGTGATTGTGCTGCCGGCGCTAATGGAAAACCTGAACAGCAGGACAATGGAACTGCTGGAACAATACGCGGCCAACGGAGGGCAGTTGTTGTGCTGCGGCGATGCGCCTTCGCTGGTAGATGGGCAGGCGAGCGAACGGCCGGGAATTTTGGCAAAGAGCGTCGGCTTCAAAAAGGCAGCAGCCGGTGATTTAGCTTCGGTCTTATTGAGTCAGTCAAAAGACGGGTTCTCTATTAAAACATCGGACGATAATAATGGTATCCTGTTTCATCACAGGCGAAAGTTAGACGACGGAGAGCTGGTTTTTGCCGTCAACACGAGCATCAAATCGGCGTGCGAAGGCGTGATTGAATCCGCGGGTCGCGGCGTCGAGAAGTGGGATGCCGAGACAGGGAAGATTTCGCCATACGTATTCGAAAAAAGCGAACACGGCGTCAAGGCGCAATTCGACCTTGCGCCGGCCGGCAGTATTTTATTGTTTATTTCCAATAAGCCGATTGAACCGGCAGAAGCCAAGCCGGTCGTGGAGACAACGATTAAACCGGCCGGGCCGATGAAAATCAAACGCAAGGCCCCGAACATCCTCACGCTCGATTATCTTGACCTTACGCTGGGTGAAAAGACAACTCCTAAAATTTATTACAACAAGGCAGCGCAACTGACATTTGCCAAATACGGGATGAATGAAAATCCGTGGGACCACGGGGTGCAGTTCGGCGATGAGCTGATAAGCAGGAAGTTTGCCCCTGACAGCGGGTTTGAGGCAGATTATTACTTTGTAATCCGAGGCGGGACGCCCAAGCCGATATACGCTGTGATTGAGAAGCCGGAGTTATACACGATTACCTGCAACGGCAAGTCGGTCAAGGCAAAGCAGGGTTCGTGGTGGTTAGACAAATCGTTCGGTAAGATAGATATAAGCTCGGCGGTGAAGACCGGCGAAAACAAGGTAACGATAAAGGCCTGTCCCTTTACGGTGTATGATGAAATAGCGGCGATTTATGTCCTGGGCGATTTCAGGGTCGAGCCAAATGACTCGGGTTTTGTGATTGTGCGTGATGAGCCGATGCAACCGGGACCGTGGAACAAACAGGGGTATCCTTTTTATGGAGACGGCGTGTCGTACAAGCAGCAGTTCAACGTGCGACAGACAGGAGACAGGAGTTTTGTTCGGCTGACTAACTGGTACGGCAGCGTCGCGAAGGTACTGGTGAACGGCAAAGAAGCGGGATATATCTGGCATCAGCCGTGGCAGTACGAAATTACGGGTCAAATCAAGAAGGGCAATAACGAAATAGAAGTCATTGTCATTGGGACGTTAAAGAACACGCTGGGGCTTCATCACAGCAGGCAATCGCCGGGGCAGGTCAGTCCGTCGGCTTTTAGAGAAGCTCCGCCTGTCGGCCCGCCGGCAGGCAACAAATATAATACAATCTCGTATGGTCTATTTGAGCCGTTCGAGCTGGTAACTCAATAAGCGGGCTTTTCGCTGCGCTCCGCGTCGCGGGAATGACAATTACGAAATGGGTTGCGGAAGAAAAACAAAAATGGTTGCAAACAACCCGGAGGCGGTTATACTCACAGGAAATAGGGCAATCTTTGAGGAATGAATATGTCGGAAAGGAATCCTAAAGTAGTCGTTGTCGGCAGCGCATACGTTGACCTCGCGATAAAGTGCGCAGAGACGCCGACAGCAGGCCAGACGACGACAGGCACGGCGCTATCGTTGACGGCGACGGGGCCGGGAGTCAATCAGGCCATCGAGGCGGCACTCTGCGGCTGCGAAGTGCATTTAGTCAGCAAAATCAGCAATTGCCCACTGGGCGCGACGATAAAAGCCATATTAGAACAATACGAAGTAAACACTAAATACATCTTCACCGCGCAGGCGAAAAACACGGGCGTTATCCTGACGCTGGTGGATACCAAAGGCGAAAACACCTGCGTTCAATACGACGGGGCGAACAGCGCGCTTGTGCCGGCGGACATCGAGCTGGCGGAGCGAGCGATAGCCGAGGCGGACGTGTGTCTGATTCACGCACGGCTGCCCAAAGAGGCGGTGGTCAAGGCAATCTCAATCGCCAAGCTGCACGGCAAAAAGGTCATCTTTGACCCGGCGGGCGTGCTGGGACCTTCAAGCCCGGGAGTTGAAACGTCGCTGCCCGCGGAATACTTCTCGGTCGATGTGATGATACCGAACCTTTACGAGGCGTCGCTGATTAGCGAGCACTCCAGCGCGAATATCCGCACGGCCAAAATGGTCGGCTCTGACCTTGTCGCCCGAGGCGCGGCTGCCGCGGTGATAACAATGGGCAGACGCGGCTGTATGGTCGTTGACAGAGACAACGCCGACCATATACCGGCTTATCCAATCAACCTGGTTGACCACACCGGCACGGGAGACGCCTTTGCCGGCGCACTGGCGGCGGCGCTGGCGGTAGGCGACGATTTGCGGAAAGCCGTCAGATTCGCATCGGCGGCGGGCGCGCTTGCCTGCACCAAATTCGGGTCGGTGGACGCGATGCCCGTTAAATCCGAGATTATCGAGCTGATGCAAAAGCAGGAGCCGGAGTAATTCGCCGGCCTGTCCCCTTTTTCCCGTAAAAGGCCAAGATGCCGCCTGACCAAAATTACAAAACGGGCTTAATATCGGTTAAAATCCTGAATATAAAAAGGGCTGTGTTGTTTGGACACAGCCCTCTGTTTTATAAAACAGATTGTCTTTTCGAGCTTTTTACGCCCTGCGTCTTCTGCGAATCAAGCTCAACGCACCAAGTCCAAGCAACGCCATCGTCGCCGGCTCGGGGATGCCTGTCTCATCGGCGAGAATCCTTACTACTGTGTTATTGGACGCCCAGTTGGACTGGTAATCACTGATATTGG